>JAHZBN010000009.1:0-133182 GCA_019423345.1 Butyricimonas sp. | reverse complement strand
GCAAATTTGGGTTTTTCGGTGGCAAGCGGTATGCCTACACCATCACCGTGAAAGCCAGTGGCATAGAGGTGACCGCAGCCAAGGGCGGAACGTGGAACGCCGGCGGCAGCGAGAATGTGGGCGTGACCATCACCTATGACGGCACGGAAACAGAACCGAAAATCGGCGACTATTACTACTCCGACGGCACCTGGAGAGACGGTGGCCTGCGCAAGCTCTATGCCGACGGCACGATGGAGTGGGCAGAGACCAAGCCGCAGCCGGAGAACGGTAAGAACGTTATCGCCATCGTGTTCCATGCCGGTCATCACGAAAACGATGCCTCCGATTACTCCGCCACCGGTATCGGTCAGCAGAAGTGCCACGGCTATGCCGTTGCCTTGCAGGATGCCACAAACGGTTATTGTCAGTGGGGCGTTTACGGAACCGAGTTGGGTTGCTGCCCCACGGATGGAAGCGGAAAAAAACAGAACAATTACTCTGCACCTGACATCGACTGGAGCGGCTACGCCTGGACACAGAAAATCATCACCGCTGCCGGCGGCAAGGACAAGTTGAATGCCACCGAAGATTCCGGTTATCCTGCCACCTACTATGCCGTTGTGGATTATGCGCACAAAGTCCCGTCCCCTGCCAACAGCACCGGCTGGTTTTTGCCCTCCATCGGCCAGATGTGGAATGTTTATCAAAACCGCGCTTCTTTGTTTGAAGGCAAGACAGTGGTATCAGGCTTAAAGTCTGACTGGTACTGGTCCTCCTCGGAGTTCTACGACTATCCGGCGCGCCGCGCTCTTTATGTGAGTGTGCGCAACGGCGACGTGTTCCGCAGCTATAAGTACAGCAGAAGTAGTTTCGTGCGTCCGGTCTTGGCTTTCTGACCTATTTACCTATTCAATCTATTTATCTATTTGCGGCGTAGCCGCTCGTTGATAAAGGCTGAATACCCGCGAAGTGGGTCGGAAAAATTTTTGAAAAATCGAGTTATGGCATTATCCGAAGAATTACCCCTATACCGCGACACTTACCGGTTGTTGAACAACCTGTTGATCCTGACGCAGGATTTTCCGCGCTTCTTCCGCTACAGTATGGGCAGCCGTATGGTGGATTTGACTTTGGATATGCTTTCTCTGATTTACAAGGCGAACAGCAGCTATGAAAAAGTGGGCGTATTGACCGAATTTCTCGACCGTTACCGCATGTTGCAGATGCTTTTCCGCGTATGTGTGGAGCAGAAGGTCATTACCGAGCGCAAATACGCCTCGTTCGGGCTGCTGTTGGAGAAGATAGGCAAGCAGGCTACGAGCTGGAAACAATATAACGAACGCGGAATGAAGAAACAGGAAGATAAAAGGCAATGATTTATCAGTCGGGATTCGGGCGGTCAAGGCTTCCCGAAGCGAACTGTTTATTATTGAAAAAGGGTTGTCGGCAGGCTTTCCTCGTGCAGGGAGGCTCGCAAAGACAAAAACAGACAACATTTACTGGTCCTCCTCGGAGTTCTACAACAATCCGGCGAACAACGCTCTTTATGTGAATGTGAACAACGGCAACGTGAACAACAACAATAAGAACAACAGAAATAGTTACGTGCGTCCGGTCTTAGCTTTTTCAATAAAAATTTACCGAAGTATTGTAAATTTCAAAAACAATAAATCAAAATGAAAAGTTCAATCAAAAAAATGTCAGCACTGCTGACGATGATGGCTGTCGCCATCCTTACTTTCACCTTCACCGCTTGCAGCGATGATGACGATCCTGTGACGGAAGTGACTTACACCTACGGCTTCTCCAGCATGTCGGCCTCACACCCCGACTTTCTCGAAGAGATGGGGAAAATAGAGAACGCCTTCCAGTCAGCCCTCGGTATCACCGGCAAGCTCTTCACCAAGAAAGGTACGATAGAAGAATGTGACAAACAGGTTTACGAGGCTTGCCGGAAAGCATTCGATTCGCTCAAAAGCGAGGCCTGGCAAGGGGATTACACCTTCCAGGTTACGAACGTAGGAACAGGCAAGGTGGTATGCACGGCTACATTCAGTGCCGACAACGAAAACTTTATATAGTTTTATTAGCATGACCTGTTGGCGGAATTAAAATAGCGCATATTTAACTCTGCCAATAGGCTTTTCATTTTTGTAGTTAATATATTGAAGGATTGTAAGTGCGCTAATCTTCCCAATAATCCGGGCAAACAATCCATCTGTATCTTTCGCATAATTCCTTATAATCATAAACTGGTCACACAATTGCGAGAATAGGGTTTCAATTCTTTTTCTCGCTTTGGCAAAAGCCGGAAATGTTGGCTTCCATTCTTTTTGATTACATCTGTATGGTACCTCCAATCTGATATTGGCAGTTTCAAACAAATCCAATTGCGCTTGGGCACTTATATATCCTCTGTCCCCTATGACTGTACAATTACTATAATCCACTTTCACATCCTTCAGGTAATGAATGTCATGCACACTTGCCTTAGTGAGGTCAAAGGAATGGATGATACCACTTAACCCGCAGACTGCATGGAGTTTATACCCATAATAATACATGCTTTATGATGCGCAGTATCCTACCCCAGGTGCTTTTCTAAAATCCTTCTTTCCCATACTGCAACGTTTGGAACGGGCAATACGACATACTTCTATCGGTTTCGAATCAATACAGAAATAGTCTTCACCACCATCCATTTTAGAAACCATTCTTCTCGGATTGCATTACATAGGGAGGAAGTTATTTTACGCCTGTCATTGTATTGTCGGCGGGAAATAAGGTTGGGTATTTCAACCCTATATTCCTGTAGCTTTGCAAACAACAGCGACTCACTGTCAATACCAACAGCCTCTGATGCCATGTTCAAGGCCACTACTTCAAGGTCTGAGAATTTAGGGACGACTCCTCGTCTTGGTACATTCCCGGATTCATTGACTAAATTGCCGGCAATTTGCTTGCATATGTTCAGTAATTTTGCGAATATTGCATATAAGTTGTGCATACGATATTTGTCTATTAAAAGTTTAGTCACCTTTAATTTACTAAATATCAACAATATGCACAACTTTTTAAACATAAATCTTTTATAATTTATAGGTATAGGCGTTTAGAGCGCACTACATTCACAGCTGATTATCAGTCAGTTTTCTTTTGACAAATCATTCGACGAAGTAGCATATCGAAGATTGTGTCCATATTATTACGGCGGTTGAACCTGAAATGATACTCGTCAAGGTATCCTTGAAGATGCTCTTTGGAGCAATGGTGGTGTATTCCACGCAACCATCCCTTTATGTTCATGATGTGAATATGAATCTGTGGATGCCCTTTGCCCTTATCCGAAGGGCGTTGCTCCAATTTTGGATAATCTTTCTTTAACGGCAGGTAGCCTGACCATTCATCGGTTATGACTTTTGCGTCCTTTGATATGTATCTGTCGAAGAACGGACGAAAAGAACTTGCCGAAGCATCATCTATCACTTGGGCATACGCACGTCCCACGCCGTCTCGGACAATCTCCAACGCGACTATCACAAGCTTCTTTTTGCCTTCCGTGCTTCGTCCAATGATTCCTTCCTCTTCTCCTCCGATATAAAACTCATCGACATGTACCTCTCCTTTAAGAGGATAATTACCGCTGCTCCGCATGGCTTTCTGTATCTTACGCTTGAATTCCCATACGGTTTTCTGACGCATACAATATTCTTCCGCCAGTTCCAAAGAGGACATCCCTTTCTTCTTTGTCGATATTTTGAAGGCTATGTGGAAAGCGTAGACAAGCGGGAATTTTATCTTGTCGAACATGCTTCCGCTGGTAACGCTCTCGTCATACTTACAGCGTGTACAACGGCGAGAATAGGGATATCTGTCATTGCAATAATTGGTATGACCGCATTTCTTGCATTTGAAGCCGTCTGCCCACTTTATCGAGGACAAGTACTCAAGGCATGAGGCATCATCGGTAAAACGACTATAAAATTTGATTGATTCCACTCCTTTGAATTTATCGCGTTGTTCCATGCCTGCAAAAGTAGGCAAAATCCATAAAGTTAGTGCGCACTAAACGCCTATACCTATAATTTAATTCCGCCAACAGGTATCATAAGGAAGAAACTTCAGAACATTCGGTCTTCCTTTTTTCTATGGTATGCTCAAAAGCATTTTTTGGGGATGCTTGTTTGGACGTTCTCCCTAAGGTCGGTGGAGCTGTCTCGCCCGAAAGTTTCCCGGCGTTTAATCGTTAGTTAGGGACAATAAAGCAAACCCCTATCCATAAATGACTATACAATTCCAACAACATCGAAGTAGTGTCAGTACAAAATGTACCAACAGTATTTTTCCGCTATACTTGAAACGATAGCAGGCAGATGCGACAAAGCCGATGGCACTCCAACCAATCGCCACCCGGCTTGTAAAGATATAGTTTTCGGAAGATTCATAGCTCCAACCTAATCCTTCACAACCTATCGGGTAAAGTTCCGGATGCTTTGAGAATTGTATAGAATCACTGACAACCATCCACAGCAATAGCAGACAGCATAGTCCCCACAATATCCTTAATACCAATCTTGATTTCATATTGTTTTGTTCATCATTTCAGGTTATCGTAAATGGTCTAACTCGATGTACCAACCTTCCTTGATGGGCTTGTAAAGCGTGGTGTCGTTGTACGTCCTGCGGTAGATCTCGTTCAGGTCGCCATGTTCGGTGATACGGATATTCCGACGGCTTCTCAATCCGGGATCGTAAACGAAACTCTTGGACGTTCCTGCATCTACGATACCGTGGGAGTAGTACGGCATAAAAAGGCTCACATATACCGAATCTGCCGTTTCCCATTCCCTGCGATCAACAAGGATAAAACCGCATCCAATCTCTGATAACAGGGAGTCGAGTAGGATTCGGTCTGGCTTTAACAGCCCATATACCGGGATGTCTTGTTCGTCATTTGATTCATAGGATGTATCACTTTGCTCTATTGAATCAAGTATAATGATCCCGTCAGGAGAAAGTGGCGGGTAGTGAAAACTACCTTCTGAACTCTCTGACATGATTTCGTACACCTTACGGAACGCCGCCTCGTGCGTGGCAAAGTGGCGTATCATTTCCTCATCGCTTGGCGGCATAGGCGGTTCTCCGCAGCTTGCAAGAAATAGTGTAATAAGAACCCCGATTACGTAATACATTCTCATGTTCTTCCAGTCTTATAACTACTTTAATAAGTAAATTAAGAAATTGCTTTCGCTATTTTGCCATTGAGTTTTACTTTCTCTTAAAATCGTATTTGGAATAAATCATGTCAAAATTTTCATTCTGTTCCCATGAATATCCGTAGAGAAAGAGCAACGTGTTTTCTGCTCCGCACAAAACCTCTGTCAAACCGTTATCGGACAAGATTTCTTTTACCTTTGGATATGTTAAATAGCATAACTCAATGTTTAATAGCGATGAAATGTGATCGCGTTGGGCATCATCTATATTCAAGTGGATGGCAGTAACGTTTGGCGGGACAGGGAGTTGTGATGTCTCAAATTTTATTTCATCATCAGGATGTTCCTTGAAATACTTTTCAATCTTTCTCATAACAGCTTTGGTTACATGTTGGCACAGCGACAAATCACATGTGGACATTTCCATGTTAAATTTGAATGTATTGTTGAAAGCTTTCTGTAGCACAGCTTCAACACCAATTGGTTCGCCTTTGTGCAACCTGTCACAATCGAATGGTGAGTACTTCGGATGCAACTCTTTCACTTTCCAATAACCCGTTCTATATTGTGTAACCCAATCTCCAATATTGATTTTTTTCATGGCATTATTTTTTTTGTTCAATCTTTTCCTTCAAGCTTTGAATGTTCAGCAGGGAATGGCTTACCGTTATCCTGCGTTGTTATCAGTATTATATCTTTTTCATTATTTAATCTAATGGTTCTTAGTTTATTGTAGTTAAAACAATTATTCTAATTGTGTGTCTGTCTTCATTTCTCTCTGTTTGCTTTCCCTTATCGCATCTATCTCTTTATAGGTGTCGTCCACAATTTGATGGGATTCCGTATTTAGTTTCTTTGCATATTCCTGAACAATAGAATTTATTTCATGATAAATCCAGGCGGCTACAATCAGTATTGCAAAGACAGCCAATATTTTCTTTATCGGTTTGAAGCGGAGCAGATAACCTAAGAAGGCAAACAAGATATAAGCGATGTATATATACCCGGTATTGAGAGTCCTGCCAAAATATTCCAGTCTATGACGTCGCAGTTCGTTTGAAGTTTCCCATGCACCGATTGCGTGCTGGTACAATTCTGTATGTGCTACCAACCTCAGACTGTCTTCGTTGGCAACAGGATGAACGGCATCTTGATACACAACTCCGATTTCTCTCAATCGGTAGCTGTCATAGGCTTTTGATGCTAAGGTATCCGGAAGTATTGAGAGCAGCAGACCGCATGTGTCAATATCAGCCTGAAAAGATGTTTCAAGAGAATCAATCTGGGCTATCAGCTTTGTTTTAGACATAGACATCGGCTTTTTGTTCAATATCTGTTCTATGCTTATACCGTACTTGTCCGCCAGTGACCGGGGATAGCTGTGGTTCATATCAACTATTTTTCCGACGGATATGACCATCATCTGTGGACGCACAAACCAGTCATAATAATAAGTCATTGCCGACAAAGGAAGGACAAGAATCAGACCGATTGCCAATGTCCGGAAAAAACCGGTCCACTTTTCTCTATCCATAGCCCAAAAGACCAGGAAGGTTGCAACGCTCAAACTGTATGGAATCAGAGATGTAAATGCTGTCAGTCCTAGCTGCACACAAAAGCTAAGAGCTTCTTCTGTAGGCAGATCATAAAATGTACCTTTGTTCACTTCCTTGATTACAAGTCCCGCAAAGCCACACGCCACAGCGATAGTAAAAATCACAATAAAATAGATGCAATTCTTCTTCAAATGTTTCATATTCTTTTTACTGATAATGTTCGGTGGCTAACCGACCCTTATCTGGGGAGGTTAAGCCGCTTGTTAGTTGCATATTTACAATTTTGACAAAAGAGTATTCAGTTCTTTAATATCTTCTTTATCATCTTCGTACCTTAAAGCATTTCTATAAGAATGATTACTTAAACAGATAATTCCTATTTCGGGAATATCTAATATATCAGAATCTGGTATTGACAACCCATACAAGATACATTTGCCTATGTACTCAGAATGTTCACGAAATAGTGGGATTTGTTGCAGCCTTTGGACTATTTCATTAAGTGTATCCTCTTTCTCTTGTTCTCTGATTGCACACAGAGGCAACAGAAGATGAAATAACACATCTCCATATTTTAACTCTGCAATACGCATCAATTCTGGATATGTGAGATATTTCAAATGAAAGTTGCCACTAACCTCACCAATTACAAAATCATTCAAAAAATAGTATGTACTACAAGGATGAAATTCCATTGTCAATGTAACATCACTGCCGATAGGAAGTGTTAGAGTTCTTGGATTTTCTATTTCACCTTGATTTTCGGATGTTTCCAATTCAATTTGAGATAGCCAGCCCCAATATTCCTTGTACCTCTTTTCATCTAACAATGCTGGTGCAAGTTCTTCATCCCATACTTCATCAAAATTCACATCCCTTTCTTCATCAAAGGCTTGAATATGATGATGCAACATTACGTTCCAAAAAAGCGCATTTGAGAACGAATATTCTTTTTCTGATATTACATTCATTTTTGTTTCGTTTTTGACTGCAACTAACGTTATACTATCAGCCGATTTGGTTGTTATTTTCTTTAAGTATCAGACCTCGTCTTCCTCCATCAACAGATCGTCCAACGGGCTTTTGATATTGCTTTTGAAAGTGTCGGCTATGTGGACATACCTTTCCGTTGTCTTGATGTTGTTATGTCCCATAAGCTCTTTCACAATTTTGATGTCGGTTCCTTGCTCCAGCAAGTGGGTGGCGAACGAATGGCGCAGCAGGTGCGGATAAATCCGTTTCGTGATTCCCGCTTCCCGGGCCGCTGCCTTCAGCCGTTTCGACACGATACTCTCGGTGAAAGGTTCGCCCGGTCTGTGTTCAAAAAGCCACACTTTCGGTTTGTATAGTCTGTTATATTCCGTCAGCTTTTTCATCAACGGTTTTGATAGCAGGGTGTAGCGGTCTTTTTTTCCTTTACCCTGCCGCACCCGTATCAGGGAGCGGGATTCGTTGATGTCGCCGGGTTTCAGTTCCAGCAGTTCGCTGATGCGCAACCCTGCGGAGTAGAGTATGGAGAACATACAGAAGAAACGCAGGTCTGTCACTGTCACGTCGAGTATTTTCTTTATTTCCTCCTTGCTCAACACGTCGGGCAGCGTCTTCTCCCGTTTGGCACGGTTCACCTTGTAACACCGCCGTTCCTGACCGAGAACTTTCTCGTAATAGAACTTGATGGCGTTGATACGCTGGTTTTGCTGGCAGGAGGATATGTTTTTCTCGTGGATGAGATACAGCAGGTAGTCGTTTATCTCGCCGGGGGTAACCGTTTCAATCTTACGCCCCTCGAAATGCTGTTGGAAATCGCGGAAATAGGAGGTATATACCCTTACGGTATGGTCACTGTAACGCACTTGCTGGAGTTTTTCCAGATAACCTTCCGGCAGTGGCGGCCGTTTGTCTTCCTCTTTACGGGGTGCGGTTTCCTTGATGGCGGAATAGTCTATAAACGCCATTTTCACATAGCGGTCGAAGAACTCGGCAAGCACGAAATTCTCTGCCGGCAGATAAGCTCTGCCACCGACAAGCAGTACGTTTTCTTCCTTCGACAGCGACAAGCGGATGTCATTGTCATTACCGAAAGTCACTTCGACAAATTCTCTCCCGTTTCTTACCACAGGAGAAAGTTTGATTTTGGGTTTTGGAGTATATATTTCCATGTTTTTTAAATTTTACCGGTCCCACTCGTTCAGGATTTCTCCGCTTATGATATCATATCGTATCCAGTGTCCCGTCTCGCGTCCCTCGGTGTATTCGCCTTGGACTGCGATATCGTCCCGGTCGATTTCTTTCCACGAACCGTGCTTGTAGCCGTTCTTGTACGAGCCGGATTTGTAGGCGTACAGCTTGCCATGTAGGTGGGCCGTGTATTCGTAGGGGCCGTCCAGTTCGCCGTTCTTATAGTGGCTGACGGTTTTGCTGACCCATCTCTCGGTGGTATCCTCGCTGATTTTCCATTATTTTCCCTCTTTCCGGTCGTCGGTATAGTTTGCCTCGTAGATCTGCTTGCCGCTTTTCGGGTCAAAGCGTTGTTCCTTGCCGTTCCGCTTGCCCTGCCTATATTCCTGAACCATGTCCGGCTTCCCGTCGCTGAACCATGTCCTTACCGTACCGTCTATCTTCCCGTACTGCATGGGTGCTTCCCGTTGCGGTGTCTTTCCGTCCTGATGATAGGAAACGAACAGACCATGCCGTCTGCCGTCGGTATACTTGCCCTTTTCCCGCAGGCTGCCGTTGCGGAAACGCCTGTACTCGCCCTGCATAACCCCTTTGGAAAAATGCACTATTTCCTCATCCTGCCCCCGCAAGATACGGAATTTGCCCGATAGCGGACGTTTTCCGCCCTTCAGATAATGGACGACTGTTCCATGCTGTTCGTCCGTGGTGGTTCGCAAGTCACCGGATTCCACGATCCGCTGTGCGAAGGCAGAACAACACAGCAGCGTGAGAACGATGGCCGCAAGCATTTTTCTTATGTTTCCCTTTACCTTTCTCATTCGTCCGGATATTCAAGTTTCAATGTCATGCCGTCCAAAGCGATGCCTTCGCTAAGCGTGATGGCAAGTTTCTGTTCTTCGGAGCATCCTATGGTTTCCCCGTCCTGCAAGGTGACATCATCCGACAGGATATAATGCACGATGTCCATTAGGAAATCACGGATGTCACTCAGATCGGCAGGGGCATACACTTCGATTTCCTCTTTCCCGAATTTTCTCAGTCCGTAGGTATAGATGCCGGGGATTCCTTTCTGTGTGCGGTAGATGCCGAACCATACCCAGTCCATGACGGGCAGTTCATCTTCTTGCAGGAGTGCGGCCATATCCCTGTAAAATTCGGGTTGGAACACCATACCGTCGGTATATACCGCTGTAGCGTAGGACTGTTTCAGGCAGGAAGACGTGGCTCTGGTGAACAGTTTGGCTCTCTCCAGCAGGTTGGATTGGTCTCCGGTCACGGATACGAGGATATGAGCCTCGTGTTGTCGTGCCACTTCTGTTGCATCTTTCCACAGGTAGTTGCCCTGTGCATAGTGTTCCGCTTCTCCGTTGGGTACGGGACCGGGCATGATGGCTATTGCCAATGTCATGCCGCTGAACATTCCGACAAGTACGTCCCCGTTGTCGTCGTCATCGGTAAGGACGATTCCCCAGTCTTCCTCGAAGTCATGGATGAACTGTTTCTTGTCCCATTGATTTTGTGAAAGCAACACGGACGAGACAAAGCATCCTTTGATATTATCCTTTTCCATATAGTTCTTTCTTTTTGAGTCGTCAATTATTGAAGATTCTTGCGCAAGATAGGTATTTTACCCTGATTCCTTGGTACTTTCATCTGTTAATATACGATAAATGCAGGCCCTGCCTGTGACTTTACAGATAAAGGTTGCGCTCCGTTCAATAGATGCGCACATACTGTACTTCCCCGTCAAGCAGTTCAACATAGCGGTTGTCGGAAAAGCGCAATGTCTCCAGAGTCCTGCCTTCCTTCTTGACTTCCGATTTGTGGTATGGTTCGCCCCACGCGGCGATGACCATTTCCCTCGTCATGCCGGTATCGACCTTGCGGAAGGCAATCAGCTTCCCGTATTTCTCGCCGTACCGTTTTTCCAGCTGGCCGATACGTGCCGTGCTTACAAACTCGTACACCTCGTCACCGCCTATAGGAAATGCTTCCACACGGACACCGTCAGCACCTTCCATCAGCAGAAACGCCCCGTCACTGTTCATCTTCAGGCCGATGTCCACACAACGGTACTCCGCACCTTCAGCCGGGGTGATTACCTGACCGTCCTCGGTCTCGACGGCCTTGGCAAGTGACAGGAATGTCTGTCCGACAAAGCGTTTCAGTTTCTCATAATACCCTATACAGGTCATGCTCAGCGGATACCTGAATGGGTTGTAATACATCTCATCACCGCTTTCTTTTTCACGGAGCAGCAGGCAGCATCCAGCCGACAGGTAGTCTGTCTTTGTCCAGACCTTCACTACCTCGTAATATTTCCCCACTACCTCTTTAGAAGGGGTGGTACTGATGTTGACCGCCTTGTACACCGTTCGGTCATCCCCGGTAAGGAAATTGACCGTGTAGAAAGCATCCCAGTAGCCGTTCCTGTCATTTTTTACCCCATGCATGTACAGGGTCTGTCCCGGAAGGGAAGTGAAACTCCGCTTCTCCACGTTCGTCAGGCTGTCATAGGGGTGGGCATTTGTCACCGTGTACTCTTTCAGTCCATCGTTCTTGGGAACGATGTTAAGCTGTGCATGGGCATACATCACCGTGCACAGGAAGAAGGTTATAATTGGAATTGTTTTCATACTCAATCACTTTTTAAGTTTACAGGTGGCATCCGGGAAAGAGCACTCAGCTATTTGCCGGAAATAGAGAACAGGTACAGAGACAGTCCTATCCCGACGGCAAGAATCACTCCCAGCCAGAACCGGAAAGTTTTCGGACCGAGCAGATTCATCCAGAAGTTACCTCCTGTACTACCCGGACGGGAATACGTCCACTTCCAGCCACAGATGACACCGACAAGCCATATCAGAAGCAGGCCCGCCACGACCAGATAGCCGTAGCGGGGTTCCTGCTGTATCAGATTCGGAAAATCCTTTATTTTATCCAACCATTCCATATCTCACCGGTTTATTTTTTCAAGAGCGCCGCAAATTCTTTAAGCTGTGGCAGTCCGTCAAAGAAATCAACGTCAAATTTGGCCGTTGAGCCGTTGGCGAGGGTGATTGTCAGAATACCATTGTCGTAATTGTAGTTTGAACTGGATATTTCCGACAATGTAAAAGAACGCATCTCAACATTTCCTTTCACGATGACCGGGTATGTCACCTTATCGCCGTCAACCGTGATGATACAGCTTTTGGCAGCCAACTTGCGGGCCTTATGTATCTTCCGCCAGGCTCTGAACAGCATGTACAGTCCGACAAGGGCAAGGATGATGGCTGTTGGTAACGGTCCGAGGATGCGAAGTGTACCGACTTTTATACCGAAAGGATAAACTACCGGTACTATTATCAGTCCGGCACCGACAAGGATTTCAGTCAGATTGTCCTTGATGGACGATTTGGAAGAATAATTGAATGTAGCCATATTCGGATATTAGTGAAGTTATTCGTTCGGTGATATTATTTTATGAAAAAGTACCAGATAAGCAGAGCCGCGGTGATGATTATGGACAGGACCGTCATGGCCGACCTGTATTTTTCGACAGCAGGCGATTCCTGCGGAGCTTCAAATTCCAGTATCGTAGGTGCTTGGCCTATCGCGCTATTAGGAATAGCCTCTATCTTGAACTCGTTGGGCTGTTTTTCAATGCCGATCAAGGCATAGGCACAATCAAGCTGATTGGCCTTTCTTGGCGAGAATACCGATTTGCTGAACAGGATGACGCCGTCATAATGATCGCTTATTTCCATTACCGAATCCATATCCCGTTGTCCTGTCAGTATATGACGGCCTGTATCAGGATCTACTATGTAATAGTCATAGCCACAGGACTGTACGGAATCATAACGGATTTCACCGATTTCCAGCGTATCCACTTCAGCCTTGATGCTCTGAAGGGTGGCCTCGTCAATTTCAGTCCCTTTCAACGGGCAGGCATACAGGCAATAGCGGCTGTCTTCGTGCATCACGGTTCTGATGGGATAGAGGTTTACTACTTTGCGGTTTTCCAGTTTGAGGTATGTCTTAGACAATTTGCCGATTGCTTTCCCGTTATAACCGGCCGGAACAGCACCTCCTTCAAGAATGGCTGACAGATTTTTAAGTTCGCTCATGTTGTAATTCTTTTTATTCGTTTTCGATTATTGTTGATTATTTGATTCCATTTTCTACAGTGAGACAGAAGTTCACCTCCCTGTACAGTTGTTCCAGCAGATGTTCGTCATCCAGCGACTTCCTGCCGGGACGTAAGAAACCGTCCGGAGTGTCGGATGCGTAGTAGAACATGTTCCCGTTGAAGGAGAGCATCAGGTCACGGCTGAAGGATTTCCGCAGGGCGGTCAGCTTCCGCATCATCGCCGGGGTGAGCACCATGCGGGCTTCCACCTCGTCATCCGCGTACACGGCAAAATGCCTCTCGAACTCCGGGTCTTCCAAATGTACGAATTTTGCCCCGTACTTTTCCTTCATTCCCTGGATTGTTTGCGCCAGGTAGCCGATTTTGTTTTCCAGATGGTCGGGCAGCAGCATCACGTAGCCCCTGAAGGTGCGGTTCAGCTTGCAGCACCCGAACATGCCCCTGAAACTGTGCATCGTGCTCTCTATCCTGACTCCGAATATCGGACGGATAAAATACTGGTACGGCACTTCAAGGAAGTTGAAGGCCGAGAAATCTTTCGAATTGGCTGAAGTCACACCGGCATCCACGACAGTCATCATGTCATTTCCGACGGGAATGTCAAGACGGCCGTAACAGGTCGAACTTACCGAATTGCCCGATGACAATGCCGTTCCGAACAGGCGGCTGTCCGCAAAGACTTTCGGCTGTATGGAACCGGAAGGATTGTACCTTGCTCCCGGGAACAGCAGGTAGATGATGTGGGCCATCGTGTAGGTTTCCCTCTTGTTCAGCGCGGCAAAACATTTCATGAATGCGAAATGAAGTACAAAAAATACGGCAAAGCCTATCATGAGGTATTTTCCCGTGGTGACGGAAGTCTCATAGTCAGTACGGTCCACGAGGAATCCGCCGAAGATACAGAAACCGAACCACACGACGGTACACAGATAGACAATGGAGGTCAGGATGCGGAACACAATCCGGAGCATCCTGATACGGGACATCTCTTTCTTCATGTGAAGGGAAATGCCCTTGAAATCTATATTCTGACTTTCTTCCATGCTTTACTTGAATAATTCTCCCACTTTCACTTCCTTGATCTCACTTTCCGGGAACTCTATCAACTCCTGCTGCTCATGCTTGCGCCAGGATGCGATTATCGACGACGGAAACATTTCAATGTAATTGTTATAATCGGTAGCAGCGGCATTGTAGGTGCGCCGGATTGCCTGCAGCTCATTCTCCATGTCCTCGATCTGGACCTGAAGATGAAGGAACTGCTGGTTCGCCTTCAGCTCCGGGTAGTCTTCCACCGCCACATTCAGTCTTGACAGAAGCGAGGACATTTCCGTACCGCTTTTTATCTGCTCGGACTCTGTAGCGTTCGAAGCCCTTGACCGCAAATCGGCAATGCGGGTGAGAATCTCATTCTCGTGCCCCATGTATGCCTTTACGGATGCGACAAGATTGGGGATCAGGTTATTCCTCTGTTTGAGGACCACGCAGATACCGCTTCTGCATTGCTTGACCCGGTTCTTCTTTGCAATAAGGCTGTTGTTAGTGAATACTGCCCATAAAATAATTATGAGCAGTACCACGATAATACATATAACGGCTATAATCATATTTTCAGATGGATTTAGACATACAATTCAGCCGGTATGACTCTGATTGTCCCTTCCCAGTAGAAGTGGGGGACGATGCCGTCTGAAGGAAGATAGCCTTGGGGAAGTTCCTTGTAATAAAGGACAAGTTTCCTTACTTCCACATCGGCGCCTTCCACGATTTCACCACTCAGTTTCACGGTTGACCAGCAGTCCTCCTCCTTGGCAAGACTGACTACGCCCTCACATCCGGGAGCTACCGGCTGCCTGCCTTCACACATGTTGCGCAGCTTTTCCATCACTCTCTTCAGCCATTCCACATCGTTCATGTGTCCCTTGTCCAGTGCGTATATGCCAATACCATGGAAAGAGTCGTCCTTGTGCTTCACGCCTTTCCACGCCTCTGCCGGGGCACTGACAATCCCCGCGTAAACGATATATCCTTCCGTGAATTTTCTCAACCACTTGCTTTTGCCCAGCCATGGTGCCTTTCCTGCAAGTTTCTTGAAGAACTCGGTCTCAGAACTGCGTGGCGTCTGCATGTACGGTTTCATCTTGTCAAGCTGTGTCGGGTTCTTGTACAGTTCCCTGTCTCGCTTGGCTTCTTCGGCCTCCTTTGCACGCCGTGCGGCCAGTTTCTCCCTGTATTTACTTACGTCAAGACCTTGTGCTTCCATTTGGTCAAGATCATTCTCTGTCATGGTTTTCTCCCATTCTGTTGCTGCATTTTTGAAAAGTGCCATAATCGTAAAACTTTTAAGATATTGTTGATCCTATTTTTTTCGGATTCTACCATTCGATTGCCTTCCAAGGGGAATCTTCTTTATTGAGAAGCGCTCCCACGACTTCATCCGCAGTCTCGTAGTCATCTGTTTCGCCTCTCCATATTCCGCGTCCCACGGCAAAGCTGTTGCCGTATTCTTCCCACGAATTGAAGGATTCCTTGGCTATGCCGGCAGTGGTTCTGATGGCTTCCCACATTTCGTCTTCATTGATGTAGCCGCAGATGAAAGCCCAACGGGCCATGTTCACGGCACGTACAAGGTCCCATGCCAGCACGGTTTCGGGCAGGTCCGCTTCCGTCGTTTCATTTACTCCCATTACAAATTCAGCTATCGTGAACGCATCGCCGATCTTGCTGTCCTCGTCCGCCTTTTCTTCCTCGGTGATGGCCTCGATTCCACGCTGGCGGATTTCAGTCAAGGCCGGATCCGCACCGGCATGTTGGCCTTCGTTCAGCAGCCATGAGATGGTCTCCAGGGCACTCTTCCTGTCAGTAACTTCCCACCATTCCTCAAGCATTTCCTTAAGGGTGTCCGTGCCTGCTGTACTTTCAAGGGAGTCCACGTTGTCATCGTTGTATAGGAACAGAGGTGCCCCATAAGCCAGAAGTCTGTTCTGTTCAGGTGTCAGGCTGTTGTCGCCCTTGCGGGTGATTTCCCAACCTGCATATACGTCAAAACCGTCCGAGAAATCCGGTAAACCTTCCGGCATGAATCCGGCATTCATTGCCTGCTGCATCATGTTCCCTGCGAACTCGATGTTTTTGCTGTAGGTCTCCATTATCGCCTCGGGATCCTGGGCGGATTCTGCCATCATCTTTGCCTGGTATGCCTGTGCCTCCGCAACTCCCGGGAACATCTCGGCCGAGTCCTGCATCAGCTTTTCATGCATCTTCATCAGGTCGGTGCCTTCAAATCCGGGTACGTTGCCATACAAGGCTTGCGCCTGTTCCAGTGCTGCTTTCATGGCCTGAGCCTGTGCTTCTCTTGCGATTTCCTCGGGTGTCTGAGGTGTCTTCTTGGTTTCTTCTGCCATATCTTTCTAATATTAAATTTGTTAATGAATATCTTACCTGTTTATTCCGCTCCGTTTTCAAGAAGTTTTTCCACGATTTCGTTGAAGCCGCGCTCTCCTGCATAGTACAGGGCGGTGTGCTGGAGGTTGTCTGAGATGCTAACATTCGCGTGAAATTCAAGCAGGACGGACACAAAATCGTTGTGGCCCTCCTTGGCTGCAAGAATAAGCGGGGTTTCCCCGTTGTCATTCTGTGCGTCAACCGCAGCTTTGGCCTTCAGCAGAGCCTCGCCTATAAAGCGGTTACCTGAAATGGCCGCGTAATGTATCGGGGCATTGCCGCTCAGCATAGCTTTGCCGGGATCGGCTCCGGTCCCGAGAAGAAGGTTGACCATGACAAGATTCCCCTGCATACAGGCGAGTATCAGCGGAGTCTCTCCGCCGTCATTCGTCGAGTCAAGCATGGACTTGTCTGACAGGAGCAGCGTGCGGACAATTTCACCCTGTCCGTTATACACGGCCTGATGAAGCGGGGTGTTGCCACGTGCATCCCGGTCATTCCCGCACGAGAGTCGGGCGACCACTTCCCGCAGCCCGTGGGCTGTGGCATAGTCGATGGCCTTGTGGCCGGAGGCATCGGCGACCTCCGTATCGGCTCCCTGATCCATCAGGAAAAGGGCGGCATCTGTACGCTTGTTGTCAAGCAGGCATATTAGCGGGGTTCGTCCTTCATTGTCCGTCACGTTGATGTCGGCCCCCTTCTGGAGCAGCTTCCCGAGGATTTCCTTGTTGCCGCTCCGTGCCGCCGCGTGGAGCGGGCTTTCGGAACGGTTGTTGATACATGACGCGTCGGCATCGTTGTCAAGAAGCAGAGCCACTATGTCCCTGTAACCTTTCTGACAGGCATAATAAAGAGCAGTGTTTCCTTCCTGATCCCTTTTGTTGATGTCAATTCCTCCCTTTTTCAGGAATATCTGGACAATGCTTTTCTGCCCGTTTCGGCAAGCATTGAGAAATGTCTGGTTGTTGTCCATATATCTTTGTTTAAGAATATTTCAATAATAGTCTTACGAGATTGTCATTGTTGTAGTCTGCCGCCACGTCCATGGCCGTTTTGCCTTCATTGTTTACGGCATTTACGTCAGGCAGCTTGAAGTCCAGCAGGAGTTCAATCGCTTTCTGTGCCATGCTGTCACGACAACATGCCGCCACATAATGCAGGAGGGTGTTTCCCCGGTTGTCCGTCTTGTTCACGTCAGCTCCGGCTTCGAGAAGCTTTTCGAGGATTTCCGTGGGGTCGTCAGAACCGGCTGACCAGCCGTAAGGCACATATTTTTCGTTCGCCTTATGACCACCGAAGAGAATCATCATGGGAGTTTGGCCGGAAAGATTGGCGGCGTTGGGGTCGGCCTTTCCCTTGAGCAGCCAACCGAATGCCGTTTTACCCAACCTGTAGCCGGTATGGCGGCAGGAAAGGGCAAGTGCCGTGTTGCCTTCCGTATCAACAGGAAGCTCGGGATTCCAGCCTTTTTCCTTCATCAGGTCAAGCAGCCCCTTGTAAACCTCGGTATCCTTGCAGAAATAGTCCTTACTCACCCATACCGAAAAAGCCGTCTCTTCATTCGGGAAACGGTAATTCGGATTCGCTCCGCCGTTCAGAATCATGGCCGGAGCATCCTGTATGCTGTCAAACCAACTGAACGCACAAGCGAGGGGCGACTTGCTTTCAAAGTCATACATATCCTTGTGCTCACACACCGTCTGCAGGTCTGCACCCGAACGCAGAATGGCATCCAGTGCCTCCATATCCTTCATGTACATAGCCTGGAATATGTCCATGTTGCCGTGCAAGGCCGAAAGTTCGTCAACATCGGGGTCGCTTCCGGAAAGGAAGGCCGCGATCTTCATCGCCTTGTTCTCTATGGCGGCATCCCAGGCTGTCTTTCCACTGTTTGACTTGTCTTCCGGATCGGCCTTGTCTTCTTCAACAAGCCTTCTGGCAAGTCGGTAGGCGGTTTCGCCATCATCCTCCAGCCTTGCAATCCTGCTCCTGATTTCCTCTATCTTGTTTTCGGGGTAACGGTATTGTACGGATTCGTCCAGTTCCTTTTTCGCGAACCGGATATCCCTTCTGATGTCGCCTGAAGCGGCACAAAAACCGAAAAGCACGTTCTCGCCGTTAAGGTCGGTTGAGTTGACGCGTGCTCCGGAATCTATGATCGCTTCCGCCATCTTGAAATGACGGTTCCTTATGCACTCGATAAGGGCCGTCGTATTCTTGGCCGAACGCGGTATATTCGCTCCTTGTTCTATGAGCATGACGGCTATTTCTTTCAGTTTGTCTTCATCTGCACAGCCGGCACTGGTTCTGCCGAGGATATGAATCGGGGTGGAACCGTTTGCATCCTTCGTGTTGGGTTCGGCATCACGTTCAAGAAGTATCTTGACCCCCTCCGTGTCTCCATACTGGCAGGCAAGATGCAACGGAGAACGGTCTTCGTACTGTTCGTCGCTGTCATCGACGGGCACTTCCCGGAGCGCCTGATGAATTGCATCCTTCGGCTGACTTGTCGAATAAAGTCTGTATATGTCACTGTATTTCATGGTTGTATGTTTTTTATCAGTTCTTCAATGTGTTGATATTTATTGCCCAAACGGGCGTGGATAGTCCGCACCTCCGTGTGCAGGTGCAGTCTGGCCGACACTTTCGCTTTCAGCCTCAACAGTTGTACGGCGGCGAGGTTATCGGGAGCATCCTCCGGCATGGGACAACCGGCAGGGCTTTTTTCGTATTCCCAGCGGAGGACGGCTTCCGGCAGGTTTTCCGGCAGACGTTCCGTTAACGGTGGCAGCAGCCTCTCCGCTTCCAACAGCAGGGAACGGCAGTCATTATACAGAGAAAGGTAGTAGTAGCATAACGCCTTGTTGTAAAGTGTCGGCAGGTCAGACTTTCCTGCCTGCGTGAAACAGGAGAAGGCAAAGGCATATTCGCCACTTACCATATAGGTAATACCTGCGGAAAAAAGTTCTTTTTTCTGGGATTCAGGCATGGTTTGTTTATTTCCATATATTCCAATCATAGATACTTAAACACTAAAAGAGATTTCAGACTGTTATGGGTGGAAACAAAAAACCGACGATATTCGGGCGCAGAGAACGCTCCCCAGTACCGTCGGACCATAAAAATATCCTGCCTTTTTTGAGACAATATGGCAGAGGATGAGTATTTATAGGAACTTTTGTCGTAAGACAAGGATAACCCCGGATAATTGATTCCGGTAATCCATTGTAAATTAAATGTTTTATTATATATTGACGCGCGATAATTGTGTGTACACGAATTTTCCACACTGCCAAATTATTAATACACTTTTTAAGGGAATATGTAAGGTAACTAATGCACACAAGAAAAACGTCCGCTTTATGCGAAGCTTCGCTCAAACAAATATCATTTGTTAAAATCGAGCGACATTTTACAATGTATCCATTGTCATACATATCAGTTTATTAGAGTGAATACTTCTTCAAATACAAAATTAGAAAAATGTTTTGTTCTGCAATGAAATAACCGACACTTTTTTCAGGGAAAAATAAAAATGGCTTTATTATAATTGCCTTGTACCATAGAAAACGGGCAGAGAGCATGCAGTTGCTCATCTGCCCGTCCTGTAGGGAGAACCGTTTCATGCCGCTATCGGATTCACTTTCAATGTAGTCTGAAAGATGAACGCCTCTACTTTCATGTTGATTATGAAACATTGTTGGTGTGCGTGATAAGACTTCATGCCTTATTCAAACCTAAATCCAACGGGCACAAAAACAAGTAAATAATTATTCAATGTCTTGAGATTATTAAATACCGCAAAGGCAGTAAGGAATATAGCAGATTGGATTATTCTAAAAGGCCAAATTTATATCTTCTTTTGGCGGCATATTACAAGGAACTTGCCACCCGTTCAGGGGGGCTCTTGTGGAAACGGAACTAACAAACAAGCAGTAATTTCGTTTCTTGTTCATGGTAAAGACTACGACAACAAATCTGGTAGCGGTATTTACTGTTATTTAGGTCAGCCACGGGTTTCGATACGGGTCATAATCTGTTTGGAAAGTAGCCAGTTGCCAATCGGTAACCGGCTTTTTCGTGTCATCGACTTTACGGGGGATTTGTGGATTAAGTCGCAATTTGGCGGCATCATTAAGCCATTTCATGCTGTCCTCGTAATCGCGCATACGGACAACACTGACATTATTCGGGGCAATGAGTTTCGTGAGCTCGTAGATAGCCAATCGAACCATATGCTTCTTGAGGTTGTAGTTTCGTGGATCGTGTAATGATAGGTTTAGACCGACTTGCGGCGTGTCCGCGTTCACATCCGTTTCCGGGTAAAATACCCGTCCGTCATAAACTACATATTCGTGTTCCGACAATTCGTAGGCATTGTATGATGAATCGTAATCGGCTATGGCTCCCCAACAGTCGGACACCATAGGGTCAAGATTGCAATCGAAACAGTCAAGCGTCATCAAAGTATAGAACGCCCCTTCATATTCAACGACTGACCACAGAGGATACTCGACAGGCTGCCATAACGTGACTTCCGTCTCGATCCAACCACCGACCATCGGGATACGGATATCATCGAACTTGTACCCGTTTTCGGCAAGGCAAATATAGACAACACCGTTGTAGTTTACTTTATCACCCGGATAATAGGTGTTGAACTGGGAGTAATTTACAACTTGTCCCGCATCGACGTGGATATCGGAACACTCTTCCCAATAGATTGCCGTTGCCGGCTTGCGATAGCCGCTGACGGAGCGTATCACCTCATGGATTTGTCCCTCGAAATAGACATGCACACCCACGGGATAGGTAATTCGATGGTCGTATTCGGCGATATATTTTCCTTTTGCAAGTTCCTTTTCAATCTCGTAGTTCTCTGACAAATATTCCACAATGCTCATCTCCGCCGATTCTTCCGCCTGGATGAATCGTGCATCATTGCCCCGCGTGAGTTGTGCTAGTGCTTCCGGAGTAATTATCCCAAGATAGTCGTCATTATTGAGAAACCGTCTGTACATATCCTTGTTCCGTTATTAGTATGAAAATCCTTCCTGAATTACCGATGTGGAGACCACATACCCGTTCCCGTCGCCTCCGCTCTTGAACTTGTACCAGCTGTCGCGCAGGTAGTAACAGAGCAGGTAGTCAAGGCAGTCGGACAAGTGTCCATACCGTTCATATTTGACACCGGTTTTCGGGTCGGTGGTCTTCTGTTTGCTCTTGGTACCGTCCTCGTTACGAAGCTGGTAAATCAGATCCTGGGTAAGTTTGCGACATTTGATATCGATTTGTATCTCCCAGCCTTCATAGCCCCCGAATACCTCGTTGACGAACTCGCACCGTGTAGCCTGCGGAGGCTGCTTGCGTAACAGCTTTACCTTCGGTCGCAGGATTCCTCTGCCGAAAGTGTCCGTGATGATGGTATAGTTGTTGATGCCGTCCTCGTTGGTGGTGGAGCGTTGTAACCCGGAAGGGTCACCGGTCACATCCACTCCGCCAATATGCTTGTCCCGGTAAAGTTTTAAGCGTACTTTCCGTGCCAACGCAGGTGTGTTGTTCTCCTTTTCCTCCGGCTTGCCGAGTATCTCTTCCAGTATATAGACCTTCCTGTTTTCATAGTCTATTTGTGCGGAGAGCACCGACATTTGGGGGGCAACATTGAAGTCCCACACCGTGATGAGCGGCTTGGTCGGATCGTATGCTTTTTCTTTCAGTCCGGTAACGAGATGCCGGGAGCCGTCGAAACTGTTATAAATCGCCATATCGTTGGCTTCCACGAAATCCCAGTTGCCATAGAGCAGGCGTTCCTTTGTCGCCTGGTCCCGGATCTTGTTCAGGGCCGCCTCGTACACCTGACGGAAAGCGATATTCGGGTTGTCAAACACGGAAAAAGGTATATACGCTTCACCCTCGCGGCAGATGACCTTGTCTCCGTTTTCGTCCTGCACGAAGCGGGAACGCACCCAGTTAATCGTCGGATTGGTGGTGAGCAGCATTCTCGGGGTCTTGAATGTCTCATGGGTTCTCCAGCGGAGACGGGAGAACAGTACTTCGACGGCCCGTTCCGAGATTTCCGACACCTCATCCACCATGGCGATGGTATATTCCGAAGAGCCGAAACGCTCGAAGTTGGGGTCGCTGGGGATATCCGCCATCTCCTTCATGATGATGACCGAGTCATTCCAGAATGTGAGCGTGCCTTCGAGGTTGTTTATCTTGTAGTTTGTATCCTCTTTCAGTCCCCAGTCCTTCAGAATCGACTTGATGGTGTTCCATGTCGATTCCTTTAACGACTTGAGTGTCTTACGGGCCACCACCGCACGGATATTCTCGAACCGAATACATGAAGACACCAGCCAAACGCTGCCGATATACGATTTTCCGCCGCCGGCCGCTCCGCCTCCCAGTATCAGCTGCGGCAGGTTCTGCGACTTGCAATGCCTGCATTGAGGCCTGTACTGAGGGTTGCCTTGCTGGTCATAACCGATAAGGATTTGCTCGATCTCCCCGCCACAATGGGGACAATAGTTCGGTTGCAACAGTTTCCAGAGTTCATACTGCCGTGGGGACGGTTTGAACTCGATGCGCAGGTTTCTGGGTGGTTTGAGCCTGTTGACCGCCATTCGATTTATATAATCTGAATGGTTATGTCCCTTTCGGACTCGAGCATGGCATACAGTTTTTGGAATGTAGTACGGGATTCCAAAACTTTTCCCTTGACCGTATTCTTTCCCACGATGATACAACCGGCGGAATCTCCCTCGGTGTTGCCTGAATGGATCAGGATGCCGAGGAAATGAGGTACATCGTGCAGATATGGCATTTTTTTCTTGTACTTGGGGCTGTACTGAAGGGTAACTTTATAAGTCCCGGCAGGAATGGCGGTCTTGGAATAGACCTTTTCCTTGCAGGTACAGGAACGGCCGCGAGGAGTATCCGGACAGGTTGCCGGAAGTTCCCTCACGGCATCTTCGATGGTATTACAGAAAAATTTGCCGTCGATGGACAGGTCGCCTATGGTATAGGTCTGACCTTTGAATTTGCGGTTGAGTGTCAGCTTCATACTTCGATACTATTTGTATCGAAAGAGTAGAGACGGACGCCGGCTAATGTTTATTATATGTGTTTGTAAAAGGAGGATATTTCAGGAAATGATGTATCTTTGTGAACGGATTGACAGTATTTAATCAAGAGTTAATATGACAAAAGCGGATATCGTCAGGGAAATAGCAACGCAGACCGGTCTGGAGAAGCAGGTCGTGTTACAAGTTGTCGAAGGATTCATGGATAGCGTAAAGTCTTCCATGATAAACGGCGAGGAGGTTTATCTTCGCGGCTTCGGTTCTTTTATCATCAAACACCGTGCGGAAAAGACAGCACGCAACATAAGCAGGAATACCACGATAATAGTGCCTGCCCACAATATCCCGGCATTCAAACCGTCAAAAGCCTTTGCAGGAAGGATGAAATCAGACAAATAAGGTGATTATATGCAACAGGAGCGTTATTCAGATGCTCCTGTTACTTTATACAGGGCAACGAGGTTGGTATTGTCCGATTGGAACAGGAAACGGCCGTTGCTTAAAAGGCATTCGTGGATGGTGTTGTCATTAGGATCCGACTCCAATAAAGCCCCCGCCTTGTTTTCATCGATAAGCAGCATTTCTATGCCTTGTACGGTGGCGGCAGTTGCATCAGCAGGAATTTTCAAAAGTTCATCCATCAGATTCATGTCGTTCATAATATCTCCGTATTTGGCTTGAGTCCCGTCAAGCATTCAATGTACCAAGACCAAAAAGCGTGGGACATAACCCGTAGCACCGAGGTTCTGGTAAACCTATCCGCAAACAAGTTAAGCCCACGCAAAAGCATAGGCGAAAACTGTTTGTCCTGCGGATAAGTGAAATTTACCAGATTTCGGTGCATGACAAAAGCTAACGCTTTCCGTATTTTATTATGTCGTTCTGCCAATATGGTTTTTATGCCGCATCTGCAGAAGAACCGGCCATTATGTGATAACGACCGGACGTGTAAAGGTTATTTTTTAGACTCTTCCAAGGAAAGCTTACGAAACTCTTTCATCAGTTTTTCCAGTTCCAACGAGGTCTTACGGGCACGGGTCCCTGCGGCCTTGTTGCCTTTTTCAATCTGAAGTGCCGCATCCGTGGAGAATGTAGCATATACTTCCTGTATTTTTGAAACCAATTCTTTCATATAAATTCTATTTAAGTTATTGACCACAAAGGTAATGAAAATAATCGAGAATAAGAGCGATTTTGTCAATATTGCAAATATCACATTGGTAATCAATGACTTTTAACAGCCATTACACCGTATGATTTATCCATCAGAGAAATTGTCAAGGTGTTTACAACTTTATGGATATGTCTGGTCAGAACATTTCTTCCATCTGCCGCTTGATTTCTTCCCGCTTTGTATTCTTGTAGTAATGCTTATAGATGGTCAATGGGCTGTTACCAGCCATCTCTGCAACCACATACGGATTATTACCGGCATCTACCATCTTCGATATGAAAGAGCCACGGGCGGAATACCATGTGATGTTTTCTTTAATGCGCAGCATCTTGCATGCTTTCGTCAAGGTTTGTGAAAGGCGTGTGGAAATTTGCTTGACACGTGTAGTCTTCTTGGAAGTGGTCGTGTGTTTATGAGTAAAAACAGGAAATACATAATTTCCATAACTTTGCCCACGGTATTTATTCATGATGGCTTTTGCTTTACTGAGTAATTCCGGTTTGGCTGTTTTGGGAAACTTGATACGTTCATAGACGATGCGGTCTTCCTGGACCAAATCCCATGTCAGGTTACATACATCGACATTCGCCATACCTCCGGTATAGTAGCTGAACAGGAACAAATCAAGATGCAACTGCTCTTTTTTCGTAAACAAGGTACGGTCAACATTTGCGATTTTAGCTATGACTGTTTCCGGAACTGCTCTTGAAGTGGTTTCCGGCCAATTAATATCATCACCGAGACAGAGGAAGTTATCCATATTCACCCCGTACATCTCTTTCTTTTCTGCCTGCCTGCATACGGCACGGAGCAACCTTAGTTTGTGTGTAAGTCCGGCCTTGTTGCCATTTCTGATACCTCTTTCTTTAAGCCAAAACGTAAAGTCAAGAAGAAACTCTTCTGTAATATCCGTAAAGAAATAAGAGGAAAAGGCTTTTTCATATTTTTCCTTTGTAAACGCCTGCAGTTCACGCTTGAGATAGACATACCGTTTAGCATTGGTCGTGCTGTCGACAATCTGACCGTTCTTGATGCGTTTCTTGTTTTTGAATGTCTCTTCAAGATAATCGATCATCTGCTGGACACTCTTTACTTTGACCTCGGGTTTGGCCGCCTTGATTTCATCGAAGCAATGTGATAGCTGGACGGGCGACCAGTTCCTGCCTTCCATCTCCCAGGTATCGGCGACATGCAGATATTTGGTTCGCAAATCGAAAAGCAGTTTGTTCTTGGTAGTGGCCTCCGCACTCCCTACACGGAAACTCTGAGACTTGACATCCCAGTCTTTTAATAGCCCTGTGATGTTTATAACCTTCGGCACACGGGCGTAACCGGTCTTGAAGAAAATTATCTCCAGCTTGACCATCTTGGTGTCTTTCGGGTTCTGCTTACCCCTGATGTTAATCGTGTACATAGACTGATAACGAGTTAGTTAATGACTTATTATTAATTCGCATTAGTAGGAATCAATTGGTATTAATTAACCTACATAGAAACCTACATGAAAAGAGTAGTTTCCTTAGCGAAATAATGTTTATACGGATAAATCCGTACTTGTGTCATTTACTAACTCGTTATCAATCAACTATTTTTCCTAATCACAAAAGTTGTGTCCGAAAAAAGGGTGTGCCGACAACGGGCCTCCCCTTCTTTGCTTGTAAATATTTGATTATTTCTTAGCCAAGTCAATCAAGATTTCAAGAACTTGGATTGCACTCTTGGATACTTTGGTACCGGGGCCGAATACGGCGATAGCACCCGCATCGAACAAGAATTGGTAGTCTTGGTGAGGAATAACACCACCCACGTAAACGAGGATGTCTTCACGTCCCAATTTCTTCAATTCTGCGATAACGGCAGGTACAAGTGTTTTGTGACCGGCTGCCAGAGAAGATACTCCGACAACATGAACGTCGTTCTCAACGGCTTGTTTTGCGGTTTCTTCCGGAGTTTGGAACAACGGTCCCATATCCACGTCGAAACCAAGGTCTGCGTAACCTGTAGCGACAACTTTAGCACCACGGTCGTGTCCGTCCTGACCCATTTTAGCGATCATGATACGCGGACGACGTCCTGTCATTTCTGCAAACTGGTCTGCCAGTTCTTTCGCTTTCTTGAAGTCTTCATCTTCTTTAGCGACACTTGAATATACTCCACTCACGGTTCTGATAACTGCTTTATAACGTCCGGCAACTTTTTCACATGCATCTGAAATTTCACCCAAAGAGGCTCTCTTCTTGGCGGCATCAACAGCTAATTCGAGTAAGTTTCCTTCTCCTGTTTCTGCACATTTGGTGATTGCAGCCAACGCGGCATCAACTTCAGCTTGGTTGCGGTTAGCCCTCAATTCGTGTAAACGACGGATCTGAGCCTCACGTACAGCGGTGTTGTCAACCTCAAGAATATCGATCGGGTCTTCTTTTTCCAAACGGTATTTGTTGGTTCCCACGATGGTTTGAGCGCCACTATCGATACGTGCTTGGGTACGTGCTGCAGCCTCTTCTATACGGAGTTTTGGAATACCGGATTCGATAGCGGCAGCCATACCACCCAATTTCTCAATTTCTTGGATGTGAGCCCATGCTTTCTCAACCAATTCTTGAGTCAAACTCTCAACATAGTAAGAACCTCCCCACGGGTCGATTGATTTACATATGGTGGTTTCATCCTGAATATAGATCTGGGTATTACGAGCGATACGAGCAGAGAAGTCGGTTGGAAGAGCGATAGCCTCGTCCAATGCGTTGGTATGCAGTGATTGCGTGTGTCCCAAAGCAGCTCCCATGGCCTCGATACAAGTACGACCCACGTTGTTGAACGGATCTTGCTCGGTCAATGACCAACCTGAAGTCTGGCTGTGTGTACGCAATGCCAAAGATTTCGGGTTTTTCGGGTTGAATTGTTTAACGATCTTAGCCCACAACAAACGTCCGGCTCTCATCTTGGCAATTTCCATAAAGTGGTTCATTCCGATAGCCCAGAAGAATGACAAACGAGGTGCGAACGCATCGATGTCCATTCCGGCGTTTACTCCGGCACGTAAGTATTCCAAACCGTCAGCCAAGGTGTATGCCAACTCGATATCGGCGGTAGCACCTGCTTCTTGCATGTGGTATCCGGAGATAGAGATAGAGTTGAACTTCGGCATATTCTTGGAAGTATATTCAAAGATGTCAGCGATAATCTTCATAGAGAACTTCGGCGGGTAGATATAAGTGTTACGTACCATGAACTCTTTCAAGATATCATTCTGGATTGTTCCTTGTAATTGGTCAAGAGTAGCACCTTGTTCCAATCCGGCAACGATATAGAATGCCAAGATAGGAAGTACGGCACCGTTCATCGTCATGGATACAGACATTTTGTCCAATGGAATTTGATCGAACAAGATCTTCATGTCCATGATAGAGTCTACGGCAACACCGGCTTTACCCACGTCACCGATTACACGCGGGTGGTCTGAGTCGTATCCGCGGTGAGTAGCCAAGTCGAATGCCACGGACAAACCTTTCTGTCCGGCAGCCAAGTTACGACGATAGAATGCATTTGATTCCTCTGCGGTAGAGAATCCGGCATACTGACGGATTGTCCAAGGACGCATCGGGTACATCATGGAGTAGGGACCACGTAAATATGGAGGAATACCGGCAACATAATCCAAATGTTCCATTCCTTTTAAATCTTCAGCCGTGTACACGGGTTTTACCGGTATCAGCTCGGGTGTCAACCAGTTTTTCTCGATGTGATTAGCTTTTTCCCATTCTGCAGCGGCAGTGGTAGCTTTTTCTGTTGACTTGATATTTATATCTTTGAAATTTGGTTTCATCTTTCAATTTTTGATTTATGATTTTTGATTTATGATTCTTGATGTTTTCGGTTTGTCCGTTAATCTAAAATCTGCAATCCAAAATCGTCAATTACTTAATTCCCAATTTTTGTTGGTATGCTTTCAAGTCTTCCAGCACGTTACATTTTACGTGAACATAGTTCTTGATGCCAATTTCTTCCAGTTGGGGTCTGCATTCCGGGTTGCCGGCAACAACGATGATTGCTTTGTCCTTCATTGCTGCATATACTTCCGGTGCAATGGTTGCGTACTCGTCATCCGAGCTACAGATTACCACGATGTCAGCCTTGTTGTCCATGCATGCTTTAGCGCCTTCTTCAACAGTCTTGAATCCGTTGTTATCCATTACTTGGAATCCAGCACAAGCGAAGAAGTTACAAGCAAATTGAGCTCTTGCTTTACGCATAGCCAAATTACCCATCGGGAACATGTAAACTACCGGGCGACGACCTTGTTCTTTCGCAAACAAGTCAGTTCTAATACGCATAGCTTCGAAAGCTTGAGTTCCACGGTAAGGTTTCAATGTTTCAACAACGGCGTCAGGAGCGGTTTTGTCTTCCGGCTCTAGGATGCAAGCGCAAAGCTCTTTATCCATTTTCTCGTTGAAGTTCGGGAATTGGTTCGTCCCCAAGAAGTTTTCTTTTCGGTTAGCGATGTCTTGATCTCTCTTCTGTGCGGTAGCTTTCACGGCAGCCTGTACGAATCCTGATTCAAGAGCTTTCACCATACCACCTTGTTCTTGTACTTCCAAGAAGAGTTTCCAAGCTGCCTCGGCGATGAATTGGGTCAATTCCTCGATATAATATGAACCACCGGCAGGGTCAACGATCTTGTCGAAATGTGATTCTTCTTTCAATAATAATTGTTGGTTACGAGCCACGCGTTCTCCCAGTTCTGAAGGATGGCACTCGTAGATGTAGTCGTACGGGTGAACCGTGAACGAGTCAACACCACCGATCGTTGCGGACATGGTTTCCGTTTGAGTACGGAGCATGTTCACGTTCGGGTCGTACACCGTCTTGTTCCATTCTGATGTTTCAGCATGGATATTCATCTTGCAAATACAGTCACAGCAAGGATTGTAAGCTTTCACGATGTGGGCCCACAAGTAACGAGCTGCTCTTAATTTGGCAATCTCCATGAAGTATTTGGATCCGGTAGCAAAGTGGAAACGCATACGAGGAGCGATGTCCTTCACGTCCATTCCTGCATCGGTTAATTTGTCAAGGTATTCTACTCCGGCAGCCAAGCTGAAACCCAATTCCTGCACGATGGATGCTCCGGAATTGTTGAATACATATCCACCTATTTCAATGGTTTTGAAGTTTTTCAGTTCGGAAGTGCTTTCGGTGGTAGCCTTTACCACGCTGAACGGGTTCGGGTCACAGAATTTTCCTTCTAAAACGAGTTTGCTGATCGGATCGATATTGATACCTCCCTGTATTTTTTCAGGGTTAAATCCTTTCTCTGCAACGTACTCTTTGAACATATTCAAGATGGCAACCTTGTTGCAACATACAACGAAGTTAATCTCGATACATTCCAAGCAAATATCTTTCAACAAGGTGGCCATGTCGGCTTTCGTGAAGTTCTTGCAATTTGTAAGCACGAATCCGAGTGAGTCAACACCTTTGTTCAGAACATCCAACGCTTTCTTGTTCGCTTCAGCCACATCCTCTACCACGATGTCTTGACGAACGAACCATTCGTTGTTATTTTTCTTGTTACCTCTCACGAAAGGATATTCTCCCGGGAAGCATTCTAAGTTCTTGAGGTCTTTCATGTCCTCCAACCGGTACATCGGTTGTACGTTGAATCCCTCGTTTGTTCTCCAAACCAGCTTTTTATCGAAGTCAGCCCCTTTTAGGTCTGCAATGACTTTGTCCTTCCACTCTTGGGTGGTGTTGGGAGCAAATTCACTGAAAAGCTTTTCGTTTACATTCTCTGCCATAATAGATTTTTATGTATTTATTCTGTAACTGTTTGTTATTAAAAACGAAAGACAAAATTAGCCGTTTTTGACAATAAAAAAAAGAAATTCTTCTTTATTTCGCTTCGTGAATCGGAATATAAGTCTTTTTAAGGATTTTGTGAATAGAATGTTCTATGGATTATCGGGGGATTATGGAACGACAGATATTTAAAGAAATATTGCAGGAATATTATCCTGCATAGGGTAAAGGATAATAATTTGATATTCAATAGATAGTTTTACATCCAGCCGTTACCCTTTCGATATGGTTTCGATATATGTTTGTTCTAGGGAACGAAGAGATAACGAAGGAATAAAACAGGTTTGGCTGGACCGGTGTAAGAGAAGGTAAAAAGATGCTGTGGTACATGTTGTATTTTAATGGTAAGGGAAAAATAGATGTTGAAAGTTTAACAAATGGGTGAAAACGTTACTCTTGCGTTTTGTAAGAAAAAAATTTATTTCGTAATTTGCAATGTTAATTTAAAAAACAAAAACAGATGAAGAAAATTAGAGCAGCCATCGTCGGGTATGGAAATATAGGTAGTTACGTGCTTGAGGCATTGCAAGCTGCCCCCGACTTTGAAGTAGCAGGAGTAGTACGCCGGGATGCGACGAACGTGCCGGCCGAATTGAAGGACTATGTTGTCGTGTCGGATATTGCTCAAATCAAGGATGTAGACGTGGCAATTTTGTGTACCCCGACCCGTAGCGTGGAGTCGTATGCCTCGAAAATACTGGCTATGGGGATTAACACGGTGGATAGTTTCGATATTCACACGGAGATTTCCGGTTTGCATAAACGTCTGGGAGAGGTTGCCAAAAAGCATGGGAAAGTATCTGTTATTTCCGCTGGATGGGATCCGGGAAGTGATTCTGTCGTTCGTGCCTTGTTAGAGGCTTGCGCCCCGAAAGGGATTACTTATACAAATTTCGGCCCCGGGATGAGTATGGGACACACGGTTGCAGTGAAAGCCGTTGAGGGCGTGAAAGCTGCGTTATCCATGACAATTCCGGTAGGTACGGGGATCCATCGCCGGATGGTGTACGTGGAGCTGAAAGAGGGGTATGATTTTAAACAAGTGGCCGAGGCTATCAAGACCGATCCTTATTTCGTGCATGACGAGACGCACGTGATGCAGGTGGCGTGTGTTGATAACTTGAAAGATATGGGCCACGGTGTGAATCTTGTTCGCAAGGGTGTCTCCGGTAAGACTCAGAACCAGTTGTTCGAATTTGATATGAAGATCAATAATCCGGCCTTAACGGGACAAATTCTCGTGGCAACAGCCCGTGCATCCATGAAACAACAGCCGGGATGCTACACGTTAATCGAGATTCCGGTGATCGATATGCTATATGGGGATCGGGAGGAGTTGATCAAGCATTTGGTATAATTTTTATAATAAAAATGAGGGAGAATTGAAACTCTTCCTCATTTTTGAAATTTATGTGATTTCATTCTATTTTACAGTTCCACTTCCTCCGGTTCCGTCAGTCCATTCTGTAATACTCGCCTGTCCCGAGACTGCTTGTTGTTCAAATGTAAGTTCAATTTCATGAGATTCTCCGGCTTGTGGGGTAACTGTAATATCAATATCCGTGAACGTGAGAACTTTTTCTCCATTTTGTATTGTAATGTCTGCTTTTATATTGGAAGAACTAGGGTTAATCATTATGACATTTTTGGGAGCAGTAGAACCTCCAATCGTGTTATCTGTGGTGAATTCCAATTTGATATTTTTGGTGTCTAAGCTGTAAGTTATAGCTCCTGTTGAAAGATTAATTTCTGTCGGGATGTTTGTCCCTTTGATGGTGATAGATGTAACGGTAGCACTTGTAGATTCAAAAGAGCTTCCTTTTGTGAATTTGAATTTTAATTGAGATAAAGCATGTGTAAATTGAATTTTGAGATTTGTCGTTGTGTTTTTATTCCCGGAAATCTTTTGAGCATACATAATATCTGTTTGCCCTTTCTCTACTTCTGTAGGAGTAAATTCGAGTTTGTTGTCGGTTATTGTCCCGGCGGATTTGGGATACATCCCAATGAAATAAGTGTATTTTGTAGGATCTTGATTATAATATAGAACTGGATTGAAAGTAATTGTTCCGTCTGCAGAAACCGTTGAATTAAGGGGGGTGTAACTCCACGTAAGATTTGTTCCGGTTTGATCTCCATCCCCTTTAAAGAAAACAAAATCTCCAAGTGTTGCTTCATCCAGATTATTAACAGCACTTCTTCCAATAGAAACACTTGTTTCGATTCCAGCATTTAGTTTAATCTCTACCGGAGCATTAGGATCAACATCATCTTCGGATGTTTTCGTACAACTTGTCATAGCTGCTATGGCAAGAATAGATAGAATAAATTTTTTCATATCGTGAGCATTTAAGTTTTTGCAAATGTGAGAGACTTGTCACGAAAGGGATGAGTAAAAAGTAAAATTCTGTTATAATTTTACCTTTTCGGTCGTGACTTGTACGAATTCCAAAGTTTTTACGTATTCGAAATTGTTAAAGAGCGTCCACGTAACGTTGTTTCCATTGTTTTGGGGTGATGCCCTCGTTGAGTTTGAAGGCAGAGATGAACGAGGAAAGAGAATTAAAGCCGGAAAGGCTGGCTATTTCCTGGATTTGCATATCCGGGTGTTGAATGAATAGAATCGTGGCTTTCTGTATCCGGTATTTGTTGACGAACTGGTAGAAACTGAAACCAAACTCGTTGTTGATAACGTTCGAGACATACGTGCGGTTTGTTCCCAGTAAGGTGGCCACGTCGGTTATGGTTAGGTTTCCGTTAGTGTATATTTCTTTTTCTTCGAAAAGTTGGACGAGTTCATTCTTCATCTTTTCTCTTTTGATTCCGAGATTTTTCAAATACTTTTCGGGTAAAGCGGGAAAAATGGGGGATAATTCCGTTTCGCTTGTTGGAGTGATGATAGGTGGTTCTGGACAGGAATTAGGGGGAATGATTTCCTCTTCATGAATCTCCGCGTGTTGCTCTGTGTAACAGATATAAGGTTCGTTGAGAGCGTGGATAAACAGGTAAAAAGTGAATAATATGGAACTAATGTGGAATAGATAGTTGCTCCAGATGGCTTGAAAACAAGATGCGAAAAGAGCTACGAATGCGAAAAATGCAGCCAGAGGGATGGCTTGGTTTAGCCAGTGTAAATCAATGTCTTCCATGGAAGAATAATTCTCTTCTAATCGTTGCATGTGTTTTCGTTTTAAATGTAGAATGCGAAGCGTGTATATCGTGATCATGATGGCTTGAAGGATTAGGCTGGCACAACGGAAAATAATTAAACGTAAGTTGGTGTTAAAGCACACGTCATTCTTCGCAACCTTTTCTTGCAGAGGGGACAAAAAGAAACTGATGATCAGCACTAAAATTCCCGGCATCAAGTGTGGCCAAATTCTTCGGGATGTCAGTTTTTCCGGTTTCGAGAGCTTGCGGAAATAGAAAAAATACAGGGGAACTAAAAACAAGTTAATGGCAATATCAAATATTGGTAAGCCCAGTTCTCCCGTGATATATTTATGAATATCTTGTATCATGTTCGGGATGAAGATCAGCCCCGAGAATGTGAAAATAATTCCCAGTAGCCGCCGCGGATGCATTCCGGCTTGTTCACTGGAGATGGCCCCTTTGACTGTTAATAGCGTGAGGCCGCAAAATAGGGGAATGATAAAAGAAAGGACGTACGAAAAATACATCCAAAATATAGGAGAAGATATGCTGTTATTCATCATATTGCTAGAATTTGAGACACCGTCCTTTTATTTTATGGGACAAATATAATGAAATTATAACTATATGGATGCTATTTTGACATTTTGAATGAAAGTTTGGAAGAATAAAAATAGATACCTTAAAAATTGACATCCTGCCATAAACTTTGTATTTTCGTCCCCATTATAGATGACTTATAATGAATGATGAAAAGTTAAAGGAAGAAGTTCGTAAGGCTTGCGAAATTCTTAAAAATGGGGGGATAATTCTTTATCCCACTGACACGATATGGGGCATTGGGTGTGATGCCACGAACGAGGTTGCCGTGAAACGGGTGTACGAGCTGAAACTCCGGGAGGACAGTAAGGCCATGTTAGTATTATTGGACGACGTGGGTAAGCTTGCATCCTACGTGGAGGTTCCGGATGTGGCTTACGAGCTGCTGGAAGTGAACGATAAACCCATGACAATCATTTACCCGAATGCGAAGAATCTGGCGAAGAATCTGATTGCCCAAGATCAGACTATCGGCATCCGGATTACCTCGGAAACTTTCACGAAAGCCTTGCTTTACCGTTTCCGTAAACCCATTGTCTCGACGTCAGCCAACATCAGCGGGGAACCTTCTCCCCGGTGTTTTGCCGAGATCAGTGAGGTCGTGAAAGCCGCTGTTGATTACGTGGTAGATTTCCGCCAGGAAGAAACAACGAATCCCGCTCCCTCCAGTATTATCAAACTAGATGTTGGTGGCAAGATTCAAATCATCAGAAAATAATAACCCGAAAATTGAAGTCGAAAGTGTCCCCACATTTTCAATTTTCAATTTTCAATTTTCAATTGTATTATGGCTCTTATTTTAAATATAGATACTTCAACAGATGTATGTTCCGTGGCGATTGCCCGGGATGGAAACTTGATTGCTTTAAAAGAGAATGACGAGGGATTTAATCATTCTACTTTGCTGGGTGTGTACGTGGATGATTTATTAAAGGAGAACGACTTGACGGCGAATGATCTGGATGCCGTGGCCGTGAGTATGGGACCCGGTTCCTACACGGGCTTGCGCATCGGGGTTTCTTTAGCCAAAGGAATATGTTTTGGTGCCGGGAAACCTTTGATTGCCGTTAGTACGTTGGCCGCACTGGCAAACGCCGTGGCTCAAAGAGAGGGCGAAGGTTTTTTTTATTGTCCTATGATTGATGCTCGTCGCATGGAAGTCTATACGGCAATATATGATCGGGAAGGAAATGTCGTGCGGGATATTCACGCTGAAGTGATTGAAGAAAATTCTTTTGCCGATTTATTATCCGCCCGAAAGGTGTTATTCTTTGGGAACGGGAGTAATAAAGTGAAAGAAGTCTTGAAACATCCGAATGCCGTGTTCATTAACGGGGTCTCGACTTCTGCGGCAAACATGATTGGGCTTGCTCAACAACAATTTGAAATTGGAAAATTTGAAAATGTAGCCTATTTTGAACCGTTTTATTTGAAAGATTTTGTGGCTACCGTGCCCAAACGAAAAGTTTTGTAGTTTTGCTGTATTGATTAATAAAGAAGATATCGATGGATATAAAATTATTAAGCCCTTCATGCTGGACAGATTACGAGTTAATTGATAGTGGTGCTTTCGAGAAATTGGAACGCTTCGGACGTTACGTGATTGCTCGACCGGAACCACAGGCGATATGGAATAAATCGCTTTCCGATGCGGAATGGCAGCAACGGGCCGATGCTTATTTCAAGAAGGACAAGAAGAGCGAAGACAGGGGCGAGTGGATTTGTAAGCCTAAAATGCCACAACAATGGTTCGTAAATTACCGGTATGGAGATATGAGTATTCGGATGCGGTTGGGATTGACCTCTTTCAAACACGTGGGGGTATTTCCGGAACAGGCTGAGAACTGGAATTTTATATCGGATCAAGTAAAACGAATTGGTACGGGAGCGAAAGTGTTGAATTTATTTGCTTACACGGGAGGTGCCACCCTTGCTGTGAAAAGTGCGGGTGCGGATGTAACTCACGTGGATTCGGTGAAACCTGTCGTTTCTTGGGCGAGAGAGAATATGGAAGCTTCCGGCTTGGATGGGATTCGCTGGATCGTGGATGACGCTCTAAAATTCGTGCAACGGGAAGTGCGTCGGGGGAAAAAGTACAATGGGATTATTTTAGATCCTCCGGCTTATGGGCGTGGAGCGAATGGCGAGAAATGGGTGTTGGAAGAAAATATTAACGAGTTGATTACCTTGTGTGGGCAATTGTTGGAAGGTTCCAATAGTTTCCTCGTGCTTAACCTGTATTCCATGGGACTTTCCGCATTGTTAGCCCGGAGTATCGTGCGACAGCTAGTCGGAGATTGTACCGGGGAACAATTCGGAGAGTTGTATTTTACCGATTCATACGGGAAATCGTTGCCGTTAGGAGTTTATTATCGGTTGTGGCGATGAGAATTGCCTCCGGCAATTTACAAGTTTACAGATTGCAAGTTGAAGTAAAAATTCTTGGATAAGCTTGTTCTTGATCCTGTTATAGCTGTATTTTGCGGAGACGGAATTTTGTGTGATTAGAATCTAAAATTATAAATCATAAATCAAAAATTTATATGTATTTGGTGGTTTGTGCTGATTTCCTTATCTTTGCACCCTCAATGAAAAATATTAAATCTAAAAAAATAAAATAAATGGCAACAACGGCTGATTTTAGGAATGGATTATGTATCGTTTTCAAAGACGATTTATACAGAATTGTACAGTTTCAACACGTGAAACCCGGTAAAGGTCCCGCTTTCGTGAGAACGAAGATGCAGAACATTAAAACCGGTCGTACCTTGGAAAATACCTTTACTTCAGGGGTGAAGATTGATGTGGTACGTATCGAGAGACGTCCGTATCAATTCCTGTACATGGAAGGAGAGGACTATATTATGATGCACACGGAAACTTTCGAGCAAATTCCTATTGCGAAAGATTTGATCAATGCACCCCAGTTCTTGAAAGAAGGTGATGCTGTAGAAATGGTTGTACATGCCGACACGGAAACCCCGTTATATGTTGAGTTGTTGCCGACTGTCGTTTTGGAAGTAACTTACACGGAACCGGGATTGAAAGGTGATACCGCTTCTTCCACGGCATTGAAACCGGCAGAAGTAGAAACCGGAGCAAGAGTGATGGTTCCTCTTTTCATCAACACCGGCGAGAAAATCCGTATCAAAACGGAGGATGGTACTTACGTGGAACGTGTGAAAGAATAAATTAGATTTCAATTTCTCCTTGGGCCTCGACTTGGAGTTTTTGAATAACTTTTTCGGCGGAGTTTTGCTCCGCTTCTTTTTTTGATGCACCTATGCCTTGGGCCATGATGTCTTCACCGATTGAGATTGTGCAGACGAATTTAGAGCGACGGGCATTACTTTCAATCGTTTCGATATTCAGGTCAATCTTTTGTTTTTGAGCCCATTCAATCAGGCGACTCTTGTAGTTTTTGTCAACGTACACGAGGTCTTCCAAGTTCACGTAGTGAGGGAAAATGTAATTCTCGATAAACGCTTTGGTTTTGTCGTATCCTTGATCTAGGTAGATGGCCCCGGTAAAAGCCTCGAATACATCACCGTAGATATGTTTGTTTTTGGAAATATCCGATTTGGCAATTACTTCTTCGCTCAACCCCATTTTGATGGCAATGATATTCAATGATTCGCGGCTCACGATCTTGGAGCGTAAGCGGGTCATGAATCCTTCGTCCTTGTTGGGGAAAAATTTGTACAGGATTTCAGCGACAATAGCTCCCAGCACGGCATCGCCCAAGAATTCGAGACGCTCGTAATTCAAGACGGTTCCGCTTTTCGTGTATCTGGACGCCGATTTATGTAGCAATGCTAGGGTGTATAACCCCTTATTACCGGGAACAAATCCCCATTCCGAAATAGACAATCCATAAAACTTTTCCTTCCTGTGAAGGTAAAGTTTTATGGATTGAATTATTTTACTAATCACTTCCCAAAAATTTTAGTTAGTGATTACTTTTTGAATACAACGCAAGCATTGTGTCCTCCGAAACCGAAAGTGTTACTGATGGCTACATTGATTTTTTTCTCTTGAGCCTTGTTGAACGTGAAATTCAGCTTGGGATCCAGTTCCGGATCAAGGTTGCTGAAATTAATGGTAGGAGGTACAATGTTGTTTTTCACAGCCAGAACACAAGCGATTGCTTCCAAGGCACCGGCGGCACCTAATAAATGTCCTGTCATTGATTTGGTGGAACTGATGTTCAGATCATAAGCGTGTTCACCAAATGCTCTCTGAATGGCCTTAGGTTCTGCCACATCTCCGAGTCCGGTAGACGTTCCGTGAACGTTGATATAATCAACGTCTTTCGGGGTCAGTCCAGCGTCTTCCAATGCGAGTAACATAACATCGGCTGCACCTTCTCCTTCCGGGTCCGGGGCTGTCATGTGGTAAGCATCGCAATTGGCTCCGCCTCCCGCAAGTTCTGCGTAGATGTGAGCACCTCTTTTTACTGCATGTTCGTACTCTTCTACGACTAAGCAAGCACCGCCTTCACCGATAACAAATCCGTCACGGTCAGCATCAAAAGGACGTGATGCTGTTTTCGGATCATCATTACGAGTGGATAAAGCTTTCATGGAATTGAAACCACCTACACCCGGAGGGGTAATGGCTGCTTCAGATCCACCGGCAAGGATCACGTCTGCTTTTCCTAATCGGATCAGATTTAATGCATCTACTAACGAGTGTGCGGATGATGCGCAGGCTGAAACCGTCGTGTAGTTCGGACCCTTTAGGCCTTCTTCTATGGCGATCATGGCTCCACCCATATTGGCAATCATCTTGGGTATAAAGAACGGGTTGAATCTGGGAGTTCCGTCTCCTAATGCAAAAGTTTTGCATTCTTCGTAGAACGTATCCAAACCACCGATACCTGCACCCCAGATTACACCGATTCTCTTTCTGTCCTCTTGCGAGAAATCGAGTCCGGCATCTTTCACGGCCTCCCTGGAACAAATCAGGGCAAATTGGCTGTAAAGATCCATTTTACGGACTTCCTTCTTGTCGAAGTATTCCGTGGGCTCGTAGTTTTTAACTTCGCAAGCGAATTGCGTGCGAAATTTAGATGCATCAAAACGAGTAATAGGACCGGCGCCGCTGACGCCACCTTTCAAGTTCTCCCAAAATTCGGCCACGTTATGACCCAAGGGATTAATAGTTCCAAGACCAGTTATTACTACTCGTTTGAAATTCATAGATAAAATATTAAATTATTGAGCGTTAGCTTCAACGTATGCAATAGCATCGCCCACGGTAGCGATTTTCTCTGCTTGATCGTCCGGAATAGTGATGTTGAATTCTTTTTCCAATTCCATGATCAACTCTACCGTATCCAAAGAGTCAGCTCCTAAGTCGTTAGTAAACGTTGCTTCAGGTTTAACTTCACTTTCGTCAACTCCTAATTTATCAACAATGATAGCTTTAACTCTGTTTTGAATGTCAGACATAACTTTAAATTTTAATTAGACATTTTTTAAATTCACACTTGCGTCTACAAGAGACGCGCATAACTCTCTAAGTTCGGGGGCAAAGTTAGAGAATTTATTTTTCCTAGAAAATTTTTTGGCATGAATAAAGTTTTCTTATCTTTATGCGTTTGATTTTTAATAGATTACAAGATGAAAAAAATAGCAATATTTGCCTCTGGTTCAGGTTCTAACGCTGAAAATATCATTAATTATTTTAAAAATGACACCGAAAATGTCGTGAAAATTGTGTTTTGTAACAAACCCGATGCCTATGTTTTGGAACGGGCAAAACGTTTAAGTGTGCCGACATTTGTTTTCGGACGGGAAGAGTTCTCTCGTTCTGATCTGGTTTTGAATGAATTGAAACGATTGGATATTGATCTGATCGTGTTGGCGGGTTTTCTCTGGAAGGTGCCGGATGCTATCATCGACGCTTATCCAGACCGGGTAATTAATATCCATCCGGCCCTGTTACCCTCTTACGGGGGCAAGGGTATGTACGGCATGAAAGTACACGAGGAGGTGATCGCTGCCGGGGAAAAGGAAAGTGGTATTACGATTCATCACGTGAATAATCGTTATGACGAGGGGACAACTATTTTTCAGGCCAAATGTGACATCGTTCCAGGGGACACGCCAGAGACTCTGGCAACGAAAGTCCATGCCTTGGAATACGAGCATTTCCCCCGTGTGATCAAGGAAATCTTGGATAATTTATGATTTCAGATTTCATGATTTTAGATTGAAGGTCCCGTGAGTCATTTTCAATTCTTAATTCTCAATTTTCAATTACTTATGAGAAGGTTTATTCTTTTATTAGGCGTGTTGTTAGCCGTTTTGTGGGTACAGGCCGGGGAAGCAAGGTTATTAAGGTTTCCGCATAGCGTGGGGAACAAGTTGGTATTCTCGTATGCCGGGGATCTTTATCTGGTCTCAGCCGGGGGAGGAACGGCCCGTCGGTTGACCTCACACGTGGGGTACGAGATGTTTCCTCGTATTTCCCCGGATGGAAAATATATCGCTTTCACCGGGCAATATGACGGTAACACGGAAGTATTTGTCATCCCCGTGGAAGGGGGTGAACCTCGTCGCTTGACTTACACTGCCACGTTGAAACGGGATGATTTGGGAGATCGCATGGGTCCGAACAACGTGGTGATCGGTTGGACCTCGGATAGTAAACGGATTCTTTATCGTTCCCGGAGATATACCTTTAACGATTTTACCGGGCAACTGTTCACGGTTCCCGTGGAGGGAGGGATGTCCGAGGAAATACCTTTAAAGAATGGCGGTTTTGCCTCTTATTCCCCGGATGGAAAGAAATTAGCTTATAATTATATTTTCCGGGAATTCCGGGCGTGGAAACGTTATCAAGGTGGTATGGCGGATGATATCCGGGTGTTTGATTTCAACACGAAGAAATCAGAACGGATTACCGGCAACGTACGGCAGGACGTGTTCCCGATGTGGTCCCCGGACGGGAATACTATATATTATATATCCGACCGGGGCGATATTATGAATCTTTACGCCTACAACGTGAACACGAAAGAGGATAAACAACTGACATCTTATAAAGAATACGATATAAAATTTCCCGCAATTGGTGACAAGTTAATCGTGTACGAGCAAGGAGGGTATATTTACGGGTATGATTTGCAGAGTGGCAAGGAATCCAAGATCACGATACATATTGATAACGATCAGGTTTATTCTCGTCCGACCTTGACTGATGTAAGCGGCCAGATTTCGAGTATTGCGGTTGCTCCCGGTGGAGAGAGGGTAGTCGTGGCTGCTCGTGGGGATATTTTTTCTTTGCCTGTGAAAGAGGGGATTACCTATAACTTAACCAATTCTTCCGGTGCTAACGATATGCAGGCAGGTTGGTCTCCGGATGGAAAATACATCAGTTACGTTTCCGACAAGGACGGGGAATTCAATATTTATCTCCGGGATGTGGTGACGGGAAAAGAACGGAAACTGATCAAGAATCTGAAAAGTTATATTTTCAATTATAAATGGTCCCCGGATTCCAAGAAAATTCTCTGGAGCGAAAAAGGGAACACGTTGAATATATCTGACGTGGAAAGCGGGAGCCGGAAGATCGTGGAAAAATCGGGTATCCGTTCCATGACGTCCTACAACTGGTCTCCTGATAGCAAATATATCACTTACGTTCGTCCGGAAACGACGATGGATAACATCATCGTGTATCATGTTGAAAGTGGCGAGAAACACCAAGTTACCGATGGGTGGTTCGGCTCTAGTTCACCGAACTTCAGCGAGGACGGGAAATACCTCGTGTTTGTTTCAGCCCGCACGTTCTCCCCGACGTATGGACGGACGGAATGGAATCACGTGTACAATGATATGAATAAGGTGTACATCCTGCTTTTGGCAAAGGATGCCCCGGTATTGTTCGCTCCTAAAAATGATGTTGTCCGGGTGGAGACAACCGTGAAAGAAAAGAATAAAAAGGAAGAGAGTGAAGACAAAGGTGTCGTGTATGATTTCACGAATTTGGAAAGCCGTCTTGTCGAGTTGCCCGTACTGGCATCGAATTACTATGGTAACGTGCATATGTTGGGGAACCGAGTGTATTATAACCGGGGAGGCCGCACGCTGATTTATGACCTGAACGGAAAGAAAGAAACCGACACGGGTGGGGACATCGAGTTTTCTCCCGGTTATAAAAAGGCAATCGTTTCTTTGGGTTCAGCGTTCCAGGTGGAGGACCTTCCGGTACTTTCCGCTAACGTGACTTCTCCCGTTCCCACGAAAGGGGTGAAACGAGTGATTGATTACCATCAGGAATGGATGCAGATCTATAACGAGAGCTGGCGGCATATGCGTGATTTTTTCTATGCCAAGAATATGCATGGCGTGGACTGGAATCACGTGTACGAGAAATATAAAGTGCTGGTGCCTTACGTGAATCATCGTACGGACTTGACTTATATTATCGGGGAGATGATTGCGGAATTGAGTGTCGGGCATGCTTACTCCATTAACGGGCGGGTCCCAATGCCCGAAAGAATTGATATGGGGTTGCTGGGTGCTAAATTCGTGAAAGATAAATCCGGTTATTTTAAAGTGACCGAGTTGATCGAGGGTGCCAACTGGGACGCCTCTACCCGCTCGCCTTTGACCATGCCGGGCGTGGAGGTGAAGGCGGGTGACTATATTCTGGCCATCAACGGGAAAGCGTTGAAAGAGGTAGATAACCTGTTCTCCGAGTTGATCGATATGGCTGGCAAGACGGTTGAATTGACCGTGAACACGACCCCGACCGAGAAGGAGGCCCGTAACGTGTTGGTTGTTCCGTTGGCTGACGAATCGAAATTGTATTATTATAATTGGGTACAGAATAATATCCGTAAGGTAAACGAGGCCACGAATGGGGAGGTAGGGTATATTCATATCCCGGATATGGGTGTTGACGGTTTGAACGAGTTCGTGAAACATTATTACCCGCAGTTGAATAAGAAAGCCTTGATCATTGACGATCGGGGAAATGGTGGTGGAAATGTATCTCCGATGATTACCGAACGTTTGATGCGTACACCGACTTTCTACACGATGCACACGAATCAAACCGCTGGGTCTGTAAATCCGGTTGGTACGTTTTTGGGACCGAAGGTGTTGCTGGTGAACGAGTATTCGGCTTCTGACGGGGATCTTTTCCCCTATCGGTTCAAGTATAATCATTTGGGAACGATTATCGGTCGTCGCACGTGGGGCGGTGTCGTGGGGTATAGCGGTTCAATTCGGGTGGTTGATGGCGGTTCTATCGTGACGCCTTCATACGCGCCGTTTGCGGCAGACGGTAGCGAGTTTATTATCGAGGGGACGGGTGTTGCTCCTCATATTGATATTGAAAATGATCCTTATTTAGAGTATAATGGCGAAGATCAGCAATTAAATAAAGCGATTCAGGTGATACTGGAAAAGTTGAAGACTGAGAAGAAAGAGATTCCGTCTATCCCTGCATTTCCAAATAAGGCGGCAAAGAAGAAGTAGTACTGATTATATGGTGAGAATAAGAGAGAGCTTGGCTATGATGCTGGGCGCTCTTCTTTTTTTTAGTGTGTTTTTGTGGCTTCACAAGGGGATTAACCTTGAATAAGTCCTTGTTAATGCCTTGTGTGTGAATATAAAATGAATGTTTCATGATCACTCCTAGATCACTACCGGATAAACTAGTTTAAATATCCTATTAAAATTCTAATAGAACGCTATTTGATATAGCGTTTTAATAGGGATTTAATAGCGTTTTAATAGCGCTTTACATGATAATGATCCGTTAGATTTCAAGATGTGATCATGAAATGTTTGTGATTATCAGCTTGTTTGCCATTTATATGCCGACAGACAACCGATAAGGAGGCTTTTAAAATTTTCGTGCAGTGGATGAAATAGGAATCTTATATTTCGTATTTTTGTACGATAAAATTGGACTGGGAAAATGAGTACGAAAGAGGTAGAGTGGGACGGGTTGCCTGTCCCGAAACGATACTGGGCGATTCTTGCCATTGCCATGGGAATTACGGTTTCCGTGTTGGACGGCACGATTGCTAACGTGGCGTTACCATCTATTGCAGAGGATTTGCAGGCAACACCGTCGATGTCTATCTGGATCGTGAATGCTTACCAGTTGGCTATTGTGGTATCCTTGTTGTCTTTGTCTTCTTTGGGGGATATTTTAGGTTATCGGCGGGTGTATATCGGAGGTTTGTTGATATTTAGCGTGACTTCGTTAGCTTGTGCGCTTTCCGATTCTTTACTAACGTTGACAGTAGCCCGTGTATTTCAGGGATTTGGAGCGGCTGCTTTGGCAAGCGTGAATACTTCTTTGATCCGGATTATTTATCCCAAACGACATTTGGGGCGAGGAATGGGTATCAATGCGCTAGTAGTTGCCGTGTCGGCGGCAGGAGGGCCGACGATTGCGGCGGGAATTTTGTCTGTTGCCTCCTGGCAGTGGTTGTTTGCGATAAATGTTCCCATTGTAATTGCGGCGTTGATTTTATCTTTTCGTTTTTTGCCCGTGAATCCGGTAAAGAGAAGTGGACGGAAGTTTGATTGGATAAGTGGGGTGATGAACGCATTTACGTTCGGGTTGTTGATTTTCTCTATCGAGGGGTTCACTCACGGGATGAGTTTATCTATACTGCTCCCGGGAATTGGGGTGGTGTTGTTGGTCGGCTACTTTTTCGTGCGTCGTCAGTTGTCGCAGGAATGCCCCCTGTTGCCTGTTGATTTGTTGAAGATACCGATTTTTTCGTTGTCTGTGGGGACATCCGTGTGTTCTTTCGTGGCACAGATGCTGGCCATGGTTTCTTTGCCCTTCTTTTTGCAGCACACGTTGGGACAGGATGAGGTGGCGACGGGATTGTTGCTGACCCCTTGGCCATTGGCAACGATGATTGCGGCTCCTTTGGCCGGGAGGTTGATTGAACGGGTTCATGCCGGGTTGTTGGGTGGCGTGGGGTTGTCGATATTTTCTGCGGGATTATTTTTATTAGCTGTCTTCGCGAATCAGGTTGCCAACGCTGGGATTGCTTTGTTTATGGCTATGTGTGGATTCGGGTTCGGGTTATTCCAAACACCGAATAATAGTATATTAATTTCTTCCGCACCACAGAACAGGAGTGGCGGGGCTAGCGGTATGCTGGGTATGGCCCGTTTGACCGGACAGACCACGGGAACCTCGTTGGTTGCATTAATGTTTGTTGTTTTTCCGGTGGACGGGACGTATGCTTCCCTCTATTTTGCCGGAGGGTTTGCCACGCTTGCCGCTATCGTGAGTTTCACCCGAGTTTCCTTGCCGGAACCGGAATTATTGAGGGGAAAGGCTAAGAGTGGTTAACCAGATTATTATATGAATGGAGTTTGTATGGATGGTGTAAAAAGGATTTTGAGAGTTGTCGTTTTTCTGGGGATCATATTCGTCGGGGGCGTGTTGCGTGTGGTAGGACAGGGGAACGATAGTCTGGTGAACGTGCCATCACGTAAGTTCGTGCATGGTTTGCGGGTGGAGGGACGTCCGGAATATATATTCCCGACAAGTTCTTTTCTGAAAGGGGCGAATGCCGAGGGGAGGATTATCCGGGGAGCTTTTTCCACGCATGTGAAATATTTGTTCCGTTACCGCCCGGGGAGTGTTGATGGGCAAATCTACGGAGATGTTTATCAAGGGATAGGACTCGGGTTTTATAATTTCGGGGAATCCCGGCAGTTAGGAAACCCGGTTGCGTTTTATTTGTTTCAAGGGGCTCGTATCTCTAGTTTAGCTCCTTGGTTGTCTTTGCATTACGAGTGGAATTTTGGTTTGTCTGCGGGGTGGAAGCCTTATGACTCGTATTATAATTCGTACAACACGATGATCGGTTCGAAGGTGAATGCTTATATTAATGCTAATTTTTATTTGCGCTGGAGGTTGTCCCCGAGGGTTAGCCTGCTTTCGGGGGTGACGGTATCACATTTTTCCAACGGGAACACGAAGATTCCTAATGCCGGGTTGAACACGATCGGGGGAAATATCGGGTTAGAGTGTAATTTCTACCGGAAGGATGATTTGAAGGCGTTGGAGAGGAAAAGGGCTTTGTTGGCACAGCCTTTTCGGCGACATTTCACGTATGATTTTGTTTTCTTCGGCTCATGGCACGATCGGCTGGTGAAGACTTCCGACGGGTTTTCCCCTTCTCCTGAGGCTTACCCCGTGTTCGGGTTTAATTTTACCCCGATGTATAATTTGAATTATAAACTCCGGTTAGGCGTGTCTCTAGATGGGACGTTTGACGGGGGAGCCAATTTATACACGGATGGGAACGTGTACGGGAGTGTGGATAAGTCGGACATTGTCCGCCCTCCTCTGGGTGATCAGTTTGCTTTGGGACTTTCCGGGCGGGCGGAGTACGTGATGCCCTTTTTTGTCGTCGGAGTCGGGATCGGGGCGAACGTAATCGGGAAGAATGATCTGAATATGTTCTACCAATTGTTGACGTTGAAAATAGCCTTGTCCCGTGCCGTGTTTTTGCACGTGGGGTATCGTCTACAAAATTTTAACGAACCTAATTTCTTGATGCTGGGGATTGGTTTCCGGTTTAATGGGAAATATACTGCTTTTTAGAATTGTTTGTATTATACGGGGTGGTAGTGTCGGGATTTTTGGCTAAATTTGTGATATGCCTTTTAGGGGTGTGTTAATATTTAATTAAGTGTATATATGGCATTTACGCATTTTCATGTACATTCTCAGTATTCAATTCTCGACGGGGCTGCGAGTGTGCCCGGGTTGGTGGAGAAGGCGATTGCCGACGGGATGAAAGCGATCTCGTTGACGGATCACGGGAATATGTTCGGGATAAAGTTGTTTTACGATACTTGTCGCAAAAAGGGAATAAAACCTATTTTGGGGGTAGAGGCCTACGTGGCCCGGGTGTCTTTGTATAACAAGGAGAAACCGGTGGACCGTTCGGGAGAGCATTTGATTATCCTGGCCAAGAATCTGAAAGGGTATTTGAATCTGATCAAGCTTTGTTCTACGGCATTCGTGGATGGGTATTATTATCGTCCGCGTATTGATAAGGCTTTGCTGGAGAAGCATCACGAGGGGTTAATTATTTCATCGGCTTGTTTAGGAGGGGAGATTTGCCAGAAGATTATGGCCGGGGATATTGAGGGGGCGGAGGCGGCTGCTTTGTGGTACAAGAATTTGGTGGGGGAGGATTATTACCTGGAGGTGATGAGGCATCCGGCGGAATCGGCCAAGGAGAGAGCGGAAGTTTACGATAACCAAGTGAGATGTAACGCTGAGATTCTGCGTATGGGCGAGAAGTTGGGGATCAAGGTGATTGCCACGAACGATGTGCATTTTTTGAATGCGGAGGATGCGGAGGCGCATGACCTGTTGATCTGTCTGAATACTCGTAAGGATTTGGATGATCCTAACCGGATGCGGTATACGCGGCAGGAGTGGTTCAAGACGACGGCCGAGATGGAAGAGTTGTTCAAGGATATTCCGCAGGTAATCGAGAATACGCAGGAGATTGTTGATAAAGTTGAAGATTATAAACTGGATTCCGATCCGTTGATGCCGGTTTTCCCGATTCCGCCGGAGATAGGTACGGAGGAAGAGTACCGGAAGAAATACACGGAAGAGGATTTGTTCAACGAGTTTACCCGTAACGAGAAGGGTGAGGTCGTTATGAGCGAGGAAGATGCTCAAAAGAAAGTGAAGAAGTTGGGGGGATATGATCGACTTTTCCGTATCAAGTTGGAGGCGGATTATTTGAAGGAGTTGGCGATGAAGGGAGCCGTGCGGCGATATGGTGAGAATATCCCACCAGATATTATGGAGCGTTTGATTTTCGAGTTGCATATCATGAAGACGATGGGTTTTCCAGGGTACTTCTTGATTGTGCAGGATTTTATTCAGGCGGCTCGTGATATGGGGGTGATCGTGGGACCGGGGCGTGGTTCTGCGGCGGGAAGTGCCGTGGCGTATTGTTTGGGTATCACGAATATTGACCCGGTGAAGTATGATTTGCTGTTCGAGCGTTTTTTGAATCCCGATCGTATCTCACTACCGGATATTGACGTTGACTTTGATGATGACGGGCGTCAGCGGGTGTTGGAGTGGGTTACACAGAAATACGGGGCGGATAAGGTGTCGCACATCGTGACTTTCGGTAGTATGGCTGCCAAGATGGCGATTAAGGACGTGGCGCGAGTGCTGAAGTTGGATTTGTCTGAGGCAAACCGGTTGGCAAAGATGGTGCCGGAGACCCCGAAAATTACGTTGAAGAAGGCTTACAAGGAGAATCCTGATCTGGAGAAGGAACGGGAGTCCTCGAACCCATTGGTAGCGAAGACGCTTCATCTGGCAGAGATTTTGGAAGGTTCCGTGCGGCAGACGGGGGTACACGCTTGTGGTATCTTGATTAGTCGTGACCCGTTAACGGAACATATCCCGATTATGCCGACGGAAGGGGAAAGTTTGATGACGACTCAATATGATGGTCACTTCGTGGAACCGATCGGGTTGATCAAAATGGACTTTCTGGGGTTAAGGACGCTTTCGATTATAAAAACTTGTTTGGATAATATAAAGAAATCCCGCCACGAGACGTTGGATATAGATGCGGTTTCGTTGGAGGATAAAGAGACGTTCGAGTTGTTTTCAAGAGGGGATACTACCGGTCTGTTCCAGTTTGAGTCGCCGGGAATGAAAAAGCATTTGAGAGCGTTGAAACCGAACCGTTTCGAGGATTTGGTAGCCATGAATGCCTTGTATCGTCCCGGCCCTATGGAGTATATCCCGGATTTTATCAAGCGTAAACACGGGGAAGCCCCTATTGAGTACGATCACCCGATGATGGAACCTTACTTGAAGGACACGTATGGTATTACCGTTTACCAGGAGCAGGTGATGTTACAGTCTCGCGCATTGGGTAATTTTACCCGGGGTATGTCGGATACTCTTCGTAAGGCAATGGGTAAGAAGCAGATTGATACGATGAATCAGTTAAAGACTCAATTTATCGAGGGATGTAATAAGAACGAGGAGTTCGTGAAGGGATGCAAGGAAATGGGGAAGGAGGTCAACCCGTTGGTTGATAAAATTTGGGGGGACTGGGAGGCGTTCGCTTCGTACGCATTCAATAAATCGCATTCGGTTTGTTATGCTTATATCGCTTACCAGACAGGATTCCTGAAGGCTCATTATCCAGCCGAGTTTATGGCGGCCAACTTGAGTTGTAACCTGTCGCAGATTGAGAAGGTTACGGTCTTTATGGATGAGTGTAAGCGAATGGGATTGAGCGTGCTGGCACCGGATGTGAACGAGTCGGATGATGATTTCACGGTGAACCACAAGGGGGATATTCGTTTCGGGATGGCCGGAATCAAGGGCGTTGGCGAGGCTGCCGTGCATTCGATTATCCGGGAACGGAATGCTAACGGGGTTTACAAGGATCTTTTCGATTTCTTCGAACGTTTGGATTACAAGACGGTGAACAAAAAGACGTTGGAGAATTTGATTACCGCGGGAGGGTTGGATAGTTTCGGGTTGGATCGGTCGCAGTATTTCTATATGCCTGACGGGCACACGACATTTCTTGAAAATCTGGTGAATTACGGGCAGAAAAAGCAACAGGATAGTTTGATGATGCAGGCGACGCTGTTCGGGGGAATGGATGAATATGACGTGAAAAAGCCTACTATTCCTTTGTGTGAACCTTGGACGGACGTGGAGAAGGCACGTAAAGAGAAGGAATTGATCGGTATATACCTAACTTCTCACCCGTTGGATTCGTATAAATTAGAGATCAAGGCGATTTGTACTCCTTTGGAGAGTCTGAGCAGTGATTTGAGTTCTTACAAAGACCGGGATGTGACTATTGCAGGTATTATTGTTGCCATGCGAGAGGGAAAAACGAAGAAAGGGAATGATTTTGGTATTTTGACGATCGAGGATTTCACCGGTTCTTATGAGTTACCTTTCTTCGGAGAGGATTATATCAAGTTCCGGAATTATTTTATTCTGGAGACGTCGATCTACATTAAAGGTAGAGTGCAGGAAAAGAAGTGGGGTGGGGCCGGGGAATTGACTTTTAACGTGCAGAGCATGGATTTGCTGAGCGTTATCAGCGAGAACCTGATTCGCTCGATCACGTTGCAGGTAGACGTGGAAAAGCTGACGCACGAGCTTGTGTTAGAGATACATAACCAGTTTGTGAACGAGAAGGGTGATCTCCCGTTGAATTTTATTTTGTATGACGGGACGGGACACCGGGTGAAGATGTTTTCAAGAACCTGTAAAATAGGGCGTTCGAGAGAATTATATGAATATTTTGAAAATAATGATGCTATTAAAATGAAAATTAATTAATTTCGCCATGTCAAAGCGTTGGATCATGGCGGAACTTAATCCAACGCTTTTAGCATGAATATTATTATAAACTTTAAAGATAGAAGTATGGCTATTGCAGTTAATGATTCAAATTTCGAGGAAGTTGTGCTAAAAGCAGAAGTTCCTGTCCTTGTAGATTTCTGGGCAGAATGGTGTGGACCATGTAAAATGATGTTACCCATCGTGGAAGAGATCTCTAAAGAGTTCGAAGGTAAGTTAGTGGTTGCTAAAGTGAACGTGGATGAAGGTTCTGCTGCCGCTAAGTATGGTATTCGTAACATCCCGACAATTCTTTTCTTTAAGAATGGCGAGGTTGCTGACAAACAAGTAGGTGCAGTACCTAAAACGACTTTGGTTTCTAAAATCAATGCACTGCTTTAAAATATAAAACCGCCAAACGGCGGTTTTTTATTTATATTCCTGTAACTTACAGGGCCGTAAGTTCAACTTGTAACGCTTGCCGTAAGCGACGACTTAATAGAGAAGATATCCGACCACTCCCGCCGCAATGATCATGAGAATCGGGTCCATTTTGAATTTGAAGGTGGCAATGAAGGCTATGGCGAAGATAATATAGCTTTTGTAGTCCACGAAGTTTTGTTTGTTCATCAATAACAATGCTGCAGCCCCGATAAGTCCTAAAACAGTGATTTTTAAACCTTGCATGGCCATTTCCACGTATTTGTTGTCCCGGAACATGAAAAAGAATTTGGAGATCGTGATCATGATGATCAGGGAAGGAAGGCTGACAGCAATCGTGCAGATGGCTGATCCCCAGATGCTACCTGTTGCCGTGTAACCGATGTAAGTGGCGGTGTTGAAGGCAATGGGGCCGGGCGTGCTTTGCGAAATGGCCACGATGTCCGTGAAGTCGGCCACGCTGATCCAGTTGTGGGTTTCCACGACGTCATGTTGGATCAACGAGAGCATGGCGTAACCACCCCCAAAACCGAATAGGCCGATTTTGAAGAAGGTGATGAAGAGGCTGATATAGAGATCGAGTTCTGACATATTTTAGAGTTTGTGGGTAATTTTGCCGTAGAGTAGGCCGCCTAGGATTGCGGCGATGATGATGTATATGGGTGAGAGGTTGAGTAACCAGACGAGTAGGGCGGCAATCACCGGGAAGATGATGGTTTTGCGGGTGACTCCTGCCGATTTACCCATTTTGTATAAAGGAGCGGCGATGAGAGCCACGACTGCCGGACGGATGCCTTTGAATACTCGTTCTACTCCAGGATTGTTTTTGAAATCCGTGAAAATGATGGCGATTAACAGGATCACGATGAAAGAGGGGAGGATGGTTCCGAGGCTGGAAAAAATAACCCCTTTAATTCCTCGTGCCTTGTAACCCACGAAAATGGCCGTGTTCAGTGCAATCGGTCCGGGGGCAGATTGGGCTATTGCCAGCATCTCCACGAATTCGTTCTCTTTTAGCCAACCTTTTTTATCCACGACTTCTTGCTGGATGAGTGGTATCATTGCGTAACCACCTCCCAGCGTGAAAGAACCGATCTTGAAAAACGAGATAAATATTTGCCAGTATGAAGCCATAATTTTGCATTATATATCAGTGGCAAAGGTACGATTTCCCGACTAAAATTCTTAATATTGTAGTGTTGAAAACAGTGCAGATGCGTTAAAACTTTATTGATTTTTGGAATGAGAGTTTAGGCCTTTGTGCAGTCACTGGTGAAGAAAATACGAACTTGATGACTAATGTATGAAAAAAAGTACGAAAAAAAAGATAATCGTTGTTTTGGGCGTGTTCGTGGGCGTCGGCCTGATCGTGTGGTTCGGGATTTTCCGAAAAGTGGGGAGGTTTGATACTTTGCAAGCAGTACCCGTGGATGCAGTCTTTAAGGTGAATATTGTGTCTGTAAATAGCGTGCATGAACAGTTACACCGGAATTTTATTTGGAAATCGTTGAAAAATTATCCCTATTTTGAGGAATATCATTCAAATTTGCAATACGTGGATTCCTTGGCGAATGCCTACCCTAAGTTGAAAAGGATATTAACTGATCGTCCGGTAACTATTTCATGTCATCAGGTGGGGTTGAATAAATACGATTTCCTGTACGTTTGTGATTTGGGGAAATTGAACGTGATTCAGGTGTTTGAAACGTTACTGCTGAAATTGGTGCAGGATGATGAGATAAAAATAAAGACCATCAAGGACCCGAATGGGGAGATCCGTGAGATTCGCTGGGCTGACTGGCGATTCTTTTTCACGATTAAGGATAATCTGCTGATCGGTTCATCGTCTCATGCTCTAGTGGCTCGCTCTCTGGCTCGGTGTAAGACGAACAAGGAGGTGCAGGAAGTGGTGGTTTCGGGGGATATAATGCTTGATCTTGATCATAGGCAGTTGGGAAAATGGGTTACTTCGGTCATGGAGGATTCGGCAGTGGCGGATGAATTTTCATTGTTGAAAAATACTCGTTTGATGATGCAATTGAATGATAAATCTCTTCGTTTTGTCGGGGAAACGAGGCCTGATCCTAATAAGTATTCTTTGTTGGATGTAGTTAGTTTTCTGGAAGGGGGTTCTTCTAACTTGGAGACGATCGCGGTTGAAAATACGGCAGCTTATGTCTCTTTTTGTTTTCCTTCTTTCAAGGAGGCGGAAAATTTGCTGTTGGAGAATTATAAGGTGAATGACCTGCAATCTTATACAGAAATGAAAAGATCGCTGGATCGGTTGAATAAATTTTTGAATATAGATGTGCTGGAGGTGTTTACATCTTGGATTGGTGGGGAGGTAGCAATTATCAAACCCCGTTTGGAGAACGATCAAAAGGCAGATCATATCGTATTGGCGATACGATCAAAAGAGATTCATTTGGCCAAGGATCAAATGGCTTATCTGGCCGAACAGATTCAATGGAGAACTCCTATCCGGGAAAGAGTCATGGAGTTTAACGGGCATACGATTCATTATTTCCGGTTAAAAGGTTTTTTCCAGCTTTTCTTCGGGGGAATGTTCGAACGGTTTGAACGACCTTATTATACATTTTTGGGTGATTATGTCGTTTTTAGTAATTCTCCTGCCACGCTTGCCGAGATGATTAAAGAGTATGTGCTGGGCAACACGTTGGAGAATGACGAGAAACATAGGCGTTTAAAAGGGCAGTTGGGAAGTAGGAAGAACGTGTTCGGTTACGTGCAGACGCCCAATACATACGAGTATTTATATGATTCTTTCAAGGCAGGTTCCCAAGAAAGTCTGGAGAAGAACAGGGGGGCATTTTTGAGTTTTGAAACGATCGGTTTCTCGTTATCTAAGGAGAGGGGAGTTTTTGAGACTCAGATTATAGCGAATTATAATGATAAGGCTCCCGAGGAGTACAGGATGCGAGAGTTGAATCGTCAATTTGAGAATCAGATAAATAAGATCGAGGCAGGTTTTTATTATCCCGTGATTCCCGATAGCATTGCGGTGAGTGATCAAGGGTATTACGAGTGTGAGTCGGAACAGGCTATCTTCAAGGGGGCGTTGAAAAACGGGGAACCGGATGGCGTGTGGTACGTGTTTAATGTTGCGGGAAAGTTGCTCGGGCAACTCCCGTATGGAGACGGAAAGATAGACGGGGTTGCTCCGTTCTTCTACGAGAACGGGGATTTATTGGCTCAAGTGACTTATAAGAACGGGTTGATCGCAGGGTATAAGGAATTTTTCCTGGATGGCACGCTCCGTGCGGAGATCGCATATCGGAAAGGAGTACGGCATGGTACGGCAAAGTTTTATTATAATACCGGGCACTTGTTCTGTGAAGGACGTTACAAAAAAGGGCGGCAGACCGGGAAATGGCGGTATTATAAGGTAACAGGGGAAAAACTGGACTAATCTCTCGATTTATGATTTCTGATTGGATGATTCTTGTCTATGGGTTAGCACGTTAAGATTGTTTTTTAAGAGTTTTACGAGCGAGTCTCTCATTTGAATGAAACGAGGCATGTTTTCCGGGGATATCGGTTCCTTGGGAGGCGAACTCATTTTTAGGGGATTGATGGGAGTTCCGTTTTTATATACCCGGAAGTCCAGGTGAGGACCTGTTGCCAATCCTGTACTACCGACATACCCGATGACGTCCCCTTGCTTTACCCGTTTTCCCGGTTGGATACCTTTGGCAAATTTGGAAAGGTGCATGTAGGTTGTGGTGTACACGCTGTTGTGTTTGATTGTCACGTAGTTTCCACCACCGTTGGCTTGATAGGCTTTTTTCACGACAACGCCATCCCCGATGGTATGTACTTCCGTGCCTGTCGGGGCTGCATAGTCTACGCCATGGTGAGCCCTGTATCTTTTCAATACCGGGTGGAATCGGTTGTTGGAGAAACCCGAAGAGATGCGGGAATATTTTAACGGGGCCTTTAAAAAAGTTTTTTGCAGGCTGTTCCCGTCTTCATCAAAATAGGCTAGTTTTTCGTTTTGTTCAAAAGGGATGGCATAGAAGTCTTTACCGGAGTTGGTGAAAATGGCAGCTTTCACGTTAAAGTCTTGTAAAGGTTTGTCTTCCACGTATGATTGTTCGTAAAGAACCCGCACGGAATCACCTTTGGCGATGCCATAGAAGTCAATGCTCCAGGCGTATATATCAGATAGGGTGACAGCTAGCATGGGATCTGTTTGGGCATCGACCATGGCATTCCATAGATTGGAGTTTATAATAATATTGGCCATTTTCTCTTTGGTTGTGATGTCTTTTTTGCCCACGTAAATATCTGCGGTTTCCTTGAAATCTATGACGACGTATTCTAAGGCATTTTTTTCGTAAATGAAAAATTCCGGGGTGTGAAGACTATCTTGTGCCAAGAAAAGAGTGTAGTTTTGACCTCTTCTGATACTTCGTACGTCAAAGACATCCTTACAGCGTTGGGAGATTTCATGGATCTTGGCTGGTGATACCTTGTACTTGGAAAGGATTAGAGAGAGATTCTCATTTTTCCCCACAGTACCCTCTTCTATAATAAAGTTTTCATCAGGGATACCGTATTTGTAATGAATTTGTTGTTGTTCGGTCGTGTCAATAACTTCCTCTACCGCACTGGCTTCTAATATCGCCTCCTTATTTCCTCTGTTGCTGGGCCAAAAGATAATAATACCTAATACGAGTCCTATGGCTGCCCAGATCCAAATCCATTTCGTTTTTTTCATCTTTTCCGTTTGATTCCTAATGTTCACTCAAAATCCGGGATGCAAGTTAGGGGATTCCTCTTGAAACTGCAACAGGGGAGGGATGTTTTTTTATCCACATGATTTTCAAAGTGTGAAAAGATTCTTAATACCGTTATTAATAAAAAGTTAAAGTCATATTTTTGGTATTACTCCTATTTGTATTTTACTATTTTTGACAAAACACAAGATAAAAAAATGTTCCTGATTTTTTTGGGGGTATTTGTTTTTGAAGTGATGATGTAAAAATTGAAAATGTTATTTTCTTCTGAAAATACAAGATGGAGATTAATGTAATTTAATGTAGAACAAATTATTAATGAATTTGAATGTCTTAAAAATTTCATAAAGTTGATTTTTGAATAACACTAAATTGTTTTTGGAACGTCTTTTTATAAAGTTTATACGTGTTGTTGTAAGCAATATTAATTTTTAATAACAAGTTTATGGAAGAGTCAATTGTAAAAGTCGAACATTTGTCACATCGTTACAGCATCCAATGGGCTGTAAGAGACATTAGTTTCGAGATTCCCCGGAGAGGGATTTATGGGTTGCTGGGGTCTAATGGAGCCGGAAAGTCAACCACGATGAATATTATTAGTGGGGTTATTAAACAAACCGAAGGGCAGGTTTTTATCAAGGGTATTGATGCCCGTAAGAGACCGGTTGATGCGAAACGTCATATCGGTTTTTTACCGCAGAAACCACCTTTGTATGGTGATTTGACGGTGGAAGAGTATTTGATTCACTGTGCAAGATTGCGTTGGGTGGCTGATAAGGATATTATTCCGGCAGTGGATGAGGTGTTGGCAAAATGTGGTATTACTCATTTTCGTAAACGTTTGATCAAGAATCTATCCGGTGGATATCAGCAACGGGTTGGTATTGCCCAAGCCATCGTTCATAAACCTGATCTGGTTATCTTTGACGAGCCGACAAACGGTTTGGACCCGAATCAGATTATGGAAGTCCGTCACTTGATCCGTGATATTGCCAAGGATCGTACCGTGATTCTTTCTACCCATATTTTGACAGAAGTGCAGGCTGTTTGTGATCATATCTTGATGATCGAGGAAGGTAAGCTGGTGTTTATGGGAACAGTGGATGAATTTGACAATTATATTATCCCGAATTCTCTTTATGTTTCAATGGTAGATCCTCCTCTTGCCGATGAGTTGGCAAAGATAGAGGGAGTTCTTGGTGTGGAGGAGTTGGGAAACCGGAATTTCCGTATTCGTTTTACAGAATCACAAGAGGTTATTGACCAGATCGTGAAACTAAGCGCCGCTAACGATTGGCGTTTGTCTGAGGTTCGGGTGGAGAAGAGTTCCCTCGATAATATATTCGCAGAATTATCTAAGAAAGCACATTAAAAAATCGGATTATGTTTAAAATGATATATAATATAGCGAGGACGGAATTGCAAATGTTATTCTATTCTCCTGTGGCGTGGTTAATTTTAGTCGTATTTGGAGTTCAATCGGGAATGCTTTTTGCCGATCAGTTGGCACAACTTGTGAGTTCTCAAGAAATGGGATATAATGTTCCTGGATCTACAATTACTATTTTTGCCAGCAATTGGGGAGGGGTTTTCACCACGATGCAAAATTACCTGTATTTCTATATTCCTCTGTTGACCATGAGTTTGGTAAGTAAAGAGTTAAGTAGCGGATCTATCCGTTTGCTGTATTCTTCTCCGATTACGAATACCCAGATTATCGTGGGAAAATTCTTCTCTATGATGATTTACGGTCTTATCATGATCGGAATCTTGTTCTTGATCACTCTTTGTAGCTGGGCTGTCGTTAAGGATTTTGAATTATCCATGGTACTTACCGGTTTATTGGGTTTGTATTTATTGATTTGTGCTTATGCGGCTATCGGTATTTTCATGTCCAGTTTGACTTCTTACCAGATCGTGGCGGCTATTGGTACATTTGCCGTGTTGATGGTATTGAGCATGGTTGGCGGATGGTGGCAGGATTATGATTTTATCCGGGATGTGACTTACTGGCTGTCCATGCCTGGCCGAAGCGGTAAGTTTATTGCCGGTTTGATTTGTAGTGAAGATGTCCTTTATTTTGTTATCGTGGTTTGTCTTTTCTTGGCGTTAACGATTATTCGTTTGAATTCGGTTCGTCAGAAAATCCGTTTTGTGATCACTTTAGGGAGAAATATCGGTGTTATTTTCTTGGCTTGTTTCTTGGGTTATTTGTCTGCACTTCCGCAGTTGAAGCTTTATCACGATGCAACGTCAACGAAAATGAACACGTTGACCCCGAATAGTCAGGATATCGTGGCGAAGTTGGATGGTGGAATGACAATAACCACTTACATCAATGCTCTTGATCCGGGAGCATCTTGGTATGCTGCTCCTTATTTCCTGAAACCGGATATGGAGCGTTTCGAGCAATATTTACGTTTCAAACCGGATATGAAGTTGAAATACGTGTATTATTATGATACCACGTCGAATCCCATGTTGGACAGAAGATTCCCCAATGCTACGCTTCGCGAGAAAATGGTAGAGGTTTGTAAGATCTACGGTTTGGATTCCAACAAGTTCATGGCACCGGAAGAGATTCGGAAAATCATAGATTTGTCAGGAGAGAATAATACATTCGTGCGTCAGATTGTTCGTGATAATGGTGAAAAAGCGTGGTTGAGGATATATAATGATATGCAACGTTTTCCGAGCGAAAAAGAGATTTCTGCCGCTTTCAAACGGATGGTGATGGATCTTCCGAAAGTCGGATTCGTGGAAGGGCACGGAGAACGCAGTTATTCTGGTGGTAAAGACCGTGATTATAGTGCGTTTGCTAATGATAAGGGTTTCCGTTATGCTTTGGAAAATCAAGGGTTTGATGTGGCAAAAGTTACCATGGATCAGCAAGTGCCTGAAGATATTAATATTATCGTGATTTCTGATATGCGCGAGTGGTTTACTCCGGAGCAGGAGGCTAACTTACAACAGTATATTGACCGGGGAGGTAATTTGTTCATCTTAGGAGAACCGAAACGTAGAGACGTGATGAATAATTTATTTGCCAAGTTCGGTTACGAGATGACAACAGGTGTACTAGTTAAGAGAGATACAAACCTGCAGGCTGATGTGATTCTTTCTTACCCGACGAAAGAGGCTGATAGTATTGCTTATGATTTTGGGACGATGCGTAATCGTCGTATGGTTATCACGACACCTAGTACCGCTGGATTGGAGCAAATTGCCGATAAGGGTTACACGGTGACGAATATGTTTAAAACTGACACGATCGGTGTTTGGAATGAATTGGAGACGACAGACTTTATTGATGATACCGTGCGTCTGAATCCGGCTATCGGCGAGGTAGAGAAGATCTATAATACTGTGGTTGCGTTGTCTAGAAAAGTGGGTAATAAGGAACAGAAAATTATTTTGACCGGTGATGCGGATTGTATCAGCAACGGGGAGTTCGGACGAAGAGTTCTGGGAGTCCGGACTGCAAACTTCTCGTTGATTACCGGAAGTTTCTTCTGGATGTCGGATAATGAAGTTCCTATTGATGTGAGACGTCCCGCACTTCCGGATGATAAAGTGTACGTAGAAAAAACCGGAAGCAAAGTGATTAAATGGTCGTTCATGATCATACTGCCTCTGTTGCTAGCGGGAATAGGTGTTTTCTTGTGGATTCGTAGAAAGGGAAGATAAAAGATACTGAAGTTTATGATCGGGTGATAGTGAATCTCTCGATCATAAATTGTAATGGTATTAAAAAAGATTCTATAATTTAGATAGTTAAGAGAATTAAAATATGTATATTTGTAAGGATGTACATTTTTAATTTTCAATTTCAATTTTTAATTCATATAGGATGAGCTTTAAAATAGACAAACAGACGTTGGACGATCTGGCCATTTTCGGTAATAACCGGACGAAATCTGTTTATGATATTTTCAACCGAACCCGTACACGAGGAGGTGCGAAAATTCTTGAAGAGATGTTCTTGTATCCTCTATCGGATGCAGACCAGATAAATGAGAGAAGTGACGTGATTCGTTATTATCGTGATATTGAAGCAGAGTTCCCGTTTCGTGGAGAGATTTTTGACACGATGGAATTCTATTTGGGTAATACAGACAGGCGTACACAGTTGATGACGCAGGATAACACGTTAGGACGGAAGTTTAAGAATCTCGTTGGGACGGATACAGAGTATACCCAAATCCACAACGGAATTGTTTGTTGTATAGAGTTGTTGAATACATTGGATGCTTTCTTGAAGAACTCCAAGGCAGATGCCGATAACAAGACAATAGCAGAGTTGACGGCTAATTTACGAGGGTTGCTTGGTAACGAGAAGTGGTCTTGGTATGTTTTCGAGAAGGGAAAGAAGAAACTGGGGTACGAGCAGGCGGTTGTTTACGATCGGGTGTTGCGTTTCGAGGAACGGGATAAGCTGATGAAAATTTTGTATTACGTTTACTTGCTGGATGTTTACATGGCGGTGGCCAACGTGGCGAAAGAACGTGGTTTTGTTTTCGCAAAAGCTCATCCAAATGATAAAAACATGTTGGTTATGAAGGGGATGTTTCATCCTTTTCTCACGAAACCTGTCGGTAACACGATTGCTGTAGACGAGAACAGTAACGTGATTTTTTTGACAGGAGCAAATATGGCCGGAAAGTCGACTTTTATGAAGACTTTTGGTATTACGGTTTTCTTGGCTCACGTGGGCTTTCCTGTCCCTGCGAAAGAAATGGAGTTTTCAGTTCAAAACGGGATGTTCACGACGATTAACTTACCGGATAATTTGAGCATGGGATATAGCCATTTCTACGCTGAGGTTTTGAGAGTGAAGAAGGTGGCGCAACAAGTTAGACAAACCCAGCATTTGATCGTGGTGTTTGACGAGTTGTTCCGCGGTACGAACGTGAAAGATGCTTACGATGCGACTGTTGCGGTGACGGAGGCTTTTGCTGGGATCCGGAATTGCACGTTTATCATTTCGACTCATATTATAGAGGCGGGAGAGGTACTCAAAGAAAAGTGTGATAATATTAATTTCGTTTATTTGCCTACCAAGATGGAGGGAAGTAAGCCTATTTATACTTACACGCTGGCCCCCGGTATCACGGATGATCGTCATGGTATGATGATCGTGAATAACGAACATATTATTGAAATCATTAAAAATGGAGAAGCATGAGTTTTGAGACAGATAAACAGACCCTAGATGATTTGAATCTTCTGGGAAAATACAAGAATAATTCCGTTTACAGTTTGTATGTCGGGACAATTACCCGGGGAGGTGAGCGAAAGATGGAGGATATGTTCTTGCATCCGTTGACTGATGCAAGGTCCATCAACGAGCGTTCTGCCGTGTTCCGTTATTTCAAAGATCATGATTTTGGTTTCCCTTTCGAGAAAGATGAGTTTGATGTTGTGGAACAATATATTGCCGGGGCCAGTGGAAAACGTGCTTTTATGAATATACTGCAAATTATGCGGGCAAAAGCAATGTTTTATATCAGTCATGATCCGGAATTCGGGATTATTCGGGATCGTATCGTGACATCGATTGAATTTTTCCGGAAGGCCCGGACTTATTTTGACGAGTTGGGACGTGATGTGGCCGGGAATCCTTTCCAGAAGATTGCCGAATGCGGGAAAATGTTATTAAATGATAGTCGGGTGACGAAGTTGTTGGAGAATTCTCGTCGGGGAAATCCCGGTTTGATGGATATGATCTTTTTTGATCGGAATTTGCGTTGTATCTGTCACAAGAATTTCAAGGAAATCATTGAGTTATTGCAGGAGATTGACGTGAACGTGGTGGTAGGTAGTGTGGCTCGAGAGAAAAAATTCTGTTTTGCAGAAGCGGCTGATGACGGGGAAATTCTAGTTGCCGTGAAGGGATTGCACCACCCTCGTATTGATGGAGCGATTTCGAATGATTTGGAGGTGACCGCAACGAAGAATGTGTTCTTCCTGACAGGTGCTAACATGGCCGGAAAGTCCACGTTGATGAAATCTTTCGGTATTTCAGTATACTTGGCCCATATGGGATTCCCCGTGGCGGCAACTTCCATGCAGTTCCGAATTCAGGATGGTATGTACACGTCTATTAACGTACCGGATAATATTAATTTGGGTTACAGTCATTTTTACGCTGAAGTTCTTCGTGTGAAAAAGGTTGCTATCGAGGTAAGTCGTGATAAACGTTTGGTTGTGATCTTTGACGAGTTATTCAAGGGTACGAACGTGAAAGATGCTTTTGATGCGACTTTAGCTGTTACGGAGGCAATTGCCGAAAGGAAGAATTGCGCATTTATGGTTTCTACCCATATTATCGAGGTGGGACAAGAACTTGGGAAACGTTGCAATAACGTGACTTTCGAGTATCTTCCGACCGTGATGAAAGGTAAGTTACCGACATACACGTATAAGTTGGAATCGGGTATCACGAGTGATAAACACGGTATGATTATTATTAATAACGAGAAGATTATCGAGATTATTAAAGGTGAGGTTGCTTCTTAGTCTGGTAAAGATTTCAGAATAAATATTGATCCCGGGAATAGTAATTGTTCCCGGGATATTTTTTGTTCGTAATTATAAATTGATTTCTATTCGTTTTTTTACTTTTAATGTGATTATATTTGTGTTCGTCAAAACGTAATGCAAGATAGATGTTGAATGAAATTGAGGTTGGCTTGATCTGTTTATCAGAGAGAAAGAAGTTTAAAGAGGTGTACGAAGAGTATTTTACCGCTTTGAAGTATTTCGCCATGCGTTATGTGAAGGATGAGGAGGTGGCCTGTGATTTGTTGCAGGATGTTTTTGTCAAATTGTGGGAGAAGGGGGATCGGTTCGAGAACGAGATGCAATTGAAGACTTATCTGTACCGGGTTGTCCGGAATCATTGTTTGACTTATATTCGGGATACCCAAAGGAAAGAGAAACGTATGGTGGGTTTCGAGGTGGAAGAGACAGAGGAATCGTTCGTACACCAGATGATTGAGGCCGAGATTTACGCTTTGATAAATGATATTTTCGAGGAACTCCCGGATGCTTGCAGGAATGTTTATATGAAGAGTCTGGAGGGTAAGAGTCACAAGGAAATTGCGGAAGAATTGCATATCGCAATCACAACAATTAAAAAGCACAAGACGAATGCAAATAATTATCTGCGAGAGCGTTTGAAGGGGCTGTTGTGCTTTATGATGTATCTGGGGATCTAATCATCATAAATTTTTTGAGAAAAAAGTACTTTTCGAGGTACTACCATTTTTACTTTTTGGAGTTCTTAGTAAAAGTGATAGTAAGAGATGATCATTTGTTGATTGTTAAGGAAGAGAGAATGATGATAAACAAAGAGATTGAAAATTTAATAGTTAAGGCTCTTTTCAAAGAGATTACGGACGATGAACAGCGACAGTTGGACGAGTGGTTGAACGTGTCTGAAGGTAATCGTATTTTCTTTGAACGCTTACATTCGGAGGGGTATCTGAAAGGAGCAATTGGGGATCGTAACCGAGCATTGAGAGAGGAGAGTTGGAAAAGGTTGGAGAGAAGGACTATTGGTGAAAAAGGCCGGAAGATACGTTTGCTTGTGTTGCGGGTTGCCGCTATGTTGGCCTTACCTTTATTGGTGGGGGGTGTTATGTGGTATATGTCTGAGCGTTGCGGGTTGGATTTGCCTTTAGCTAATCAAGAAATTAAGGTAGGAGGGTCGAAGGCTGTGGTTACTTTATCAACCGGAGAACAGTTGTCGTTTTTCGGGGATACAACTGTATGTGTGAATGATGGGCTGGCAACGTTGGTTAACACGAAAGATACGTTGAATTTCATGAAAAGTAATCATCCTGTTGTTGCTGATAATAGTTATAACGTGATTCAGATTCCGCGGGGGGGGGAGTATATCGTGCGTTTGGAGGATGGAACAACTGTTTATTTGAATTCAGAGTCCGAGTTGAGAATTCCGGTACATTTTGGGAAAGGCGAGAGATTGGTTTGGTTGACCGGAGAGGCTTATTTCAGCGTGAAACATGAGAAAGATCGAAAGTTTGTTGTAAGAACGAACAAGGCGGATATAGCCGTGTTGGGTACAGAGTTCGGGGTAAGAGTTTATTTGGAGGAAGATGAATTGCTGACCACGCTGGTAAAAGGTTCCGTTGAGGTAAAGAGTGATCATGATATACACAGAATTGTTCCCGGTGAGCAGGCTACAGTGGATAATATGGGGAAAATTGAAGTCCGGGAGGTGAACGTGGATGAGTTTGTGGCTTGGAAATCAGGACGAGTTGTATTCGTGAATGCTCGTTTGGAGGATATTATGGATGAATTACAGCGGTGGTATGATTTTAATGTTTTCTATTCATCTCCGGAATTGAAAGAGTTACGTTTCACGATGGATATTATGAAATATAAGGAGGTTTCAGAGATATTTGAGTTGATGGAGAAGATTAAAAAAGTATCATTTAGCGTGAATGGAAATAATGTAATATTAAAATAAAAAGAGAGTGATACCGCAAATATCACCCCCTTGTAAGTCTTTAACAGACTAATGTAAAATCTAAGTACAAAGTTATGGAATTTAATTAAAAGAAAAAAGGAAAAGCTAAGCATTTCTGCCGCAAACAGAAAGACTCGAAAAAGAGAAAAACAGACTAATGTAAAATCAAACAAATTATCTTTATGAAAAAAGAACGCAAGTGTTTCGGGGTTATTCCCCGGTGGCTATGCCATTTACTACTATCGGTGAAGATTGTACTGGTTTCAGTATCGTTTTCATTCGCGCAACAGAACACGGATCGGGTGAATCTTGACATGAAGAATGCTTCGTTGTCGGAAGTATTTGATGAGATCAAGCGCCAGACAAAATTGAGTTTCATGTTCAGTAATGATGACGTGAAACATTTGCAACGGAAAAATTACGTGATTAAGAATGCAACGCTTGATGCTGCTTTGAAACAATGTTTGGAAGGCTCCGGGCTGGAGTATGAATTAACCAGTAATCAAGTCGTTATTATTCGTAAAGCGGCCGTGAAGGCTGAGAAGATAGAACGGGTGACGTTATCCGGGGTGGTGAAAGATCAGAAGGGCGAGACTCTACCGGGAGTTACCGTTATGATCAAGGGAACCACGTTGGGAGGAACGACTGATGTAGATGGGAAATATGCTTTGACAGTGCCTCTTTCAGATGCTATGGTTTTGGTCTTTTCTTTTGTTGGAATGGAAACTCAAGAAGTTACTTATAAGGGGCAGGGCAAGATTGACGTGACATTAGTCCCTTCCGTGACGGAAATGCAAGAGGTTGTGGTCACTGGTATCTTTACTCGAAAAGCAGAGAGTTACACTGGGGCTGCTAGAACCGTGAAGGCCGAGGATTTGGCAAAGGTGAGTAATATGAATGTACTTCAGGCATTGAAAAATATTGATCCCTCTTTTCAAGTGATTGAAAGTAATCAGTTCGGTTCTGATCCGAATCGGGTTCCGGAGATACAGATGCGAGGCGCTTCTAGTTTTACGGATATGAAGGATAAGTATCAGACAAATCCTAACCAGCCGCTTTTTATCGTGGACGGGTTTGAGCAGACAATCGAAAAAGTGATGGATATGGATATGAATCGGGTGGAATCAATCACGACATTGAAAGATGCGACAGCAAAAGCTCTTTACGGTTCTAAAGGAGCGAACGGGGTGGTTGTTATTGAAACGAAACGTCCCGCAATTGGGCAAATGACAGTAAGTTATACGGGTAGTTTAGATATTCAAGCACCAGATTTGAGTAGTTATAATTTGTGTGATGCTTGGGAAAAGTTGGAAGTAGAACGTTTGTCTGGTATATACACGTCTTCTACAAATAATCCTGTCGGGCAGCAACAAAGAGATGAGTTGTATCAAGCATTGAAAAAGGAGGTGGAGCGGGGAGTGGATACTTATTGGTTGAGTAAACCGTTAAGAACTGGGGTCGGACAGAAACATTCTTTAAATTTTGAGGGTGGTGATGAGTTTATCCGTTATAATGTTAATGTTAGTTATAACAATGTGGCAGGAGTAATGAAAGGATCTGACCGTGAGACGTATGGTGGAGGATTTACTTTTTCTTACCGTTACAAGTCGTTACTTTTTCGGGAACAACTTTCTTTGTTACATAATAAAGCAGAAAATTCTCCATACGGGACATTTTCTGACTATGCAAAATTGAATCCTTATTGGAGAACGCATAATGAGGATGGAACAATTCGTGAGATATTGAACCCGATTGAGGTTAGTTTTGGAGATGATCCTATTTATAACCCATTAATAAATAAAACTTTGAATACAAAAGATGTTAGTAAATACACGGATATTACTAATAATTTTTATATCGAGTGGAATGTATTTAAGGATTTGAAGGCTACCGGACGTATTGGTTTTACTTCTCGTACGGATGAATCTGATATTTTTTATCCAAGAGATCACACCATGTTTCGTAAAGAGAATATGACAGATGAAGAATATTTCAAGAGAGGACAATATACCAAGCAAAATGGTAAGATGACAACTTTGACAACGGATGTTGCATTGAATTATTCTAAAACATGGAATGAGAAACATGTGTTATTTGCTAATACGCAATGGAGTCTTGGAGAGACAAAATCGGAATCAGTGACTTTCCAGGCAGAGGGATTTGCTAATGACAAGTTAGATTATATTACTCATGCACAGCAATATTTAGAGGGTGGTAAACCGAGTGGGAGCGAGTCTGTTTCCCGGGAGACGAGTATTTTGGCCTCGGTGAACTATTCGTATGATTCTCGTTATTTGTTTGACGGAAACTATCGGGCGAATGCTTCTTCATTGTTTGGTGCGGATAAGCGTTGGGGACATTTTTGGTCCTTGGGTATTGGTTGGAATATTCATAACGAGAGTTTTATGCAGAATTTCGGGTGGTTGCAGCGATTGAAATTAAGGGCATCTACCGGGTACACGGGATCTCAAAATTTTAATTCTTATCAGGCAATTTCGACATATAAATATTACTCTGATGAGGTGTATGATAATATTATCGGTTCTTACTTGATGAGTTTGGCTAATCCAGACTTACAATGGCAAAAAACACAGGATAATAATGTCGGTTTAGATTTGTCTGTCTTTGGGCGTGTTGATTTGACTTTCGATTATTATATTAAAAATACAAGTAATTTGTTGACCCCCGTGACGCTCCCGCCTTCTGCAGGATTCTCTTCTTACACGGAAAATCTGGGAAAATCACAGAATAAGGGTTTTGAGTTACAAGCAAGTGCTCGGGCAATTAATAACTCTGATCAGGATTTGCATTTGAATGTATTTGCCTCTTTGATGCATAACACGAATAAAATTAAGGAGATTAACGAGGCATTGTCCAGTATGAATGATAGTAAGGATTCCGATAAGGGATTAAATTATGATCAGGATACGAAAGAAAAGACCACGAAACCTTCTGTGAGATATGCAGAGGGGCAATCTATGAGTGCAATCTGGGCTGTACGTTCGTTAGGTATTGATCCTGGAACGGGAAATGAACTTTTCTTGACGAAAGACGGTGATCTTACTTATACTTGGGATTCGGATGATCAGGTCGTATGTGGAGATGAGTTGCCGAAATATACGGGAACATTCGGGTTTAATTTGGACTGGAAGGGATTTTCTGTTAATACGTCGTTCTATTATCGTTTGGGAGGGCAGATGTATAACCAGACTTTGGTTGATAAAGTTGAGAATTGTGATATGAATTATAATGTGGATCATCGGGTATATACAGGAAGATGGACGACTCCCGGACAAAAGGCCGAATTTAAGAAAATGACAGATCCGAATTATTTTACTCGTCCGACTTCTCGTTTTGTTCAAGATTTGAGTGAGTTGCAGATGACGTCGTTGAATATCGGTTATGATTTCAGAAATTGTAAGTTTATGCAGAAGGGGATTATCGAGCGATTGAAGTTATCTTTCTACATGAATGACGTGTTCCGGCTGTCCACGGTGAAGACTGAAAGAGGTACGGATTATCCGTTTGCCCGTTCTTTCTCTTTCCAGTTACAAGCGACATTCTAATTATTGGAGATTATGAATATAAATAATTGTTCTACCAAGTTATGAAGAAAGAGTTTATAAAATATAGTTTACTGGTTTTGGTTTGTTTCAGCATCATGGCATGTAATGACTGGCTGAGCGTGAAACCTAAAACTGAGATGGAAGCAGAAGATTTGTTTTCCACGGAAGCCGGATTTAAAGATGCTTTGGCCGGGGTTTACACAGCAATGACAAAATCTTCCTTGTATGGCCGGGAAATGACATATGGAATTGTTGATGTTGTTGCCCAACAATGGGGTAGTATAGGTACGAATCATCGTTATGCAAATGCTCTTAAATATGAATACGAAGCTACAAATACAAAACCGATAATTGACACATTGTGGAGTGGTTTGTACAATGCAATTGCTAATGCGAATAGTATTTTAGCTTATATCGATAAATCATCGGTGATTTTTACGGGAGATAATAAACAGATAATAAAGGGAGAGGCTCTAGCATTAAGGGCATTTCTGCATTTTGATTTGTTGCGTCTATTTTGCGAGAATGCGAAGAGTACTTCTGATGAAGATGGAATTCCCTATGTAGATGAATTGACCAAACGAGTGACAGTTTCTGTTTCTCCCGCAAAGGTGGTTGAACGGGTTATTCAAGATTTGACAGATGCGGCAACTTGCTTGGCTAATGATCCGGTTTTGACTGGCCGTGAAGTCTCAACGAGTGAGGATGATGGTTATCTGGTAAATAGGAATTATCATTTGAATTATTATGCCGTGATGGGACTGATGGCTCGTGTTTATATGTATGCTGAAAATACAACAGAGGCTCGTCGATGTGCAATGGTTGTTATTGATGCTCATAAAAATAGAAATGTGTTTCCTTGGGCAGATAAGAATGATGTGTTGAATGAGAAAAAAGAAATTCGGGATAGAACTTTCTCTAGTGAACATCTTTTTGCTTTGAATATTAAAAAATTGACAGATTATATCGAAGGATATTTTATGTCAACAAGCGTACCTTTGTTGACACGTGTTTCTCCGGGAACTTTATTTGTAGCTGGTAATGATTTCCGTAGTTTTTTCTTTGAAACTATGAATTATGTGGGAGATGTGCCTTCTAAATTATGGCAAATGGATGGCGTTACGGTGGATGGTCAATTACTTACTCCTAAACGGGATCGGATGCCGATGATTCGTTTGAGTGAGATGTATTATATCGTGGCTGAATGTGATAAGGCTACTCCTGCTACTGCTGTGGCTCGTTTGAATGAAGTACTTGCTAGTAGGGGATATGATGATTCGGAGTTGCTGGACCCTGTTTCCGTGAATAGTGCGGATGCTGTACAAGCTGAGATTTTGAACGAGTATCAACGAGAGTTTATTGCTGAGGGACAGCTTTTCTTTTATCACAAACGGATGAAGGACGAGAGATTGAATGGTTACACGGTGAATTATGTATTCCCGAAACCGGATACTGAGACAGAGTTTGGAAAATAAAAATTAGGAATTATGAGATCGATAATAAAATGTATTTTACCGGTTTTGGCAGGTCTGTCTTTTATGTTAACGGCCTGTGAAAAAGAGGACATTCCCTATTATAGTGATGTGGAACGGATAAATTTTGATTACACGGCAATGGGGTTGTCAAAGGATACGGTTAATATCGCTTATGGTTTTGTGACAGATCAGTACACGAATATTGATTTGGAGTTATTGTTGACGGGATATGCTAAAGACTATGATCGGGTGATCGGTTTGACGATAACGAGTGAAAATGGAGCCGTGGCAGGAACAAATTATGAAATTACAGATAATGTCGTTATGCCGAAAGGTGAGGTTTTAATATCGGTACCCTTGAAAGTATTGCGTTCAGAAGATTTGATGACTACGGGTGCTAAGTCTTTTCTAGTTAAATTAGTTGATTCGGATGATTTAGTGGCTGGGTTAAGAACAACTCTTTTCGTAACAGTTTCAGATGATATTCCAGATGAATGGGTTGGAGATGAAGGATGGATTATGAATCCGATTAGTCAATATTTTGGGAAATGTAGTAAAACAAAGTACCTGTTTGTATACGAGCAATTAGGTGTTTGGGATTTTTCCAGTTGGAGTTATTGGGGGATGATGGGTGATGCGGCAAAATTTACCCCGGCCAAGAGGATCTTGAAGGAAAAATTGGCTGAATACGAGGCTGAGAATGGCCCTCTCGTAGACCCCAAAGAAGGTAGAGTAACTTTCCCGGATTAATTTTAAATGAAAAATGTTATGAATAAAAGATTTATAATAGAGATAATGTTATTGCTAGTTGTCATTTCCGGATTGTGGAGTTGTTATGATGACAAAGGTAATTACGATTACAAGAATTTGATTTCTCTACAGATTGATACGTCAGGAATTAAAGCGGAACAAACAGCTTATCAGTTTGAAAATTTCAATGTTCCGGTAGATGTGAAATATGCGGGTGATGAGAAAAATTTATCTTACGAATGGAAGATATACCCGCAGGAACCTAAAAAAGATGATGATGTACAGAAATATGACTCTGCTGTGGTTTTATACACGAAAGCAGTATTCGATACGGTCATATATGAAGTTCCGGGAGCTTATTATTTGACATTGACGGTTACGGATAAAGCTCAGGATTTGAAGGATTATTTCACAATAAAGTTGAATGTGGAAACATTGGTTTCCAGGGGATTGTGTGTGATGGATGAGAAAAATGGACTTTATGATTTGAATATGATCAAGAGTGCTAAGCTATTGACTGATATAACAATAGAAGAAGAACAAGTTTATTATCACGTCTATTCCGGGGTTAATGATACGGAAGTTACAAATGGTAAATTCTTAGGCCGGGGAACGTCTTCTGATAATAATGTACTTTATTTCTTTACGGAAAACGGCGGTTTGAAACTAGATGTAAATACATACGAGATCACGTCTAATGATTTTACTTCTTGGTTCTCTTTCCCGATGAGTGTTACTGCAGCTCCGGGGGCTTATGTGATAACAAGTCGCCCGCTTGAGATGATTGTGACGAATGGTTTAGTTTATGTTTGGGATCATATGTCAATGGGGGTTACTACTTTTGGCGACCGTTTGGATGGGGATTATGAGGCAGCTCCTTATTTACCGAATATATCGACAAGTTCTTTTTCATCCGTGATTTTTGATATGAAGAATAAACGTTTTGCTCCTATTAATCAATTTGGTTCAAACGTGGGAACTTTTGAGTCTACTTCAACGGGTGAATTCGATTTGAATGATATTGGTTCAACGAAAGAATTGAAATTTATGGAGAATGGTTTTAATTCTTACACGTATGCTGTTTTCTATGACACGGAGACTTCCGGTTATTCGTTGTATGTGATGGATTTCTCAGGCACGACAGCAACACCTGTTAAGAAATATTCTATGGCGGAGTGCGAAGGTTTAACAGAGAGTTCCCTTTACACTTTTGGAAACCAAGGGAATGTTTGTTTCTATGCATCTGGTAGTGATTTATATCAATACAAATATGCATCGACGAATAAGGGTGCAGTGGTTCACTCGTTCAGTGGAGAGACAATAACAGGCGTTGAAGTATTTAAGAATTCGGGACATGCTAAAGATGGTAAATTATTGATTGTTTCTACCGAGTCTGGTGGTGAGGGGAAGGTTTATTTGGTAGACTTTAATGAGTTAACTGGAGCTATTACCGGGGGAACAACCGATCCGTATACCGGTTTTGGTAGAATTGTTGATGTATTGTATAAAGAATAAAGGATAAAAACTTCCCGATAAACATCGGGGAGTAAAAATGTATGGATCAACGTATGAAAAAGATTAGATTATTAGGGACCGGGATCATTATTTGTTTATTGACAATGTTTGTTTCTTCGGTGAACGCCCAAAAGTATAAATCAGTGTTTAAAAACCTGACTTGGGAACAGGTGGCAGAGCAGGCGCAGAAAGAAGGAAAGATTGTGTTGGTGGACGCTATGCGAAAAGCTAGAACACCGGAGGATCAGAAAAAACAAGATGCTGCGGAACGCAAATTGTTTTCAACTCCTGAAATCATGGATTTTTGTAATCAGCACGTGATTGCAATCCATATTGATATGGGTTCCGAGGCTGGACAGGCGTTTGCTCCTAAATTAATGATGAATATGTACCCGACGTATGGTTTTTTCATGCCTAACGGGGATATTCTTGGGGTGGTAAGTCCTTATCTTTTGGCGCAAAAACCGGAAAAATTCGTGGAGGTAGGGAATAAAGCGTTGAAAGATGCCGAGGTAAAGAGAAATAATAATCGTTCGATTCAGTTTGAAGAAATTAGCTTGAAGGATGCGATGGCGAAAGCGAAGAAAGAAAATCGATTGATTTTTATTGATGCTTATACGGATTATTGTCAACCTTGTATGTTGATGGTGAAAAATGTATTTTCATTGAATGATGTGGCTGATTTTTACAATCAGAATTTTATAAACTTGAAAATGCATTTCGGCAAGGAGAAAGAACTTGCGGAAAAATATGGTACGAGTGGTTATCCGGCATTCCTGTTTATCAATGGTGACGGAAAATTGGTTTATATGGAGAGTGGATACACGGAAGGTGATGAGTTTATTGCTTACGGGAAGACGGCTTTAGAGAAGGCCAAAGGGATCGAGTTTATCGAGGGAGACTGGAACCGGGCGTTGGAGCAAGCACAACAAGAGAATAAACTTATTTTCATGGATTGCTACACTTCTTGGTGCGGACCTTGTAAACAGCTCGCGAAAACCGTATTTACCGATCCGGATGCGGCCAACTTTTTCAACGAGCGTTTCGTGAACCTGAAAATGGATATGGAAAAAGGGGAAGGGATAAATTTGAAAGACCGTTTTGATGTGAAGGCATATCCGACATTACTTTTTATCAATGGGCAGGGTGAAGTCGTGCATTGCTTGGTAGGAGCACCTGGACTGAAGGAGTTGATAGAGCAGGCTCAGATTGCTTTTGATGGGAAAGGGTTAGCTTATGCAGATGCTGAATACCAAAAGGGTAACCGGGAACCGGAATTCATTCAGACGTATCTTACTTATTTAGGAAATGCATCCTTAAGTAAAAAGGCGGAGGAAGTCAGTCTGGATTACTTTGCCACGTTAGATAAGAATAATTTAAAAGAGAAAAAGTACTGGGATATATTTGTTCTGTATATAAATGACGTTAATTCAGATTTGTTTCAATACGTGTATGAACACCGGGATGAATTTTACTCTATTTATGGAGAGCGAGATGTGAAACGGAAAATTCAGAACGTGTGGGGAGGTGGTGCTAACCAGTTTGTGCGTAAAGAAGGAGATCAGATGGTGTTGGATAAAAAAGGTTTTAAACGTTACGTGAAACGCATGGAAAAAGCAAAAGTGGATGGCTGGGAGGATATTGTTTCCGGTGCGGAAATGATGAATGCGGAGAAGATTGGGGATTGGAAGACTTATATCGCTTTAGGTACAGAGCGTATTAAGCAAGATAAAGTTTCCGATCTGCTACTTTATAATTGGGGATTGCGGGTAAATAAGCAATGTAAAGATAAGACGTTAAGATTACTGGCGGCTCAGTGGTTTGATGAGGCGGCAGCTAAAGCTGCTAAAAATGAGGCAGAAGGAAAAAGTAATATGATGTCTTACCGGACATATTTTGAAAAACTGGCAAAAGATTTAAAGGCTGATGCGCAGTAAACGAAGAGATTTTAATGGACTAAAATGATATTTATGAGAAAGATTTTAAGATTATTGTTATTCACTTGTATGATGGTTAGTACAAGTAGTGTTTTTGCCCAAAAAACGATCACGATCAAAGGGAAAGTGAAATTCCCTTATAATCGGTTCAACATGGAAATCATTGAACGGCAAGGGTTTGATAAGACGATTGTCGATTCGTGCAAGGTAAAAGACGATGGGACATACGAATTCAAAATGAAAGTGGATAAACCGGGTGTTTACACGTTGGACTGTCAGAAGTGGCAATCTGTACAATTCTGGGCAGAGGACGAGGATTTGGAGATTAATTTCAGGGGAGAGGATACGGCTAAGATAAAAATAAAGAACCCGCCTTACGTGCATATTAAAGGGGGACCGAATAATGAGTTAATGAATTTAATGAACTGGGACGGGTACAGGGGCTATCAGTTAATGATAGGTATTTCTCAAAGCGTGTATCGTATTCCGGGGATTGATGATCAGACAAAACAGGAGGTTTCCGGTAAGTTTTATGAAATGTTGGGAAATGAATCAAGAGCGAGAGCTAAATTTTTAGCAGAAAATTATGCTGATCGGAATAGTGTGTTGGCAATATTACCAGCATTGAGAGGAGAAGAAAACGAGGAATTAGTAAAACAGGTACTATCTCGTTTGGAAAGTAAGAATCCGAATTATGCTCCTTTGTTGAAATATAAAGCAGAAATGGCTGAGGCGAAAGCTCAAAAAGAGCGTTTGGCTGAGGGAAAGGTTGCCCCGGAATTTTCATTCCCTACTCCTGATGGAAAGAAAAAATTAGGTCCTCAGGACTTTAAAGGAAAGATTCTTGTGCTTGATTTTTGGGCTTCTTGGTGTGGACCTTGTCGGGCTGAAATTCCTCACTTGAAGGAGGCTTATAAGGAATATAGCAACAAGGGTGTGGCATTCTTTAGTGTTTCAATTGATAAAGATGATGCTGCTTGGAGAAAGGCCATGAAGGAAGAGAATATGCCTTGGGCGCAAGCACAGGCTCCGAAAGCTGGAAAAGACGTGATGAAACAATACCAATTCTCGGGAATTCCTTATATTCTGGTTTTGGACAAGAAGGGGAAGATTGTGGCAAAAAATTTGCGGGGAAAGGCTTTGACGGATAAGCTAGAAGAATTACTTAGCGGTAAAAAGAAGAGCGTGGCGATGCCCGCGATGGGAATGTAGTAAAAAAGGGGCAGGGGGATGGCGTGTAAGGTTGGGAGTAAATGCTTCTTCTTATCACACAGTTCTTTGCATGCATCTCCCTGCTTCTTTTAGAATATGTAATGGTAAAGAAAATGAGAATATTACTTTGTTTTGTATTGATGTGTTGTATGTCCGGATTGGTTTCGGCACAAATGACGGTAGCGAAGAAAATACCGCCTGCTATTGAGAAAAAGATCGTGTTGAAAGCAGCTGCCCAAAAAGTGTGGGATTACATCTCGGAACCGGCAAATTACAAGAAGTTTTCGGGCGTGAAGGAATTTACTTGCGAGGAGAAGGCTTTGAATGCTAAAATCGAGTTGACCGGGAAAGATGGTAAAAAAAGGAGTCAATATATCAGCGTGATTGATTATGATGTCTTCAAGATTTGTTATTTTGTCACCCGATCGGATTACACGGGCGATAAACAGTGGGTTTATGCTTTTGAAGTTCATCCCAAAGGAGACAAAAAATGTGAGGTCGTGTTGTCTGTTTACAATGGGTTTGACGGACTTTCGCCTGAATTCAAGAAAGGAATGACTGAAGAGTTCGACGCGATTGTTGCCAGTTTTCAGAAGAAATTTAAATAGTGATATTACGAGAGGATGTTCAATTAAAGTTTTATGTAATGAAGAAATTATTTGTATTGATCGTTTTGATAGCCGGATTGGTTTGGGGTGCAGAGGCTCAAAGCAAGGGAATTACTTTCGAACAGACGAAAGAATGGAAGAAAGTTTTGAAAAAGGCTAAGAAAGAGAAGAGGCTGATATTTATCGATTGTTACACTTCTTGGTGCGGGCCCTGTAAGATGTTATCATCACAGGTGTTTACCCGTGAGGACGTGGGGAATCAGTTTAACGCGGATTTCGTGAACGTGAAGTATGATATGGAAAAGGATGCGGATGGCGTGATGTTGAAAGATAAATTTGAAGTGAAGGCCTTCCCAACTTTGGTTTTCGTGGACCCGAACACGCAGCAGGTGGTTCATAGGATGGTTGGGGCTGGTTCTGCCGAGTGGTTAATGGAAGGTGGAAAGATGGCAAAAGATCCACAAAACAATTTGAGTGGCCTAACAAAGCGATACGAGGCTGGGGAGCGGAGTACGGATCTGTTAAGTCGTTATTTGAACGCTTTATCCTCTGCTTATATGCAGGAAAAACAAGGGGCTGTTGCCGCTGAATATTTGAATGCCTTGTCAGATGACGAGATTGTGACCAAGGATAATTGGGAGTTGATTAAAAAGAACGTGAGTGATCCATTATCAAAGCCTATACGTCAAGTGATTGCAAATATCGGACGTTTCTATGAAGTGGCCGGTAAGGAAGTGGTTGACTATAAATTGGAAAATTCGATAAAGGGGGCCGTGGCTGAAATCACGTATTGGCGTCCGGGAAACGGGGAGTTTGACGAGGCTAGAAATGCCGAGTTAATTAAATTACTTCAATCTTTAGATTATGCTTTTGTCCCGGGAGCTTTGGCTAGTTTATACACGGCCGAATATGTCCGGAAGGGTGATTATAAAGGAATGTTGAATAGTATGCGTGAGGCATTCAAGTATAATGTGTTCAGGAATGGTGAAGAGCAAATGTATTTCCAGAATAATATCGAGACGTTGACCGGTTGTGACGACAAGGCCCTCGTTCAGGAAGGAATCGATTGGATCGATACTAGATGTGTCCAGACAAAAGATTATTTTGCCAAAGCTAATTTGATGAATTCTAAAGCTCGCTTGTTGACCAAAAATGGGGATACGCTTGGAGCGGATAAGGCGAAAATGGAAGAAGAAAAATATAACGTGGAGGGAGAGAAAAGAAGTGGGGGAAAGGCAGTTAGAGCTATTCGAATGAATTAATAATGTTTTCTTTGTGTGATGAAGGCCGCCCCGTGGACGGCCTTTTTTTATTTATTCCTAGTAATTTTCGTGATAAACAGAACGAAAAGACCGATTCCCACGATCGCTCCTATCGGGTAACTGATAGAAGGGGAAAGATACAAGCCTCCCACTTTATAAGGGGCTATCAGGAAATAGGTTGTGCATACAATACTTAAAAACGTGGCGGGAATAGACATCATCCAATGAGCTTTTCCTTTTTTAGCCAAATAGGTGGCTGCGGTCCATAGTGTGATCGTTGCTAACACTTGGTTCCCGATGCCCACGTATTTCCATATCGTGGAGAAGTCCACGTTACAAAGTAAATAGGCGATGATGAATATTGGGATAGAAACGATAAGACGATTCTTGATCGGTTTCTGGTTGAATTTTAAAGCGTCGGCAATGATCAACCGCATACTACGGAATGCCGTGTCTCCGGATGTAATCGGGCAAACGACAACCCCGATAATGGCGATAATCGCTCCCAAACGTCCTAACCATGAATTGCAGATTGCATCCACGATAATAGCGGGAGTTTTCCCTGCCGTGGCAGCGGTATTCAGGCCTTCCGCACCCCCAAAGTATGCCATGGCAGCGGTAGCCCAGATCATAGCCACGATTCCTTCTGAAATCATGGCTCCGTAAAAGATGGGGCGTCCGTATTTTTCATCTGTCATACAGCGTGCCATCATGGGGGATTGCGTGGCGTGGAACCCGGAAATGGCTCCGCAGGAAATGACGATAAATAACATGGGGAATAGAATGTTATTCGCTGGATCTGTGTGCATGTTTTTCATCGTGTCGAAAGTCAATTCTTCGAGATAAAGTTGTCCGGATAATCCCCCGTAAATAAGATATCCCCCAACGGCTACCGCCATAAATATGAGAGCCATACCCATGAAAGGGTAAATCTTGCCGATGATTTTATCGATAGGTAATAAAGTTGCCAGAATATAATAAGCAAAAATGACATATAGCCAGGGTGTCATGCTCATATTTGTCAGGTTACCGAGTAAATCTGCCGGTCCGTTCACGAAAGAGACTCCCACGGCCAGTAATAAAAATCCCGTGAAAAATGTCATGAATTTACGCACGTTATTTCCAAGGTATTTCCCGACAATATCAGGCAGGCTTGTTCCGTCGTGGCGGATAGAAAGCATGCCGGAAAAATAGTCGTGAGTCGCACCCATGAAAATACAACCGATCACAATCCACACGTAGGCCATAGGACCGTAAGCCGCACCCAAAATTGCCCCGAAAATCGGTCCTAGACCGGCGATATTCAAAAACTGAATAACGAAAATTCGCCAAGGTTTTAACTCGTGATAATCTACCCCGTCTGCTAGGCGTTTCACCGGAGTCGCGATGGCAGATGAAGCTCCGAAAAATCGTTCAACAAATTTCCCGTAGGTAAAATAAGCGACGATTAATAAACCGATAGAGATAATAAATGTTAGCATTTGCCTGGAGTTTTTGCATGATCACAAAGTTATAAAAAATGTAGTATATTATAATTTTTAAAAATGAAAAAAAAGTGGCGATCAGTCAGAGCGTGTGTGGATGTTGAGGTTGCGCACTGGATGGATTAAGGGGAATGACCAGTTCTTCTTTTGGTCTCTTTTTATATCACTTCAAATAGGAATTTGAATGATGGACTATTTACCATGTCCTTCACCGCATTTCCCGCGTAAGTTTCTCCGTTTGCGAGATTTAGTTTCTTGATAGAGGTCCCCGCTGAAAAGTCCAGATCTTTCATATTGATCCAAAATACATTGGGAGTCATCGTGGATTCGAAGAAGTATACTTTATTCTTTTGGTCAGCAACTGTTCTCCAGCGGGTGGAAGAGATATTAGGTTGTGCCGGGGTAGAAATCCCAAGAGGAACCGATACATTGCGTATAACACTAAAAACTCCGGCTACTGCTTCTCGTTGATTGTCTGTCTGTGGGATAACATTGATGTAAAATGATGCCCTGACAAAACGGTCTGCGGCCCGGTTGGTTCCCGGTAACATTACCAGGCCTCCGATTTGTTGCCAGTAATTATTTAGCGTGATTTGTTGCTCGTAGGAGGGCGAGTTTGTCATAACCTGATATTCTTTTCCCTCGTGTATGATGAGTTTCCCTTTGATATATTCAAATATGGCACTATTCCCGAATGTGTCAGAAATGGCCAAGTGTAAAGTTGATTTCGCCCCGTTCGGCATATCCGGGGCATCTATCCGGAAAGTCTCTTTGCTCAACTCTTTTACCGCCTCATCCACGGTTGCAAAATTGTCAAGCACGTATTGAGTCCAAATACTGATTCCCATGACCGGACGGGTGTCGTTTGGACGATAATAATCGGATTCCGTCAGGTACAGAAGGTTCGCCACCAATCCTTTTTCATTCATCCCGTCTGACGTGCCAATGTCATATCCTGCGGTGATGACACTTCCGTATTTTGATTTCCAATGAATCGTGTTTCCCTTGTCCGCTCCCGCTCTTTCAATTCCTCTGGGGAACACATAAATATTGGATTTTAAATCTTCTTTCCAGTCCATGGTTCGACCTGTTACAACCATCCCGTTTTTACCGAGATATACCACACGGGTACAAGCTTGAGTGTATGTTGTCAGCATTCCTGCTACCAATAATGTTGTAATAAATAATGTTTTCATTTCTATCCTTTTTAATCTTTATATTGAACGAATAGTAGGCGTAATAAGTTCCCCAAAAGATATACAAGATGATAAAATTCATATATTTGCTATAATTTAAAACCTAAAACCTAGATTATGGGAAACAAATTTTGTCAGAGTTGCGGGATGCCGATGACGGCAGACGAACAATTTGGTCGTAACGTGGATGGTTCCAAGAATGAAGAATACTGTTCTTATTGCTATCGTGACGGGGCTTTTACAGAAGATTGCACGATGAACGAGATGATTGACCACTGTCTGCAATTTCTCGACGAATTCAATAAAGACATGGAGCATCCTTACACGAAAGAAGAGGCTCGTGCCGAGATGCAACAATTCTTTCCAATGCTGAAACGTTGGAAAAGTTGATCGTTTTATAGTCAAAGTTGGATAGGTATAATTAGTTATCATTCTATTCTGGATGGAGTGGTAATCTTATTATTGTATCGGGTTAAAGATTTTAAGAATAAATTTTATATTTGTGTCATTAAATGAACGTTTAATAATAAAAAACTCTCGAATAAAATCGCAAAAACGAATATTATTCAAATTTTTGGTAATTAGTTATTTATAATTTGCACAAATTCCTACATAAGTGAACGTCGTAGCTAAAATAGGCTATTATTAAACGTTCATTTTATGACATCAAAAGTTCCAATAAATCAAGATCGTTTAATAAATGGGGATGAGAAAGAATTTAAGTCCTTGTTTGATTGGTTGTATGTTGGAATGGTGCAACAAGCAACGTTTTATACAAATGATTTTGCTGTTGCGGAAGATGTTGTGCAGGAAGTTTTTGTTCGTTTGTGGGAAAAACGGGGTGAGTTGAAAAGTGTTCAAAATCTTGAGGGGTATTTGTTATTATCCGTAAAAAATCGTTGTTTAAATTATTTGGAACATCAGCAAGTGGTGGATAAATATAAACAATATTGTTTGTTGCAGGAAGTACAAGATGATGATGAAGATCCAGAACAATTCATAGAAGATGTGGGTAAATTGTTGGATAAGTTACCGGAGAAACGTAAAATGGTATTGGAACTATGCGTGATAGAATCTAAATCCTACGCTGAAATTGCAGAGCTATTAGGAATCTCTTTGAACACGGTAAAAGATCATGTGAAGAAAGCCTACGCTTTCCTACGGGAAGAATTGCGCAAAGAAGTTTCTTATCCGATATTATTTTTTGCTCTTTATTTCAGAAGGAAAAGTGTATCTGAATAAATAATCTTTAATTTTTTTATTTTTTGAACCACTCGATTTATTTCTTTTCCTGTCTTTAGGGTATAACAGCCAGAAATAAAGAAAATGAATATAGAAGAAATAATAATAAAACGGCTTTCGGAAGAACATTTATCAGAAGAAGAAAGTGCTTTTTTTGACAAGTGGTATCAAGATTCTTCCAACCGGGAATATTATAATTATTTACTGAAAATTCGTTCGGGTATCATTGCTTCTCAGGTTAAGGAGAGAATCGATAAAAGAAAAGCGTGGAATCAGGTTTGCCCTGCACGTAAAATATCCCGGATACGGATGCTGCTGAAATATGCTGCTATTATGATATTGCCATTGAGTCTCGGATTTTTCTTTCTTACCCGTGAATATAAACGGGAAAAAGTTGTTTATGCTGAAGTACCCGTGCAACCGGGTAAAAAGCAAGCCGTGTTGACCTTATCTTCCGGTCTGCAAGTAATGCTTGCTGACACGATCGTTCACGTGAATGAGAAAGGTATGGTAATTTCAAATCTTCCGAATAAAGAGTTGGTTTATAAAATAATGAATGATACCATGAAGACGGAAACTATTTACAATACAGTCACCGTCCCTCGTGGGGGAGAATATAAGCTGGTGTTGGCAGATGGTACAACTGTTTGGTTAAACTCTGATAGTCACATTCGTTATCCGGTAACATTTTCCAGTAATACACGGCAGGTAGAATTAGAGGGAGAGGCCTATTTCGAAGTGGCTAAAGATGTGAAAAAACCTTTTATCGTGCGTATGAACGAGTATAACGTGAGAGTGACTGGTACTCAATTTAATGTGCGGAATTACTCGAATGAAAGTCTAGCGACAACGCTAGTTGAGGGGGGAGTGCAGATTGAGAGAAGGGGAAAGCTAGATGGGTTACGACCGGGACAGCAAGCCGTTTTAGAAAATAATGAAATACGGATACGGGTTGTGAATGTTGAAGAGCAAGTGGCTTGGAGACATGGGGCGTTTGGTTTCACGCAATGCCGTTTGGAAAATATCATGGAAGAACTTGCCCGTTGGTACGATATTGACGTGTTTTATATGAATCAACAGGTGAAAGATTATCACTTCTCCGCTTGGTTTAAACGAAGTTCTTCGATAAACGAGGTGATTAATATATTGGAAAAAACAAAGAAAATAAGTTTAGATCTAAAGGGACGGATTCTCACGGTAAAAGATATAAGTAGAAATTAGAAATAAAACAGGAAGCTTGCGCCAACATGCTTCCTGAATGAAAACTCCTCGCCAAAGGAATTTTAATGTTAAACTTGAAAAACAAAGTTATGAAATTTTTATGTAGAAACCTAATCTGGATTATGATTAAAATCAAGCTAGTATTTCTGGTGTTGGTTTTGGGCTTCTCTAGCTTAAATGCGAAAGTATGGTCGCAGCAGGATCGGATTGACCTGGTATTTGAGAACGTGAATATGGTTCAGCTTTTTGAACAGATTCAGCAGAAGACCAATTTAAAATTCGTATTTAATCACGAGGATGTTCAAAAGTATACCGTTAGTGGAAAAGTACATTACAAAACTGTGTCGGAAGTCCTCGATCTTGTTTTTGCGGATAAACCTTTACGATACGAGATCACTAGTGATCATGTCGTGATTTTTTATGCACAACAACAAGATGAGAAAAAAAAGGTTACCGGAATAAAGGTGAAAGGTACGGTTACTGATGAAGAAGGTGTTCCTTTGCCTGGAGTTACGGTGATGATAAAATGGACATCAATAGGAACAGCAACAGATATTGATGGGAAGTTTAATTTGGACGTGCCTCAATCGGACACAACGAAATTGGTTTTTTCTTTTGTGGGGATGCAGAATTATGAATTAAAAATAGTAAAGAAAAAAACAGAGTATAATGTTGTGATGAAGTCTGACACGAAAGCGTTAGATGATGTCGTGGTTACTGGATTTTTCACCAAGAAGAAAGAGAGTTTCACAGGGTCTGTAAAGACAATGACCGTCGAAGAAATTAAGGCGGTATCCAATACAAATTTGGTTAGTGCTATCTCGATGTTAACTCCTGGTATGCGAATGGTAGAGAACAATGCGTTTGGATCGAACCCGAACCGGATGCCCGAAATTGTCATTCGGGGGACTTCATCTTTGTCCACAGAAGCGGATCAAAGTGCGAACCAGCCAGTCATTATGTTGGATGGAGTAGAGATCACAATGCGAGATTTGTATGATATTGATATTAATGATATTGAACGAGTGGATGTTTTAAAAGATGCTTCTGCTACGGCACTTTATGGAGAAAAGGCTGCTAATGGTGTTATTGTTATTGAGCGAAAGAGAGTGCTGAATGATAAATTACGGTTGTCCTATAACTTGGATGGAGCTCTAGAGGTTCCTGATTTGAAATCATATGATTATCTGGATGCAAAAGATAAATTAGAGTTTGAACGTTTGGCGGGATTATATAATTTTTCTTTGTTGAATGATTTTGAAGAATATAATAGAAAGAAAATATTAATTTCCAAGGGGATGGATACCGATTGGATGTCCAAGCCTTTACGTTCTGGTTACACGATTAATAATTCTATCGGGGCTAGTGGGCGAGGTAACGGGATGACCTATCGGTTGAATGCTAATGTGCGGACTGTGAAAGGGGTTATGCAAAAAGACTATCGTAACACGATAGGTCTGAATATGTTCCTTTCTTATCATGTCGATAATAAATTGACAGTGTCCTTTCAATCCAGTTTTTCTGATTTGAAATGGAAAGAAAGTCCTTATGGAAAATTTTCGGATTATGTGGTTATGAATCCTTACGATTCTCCTTATGATGAATACGGACGTTTGAACAAGACTCTCTCATGGGAAATGGCAAATCCCTTGTATGAGGCTGAATGTGGTAATTATGATAAAGGATCAAGTCAATCTTTCACAAATTCATTGTCTTTCCGTTGGGATGTAAGACCCGGTCTTTTCGTGAACGGAACAGGAACTATAGTGACTTCTAAAGAGAGGACAGAAGTTTTCTATTCTCCCGAATCTAATGTGTTTAAGGATGCAACTAGTCGTTCGGAGCAAGGGTCTTTACTTATAGAAAATGAGCAGTATTTGAAATATGAAGGTCGTGTTGTCGTGAATTATGCTCAAAATTTTGGAGAGGATTTCTTACTAACCTTACATGGAGGAGCGGATGTAATGAAGGAAACGACTACAATAGATGGCTATACTGCCTATGGTTTTTACAAATCTTCCTTGCATGCACCAAATTTTGCGGCAGGCTTTGGTGAAGGAAATCGTCCTACTGGATCGGAAGAAATAAGTACGAGTATAGGACCTTTTGTAAATGCAAATTTTATCATGAAAAATCGTTATTTCGTGGACGGATCTTTCCGTCGTTCTGGTTCTTCTAAATTTGGAGATAAAAACCGTTTCGCTCCTTTCTGGTCCGTGGGTGCCGGGTGGAACATTCATAATGAAGAATTTGCAACTCGTTTTGGTTGGTTGAACACGTTCCGTCTTCGTTATTCTTATGGTGTGACGGGGAATGTTAGTTTTGCGCCTTATCAAGCTGTGACAACTTATTTTTATAATGGAGAAAATTTCTATTTGCATGGTATTGGTGCAGTACCGAAAACGATGGGTAATCGGGATTTGAAATGGGAGTTGACGAAAGCTCATAACTTCGGGTTAAATCTTGATCTTTGGGATAACCGTATCAGTGCAACGTTTGATTATTACGTGAAGACAACAGATGACGTGTTGATAGATATGTCAGTTCCCCCTTCAGTAGGAGAAGTTACGGTTCGCAATAACTTGGGACAGATGCGTAACAAGGGGTTCGAGTTTGAAGTAACGGCTTTGTTAGTAGCCTTGAAAGATTGGCGGTTTAGCTTGAAGGTAAATGGCGACCACAATAAAAATGAGATTTTGGGAATTAGTAATAGTTTGGCAAAATACAACGAGGAGGCTAATGCGGATGGGTCTTCAGCTCCCAAAATTTTGTATAAGGAAGGGGAGTCAACCACGGCAATTTATGCGGTGCGTTCTGCTGGAATTAATCCGGCAACAGGAGAAGAGGTATTTATCAAGCGTAATGGAGCTTGGACTTTGGAATACGATCCTAATGACAAGGTGGTTGTGGGGGATGAGTCAGCTTGGTTAAAAGGAGCATTTTTCCCTATGTTATCATACAAGGGATGGCAATTGAATATGGCTTTCGAGTATAATTTCGGGGGACAAATATATAATACGACCCGTGCAAATAACGTGGAGAACGTGAATCCGAGAAATAACGTAGATCGGCGAGCTTTCGAGGAACGTTGGAAAAATGTTAATGATGTTCCCGCTTATTTGGATATTGCAAATGCAGATTCTCGTACGAGTTATCATACTAGCCGATTCGTGGAAGACGATAATAACGTGATATGTAGGAGTATAGAGTTGGCTTATGATTTTAATCAAAGTTTATTGAAAAAAATTGGTTTCAAGCGTTTAAGACTGAGCGTGGGAATGAAAGACCCATTCCGTATGTCAACCGTGAAATTTGAACGGGGTACGGAATACCCATTTAGCCGGGGATTTACTTTCTCAATTAGTCCGACCTTCTAAAATGATATGATTATGAAAAGATTGATATACACATTATTTATCTTATTGACAATCTGTTATTCTTGTGATAGTTTCTTGGATGTTAGACCGACAGGAGAAATTGTGAATAATGAGTTGTTTGAAACTGCCGAAGGGTTTGAAGAGGCTATTTATGGGGTCTATTCTTATTTGGCAAGAGAACCTCTGTATGGGAAAAATATGACGTATGGTTTGGTGGATGTTGCCGGGCAATATTTTTCCGGAGGGTGGGATCAACATTGGTCTAACCAATTGCGAATTTATAATTATAAGCATATGGAAGTCCGTCCGGAGATAGATGCAATATGGGAATCTATGTATAAAGGGATCTCTTATGTAAACAATATGTTGGAGAATCTTGCCAAACATGATTCTACGAAGTTTGCTCTGTATGATCTTTATAAAGCAGAAGGATTAGGATTAAGAGCTTTTATGCATTTTGAGCTTTTGCGTTTATTTTCTGAAAGTATCATTCAGAATCCCAATGCAACGGGTATTCCGTACCGGGAAAATTATACTTATCAAGTAACTCCTTTTGATCCGATCAGTGTGTCTTACAATAAAATTATTCGTGACTTTAAAGAAGCAGAGAGATTGTTGACTGAACATGGAGAATATTTTGACCGGACGGATGAGAATGCTGGAGGATTTGTGAAAGACAGGGTGATTCATATGAATCTTTATGCAGTACAGGCTTTACTAGCTCGTGTATACTGGGAAAAAGGTGATCTGGAAACAGCAAAGAATTATGCCATGAAAGTAATAGATTGTCCGTTTTTCTCAATGGAAGATAAGACCAATGTGGAAGATATCATGAATGGAGTGATTTCTGATAAAGAAACAATTTGGGGGTTGTATTCGGAAGAATTTCCTAATTATACGCGGGATGTAATGTATTCTAGTGGTGGTAGTTACTATTATGATCCGAAACCGGATTATCGGGAAATTTACGAAGTTGATCAAGATGGATTTGACTATCGCTTGGATAAGTGGTTTCAGACTTTGTCTGATCATGGAGCGGAGGGGTTACGATGTATGAAAGTGGTTGACCGTTTTAAGGTAAGATTACAGACACGACCTGTAACGAAGTTAAGTGGTATAAATATGATTCGCTTGCCTGAGTTATATTATATTGTGGCGGAGTATTATTTGGTGGCAGATGATATGAAAATGGCAGCATCTTATTTGGATAAAGTTGTACGGGCTCGTGGATTGAATGGTTTTAACAAAGGTGATGGTGTCGTTGTCGTATCCCGAATGAATATTAATAATGACCGCCGTAAAGAATTGGTTTGTGAAGGGCAATGGTTCCAGATCATGAAACATTATAATATGTCAATTTATGAATCTATAACCGATCAAACATTTCAACCCTCAAAAGATATTTATGTATTCCCAGTACCTGATAATGAGTATGAATATAGAAATTAATATGAATGTTATGAGAAGATTATTATACACGAGTATTACAGCAATGTTGTTATTAGGGGCATTATTTTCATGTACAGATGAAGATTACAAATTGTATAATACCTCTTTAACAAATAAAATCTATTTTGACAAAGACACGTTCTTTTTTGAATATGGTCCAAGAGAAGATAAAGAGGTTGATTTGGAAGTTCCTATTAGTTTGATAGGTTTGGCCAATCTTGATCAGGATGTTGAATTTAAAGTAAGTGCAGATGTGCGTAACTCTACTGCAAAACTGGGTGTACATTATGACATGAATGAGATACAGGTGTTTATGAAAGACTCGGTGACAGCTGCTATCAAGTTGGATTTTAAACGAGATAATTTAGTGAAAGATATTCAGTATAAATTATACTTGAATCTAGAAGCAAATGATAATTATGTTCCAACGAATAGGACGAGATGTCTTGTGTTTTTTGGTGATATTAGTATTGAACAACCTGAATGGTGGCGTCCGGATCGTTTAGGGACATATAACCAAGATAAGTTGATCTTATTTATAAAGTATTTCCACGAAACCAAAGAAAAATTGCCAGTCTTATATGACGATATTGAATCCAAATGGGGTGAATATCTGGATAATGAATCACATAGCCGATATCCGTATTTACTGACTACTTATGTCTATCTAGGTTACTTTAAACAGCATATTTATACTCCGATGTATGAGTATTATCTACAGACAGGAGATGAACATTATAAACTGCCCGATCCGGCAACAACAGAGTATGAATAATTGAAAAATTAGGCTTTTATGAATAGAATAAAATATATATGGGGTATATTGATCGTTTTGTGTTGTTTACAAGCATGTTATGATGATAATTCCAAGCTGGCAGATCAACCGATAATCGAGGTGAATATTTTACCTACGGCAAAAGATTCGATCAATATTTATTTCAATAACACGTTGGAAATTAAAGCTGATATTGAAAGTGAAACGGAAGAATTAACTTATCAATGGGATATGGGACTTTATTCGGAGGATCCGAAAACAGGAGAATCTTCAACTGTTTTTAAGAATATTTCCCAAGAGAAAGATTTGAGTTATGTGGTACGAGATTTGGGGCATTATCATTTGAGGCAAGTGGTGACGAGTGAAGACGGGAGTACGATTAAGTATTATCATGTTTTTGTGAATTCTCAGTTTGAAGAAGGCTTTACTATCTTGGGACGTCGTCCGGATGGTAAAGGAAGTATTTCTTTCATGAAAACGTTAACTCCGGAGGAGGAAGAAGCGGGAATGCAACCGACATTTGTACAGAATGCTTTTGCGTATGCAAATGAAGGGAAGGAGTTATATGCGGATCCGGTGGATATTGATAAGGTTGGAAATTATTTATATATTTTGCATGGAGAGAGTCAGAAATTAGTGCAGATTGATGCTAAAACCTTTGAAGAAATATATGAATATGATTTCAAGTTCTATGATTTGAACTTCTTACCGGGTAGATTGATGGCTTATGACGGCAAATTTAGTACTGAATTTGAAGTAGTATCCAAAAATGGAGGAGTGGCTATGGTACAAACTCAACAACAGGCAATTTTCCCCTTCCCTGGCCTTCCTCAAGAAACGGTATATACGGATGCCTATGATCGTCCGAGCTATACGAGTAGTATGACTAGAGTGTTCATCAGTAAAGAGAGAGATGCAGTTTGTTGGAATGGAGCTAATGGGTATGATCCGTTCTTTTCTTATCAGAATTGTTTTGATTATTTTAAAAATAGATATGTGATTAAATTGTTTCAAAACCATGATGATGATGTGTTTATTATTAATCGAGATGGTGGTCAGACAAAAGTTACTGGAGTGAAAGGGATGATGTATAATTTTGCTGAAGGAGGTGGATTATGGGTTCTTTTTGAACGTTCTGTTAGAGAGGGTATTATAACAGAATCTTCTCAAATTTTACCTAATGATTATTATACTTGTGCTTTTGTTTCAAATGGGAATAAAATTTATAAATGGTTTTATTCTCAGTTGGATATTGATGCTACACCTTTTGTAACATTGCCGGAAGGTGAAGAAGTACGTTGTTTGAATCATTATCAATGTTCTCGTAGTGTTAGTGATGCAGAGTATCAAGATTATTCTAGACAAAAGAAATTTTATGTATCAACTTACAACCCGAATCGAGAGGGAGAATATAAAGGTTCTTTGTATATCTATGATGCAGATACTGGTGAACTGGTAAACAAATACGAGGGGATCTCTTACGAACCTGTAAGCATGTTCTACAAGATTAAATAGAAATTAATAATGAAGACTATGAAACGATATATAATAAATCTGGTACTTTATAGTATCGTGTCGCTTTGGATGTTCTCATCTTGCGAAGATTATGATTTCAAGGATATTCCTGATCCGGTGATTCCGGAAGATATGACTCCGGGCTTGAAATTGTCACAAAAAGAAATTATGATCGATGCCATGGGAAATGCTCAAGGATTTGAGTTGCGTTCTATTGGTGGAGGTTGGAGTATCGCACCTATTGAAGAGGCTACATGGGTTTTTGATTATGAACCGAAGTCTGGTGATGAGGGGAATGCTGTTGTCGGTATAACTTTAAAGGTAAACGAGGGGATGCAGGAGCGTTATACAAAATTTGTTGTTCGTCAAGAGAATACGGGGATAACTGATACCGTTTTGGTCGGACAGTACACGTATGAATCGCAATATACTAGAAGAAGTGATAGTTTGGCATTACTTGTACTTCATGAATCTCTTAATGGAGAAGGATGGCGTAATCCGTGGAATCCAAGAAAACCGATGACGGAATGGTCGGGAGTGACATTGCAAGAGATTAATGGGGAGTTGCGGGTGACGGGATTATTGTTGTCTGATTTTAGTTTGTCTGGAAATTTACCGAATGAGATCGGTAATTTACGGGAGTTGACTTCTTTGCGGATTACGGGAAAAGTTTACAAATGTCCGAATAGTTTAATAAATCTCAGAAAATTAGAGTCATTAAATGTAAACTTTTCGGATGGAACGGAGTGGTTCTTGCCGAATGACATGTCTTCCATGCTTTCGTTAAAAGAATTCCTTCCCGGACAATTAAAAATACCGATGGAGTCTTTTGCGGGTTTATATACTTTACCTGCATTAGAAAAGTTGGCAGTATCAACAATATATTTGATTGGTGATATGCCGGAGGGAATATCCCGACTGAGACAGTTAAAATCGCTGGATCTTGCCGGAACAAATATTTATAGTTTGCCGGATGATATTGGAGAGATTGCAGAAACATTAACTACATTGAATCTAGGAGGTTGTCAAGCATTATCTTCTTTAGGTAGCGGACTTGGACAGTTAACGAATTTAACGAGTCTCACGTTGTCCGGTTGTAAAGTATTACAAGAATTACCTGATAGTTTTGGTAATTTGGGATTATTAACTTCTTTGGACTTGTCCGGTTGTGAACGATTAGTTCGTCTTTCTGATGATATTGGAAATTTGAACATCAGCAGTATTAATTTTTCCGGATGTACAGCTTTGAAGACCTTACCAGAAAGTTTCGGAAAGTTATCGAAACTGACAACATTAAATTTCTCTGGTTGTACAGCATTGGAAACTCTGCCGGAAAGTATAGGTGAAATGAGTAACGTAACGGAAATGAATTTAAGTAATTGTAATGCGTTAAATTCTTTGCCGGTTTCTATAGGAAAAATGAAGTTAAAGAAGTTAACGATGACGAAGACGGCTTTGACAACTCTTCCGGCTGTTTTAGGAGATATTACTTCTTTGGAAGAGCTTGATATAACAGGTATTTCAGGTTCAACGGGAATGTTTGGTGTTGCCGGAGAAGCTTTTGGAAGAATGACCGGTTTAAAGAAATTGAGTGCAAGTGATAATTCATTTACCGGGGACCTTGCATGGTTACAAAATTTGACAAAACTTACAGACCTTAGGATGGATAACAATCAATTGTCTGGAACAATTAATTGGAATCATTTTGGGATGGAACTTACGAATATTTATTTGACAAATAATGATTTGGATGGAACTCTTGATGGAATATCACGGTTGACTAAACTTAGATATTTGTATTTGAATCAGAACCAACTTTCTGGTACATTGCCTGCTGAGTTAGGGAATTGTTCTACATTAAATTATTTAGTATTGGATAATAATAATATTACCGGAACAATTCCTGTAGAAGTGGCTAATATGAACTTAGGATATAGTGGGTTGGTATTAAAACAAAACAAGATGTCGGGAGAAATTCCAGCAGAAGTCTTGTCATCAGCCTTGTGGAAGAAGTTATATCCGGATACGAATATCTATCCTCAACAAGAAGGGTACGGATTCTCGAATGTACAATAAATAGTGTGTTGTTTTTATCATAGGGGCTTAAAAGAAGCCCCTATGATTTATAAATAGCTCTGCGGGCTGTTGGAGAATAACCATATAATGAAAATAACATGAATAAAATAACTATTGTCGGTTTGTTTTTACTCGCTTTGTTCGGATGCAAACAAGTAACCGTTCAGATCACAGGAGAAATTGAGAAACAATGGAAAAGTGATAGCGTGGAAGTTACGTTTCCGGATGCCCGACGAGGAGAACGTTTGATGGTGGTTCCGATTCAAAAAGATGGGACTTTTCTTATTTCGGGGGATATCACATCGGGTAAGTTAGTATTTGTCAATTTTCCGAGAGATTATATTCGGATCCCGGTGTATATCGAACAAAAGCATTATACGCTTGTTGAGTCTGGAGATAATTATTATTTTCTTTCTGACGAATTGTCACTACAAAATCGATATGTTGAGTTTCAGAAAGGACTTGATGAATTGAATCAAGATTACGAGAAGGCGTGTAAAGGTTATGATACAATTACAGATATTCATCGGAAAGCTACCCATTCTGCGATGTTGGATCAGAAGTTCATGAAAAAGAATGATCTTGTTTTAGAGGGTATTCGTAAATTTTCAGGAACGGAAATAGCACAAAACTTAATACATGAAATCCTTTTTTATTGTGAAGTTGATTTTAAGTTTTTTACTCAAGCAGTTGAAGCTTTGGGCGATAGTATTCCGTCTAGTGGGATGAAAACTAGGATCTTTGATACTTACAATAAGTTGAAGGCAAAACAATTGAAGGGGCTTGCCCCGGCGTTTGAACTGCCGGATGTGAAGGGGCGGAAGGTTCGGTTGGCTGATTTTCGGGGGAGCTACGTGCTTTTGGATTTTTGGGCATCTTGGTGTGCTCCTTGCCGGAAAAAAAATAAGGAGTTGAATCGACAATATCCGGAATTACGGGATATGGGATTAGAAGTGATTTCCATTTCCTTGGATAACAAGAAGGCTTCTTGGTTACAGGCATTGAAAGAAGACGGGGTGACGTGGGTACAGTTGATTGACGAGTCCGGTTTTGAACAAAGTAAGGTACGGGAGGCTTACAAGGTGGAACAGGTGCCCACGGTGTATCTGATTGGTCCGGATGGGAATATTTTGTCAAAAAATCCGGAGGTTGAAGAGATTCACGTAATTATAAAACAAAAAAGATCATGAAATTAATAGTCTGTATTGCAATATTCTTTTTATGTAGTTTTAATGGGTATGCACAGGAGAAGGCAATTATTTTTAAAAATGTGAATGTTGTGGATGTCGTGGAAGGAAATATTCGCAAGGGGCAGGATGTTGTGATAAAAGAAGGGATTATTCAAGCGATTGGTAAAAATGTAGGGACAGGTGTTTCAGGGGAGGTAAAAGATTTGACGGGTATGTACATGATGCCAGGTTTGATAGATGCACATGTACATATAGCGAATGATCCGAAAGAATCACAAGAGGATCGAGCGAAACACTTGGAATATTTTTTGCGCCACGGAGTTACCTCTATTCGGGATGCTGCGGGAGATGCTCGTGTATTACAGGAGTTAAAAGAGGGAGTGCAACAGGGAAAATACTTGGGGCCGGATATCTATTATGCGGCTTTTATGGCGGGACCAGCTTATTTTGAAGGGAATGACCGGGAGAAAAGTATGGTGGAAGGTTGGCCGGAACCTTATGCTCCTTGGATGCAATGTATACGTCCGGATACAGATTTGGATAAGGCAATGGAAGGTGTAAAAGAATGGGGATGTACGGGTGTGAAGATTTATGGCGGATTTGATCGGGAAACTTTGTTGCCATTGGTTAGGAAGGCCAAGGAGTACGGATTACAAGTATGGGGACACGCCACGCTTTTTCCGGCTAAACCGTGGGATGTTGCGGATGCTGGGATACAAGTGATTTCTCATGCTTATATGTTGGAATGGGAAGGGGTGTCGGAGGAGTTGTGCGGGAATATTTTTGAGAATTATGAGAAATTTTACGATAAAATAGATCATGATAAAATGTCTGTAGAACGGTTTCTACAAACCGTAAAATCAAAAGGACTTATTTTTGACCCGACTCTTTTCTTGTGCATTGAAAATAAGATGGATTGGGCTATTCGTTTTGTCAAAAGGGCAAATCAGATCGGGGTGAAGATTTGTGCAGGTACCGATTATATCAATGATTTAAACCGTCCCTTTCCTTTCATTTTCGATGAACTCGATTTGTATGTTGAAAAATGTGATTTTTATCCAATGGAGGCAATTTTTACAGTGACGAAAGTAGCTGCCGAAGCGTTGGGTATCTGCAATAAAGTGGGAACGGTGGAAGTTGGTAAACAAGCTGACTTGTTGATTCTTTCCGGTAATCCTTTTGATGATATAAAAGAATTGAGGAAGATAAAAGTTGTGATAAAAAGAGGGATTGAGATAAACGTTGATTAGTGAATTCCTTGTGAGGTGAACTATGTCTAATTAGTTGTTGCCGATGATGTCGTTAAATAGATAAAATAATGCTAAAGTAGAATTCTTTTTATTTTTAAGGTACTGTGTATTGCATAATACTATTTTTTATTTCTATCTTTGTTTTGTACTAAAATAAACCTTACAATCATGGAAATAACGGCGTTAAAGGCAGCTATCTCTTACGAGAGCAAGCTGGTAAGAAGAAATTGGTTATTCTACTTCTTCATTTTCGGGGTATTAGGCATATTGAGCATTCTCATCCCTTGGACACGAAATTGGATTTCGTGGGAGAATATTGCATTTGCTTCTTCCATCCCTATACGTGGAGCTTACTTTTTGAATTTATTTCAAGCGTTAATTGTCATTTTTATTATTTGTGACATTGAGAGGAAACGAAGAAAAGCTGAAACCCGAGAGGTCTTTTCTGCACGACCTATCGGCAACAGACAATCTTTGCTCGGGGAATTTTTGGGCATTCTTGTCCCGTTTGGGGTAGTAGATATTATTTTCATGATTGCCTGTGTGGTTATCGGTATAATCATTCCTGATTCTCCAATAGATCTTTGGGTAAATCTTTTTTATCTACTTACGCTTATGTTGCCTACGCTTGTTTTTATTATCGGGCTATCTTTGCTTGTGAACAAGTTGTTTAAGCAACCTTTTATCAGTTGGGTGATCTTGACCTCTTTTCTCTATTTCGCTTGTAATTATTGGGTGACGCCTCTTTATGGAATATTGGATTTCCGGGGGAGTATACTTCCAATTTCTTTTTCCACCTTGATTGGTTTCGTGTATCTTGGGGATTACTTGCTTCAGCGGATAGTTTTTTTGTTCTTGGGAATCAGTTTTCTTTGTTTTGCTGTTCTGTTCACGAAGAGAAAACCCAATACTTCCGATCGAAAACATTATTTAATTGTTTCTGCTTCCCTGTTTTTGGTACTTGCCTTGGTACTAGGGGGCATTTATGTTGGAAAGTTTCAAGCTCGCTTGGAAAATAGAATAGCGTACCGTGAAACGTTTCTTAAATACAATGAATATCCCACGTCACGCGTGCTTACCCACGATGTTACGTATCATCCCGGGGGAGAAAAATTCTCGGCAACAAGTCGTATGAGCATACAAAACCGGCAAAAGGTAAAAATGGACAAGCTTTTACTCTTTTTAAACCCGGGACTGGAAATCGGTAAAATTGAGTCCAATGGGCAAAGTCTTTCTTTTAGCAGGGATTACCAGGTGATCGTCATTGATCATCCTTTGGCGCCCGGTGAAGAGATTGAATTGGAGGTCGAATACGAGGGACGTATTGACGAGGATATTTATCAAGTAAACATCCCCGACGATGAATTCTTTTCTCCTGCTGCTCGGTATTCACAAAAAGAAAATTATGGTAGACGCAGGGCTTTCGTGTCGAGTGGGTTCACGCTGCTTGTACCGGAAGTGATGTGGTATCCGATGACTGTTCCCCCGGTGGAATTACAGGCATCCAAAGAGATTAATTTCACGGATTATACTCTCCATGTTAAGAATCCGGGGGAAATGACTGTTTTATCTCAAGGAACCCCCACGAGGGAAGGGGAGAATGTTACATTCAATAATTTGCAAAACTTGACGGGTTTAAGCCTTTGTATGGGGATGTACGAGAAAAGAGCTGTCACTGTGGATTCTGTTACCATCGAGTTTTATACTTACCCGGGGAATGATTTTTATCTGGAATATTTCGATGAATGGGATGCGCTGGGAAAAGATAATCCGGACCGGGAAAAGAAGTTAGTGGAAATCGTGAAGCGATGTAAAGATGTCGTCGAGGATGGCAAACCTAATCCCTATCCCTTCAAATACTTAAAACTGATCGAAGTACCCTCGTCCTTATCTTTGCTGGTCAAACAATCGTTCAGTAATAATGTCCAACCGGAGATCGTGTTCTTTGGGGAACGACTGTGTAAAGTAGAGACACCTCATCCCGGTTTTTATACCGGTGAACCTGACAGGGGAGTGAGTGTGCAGGATTTTCTGCTGGATTACAAGATCCCTTTCGATTTGAACTGGATGGGAATAAACTATCTTTTCTCGAATTACAGTAGCAGTATCACGTCCGATACCTATCGAGGCATAGAGTTGATATTTAGGGAGATGATAAATCCTCAAAGGCTTGGGGATAAAATTACCCCGAAAATGTTAGATTGTATTGCGGAAAAAGGATTGGAAGGTGTGGTGTCGGAAGAATATAGCAGGGAGCAGAGTGCGCTTGTTTCTTTAAAAGTTTCTTCTTTGTTGGGCTATCTTACAACGATTACTACTTGGGATTCTTTAACCCGGTTTATGCAGGAATTTAATGCAAGCACTCGTTTCCGGGAAGCTCATTTTGATGCGTTTATCGAGGGATTTGAACAGCGTTTCGGACAAGATATTAAAGCCTACATGAACGAGTGGTACACGAGTAAACAGGTTCCATTGTTAACGATAAAAGATGTATCTCGAAAAACAACAGATGAGATGCAGGTTATTGATTTTAAGGTAGGTAATTTTAGTGATACGGATGGGGTTGTTTCGATTACGACAAGTGAGTATCGAATCGGTAGTGAAACAATAAGTTATTGTCGAAGTTACTTAATCAAGTCTGGGGAGTGTAAACGAATTATCATGCATGAAGACATAGATAAAACCTTGCAATTAACTACTAATTTCTCCGGATGTTTCCCAAGGGATATTTCATTTGATAATAGGGACTTTCCACTGTCAGGTGCTATGCCAGCTGAAAGGGTTACCTTGCTCGAAAGAAATCAATTCTATCCCCCGAGAGAAATTGTGGTTGACAATGAGGATGAGAACTTTCACTTGATTGACTCGTCAAATAATCGGAAACGATTGGCGGATTTAATCAAAAAAGAGAATGAAGAAAAATACGTTGATTTGCACAAAATAAAGGCTAACACGTGGAATCTTTCTTTATCTCAGGAATTTTGTGGAGGGCATATTCGTAGCGGCTTCATAAAAAAGGCCGGAACGGGAAAGTGCAAGGCGGAATGGGTGGCAAACCTTTCGGAACCGGGGAAGTATGAAATATTTATCCATCGGCCTCATATTGTTACGTATGGGGAAGATTCGGGAACAACAGATTATCCCGGGATGAAAAATTACTATACTGTTTATACACTTGAAGGAGAGAAGGAAATTGTCTTGGAGGTTCCGGAAAATGATGGAATGCCGGTGTACGAGTATTCCTTATCGGCAGAAGAAGCTTGGGTGTCTTTAGGTACATTTACTTTATCTGCAGGCGAATCACGTGTCGTGTTGGATGACCGGGGTGTAGCTCCTATTACAGATGAAAAATTTCGGAGTACATATCATCAACTGGTGGTAGCCGATGCCGTTAAATGGGTAAAGATAAAATAATCAGGTCTCTCTCTTCTCGTACCAGAGAGCAGGTCATATCCCTACAAAAAAGCCAACTAATTTTCAATGAATTAGTTGGCTGATTTTTTATTTCAGAAATATTCCTACTGTAATTACTTTTTCCTTTTCTTCTCTTTCCTTTTCGTTGGAGCGTCTCCCCGTCGTCCTCGCCGGAGTTTGCGTTCCGGGCGTTGGCGGCTACTTTGGGTTTTAGGAGGAACCACCTTTGCTGGGGCGGCTGTTGTGGTGCTTTCACTTCCCACGAGAGCGAAATCCAGTTGGCGGGCAACCAGATTGGCCTTTGCCACTTTCACGAGTACTTGATCTCCCAGTTGGTAGACTTTCCGGTGGTGACGGCCCACGATGCAGTAGTTTTCTTCGTCGAATTCGTAATAATCTCCCTCCAGTTCATTAATAGAAACAAGTCCTTCACATTTGGTGTCATTCAGTTCCACGTAGAAACCCCATTGCGTCACGCCGGAGATCGTTCCCATGAAGTTCTCGCCTAGCTTGTCGCTCATGAACTCGACTTGCTTATACTTGATGGAGGCTCTTTCTGCGTTAGAGGCGATCTGTTCCATGTCGGAGCAATGTTTACACATCTCTTCATACTTATCGGCATTGGCCGAGCGTCCACCGTCGAGATAACGTTGCAGCAAGCGGTGGGTCATCACGTCCGGGTACCGACGGATCGGTGACGTGAAATGCGAATAATAGTCGAAAGCCAACCCGTAGTGTCCCACGTTCACCGTCGAGTAGACGGCTTTTGCCATGGTGCGGATAGCCAGTGTTTCGATCATATTCTGTTCCGGGCGGTCCTGCACGTCTTCCATCAATTTGTTCATGGAAGAGGATATTTGTCGGGGCGTACTCGTTCGTAGACGGTAACCGAATTTGGCGATAAAGCGGCTGAAATCTTCCAGCTTTTCGGTATTCGGTTGCTCGTGAATACGATACACGAATGTTTTGGCTTTTTGGTTTTCCTTGACTTTCCCGATTTTTTCCGCTACTTTTTTGTTGGCAAGAAGCATAAATTCCTCGATCAACTTGTTGGCCTCTTTCGAGCGTTTGAAGTACACGCCCGTGGGTTTCCCCTTCTCGTCAATATCAAAACGAACTTCGATCCGGTCGAAAGCGATGGCGCCATTCTGGAAACGGGCGGTCCGTAATTTTTGGGCCAGATCGTTAAGGGTTAATATCTCTTCTTTATAGTCGCCCTCGCCGCCCTCGATCATGGCTTGTGCTTCCTCGTAAGTGAAACGGCGGTTTGACTTGATGATCGTTCGTCCGAACCATTGATTGACTACCTCGGCTTTGTCATTCAACTCGAAAACTGCCGAGAAACAAAGTTTTTCCTCGTCGGGACGTAGCGAACACAACCCGTTGGACAGGTGTTCCGGTAACATCGGGATCGTACGATCCACGAGATACACGGATGTAGCGCGGGTGTAAGCTTCCTTGTCCAGCACGGAATCCGGGGTCACGTAGAAGCTGACATCCGCGATATGCACGCCGACTTCGTAATGCCCGTTTTTCAACTTTTGGAGCGAGAGGGCATCGTCGAAGTCCTTGGCATCCTTCGGGTCGATCGTGAATGTCGTGATTTCCCGGAAATCTCTGCGGTTCTTGATTTCCTCTGCCGGGATGGCATCTTTTATCTTTTTAGCGGCTTTTTCCACGTTTGTCGGGAATTGTACGGGCAGTTCGTATTCCGCCATGATTGCGTTCATTTCCGTGTCGTTGTCTCCCGGCGTTCCGAGAACTTCCAGCACTTTCCCCACCGGGTTCTTCTGGTTCTCCGGCCACTCGGTAATCTTGACGATGGCTTTTTCCCCGTCCTTGGCACCGTTCAAGTCTGACAAGGGGATAAATATATCGTAAGGTAATTGTTTGCCCGTGGGAACGAGAAAGGCGTATTGTTTGGAGCATTGTATGATGCCTACGAATGTTTCTTTCTTACGTTCGAGGATTTCCACCACTTCCCCTTCGGGGCGTCTTTTGGAACTCCGGGCATAGAGTAGCACCTTTACCTTGTCGCCGTTTAAGGCATGGTTCAGACCCACTTGGGGGATGAAAACATCTTCCTTGCAATCGTCCGAGATCAAGTAGGCAGTACCTTTTGCTGTTAGGTCGATGATTCCGGTAACGTAAATGGTGTTTACCTTGAATTTAAAAACCCCGGTTGATTCTTCCGTGAGCATATTGTCATTTTTCATCTCGTAGAGAACCGTCATGATCAATTGTTTGGCATTCATGTTCTTGATGCCTAATCTTTGAGCTAGTTGCTTGTAATTGAAGCTTTGATCGGGGTTACCGGAAAATATATCGTATAATAATCGGTGTAATTCTTTCTTACCGATGTCTCTCTTGCTTTTTTTTTCTTTCTTTGGCATAATCTAAATCGTAAAATATCGGGTGTGGGCGCAAAAAGAACGCCTGTCCCTCTTAAATGAAGTTACTAATGTACTGTTTTATTTTCGTATTTTTATATATAAAGTTTCAAAATCTCCGTTTTTCTTTCCGGTGAGATTTTTAGACGACTTAAATGGCTTGTTGGGAAAAATGTTTTGTTTTTCTTTCGGGTAATCATTTAAGATGTTGTTAATTGTATGGTTTTTAAGTGGTTATTCTCACCGTTTTTAATGGTGAAATATGGTATATTTCTGGATCAATAGCGGATCACTTCCGTGTAAAACGCTATTAGAACGCTATTAAAACCCTATTAAAACGCTATACTAAATAGCGTTTTAATAGGGTTTTAATAGCGTGATTTTAATTCTTTATTCGGAAATGATCCGGAAGGATTAACGTGGTGATTATGAAATAAGGGATTTAAGGGGTTTATCGTGGGGAGAAATACCAGCTTCTCCTCATTTGATATACCCTTGAAATACTTGGTAGTTAATTTTTAAAACTCAATTCTGGGCCCGGAATTCGTTGGGCGTGCATCCGGCTACCCGTTTGAACATCCGGCTTAAATGCTGGGGGTATTGGAATCCCAAGTCGTAGGCGATTTCGCTCATCGTTTTGTCCGAGGAAAGTAAATTTTCCTTGGCTCGTTCGATAACCTTGGTTTGAATGTACTCCGAGGCGGTCTTCCCAGTTTGCTTGCGGATCATATCGCCGAAATAATTCGGGGAAAGAAAGACCTTGTCTGCGAAGTATTTGACCGAGGGTAAGCCTTCTTGTTGGGGCATCGGGCCATCGAAATATTCATCGAGCAAGCGTTCGAACCGGACGATGATGTCGTTGTTTTGTTGGTTGCGGGTAACAAATTGTCGATCGTAGAAACGGAGGCAATAATCCAATAGTACACCAATGTTCGCCGTGATCAGGCGTCGACTGTGTTTATCGATGGCGTGTTCCAGTTCGGCTTGTATTTTATTCAGGCAATCCATGATGGTTTGGCGTTCCTCTTCGGAGAGGTGTAGGGCCTCGTTCGCCTCGTAGGAGAAAAACGTGTAGTTGCGAATCTCTTGTCCGAGTGCCGTACCCCGGATAAGGTCGGGATGAAACAGTAGCCCGTGGGCTGCGGGGCGAACTCCGGAAGGCATGTTAATCCCGGCGATCTGTCCCGGGCCGAAACTGACGATAGTGCCGTCTTGATAGTCGTAGAGCTGCCGTCCGTAGCGGATGTCGCCGCATTTGGTGTCTTTCAGGAAAAGGGCGTAGATGCCGTAATTGAAGACTGCTTGAGTGGGCCATCGGGTGGCTTGTGATAAGTCGACGACGCTAACTAACGGGTGGCGGGTTTCCAGTCCGAATAGCTTGTTATAGTCGTCCATGCTGTTTATTTTCAGTATCTCTTCCATGTTTTTCGTTATTAGCTACTCACAAAAATAAGATATTTTATCGGAAAAATAATTGGTGTACTTTCACGTTCCGTAATTCGGGTACAAACTTCTGTAAATTGTATACAAGTAGGTCATCTTTCCCGAGGAGACGCGTTGACGGGGATGGGAGCGAGGTATTCCGGGAGTCCGGCTCCCTGAAGGGGAGATTTGAAAAACAATAGAAAGAAATAGTTGTGAGTTTATCGAAAAAGAGCCACTTTGTAGAAAGCGGCTCTTTGTATGTAATTTTTATTTGATCAATCCTTTGTCAAATTTTTCTTTTACCTTGATCAACATATCGTTTGTCATGCTGGTAAGGTCGAATTTCGGTGCCCAGCCCCATTCTTCGCGGGCGCAAGTGTCATCCATGCTGTTTGGCCAGCTATTAGCGATGGCTTGTTTTACCGGGTCGATCTGGTAATCCATCTTGAAGTCGGGGATATGTTTGCGAATTTCAGCAGCGATTTGTTCCGGCTCGAAGCTCATGGATGCGATGTTGAAACTGTTCCGGTGTTTTAATTTACTGGGATCAGCTTCCATCAATTGAACAACGGCGTTCAAGGCATCCGGCATGTACATCATGTCCATGTAAGTACCTTCTTTCACATTACAGGTGAATGAACCTTTGCGGATGGCATCATAGTAAATTTCTACGGCATAGTCCGTGGTTCCTCCTCCGGGGAGAGTCACGTATGAAATCAATCCCGGGAAACGCACGCTACGGGTGTCAACACCGAAACGGTTGAAGTAGTAGTCGCTTAAAAGCTCGCCTGTTACCTTGCAAACCCCGTAAATCGTGGTGTTAGAACGTTGCAGCGTGTCTTGGGGAGTTTTATCTTTTGGGGTATCGTTCCCGAAAGCCCCGATGGAACTAGGTGTGAACACGGCACAATTGTTATCCTTGGCAATGTACAGAGAATTCGTTAAAGCACCAATATTGATGTCCCAAGCTAGTTTCGGGTTCTTTTCTCCCGTGGCTGACAACAGGGCAACCAGGTTGAAAATGGTGTCAATATTGTATTTTTTCACGATGGCACTGAAACCTTCCCCGTCAAGAGCGTTTAATTCCTCGAACGGACCTGCTTCTGCCAATGCTTTACATTTTTCAGCACTAATATCAGCTGCCACTACATTGCTGTTTCCATAAATGGATCTCAAGTGGGGTACCAGTTCGGAACCGATTTGTCCCCCTGCACCAACGATTAATATTTTTTTCATCTCTATAAGTTTTTGTGATGAATGATGTTACTTTTTCTAGTTTTAGATTGTAGCGCGAAAATAGTTATTTTAGAATCTCCTTGACTAACAATTGACAATTTTTTTTGCCTATTCACTAAAAAGTTGTTCGTCAGAACTCTGTTCTGCTTCATAATATTCATCAATCTGCAAGTTCGGGGCTTTGTAGGCGGCTACGGCGAGCTGGTCGCAACGTTCGTTTTCCGGGATGTTGGCATGTCCTTTTACCCAGATGAATTTCACGTGATGCTTGCGATAAAGGGCGAGGAATTGTCGCCAGAGATCAGGATTCTTTTTCTTTTTGAACCCGGTCTTTTCCCAACCGAAAACCCAACCTTTTTCAACGGCATCGACCACGTATTTCGAGTCGGAGTAGATGGTTACGTTGCTTCCTTCGAAACGTAGGGCGGCGAGGCCTATGATAACTGCGAGTAGTTCCATGCGGTTGTTCGTGGTGCGGCGGAAACCTTCCGACAATTCTTTGCGGTGGGCACCGGCCATGAGTACGACCCCATAACCTCCCGGTCCGGGGTTACCGCTGGCGGCTCCGTCTGTGTATATCGTGATATTATGTGGCATATATTTGTTTTTACGCCGTAAAAGTAAGTATTTTGTTAAAATATTTGTATATTTATATCGAGGAAACAACAGGCCTTTGTGTGGACCTGATAAAATAGCAAATATGATAAAATTAAGTCGAACTGTCTTGATGTTCCTGTGCGTGGGCATTCTCGTTGCTTGCCAACCGAGGGAACGGGTGATTGATTACCCGGCCTTTCAGGCTAAAAATTCTGCGTCACTCGAAATCTCCCGTATCGTTTTAAACGACACTGCCACGGTTATTTATGCCGATGTCGAGCAATATCCCGGTGGCTGGGCCCGGGTGGATGCCGGGATCTATATCTTGGCGAACGGGCAAAAGTATTTTGCCTTGAAGTCGGAAGGATTGAAGTTGAATGAGAAATTCGAGATGCGTGATACCGGGTTGCTTTCGTTCAAGTTGTTTTTCCCGCCGCTACCGAAAGGAGTGAATTCGATAGATGTGATCGAGAGTCGGATGAACCTGGGGGGCTGGCATATTTGGGGATTGAATTTGAATCCGGATGTTGAAATGACTACCGTGGCTATCCCGTCGGACGTGTCTGCCCGGGACTGGAAAGAAGCGACCACGTTACCGTCGGCTGAGTTGAAAATGGGAAAGACGAGGGTAAAGGTGCATTTATGTGGTTATCGTGATTTGATGGACGGGCGGGATGTCGAGCTTTTCGTGAGCGATATGTTTAACCCCGGGAAGGAGTTGTCGAAGAGGATCGATCAGGATCATAGCTGTATCTTCGAATTTGATCAATATTCCACGACATGGGTCTATTTGAGTAACACGCTCTTCCGCACGATGATCGTGCTTGATCCGGGGGATGACGTGGAAGTGTATGTAGATTTGGAAGAGGCTACCCGGAGGGCTTCCCGCTATCAGAAAGACCGGATGAAGGCTCATCGTTTGGCTTACGTGGTTGGGGAGAGCCGGTTTGTCTCCTTGAATTACGCATTGCAGGATGAGTACGAGGATGGATTTTCTATGTATTCTTTCTACAAGGATATAAACGGGATGAATGCCGATGAGTATATCGCGTACGTGATGAAGCTTTACCGGGCCGAGATGGAGCGTTTGGCGAATGATAAGGCACTACCGGATGGAGTGCGGAAATACCGGGAGCTTGGGGTAAAAGGTTTTGTAATGAGGCTGGTTTGTTCCGGGGAGTCTAATTTGGAGACGGCTTACCGGGAGGCGAATCATATCGGATGGGACCAACGGGAGATTGATTTCAAAGCTCCGGAGTTCACGGATAAGCATTTTGCCGTGTTGAAAGAGTTGGATGTGAATCGGCTGGATATGTTATATGCTCGTGATTTCCCATATTGTTTTGATATCGTTTGTTACCGTATTCCTTCGTTGGATCGGTTGGAGAAGGTACTGGGAAGCCAGGAAGGGTTCTTGATCGATTATTTTAAATTGCAGGGTATTTATGATCAACTGGAGAATATGAAACCCTTGACGAAAGAGCAACGGCGGAACCTGGCATCTATCGACCCCTATTACACGAAGGCTTTTGAACAGGTGAAGCAGCAGATCGATGCGAAAGTTGCGGAAAGTAAGGTGAAGGCGGAAAAACGAATCCGGGAGGTCCCTTCGGTATCCGAGAAAAAGTTATTTGATGCAATTATGGCCCGTTATAAGGGGAAGGTGGTGATGGTAGACCTGTGGGCCACGTGGTGCGGACCTTGCCGGGGGGCGATTGCTTCTTTTGAACCCAGGAAGAATAGGTTCAAGGATAAGGATGTTGTTTTTGTGTATATCACGAACGAATCTTCCCCGGAATCCAAATGGTTGGAGATGGTGGCAGGAATCGAGGGAGAGCATTATCGTTTGAATCGTAAACAATGGGATTATATATGTGATTATTTTGGAGTGGACGGGATTCCCTCGTATGTCATTGTTGACCGGGATGGGAATGCACGGTTGAGAAATGATTTGAGGGGATCGGGGATGTTGGAGCAGGAATTGTCGGGGATGCTTTAAGCGTCTAGTTGATATTTCATCGTGAACTCTTGCCGGCCGGTTTGTTTGTCGGTTTGTTCACGTATGATCGTAAAGCCTTGGCGTTTGTAGAATGTCAAGGCTTGCGTGTTTTCCGCGTAAACATTTAATTCCAATTCGGGGTGTTGTAACTTGATACGAGTCATAAGAGAATGTCCGATTCCTTGGCCTTGTCGGTCGGGAGAGACGAAAAGGGCGGCGATGTAGTTGCCGATTAAGGAGATGAATCCCGTGATCTCGTTTGTGTGTTCGTCTTCATTGACGAGGGTTTGGCTTTGTGGCAGATATTCGTTACGCATATCCGGAACTTTGCTTTCCCAGTAGGAACGGGGAATGAAGGAGTGGGCGATAGCAGATGCTTCTAGCCATATCCGGATGACGGAGTCTTCGTCTTGTTGTTGGAAGTAGCGGATCATGGTTTTGTATGTTTTTGTGTTTATGTTGATGTGAGCGAATGTAGCAAAAATGGGCGAGATTGAAAATGTTTTTTTATGAGGAGGAATAAATGTTGGAAGAGAGAGGAATAAAATTGTAATAGCCTGAAGTGCTGATTTTCAGAAAAAAGTTGTTACTTTTGCATGGTTGCGATTCATCGGGGAAGGAATGGAGACATTGATTTTTTGTCATGAGGTGCGGCGCTTTACCAAAAAGTGTATGTTTAAATATTTTTTGCATTAAATAAAAATAAGAATAATGGATTTTGTATCTCCTGAACACTTGTTCGAGGAACTTCCTCTCACGAAAGAAGAGGCGAGTATTCTTGATGAGTATATTTGCGATTATGATTTCACGGTTGTTGGAAAACGAGGGCCGGAGTGGATATTTTCTTTCTTGGGTGTTGTGCGTGCGGAGTTAGGGGGAGAGGAAATGATCTTGGAAGATTATGATCTTCTGAATGATATTTTTATTCGTATATTGGAATGGATGCTTGAAGGGTCTGATTATTTGAAATGTTTTGAAGGGGTCAAGCTGAATGATGCCCGAATGCAGGTGGAACGTTATCTGGATGAGGCTATTGCCAGCAGGGAGGCGATCCGGTTGATTGATGCAGGGGAAGAAGGGGTGTATATTACTTCGAAGTTGGAGAAATTGATGGTATCGGGTTACCTGTACAAGAAATCGCTCGTGTGGATAACATTACTGACTATCGTTCGGTTTAGTCCGAAGTTGCATTTATTGCCGGCACGGGGACTCGTTTTACTGGTGTATAACACGTTGAATAAACCTAATCCTAGGGTGATGGAACGTTTTAACGAACGGGTAGCTCTTGTGAGAGAACAGGATGATGCGCTGTGTTTTGAAGGACATACCCGGGATCAGATTCAGGAGGCTGTTTGGATTCTAGGGGCTCGGATCTTGTTGGGGGATTCCGTGCAGGAAGAACTGGCAAGCTTGCGTTCCATGTTTTTCAGGTACTTGTATGTGTTACGGGATAAGGAGGATGAAGTAATTCGGAAGAATGCGTTTAATTCTTTATTGTTTAACCAGAAGAATGCCGTGTTCACATGGGAGGAGTTGTTAAAGTTCTCCATTCCTGTCCTGATGGAATCTATTGCAGAAAAGACGGTTGACGCGATTAGAAATTGTCAGGGGCGTCTGTACGAGGGACACGGGCAATTGTTAGTGGAAACGAAAGCAATCACGCTTGCCGCTCCGGTTTCATTAAAGTTTGACACGCTGATGGAGATTGACGGTGTCGCTTTGAAACTCGGGTACAGTAAGAAAAAGTTGAGTTTTGAAGAAGGATTGGTGGGGGCAACCCAAGCGTGGAGAAGTATTCTCGCTGACTTTTCGGATGAATTAAGAAAGAGCGTGATTCAGAAGAGACGGCCGCCCGTGGGGGCTGTCGTGAATATACGGGTGAAACTGGTGCATAATTTTAAACCCACGCTGGCTTTCGTTACGATTGTGGACCCGCAGTATGATGGACAGGGTGTTTTACATGTCAGTCAGGTGACACGGGCAAGGTTGGATAGTTTGAAAGATATTCTTCATCCCGGGGATATTATGACGGCGACAGTGGTCGAGTCGGAGGATGATCGCTTGCAGTTCTCGATCTGGGAGGAACTGAATCAGGTGGCTGTGGAGCATTTGCGGGAAGGCGATCAATGTAACGCCTTGCTTTTGAGTGAGAAGAACGGTTTTTTGACATGGCTGTCGGAAAGTGGTTTCTTGGTATCGACCCTTCTTGCTGAAGGGGTGAGCGAGGAGAGAGGGGGATATTATCTTTTGGAAATTACTGATGTTCCCCCGGTAGGAAGGATTAAAGGAAAGATTCTGGGTGCCACGAAGGAACGATTTGACCGGCACGAGGCGGTTGCTAATCTGGTTTACAGTTATATAGAAGAGTGCAAGAAATATAAAAACGGGGACGGACAGGGGAAGTTTAACACGGGTAAGATCGAGCGTTCTATCGGGGTTTCGGGTAAGTATGTGAAGGAGTTGATCCGGCTGTTGCAGCTTTACCTGACGCAAGAGGTTTGTTTGGAGAATCTGAATTTACTTTATTTTATTCGCTTGTTGGCTCACGTGTTAGGTGATTATCGTTTGAAAGGGTACTATGATTGCTTGATCAATCATTTGATCGTGAAGTATGAATTTATAGAGGGACGTTTAGAAACACTGGACTTGGGCGCACTGGAGAAGGATTTTCGGGCTTACCCTGCATTGGAACCTTTGTGGGCGGTGATCCGAATGCTGTCGTCATATGGAGATCGTTCTTTTGCGGGAGATTTGGAACGTTTTTCTCATTCGGAGAATGATTATGTGGCTAAAGTGGCTGGAGCTATATTGGCTAAGGATGTGCAGGGAAATCTTCCTGAAGAATCCCGTTGGAGAGAGGATGAGTTGTTGGACTTGTTGTCGTTGAAGGGAAAAGGTGAAGAAGATTCCATGTCCGGGAATATGAAAGAAAAGAGAACGTTTAAGAATTCATTGGTCTATCCGGTGGGGGCGAAACACGTGGACGTGGAGGCCCAATTGGATTCTATCATGCAGGATATGTGCCGTTTCCTGAACAATCAAGGAGGAACCGTGTATATCGGGATGAGTGATAAGGGGGTGCCTGTGGGGATTCAAGCGGATTTGGATTATTTGTGTTGCAATTTGGACAAGTATGAGCTGTTTCTTCACCAAAGGATCAAGGAGGCTTTCGGGGAGGAGGTGGATCGGACGATTCAGATTGAAAGAAAGCAATTCGGTGATAAGGTGGTGGAGGCTCTCGTGGTTCCGCATTTCGACGGGGTGGTGGAGTATCATTCGGAGAATTGATTCGGAATATATAAGAGTTTTTTATTATTTTTAGCCCGTAAAATGAGGATTAAATTATAGAATGAAAAACTCGGAGAGGATATTGTTGCAATTTAAAGATGACGAGCAGAAAGGTTTTCGTCTATTATATGATTCATTTTATGATTCTTTAGTTCTATTTGCTACACAGTTTATTGGCGAGGCAGAAGAAGCTGCGGATATTGTTCAGGAGTGTTTTGTTGACTTTTGGGTAAATCGGCGTTTTTCTTCGTTGCGGGGAAGTTTGGAACATTATCTTTTTTCAGCGGTAAAGCATGGGTGTCTGAATTATTTACGAAATACTCGTCGCCGGGAGGATAAGCATGAGCAGATTAGAGAGGAGTTATACAGTGAGACTCCGAGGGAAGATTCGGAGTTGATCGAAAAGTTGTATTTGGCGATAGAAACGTTGCCGGAAGAGCGTAAGCGGATATTGCATATGGTTTGTATAGAGGGGATGAAGTATCAAGAGGTGGCAGATCGCTTGGGGGTCAGTATTAATACGGTTAAGACACAGATGGGGAGGTCTTTTCAGTTTCTGCGTAAAGAGCTCAAAATGAATGATGAACTGATCCTAATGTTATTTTTCAAAAAAAAGATGATTTTTGTTGTCACCCGAAATGAATAGTTAAGTTCCTTTAGTAAAAAGGAACTTAAGATGAGTGATAAAATCAATGAAATAGTAACTGCTTATTTGGTGGGTGAGATGTTGTCGGAGGAAGAACGACGGGAGGCTGAAACGTGGTTGCAGGAACATGCGGGAGAAAAGGATGTGGAACTTCTTCAAGGGATGTTTCGGAGTTCCCGTTTGATGAGGGAAAAGGCGGTTGGTCGGAAAGAGTTTGTTTTCGAACGAATGGAAAAAGAGGTATGGCGTCGGCGGAGAAACCGGAGGATCGGGTGGTATTATTCCGGGGTGGCTGTTGTTGCTGTGTTGTTGGGGGTTGCGCTGATGTTCTGGAGATCGGGAATGGAGGCTGAGGATCTTGGCGTTCCTAGAGATCTTCAAAAAATGGATGTCTCCAAAGCTTACTTGAAGTTGAATACGGGAGAAGTGGTTGAACTTGATAAACATCAGGGGATGATGATTCGTGAAGATAGCATCCGGATTGCCAATGCTGATTACACGTTAAGATATTCGTATGATTCCGTTGTTCCGCTAGAAGTAAAATATGATACACTCATGATTCCTAGAGGATCGGAATATAGTGTCGTGCTGACAGATGGCACGAGGGTATTTTTGAATGCCGGTTCGGAAATTTATTATCCTGTTGCTTTTTCCAGTGATCGACGAGAGGTGGGATTGAAAGGGGAGGCTTATTTTGAGGTGGCAAAAGATGAGTGTCGTCCTTTTTTTGTGCAGGTGGGTGATGTCCGAATTCGGGTATTAGGGACTTCCTTTAACGTGACTTCTTATCCGGAGCGTGAAAGGATAGAGACAACTTTGGAACAAGGACGAATTCAAATAACGAATGGAAAGGAACAGATAAATGTCGTACCGGGCGAACAGGTTGTTTATAACAAGAAAAACAATCGGTTCAAAGTGAAGGTTGTTGACACGAAGTTATATACATCGTGGAAGGATGGGTATTATAAGTTTGATCAGATGCCGTTAGAAGAGATTATGGAAACCTTGGCTTTGTGGTATGATCTGAATGTTTTTTACGCAAACGCGGAGGTTAAATCATTGGAATTCACGGGACGTTTGAGGCGATATGATCGTGTGGAGGGATTGTTCAAGAAAATAGAACAGACGGATTTGGTTGAATTTGAATTGAATGGAAAAAATGTTGTGATAAGGAAAAAATAAAAGTTGGAAATTCCCCAATTTCCAACTTTAGGTAAAGTACAACAATTATGTGTAAGATGATAGTTGTACCATGTGTAATCTTAAAAACAAAAGTATGCAAAAAAGTCGAATTCGAATAAGAGGACCGCGGGGTATTCTTATCCGGGAAATGTTAATCTTTATGAAATTATTCTGTCTTTTTCAGTTTGTTTTTTTCATCTCGGTACAAGCCAGTGTTTATTCACAGGAGGCTGTGGTGAACGTGGAGATGGAGAATGTCTCTTTAAAAACAATCTTTACAGAGCTTGGCGTGCAAGCTAGTTGCGATTTCTTGTACAACAACCAGATGATTCAGCAAAAGGGGGTGGTGAGCCTGAAGGTTCAGAATAAACCTTTGAATGAGGTGCTTGAAGGGTGGTTACCTTCGTTGGGATTGACTTTTTCCTATGACGATAACGTGGTCATCATTCGTGCCATGAAAGATGATGAGAAAAAGTTATATGTTATAGAGGGAAAAGTCGTTGATGATAATAATATTCCTATGCCGGGGGTTACGGTCCTTTTAGATAGTACTCAAATCGGTACGGCAACGGATACGGCGGGACGTTTTGCGTTGCCTTTACCTAGAGAAAAGGGGCGTTTGGTATTTTCTTTTGTTGGTTTTAAAACTAAGAAAGTTGATTGTATTGCGGGGAAACAGGTTATCGTGAAAATGGAAGAGGATATTTCCGGTTTGGATGAAGTTCAGGTTGTGGCTTATGGTTCCCAGAAAAAGCGTACCGTGATCAGTGCGATTTCTTCCGTGAAAGGGGAAGAGTTGAAAGAGTTGCCAACGCATAGTTTGGAAAACTTGTTACAAGGGCATATGGCCGGAGTTGAAGTCAGTAATATATCCGGCTCTCCCGGTGGTGGCGGTTCTTTGATTGCCATTCGCGGTTACAACTCCCTGGGGGTAACGGGAGAAAGTTCTGATCGTCAATATGGGACTCCTTTGTACGTGATTGATGGGGTGCCTATGCAGGCATTTACTTCTTCGGTAACGGGGGCGAATACCTTGTCGGATCTTGATCCTTCCATGATAGAATCCATCGAAGTATTAAAAGATGCGGCTTCTGCGGCCATTTACGGTTCTCGTGCGGGGAACGGGGTTATTTTGATTACGACGAAAAAAGGCCGTGCCGGGAAAGCGCAATTCAGTGCCAGCGTGTCTTACTCTTCATCCTGGTTGCCGAAAGCTCCGGAACAATCTGGAGGACGGTATGAAAGAACGTTTTTCTTGAATGCTTTGCGTAACACGGTTGCTCCTTATAGAACGAAGTCCGGAGAGTGGAAGATTCCGGTATCCTATGAAGAAGTTTATAAAAACAAGGGAACTAATGGGCCCATGTATAATTGGTTTTGGGGAAAGACGGGGCCGCAGGATGCCGTGGTATTACAAGACAGTTTGAATCCTTTTTACAATAATTCAACGCATTGGTATCGTCAGAATTACAGGACTGCCAGCGTGGTTAGTGCGAATTTGCAGGCTTCCGGGGGATCGGAGAGTGTACGTTATATGGTTGGAGCCGGTTATTATGATGAGAAAGGAATAGCGATTAATACCGATTTTAAGCGTTTTAGCGTGTTGTCAAATTTGACGGCAAATCCGACAAAGCGATTGCGTATGGATACACAATTGGGTTTAACGTATAGCGATCGTAGTAGAGGTAGTGCTGCTGGTTTTGCGGGGAGTAAGTTTGAAGGAATTAGTGCTGATGCTAAAAATACATCTACGTTGTTGCCAGGAGGTGGTGCTATCGGAGATTTGATTATCGATAAATATAATGAAATTTCAGAGAAAAATCATAGTTATTCGTTACGTTATAACATGGCGTTGGACTACGAGTTGATGCGTAATTTACATTTGAAAGTTTCTGCCGGGATTGATTATAATCAACAAAACCAGAATACATTTAAACCACGGGCATTAGATGCATACACTCATTTTTCCAGTTCAGAGGGGACGATAACGAAGGATTTGTCTATTTTGAATGAAAATTTGTTAACTTATGCATTCAATTATTTGGACAAGCATAATTTTAACATCATGTTGGGGTTATCTTTCCAAAAAGATCAATCTTTTAGCAATAAAGGGAAAGGTATAAACGGGCCTAATGATAAAATTCATTATGTCGGTTCCGGTTGGGGGGGAGCCAACGGTTTGAATAATACCGGGAGTGCGGAGAATCCTTCTTATGAATCGGCTTTTGAGTATTCTTCCGGTTTTTCCGAAGAGCGTATGAATAGTTATTTTGGGCGATTGACTTATAATTACAAGGAAAAATATTTGTTTGAAGCGACGCTTCGTCGGGATGGTTCTTCCGTGTTCGGAGAGAATGTACGTTGGGCGACATTCCCTTCTATTGCGGTGGGATGGACATTTTCAGATGAAGAATTTATGAAGCCATTCTATTGGTTGAGTTTTGGTAAGATTCGGGCCACTTGGGGAATTTCCGGACAAAAGTTTAGTCAACGTTATTTGTCTCAAGGATTGTTGAATGCGACTTCAGCAACGTTCCATGGCAATGCGGCAATGTTTCCCGATATAGAAGGCGGAGTGATTAATAAGAAATTAAGTTGGGAAGAAACAGATCAATATGATTTGGGTTTGGATTTGAGTTTTTGGGATTATCGTTTGCGTTTGGTCGTGGATTATTACTATCGCTATACGGAAGGACAATTGAATCGGATTTTTTTACCTGGAAATATTTATTATCACCGGTTTCAATGGCAGAATGGAATGGCTATTTCCAATCAAGGTGTAGAGTTTGAGTTGGAGGCTGATATTTTAAGGCATACAGCGGTAAAATGGAAAATAAAATTCAATGCATCCCGTAACTGGAATCGTTTTGAGAAGAGTGCCGATGGTTTTGATTTTGAGGAGCAAGTTATCGGTAAACCTTTGCATCAGATAAAAGTTTTTAAAACGGATGGTTTTTATGATTCTTTGGAGGATGTGCCGGTTTATTATTTGGCTAATAGAGAGGTGCAACCTCTTTATTCGGGTAGTACAACCGGAATTTTCCTTCCAGGGAGTCGTAAGATCGTTGATTTGAACGGGGATGGAGAGATCTCAGAAAATGACGACGTTTATTTTGCAGAGAGTCCGCTTCCTTTGGCACATGGTGGGTTTATTAATCAACTTCGTTGGAAGAATTTCGATTTGAATATTTTCTTTAATTATTCATTGGGGCGTCATATCGTGAAAATTTACGATGATTTAAGCATGACGGTAAACGGGACTGCAAAACCTTTGTTCGTGGATATTAACGATGTAGATATTTGGACGGGGGCCGGTTCTAAAGCTGATTATCCAAAATCTCAGATGTATGTTTATTTACTTAATCAGACGAGTGGCCGTTATGATTGTGATATCGAGAATGTGAGTTTCCTGCGGTTGAAACAATTAACGTTAGGGTATAATGTTGGAGAACGGGTTCTTAACAAGTTAAAGATTTCGAGTGCCAGACTATTTATTACAGGAGAGAATTTATTTTTGTTGACCAATTATTCCGGTTTGGATCCGGAGTTAGTTAATCCTACTCAAGGAAGGGATAATCTGGGATCTTATCCTTTACCTCGTAAATTCACCGTGGGGTTGTCTGTAAACTTTTAAATTATAATCGCATGAAGAAGATATTGATACTTTTTTTGTTTATACCTCTGTTTTCATGTAATGACTGGCTGAACGTGGAGCCTGAAGATTCGGTGACATTTGTCAATTATTTCAAGAGCGAGGAGGAATTGAAAGCGTTGCATAACGGTATAGCTTCCTACATGAAAAATATTTGCATAGGGAAACAACCTTATTTTTATAATGCTTTGGATGCAGATAATATTGAATGGACTTACCAAGGATTTTGGACGTTGGATCCGGATACTTATTTACCGGATGAGAGTATGGTGTTGGATGTGAATTGGTCCGGATTTTATGATGCCATATATATGGCTAACGTGATGATTGAGAATGAGTATCGTTTTGAAAATATATCCGAGGAGAGAGCTAAGTTTTGGTTAGGGCAGGCTCATTTTTGTAAAGCCATGAGTTATTTCCGGATTGCCCAAATTTGGGGAGATGCTCCGATTGCGAAAGGTTCCGAGTCAATTGCCCCGGAAGGCAAACGGCCGGCTTTAGAGGTGTTGGAAGAAGCGATTAGAGAGGCAAAATTGGCGTTGACTCTTCCAGTTTATGAAGAGTTGAAAGATGTTGATGGTAAACAGATTACTTCTAAACAGTATGCCAGCCTTGGTACTGTGAATACATTGTTGGCAAATATTTATGCTTGGATGGGAGGGTTGACGCAGGAAGAGAAGTATTGGACGGAGGCCGAGTTTTATGCTTCGGAGGTGATAGAGAGGAGAGCTGGGGCGTATGATTTGGAAAGTATGGATGGGTTGATCTCGAAGGTTTTTGGGAAGGCGAGGTCTAGCGTGGAGACTATTTTTTGCATCGATAATGATCCGCTTGATTATGATCGGGAGCATGAGACGAGTTTCAGACCTGAATTTCCGGGGCAAATGTTGATGTCCTATCCCTATACGACAACGGATGAAACTGCAATAACCGTGCTTGCAGAAGATTTTTGGGATGAGATGACTAAAATTTACGTGGAGACGGTTGAGAGTATTTACCCGGATGAGAATGACGCTCGTCGGAGGGAATTTTGGTACCAATTGGGAGAATTGACTTACCCGATCACGGAATGGGATGATGAAGTGGGGGATTTTGTTGAAGTGGGACGGGAAAAAAGTCCTTGTGCGCATATCGCAAAGTGGAGAGATGTGATTATTCAAGAGAATACGCAAATCGTTCAGGATCGTCCTGTTATTGCTACGGATGGGGATTGGGTCGTATGGCGGTTGGCCGATTTGATCCTGTTAAGGGCGGAATGCCGTGCAAATCTTGGATTGGCAACGGCAGTAGATGATCTGGATCGAATACGGGAACGCGCAGAATTGTCCGGCTATACGGGACCGACAGACAAGGAAAGTTTGAAACAAGAGATTTTTAATGAACGAAGACGTGAGCTTTTCGGGGAAGGACAATTCTATTTTGATATCGTGCGTAACGGATATTATAAGAAATATTTGAGGGGTAATTTCCTAAATCTTACGGAACAGGATATTAAAAACGGGGCTTTTTATGCACCGGTAGGAATTGAAGCTTTTGAAAAAAATACATTGATGACTCAAAATACTTATTGGCAATGGCAAAAATAGTAGGCATAGCAAAAGGGGTGATCTTGGTGATGATGTTAGCGTTAGGATCATGCACAAAATGGAATTATCATGATGGTGGATTGTCTTATGGCGTCCATGATTGTTCTATGTGGGAGTATTTTCATACACAACCGTATGATTGGGATTCTACAATGATAATGATAGAACACGCGGGTTTAAAGGAGTTGTTTGAGGGACAGGGCGAGTATGAGCAAATTACGTTTTTTGGCGTGACGAATTTGAGTATCTTGAATTATATGTTGCAGAATGAATATGAGAAGGTGACAGATATTCCAGTTGAAGACTGTAAGAATATTTTATCTAAATTGATTGTTCCACAGCGATTGATGGTTAATGATGTTCCTAGAGGTCAGATTATAGCCAGCACGGGCGAGAAAGTGGATGGCATGGATGCACAGGCATTAAGGGGATCTATATTTATGTGGACTCATCAGGAGCCTTATATGGAAATAGAAGAGGCGGGAGAAGTGTCTTTGTATATTAGAACGAGTGCAGGTTCTGCTAATTTTCGGGCTGTATCAACTGATATTCAGACGAATAATGGGGTGGTGCAAGCCATGGGATACGCTTGTGATTTGAATAAACTTTAAAAAGAGAGATGATGAAAATTCGATTATATATCACGATATTGTGGGCGGCTGTCATGTTTGTAGGATGTGATGATATTGCTGTCGGTTATCTGCACACGGATGAAGCTTCTTATTCGATGGATACTTTGCGGGTTACACGTTTTTCCTCGTTGGAGGATAATATTGTCGAACTGGAAAGTGTTTTTGACCAATATACGCCTGAAATTCAAAATCTTTTGGCTGAAATTGATCAATTGGAGGAGGAGTTTATTGGCATAGAGGCACGGAAGAATGAGTTATATGAAGCTTACAAGCAGGCAAGATCGGCTTATAATAATGCATCGGAAACGGATAAGGAATATTATAAAGAACTAATGGATAAAGCTGCCAATGAGTATCAATCTTATAAGGATGAAGTGGCAGATGAGGCAGAAAGTGAAATCCGTTCAAAGAAAGAGAGTATTATTTCCATGTGTGAAGAGGTGGGATTGCTTGATCCCTACACGATTCGGGAGCAGATTACTCAACTTCAAGAGCAGATAGACAAGAATATTCCGTGGACAACGGCCCAGATTGAGCAGGTATTGGGAACTCAACCTTTACAATATTCTCTTTATAGCGTGAAGAGCATTAACGGTCAGGAGGCAGCAGATGATTTCGCACAATATGTGACGGTTATTGGAGGGGGGCGGATGTATGTTGATGCCAAGGTGGATTCTCCGGTTGGATATTATACGGTTTCTCTAAAAGTAGAAAATGAGGGTCACTCTACTATCCTGTCGGATATATTCACTTTTGATGTGAGGGATAATTAATTATAAGTTGATTGTCATGAAATGTATTAAGCTATGGTTGGTGATCCTGTTTCTAGGATTGCTTGAGACGGTGACGGCTCAAATTACTTTTTTCGAGGGGACATTTGAGGATGCCGTGGCAAAAGCGAAAAAGGAAAAAAAGAATCTTTTTATAGATTTTTATGCAGAGTGGTGTGAACCTTGTAAACTGATGGCCGAGAAGGTTTTTACCTTACCTGAAGTTGGTGCGTATTTTAACACGAATTTTGTTTGTTGCCAGTTAAATGCTGAAGCATCGGAGAATAAAGCGTTAGTGCAAAAATATAAAGTAAACGCTTTGCCAACCCTGTTGTTCCTTAATGTGAAAGGTGAAGTACTTCACTCTATTAACGGAACAAAAGATCCGACAGCCTTTTTGCATGAGGCTAAAGTTGTTACGGGGGATGCTTTGAGTTTTGAAAAGTTGTACGAGAAGGTTAAAAAAGAGAAGAGAAATTTAGATTTGCGGCAAGAGTTGTTGTTGCAGGCTCCAGCTTTTATCAGTATGCAAGAGGGATATAATCGGGAAAAATGGATTACTCGCATTGAGGCTTTATTTGACGCTTACGTGGCCGACAAAACGTTGGATAAAATGGTGAATCCGAAGGATTTTACGATACTGGTAATGTTTCACCAGCAAAAAGATAAGAATGATTCGATTTTTGATGCTTTGGTCAAGCATTATCAAGGGTACGTGGAACAAGTGGGTAAAGCGGAGGTAGACAGGTATATTATCAGTTTGTATAACGGGTATATCATATCTTTGTGTCGTAACGGCAAAGCGGAATATAAACAAGAACTGGAGCGATTGAATGGAGACTTGAAACAGATTTATGGTGGAATTCCATTTGGAGAACTTACCGCTTTTGATGCTGTTAATTTTCTTGCGGACGGGTATTATAATTTGTACCGTAAGAATTTAGACGTGTTTTTTGAAAATATGAATAAATATTTCCAAGGAGCGAGTTCAACTTTGACGGTTAATAATTACACGGGACCTATAGAGGATTTATTCTCTTTATATCAAGGTAATATTCCTGAAGATGCTTACCCTAAGGTGATTCCGTGGTTGGAAAAAGCGTTGGCTTTTCCCCGGATGTCTGTTCAGTTAAGATCCCGTGTACTTTGTTTGTTAGGGGATTGTTTGAAACAGACTGGAGATCGGGTGAAAGCGAAACAGTGTTATAACCAGGCTTTTATTGTAAGTGCAGAGATTGAGAATAAGCAGTTAATGGTGCAAATTCAAAAAATGATCCAAAGTAGATTGAGTGCCTTATGAGAAGTTTGCTATTATTGTTTTTATTTACCTGTTCTTGCTGTTTTGCTGCAAGGCAAGAAGGTTCCGGAATATTTCGTTATGGTAAACTGAAAAACGGGTTGACTTATTACATTTTGCACACGGGGACTCAGCCGGGATATGCTGATTATTACTTGGTGCAAAATGTCGGTTCTTTGATGGAAGAGGAGGAGCAAAACGGTTTGGCTCACGTGTTGGAACACATGGCATTTCATGCCACGGAGAGTTTTCCGGATGGGGTGCCGACCTTCTTGCAACGTCATGGCGTGGAGACATTTAATGCTGTCACTAAGTATGATGAAACGATATATTATATTGATCATGTGCCAACAGAGTCCTGGGAGTTGGTGGATTCCTGTATTTTAGTATTGCGAGATTGGTCGGGTTTCCTGAAGTTAAAACTGGAGGATATGGATCAAGAACGTAAGGTGATTCGGGAGGAGCGTCGGGTGAGGATGAATGTGTCTAAGCGCATACAAAAAATGGCGGAGCCTTACTTGTATAACGGGAGTAAATATGCCGTCCATGACATTATCGGTTCCGTGGAGGTCGTGCAAAACTTCACCCCAGAGCAACTTCGGAATTATTACAATGATTTTTATCGTCCGGACCAACAGGCGGTGATAATTATCGGAGATGTGGATGTAGAACGGGTAGAGGCGACTGTGAAACGTTTGTTTGATCCGATTCCCAAAAGGGAGAACCCGAAACCTCGCCTTGTTTATAAAATTAAGGATAATGATGAGCCTTTATATGCGAGATTGATAGATCATGAGATACCGAATAAGTCTATCCGGTTGGTGAAACGAATTCCCCAAGCAACTGTGAATTCGTTGGAGGATATGTTGCGTGAGATGTTATTGCGGGATTTTTATAATTCGATCATGAGGGGATTTATAACGGAATATGTAGAGGCCGGGGAATCTTATCTTTTGAGTGCTGGCGCATGGATTTCTAATCTGGTGAGAAATTATGATGGTTTTAATATGGTTTTGACTTCTCTGCCTGGAAAAGAGAAGGATGCATTGCAACAAATGTTGAATAAGATTGAATATGTTCATCGTTTTGGGTTTACCGATGAGGTCTTGCAGCCTTTGATCGAGAATTACCGGCAAGGGGTGAAATCGAACATGGGACAAGAAGAGAGTATGCCGAATAGTGTATTTCTCCAGATTTTCCAAGACAATTTTTTGTTAGGCAGGCCTTTGTGTACTGTGGATGAAAAATTGGCGTCCACGTTGTCCGTGCTCGATACTTTGTCAGCAAAGAATTTTCAAGATTGGATTTCCGGTTGGTATAAGAACTGGGATAATTGGGTGTTTCTTATGCAGGGGAATGATTCAACTCATCTTTTCCCAGATGCCCAAGAGATAGAAAAGATGATACAAGCGTCTCGTTCTGTTGATATGGAAAAACTGGTCGTGAGGGAGAAAAAAGAAGAGATAGAGGAAAATGTGGAGTTGATCGATTTCGAGATTAAGCCGGGGAAGATTGTAAAAGAAAAGACTATAAAAGCGTTGGATGCAGAAGAATGGACGTTGGATAATGGTGCCAAGATCTTTTATAAATACACGGACGGAAATAAAGGCATGTTTAATATGTTGGCAGGCAGTCCCGGGGGACGTTCGGTGCTAAAGGCAGAAGATTTGCCATCTGCAGACGCTTTGTCAGCTTTGTTTTTACAAGGAGGATTGTATAAATATGACATGAATACCTTGGGATTCTTGCTGAAAGATCGTTCAGTTGATATGAATATGTCTTTAGATGAACGTTCGGAGAGTATTGGTATCGTTGGGGTATCGGTTGATGCAGAGATTGCTTTTCAATTATTTTATTTGGCAATGGAATATCCTCGTTTTGATCGTGTGCTTTTTGATCGTTTTGTGGCCGTTAGCCAAATGAATAAAGAAAATTCTAGCGTAACGACAAATGATACGATCAGCGCAATGTTGTCTTCGATTAGAAGGATAGAGTCTCCTCGTCTTTGGAAAAAGGATGCCGATTATTATTCCATGATGAATTATGACCGGATGCTTCAAATTTACAAGGATCGATTCCATGATGCTTCGGATTTTACTTTTTATTTGGTAGGTGATATTGAACGGGAAAAAACCCGGGAATTGGTAGCTAAATACGTGGGGGCAATTCCTTCTGTGTATCGGGAAGAAAAAGTGGTGGAGCATTGTTATGATCGGGAAGGGAATATAACGGAAGAGGTGGAAGTGAATATGCCAGATCAGAAGTATTTGGTCAGTGTCGAATTTGCGAATCATTTGAAGACGAAACCGTTGGAAGAGTTGTGTATGCGTGTTTTGAAGATGTATTTTCAGTATCGTCTACAAGAGGAACTTCGGGGAACTCAAGGGGCGGCGTATAGCGTGCAAGTGTTGGGAGAGGCAACTTCGATACCCCGTTATCAACAGGAGTTGTTTATCCGGTTTGCCACCTCTTTGGATGAAGGTCCCCGGATGAGGGCGTTGGTCCATGAGCAGATTCAAGAGTTTTTAAAGCAAGGTTTGACGGATGAAGAGGTCGAAGATTTTATCCTTGCTATTAAAAAAGAGAAAAAGTCGGCAGATGAGCTTGCTTGCAACACCATCGTTTTTTGGATGGAGAATCTCCAATTTTATAATAAAACAGGAAAGAAAATGGATGCTCCAATGTATTTTGATGCTGTTATTGATAAAATAAAGGCGAAGGATGTACTTGCCTTTGCTAGAAAGTTTTTTACTACGGCGCAATGTGTCGATTTGGTGATCAAGTCGAAACGTTAATTCTTTCATAATACTACCCTCTCTATTTTTCCCTGTAAGGAGTGAGATTGGAGAGGGCAGTAATTTTTTGAGAATAATTCGAAGAAAATAAATCATTACGCTATATTTGTACTCAAGAGTTTTTTGGGTATTTTATAGTAGTGTTTTGTCTGTATCTGGAGATGTTTTTATAAAGAAGTTTCGATCTGGTAATGAGATCGTTTTTAGAGAGGTATTTAATCGTTTTTATTTACCTTTAAAGGCTTATGCTTTTCGTATTATTGATGATGAGACAATAGTTGAAGATTTTGTTCAAGATTCGTTTTTACATATTTGGGAAGCGCGGGAACGCTTTTACTCGATTCCGGCAATTAAAAGTTTTCTTTACACGACTGTACGAAATTCTTGTTTGATTTATTTGCGACACCAAAAGGTGAAGGAGCGTAATGAATCGGAGATTGCAAGATGGATTCTGCTAGAGGACGAGGAAAAGAATATTCTTGAAGACGAGGTAAATACGATGCTTTATGAGGCAATAAAAGATTTATCGGAAAAAAGCAGAGATATTGTTATCATGACTTTAAACGGGTCTTCTAATATTGATATTGCAAAAGAATTGAATATTTCAGTCAATACGGTAAAGACTGTAAAATTACGAGCTTATCGAGTACTGCGCAAACGATTAAAAGGAATACAGTGGCTGTTGTTGTTCCTTTTAGAGCTTTAGAAATTAGTATCTCTGTTATTCAAAGAGCCACATTCTTTTTTATTGGGAAATAAAATTATAAAAAAATAGGAATGGATGTCACCCTGAAGGCAGGGGTGTGCATTCTAGATGTAAAATTATATTGTGATGCGTGATTATAATGAAATAGACGTTTTAATATATCGTTATTTGCGTGGGATGATTTCTTGTGATGAGCGGGAAAAACTTGAGGCGTGGTTGCAAGAAGGAGACCATCGTGAATGGTTTGATGAGATTTGTGATAAAAAAAATATATTACAACAATCTCGTTACTTGGGAAATTTGGATAGAAATCGAGAAGAAGCTTGGCGTTCGTTAAAGAAAAAGACGGGTGTTCGGCGTCGTATGATGATTCAGCGTTGGGCAATTGTGGCTTCTTTTTTGATTCCGATTCTATTGGGAAGTATTATGTATTTATTGATCAATCACGATCAAGAGCATACGGGAAAAACAACTTTTCAACAAGTTCTACCGGGAACTTCCGTAGCTCATCTTTTTTTGCCGGATGGGCAAATGATCGAGTTGGGCAAAGATACTAATCAATTGTTGGAATTGGAGCAAGGGGGACAAATTGTTGATGACGAGGGGACATTGACTTACCAGACAGATAGTGTATTCCATAAGGAAGTTCAGTATAGTGAATTAAGAGTGCCGCGGGGAGGGGAATATAAAATTGTATTACCGGATGGGACGATGGTTTGGTTAAATGCGGAATCCGTGTTACGTTTCCCAACCACTTTTACGGATGCGGAACGGAAAGTGTATGCTAAGGGGGAATTGTATTTTGATGTAAAACCGGACAAAAACCGACCTTTTGTCGTGGAGTTAGGGAAAGATTATTCTGTGGAAGTTCTTGGGACGGAATTCAATATTCGGACTTATGATGAAACCCTTTGTGCAACGACATTGGTTGAAGGTAGTGTAAAAGTAAAAAAGAGTAATGATACGGCAATTTTGAAGCCAAATGAACAAGCCGTGATCCATTTGGGGAAAGACGGGATAACGGTTAAAAATGTGGATGTGACTCCTTGTATTGCTTGGAAAGAAGGGGATTTTTATTTTATCGAAACACCGTTAAAGCGTATCATGGAAGAGTTGTCCCGGTGGTATGATATTCAAATTGTTTTCAGGAATAAGGCTGCCGAGGATGAGTGTTTTTCTGTTGATACAAAACGTTTTAATGATTTTAATAAAATCTTGAATTTGCTGAATAAAATAGGTGTTGTGCAATGTAGAATAGAGGGGCGAACAGTTTTTGTAGAATAAATGTTAAAGCATATAAAAGTGTTTAATATAGTATATGAAGTTATGAAAATCAGAAAGAATGGTGTGATTCAACGAGTCAACAAATGCTTGTTTTCAATGATGAGGTTGACGATGTTTTTCTCGTTGTTGATGTTTTTCTCGATGTCAGTAACTGCTCGGGGACAACAAACAACACTAAAATTGAAAGATGTTAGTTTGCAAGAGGTTTTTAGCGAGATTAAGCAAAAAATGGGGTACAGGTTTGTGTATAATGACCAGATGTTGAGGGATGCGGGGAAAATTTCAGTGGAGGTAACCTCGAGTGATGTTAGGGAGATTCTTAGTAGATGCTTGGAAAAAACTACCCTAGATTTTTATATTGAAGATAATGTTGTTGTGATTGTAACAAAAAAGAAGTCTAATGTTCAAGATGAAAAAAAGAAGGTTGTTACTGTCCGGGGTAAGATTGTAGACTCAAATCAGGAGGCGTTACCGGGAGTTACTGTTTTAATAGAGGGAACGCAGCTTGGAACAACAACCAATCACGAAGGCCATTATGTTCTTGTCGTTCCGGAACGTAGGCCGATGCGGATTGTATATTCTTTTATCGGGATGGTTCCCCAACGAATAGAATATACAGGTCAAGAGGTGATTGATGTCGTTTTGAAAGAGGATGTACAAGCGATGGAAGAGGTTGTGGTTACGGGATATCAAACTATGCGGAAGAGTGACGTGGTGGGGTCTGTTACCACAATTAAGGCTTCGGATGTGATGATGCCTGCTTATTCTTCTATTGACCAGATGTTGCAAGGTCGTGTTGCGGGTATGATGGTGATGAATTCGAGCTCCCGCGTGGGGACGAGTCCTAAAATACGGATTCGGGGAACTTCAACTATTTTAGGAAATCAGGATCCGTTATGGGTTGTTGATGGAATCATTCAACCGGATCCGCTCCCGATTGATCAGAGTAATATGATGGTGGATGATTTGAAAAATATTTTGGGAAATCAAATATCATGGTTGAATCCTGCAGATATAGAAACGATAACCGTGTTGAAAGATGCTTCTGCCACGGCAATTTATGGTTCGAAAGCAGCAAACGGGGTTATTGTGATTACAACTAAAAGAGGTAAAACGGATCGCTTAACGGTGAATTACAGTGGAACGTTTTCTTTTCGCGCCCGTCCTCGTTATGGTTTATTTAATTTGATGAATTCTCAGGAGCGTATTCAATTTAGCCGGGAAACATTCAGTGACGGAGCTATTTATGAAGAGGTGCCTGTTGCTTCTTTGTATTCTTATGAAGGAATCATGCAGATGTTGTATGATAAACAGCTCACTATGCCGGAGGCAGAAGTTGCTGTGCAACGTTTGGCAAACACGAATACGGATTGGTTGAAATTATTGACTCGTAATTCTTTTAGCCATTCTCATAATATTAGCGTGTCGGGAGGTTCTGATAAAGTGGTTTACAATGCTTCTATTGCTTATAGTGACCAAGCCGGTATTGAAGTGGGTAATGATGCTAAAAATATGAGCGGACGTGTCAATGTCGGTATTCAATTGCATCCCAAATTGTATGCTGATTTGAGTGTAGTGGGTACCATCGAGGAGACAGACGGTTATGCTGCAGATGTTAATCCTATGGATTATGCTTTAAACACGAGTCGGGCGGTTCCTGCGTATGATGAAAATGGGAACTTGCTATTCCAACCCAAGAGAAGCCATTACGAGTTGAACGGGAAAGATGTGATTTTAGGCTATAATATTTTGAATGAAATGGATCATAGCTATTCCGAAAATAAGACTTCTCGTGTTAACGGTACTTTAAATCTCGCTTGGAATGTGTTGCCTTGGTTGAAATATGAGTTCGTTGGTAGTATTAATACCACGAATAGATTGTCTGAATCATATGCCGGAGAGCAGACATATTACGTGGCAAGTCTATATAGAGGATATGATTTCGGGACGGAAGAGTTTGGTTCGGATTTGTATAAGGCGGCCTATTTACCGTATGGTGGAGAGTTGTTTAATTCCAGCTCTGATTTGACCAGTTGGAATATTCAAAATAAAGTGACGATTCAAAAAACTTTTAAAGAGGATCATCGGATTAATTTGTTGGTGGGAACCGAGGTTATATCTTCGAAAACGAAAGATCGGGGAAACACGACTTTTGGTTACGTGCGTGAAAGAGGAGAAGTGGTGGTGGAACCTACTCCATTGAAAGATTTGGTGCCTGTCAATGGAGGAGTTGTTGGTTACGGAAATTTGGGTGTGTTTGAAAAACTTTATAAAGAAGGCGGTTGGATGCGAACCACGCAGACTGCCAATCAGTTTTCTGTTTTTGCAACATTGGCCTATTCTTTTAAAAATCGGTATGTGTTAAATGCCAGTTTGCGGAATGATGCATCTAATCGTTTTGGGCAAGACCAAAATAAACGTTTCGATCCGACTTATTCTTTCGGGTTGTCTTGGAATGTTGCCCAGGAACCGTGGTTGCATAATTGGAATAAGGTATTAAATCAATTGACTTTACGGGCTTCTTACGGTATACAAGGTAATGCGGTAAATTCCATCAGTCCCGATTTGATATTGTCCCAAGCGGGAGTGAAAAACTTTTATGGGGATTATATGTCATTGATTTCCCGTCTTCCCAATCCGAAATTAACTTGGGAGCGTACGAAGTCATGGAATTTCGGACTTGATTTGCAATTGTTGCAATGGATCACGATGAATTTCGAGTATTATACGAAGAAATCCAATAATTTGGTAAGTCAGGATATTGCTTTGGAAAACGGGCGGCCCTCCATGGAGATAAACGGGGGACGGATTACAAACTCGGGAGTGGAGTACTCTTTGAATATTACTCCGATTCGTACGAAAGATTGGGCTTGGACGATCGGTTTGAATTCATCTAAAAATTGGAATGAGGCTAAAACTCGCTCGATAGATGTTATCGGATTAAGAGATTTCTTGGAAGGCTCTGCAACGAAAGTTTTGAAAGAAGGTTATGACTTGTCCAGTTTCTGGTCTTTCTCTTTTAAAGGTTTGAATCATGACACGGGATTACCCGAATTTAACGGGATTTACCAAACAAACGAAGATGGATCTTTCAAAAGAGATGATCAAGGGGAATTGATCTTATCTACAGATATTGACGAAATAACGGATTATCTTGTTTATTCCGGGAAATCGGAACCGGATTTTACGGGAGGGTTAACCACTCGTTTGAGATGGAAAGATCTGACATTTGGAGCGAACTTCTCTCTTTTGTTAGGTGCTAAAAAAAGATTACCTAGTCTTTTCTCAACGTCAAAAATTCCTTCTTCCGACAGAAATTTAAGTAAGGAATTAATAAATCGCTGGAAAAAGCCGGGCGATGAATTATTCACGGATATTCCTGTTATCTATAACGGTCGCGTGGAAGAGTTCCTTGACTTGCCGTTTGGAGAAAGTCAAAGTATGTATTATATGTGGGATATGTCTGACGCAAGAGTAGTTGATGCTTCTTTCTTGCGTTGCCAGCAAATGTCGTTGACTTGGAATATGAACGAAAAGTGGTGTAGCCAAATTGGGGTGAAGAGTTTATCATTGAATTTTATTGTGAATAATCTATTTGTTATTGCAAGTAAAAAGTTTGACGGATTTGATCCGGAGTTAGGGGATAGTGTACAACCCAAAACTTATTCTGTAGGCTTAAATGTTGGTTTTTAAATTGAGTGATTATGAATAAATGGTTAAAATATGGTGTATTGGCATCCACGTTATTCTTGTTCTCGTGCCAGGAATTTCTAGAGCCGAAATCACAGAGTGAATATGTTCCTAAATTAGTGAAATCATTAGAGGAGTTGCTGTTAGGAGAGTCGTATATGGGGCCTGGAGATGGATCGACTATTTCCATTTTGGGCTTGTTTGACGATGATGTGACTATGCGTCCAAAACTTACGGGGTATAAAGAGGGTGATGAACCAAGACTCTATCAGGTTCAATTGGCCTACACGTGGTCGGGGGATATGATAAATTCTTTGAACGGTTATAACATATACGGAATCGTGTACAATAAGATTGTTGGGTGTAATGCGGTGTTGGATTATCTGAATGATGTGCAGGGATCTGAATTACAGAAAAATGATGTGAAAGCGCAAGCTTTAGCTTTGCGGTCTTATTTTTATTTTCATTTGGTCAATCTTTACGGTAAACCTTATTCGGTTGATAAGGATGCTTTAGGGGTTCCTTTGAAATTAAGTTCGGAGTTGTTAGCCGGTGGACTTCCGAGAAATACGGTGAAAGAAGTGTATGATCGTGTAGTTGAGGATTTATTGGAGGCGGAACGTTTGTTTAAAACGTTGCCTAAGGCTGAACAGGTAAGGAAAAATAATCGGATGTCTTTGCCTTTCGTTCAGTTGTTATTATCTCGCGTGTATTTGTACATGGAGAATTGGGAAGAGTCTTTGAAATACGCTGAAATTGTGAAGAACGATTACGGATACACGTTGTTGGATTTAAATAGTATCCCGGAGCCGGAAGCTTATCCGAAAACTGGGGTTCCGTATCCCGATTATTACACGTGGGAAAATCCTGAAGTTGTATTTTTATTTGATGATTTATATGGTCGCGTGAATTTCCCCCTTACACGGGTAAGTATATATGATGATAAAGGGAATAGTTCAAGCCGTACGGTTTGTGTCGTTTCGGAGGATTTGATAAAATCGTTCAGAGATACCGATTTGAGAAAAACTCGTTATTTGATATGGGAGAGTGTTAAAGAAGAGGAGGAACCTGTTTATCGTGTACCGGGAAGTAAATTTGAAGTGGGGCAAGGTTATAATCCTAACATCCAGGGAGGTACTAGCTGGGGGATTGCTTTCAGATTATCAGAAGCTTTCTTGAACATTGCGGAAGCATCGGCAATGGTGTACAAAGAAACGGGAAGCGAGGAGTACCGCATTAAGAGTATCGATGCTTTGGATCAGTTGCGTGCAAAAAGATTCGCTCCTGAAGATTTTAAAGCTACCCAGGTTGAAACTCCTGATGAATTGATTTCTGTCGTGAGAGAAGAACGGCGTTGGGAATTGTGTTTTGAAAATCATCGTTGGTTTGATTTGCGTCGTTACGGATGTCCTGAATTGAAACACGTTTGGTATGATGAGTCTGGTGAGGCAATCGAATATACGCTTAGAGAAAAAGATCCGGGATATACGTTGTTAATTCCTCAGGAAGCTTTCACCCAGAATCCGAGTCTGGTTCAGAATGAAACAAGAAATGAATAGTAATTTTTCAATTTGAAAATTATGATGAAGATACGGCTATATGGAATTATGCTATTGCTTTGGGCAGGAATGATAGCATGTGTAGATAATGATAACGTGAAATACGTTGATTCGGTTAATTTGATCGATTTCGAATTCCCGCAGGGAAATGATCCTTGGGATAAAGAAATAGAGCAAATAGCGAAAGATTGGGGAATGTATATTATTTATAAGGATGTTGATAGTACGCATTTGAATAAGATGTGGACTACTCCGTCGTACAATTCGCCTATTTACACTTGTACAACTCCTAGTGGGGAAGAAGTGCAACAATATGTGGAACTGGTAAAGGAATGGCTGTTGGGATCTTGGGATAAAGACGTGAAAGAGGATCGTGATTTATTGCCTTGTTATTTGTACGTGGTAAATGATTTCAAGGATAATAATCCGAAATCTCCGACTTATGGAAAACATATTCAATTGAAACAGGATGGGTTGGATTACTGGAGTTTAAGTTTTACCAGTGAGGAGATGGAGGCCGGATTGACCCCGAAAATGATTCACACGTTGGCTTGTGCTTTTAGCTATCCGGGGATGAAATCCCGTTTTGAAACGGGAGAATATAAAGTTGCTTCGGAGTTTGTTGAAATGTCTGATTATGAAGAAAAAATAGGAATACGTTATTATTCATTGGAAGATTTTTTAGCAGATAATTCTTGGGCTTCAGAGATGGACTATCAATTCATGGTAACTCCCTATGAAAAAGATCCGGAGAACGCTTTTTTGCGTCGAGGTTTTCTCCCACAAGTAGGAGAGAATTTTGAATTGATTACTGTTGTTACGGGAGATATGGGGCCAAAAGAAACTTATGGAGCTCCTACTTGGATGCCATGGATTCCATATGCTGATTATGGAGATTTTGTCATAGATGATAATCCAGGCCCTGTTGCAGAGACTGTTGAAGAACGGGTTTTGTTGGATTTTTTGAATACGATTCGTTATGCAATGGTATTTTCAGAACAGAAAGTACGTGAAAAATTTCCCTTGGATGCAGAAGATCCCTTGGATGCAGAAGGAAATCAAATCATTAATGCAAAATACGATCTGGTTGTTGAGTACATGAAAACCACTTATGGCATAGATTTACCTAAATACGCAAGTATTTTGGATGAATAAATTGGCAGGGGTGTAAGAAATTTGAGAGTTTTCATGTGAGTGAATTACATGAAAAGGGTGTTTGTTTGTAAATCACAAAATAGTATGAATCGAAACAATTTAATGATGACTCTTATTCTAGGCTTGGGAGTGCTGGGATGTACCTCCCCGAAGGGATACAGAGTACAAGGTGTTATAGACGGCATTCAAGAGGGGAAGGCCTGTCTTGTAACTTATGACGGGAAGAAATGCGATACGCTATCTTCTGCAGAAATTAAAAATGGGAAGTTTGAGATGAGGGGTTCTGTTACCGGCTTGACAATGGTGTCACTGCAAGTTGTTGACATACCGACTCGTGCTTCAGTTTACTTGGAAAACGAAGATTACACGGTTAAGTTAAATCCGAATAACCTTGAATTGAGTCAAATAGAGGGAGGTGGAGAGAGTCAGAAACTTGCCAATGAATATTCGGCAATAGATATTGCTTTGTCGAAAGTGATTGACGGTATACGCGATGAATACATCGAGGCGGTTCGGGAACCGGAAAGTGAACGCTTTTTGCGTTTGAATAATTTCTTGGATTCGGTGCAACGTGATGCTGAGAGTCGGAAGCAGACATTCTTAGAACAACATGCGAATTCTTATTTTGCTTTGAATCATTTGGCCGTAGATGCCAGCAGACTTTCACTTGATGAATTGCAGCGTAGATTTAACTTGTTGTCAGAAGAGTTACAGGCGACAGCTTTAGGTAAACAGGTTCGTGAACAAATTCAGAAAATGGAATCTTTATCGGTAGGTCAAGTTGCTCCAGATTTCACCGTTCAAACCCCCGAGGGGAAGTCTTTCACGATGTATTCGGTAAAGGCAAAATTGAAAATTATTGATTTCTGGGCTTCATGGTGTGCTCCTTGTAGAGCTTTAACTCCGCAACTGATAAAATTGTATGAAGAATTCCATTCCCAGGGGTTTGAAATCGTGGGAATTTCAATGGATGAAAATAAGGATGCGTGGGTAAAAGCAATTGGAGAAGAAAAAATGTCTTGGATACAAGGGTCTAAACTGGATGGTTTTAAGCCAGGCAATCCTTTGAATCAATTATACAATATTACTAATGGAATTCCTTTTCTTGTACTTGTAGATGAAAATAATCAAATTCTTGCCACAAGTAATCAGGTAGAACCATTGCGGAAAATTGTAGAGAAAGTATTAAAAAAATAATTTATTGTTTTATGAAAAAATTACTCGTTTCATTGTTCTTTTTTGGCTTATTCGTCAATTTATTCGCTCAACAAGCGAATTACGAGCGAGCAGAGGAAGTGAAATCGTATTTGCTCCCTTATAAATATGATAAGGTAACTCCGTTTTTTACGGAAGGTAGTGATGACTTTTGGTTTAGGGAGTTGTTAGAAGATGGAGAAAAATACTACTACGTGGATTTGAAAGCGAAAAAAGTGGAAGAATTTTTAGATCCCGCGTATATGGCTAGAGAGATGGAGAAAGCAACTGGGAGAAAATATGATCCTAAGCGTCTTGGTTTTTGGAAAATTAATTTCAATAAAGGAGGAGAAACGCTTAATTGGTTGGATGGGGATGTTATTTTCGAATACAATAGGAAGACTCGAAAGTTGACTTACACGAAGAGAGACAAGAAGGATGTTAATGAAATGCCAAGATTGATGCATTACGATTCTGGTGTTTCTCCTGATGGAAGGTATCGAGTTTTTGGAAAAGAACACAATGCTTACATTCAGGATTTGAAAGATTCGACCGTGACTCAATTGACATTTGACGGGATTCCGGGGTTTAGTCATACCGAGGGGTGGGAGACAACTGATGAGGTGCCATTGGCTCCGCTTTGGTTTGATGATTCTAAAAATTTCTGTTTGTTCCGCCAGGATTTGCGTAATCTAGGAGAGATTTCTAATATGAATTATCTTAAAGGACGTCCTTTAGCCTTTAATTCTCCGACAATATTGGTGGGTGACTCCGTTGTACCGTACACGGAAATTACAGTATATGATACCGAGACAAAAACCCGTAAAAACGTGAAAATAGATAAATGGCAGGATCAAGAACTTAGAATTCTTCATTCGGATACAAAAGCCAACAAACTTTATTTGGAGCGTCGGGCTAGGCTTGGAAAAATGTTGGATGTGTGTGAGGTAAACTTAAGCACGGGAGACGTGAAGGTAATTATTCACGAAGAGGGGGAGCCGTATATTGGAGTAGAATTGTCTTCCATTTATTTTTTGAATGATTATAAAGATATTATTTGGTGGTCAGAACGTACTGGGTATGGGCATTTCTATCACTACGATGGAGATGGGAATTTGAAAAATGTTATTACTTCAGGGAATTGGACTGCGGGGAAAGCCGTGGAGATTGATGAGAAAAATAGGACGATTTATTTTCAGGCTTATGGAATTACTCCGGGAGAAAACCCGAGTTACGCGAAAATTTGTAAGGCGAACATTGATGGAAAAGGAAAAGTGGTTTTGTTAACCCCGGAAGAGGCTACACATAACGTGATATTTTCCCCGAGTAAAAAATATATCATAGATGCTTATTCTCGTCCGGATCTTCCTTGTCAATTTGTAGTGAGAGATACACGTAAAGGTGATTTGGTTGTGAAGTTAGGAGGCTTGAATTTGGATAGTATGTATAAAAAAGGTTGGAAAATACCTGAAACTTTTTCAGTAAAGGCTGCTGACGGTAAAACTGATTTGTATGGTGTTATGTGGAAACCTTTTGATTTTGATTCAACTAAGCGGTATCCAGTTATCTCTTGCGTGTATCCCGGTCCCCAGACGGATAACGTGCCGTTAACTTTCGAGGTTGGTTCAACCAATGAGGCTTTAGCTCAAGTAGGTTTCATCGTTGTTGCTTTTAATCATCGGGGAGGACTTCCGTTTCGCGGTAGAGATTATCATACTTACGGTTACAGTAACATTCGGGATCATGCGTTGGCGGATGATAAATGTGGTTTGGAACAATTGATTGCTCGTTATTCGTTTATTGATGGGAATCGGGTTGGTATATACGGGCACTCCGGTGGTGGGATGATGTCAACTGCGGCTATTTGTACTTATCCCGATTTTTATAAAGCGTGTGTGTCTTCCGCTGGAAATCATGATAACAATATTTACACGCAGTTCTTTGTTGAGAATCATTATGCGATAAATAAAGACATAAAGATGGTTCGGGATACGCTTAAAGCTAAAGATGGACGAGATTCTTTGGTGACTCGTGAAAAGGCTGTTTATTCAACAAATTTGCCTACCAATATGGAATTGGCTAGAAATCTGAAAGGACATTTGATGCTCATTGTCGGTGGTGCTGACGGGAACGTACATCCCGCCCAAACCATTCGTATGGTGGATGCTCTCATTAATTGTGGAAAGGATGTTGAATTTGTATATTTACCGCAAGGACGCCATACCTATGATGGGGTGTCTGCTTGGTATTTTGAACAAAAATTGCGTTCACATTTTGCGAAGTATCTGTTGGGAGATTTTAAATCTTCAGGTTTTTATGATATTGAAATTGATGAATATGGTCGAGTAAAATAAATAGTTATGAAGTTGAATTTTTTAATAGCTTGTATTTGCACCCTGTTTTCGATGGTTGCATTTGCTGATAACGAGAAAGAGATAAAAGTAGGAGATCCGTCCCCGGATTTCCAGTATGAAAACCGGGATGGGAAAGTATATTCCTTGAAAGATTTTAGAGGGAAGTATGTTCTTATTGATGTTTGGGCTACCTATTGTTCTCCTTGTAAGAAAGAGATTCCTTTTTTAGAGAAAATTCAAGAGAAGTTCAAAAATAAGAATATTGTTTTTGTTGGAATTGCGACCGATGGAGTTAAAGAAGAATGGATCAAATTTTTAGATCAAAATAAATTGAAAGGAATTCAGTTAATAATGGATAGAAAATGGATTTCCTTTATGCACCGTTATCAAGTGTCCACGATTCCTCGTTATATATTGTTGGATAAAGAGGGAAAAATTGTGAATATGAATATGCCTCTCCCTTCGGATCCGGAGTTTGTGAAGATTCTTAAGTCGTTGAAAGGTTTGTGATGGTATAAGTAATCTATTCCACTGTTGCTATGGTGTGGCGTATAGATTTGGTGATCAAATCGAAATATTAATAAGAGTGTGCTTTGAAATTCGCTATTTCCATTCCTTATTGGAATGGTGTAGCGAATTTTTGTATATAGTAAATGTGCGAAGATAACACATTCGAGAATCCACTATCAAAGATTCTCCACCATGTCTTACATCAGCCCATTTCGGCTCATGTGAAAAATAAGGTGGATCAGAGCTCAATGTGTAATCTTCGCGTGTTTAATACTT
>JAHZBN010000008.1:0-141134 GCA_019423345.1 Butyricimonas sp. | reverse complement strand
TGTTCTATTACAAAAATAAATAAATTGGAATTTACACACTTTTGGGGACACTATCAAAAACACAGATTTTACTATCGATTTTTGCTTACCTCCCTGCTTGCATGAGGGGGATAAAAACCATTAAAACCGCCTAAAACAAAAAAGCACCTACATTTGTAGGTGCTTTAAAATGAGAGCGGAAAACGGGACTCAAACCCGCGACCCCCAGCTTGGAAGGCTAGTGCTCTATCGACTGAGCTATTTCCGCAGTATGTGGGGAGAGCAGGATTCGAACCTACGAAGACGATGTCAGCTGAGTTACAGTCAGCCCCAGTTGGCCACTTTGGTATCTCCCCTTTGTTCAAAGAACAGTTGCTTGTTTTAAGCGGGTACAAAGATAGGTAGTTTTGCGGAATTACCAAATATTACGTGGAAAAATCTTGAAAAAATATATTTCGTGTGTAAAAGAATACGAGGAGCTTTCGGTACCGAAAACTCCTCGTTACATCTTATCGTCACTATGAGACCTATTTACGAGGACGATAAGTAATGTCAATGTTTTTTTCTTCGTCGAAACCTTTGTACTTGATGTGTAGTTGTACGGAATCTGTTACCTCGTTAAACACTTCTTTTAGCGGGAAACTGACATAACCGTAAAGACTTTTGTTCTCCGGATCTCCATAAGCATGATGTCTGAATTCTAACAGGGTTTTCCCGTCCGCTGTTAATTCTTTATGCTTTGTCAGGTTGACCATGTGTTCTTTAGCACCTCCGGCATAAAAGAATCGGAAGGTGATGAAGTCGTTGGCAATCCAGTATTCCGGTAATTCAATCGGATCCATACCCAAGCTGTCACTAATCGCTTCGGAATAGGGTACAATAGGTTTTGTAAGAAGCTTTTGTAGGTCGTTTACTCGCACGTAATGATCTACACTACTTCCCGGATTTGCATCTTGCAAGATGGTAAAATCTGCGTACACACGCATATTATTTTCTAAGTAACGTACCGGTACATTTGAAACGGATGGATACAATACAGGACCTTTGTCCAGTATGATTCTGTAATCCTGATCACTTGTTTTTTCAATCGTACCGACTTCTAACCAGAATTTGTCCAAGCTATACCCGTCATCATTACAAGATGTGAAGGCGAATGTTGCCGAGAGCAAAAGAATAATTAGTGTCACTACTTTTTGATACTTCATTTTAAACCCCTTTTTATTACTCGTTGTTTTTTAGTTTCATTACTTAGATGGATAATTGCGTGAATGGTTGCGTCTAATAATGTTAAAATCAATGGAAAAAGGCTATCATACATCGCATGATAGCCTTGATCCCTTGTTTTTGCCGGGATTTATGAATTTAGAAAAGAGTTTTTTTCAGTGAGAATAGGAATTCCAATCCCCCGTCTTTTCTATTTTTTGCGGAGATGTCTCCTTTATGGAAAAGAACGGCGTTCTTCACGATGGAGAGTCCTAGGCCGGAACCACCATTTTGTCTGCTACGTCCCTCGCATACACGATAGAAACGTTCGAAAATCCGGTTCAAGTGATTTTCTTCTATTCCTTGCCCTGTGTCATAGTAGGAGAAATAATAGAATTCATTGTCTTCCATGTAGTTGTTTACCCCGATCGAGATATTGTCTCCGGCGTAATTGATGGAATTTTCAATGAGATTCCGGAATATAGCATAAACCAGCGTTTTATTTCCCTCGATAACCGTTTGGGGATTTATCTCGTTCCTCACGTTGATCCCGTGTGCTATGATCGGGTCATGCAGGTCATCAATGACTTCCTGCAAAGTGTTGTGAACATTCACTCGTTCCTTGTCAAAAAGTTCGGATGCCTCTTCCGTCTTGGTGATTAGGGCAATATCCCGGATTAAGTCGGATAGGCGAACGATTTGTGAATACGTACGTTCCAGAAAGAAATGTTGCTTGTCCGGGTTAATATTGGGTTGTTCCAGAAGGGTTTCGATATAACCGCGAATACTGCTTACCGGAGTTTTTAGCTCGTGGGCGATATTATTCGTCATCTCCTGTTTTAGGAGCCTGTTTTTTTCGTTATCAGAGATATTGTTTAGGGTGATTTCGAAACTGTTATCCGTGAAAATCAATAGTTTCACGGCAAAATGCTTACCTCCCTTGCTGATCTTGTTCTGGTACACGGGGATGTTGGTGGTATTCGGGTTTACCGGGGTGTTTTTTTGCAATAATTCGTTCAGTTCTTTGAAATCCGGTTGTTCCAGCAGTTTTTCGACTTTGAATGTCGGTTCGTCCAGGATGATGTTCAAATACTGGATAAAATGCGTGTTGGCATATATCTTTTCCCGGTTAGCGGAGAAGATGGCAATCCCCTCGTCGGAATAGTGGAAATGACGGAGAAGTTTCTCCTGTTCCACGTTGATCTGCTTGTTGCTCTCTTCTAAAAGTTGATAATTATGAATGATCTTTTCACCGATCTCTCCCAGTTCCGTGTTCGGGAAATGGATATTGTTGTAATTAATGTTGTGATTGTCGGCCGAAACGATAAAATCTTTCAGTCCGGAAATCGCTTTCCCGAAACGATCGGAGATATAAATCAGCGAGATCAGCGTGATAAAGAATAGTAGCGTGATAAAATACAGGAATATGTTGTCCGTCTTTAAAAAGTTCTGAATCTTGATGTCGTAAGGAAGAGCCACCCGAATAAAATAATTCATGTAGTCTTTGGCAAAGTAATAGTATTCGACTCCGGTACTTTTAGAAAGCCGGATGGCAGTTCCTGTTTTTTGGATTAATGCCGTTTGGATTTCTGGGCGCTGTAAATGGTTTTCGATCTCTTGTTCCTTGTCGAGACTATTGTCATAAAGGACTTTACCATCATGATCTACTATTGTTAATCGTAAGTTGGAGGGCATAAGTACGAGTACATTCTTTAAAGAATCCATTTGCCCGCTGTTTATCAGATGATATTGTTGAACATAGTGGGCAATGATATCGGAATAATCGTCCAGCGTGGTACGCAAGGTCTCCGTTTTGTAGGCTTTTTCCCGGTTTTGTTGGAAAAAGGTAATGACAACCGTGAAGGCAGCGAATACAATGAAGAAGTAAATGAACAACTTCTGTTTATAGGATAATTTCATTGGAAATAGTTTTTGTATTAACGTTTAAAGTTCCACACAATAGCCGTACCCAGAACGATTTGCGATGTGTTTCCCCTGTTCGCCCAGTTTTTTTCTCAGTCGGGTGATGTGTACGTCAACGGTACGTTCAAGCACGTAGCTGTCGTCACTCCATACTTTATTGAGAATGTCTTCGCGGGAGAATATTTTTCCGGGAGATTGTGCCAGCATGTTTAATATTTCAAATTCCTTTTTGGTAATAGGGATAAGCCGGTCGTGGATGGACACGCATTTTGTACTTAAATCGATGTGCATCTCGCCTATATCGATCACTTGTTTTTTATTGGCAGCATTCAACGAACCTGTTCTTTTCAAGACTGCTTTCACTCTTGCCGTAACTTCCTTAATCGAGAAAGGTTTGGATATATAATCGTCGCCCCCGATATTGAAACCGGTGAGCATATCATTTTCCGTGTCTTTGGCCGTCAAAAAGATAATCGGGGTAGAATTGTGAAAATCTTTCCGAAGTTTCTCCGCCATCTTGAACCCTGACATTCCTCCCATCATCACGTCCAGTAGGATGAGATCATATTCCTCGGTTAGCATCTTTAGAGCCTCTTCCGCGGAGGGTGCGGTGTCGACCAGATAGCCTTCGCTCTCCAAGTTGAATTTTAAAATTTCTCTCAGGTCCTCTTCGTCGTCAACCACTAGTATCCGTTGTTTATCCATTGCTCTAAAGTTTAGTTGTTATGAATATGTTTCGCATTCTTTCCTTCCATCAAGTAAATGGCAGCTTCGGCAATATTTGTGGCGTTATCCCCGATTCGTTCAATGTTGTATGACATTCCACTGAGGGAAAGGGCATCCAGCATATCTTGATCTTTGATCGTTTTGCCGACAAAGTGAAAAGGGATCCCGTGAATGATTTCTTTGTGGTTGTTGTCCACGAGGTCATCCGTCCGGATAATCTCTTTTGCCAAATTCTCGTCTTCACACGTAAAGGCAAAGATAGCATTTTGTGTCATTTTTTTAACCGTTTCCAATTGTAATAAAATGGTCGGGTGGAAAGATGCGTAAAGGGAACCCTGTAATTCAACTTCCCGGAGGAAGTCGGCAATATTGAGTAATAGGTCACCGATACGTTCCAGGTAGGCTGTCATATCATGATAGGACATGATCTTTCGGCAATCACTGGCTCTGGGACAGTAAAGTACGATGGAGTTGATGACTTCATCCCTGATTTTTATTTCCAGACCGTCGATGATAACTTCATTATGTTCGATCTTCGTGTATAATTCACCGTCTTTATTGTCGTGGGTTGCGGTGATAACGAGTTCCATCTGTTGTAGTACGATGGTGGATAAGACTTCAAAGTCTTCTTTAATCTTTTCCAGGTATTTTTCTCTTATGGTAGTCATGTGGTGTAAGCTAAAAGTTATAAACTAAAAGATAAAAGTTTAGAGGAATTTAAAATGAAATCAAAAAGCCTCGTGCGATGGAAATCACTGAATCTAAAATCATAAATCAAAAATTACTTTATCCAAATTGTCCCGTCAAGTACTCTTCCGTGCGTTTGTCACTTGGGTTTGTGAACATTTTTTGGGTTTCGTCATATTCAATTAAATGACCAAGATACATGAACATCGAGTAATCCGATATACGGGCAGCCTGTGACATATTATGTGTGACAATCAAAATTGTGAATTCATTTTTCAGATCCAGTAACAACTCTTCAATTCGATTGGTGGCAATTGGGTCCAAGGCAGAGGTTGGTTCATCCATTAGTAAAACTTTCGGTTTTAGTGAAAGAGCTCGAGCAATGCATAACCGTTGCTGCTGACCACCGGAAAGGAAGGTTCCTTTCTTGAATAGGGAGTCTTTCACTTCATCCCATAACCCCACGTTTTTAAGGCTTTCCTCTACTAACTGGTCTTTTTCCTGCTTGGGAAGAGAAATCCCGTTCAATTTATACCCGGCGATCACGTTGTCATAAATGCTCATCGTGGGGAACGGGTTCGGGCGTTGGAATACCATTCCTGCCATGCGTCGTACTTCCATGGGGTTTGTCTTTAATATATTTTTCCCGTTTAGGAGAATCTCTCCCGTGGTCTTGATATCTGGGTACAATTCGTGCATCCGGTTGATCGCCCGTAACAAGGTACTCTTTCCACATCCGGAGGGTCCCATGATAGCCGTGATTTTCTTTTCAGCAATATCTGCACTAACTTCTTCTACCGCATTTTTCCCCGGGGTGTACGAAATGGAAACTTTTTTAAGTTGTAATATAGGATTTGTGATAACCATGATTAATTTTAGATTTTAAATTTTAGATTGAAAGTCTGTTTGTAATGCAATTTAAAATTTACAATTATTGAACTCTCCATTTTTTTGCAATTTGTTTTGCTATAATATTGAGGATAAGGATTAACATTAACAGGAAGAGGGAGGAACTCCAGATCATGTCGATTAGATTCGGGTCATTGTAAAACTCCCAGATCAACAAGGGAATCGCACTTGTGGGTTTTAACACGTCCCAGTTGATTGCGGTGCTACCCAGGGCTGTTAACATCAGGGGAGCGGTTTCTCCCATAACTCGAGAAATAGCCAGTAAGATACCCGTGAACAATCCCCCGAAGGCTGCGGGTAACAATACTTTCAGAATGACACTGGTGTAAGAGGCTCCTAGTGCAAGTCCGGCCTCTTTCAAACTTCCCGGGAGCATCTTTAACGTCTCTTCCGTGGAACGCACGATTAACGGGAGCATCATGATACTAAGGGCGACACTTCCCGCGAGGGCGGAATAACTACCTAGGGGTTTCACGACCCAGGCATAAGCGATAATACCGATTACGATGGAAGGGCTACCTTGAATCAGATCTGTCAAGAAACGAGTGATGTTCGAAAATTTGGTCTTCGGGTGTTCCGAGAGATGAATTCCGACCATAATTCCGATCGGGATAGCAATAATTGCGGCTAGGACAACCATGAGTAACGTACCGGTAATTCCGTTTGCAATTCCGCCCGGAATAATGTCTCCCGTTCCTCTGGCCAGCATGGCGTCCAAGGTACTTGGAGCGCTCTCCGTGAAGAAGTTCCAATTAATCTGTTTGTAGCCTTTTTTGATCAATTCCCAGATGATGGCGAATAACGGGATTACCGTCAGGGAGGCCAGAAAACAGGTCGTGTAGAAAAAGACCTTGTTTTTTATCGTTCTATATCTTAAACTACTCATTGTTGCAATCAATTAAGTTTCTTGATGATGAGTTTTGCCACTAAATTGATGATTGCCGTGATCAGGAACAAGAGTAACCCGATGGCAATCAAGGAGCTTAATTTCAACCCGTCTGCCTCTCCGAACTGGTTTGCGATGATACTGGCCATCGTGTTACCCGTGTCTGCCAGTGAGGTGGGCAGGTTATTCGTGTTACCGATGAGCATGGTTACTGCCATGGTTTCTCCAAGAGCCCGTCCTAGGGCAAGGATATAACTGGCAAATACTCCGGAACCGGCGGAGGGAAAAGTGACTGTTCTGATCACCTCGTAGCGAGTGGCTCCCAAACTATATGCAGCCTCTTTCAGTTCGTTGGGAACCATGGATATGAACTCGCCACTGAGGGAGGATGCATAGGGGATGATCATGATTGCCAGAATAATGGATGAGGTTAATACTCCGAATCCTTGTGAATTGACACCCATCTCGATAATGATCGGGCGGAATGTATAAAATCCCCATAATCCGTATACGATCGAGGGAATTCCCGCAAGTAAATCTATAATGGAACTGATGAACGTGGCAATTTTTTTACCTCGAAAGAATTCACCTGTGAAAAGTGCCACTGGCAGAGAAAATGGAATACAGAATATAAGTGCCAGAAAAGAGGTTAGGAGGGTCCCCACGATAAAGGAAAGGGCTCCATAAGTTTCTCTGTCCGGATGAGGGTCCCATTCTGTTGACCCGATAAACTGGAAGAATCCGTAATGGTCGAGAGCCGGGAGCGAGCCGCTGACCAATGAATAGATCATGCCGGCACTAATCAGTAGAATCAGGATACAACAAATAGAGAGTAGCCGTTTAAAAATAAGATCACGCATAATTAGTTACAAGTTACAGGTTACAAGTTACAGGTTGGCAAGATTCAACTTGCAACCTGTAAACTTGTAACTTTATTAATTCAGGACTTTTTTGCCCTCGAAACTTATAGAGTTTAATAGTGTTTTGGCGTTAGCCACGGCTGATTGAGGAAGGGGAGAGTAATGAACTTTTGTAGTCAATGCTTGTGCTTCCGGGCTTAACATCCAATCAAGTAATTTCACGGTTGCCTGTGCTTGTGCTAAGGTTCTGTTTGCATAGGCTTGTTCTTTGTAAAGAATAATCCAGGTGAAACAACTGATGGGGTAAGCGTCCGGTGCGGAAGAGTTCGTGACCATGGTACGGGTATCTGCTGGCATTTCGCCTTTTGCCGCTGCGGAGATACTTTCCGTGTTCGGTGTGATGAAATTACCGGATGAGTTCTTCATCTGTGCCATCGGGATGTTCAGAGAAAATGCATACTCTGATCCCACGTATCCGATCGCTCCAGGGGTTTGGCTGATTGTTCCGGCTACACCGGGATTACCTTTAGCTGCCAAGCCTGCCGGCCATTTCAATGATTTGCCTGTACCCACGTTTTCTTTCCAATCATTGCTTACTTTCGTCAGGTAATCACTGAAAACGAAGGTGGTTCCGCTACCGTCTGAACGGTATACCGGGGTTAATTCTTTGTTCGGAAGAGTTACACTGGGATTTAATTCCTGAATTTTAGCATCATTCCATTTGGTGATTTTGCCCAGATAGATGTCGGCAACAACCTCTCCGGAAAGTTTTAATTCTTTCACTTCCGGTAAATTGTAAGCCATAACCACGGCTCCCATACAAGTCGGGATGTGTACCGTTGCGTAGGGCATCTCTTGCATCTCCGTGTCAGACAGGTAGGCATCCGATCCCCCGAAATCAACAATCTTGTCTTTCAGGCTTCTGATACCACCGCCACTACCAATCCCCCCGTAAGTCACGGTGTTACCCGTTTTCTCTTGATAGGTCTTGAAAGCCAGGTTGTAAAATGGTAAGGGGAAAGTAGCCCCCGCTGCAGCGATGTTCATTTTTTTGCTTTCGGACTCTTTGTTCTTCTTCGAATTCCCGCAAGATGCAATTGCGATAGCTAAAATAAGGATAAGTAAATTTTTCATTTCTGATAGTATTAATTTCAACGTCTTCTGATTCATTTATTACACTGCAAGTTTAGATGAATCTTGTTACACGAATGTTGCGCATTTGTTACATTAATGTTACAACTTGAATTCGATGTTCAGATAGACGAAAGAGCTTGATTTACCATCTCTTGGGTTCCAAGTAGAGAAATTTGGGGCGATTTTTAGTTGTTTGATCGGGGCATATTGAATACCTACTAAGATTCGTTGCCCGTCAGCACTGCTCCAATCATCTTTGGAACCTAGGTTGTCATATCTTCCGAAGAGGTTGAATTGATCTTCTAGCTTGATAGTAGAATAAACGGAGAATCCGGATTGGTCGTTGTCTTCCTTGAACTTGGTGTTATACATTTGGTTATATTCAGCTCCGATGGAGAATAACTCGTGTTTGTAACCGGCGAAGAAGGCTAAATTCTGTTGATCTTTAGTCTCGTCTCCTTCAATATTCTTGCTAGCAAGATCGTAATAAGTGCGAATAGTCAAATTTTTAACGGGAAGAATTGTTGCTCCCACGGCATACCTGTATTTATTGTCACCGTTCAATTTTTTGTAACCTTCCCCGTTGCTGATCGTGATGTCGGCAGAGAGCCATTTTGTAAATTTATATTTACCCAAGATACCCATATCTGCGCTGGAACCGAATTTATACTCGTCTTGGAAGGATTTCATGATATAACGGTATCCCCAAAATTTTTCCTGTACGTTGAATTGTTCCAAACCGATCAAACCGAAATCCAACGTGAAATTACCCGTCTTCCAGCTTAACATGGCATTCTTGATATACGCCACTCTTTCGAGGTCTGAACCTGAAACTTTGGTGGAACCCATGTCAAAAACGACCTTTCCGCTTAATTTTTCTGTCAAGGAGAATTGGTACCCAAGGTAAGCACGATCAAGAGCGAATCCGGATTCTTTATTTGCATTTCCAATTCCGGCATGATAGTTTGCGAAAACGGTAACAATCGGTTGTCCCTTGATTTGGAATTTCTTCTTTTCTTCTTGTTTCTGACCGAAACTACTTAAACAAATAGCAGCTAAAACCACACTAATTAAAATCCTTTTCATTTGTCAAACTTTTAGTTAATATTAAAATTAAATACCTCTTGTTTTCGGCAACTAAAGTAGACTGAAAAGGTTTCCTAAATAATACGATTCCGTTACATCAATGTTACATTTATTAGGTTTGTTTATTGTCTTTTGAAGATCGAGAAGTTAACACTACCGTACTGGCGGTGTTCGAAAAAATTAGGTTCCGAGGAGAAGTCCACGGTGCCGGGATGTTCGATTATGGCGATTCCGTCCGGGGCTAATAGATCGTTATTGAAAATGGCAGCCGGAATCTCGTTGATTTTTTCCAGATTGTAAGGAGGGTCTGCGAAAATGATGTCAAAGGTAGTTCCGTTCAGTTTTTTACAGGCGATAAACACGTCAGTTTTGAAAATGGTCATATTCTTGAATCCCAGTTGGACGGCCGTCTTTTTTATAAAGGCGTAATGGTTATAGTTCAGTTCGATAGAAATTATTTTCCCTGCACCCCGGGATGCGAATTCGTAACTGATACTTCCTGTTCCTGCAAAAAGATCCAGTACGGAGGCGTCCTCAATATCTATATAATTGTTGAGGACATTGAATAAATTCTCTTTGGCAAAATCCGTTGTCGGACGTGCCTTGAAATTTTTGTCGGGAGTAATAATTTTGCCTTTGTGTGTGCCGCTTATAATCCGCATCGATGAAGATTTAACAAATGAATAAAATGAGAACTGTTGAATTCTTTATCGTGAAGAATACCGTTTAACAAGGGTTCTTTAGCGAAATAGGGATTCGGGAGATAGAGCGAAAGTAACTCTTTCAGTTTATTATCTTTGAGCGCCGGGCCGCATATAGAAAGATGCGCTTTCTCTTGGTTAATCCCGCACTCTTTGATACAATTTAATAAAAAGTATACGATGTCAGTCGTCGCTTGGTAGCTAAACGTGTTAAATAGCTGAATACCGGAGTCCCGGATAAATAACAGATCAAAATAATTGTCTTGAATGTCCAGAAAGATCTGCTCCGTGTCTCGTAACGCCTTGCCTATGGCTCCTAATATAAAAGGGTATGCCCCGTTCACGATTTGGAATACGGGAAAATGTTCTCGTACAAAATCATGAAACGATGAAATAACCGTCTCCACGAGATAGGCTTCTATCCCCTCTATGTGGTGGTAGAGGATCGTGTCATCCGGTGATACTTCTTGGTTGACCGTGTAGAGGGTGGTGATATTGGCCTTGTCGAAAAAGGCTCCCGGAACCAGCAGTTTTTCCTTGAAACATGGCATGATGTATACTTTCTTGAAACGAAGATTCAAGATCGCATCGTTCACCACGTAATTTTTTAACCTGGCCACGGCTGCCTCTCTGGAATCTGCTGCATAGGGTTCGTGTACAAACACGACTAGCTTTTCCGTTTCATCATGCACGCAAAATGAAAATCCATCCGTTGCATAACGGATGGATAATATCGATTTCTTAGATGATTCGTAAGTAAAATTGGAGTCAACAAAATAAATGCTCTGCATGTATTTATTCGTTTATGAACCGGAAATTATTCCCAGTTACCCACGTTATTGTTTGCCTCTTGTACGCTACCCACTTTTAATCCGGGGTATTTGTTTAATCTTATTCTTTCACCGTTTTCCTCCAAAATAGCATCTTCGTATTCATCGAACAAGTCTTCAAAAATGACCATGTTTGAAATACGAGCCTCGAAAACAGGTACTTCAATGCCGGAATCCGTCCAGATCATGTTGGTCCCCATCAAGAATTCATGTTTCTTTTTAGTAAAAGGAACATACCGAAGATCATCAATCGGATAGTTTTTACCGAATAATTGTTCTAAAGCGGAAACTCTCATCGTATCACGGATAATCAACCCTTTTTTCAAAGCGTCTTGTTCCGTCATACCTTCTTCAAGTTGATCATCAGTAAGTTCTCCGATAGAACGTACGGTTTTCAATGAATCGTATTTCACGAAATTGATTAATGAATCGAAACTACTAGTGTATGTTCCATGGATACTTTTGAAAGCATCTTGAGCTGTTCTAATATCTTTCAGTTTTTGGATGACTCTATCATATCTCTGTTTTTTCAACTTTTGAAATTGAATAGGATTCTGCACGCTTTGGTAGCACATATATCCCAGATAGAGAGCGGCAGCTGCTAAAAGAATTTGAATAATAATTTTTTTCATCTTTTTCGTCAGTATATTTATTATGTATTAAACAAGTTAGTTCTCGTTATTATTTAAGCTGTTTTTTCCTATCTTTACACAGTATTTTTTGACGATACCGTGAACAAATCCTTAATGGATTGTCGTGTCGGCAAATATAAAAAAAAAAAAGATCACAGCACACTTTTGTCTATTAAATTTAGTGATGATAAATGAACATTTTGAACGTATTGTAAAAGAGAAGTTTGGATTCGATTTTTCCCCCACGCAACAGGCGGCAATGAAGAATTTTTTAGCATTTCTCTTTGATCGTCATCCTGAAAGTTTATTTTTATTGAAGGGATATGCCGGAACGGGGAAAACTTCTTTGGTGGCGGCCATCGTGAGTACATTACTGCAATTTGAACAGCAGGTTGTTTTATTGGCTCCGACAGGGAGAGCGGCGAAAGTGTTTTCCGGTTATTCTCATCAGCCTGCTTTTACGATACACAAAAAGATTTACCGGCAGAAAAATGCACGGGAGGGAGTCGGGATATTCAACTTGGGATTTAACGGGAATGCTAATACACTTTTTTTCGTGGATGAGGCATCTATGATTTCAATGGGTTCTCAGGATTCGAATTTTGGGACGGGGTCTTTGCTGGATGATCTGATTGAGTTCGTGTATAACGGGCGTAATAACCGCTTGGTGTTAATTGGGGATACGGCCCAGTTGCCTCCGATTGGCGTGGATGTCAGCCCGGCCTTGGAGGCTGATTTTTTACAGGTAGGTTACGGGATGGAGATATATGAGGCAAACTTGACCGATATCATGCGACAGTCCGAGCAGTCCGGAATTTTGTACAATGCTACTCGGGTACGGGAAATGATCGGGGCGGGATCTTTTGCCAAACTTTTGCTTCGGGTAGCGGGTTTTCCGGATATTGTACGGGTAAGCGGGGGAGAACTATTGGAAGAGTTGGATCAATGTTATAGCTCTTTTGGGATGGACGAAACGATGGTGATTTGTCGGTCGAATAAACGGGCCAATCGTTTTAATGAGGGGATACGGGCCAGAATCCTTTACCGGGAAGATGCTTTTAGTAGTGGAGATAAGATCATGATCGTGAAGAATAATTACTTCTGGGGAGCAGAATATGACAAGGTGGATTTTATTGCGAACGGGGATATTGCCACTGTGGAGAAGGTTGGGAAATATAAGGATTTATACGGATTCCATTTTGTCAACACTCGTCTAAGTATTTACGGTTACGAGGAAGAGATCACGGCATGGGTTATGTTGGATACCTTGACCACAGAACAACCTGCATTGAGTTATGAAGATTACCGGCGGTTGTACATGGCTGTGGAGGAAGATTATATGGATGTAGCTTCCAAGCAGAAGCGATTCAAAAAGATTCAAGAGAACGAATACTATAATGCTCTGCAAATTAAATTTGCCTATGCTGTTACGTGTCATAAAGCCCAGGGAGGACAATGGGATGCGGTATTTATTGATCCGGGCTGGCAGGGAGAAGATTCACATGATGATGAATATTGGCGTTGGCTATACACGGCATTTACTCGGGCACGTAAAAAACTATATCTGATTAATTTCAAGGATGAAATGATAGAGGCTTTGGAAGATTGAACTTCCTCCGCCAGCTTTGCCGCCGGAGGAAGTTCTTAGGCAAGAACATTTATCTTCCTGATAAATTACTGGATTTTTAGATATTCAATGATCGCATCAATCCGAGCATTGGCTTCTTGTTGTGCCCGTTCGTAATCATTTATGTCTTTCATCTGAGTTCGAGCTTCAAAGTAGAATTTAATCTTCGGTTCAGTACCGGAAGGACGAACCGAAATCTTACTGCCGTCAGCTAGGAAGAATTGTAATACATCGCTTTTCGTTTCGAAATCAAGGTGCGTTTTTTCTCCTGTTTGCAGGTTGGTTGCTTCCAGGGAAAGGTAGTCTTTTTTCAGTACAACCGGGCTGTGATTGATTTCTTTCGGCGTGTTGTGACGGAACTCTTCCATCATGGCTTTGATCTCCTGCGCCCCGCTTAAACCTTTACGTACGATGTAAATCATTCTTTCTTGCGAGAATCCGTATTTGGCATAAATTTCCTTGAGGAAGGAGTACAGTGTTTTATTTTGCATCTTTACCCAAGCGGCGATTTCGGCCATTAATGATGTGGCAGAAACCCCGTCTTTGTCTCGGGTGAATGCTCCCGGCATGTAGCCAAAGGATTCTTCCCCGCCGCCGATGAATTTCTCACCGCCTTCTTTGCGAATAATATCGGCAATCCACTTGAATCCGGTGTACACGTCATAACAGATGATATGATTTTTTTCTGCGATGTCTTTAATCAACTCGGTCGTGACTATGGTTTTAACCGTGTATTCACCACCTTTAAGTTGGTTCAGTTCTTTTTTTCTGCGGATGATGTATTCCGTGAAAATAATATTGGTTTGGTTTCCATTCAATAATGTCCATTCTCCCGCGTCATTTTTTACGGCGATGCCGATACGGTCCCCATCCGGGTCACAAGCCATGGCCAGATCAGCATCGATTTTGCGAGCTAGATCCAAGGCCATTTTGAATGCTGCCGGTTCTTCCGGGTTAGCGGATGCCACGGTCGGGAAATCTCCATTCGGAATGCTTTGTTCCGGTACCGTGTGAATATTCGTGAATCCCCAGTTACGCAAAGAGGCAGGAACAAGCTCGTAGGTAGTTCCGTGTAGTGGGGTAAAGACGATTCTCAAGTCGTGTTCTTTTTGTATGGCTTCCGGTGAAAGACTTAATGTTTTCACTTTATCCAAGTATTTTTTGTCAAAGTCTTTTCCTAAAATGGTGATCATTGCCGGTATACCCTTGAATTTAATATCCGAAACTTGCACCTTCTTTACTTCATTGATCACGTTTTTATCATGTGGGGGAACGAGTTGTGAGCCATCGTTCCAGTAGGCCTTGTAACCGTTGTACTCTTTCGGATTGTGAGAGGCGGTAAGAATGACACCTCCTTTACAGCCTAATTCTCGGATGGCAAATGACATTTCAGGCGTGGGGCGTAAGTCCTCAAACAGGTAAACGTGTATACCGTTGGCTGAAAAAATATTGGCAGCTGTTTCTGAAAAGAGCCGGGAGTTATTACGGCAGTCATGACCGATACACACGGCTTTCTTTTCATTCGGGAACATCTTGTTGATGTAGTTTGAAAAACCTTGTGTAGCAGCACCTACCGTGTAGATGTTCATTCGGTTGGTTCCCACTCCCATGATTCCTCGTAAACCACCGGTTCCGAATTCCAAATCGTTGTAAAACGATTCGACTAATTCTGTCGTGTCCGTGTTTTCCAACATGCGTTTTGCTTCGGCACGTGTTTTTTCGTCATACGCCTTGTCCAGCCACTTTTCGGCTTTGGCTCTGGCTATTTTTATGATGTCATTATTTTCCATAAGTGATCATTATTATTTACCTTCTTGCAAAGTTAGGATTTTCCTAAATGAATAATATGGATTTTGGAATTAAATTGTTACGTTTCAGCGAAGAAATTTTGGGGGAATAAAAAAGCCTCGTGTCAAACGAGGCTTTTTTATATAGCTAAAGCTTAAATTAAAATTTCTTCTCTTTAATTTTTGCTTTCTTTCCGGTAAGTTCACGGAAATAGAAGATTCTTGATCTACGAACAACACCTCTCTTGTTCACCTCGATTGCATGAATGTAAGGAGAATTGAAAGGGATGATTCGTTCTACTCCAACGTTACCGGACATTTTTCTAACCGTAAAGGTTTTGGTCGTTCCCGTACCCTTAATTTGGATAACAACACCTTTGAAAATCTGAATACGTTCTTTGTTTCCTTCTTTAATTTTGTAATGTACACTGATGGTGTCACCCGTGTTGAATGAAGGAATTTCAATAGCGTTTTCCTGAGCAAAAGCCTGTTCCGCAATTTTAATTAAGTCCATTGTCTTTATTTTAAAAAGTTTATTTATCGAACGCAGTATTACGACTTTTGTCTTTTATGTAAGAGACTACGTACGTTTCAAAATTGAATGGCAAAGGTAGAAAAATAAATATTCCGATGCAAACATCGGAATATTTATTTTGTAGTGTTTATTCTACCACCTCAAGTTTTTTACCTGTCTGTTCGATAATCATTCGGAGATACCATTCCGGTAAAGCCGGCTGTTCAACTTTCGGGTTTTTCTCTCCCGGGATTGCGGTTTTCACGTTGCCATCCATGAATTTGCAGAACAGGTAACCGTAGAAATCTCTCCACGTATCCACCAGATGATTTCCCGTGCGACAGGAGAAATCCGTGATAAATTTAATCGCTGATTCTTTGTCTTGAGCTAACATCTCTTTTGCTCCGGCATCGATCATTTGGACGAAATTCACGTATTGTTTCTCCAGTGCAACTTGTTTTGCACGAATTTCCGGGTGAATCAAGTTATAGCGTGTATATGCGAAGTTCGTTACTTGGTTGAATACCCAGAAGGCTGCTTTATTAGTGAATTCCATCATGCTGCCGTTGCCAACTGCGAACGCGAAAGGCACTTCTGTGGCTGCTGAATACATTGGGAAATACACGGAACTGGCTGCATCATCAACTCCAAACCAAAGGATTCCTCCGATTTCATCAGGTAACCAACTTCTACATTGTGCTACAAATGTGAATCCGGTTTGTTGAGTTGCTGTTGCTCTTTCGTGAACATATTCTTTCCCGTCGACTTTGAAACTCATCGGACGCCATCTGTACGGACATTCGTACGGACCGGCTCCCATATCCTTGCTCATATCCAGTTCTGTTCCTTCCAAGTGATCACGCATGAAATCCATCACTTGCATCACATCTACTTTCTCGCTGGGTTTAATCCATAACGGCATACGGTTGGTTGCGTAACCTTTACTATCACGTTGAATGTTTCTCCCTGTTGCGTAATCCCAGTATTGAGCCATGTCCGAGTTCACGGCATTAAAGAATGCCCAAACACGGATTTCACAGGCACGAGCCCCGCTGAAGTCAACCGGAGCGTAAGTATCAGAGAAGCTGAAGTCTTTATTTTTCCCATCTTGAGGATAGAACCCTTTTTCTTTCGCAAAAGAGATTACGTCCTTGGAATACACGGTGGTGATATTGGGATCGTAAATCTTGTTCATTTTGTCGGAAGAGATAGAAGTTTTACCTTCTAGCGGGAAAGTCGTGATACGAGCTTGGTTTGCGTGGGCGGAAACATACCCGTCTGGAACCATGCGTGCTACCCAAACAGCTCCTTTTTCTCCTTCTCCTTTACCGATGATTTCGATTATCCATACTTCGTTCGGGTCAATGATAGAGATCGACTCTCCGCTGCTTGCCCAACCGTATTTTTCAATCAAGTCGGTCATTACCACAATGGCCTCACGGGCATTTTTCGCACGTTGTAACGTGATATATATAGCGCTACCATAATCTATAATAGCTCCCGTTTGGGATTCCAGTTCTTTACGTCCCCCGAAAGTCGTTTCGGAAATAGCGAGCTGATGCTCGTTCATGTTTCCTACCACGTTGTACGTGTGGGCTACTTGCGGGATTTTACCCATAAATTTGCCGGTGTCCCACTCGTAAACATCGAGCATACTTCCGGCAGGCCAGTCTTGTGCGGGCCAGTGATACAATTCTCCGTATAAAACGTGGGAGTCGGCAGAATAAGTGACCATTGTCGACCCGTCTTTCGTTGCTCCTTTCGTGAATAAAAAGTTCGTGCAGGCCATCGTGTACGTGGTGCAGCAAACTAACGCTAGTGTAACCAGTAAATGTGCTTTTCTCATTTTTAGTTATTGGTTTATGATTATTTTGATAATTATCGAATTCTGTCAAAAGATTTGAGCAATTTGATGTCTTTAAGTATTCCCCTTATGGCCAAGTAGGTGAAAATAATACAGATCACGGGCAATATAAGGCTGAATTTATAAAGAATCTCGGCGTTCATTTTATCTGCAAATTGATTGATGTGATACCACATCAAGATAATAGCACCGATCAATAGGATGATTTCCACGATACATAAACGCAACTGGAGGAAACGTTTTTTGAACAGGAACACGTTCACCAAGGGAATCCCGATCGTGAAGATATTCATGATTAACAAGGCCCAGTAGTGGGCTTGTAGCACGCTGTTTTCTCCAATGAGAACTACACCGTAAGTAAAAAAGTTATAGCTCGCATCATTCGGGATAAGCAATTGGGCGATTGGCACGTACAATGGAATCGTCATGATGATTGCTACCACGAGCAAGTAAATAGTTTGGATCCTTTGAATCATAATTAATAAGTGATTAACGTATGAGAGAATTTAATGTATATTCAATAAGTTTCTTCATGTGCGGTTTGTAATCGGCCGAGGCATCTCCGTTGGCCCGGTTGGCAATGATCAGGCAAATCGTGGTGGCCCGGTGTCCCATAAGGGCGGCTAGCCCGGCAATGGCGGCACTTTCCATCTCGTAATTAACAATTTTGTAATTCCCGAATCTGAAATGGGCAATCTCGTCGTTTACTGTCGGCATCTCGATTGGTAAACGAAGCTTTCGTCCTTGTGGCCCGTAGAATCCGTTTGCCGTCAATGTGACGCCTTTCACGGTAACGCCTTTCGTGTGTAATTTGCCCACTAGTTCGTCAGATGCTTTTACCGCATACGGGCGGGCAGCTAAGGGCGTCCAATGACATTCCTTGATAAAGGCCTCCTCGAAAGCGGCATCACATACCATTTCGTTATCCCGGTAAAAACGCAATACCCCGTCTAGGCCGAGGCTCATTTCCGAGATCACGAATGAATGTACGGGTACATCTGCCTGCACGGAACCGGAAGTCCCGATGCGTACTATATTTAATGTCTTCTTTTCTGCATTTATTTCTTTGGTGTGCAAGTTGATATTGACCAAAGCATCCAGTTCATTCATCACGATGTCGATGTTATCCGCACCAATTCCGGTAGAGATAACCGACAGGCGGTGTCCCTTGTAATATCCGGTGATGGTACAGAACTCCCGGTCGCTTTTCTTGATGTCTATTTTCTCGAAATACGAGGCAATCATTTCTACTCGGGAAGGGTCACCCACGAGGATCACTTGTTCTGCCAGATCTTCGGGATGAAGGTGGAGGTGAAAGACACTTCCGTCAGCGTTCGTGATTAATTCTGATGATTTTATTGGCTCCATATACTGTTTACTTTTTGAGCAACCAAATTTAGTAAAACAAATAATACCGGACAAATGTTTGGGGTTTTTTAATCCTGTCGCTCCGGCTGGCTTAAAAGGTACAGGTTACAAGTTAAGTCTTCGACTTTAAATCTGTAACCTGCAACTTATAACCTATAACTTAAAAGTCCGGCCATTTTTGCCGGACTTTTATTTATTTTGCGTAATTTATAGCACGTGTTTCTCGAATCACCGTGACTTTCACCTGTCCGGGGTAGGTCATTTCATCCTGAATCTTTTTAGCGATTTCGTATGAAATTTTCTCTGCCTCCGTGTCAGATACCTTTTCACTACCAACGACTACCCGCAATTCGCGGCCTGCTTGGATGGCGTAGGTCTTGACCACTCCATTATAAGAAAGTGCAAGGTCTTCCATCTCTTTTAGTCGTTTGATATATGACTCAACTACTTCCCGTCTTGCACCCGGACGTGCGCCTGAAATGGCATCACAAGCCTGAACGATTGGGGCAATCATCGTTGTCATTTCAATCTCCTCGTGGTGAGCACCAATAGCGTTGCAAATATCCGGTTTTTCCTTGTATTTTTCAGCTAGGCGCATACCGAGGATTGCGTGCGGTAATTCCGGCTCGTCATCAGGCACTTTACCAATATCATGCAATAATCCGGCACGTTTTGCTTTCTTCACGTTCAAGCCCAATTCTGCGGCCATGATGGCACAGAGGTTAGCTGTTTCGCGAGCGTGTTGTAACAAGTTTTGCCCGTAAGAAGAACGGTATTTCATTTTGCCGACCAACCGGATTAATTCCGGGTGTAACCCGTGAATACCCAAGTCGATGGTGGTGCGTTTCCCGGTCTCGACGATCTCTTCCTCGATTTGTTTTTTTACCTTGTTTACTACTTCCTCGATCCGTGCCGGGTGAATACGTCCGTCGGTAACTAGTTGGTGGAGTGAAAGGCGAGCGATTTCGCGTCTTACCGGGTCAAATCCGGAAAGTACAATTGCCTCCGGGGTGTCGTCCACGATGATTTCAACACCGGTGGCTGCTTCCAGCGCCCGGATGTTACGTCCTTCCCGTCCGATAATACGTCCTTTGATTTCATCCGAGTCAATATGGAATATTGATACGGCATTTTCGGTAGCGGTTTCCGTAGCCACCCGTTGGATGGTTTTTACTACGATCTTTTTCGCCTCCATGTTTGCCGTCATTTTTGCCTCTTCCATAATCTCGTTCACGTATGACATTGCTTCAGTTTCAGCCTCGTCTTTCAGAGAACTGATAAGTTTTTCCTTTGCCTGATCAGCGGACATCCCGGAAATGGCTTCCAGTTGCTCGATCTGTTGTTTTTTGAATTTATCCAGTTCGGCGTGTTTCTTTTCCAGTAACTCTTTTTGGGCCTCCAGTGTCTCCTGTTGTGTCTCCGCGTCTTTAATCTTGCGTTGACATTCTTCCATTTTACGAGCCAATTCGGCGTCTTTTTGTTTTAGCTTGTTTTCCGCGAGAAGTATTTTGCTGTTGCGGGCATTCACTTGTTTCTCGTGTTCTGCCTTTATTTGCAGGAATTTCTCCTTTGCTTGCAAAATTTTGTCTTTTTTAATTACTTCCGCCTCTGCTTCCGCTTCTTTGATGATGTTTTTGCTCCTGTATTTCAAGGTTATATTGATTAGCAGGTATCCGAGAACGAATCCCACTATCAGAGCAATAACACCGGTAATTATTATTGTTATCATATTCGTAACTTGAATTTATAGTTATATAATATATTTTGGTGTTTTTTGTTTATACAAAAAACCCGCATCATTTCTTCTTTAAAAAACCCCTGTTAGACACGGGTAGAGCTGCCGTCAGATTCAAACTTCCACCGTCCCGAAGGAACCCCGAAGGGTTGAGGCCTGTCTTTGGCTAACTAAGCTTCACTCTAATTGGTTAAGTGTTGAGTTTTCCAGTTAAATACGAAATAATGCGGGTATATCTATTTCCTTTTCAAAGAACTCTTTCTTTTTTACTCTTTCACAACTTCGTCGAGCCTACTACTAATCTTCTTCACCTCGTCCAATATTGGCTCCACGTCGTTTCGCCTTTCAGCCTCCAGCATCTTTACCGTGAATTGTAACGCGGTAACAGCTAGAAAATCAACGGGATCAGCAGTTGCGTACTTTTCCCTATATTTTGCAATCTTACTATTAATCAGCTGGGCAGCTTTTCTGATCTCCTCTTCTTCCTCTCTCTCAATGGTCAGAACGCAGGGCCTACCGGCTATATTTAGCGTAATAGTAAGTTTATCATTCATATTTAATTATTCAAAAGAGCAATACATTTATCAATCTCCCGCACAAGTTGGCTTATTCTATTTTTGGCCTCGGAACTTCCTTCTCCGGTCGAGATAGCGGCAGCCACCTTCAATGTCTTGATTTCTTCATGTAATTTCATGTTCTCACTTTTCATCCGCTCAATTTGAATCCTGAGTTCTTTCATCTCTGAATTCATCTCTCTGTTTTTGTCCAGCGAGGATATATATAGTTTTATCAGTCGTTCAACTTTTGTGTTTAGCTCGTTAATAACGGCATCTTGTTTTGCTGTCATAACATAATCTTTACACCACAAAGATAGAATAATTTCTTTTAAATATCAATAGTGTTATTAATTTTGCAATGGATTTAATGTTTTTTTTATGACAAATAAAATAATGTGGAGAGGGATTGGAGCTTTGTTGTTGATGTTACTTCTTTTATCATCAAATGTTTGTGCACAAACTGACACCTTGCTTTACCCGTTGAAAAATGTTCCGCTATTGAGTGGGAATTTCGGAGAATTGAGGGCGACACACCTGCATACCGGGTTGGATTTTAAAACCGGAGGACGGGAAGGCCTACCGGTGATTTGCGTGAAAGACGGTGTCGTGGCACGTGTAAAGGTTTCTGCTACAGGGTACGGAAATGCCCTGTATCTGGAACACGAGGGGGGAATAACCACGGTGTATGGTCATTTGAGCCGTTTTGTACCCCGAATTGCGAAAGTCGTGAGAAATATACAATATAATAAGGAGTCATTCGAGGTGGATGAGAATATGTCGGGCTATGAACTCCGTTTCCGTGCGGGAGACACGATTGCCTATAGCGGGAATACCGGTTCTTCGGGTGGTCCTCATTTGCATTTTGAGGTGCGCGACACGAAGAGTGAACATGCTTTGAACCCCTTGCAGTTCCTTTCGGTGAAAGATCAGACTGGGCCAAACGTGCGGGGCGTTTACGTGTATTCGGTTTCGGACGAGGGAACCCGGACTCCTGTCCGCCGGGTGGAGGTGAAAAATACGGGTAACCGGGTATTCCGGGGAGGAAAGATCGGGGTGCCTGTCGGCATGGTCGGGATTGGGATACAATCTGATGACTACATGAAAGATTCTTGGAATAAATTGGGTGTGTATGATTTGAGCGTGAGTGCCAACGGGCAGGAGGTTTTTAAAATGACCATGAACGAGCTTTCTTTTGACCAGACGTTTTTGGTTAACGAGTTGAAGGATTTTCATCATTACAGGGGAAACCGCTTGGTTTACTTAACTTTCGGGAATTATCAAGGGCAATTGTTGCCCGTTCGTAATCAGAACGGGGGATTTATTTCGGTTGAGAAAGACAGTGTAGTGGATGTTGCGGTTGATTTATCGGATATTAATGGGAATTGTTCCAGAATCATGTTCCAGTTATGGGGTAAATCTCCCTTGCGGGAATTGGTATTGGCAGATGGGGAAAAATTATTGATGAATCACCAAAACGATAGCTTGAAAAAAGAAAAATATACTCTGTGGTTGGAGGCAGATGCTTTACCCTATCCGATCGTGTGCAAACCGGAAGTGTCTTCCCGCTTGAGAGATAGTGTCGAGACGATTGAGGTATTTTCTACTGGGAAACAAATATACCCGTTGATGAAAAATGCCCGGTTAGTGGTTGACGGGAAGTTTCCAGGAAAGTCTGTGATTTGTTTGTTGGAGAAAAATAATCGTTTTTCTGCTTTGAAGACCCGATGGTCGGAAGAGGGGCTTGAGGCATTTCCCCGGGTGTTGGGTGAGTACACGGTTCGTCAGGACACGGTTGCCCCGGTTATTCTTTACATGGGGAAGGTCGGGCTGAAAATCCGATTCCGGATGGTTGACGACTTGTCGGGTATCTCTTCTTATCGGGTTGAGGTGAACGGGAAATGGTGTTTGTTCACGTATGATGCGAAAAATCGCCTGCTGGAAGGTAACATAAATGAACCCGTTTTCGTGAAAGGAAAAAACAGGCTTGTCTTGAAGGTGGAGGATGCCGTGAAAAATATTGCTACCTTTGAGACGGATATTTATAAAAAGTAAAAATAACAATGAATATAGAAGACGCAAAACAACTGGCAAAACAAGGCGATCGGGAAGGAGCAATTGCCATGCTCCGGCAAATGTTAGAACAGAATGAAGGAGAACGGGAACTCGTGCTGTTGGAGCTGGGTGTGGTGTATAACGCCATGGGGGAGACAACGCAAGCGATAAACCATCTGAATGAGGTGATGCGTATAAATCCCGAAAATATAAAAGCGAAAGCTTATCTGGATATGATCAATGGGATACTTGATTATTATTGTAAGGACTTGTTGAATCCCTGATGTACCACCGTAATTCTCTTGAAATACCGAAGTAATAATCTGGCGTGAGTCTTTCATCAAGCTCTTCGTTCCGTTGTTCGCTTATGGGGAATGGGCTATGAAAGGGCGATGGAAGGGAGCTAAAAGAGCAGAAGGAGATTATTACTTTGGTAAAAGTCTGGTGTAGTACTAGCTTTAAGCTATGTCAATCTATTATTCTCTTGGTTGTTTACTGGTAGTTCATTTAAACCACGGAGCATTCATCCTGCATTCTTCTAGCATTTATCTTCGATAAAATTGATTTTTGATACGATTGTATTTGTAATTTGAGTGTGTGGTGTAGTATATTAGCTATCTGGAAAAATAGACTTGTTGGGCAGGTAAGGAGGGCGAAGTCAATGAGAAGGGGGATGACAGCGGCGAGCGAGCCCCCCCCTTTTTTTCATTTAAGCTCCTTTCTAAATCTTTGTTTTAGCGATGTGCTTCTCTGCTGGTAAAAATGCACAGGGGTTTTAAGTTTGGATACTTAACGGCGAGAGAATCTGTTAACTCCTTCTCGTTTGTATTCAGAACACTAAAAACGAAATTTTATTTTTATATCTCGATTAATTGATTTACCTTTGCGACCAGTTTTCGAATTTTTTAATATGAACTTCAATCCGCTTGAAAGGGGGTGGTCAATTATTTTTGAGATAGTACAAAATATACATATATTTAATTAGAAAGCAGCACATAATGGTGTTGCAGAATTTTTTTATTATAAAATTAAGTATTCATTTTTTAAAATTGTAAATCATGATAATTGTACCATTAAAAGAAGGCGAAAATATCGAGAGAGCACTGAAAAAATTCAAAAGAAAATTCGAAAAGACCGGCGTGATTAAAGAACTGAGAGATCGTCAGGCTTTCACCAAACCGTCTATTAGAAATAGAATGGCCCGGATGAAGGCTGCCTATCGTCAATCTTTGCAACAAGCGGAAGAATAAATCGATCACTTTCTTTGTTTTTCCAAACAAAAAAACGTAACTTGCTTACGTTATTAAAATAGTAGAAATGATACAGATAGAATTGTTCTTGAAATATTTGAGTAGCGTGAAACGTTACTCGGAAAATACGATCATTGCGTATAAGGCGGATTTGTATCAGTTCTACGAATTTTGTGGTTTGGAAAGGAATAATGAGGATTTTTCTCGAGTGACGACCAAGCTCGTTAGAGAATGGGTCGTGGCAGAGATGAGGGGAGATCTGAGGGTGAACGGTGCCAGAGGGAAGTTAAGTGCCGCTTCCGGTAAACGTAAGTTGAGCAGTATAAAGGCGTTTTTCCGTTTCCTTGTAAAAGAGAAAGTGATAGAGGTGAACCCCGCCGAGAATATTAGCGGACCGAAATTGCCGAAACGATTACCGGTTTTCGTGAGGGAAGAGGAGATGGAATGTACGTTGGATGATGCGGAGAAAAAGAAAGGTTTTTCCGGATTGAGAGATTTCTTGATCTTGTTGATGGCTTATGATACAGGGATGAGGCGTTCTGAAATTATTGGATTAAAGGTGGGGAATGTTGATCTTTCGCGGCGTTGTATTCGTGTTTTCGGGAAAGGTGGAAAATGGCGAGAAATCCCGATCGTGACCGAGTTGATGCAGGACATCGAATGTTATTTGGATGCCCGGAGTCGCGTGGTGGAAGGGGAGCATGATATGTTTTTCGTGACCGATAAGGGAAAGCCGCTTTACGCTAATTTTGTTTATCGTTTGGTGACGAAAGAACTGGAATCACATACTTCTTTAGCAAAACGCAGCCCGCACGTGTTGCGACATTCTTTTGCCACGCATCTGTTGGATAACGGTGCGCCGATTCAGGGAATTAAAGAATTGCTGGGGCATTCCAGTCTGGCAGCAACCCAAGTGTACACTCACAACTCTGTGGAGAAGATGTTGAAGATTTTTAAACAAGCTCACCCGCGAGCATAAATAATTATAGGAGGAAACGATATGGACATTAGAATTAATCCTGTAGGTTTTTCAGTAAATCCAGTGTTGGAGGAGTTCATTAATAAGAAATTCTCGAAATTGGAGAAGTATCACGACGGAATTATGAGTATAGATGTGACGTTGAAGTTGGAAAAAGACGATCATCTGGAAAATAAGTTGACAGAGGTGCATGTTGACGTCAAAGGGCAAGACGTGTTCGCTAAAAAGAATGCGAAAACTTTTGAAGAAACAGTGGACGAGTTGTACGATGTATTAAAGAGGCAACTTGTTAAAGCGAAAGAAAAAAGAGAAAATTAAGAAAAATGATCTCATTTATTGTGAGATATGATTTTTAATTTGTACATTTGCAAGCCAAATTAAATGGGTTTTCTCGCACTTGTCTGGGTAATTTTCAGGTAAACAGCGAGTTACTTGCATGAAATTGAGTTATTGAGATAAATTGTTTAATAATAAAAATTGTTTTAGAGTTATGGCTAAAGAACATTTTGACAGGTCCAAACCACACGTAAATATTGGTACTATCGGTCACGTTGACCACGGTAAAACTACTTTGACGGCTGCTATCACTACGGTATTGGCAAAAAAAGGTCTTTCAGAATTACGTTCATTCGATTCTATCGATAACGCTCCGGAAGAAAAAGAGAGAGGTATCACCATTAACACTTCTCACGTTGAATACCAGACTGCAAATCGTCACTATGCACACGTTGACTGTCCGGGACACGCCGACTATGTAAAGAACATGGTAACTGGTGCTGCTCAGATGGACGGTGCTATCTTAGTTTGTGCCGCTACTGATGGTCCGATGCCTCAGACTCGTGAGCACATCCTTTTGGCTCGTCAGGTAAACGTTCCGAGAATCGTTGTATTCTTGAACAAAGTGGATATGGTGGACGACCCGGAAATGTTGGAGTTGGTTGAGATGGAAGTTCGTGAGTTGTTGTCATTCTATCAATATGATGGAGATAATACTCCGGTTATCTTAGGTTCAGCTCTTGGAGCATTGAACGGAGAGGCAAAATGGGAAGAAAAAGTAATGGAATTGATGGATGCAGTTGATAACTGGATTGAGTTACCGACTCGTGCCGTTGATAAACCATTCTTGATGCCTGTTGAGGACGTATTCTCTATCACTGGCCGTGGTACTGTTGCTACCGGTCGTATTGAAACTGGTATCGTTCACACGAGTGATGAGTTGGAAATTATCGGTTTGGGTGCAGATGGAAAGAAAACTGTATGTACCGGAGTTGAAATGTTCCGTAAGATTCTTGACGAAGGTCAGGCTGGTGATAACGTTGGTTTGTTACTTCGTGGTATCGATAAAGACGAGATCAAACGTGGTATGGTGTTGGCAAAACCGGGTTCTGTTAAACCGCACGATAAATTCAAAGCTGAGGTTTATATTTTGAAGAAAGAAGAAGGTGGTCGTCACACTCCGTTCCACAACAGATACAGACCTCAATTCTATATCCGTACCTTGGATGTTACTGGTGAAATCACTCTTCCGGAAGGACGTGAGATGGTAATGCCTGGTGATAACTTGACGATCACCGTTGAGTTGATCACTCCGGTAGCTTGTAACGTAGGTTTGCGTTTCGCTATCCGTGAAGGTGGTAGAACCGTAGGTGCTGGTCAGATCACTGAGATCTTAGACTAATACAATTTTAGATTTAATGATTTTAAATTGTAAATTCGCAATTTAAAATTTAAAATAATGAGCCGACTTCGGTCGGCTCACACACGGGAGTGGCTCAGTTGGTAGAGCATCGGTCTCCAAAACCGAGGGTCGGGAGTTCGAACCTCTCCTCCCGTGCAAATTAAATATAGAACAAATGAAGATTAAAAGTTATATATCAGATGTTTATAACGAGCTGGTGAATAAAGTAACTTGGCCTACGTGGTCTGAGCTCCAGAGTAGTGCAACGATCGTGATGATTGCTTCCGTTATCATAGCGTTGTGCATTTTTGCAATGGATTTTTCGTTCAGACATATCGTGACCGGTATATATAATTTGTTTTACTAAAAATCTTGGAGGTCTAACATGGCTGAAATGAAAAAGAGATGGTATGTGCTTCGGACCATTGGAGGAAAAGAGAAGAAGGTAAAGGAGTACATCGAGAACGAAATCGCCAGTTTAGGGCTTCAGGATTACGTTTCACAGGTTTTAGTGCCTGCAGAGAAGGTGTATCAAGTGCGTAACGGGAAAAAGTATAGCAGTGAGCGAAACCTTTATCCGGGGTACGTGCTGATAGAGGCCGCACTCGTTGGAGAAATCCCCCACATACTTCGTGACATCACGAATGTGATCGGCTTCCTGGGGGAAACCAAAGGAGGAGACCCCGTGCCGATGCGACAAGCTGAGGTGAACCGGATCTTGGGTACTGTTGATGAACTTGCGGAACAACCAGAAGAAATAAGTATCCCTTATTTCGTTGGCGAGTCGGTTAAAGTGACTGACGGACCGTTTAATGGTTTTACCGGCGTGATAGAGGAGGTGAATTCGGACAAGAAACGATTGAAAGTAATTGTCAAGATTTTCGGACGGAAAACGCCCCTCGAATTAAGTTTCATGCAGGTAGAAAAAGAATAACAATTATTTGATTAAAAACAATCATGGCAAAACAAGTTGAAGCTATTATCAAGCTGCAAATTAAAGCCGGAGCTGCTAATCCTTCGCCTCCAGTAGGACCGGCGTTAGGTTCTAAGGGAGTCAACATCATGGACTTCTGTAAGCAATTTAACGCTAGAACTCAAGAGCAGGCAGGAAAGATCATCCCGGTAATTATACAGGTGTATGGTGATAAATCGTTTGATTTTATTACAAAACAACCTCCTGTTGCTATTCAACTTTTGGAAGTTGCTAAAATCAAATCCGGTTCCGCAGAGCCCAATCGTAAGAAGGTGGCTTCTATCACTTGGGATCAAGTGAGAGCAATCGCTACGGACAAGATGAAAGATTTGAACGCTTTTGAAATCGAGAAAGCAATGAGTATGGTAGCTGGTACCGCCAGAAGTATGGGTATAACCGTAACCGGTGACAGACCTTTTTAATGAACTTGTAACACTTCAAACGTAATGAGTAAACTGACAAAAAATAAGAAGTTAGCTTTAGCGAAGATCGAAGGTGGAAAAGTATATTCTATCGACGAGGCCGCACAGCTTGTGAAGGAAATCACTTTCACGAAGTTTGATGCGTCAGTTGACATGGACGTTCGACTGGGTGTAGACCCGCGTAAAGCCAATCAAATGGTACGTGGTGTATGTACTTTACCTCATGGAACCGGTAAACAAGTAAGAGTTTTGGTTTTGTGTACGCCTGACAAGGTGGAAGAAGCTAAGGCTGCCGGAGCCGATTACGTTGGATTAGATGAATATATCGAGAAATTGAAAGGCGGTTGGACCGACATCGATATCATCATCACGATGCCTTCTGTAATGGGTAAAGTAGGTGCTCTTGGTAGAATTTTGGGTCCTCGTGGATTGATGCCAAACCCGAAGAGTGGTACTGTAACCCCGGAAATCGGGAAAGCAGTAACCGAGGTGAAGGCTGGTAAGATCGACTTTAAAGTTGACAAATTCGGTATTATTCACGCTTCTATTGGTAAAGTTACATTCGAGCCGAACAAGATTATGGAGAACGCTAGAGAATTCTTGAACGTGATCAATAAATTGAAACCGGCTGCTGCTAAAGGTACTTATATCAAGAGCGTGTATCTGTCAAGTACGATGAGTCCCGGTATTCAAGTAGACCAAAAGACTTTACTTGATTAATGTAGTAATCTAAAAAGGACTTCAGTAGTATGAAAAAAGAAGATAAAAAAGTCGTAATAGAAACCTTGACGGAGCAAGTGAATTCTTACAAGCACTTGTATGTTAGTGACATTTCCGGTCTTGACGCTGTGGACACTCAGGCTTTGCGTCGGGCTTGCTTTGATGCTAACATCAAATTGGTGCAAGTGAAGAACTCTTTGTTGAAAAAGGCTTTGGAAAACGCTACCAACAATTACGAGGAGATTTTCTCCGCATTGAAAGGTGATAGCGCTATCATGTTGTGCGACACCGGAAACGCTCCCGCAAAACTGATTAAAGAATTCCGTAAGACTAAAGACAAACCGGTATTCAAGGCTGCATTCGTGGAAGAATGTGCTTATGTTGGCGAGGATCAGCTTGAATCGTTGATCAGTATCAAGTCTAAGGAGGAGTTGATTGCAGACATTATCGCAATGTTGCAGGCTCCGATGCAGAATGTTATTTCTGCATTGCAATCCGGACAAAATACTATCGCTGGTGTTGTTAAGACACTTTCTGAAAAAGAATAATTTTAATAGTTTAGTAAACAAACAATTTTAAATAGTATAGAAATGGCAGATTTGAAAAAACTTGCAGAAGAGCTAGTAAACCTTACCGTAAAAGACGTAAAAGAATTAGCTGACATTTTAAAAGAAGAGTACGGAATCGAACCTGCAGCTGCTGCTGTAGCTGTAGCTGCTCCTGCAGCTGGTGGTGCTGCTGCCGCTGAAGCAGAGCAAACTGAATTCGATGTAATTCTTAAATCAGCTGGTGCTGCTAAATTAGCTGTTGTTAAGTTAGTGAAAGAATTGACCGGTCTTGGATTGAAAGAGGCTAAGGAAATCGTTGACAAGGCTCCGGCTCCATTGAAAGAAAAAGTTTCTAAAGAAGAGGCTAACTCATTGAAGACTCAATTAGAAGAAGCAGGAGCTGAAGTTGAACTTAAATAAAATAAAACCGGTTGGTTTTTCCAGGTTTAGAGTCTCATGTGGACTCTAAACCATTTTGTTGTTATGATTGTTTAGGTTCAAAAAAAATAATAGATGTCTTCATATAATTCAAACAATAGAATAAGCTTTGCATCGATAAAGAATCAGCTGGAATACCCTGATTTTCTTGAAGTGCAATTAAAGTCTTTCAAGGACTTTTTTCAATTAGGTACCACACCTGAGAACAGAAAGAATGAAGGCCTTTACACGGTTTTCAAGGAGAATTTTCCTATTACTGATACTCGGAACAACTTTGTTTTAGAATTTTTGGACTATTTTATAGATCCGCCTCGCTATACTATCGAGGAGTGTTTGGGGCAAGGATTGACTTATGGCGCCCCCTTGAAGGCGAAACTAAAGTTGTACTGTACAGATCCGGAACATGAAGATTTTGATACCGTTATCGAGGATGTATATTTAGGAAATGTTCCTTACATGACCCCGAAGGGGACTTTCGTGATCAATGGAGCAGAGCGAGTGGTCGTTTCTCAGTTACACAGGTCTCCCGGTGTTTTCTTCGGGCAGAGTATTCATGCGAATGGTACGAAGCTTTATTCCGCTAGAATTATTCCGTTTAAGGGTTCTTGGATCGAGTTTGCCACGGACATCAATAACGTGATGTACGCGTATATCGACCGGAAGAAAAAATTACCGGTAACCACTCTTTTACGGGCTATCGGTTTCGAAACGGATAAGGATATTCTTGAAATATTCGGTCTGGCCGATGAAGTGAATGTTTCCCGTACGGGGTTGAAGAAAGTCGTTGGCAGACGGTTGGCTGCTCGTGTTTTGAAATCTTGGATTGAAGATTTCGTTGATGAAGATACCGGTGAAGTTGTTTCTATCGAGCGTAACGAGATTATCGTTGATCGTGAGACTGTGCTGGAGCCTGAGCATATTGATGCGATTGTTGAGTCAGGTGCGAAGACGATCCTTCTTCACAAGGAGATGCAAAATTTGGCAGATTATGCCATTATATATAACACGTTACAAAAAGACCCGTGTAACTCGGAGAAAGAGGCGGTGTTGCATATCTATAGGCAGTTGCGTAGTTCGGAGCCGCCTGACGAAGCTACTGCTCGCGATGTGATTGACAAGTTGTTCTTCTCTGATAAACGTTATGATTTGGGTGACGTGGGACGTTACAAGTTAAACAAAAAATTGGGACTTGCAACAGATCCGGATATCCGTGTCTTGACGAAGGAGGATATTATCGAGATCATCAAATATTTGATTCGTTTATTAAACGCCAAGACTGACGTGGACGATATTGACCACTTGAGCAATCGTCGTGTACGTACTGTAGGCGAACAATTATATAATCAATTCGGCGTGGGATTGGCCCGTATGGCCCGTACGATTCGTGAAAGAATGAACGTGCGAGACAACGAGGTATTCACCCCGGTTGATTTGATCAACTCGAAGATTTTGTCTTCCGTGATCAACTCGTTCTTCGGAACGAATGCATTATCTCAGTTTATGGATCAGACGAATCCATTAGCCGAGATTACTCACAAGAGACGTATGTCTGCCTTGGGACCCGGTGGTCTTTCCAGAGATCGTGCAGGATTCGAGGTGCGTGACGTACATTATACTCACTATGGTCGTTTGTGTCCGATCGAAACGCCTGAGGGACCGAATATCGGTTTGATTTCTTCTCTCTGCGTGTACGCTAAGATCAACGATTTAGGATTTATCGAGACTCCTTACCGTAAGGTGAATAATGGTGTTGTGGACCTTTCAGAGGAAGGCGTGCGTTACTATTCAGCCGAGGAAGAGGAGGAATTGGTAATTGCTCAGGCAAATTCTGCTATTGATGAAGATGGCAAGTTTACAAATAAATGGGTAAAAGCCAGAAAGGATGCGGATTTCCCGTTAGCTGCAGGAGAGGATGTCGATTTGATCGATGTTGCCCCGAACCAGATTGCTTCAATTGCAGCTTCTTTGATTCCGTTCTTGGAGCATGATGATGCTAACCGTGCATTGATGGGATCGAACATGATGCGTCAGGCAGTTCCGATTATCTCCCCGCAATCTCCGATCGTGGGAACTGGTTTGGAAGCCAATTTGATCAAGGATTCTAGAACGCAAGTTGTTGCTGAGGGACCGGGAGTAATCGCTTTTGTTGACGGACGCAAAATTGTTGTTAAATATGACCGTACAGAAGAAGAGGCTTTTGTAAGCTTTGAACCCGATACGAAAGAATATTACCTGCCGAAATACCAACGTACAAACCAGAGTACGACGATCACGCTAAAACCGATCGTGAGAAAAGGTCAACGTGTAGAAGAAGGTCAGATATTGACGGAAGGATACTCTTCAGAAAAGGGAGAATTGGCACTCGGACGGAACTTGAAAGTGGCATTTATGCCGTGGAAAGGATACAACTACGAGGATGCTATCGTGATCTCCGAGAATATCGTGCGGAATGATGTCTTTACATCTGTTCACGTGGACGAGTATTCTCTGGAAGTTCGTGAAACGAAACGTGGATTGGAAGAGTTGACGGCTGATATTCCGAACGTAAGTGAGGAGGCCACGAAAGATTTGGATGAAAACGGAATCATTCGCGTAGGGGCTCGTGTTCAACCGGGAGATATCTTGATCGGTAAGATTACCCCGAAAGGAGAGTCTGATCCGAGTCCGGAGGAAAAATTGCTGAGAGCAATCTTCGGTGATAAAGCCGGTGATGTGAAGGATGCTTCATTGAAAGCTTCTCCTTCGTTGAAAGGTGTTATTATTGATAAGAAGTTGTTCCAGCGTACGGTAAGTGATCGGAAAACGAAAGCTGCCGGCAAGAATCTTTTGGCTGAACTGGATGAACAATTCCAACGTAAAGTCGGGGATTTGACTACTTTATTGATCGACAAATTATTCGAGTTGGTAAATGGTAAGACTTCACAAGGCGTGAAGAATTACTTGAATGAGGATATTGTTCCGAAGGGCGTGAAGTTCTCTTACAAGATGTTGCAGAACATGGACTTCTTGCAGATCAACCCGAACAAATGGACGACCGATAAGCAGAGAAACGATATGATTCGTGACTTGTTGCATAACTATATCATCAAGTACAAGGAGATCGAAGGTCAGATTAAACGTAAGAAGTATAACGCTACCGTTGGTGACGAACTTCCTTCCGGAATTATTAAGATGGCTAAGGTTTACGTGGCTAAGAAACGTAAATTGCAAATCGGTGATAAGATGGCAGGACGTCACGGTAATAAGGGTATTGTATCCCGCGTGGTAAGGGTAGAGGATATGCCGTTCTTGTCTGACGGAACTCCGGTTGATATTTGTTTGAACCCGCTGGGTGTGCCTTCCCGTATGAACTTGGGACAGGTGTTTGAAACCGTGTTGGGTTGGGCCGGAAAGAATTTAGGATTGAAGTTTGCAACTCCTATTTTCGATGGTGCCTCTTTGGACGATATCAACAAATACACGGACGAGGCAGGTGTGCCTAGATTCGGGACCACCTATCTGTATGACGGTGGAACGGGAGAACGTTTCGACCAGCCGGCAACCGTGGGTGTGATCTATATGTTGAAATTGGGACACATGGTTGATGACAAGATGCATGCTCGTTCTATCGGACCCTATTCGTTGATTACGCAGCAACCTCTTGGAGGTAAAGCTCAGTTCGGAGGTCAGCGTTTCGGAGAGATGGAGGTTTGGGCTCTAGAGGCTTTCGGAGCATCACACATCTTACAGGAAATCTTAACCGTGAAGTCTGATGACGTGATGGGTAGAACCAAAACTTACGAGCATATCGTGAAAGGTGAACCTCTTCCGACACCCGGAATTCCGGAATCATTCAACGTATTGTTGCATGAACTTCGTGGGTTGGGATTGAGCGTTAATTTAATATAATTGTTGATTTATGATTTTAGATTTACATGGATTGTAAATCTAAAATCTAAAATCTAAAATCTAAAATATGGCCTTCAGAAAAGACAATAAAGTAAAAAATTTTACTAAGATCGCTATTGGATTGGCTTCCCCGGAAGAAATTCTGGAACGGTCCAGTGGTGCTGTATTAAAACCGGAGACGATTAACTATCGTACTTACAAACCCGAACGCGACGGTTTGTTCTGCGAACGTATCTTCGGTCCGGTGAAGGATTACGAATGCCATTGCGGTAAATATAAACGTATCCGTTACAAGGGTATCGTTTGTGACCGTTGTGGTGTTGAGGTTACGGAGAAGAAGGTTAGACGTGAGCGTATGGGACATATTCAGTTGGTGGTTCCGGTGGCTCATATCTGGTATTTCAAGTCGTTGCCAAATAAAATCGGTTACTTGTTAGGGTTGCCTTCCAAGAAACTGGATACCGTTATTTACTACGAAAGATACGTGGTGGTGAACCCGGGTATCATGGGGGATTCCGGTATCAAAACGATGGATTTCCTGACGGAAGAGGAGTATTTGGATATTCTGGATAAGCTTCCGACAGATAATCAATATCTGGATGATGATGATCCAAACAAGTTTATTGCCAAGATGGGGGCGGAAGCTATTTCCATGCTGTTGGAACGTCTGAATTTGGATGATCTTTCATACGATTTAAGAAATAAAGCTAACACGGAGACCTCTCAACAGAGAAAGAATGAGGCTTTGAAGCGTCTTCAGGTAGTAGAGGCTTTCCGCGAAAGTAAAGAAATTAATAAACCGGAATGGATGATCGTGAAGGTGTTGTCTGTAATACCGCCCGAGTTGCGTCCGTTGGTTCCGTTGGACGGAGGTCGTTTTGCTACTTCCGATTTGAACGATTTGTATAGACGGGTGATTATCCGTAATAATCGTTTGAAGAGATTGATCGAGATCAAGGCTCCGGATGTAATCTTGCGTAATGAAAAACGTATGTTACAAGAGGCCGTAGATTCATTATTCGATAACTCTCGTAAATCCAATGCGGTTAAGATTGAAAATAACAGACCGTTAAAGTCTCTTTCCGACAGTTTGAAAGGTAAACAAGGGCGTTTCCGTCAGAACTTGTTGGGTAAGCGTGTTGACTACTCTGCTCGTTCGGTAATCGTTGTAGGTCCGGACTTGAAGATGCACGAGTGTGGTCTTCCGAAAGATATGGCGGCTGAATTATATATGCCGTTTATTATCCGTAAGCTGATCGAGCGTGGTATCGTGAAGACGGTGAAGAGTGCCAAGAAGATCGTGGATCGTCGTGATCCGATCGTTTGGGATATTCTTGAAAACGTGTTGAAAGGTCACCCGGTATTGTTAAACCGAGCCCCGACCCTGCACCGATTGGGTATTCAGGCATTCCAACCGAAATTGATCGAGGGTAAAGCAATCCGTTTGCACCCATTGGCTTGTACCGGATTCAACGCCGACTTCGACGGTGACCAGATGGCTGTACACTTACCATTAGGTAATGAGGCCGTGCTGGAAGCTCAGATTTTAATGTTGTGTTCTCATAACATTTTGAATCCGGCTAATGGTGCGCCTATCACGGTGCCTTCTCAGGATATGGTACTCGGTTTATACTATATCACGAAACCGAGAAAGGGCGTGAAGGGTGAAGGATTGAAGTTCTATTCTCCGGAGGAAGTGATTATCGCTTTCAACGAGAGAGCTGTAGACTTGCATGCTGAAATCGAGGTGAAGATTGATAACGTGGACAAGGACGGTCAACCGATCAGACATATGATCAAAACGACGGTTGGTCGTGTGATTTTGAACCAGTTCACCCCGAAAAACTATCCTTATATCAATACGTTGATTACGAAAAAAGCGTTGCGTGACATTATCGGTGACGTGTTCAAACGTTGCGGTGTGGACGTGACGGCTAAATTCTTGGATGATATTAAGGATTTGGGGTATCGTAAAGCATTTGAGGGTGGTTTGTCTTTCAACTTGGGAGACGTTATTGTTCCGGAGAACAAACAAGATTTGTTACAAGAAGGATACGATCAGGTTGAAGAGGTAATGGCGAACTATAACATGGGATTCATTACCAATAATGAAAGATATAACCAGATTATTGATATTTGGACACACGTGAATGCGAACCTGACCGCCACGTTGATGAAACAATTGGCAGCGGACGACCAAGGATTCAATTCTATCTATATGATGTTGGATTCCGGAGCCCGTGGATCTCGTGAGCAGATTCGTCAGTTGGGAGGTATGCGTGGATTGATGGCAAAACCGCAGAAATCAGGTGCTACAGGGGGACAGATTATCGAGAACCCTATTTTGGCAAACTTTAAAGAGGGACTTTCGGTGTTGGAGTACTTTATTTCGACCCACGGTGCTCGTAAAGGTTTGGCCGATACCGCTTTGAAGACTGCCGACGCCGGATATTTGACTCGTCGTTTGGTTGACGTGGCTAACGATATCACGATTACCGAGGAAGATTGCGGTACGTTGAGAGGTATTACCATTTCGGCAATCAAGAATAACGAGGAGATCGTGTCTTCTTTGTCAGAGAGAATTTTAGGACGTGTTTCCGTGCATGATATTTATCATCCGAATACGGGTGAATTGATCGTGTCTTCCGGAGATGAGATCACGGAGGTGGTTGCCGATATTATCGAGAACTCCCCGATCGAGCGTGTTGAAGTTCGTTCTGTATTGACTTGTGAGGCAAAGAAGGGTGTTTGTGCTAAATGTTACGGACGTAATTTGGCTACCAGCCGCATGGTGGAGAAGGGCGAGGCTGTTGGGGTTATTGCAGCGCAGTCTATCGGTGAGCCGGGTACTCAGTTGACATTGAGAACCTTCCACGTGGGAGGTACCGCAGGAAATATTTCCAGCGAGAACTCGTTGAAAGCTAAGTATGATGGTTACGTTGAGTATGAAGAATTGCGTTCTGTCGAGTACACGCAAGATAACGGAACGACCTGTGACGTGGTTGTTGGACGTTTGACAGAGTTGCGTATATTGGATAAGAACACGAATATTATATTGATTTCTCATGCTATCCCTTACGGTGCTAAGTTGTTCGTGAAGGATGGACAGGAGATTAGCAAGGGTGAATTGCTTTGCGAATGGGACCCGTTCAATGCTTTGATCATTACCGAATTCTCCGGTACGGTTGGGTTGGAAAACTTGATTGAGGGTGAAACCTATAAGGAAGAATCCGATGAAACCACCGGATTTAGGGAGATGATTATCATCGAGTTCCGAGACAAGATGAAAGCGCCTGCTTTGTGTATCAATGATGCGGAAGGAAACACGGTGAAGAGTTACAACTTACCGGTAGGTGCCCACATTGTCGTGAAGGAAGGAGCTGAGGTTGTTGCCGGTAGTACCATTGCCAAGATTCCGAGAGCTGTTGGTAAGGCAGGAGATATCACGGGAGGTCTTCCGCGTGTAACCGAGTTGTTCGAGGCTCGTAACCCGTCGAATCCGGCCGTTGTATCGGAAATTGACGGAGAGGTAACTTATGGTAAGATCAAACGCGGTAATCGTGAAATCATCGTGACATCAAAAGCCGGAGAGGTGAAGAAGTATTTGGTTTCTTTATCAAAACAGATTTTGGTACAGGAGAACGATTATGTGCGTGCTGGAACCCCGCTATCTGACGGTGCAATTACCCCGACTGATATTTTGAATATCGAGGGACCGATCAAGGTTCAGGAGTATATCGTGAACGAGGTACAGGATGTATACCGGATGCAGGGTGTGAAGATCAACGATAAGCATTTCGAGATCATCGTACACCAGATGATGCGTAAGGTGTTGATTCAAGATGCCGGAGATACGAGATTCTTGGAAAATCAAGTGGTTGACAAAAGCGAGTTCATGGAAGAAAACGATGCGATCTACGGAAAGAAAGTGGTACTGGAAGCCGGTGATTCGGATCGGGTGAAACCGGGACAGATTATCTCTGTACGTATGTTGAGAGATATTAATTCGCAATTGAAACGTAGAGACTTGAAGGTGGTAGAGGCTAGAGATGCTGTACCCGCAACTTCAGCTCAGGTATTACAGGGTATTACCCGTGCTGCTTTGCAGACATCCAGCTTTATTTCTGCCGCATCATTCCAGGAGACCACGAAGGTATTGAATGAGGCTGCAATTTATGGTAAAGTCGATCCGTTGGAAGGCTTGAAAGAAAACGTGATTTGCGGTCACTTGATACCGGTGGGAACAGGTATGAAAGAATTTAGAAGTCTGATTGTAGGTTCTAAGGCAGACCTCGAAAGGATGGAAAAATAAAAATAGATAGAGGCGCCGAAAGGCGCCTTTATTGTTTGTATAAACTATTAACCAAGGACTATTATGGAAGAGAAAAAACAACAATTTGATATTGAATTAAATCGAGAGGTTGCACAAGGAACTTATTCGAATTTGTCAATTATTTCTCATTCTTCCTCCGAGTTTATTGTTGACTTTATCCGTATTATGCCGGGGATGCCCAAGGCTGAAGTGAAAAGCCGTATTATTTTGACCCCGGAACATGCGAAACGCTTGTTGCTGGCGTTACAAGATAATGTTCGGAGATTCGAGATGGATTACGGGAAGATTAATTTACCAGAGGGCGGCCCTATAGCTCCCATGTTCCCGGTGGATCTAGAACCGCAAGGACAAGCTTAATTATTTTAACATGATTTTATATAACTCAAAGTAAGACAAGTTGCTTGTCTTCGATAACTCTTACATCGACGGCAGGCTTCTTTTCCGAGAAACAGTAGGCTGTAGTGATTGAGGGGCGTTGGCAATAAAATTATTGAATGTAAAGCGGCTTTGATATTCAAATGAATAATTTGAATGTTGGAGGGCTCTATTCGATATTGCTATGTGTCAAAATTGACCGGGATAAAAATAGTAGGAACTTGTGCAATAATTGTTATTCCCATTTTTTTCTCTATTTTTGTTATCTCAAGAGAATTTTTGATGTAAATGGAATAATCATGTATGATAATAATCAAAATAATGGTGATAGATTATTTGAATCCATTCGTCAAGGTGATATTGGTGCCTACGAAATGCTTTTCAAAAAATATTACTTGTCCATGTGCATGATTGCTCGTCGTATTGTTGAGGATGAGGATGTGGCGAAGGATCTTGTTCAGGAAATATTTATTCGCTTGTGGGAGAAAAGGAAAACTTATGCTTTTCAAGAGATGACAGATATATTTTTATACGTGTCTGTTAGAAATAAATGCTTTGATTATTTGAGAAGTCGAAAAAAACTTCCACTTCAACAGGAGTTAAAAGCTGCTGATAATGAGTACTTTTTTCGCGATATTTTAATAGAAGAGGAAACCTATAGGATCATAATGGAAGCTATTGATGCTTTACCTGTTCAGAGTGGGCGAGTTATAAAATTGAGCTTGGAAGGAAAACAGAATAAAGAAATTTCTGAAAATTTAGGTATTTCTGTGAATACTGTCAAGTCTTTGAAATATAAGGCTATGGATACTCTTCGTGCGGTTTTAAAAGATTACTTCTATCTTCTTTTGGTGTTTTTAGCGGAAAATAATTGAAAAAAGTGGAAAATTCACTCATCCTTTAAGATGAATTTATCGTTCTATATATAGAATTTGATAAATGTTTAGTATGGTAGAGTGTCCTAAAGATTATAAAATATCCCGTTTGATAGCTAAAAAGTTAATGGGAGTTATCTTGCCCGAGGATGAGGAAAGACTAAATGCTTGGCTGGAGGAGGATGCAAGAAATAAGGATTTATATCGACGTATTCTTGAGACCGAAAATCTTTCTGTTAGGGATATGTATGCGAAGCGTTTGGATGTAGAACATACTTGGGATACCTTGAGAGTGCAGTTGGTTGGACAAAGAAAGTGTAGATCTTTATTTTCGTCTTGGCAGATTGGAGTAGTTGCTTCCGTAATATTGTTTGTAGGAATTGGATTGTACTGGGGATTCTGGAAAAAATCGGAGGTAGAACAAGTAGAGATGGTGGCTTGCGTGGAGATGAGAGGAGCCAAAGCTGTTTTAGTGACTTCCCAAGGGAATGAGATTGTTTTACAGGATAGTACTGTACGGTTGATTTCCTTGGGAGGGGGAATGGTTGCCCAAAATGATGGGAGTCGGGTGTCTTACGAGGGAAATGGAGATATGGAGAAAGATGATGTACTGGAATACAATACTATCCGAGTACCTCGAGGAGGGGAGTATAAGTTATTTTTATCCGATAACACGGAAGTCTTTTTGAATTCTGATTCGGAAATTCGTTTCCCGGTGAAATTCGGTAAGGGGAAACGTGATGTTTTTTTACGGGGAGAAGCTTTTTTTGTGGTTACTAAAGATGCTTCCCGTCCTTTTGTTGTGAATGCTAACGATAAGATGTCAGTGGAAGTTTTGGGTACGCAGTTTAATTTGCAGGCTTATCCGGATGATACTTTTGTGGAGACGACTTTGAATGATGGGGCGGTACGGGTATTTAATGGCAAACAGGGAGTGAAACTTCGTCCGGATGAGCAAGCCGTTTATGATGAAGGGAAATTCACGGTTCGTAAGGTTGATGCCAGTCGTTATTCTGCATGGAAAGAAGGGAAATTCATGTTGTTGAATCATTCGTTGGAGAATATTATGACTCGTTTGGCGCGTTGGTACAATATAGATATATTTTGGGAGAATCCGGAGGTAAAAGAGTATCATTTCTCCGGAGAATTGGCCCGGTACGAGGATTTCACAGAAATATTGAGAATGCTGGAGTTGGCAACTCGGGTACATTTTGAGGTAAGGGATAGGACTGTGTTCGTGCGTAAAATAGAAAAATGATGAGTTTAAATATAAAAGAGCAGAAAACATTGGCACTATTTTCTGCTCGAGAGTGAGTTTAAATAACGATTAAAAACAGAATTATTAATCATTAAGCATGTAAAAGTATGAAAAAAAACGGAATCGAAGTCTTTGATGGAGGTCAAAGATTAAAAAAGATGCGATTTATTTTAAAACGCAGCCTTCTTTTTCTGTTTATGTCGATCTTTTTCTTGCAGGCCGAAGCGGCCTCTCAAGTGGTAAGATTGACGTTGAATTTGAAAGATGTTACGATTGATGAGGCCATCACGGACATGAGCCAAAAAACGGGGTATCGTTTTTTGTATCAGATGGAGGAAGTTTTGAAGTATGGAAAACGTGATGTAAACGTGAAAGATGCGACTTTGGACGAAGTATTGAAAGTCTTGTTTAAAGATACACATTTGTCTTACGTGATTCAGAATGATGTAATTATCATTACTCAAGCAAAAGACGAGAAAAAGCAAGAACAACCCAGGCAGATCAAAGGTAAGGTAATTGACACGAAGAAAATGCCGTTGCCGGGAGTTACCATATTAATCAAAGGAACTAAATTGGGAGTGATAACAGATATAGACGGGAAGTTTAAAATCGAGATCCCGAAATTGGATAGTACGATTTTGGTATTTTCGTTTATCGGAATGGAAACGGTTTATCACCAATTGAGTAATGACCGAAAAAATGATGAAAAAGAGCTGGTAATCACGATGAAGGATGATGTGAAAGAGATGGACGAGGTGGTTGTAACTGGATATGGGAATATCAAGAAGGAGAGTTTTACCGGTAGTTCTATCTCCGTGAAACGGGAGGATTTATTGAAGGCATCTGCCACGAACGTGGTGCAAGCATTATCAACATTTGATCCATCTTTCCGCATACAACAGAACAATAAGTGGGGATCGGACCCGAATGCTATTCCTGAAATGTATATACGCGGACGTTCCGGTATCGGGGTGAAAGAGCTGGATAAAGATGCGTTGTCTAAATCTTCTTTGAAGAATAACCCGAACCTTCCTATTTTTATCATGGACGGTTTCGAGGTGAGTGTACAGAAAGTGTATGATATGGATCCAATGCGGGTTGAAAATATCCAGATCTTGAAGGATGCTTCAGCCACGGCAATGTATGGTTCTCGTGCGGCGAATAGTGTTGTGGTGATCACTACTGTTGCCCCGAAACCGGGTGAAGTGACTATTTCGTACAGCCTGACAGGTTCGGTTTCTATGCCTGATCTTTCTGATTATAACTTGGCCAATGCAAGGGAAAAATTAGAAATAGAGCAAAAAGCCGGGATTTATACCCCGCAATATTATATGACTTGGAAACAAGCTTTGGATGCTTATAACCAGCGATTGTTGCGTGTAGAGGAAGGTGTGAACACGGATTGGCTGTCAATTCCTTTGCGAAATTCCGTTAATCATAAGCATAGTTTTTCGATAGAGGGAGGAAATGCAGATTTACGTTATGGACTTGATCTCTCTTATAATAAGAATAATGGTGTGATGAAGGATTCTTACCGGGATATCATGAACGTGGGGTTTCACGTGGATTATCGGCTTAAGAATTTGCAGGTGGTGAATTATATCGAGTATAATTATACCAAGGCACAAGAGTCTCCTTATGGTGATTTTTCCGATTACACTCATTTGCAACCATATGATCGTCCTTATGACAAGAATGGAACATTGATTTCCGGAGCTTTGGAATTTTCAACACTACCTCATAGGGATACCCGAGTGAATAATCCTTTGTACGAGGCTCGTTTAAATAATTTTGAATACGAGAAAGGGGATGTGTTTATCGATCGATTGATGGCTCAATGGTTCTTGACGGATTATTTGCATTTAAAAGGCCAGATTGCTATAACAAAAGAATTTACTAAAAAAGAACGTTTTATCGATCCTCTTTCTTCCAACACGACTGCAAAAGCTCAGAAAGAACCGGAATTGGAGGGTGATCTTTATTTAACGAAAGGGGAATCCACGAATTGGGACGCTCAAATTGGTGCGTATGTATCAAAATCATTTGGTGCGCATGCTTTGAATGCTTCAGTGGTAGTCAATGCCACGTCTCGCGAATCTGAAAGTACCTCCAGTCATTACCGAGGATTTCCTTCCGGAGAGTATCATTCTCCTAATTATGCAGCAGAGATCAAGGATAAACCCTCAAAATCTCAGAGTGCTAGTCGGTTGGCCGGTTTTTTGCTTTTAGCGAATTACACTTGGAATGATATTTATCTGGCAGACGTGTCTGTGCGTTTTGATGGTTCATCTGAGTTTGGATTGGATCAAAAGTGGGCTCCATTTTGGTCGTTTGGAGCGGGTATCAATTTGCATAACTATGCTTTCTTGAATGGGAATAAGGTGATCAATCGCATGAAATTTCGTGCTTCTTACGGGCAAACTGGTAAAGTGAATTTTCCGTCTTACAGTGCCAGAACGGTTTATAGGACGTTTGATCGTTGGTATATTGCCGGTTTTGGAGTCGGTTTGAAGGCTTTGGGAAATAGAGATTTGAAATGGGAGACAACGAATAAATTGAATGTCGGTACGGATATGGAATTTTGGGATAGTCGGATTTCTTTGGTATTTGATTATTATTACAATAAAACGGTTGATCTAATCACGGATGTAACTTTGCCGGGATCTGCCGGTTTCTCTTCTTACAAGAGTAATTTGGGTGAAACGTTGAACAAGGGATTCGATATTCAGTTTCGTTTTGATGTAATGAAAAACAAGGATTGGAATGTTGCCTTATGGGGTAATCTGAACCATAATAGGAATGAAATTCTGAAAATTTCAGATGCGTTGAAAGCTTACAATTCTCAAGTGGAAGATTATTATGGACTTGCGGAAGAGAGTCAAACACCAAATTTATCATGGACTGAGGCCGGTAAGACCTATTCGGATTTTATCAAACCGATCATGAAGTACGAGGAAGGCGCTTCTTTAACAGCAATTTATGGTGTACGTTCATTGGGTATTGATCCCTCAAACGGTAAAGAGTTGTATCTCTACCGTAATGGACAGGCCAGTCACAAATGGAAAGCAACGGAAGAGGTCGTGCTTGGAGATTCGGAGCCTGAGGCTAGCGGGTCTTTCGGTTTGAATGCCACCTACAAGAATTTCTCGTTATTTGCTTCCTTCGGTTATGAATGGGGAAAACAGACGTACAATGAAACGTTGATCATGAATGTTGAGAATGCGGACATTCAAGGAAGTAATGTTGATAAACGTGTGCTGACACAGCGTTGGGAAAAACCGGGTGATATTGCTCCATTGAAAGATATAAAGGATATGAATAGTGTTACGTTGCCTACTTCCCGTTTTGTGCAGGATGAAAATGTTTTATCTTTAGATGCTTTGACGTTGAGTTATGATTTTGACCCGCTATGGCTTCGGAAAATATATTTGAAAACTCTGCGCTTGGAAGTAAGTACGAATGAATTATTCCGTTTGTCTTCCATCAAGCAGGAGCGAGGGACGAGTTATCCTTTTGCCAGAACGGTGAATTTTTCTTTACGTGCAACTTTTTAGTAAGTCAGGAATATGAGAAATAAATTATTGTATTTAGTTTTTGTTTTACCGTTCTTTATGTTGTCATGTAATGAATGGTTGAATGTGGAACCGGAAGATGAGATTAGTGAAGAGAAGTTATTTTCCACGGGCACAGGTTTCCGGCATGCTTTAAATGGTGTTTACTTTACCATGGAGTCAAGGAATTTATACGGAAAACATTTGACGTGGGGAATCGTGGATGCATTGGGACAGGTGTATGATTATAAAGAAGCTCCGGGTGTAAACGAAATGCAGTATGGTGCTGCTAAATATGCATGGGACTATTATGAATTCAAACCGGTGTTATCTTCTATCTGGACGGAGGCTTATAATGTAGTGGCTAATTGTAATAATATAATACAACAGATAGAACATGCTGATCCCGAGATATTTGCTTGGAAGGAAAATGAGAAAGCCATGATCTGGGGAGAGGCTTTGGCATTACGGGCGTTTATACAATTTGATATGTTACGTTTATTTGCCCCGGCACCCTCGACGAATCCGGGTGATCGTAAGTTTATTCCTTATGTGAATACTTACCCATCCTATATTTCTAACCCCAAAACGGTGAATGAGTGTCTGGAGTTGATTGCCAAGGATCTGATTGATGCGAAACAATTATTGTGGAAATATGATTCTGCAGGATCTTTTAGTCGTTCGGATAACTTCGAACTGGCGGGAAACGGTGAAAAAATATTTTTAATACGTCGGGGTTTTCATCTGAATTATTGGGCGGCTACCGCTTTGTTGGCTCGTGTGTACTTGTATGCTCAGAAAGAGGATGAGGCTTTGGAACAAGCAAAAGAGGTGATGAATTTTGCATCCAAAAAAGGAGCTTTCTCTTTGGCAGATAGATTTTATTATGGAGATCGGAAGTGTTATTCCGACGTGATATTCGGATTGCATGTTATAGACCTGTTGGATTATAATAAGGATATTATGAGCATGGAAAACGAGGACGATGTTAAGTATTTGGCTGTTTTGGAGGCGGACAAGAATTATTTTGGTGAAGATTTGGAAATGTCCAAAGGGGATAACGGGACCATAATGACAAGCAATGACTATCGTTTTAAATATTGGATAGAAGATATGAATAATGAACATTATTCTTATCGATTGACCAAGTATGATGCGTCGACTTCGGGAGCAACTGCCGGAGTAATGGAAGTTTCTGATCATATCGTACCTTTTATCCGGATGAGCGAGGTGTACTATATTGCTGCCGAGATTTTATGCAAGCGGGGAGCGGAAGGATTGACGAAGGCGAAATCTTATTTGTCATATATAAAAGGACGACGCGGGTTGAAAAAGACGGATATGACCCTACAAAAAATTGAAAATGCGCAACCCGATGAATTTATGGATTTATTGATTAATGATATGCGTCGGGAATGGATAGGGGAAGGACAGACGTATTTTATTTATAAACGTTTGAATAAGAATATTCCGAATGCAAATGGAGGTTCTGTTCTTGCTTCAGAAAATGTGTTTGTGGTACCACTTCCAGATGTAGAAACTAATTTGTGATGATTATGAGAAAATATATTTTGTTTGCGTTCTTTTGGGCGTGTGTGTTGTCTGCTTGTAGTGAAAAAGGGATCATGGAATATTCCGATAATACCCTTTACGTGTATTTTGCTGCAGATGCAACGAAAGATAGTACAACTTATTCATTTAAAGCTTATCCTAGTGGAGAGATTCACGTGAAGATTCCGATGAAATGCGATGGTGTTTGGGAGAGAGAGGATCGGGAGTACACCGTATCTGCTGACAAGAACTTTACGACTTTACCTTCCGATTTGTACGTATTGCCTGAGAAGTGTGTTTTCCCGGCAGGACAATTGCAGGATACGATTGAAATCGTATTGTTGGATGGCGAAGTATTGAAAGAAAAAATGTGTCGGTTGATGTTGAAGGTGGACGAGACTGAATTTGTGAAAGAGGGAGAGGTGGAATTCAGTCGTGCCATATTCTTGGTTTCCTCGAAGTTAATTCGTCCTGATTGGTGGACCGTGTGGGATGGTGGTTATGGAGGAGATGAGAATTATTTTAATATTGCGGAGCAGATTTATCTAGGTGAATATTCGGAAACGAAATACACGATGTTTCTGGAGGAATTGGCAAAAGATGGAGTGGAGTTTGATGGGAAGAATAAGTTGGTGTTGAAGAAATATTCCTTGCGTTTGAAGCATCGAGTAGAGGAATATAATAATGATCCCGAGAATATAGCCAATGGTAAAGTTCCATTAAAAGACGAGAATGGTAATAAAATAGTTATTCCTGTAGTTGGGTAAAAACGGATAGAGTATGAAAAAAAATTTGATATATATTTTTATTCTGTTGTCAGTCATGGCTTGCTTGGATGATAAGAGCAACTATGATTATAAGGATTTGAATGACTTTGAAAATTGGGATCGTAATGGAGTAAGTAATGTTGATAGTGATTATACGTTATATCCCGGTGAAGAAATTCTGTTTGAACCGAAGGTCCGATTTTCGATAGATTCATTAAACCCGGATGCATCGTATGCTTGGTATTTGGGTAAAGAAGAGGAAAAGACTTTGTTGTCGGAACAATTGAACTATACCTATAAGGCAGAAGAGATTGGGGAATTTACTTTGTTGTTTTGTGCTACTGATAATAAAACGAATGTCACGTTTACAAAAGAGATTAGTGTAGATGTGATTGCTTCCTGGAAATATGGTTGGATGGTATTGTCGCGGTCTGCCGGTAATGAATCCCAGTTGTCCATGATCCTTTCCAAAAAGCAGAAGATAAGTGTGACTGTTGATGGTAAAGACGTGTCACGGGATACTGTTGTTTATGTGGGAGAAAACATGAATATAGTACCAAATTTGGGTAGAGGTCCTCGTCGTTTGGTTGAAAATTTCATTCTCCCGACAGTAGATGGGATGTTGGTTGAAGATGAGGTTATGGTGTTGCAGGAGAGTGGACCGGTGGAGTTGGATGGAAATAAATTGACACCGGTGGGATATGCAAAAAATGAGTTTTTTGACGGGATTCCGGATCATTTTGATCCGGTGGATGCCGTGCTGACATTTGACGGGAAGTGGCTTTTGAATTCTGATAATTACATATATATGGCTAATCTTTCCGTTGCGATTGATTTGCACTCCGGGTTCTACTTGAAAGATCCGTCGTTAAACGGGAAAAAGGTGAAGACTTTATTACCATATTACAAAGGTGAAGGTAATTATCTGATCGTTGGTATTGATGAAAACGATACTTATTTCGGGATCGTGAATGATGGAGAGTGTGGTTATAATTCTACCGATTATGTGATAAACCCCTTGAATAGCGTGGGAGCGTGTGCGGAGTTTCGAGATGATTATGAGAATGATCTTTTTAAAGAGGTAAAAGGTAAGTTTATTTTTCATGCTTGGGCTAACGAGGCAAATTATTATACTTCACCAGCCTATTTTTCAGTTCTTGACCAAAATGGAGAGTATTTGTGGCACTATTATGAATTAGATTATCGGGAGGAAAATGATAAATTCTATTTGACGGAGGAATCCAGTGAATCCGGTCAAATACCTGCTTCTATCATGGTTGATTATAAATGTATGGCTTTCTTCCCTTGGCATGAATGGTTGCTTGTTGCTTCTAGTGACCAATTACATTTCTATGATTATTGGGAAAATAGAATAATCAATCTGGCTTCTTTGCCACAGTTCAATTCGGAAATTGTAGGTCTTGCTGTAAAGGATTATGATTCATCTTATGGTACTTTAAATGCTCATTTGGCTGTGGCTTTGAAGTCCGGTGAGGTTTATATTTTTGAAGTAAAGTATGATAGCGAACTAGAGGAAATGGAATTAGTGGAGTTGTACCACAAGGATGGTTTCGGGGAAATTGTAGATATCGAATGTAAGTTTGGTCAAGGAAATAGACCAGGCTCAGCTAGTATGTATTAAGTATGTTGTTTTAACCGATAGAATTTCAAAGGGAGCATTGCTCCCTTTGAGTTCTCTTTTGTTATTTTAAAAATAGGTGGTTATTGTCATTTGTATGTAAATCAGTTATTTGTATGAAGAAGGTGTTAGTTTTATTGTCATTGTTATTATTTACTTTTGGGGGGAAAGCCCAGCAGAAAGCGAATTATAAATTGGCAGAGAAGTTACGGAATGTTTCATTTGGTAGTTTGATCGGGAAGTATAGTATGAACGTGTTTCCCAAACAGATTAACAATACGGATAAGTTCTGGTTTGAGTTTACCACGGAAGAGGGAAAGAATTTCTATTTTGTTGATCCGGTAAAAGGAGAAAAACGTTTATTTTTTAATAATACGGATATTGCACAAGGGGTAAGTCTGATTACCCGGAAAGGCTATAACGAGAAAGATTTGAGAATCTCCGATATAGAGTTATCCAAAGATCTGACTAAAATGACCTTTTCTATGGATGGTCGTTATGAATTTGATTTTAGGACAAAGAAAGTACGGGCCGTGGAGAAAGATCATTCAGAGGAAGATGACGAAGTGATTTATTCTTGGATGACCTTTTCTCCGGATCGGAAATATATATTGTACGCGAAAGATCATAACCTGTATATACGAGGTAATAAAGCTAAAGGTATAGATACCACAGAAATTCAGTTAACAACTGACGGAGAAAAATATTACTCTTTTGCCCGTGATTCGGAGGATGATAGAAAAGACGAAGCGGAAACGAATGCCCGCTGGTTTAAGGATTCCAAGCATATTTATGTGGTACGTGAAGATAGTCGAAAATTGAAGGATATGTTTGTTATTAATTCATTGACTAAACGTCCGACGTTGGAAAAGTATCGATATGAGATGCCGGGAGAGAAGGATTTATGCCAGTACGAATTGTGGATTATTGATATCGAGAAAAAAACAGCCAACCGGGTTCCGGCTGATAAATGGACGGATCAATACATTCAGGTTATCCAACCCGGAGAAAAAGGTGACAAGCTTTTTTTCCAGCGTTTTAAACGTACATGGGATGAAGTTGATATTTGCGTGGTAAATACGGAAACGTTGGAAGTAAAGGAGTTGATTCACGAGGTTGACAAACCTTACCGGGATTATCATATGCAGAATACGGTAATATTAAATGACGGGAAAGATATTCTGTTTCGTTCGGAGCGCACGGGTTGGGGACATTATTATCATTATGACGGAGAAGGACGTCTGAAAAATGTTATCACTTCAGGACCTTGGGTGGCCGGACAGGTGGCGGCTATTGACACCGTGGGGCGTACGATTTATTTGTACGGTTTCGGAAGGGAGAAAGGGGTTGATCCTTATTATTATATGCTTTATAAGGCAAGTATTGATAAAGAGGGAGTTACGTTGTTGACTCCAGAGAATGCTCAACACGGAGTTTCGTTCTTATCTTCTAAACGTTATTTCGTGGATACTTATTCACGAGTGGATATGGAGCCGAAAATTGTTTTGAGGAATAACCAGGGGAAGATGATCATGGAATTGGCAAAACCCGATACCCGACGTTTGAAAGAATTAGGATGGAGAGCCCCCGAACGTTTTACCGTGAAGGCGGCAGACGGTTTGACTGATATATATGGGATTATGTGGAAACCTGCTGATTTTGACCCGAACAAGAAATATCCGATTATTTCTTCCGTGTATCCCGGCCCGTTTTTCGAGTACGTGAATACCTCTTTCCGTGTGGATGATAGTTATAACATGAGACTGGCTCAACTCGGTTTTATCGTGGTGGCTATGGGACATCGGGGGGGAAGCCCGATGCGGGGTAAATTCTATCATCGTTACGGGTATGGAAAATTGCGGGATTATCCTTTGGCAGATGATAAGTATGCCATCGAGCAATTGGCAGATCGATACGCTTATATTGATCTCTCTAAGGTAGGTATTTTCGGTCACTCCGGAGGAGGATTCATGTCAACTGCAGCACTTTGTACTTATCCGGATTTTTACACTGCAGCCGTGTCGTCCGCGGGAAATCATGATAATAATATTTTTAACCGAGGATGGTCCGAAATATATCATGGGGTGAAGGAAACTGCCAAGAAGGTGAAAGGGAAGGACGGACAGGATAGTACAGTGTATACGTATTCGTGTAAGGTTCCTACGAACATGGAGTTGGCAAAGCGTCTGAAAGGACACTTGTTGTTAGTGACGGGAGATATGGATAAAAATGTGCATCCTGCTAATACATTACGTATGGTGGACGCCTTGATTAAGGCAAAGAAGAATTTCGAGATGATCGTGTTACCGGGTAATGGGCATGGTTTCGGGGGAAAGGCAGAGGCTTTCTTTGAGCGTAAATTGTGGTATCATTTTGCGAAGTATTTGTTAGGAGATGAGAGGATAGTAGAAGATGATGAATTGCAAATAGAGGATTAAGATGAACAAGATAATAATGTGTATAACGCTGGTTGTCTGCGCTTTGTTGACGAACGGACAACAAAAGGCAAATTATAAGCTGGCGGAACGATATAAGAAGCATGAAATTGTGGGTGTTTCGGGTAATAGTATGGCGATTTACCCTGAATTTATCAATGATTCCGATCGCTTTTGGTATTCTTTCTCGGATAGTAATGGAAAAAGATATTATTACGTGGATCCGGCAAAGAAATTAAAACGGTTGTTGTTTGATAACGATGAATTGGTATCCCAAATAAGTAAAGAAACTCGTAAGGCATATAATTCAAAGGATTTATCCTTGCAATCTATCGAATTCGATAAAAAGGAACGTTCATTTACTTTTGAGTTTGATGGGGCAAAGTATCGGTATACGGTTAAAACCGGGAAAGTGGAAAAGATTGATTCTTTGCAACCGTGGTCCGGTCGGGAATCGTGGATGAAGTATTCCCCGGATAGTTTATATATTCTGTATTGTAAAAATCACAATTTGTACGTGATGGGTAATAAGGACAAGGGACAGGATTCCACGGAAGTGCAATTGACTTTTGATGCAGAAAAGAATTTTACTTTTGCCAAAGAGATGGAGGACTCCGATGGAGAGGTAGAGACTGTTGCAGAATGGTTTAAAGATTCAAAAAAGATTTATGCCGTGAGAGAGGATGCCCGGAAGGTGAAGGATTTGTATCTGGTAAATAGCCTGTCGCAACCTCGTCCGACGTTGAAAACTTACAAGTATGATATGCCGGGAGATAAAGAAATATCGCAAAGTGAATTGTTGGTGATAGACGTGGAAACGAAGAAGATCACTAAGTTCAATATCGATAGATGGCAGGATCAGTATTTTGAAGTGTTGTATGCAAGTAAAGATTCGGAAAGAATTTATTTTGAACGGACGAACAGGGCGTACAATGAAAAAGAATTATGTGTTATAAACGTGCTTACCGGGGAGGTGAAAGTGTTGGTTCACGAGGTTGACAAACCGTTTATGGATTTTAAGATGGTGAGCATCTCTTTCCTGAATGATGGTAAGGATATCGTGTATCGTTCTGAGCGTAGTGGTTGGGGGCATTATTATCTATATGACGGAGAGGGAAATCTGAAGAATGAGATCACTTCCGGAGATTGGGTCGCCGGTCCGATATGCGAGATAGACACGGTGGGACGTGCGCTTTATTTCTACGCCTTGGGTAAGGATGAGAATATAGATCCTTATTACTATACATTGTGTAGAGCTAGTCTGGATAAACCAAATTCCGTGGAGCAACTGACATTTGACAATGTGACTCATGCTGTAGATTGGTCTAAAACGTTTAATTATTTTATTGATACTTATCAACGGGTCGATTTGGAACCGCACGTCGTTTTGCGAAACAGACACGGAAAGAAAATCATGGATTTGGAGAAGGCCGATATATCTCGGATAAAAGAGATGGGGTGGAAAGCTCCGGAACGTTTTAAAGTAAAAGCGGCAGATGGTGTTACGGATTTGTATGGCGTGATGTGGAAGCCATTTGATTTTGATTCCACGAAACATTATCCTATAATATCTTCTGTTTACCCAGGTCCTTTTTACGAGTATGTGCCGACCCAGTTTGATTTCATTCATGGCCGTAATACGCAATTGGCACAACTTGGATTCATTGTTATTGCTGTAGGACACCGGGGGGGATCGCCTATGCGGGGGAAATATTATCATACTTATGGTTTTGGAAATTTACGAGACTATCCCTTAGCGGACGATAAGTATGCCATAGAGCAATTGGCTGATCGCTATCCCTATATTGATGCCACGCGCGTGGGAATTTTCGGACATTCGGGAGGTGGTTTTATGGCTACTGCTGCCATCTGCACGTATCCAGACTTTTATAAAGCAGCCGTTTCCGCTGCCGGTAACCATGATAATTATATTTATAATAAATGGTTTACTGAAACGCATAATGGTGCGACGGAGGAAAAGAAAGTGGTTAAGGATAGCGTGAATGGAGATCGTACGGAGTACACGTACAAGTTCCGGGTGAATACAAATATCGACTTGGCAAAGAACTATAAAAAAGGATTATTGCTTGTCACGGGTGATATGGATGACAATGTGCATCCGGCACATACTTACCGTATGATAGATGCTTTGATAAAAGCCGGGAAAAATTTTGATATGTTGGTTTTGCCAGGACAGGATCATGGATTCTCCGGGGCTGCAGAGTTATTTTTTGAACGGAAATTATGGGCTCATTTTGCAAAATATTTGTTGGGAGATTCTTCTGCGGATTACAAAAGTTCAATTGAAAATTAGAGTATAAAGAAATGAATAGAATGATCATTTTACTGGGATTCATCGCTTTCCATATAATGGGATTTGCACAACAAAAGGCAAATTACGAATTGGCGGAGCGTATGCGGAAAATCACACAAACCCCCATAGCAAAGAATACTTTGATTATAAGGCCGAACTTTATAAAGGGAAGTGATTGTTTTTACTACTCGTTTCAAACAGAAGAAGGGAAAAAATACTATTGGGTGGATCCGAAACGGAAAGAGAAGAAATTGTTGTTCGATAATGCCGAATTAGTGTCTAAGATTAGTGAGATGACAAGAAAACCTTATAATCATAAAAATTTGGATATCGATGTAAAATTTCTGGATAAGGAAACATTTAGATTCTATCTTGATCGTCAGGATTATACTTATAATATTCGGACAAAAGAGTTGAAACTTTGGAAGGCAGAAAAACAATTCACGGCAGATCCTTATTGGATGTATTATTCTTCGGATAGTACTTATATGTTGTTTGCTAAACGCCATAATTTGTATTTGGTGGGTAATCCGGCGAAAGGTAAGGATACGACAGAAGTACAACTTACGTCAGATGGGGAGAAGAACTATTCTTTCAACCGGGAGGATGAAGGGGAGTTAGATGGGCGTTTCCTCTGTGAAGCCAAGTGGTTTAAAAAAGGAAATAAATTTTATGCTTTGCGGGAGGATGCTCGTAAAGTGAATGATATGTGGGTTGTGGATGTGCTTGCGCAACCTCGTCCCAAGTTGGAAACCTATAAATACGAGATGGCAGGTGATAAACATGTTATTCAACATCGTCTGATTATTGGGGATGCCGATTCTCGGCAGGTGCGGGAGATTGATATTAACCGTTGGCCGGATCAATATGTAGATGTCGTTTATAGTAGCAATGACGGGAAACGTCTTTATCTCCAAAGATATAAACGTACGTGGGATGAAGCGGATATTTGTATGGTGAACGTGGAGACAGGGGAGGTGAAGTCGCTTATCCATGAGAAAAATAAACCTTATTTGGACTATCAGATGAGGAGTATTACTTTCTTGAATGACGGAAATGAGATATTGTTCCGTTCGGAACGTAGTGGTTGGGGACACTATTATTTGTACGATAAGGATGGAAATTTGAAAAATCAGGTTACCTCGGGAGCTTGGGTTGCCAGTCCTTTGCTAAAAGTGGATACGGTTCGTCGTCAGATATATTTCTACGGGTATGGACGAAAAGAAGGAGTGGATCCTTATTACTATATTTTGTACCGGGCAGATTTGGACAAGGAGAATGAGTTGACGTGTTTAACTCCAGAGAATGCAACTCATAATATAACATTATCTCCTTCTTGTGATTATTACGTGGATGGCTATTCACGAGTGGATATGGAACCGAAAAATGTCGTTCGGAATCGGAAAGGAAAAATCATCATGACGTTGGAGGACCCGGATTTAGATCGTTTGTACGAGATGGGGTGGCGGGCTCCGGAACGCTTTTCGGTGAAAGCTGCCGACGGGGTTACTGATTTGTACGGAGTGATGTGGAAGCCTGCGGATTTTGATTCAACAAAATTATATCCGATTATTTCCTGTGTGTATCCCGGACCATTTTTCGAGTATGTCCCGACACGTTTTACCATAAATGACGAGTTGAATACCCGATTGGCACAACTTGGTTTTATTGTTATCACCGTGGGACACAGGGGATGTTCTCCCATGCGAGGTAAATATTACCATACTTTCGGGTATGGTAATCAGCGGGATTATCCTTTGGCAGACGATAAGTACGTGATAGAACAGTTGGCTGATCGTTATTCTTTTATTGACAGGAAGAAAGTCGGTATTTATGGTCACTCCGGAGGTGGTTTTATGGCTGCTGCCGCTATTTGCACGTATCCTGATTTTTATTCGGCAGCTGTTGCATCCGCAGGTAATCACGATAATAACATGTATAATAAGGGGTGGGTCGAGATTCATTATGGCGTGAGGGAAAGTAAAAAAATGGTGAAAGATTCTCTCGGCAATGAACATGAGGAAATTACATATTTCACGTCCAGCAAAACAAATATGGACTTGGCTAAAAACTATAAAAGTGGTTTGTTGCTCGTGACAGGTGATATGGATAATACGGTTCATCCGGCGCATACGATGAAAATGGCAGATGCCCTCATTAAAGCAGGAAAATATTTTGATATGCTGGTATTGCCCGGTAATAGACATGGATACGGGGGAATGGCAGAATATTTTTATGAGCGGAAATTATGGCATCATTTTGCCCGGTTCCTTTTAGAGGATTCATCTGCCGATTATCAGACAGATTTGGATTATTTCATGAAAAAATAAACTTGTATTGTATAAACGGTAAAATACTAAATTTTTTATTATGAGACTAAAATTAGTCATTATTTTCATAAGCTTTTTGTTCGTGCAAGAAGTTGCAGCCTCTTCTGCGGCTATAATTTGGAAAAAGAAAGGAAAAAAGGAGGAAAAGGTCGAAGTGAAAAAAGAGACTCCTTATGAAAAATTTTTTAAGGGGAAAAAATGTGAAACAGTCAAGGGGTTGATAACCTTGCATAAAATGGATAATAAAATCTATTTTGAATTACCTTTGAGTTTGTTGGGGAAAGACATGCTTATTGGTTCCACGGTGACTGAAATTACGAATAATGGTTTTGCCAATGTGGGAGAAAAACCACATGAACCGATGCATGTCATGTTCACTCGTACGGATTCAACGATAAATTTGCGGCAGGTGACTTGTGCTTACATGTCCAAAGATAGAAACTTGCAGGAGCGTATAAAGACAAGTATGATGCCTGCTATTATCGAGAATCTGGCGATTAAAGCTTATAGTCCCGATAGTACGGCTGTTGTGATTGATATGACTAATTTTTTATTGAGTGATAATGAGCAGTTGAATCCTTTTTCTGCCTACGCTCCGGTTACTTGGAGTGGAGCTTGGATAGAAAAAGAGTTTAAAAAGAATAACTCACAAATTGCTAAAATAAAAGCATTTGATGATAACGTGAGCGTGCAATCTTCTTTGACATATTCGGTTAGTCTGCGGGATAAACGTTCATATTACTGGTACAAAGAACCTTTTACTGCCGTGATGACACGTACTTTCTTATTGTTGCCGGAAGAACCGATGCGTCCGCGTCTGGCTGATCCTCGTATTAATATTTTTTGGCAAGGGTATTCAGAATTCAGTAACGAGGGAAATGGTATGAAACCATTATACTATGCAAATCGTTGGAGATTGGAACCTAAGGATGAGGCGACTTATCGTCGAGGAGAGTTAGTTGAACCGAAGAAACCGATCGTGTTCTATATAGATAATGCATTTCCCGAGATGTGGAAACCGTACATGAAGTATGCGGTAGAAGTTTGGCAGAAGGCTTTCGAGAATATAGGTTTTAAAAATGCAATTATAGCTAAAGATTTTCCGACGGATGATCCTGAATTTGATCCGGATAATTTGAAATATTCCTGTATTCGTTATTCCCCTTCTTCTGTTGCTAATGCCATGGGACCCTCGTGGACAGACCCTCGTACGGGAGAGATTATCAATGCTTCGGTGTACGTGTATCATAACGTGATTAAATTGGTGCAGGATTGGAGATTCCTGCACACGGCAGCTGTCGATTCGGATGTGAGGAAAGTGGTATTAGATGATGAGATTATCGGGGATTGTATCCGTTATGTAGTTTCTCACGAAGTGGGACATTGTTTAGCATTGATGCATAATATGTCTGCTTCAGCAGCTATTCCTGTCGATTCGTTGCGTTCTCCATCTTTTACGCAAAAGTACGGTACGACTTATTCCATTATGGATTATGCTCGGAATAATTATGTGGCACAACCCGGGGATAAAGAGAAAGGGGTCCGGTTGACACCCCCGGAACTTGGGTTGTATGATATGTTTTCAATTAGTTGGTTATATCGTCCTTTGTTGGATGCTAAAACTCCGGAAGATGAGGTGCCCACATTATCTAAATGGATTTCGGAGAAGTCTGGTAATTTGGCTTATCGTTACGGTAAACAACAGTTCAGAACACGTCTTGATCCGAGTTCCGTAGAGGAAGATTTGGGAGACGATGCCATGAAAGCCGGGGCTTATGGTATCAAAAATTTGAAAATTATTTTAGCAAACTTGAACGGTTGGGTGGGAAAAGATGATCCTGACTATCGCTTCCGCCTAAATATGTATAATGAGGTTATATATCAGTATTTCCGTTATTTAAATAATGTACTGATGAACATCGGTGGTATTTATATGAATGAACGGTATGATGGGGATGTTCTTCCGAGCTACACGGTTGTTCCGAGAAAAGATCAACGGCGAGCCGTGAAATTCTTGTTGGATCAGATGAAAGATATGGATTGGTTGGATGCAAAAGAAATGCAGGAAGGCTATCCTTTGCGAGGAAATATTGCATCTTATTTGCAGGATGAAATTTTTTTCGCAATGATCAAACAAATTGGTAATGTAATGATCTGTGCCAGCAAGTCGTTAGGAGAGGATGTTTATACTGCCGAGGATTATATGAAAGATATTTACGATTATGTGTGGGCCCCTACCCAGCAAGGAAAAACATTAACTTCTATCGAGAAATTAATGCAAATCAATTTATTGACAACTATTATGGATCAGGCTGGTGTTGCTTCAGAGCAGAAAGGAACCCCTTTCGCTTTGGCTGGAAATATGATTCGAATACCTGAGGTAATGAAGGAGCAGAGCCGGGCTGCTTATGGCTTAATATCAGAGGAATTTGCCGGAATTTATTCCAACTTGGAGCGATTGGTTCCATTCGAGTCTGAGGATTTATTACGACAGGCAGAAAGAATGGGATTCGATTCTTATGTAGGCGTAACTGCTCCTTATATTCCAACGGGTCATATTTATTTCGATGTGCTGAAAAAGACCTTGTCTTTATTGAAGAGTAAAGTAAATACGGGTTCAATGGATACGAAACAACATTATAAGTTGTTGATTTATAAGATCGAGAAGGCATTGAAGTAATTTATTAAGATGATAGGAAATACGATGAAAGAAATAATATATGCTATATTCCTCTCTTTCTTTCTGTGTGGGTTGTGTGGAAATGCCGAAGCTAAAAAGAAGAAGGAAGTAAAAAAGGCGATTAAGAGAGAGATTCAAACGCCTTATGATAAATTGTTTAAAGGGAAAAAAGCATTCACAGTAAATGGGTTGATGAAAATGCATCTGATGGCCGGGAAAGTGTATGCAGAATTTCCGATAGAATTATTAAACAGAGATTTAGCTTTAACCTCTTCGATTGAGGATATTAGTGATAACGGGGAAGGCGTTGTCGGGCAGTTTGCGGGACGCGTGAATCAATTCCGTTTTACACTGCAGGATTCTATGTTACAAGCCCGGTTGGTACGACGGTATGGTGTGAAGAATACAGGGATGGGTAAGAATGCAGATCAGATAATTGAACGTTCCAATACCCCAGGGATTTTTCAGAGTTACAAAATATTAGCTTACACTCCGGATAAAAAGGCTGTGGTTGTCGATATGACAGAACTTTTCCTGGAAAGTTCCAGGTTGACGAATCCTTTTCCCGGTTATGCCGGAAATTCGCTTTACGGTTTTGTACAACGTATCCATAAGTTTCAATCCCAGCGTTCCGAATTATTGGGAATATGTGGGAACGATAACAGTATGAGCGTGCGTTGTAATTTAGGTTTTAACGTTGACCGATTAGTACTCGGTTCTTTCATGCAGGCAAAGGATGTTCCGGTTTCTGTGACTGTGAATAAAATTCTCATGTTATTGCCTGAGGATCCGATGAGACCTCGTCTGGCAGATTCTCGAATCGGAGTAAATGCCATTATACAAACAGAATTGCCAGATGTGTGCCAAGGTATAAAACCTTATTATATTACCAAGCGTTGGCGGATTGAACCCGTTGATGAAATCCGTTATAAACAGGGTGAGATGGTGGATGTGAAAAAGCCAATCGTGTTTTATATCGATACGTTAATGCCTAATTCATGGATTAAGTATGTGAAGGCCGGGGCAGAGGCTTGGAATGCTGCATTTGAGAAAATAGGTCTTCGGAATGTGGTACGGACTGAGTTGTTCCCGAAAGATTCCTCTTTCGATGCCGGAGATATTCACAATTCGGTGATTCGTTATGCTCCGTCGTGGATGTATTATCCGCAATATTCCATGCATACCGATCCTCGTACCGGCGAGATTCTGAATGCTTCTGTATATTTGCCCGCTAACGTGGCTTCTTATTTCTACACATCCCGTACTGAGGAGACTATGGCAGTTGATCCTTCCGTGCGTAAGGCCCGTTTATCAGAGGAGCAGTTTGGTGAAATGTTCAAGGCGAAAATGATGCAGGCTATTGGTCGTTGTTTGGGTTTGACGGATAATTATGCTGCATCTTCTGTATATCCGGTTGATTCGTTACGTTCAGCTTCCTTTACAAGAAAATATGGTGTTGTTGCATCTGTTATGGATGATTTCACTTGTAATAAAATAGCCCAGCCAGAGGACGTTAAGAAAGGTGTTGTTCTGGTTCAACAAAATTTGGGTCCTTATGATTATGAAGTGATTAAATACCTGTACAAGCCGATAATGGAAGTCAAACATTTTCGGGAAGAAAAAGCTGTGCTTGGACAATGGATAAAAGAAATGCAGGATAAACCGTATTGTTTATACATGCAGACTCCGGATAACTGGGCGAAATTTGATCCTCGTGTTAGCCGTAAAGATCTAGGAGATGATCCGGTGAAAGCGAGAGAATATATTATTCGCAATTTGAAAATAGCGATTAATAATTTTTTTGAATGGTATAAAGAAGATGACATGGATCTAAGTGCTCGTCGTTTATGTTATATGGAATTGACCGAGGGTTTTAAAGGAGAGTTCGCTCCGATAGTTGCTTATTTAGGTGGAATTGAGTTATATGATGAGCAAATGCCCAGCTATAAAGTAGTTCCTAAAGAAACGCAGCGTCGTATGCTTATCTATCTGTTAAATTCATGTAAAGATCTTGATTGGCTGGATAATAAAGATGTTTTGCGTCAATTGCAGATCATGGATTTGCCTTCTACCAAGATAAGGGAAAGTCTTTTCGGAGAGATTATGTCCCGTTTACATTACGTGAGTATTGCTGCACAGAAATCGGGAGGCGAATATACGCCCGAGGAGTTTGTTCTTGACATATATAATCATATTTGGAAAAATACGATGCAGAATAAACCTTTGACAAAGCATGATATGGACATGGAACAAATATTCTTGGCTAGTATCATTGCAACTTCTTGTGTTGATGCTCCGGCAACGGTATTTTCCCCTAATATGGAAAATGGATTCCGTTCTTTAAATCCGGAAGAGTTAAAGCTTGTAAACCGGATACAGCAAGGAATACGACAGAGTATGAATTATGAGTTGCGGGATGAGGTTGCGGGATACAATTCGATCCCTTATTTTGAAGCTTCCAATGGACCAATAGCTCATGTTTATTTGGATCTGTTACTGAAAACACGAGATATGATTCAGCGGGCGGTGATAAGTAGTACAGGTGAAACGAAACTACATTATGAGTTTATGTTGTATCGGATCAAAAAGGCATTAGAGAAAAAATAGAACATCAATAAGCGGAAGATGTCTTCCAAATATTCTGGTGCGGCATTCTGAATTTAAGAACCAGAAATTTACATCCAGGTATTGGAAGACAATCTTTCTTTTTTTAATAAAATAGAATATGATGAAATTCGTAATAATTTTTTTGTTGATTCTCTCCGGTAACATTGGATGGTCTCAAAAAAAAGCTTTGGATACAGCGTCATATAAATTATGGCGAAGGGTGGATGCTCCCAATATCTCTGAAGATGGGAAATGGGTAACTTATCATTTTGTGCATATTGATTCAAAATATGATACATTACCCCGGGTAACTTATCTATATAATCCGGAGAAAAATATCAAGGAGGAATTGAAAAATGTGGTTAGACCTTCATTTTTTGCGAACGGGAAATGGTTACGTTATACGGTAACGGCTCCAGAGGCGGATACTTGTGCTTGCGATTCGACCTTTTTGTTGCGTTTGCGGGATATGAAAAAGATATATTGGGATAAGGAGTATGATTTCAATGAATATAATACTTCGGAATTAATTACGTATTCTTACCCGATAGATAAAAAATCTCCGCGATACAGGCGATTTGTCATTAAAAATATCGGGAGTTGCGACTCCATCGTGATGGATAGTGTGGAAAATTGCACATTGTTGAAGGGGCATAAAGCTATTGTTTATATCAAAAATCATGGAGAGTATAAATCTTTGTGCTATAGTCCCTTGAAGGGAAAACCTGTTGTTATTTTTTCCGACAAGGAACTTTTGTTAAAAGATTATTCATTAGCACACAATCAGTTGGGTGGAACATTCACGGTGGCCACGGATTCATCCAAAATGAATAATCCTGATCTCTTTTATTCTTTTTCTCTTCCGCAAGGGAAGTGTCGGTTGCTGGTGGATTGGGATGATGTGCAATTCCCGGAAAACTATGTTTGGCGGAGTAGAGCTTATCGTTTATCCAATGATGGAAAACGTGTTATATTGGATGGGGACACGATTCTTCCGGTGCCGGAGAAAAAGCGGAAAAAGAAGGATACCCGTTTCGAGTTGGAATTATGGACGTGGAATGATGAAATTTCCTCTTTACAGCAGAGAGAAGGAAATTATAGGTCCAGTAACGTGAAACTTGCCTATAATTTGGATACAAAAGTTTGTTGCCGAGTGACAACTCAAAATATGGAGAAATTGATCGTGCCGGATGGAAATAAGTATGATTATGCTTTTGCTTTAGATAAGACGCCTTATAGACGTTTTTCAGACTGGAAAAATGATATTAATGCGGATATTTACCTGATTAACTTAAATACTGGAAAAACAATTCTTTTTGAACGAAATTCCTACACGGAACCGGAATGGAGCCCGAACGGCAAATATGCGTTATGGTATAATGCATTGGAAAAGGTTTGGTATAAAATTGATCCAAAGACTTGTCAACGGGTAAATATTTCGAAAGAGATAGGTTATCCCGTTTACAATGAACTGCATGATTTGCCGAAACCGGCAGAAGCATACGGTATTGCGGGATGGTCAAAAGATGGTGATCGGGTTGTGCTGTATGACCGTTATGATATGTGGGTGATAGACTTGACGGGGAAAAAACCTATTTATTCTTTAACTGGCGGTTATGGAAGAACTACAAATCGACAATTCCGTTGGTTAAAAGATGATTATGGAGATAAAATTATTGATTTTGAAAATGGATTTTTAATGACTTCCGTGAATCTGGAGAATCGGGATGAGGGAATTTATCGTTTTCAGGCTAATGGTAAATTGAAAAAATTAATGGAAGGTCCTTATTCTGTCACGGTAAATCAAAAATCGGTAGATCAGAAATACTGTATATTTACTCGGCAAAGTTATACGGAATTCCGGGATTTGTGGTGGAGTGATTTGGCATTTACCCGACCGGTAAAGATAACGAATACTAATCCACAGCAAAAAAATTACCTTTGGGGATCGGTGAAGTTGGTCGAGTGGACGAACCTCGAAGGAAAAAGAAATCGAGGATTACTGTATTTGCCGGATGGTTACGATTCTTCAAAACGTTACCCGGTTATCGTGAATTTTTATGAAACACATACGGAGACATTGCATGACTACATTGTACCGTTTTGGTGTAGTGGTATGCTTAACGTGGTTTCTTACGTGAGCAATGGTTATGTGGTGTTTATGCCGGACATTCATTTTACCGTGGGCGCTCCAGGAGAGAGCAGTTATAGTGCTGTTGTTAGTGGTACTCAGATGCTTATCGACCGGGGAATAGCGGATAAAGAGCGAATTGGGATACAAGGACATAGTTGGTCCGGATATCAGGTGGCTTATTTAGTGACTCGTACGAATATGTTTGCCTGTGCCAGTCCGGGGGCGGCCGTGTCCAACATGGTTTCTGCCTATACGGGGATTCGTACGGGAAGTGGAATGCCTCGAATGTTCATGTATGAAGAAACGCAGAGTCGTTTGGGCAAATCTTTGTGGGAGGATAAAGAGATGTATCTTCGTCACTCGCCTATCTTAAATGCGGATAAGATAGAGACTCCATTATTGATATTCCATTGTGATAGGGATGAGGCTGTTCCTTATGCTGAGGGATTGAATTTATTTCTTGCCATGCGACGCTTGCAAAAACCTGCTTGGTTGTTGAATTATAAGGGGGAACGTCATTTTTTGTACAACAGAGCGGCAGAGATAGATTGGACGATTCGTTTGCAACAATTTTTTGATCATTATTTGAAAGGCACTCCCGAGCCCCGATGGATGAGGGAAGGGATTCACGCTAATGAGCGTGGGATTGATCAAAAGTATGATTTGGTGAAATAATTTTTGAAATAGTAATTTTAATTTAAGATAGTATGAAACATTTATTTTGTATCGGATTGATTTTGTTGTGTTTGGCTTGTGCCAGCGATCCTCAAAAAGAGATGGAAAAGAAAATTATCGGGGAATGGTGTAATCCTTACACTTACGAGTCAACGGGAGAGTTGAAAGGTTTTCATTTTAAAAAAGGAGGAGTATGTGAAGCGATCAATATTCCCTCGTTGGATTTGAAAACATGGAGTATTCAAAATGGTTATTTGTTGATAAAAGGTTTTAGCCTTGAGAAGGATGGGAAAAAAGAAGTTTACGAGACCAAGGAAAAGATTGATCTACTGAATGCTGATACGTTGAGTGTTGTGGCTCGTGAAGCCAATCCCCGCCTTGTTTTTCTTTATTTGAACACAAAGATTATCAAAGAGCGAGTTCGTGTAGATACGATGTCACATGAGTAATATTTAATGTGAGTTTGATATAACTCAAAGTAATATAAGTTACCTGTCATTGATGAATACCACATCAATGGCAGGATTCTTTGAGAAGATCACGAAATGTTTGTACTGTACAGATGTGTCTAAAATTATTAAAGCCATTTTTTTCTTTTAAAGTAGAGGAGCATGGTGATGGTGATGACAATCATGATGCCCCAGAGGATAAAGTAGGCGTAGTGGTATTTTAGTTCTGGGATATATTCGAAGTTCATTCCGTAGATTCCGGCAATAAAGGTGAGGGGAATGAAAATAGTTGAAAAGATTGTCAATATTTTCATTACATCATTTTGTCGATTTCCAATATTAGTTTGGTAGAGGTTTATTTGATCGGAGACCATGGAATAGTATATTTCGATGGCTTCTTGGGCTTGTACAACCAGATCATCCAAGTCGTGTAAATAGGTGTACGTGTTTTGGTTTACTAGGGGAGAATCACAATTAATGAAACGGGTTGTGACTTCTTTGAATGGACGTACGTTTTTTCGGATATATGAAAGTTCTGTTTTATAGTGGTAAAGATCTTCAACCACTTTGGCATCAGCTTCTAAAATTGTTCTACCGCGTTCTTCTATGGCTGCACCTAATATTTCAAGATTAATGATATAGCTGTCAACGAGAGTGTCTAGTAGGGCATAACAGAGGTAATCCGTTCCGAAAGAACGGATACGGGTTTTACCGTCATACAGGCGTTTCTTCACATCCTTGAAATAATCGGTATCTGTTTCCTGGATAGTAATCAGATAGTGGGAGCCGACAATAAAAGAGAGTTGTTCCATGTGTACAATGTCATCTTCCTTACCGAAATAGAAAGATTTGGCAATGATATATAAATGGTCGGATTCTTCACTGAACCGGGGGCGTTGGTCCGTGTTTAGAATGTCTTCCAAAAATAGGGAAGATACATCGAAAGTTTTGCCCATATCGGCAATCAGTTTGGTGTTTTGCAAACCGGATATGTTGATCCAGGTCATGTGATCATTGGATACGAGGTCGGCCATGTTTTCCATGTTTTCGGGGAAGAACTCTTTGAGGCCTTCTGAAGTGTATTGGATAACCTGAATGGAATTTGTCGTCATTTTTTGTTTGCCGATAAAGATTAGGGAGCCGGGTGCGGCTCCTTTTGATTTCGTTCGGTCTTTAAGAAAACGGGCCATATTATGGAGTTGAAAGTTAATAACTGAAAAGTAAAAGTTATTTCGGATTCGAGTCAGAGGGTTCTATTTTTAGTTTTATCGGGTTGGAACTATCTCCCCAGGTTAACGTGCGATAGGGGAAGGGGAATTCCACGTTCTTGGCATCAAATACTTTTTTCAGGCGACGGCGATATTCTCGGCCAACGGCCCATTGTTGCATGGGTTTTGTTTTGATGACAAGGCGAATGATCACGGCACTATCGGCAAAGTCGTTTACCCCGCTGATGACTACGGGTTCGAGCATTAGCTCTTTGTAAACGGGGTCATTGAACATTTCATCTCCGACTTGTTGCATGAGCATGACAGCGTTGTCCGTGTCTTCTTTATACGCGATACCGATTTGCAGGACAATGGCGGACCATTCTTTGGTCATGTTGGAGAGTGTGTCTATTTTCCCGTTTTGGAAAATGTGTACGACGCCTGAACTATCCCGTAGGGTGACGGTCCTTAATTCGATTTTTTCAACTAGCCCTTCTGTTCCGTTGATAACGGCCCAGTCTCCGGTGCGTAGTTGATCTTCCAATAGAATGAAGAAACCGGATATGAAATCCCGGACTAATTCTTGAGCTCCGAAACCAACCGCTAATCCGACAATTCCTGCACTAGCGAGGATGGGGGCGATGTTGATATTGAATTTCCCGAGTAAGATTAGTAAAAAGATTACCCACAGGAAGATTCTACCGATACCGTATATGATTCCTGTGAGTGTGTTAATTCGTTTTTCTGCTTCATTGTTGTCAATGTTTTCAGCCTTGTGAGCTTTACTGATGGCGAGCTTTTTCATTTTTCGGATTGTGAAGCGTAAGGCTCTTAATAAGGAGACGAATAAAATAATGAGAATGGCAATTGACGGGAGTTGGATGACACACCAAGTGATTAGTTTTGTCAGCATTTCATTCCAGAATGCAGCTGTAAAGACTGCAGGAATATGTTGGGCTTCTTTCGTGTTCCAGAATACGACAATCCCGTCTATTTGGGCGCTGTCAGGAATATTCTTTTCGATGATTTGGTTCGTGGTGTTATCCCACCAGGAATCATCCAAAGTTGCCTTGTTGATTAAGAAATTGGTACTGACTTTAGGAACTGAAACGACAATCTCTCCCGAGGAGGGGAGGTAGTTTATATTGTGATAGACATCTCGTATTTGTCCTAAATTGGAATTAAGACCAATACCTTCAGGAGTTTTGAATGAGGTGTCCCGGATAATGATACGATTAATGAATGAGCTGGTATCTCCGGCAACTTCCGGAGTAGCTATGAAAAGGAGTTTGCCGTTATTGTCATAGACATTGTAATCATCAAATTCCTGGTTGAAGAATCCCCCTTTATTTTTGATGAGCTTGATTTGTTTAGCGGGGAATATAGAATAGAGTTGATGAATATTTGTACCTCTAGCAATGGAACCTACACGAGTAGAACTTATGACGTAGGGATTTTGTGAATCGTCTGAAATACCCATTAGCTCCGGGATGGATGATTTTTTTCCACAACTTATCGTTCCAAGAATCAAACAGAGTAAAATTAAATAATTTTTCATGTCAACATGTTTAAGTATTATTTTATGGCTGTTATAGGTGTTTACTTGATAAAAGTATACAAAACTTATTATCTATACAATTTAAAGATAGATTTTGTTCCATATTGTAAGGAATTTTATCACTAGAATTTTCAATTGTAACAAGAAAGTAACCAAAAAACGACGGGAAAAGATTCGTTGTTTAGAATTGTTTTATTTTATTTGTGCCGTGAAATATGTTTTTCGACATGCTTTTGCTTGATTGTCAAGCTAATATCGGAAGAGAAAAAAATACTGATACAAACTTGTTTAGATATTTGTATTGGCTACCTTTACGCATGTTTTACAACATAAAATTTGCATGATATTATAGAATATAATTTATAATTTAATATTTAAGAACAAGTAACTAAGTCATGAGTGAAAAGACAGAAGTTATCGACAAAAAAGACATTGTAATTCGTTTCTCGGGAGATTCGGGGGATGGAATGCAATTAACCGGCCAGCAATTCTCGGATGCTGCTGCTTTATTTGGAAACGGTGTATCAACGTTTCCGGATTATCCTGCTGAAATACGGGCCCCGCAAGGTACGGTTGGCGGTGTTTCCGGGTTTCAAGTACATATTGGGAATGATCCCATTAAAACTCCGGGAGATTTTGCAGATGTGCTCGTGGCGATGAATCCTGCTGCTTTAAAAGCTAATTTGCGTTGGGCAAAAAAAGGTGCAACGATTATCGTGAATTTGGATGCATTTACAGACAAGAACATCGAAAAGGCCGGGTATAAAGAAAACCCACTGGAAGATGCTGTCTTGCAAGATTATAACGTGGTTCCTGTGAAGATCACAACTTTAACGGAAGAGGCTTTGAAAGACAGCGGTCTAGATCAGAAGTCTATCGTTAAGTGCAAAAATATGTTTGCACTTGGTATGATTTACTGGATGTTCGACCGTACAGTGGATCACACGAGAGATTTTATTAACCAGAAGTTTGCCAAGAAGCCGGAAATCGCTAGTGCTAACGTGAAAGTGTTGGAAAGTGGTTTCAATTATGCTTCTAACGTTCATGCTTTGGCTGTACACTTCAATGTGGCTCCTGCTCAAATCGAGAAAGGACGTTACCGGACAATTACTGGTAATAAGGCTACGGCATGGGGATTTTTGGCTGCTGCTGAAAAAGCTAATTTGCCTTTGTTCTGTGGTTCTTATCCTATTACTCCGGCAACAGATATTTTACAAGAATTGGCGTTGAGACGTGATTTGGGAGTGAAGACCTATCAGGCAGAGGACGAAATTGCCGGAATTTGTACTTCTATCGGTGCAAGTTACGTGGGTAATCTGGCTATCACGACGACTTCAGGGCCCGGTTTGGCATTGAAGAGCGAGGCTGCCGGCTTGGCAGTAATGGCCGAGTTACCTTTGGTAATCGTTGACGTACAACGTGGTGGTCCTTCAACCGGTTTGCCCACGAAAACGGAACAATCCGATTTGTTGCAAGCTCTTTACGGGCGTAACGGTGAAAGCCCTATGCCTGTCGTTGCTGCAAGTACTCCCGGAAACTGTTTTGACTATGCTTTTTGGGCGGCTAAAATTGCAATAGAGCACATGACTCCGGTTGTTCTGTTGACAGACGGATTCTTGGGGAATGGCGCTCAACCATGGAAGATTCCTTCGTTGAAAGATTACCCTTCTATTACCCCGAGAGTGGCTAAAGAAGGTGATGATTATAAACCATATGCACGTGATCCGGAGACTTTGGCTAGAATGTGGGCTTTACCGGGAACGAAAGGTTTGGAACATCGTATCGGTGGATTGGAGAAGGTAAATGTAACAGGAGAAATTAGTTACGTTCCTGAAAACCATCAGATTATGACTGATTTGCGTGATGCGAAGGTGGCTAAGATTGCTGACAGCATTCCTCAACAGGAGATTTTCGGGAACCAAGATGGTGGGGATCTTCTCGTTGTTGGATGGGGTGGAACTTACGGTCACTTGTACTCGGTAGTTCGAGAATTGAGAGAAGAAGGACACGACGTGAGCTTGGCTCATTTCAACTTTATCAATCCGCTTCCGAAGAACACGGATGAGATTCTTGGTAAATTCAAGAAGATTGTCGTTTGCGAGTTGAACTTGGGACAGTTTGCACAGTATTTGAGAGCTAAATTCCCGCATTACACGTATTATCAATATAATAAAGTAGCCGGATTACCTTTCACGGTAGTTGAGCTGAAAGAAAAAATAACCGAATTATTAGGAAAATAATCATGGCAGAACAATATACACCGAAAGATTTTAAGAGCAACCAGGAGATTCGTTGGTGTCCGGGTTGCGGTGACCATGGTATCATTAACTCCGTACAGAAAGCCATGGCTGAACTGGGGTACCCGAGAGAATCGTGGGCAGTTATTTCCGGAATTGGATGTTCTTCCCGTTTCCCTTATTACATGAATACTTATGGTTTCCATACGATTCATGGTCGGGCTGCGGCGATTGCATCCGGAGCCAAGAGTGCTAATCCGAAATTGAATATTCTTCAAATTTCTGGAGACGGGGATGCTTTGGCTATTGGTGGTAACCACTTTATTCATGCTATTCGCCGTAATATTGATATTACCACTTTGGTATTCAATAATGAGATATACGGGTTGACGAAAGGACAATATTCTCCAACCACGAAATTGGGTACGAAAACTAAAACTTCTCCTTACGGGACAATCGAGACCCCGTTTAACCCGGGAGAGTTGGTAATCGGTGCACAAGGAAAATTTTTCGCTCGTACGTTGGATATGAATATCAACTTGAGTGCAGAAGTTATCGAGGCTGGTGTACGTCATAAGGGTACTGCTGTTGTGGAAATTCTTCAGAACTGTGTGATCTTTGCTGATGGGGCTCATTCTGCTATCACGGATAAAGAGATGAAGGAAGAGCGTCAATTGATCTTGAGACATGGAGAACCGATGGTTTTCGGAAAGAACAAGGATAAAGGTATCATGTTTGATATGAAAGCCGGTAAGTTGAAAGTTGTTGAGATCGGTAAGGACGGTATCACGTTGGATGATATTATGGTGCATGATGCTCATAGCGTGAATCCTTCTATACATTGGATGTTGGTACACATGAAAGCTCCGGAGTATCCTGTGGCTTTGGGTGTTATCCGTGATGTGGAAGGTACGACTTATAATGATGCGTTGGAAGCTCAGATTGAAGACGTTAAAGCAAAATCTTCTATCCGTTGTGTTGAAGATTTATTGAACAGCGGAGACGTTTGGGAAGTAAAATAATGGTTTTTAATATGTAGAAAAGTCCGAGTTTAAAGCTCGGACTTTTTTGTTTTGTTATTTAGAATGGGGTATGGATGAAATTCCCCAGTGAGTATTCGGGGTCGAGTCCATTTGTAGTTTCAAATGTCCGCCATTGATAATTTCCCTTCGATAGAACCAGCAATCTTCTAGCAGTTGCCCGTTGAGTGTTGCCGATTGAACGTAATAATGATTAGGAGCATTATTTTCTGTTTCAATCACGAATGTTTTACCGGAATAGTACCGGGGATCGAGTTTAATCGTGATTTTACGAAATTTAGGACTGCCGATTTGGTAAGAAGGGGAGATGTTGGTTCCTCCCTGCACGTCGAATAAACCCATGGCAGCCATAACATACCAAGCTCCTAATTGTCCTTGGTCTTCGTCTTGTCCGTAACCGTAACCATGTTCCGGGGTGATACCGTAGAATTCATCACAAATTAACCGGGTGTATAGTTGTGTTAGCCACGGTTTACCGGAATAGTTGAAGAGCCAGGCATCATGCAGACAGGGTTGATTCCCTTGATTATACAATTTTTCGACTCCGGAAAAGCTATCAATTTCTTTCCCTCCCCCAAACAAAGTTTTCCGGGATTCGATAAACGTGTTTTCCAGTCTTTCGTTGAAAAGATCAATTCCCATGAGTTCTATCAGGCCTCGGATGTCATGTGGAACATACCAGGTATATTGTGCGGCATTTCCTTCTTGGAATCCTTTCCAGCTTTTTAACGGGTCGAAGTCTTTCATGAAACTGCCGTCCATTTCACGGGGACGCATATACTTTGTTTCTGGATCGAATAGATTTTTGTAAGCATACGAATATTGCATAAGGGTGTCGTATGCGGCTGTTTTCCCGATAGCTTTGGCCATTTGAGCCGCAGCATAACAACTAAAGGCGTATTCCAACGTGTGGGAAGCTCCGAAATTGCAGACCCAGTCATTAGGATATAGATAATCTTTCAAGGGAATAAAACCTTGTTGGATAAAGTATTCATTGTCATATTTCCCGTTGCCCATATTTCGTCCTTTGTATTCCAGTTCGTTTTTACAGATGGCACTCCAAGCCGTTTCAATGTTGAAATCACGAATTCCGGCTTGGTAAGCGGCACATATGATTAAACCTTGAAAGTTGGTTTGTACACCGTTCGTGTACACTCCGGCAGCTTCCCCGTCGTGTAGCCAACCGGAATTTTTGAAGAAGTCCAGATTCGATTTTATGTAACTGGAGAATATTTCAGGATAGGCTAACGTCCATATTTGGGTAAGATTCCAAAAACCACCCCACATTCCATCGGTGTTGTGATGGGAATAAAGGGGAATTCCATTTTTGTCCAAAGGTATCTGGCCGATAGTCTTATCATGTCGTATGTATTGTCCGTTTATATCGTTGGCAATCCCCCTGCCGAGTAGTGCATGATAAAGTCCGGTGTAGAATTTGGTTTTGTCTTCCGGGGTTCCTCCTTCTACTTGGATACGGCTAAGCATTTCATTCCAAGTTTGATGAGCAGCATTTTTCACGTCATCGAAGCTTTTTCCAGTAGCTTCTGAATCTCGGTTATTACGTGCATTTTCAATGTTGGTATAGGATAGACCGACTTGCATTTGTATTTGTTCTTTGGCTTTTGTTTGGAAAGTCAAGTATAGTCCGCATCCGGGGCCTTTTACCGAGTTGGAATTTTCTTGTATTTTTTCGTCAATAAATGTCCCGATTGTTTGTGGTTTCTTGTCTAGTTTGGCGGCAAAGAAAATTTTTATTCTTCCGTCCGGTTGGCAGAATGTTGCATAAATCGGATAGTTTTCTACCCATCCGGTGACTTCGTTGGTTTCCGGGTGGTATGTGACTTCTGCATCTGTGATGGTGGCACTTTCTCCTTGTTTGTGCCCGATGTCAAATAGTATTCTTGATGTAGTAGATTGGGGAAAGGTATAACGGTGAAAGCCCGTCCGAGTGGTTGCCGTGATTTCTGCTTTGATATTGTAATCCGTGAGTGTTACAGCGTAATAGCCGGGGGTGGAGACTTCTGTTGTCTTGTCAATGCGTGAACGATAACCGGAATCCGGATCTTCTAATGTTCCCGGTAGAGTTTTTAGCTCTCCGGTGGTGGGAATCGTTACGACTCCCCCTATTTGGAACTCATGAAAATGGGCGAAACCTTCAATGGAGGTATGACGGTCATCATACCCACAGGGGAGCCAACTACCATAACTTCCGTAAGCATTGGTGGTCGGAGCCAGCTTGGCCATTCCCATGGGAAGAGCGGCTGGGGTATAGAAGAACCAGCGGCAGTGTACCGAACCGATTTGCGGATCAATCCAGTCTACCGGTTGTTTCTTTTCCGGGGTGGGTTGACACGTGTAAAAGCCTAGGATTAATAAGCATAGGCTAAAAATGCGGATTGTAGTTTGCATCTTTTTTTAGATTAAGGTGATTTCGCTGACAAATTTATCTTTTTTTACTTCTTTATTCATTAAAAAAGAATAAATTTGTAATGTAAAGAGTAGAAATCCGGCTAAAATATTTCTTCTATGTTGAATCTGAATATATTAAGTGTTACATTACCGTTAACGAATCCCGTGTTAATCTTTTCTGTAATCCTTTTTATTATTCTGTTTGCTCCACTTGTATTACATCGTTTTAAGATTCCGGATATTGTCGGTTTGATTATTGCCGGTGCATTGATCGGGCCTTACGGTTTGCATATCATGGATCGGGATAGTAGTATCGTTTTGTTCGGGACAGTGGGTTTGTTGTATATCATGTTCGTGGCGGGGTTGGAAATTGATATGGCGGATTTCAAAAAGAATAGTAAACGGAGTTTGATATTCGGTCTTTACACGTTCTTTATCCCGATGATTTTGGGAACATTTGCCGGAGTTTATTTATTGGATTTTTCTTATCCTACGTCCATTTTACTGGCGAGCATGTTTGCCTCTCACACCTTAGTGACTTATCCGATCGTGAGTAAATATGGAATTACAAAGAATCGGGCGATCAACGTGACGATTGGTGGAACTGTGGTGACTTGTCTGCTGGCCTTGCTTGTGTTGGCGGTTATAGTGGGAATGTCCACGGGAGAGTTAACCCAGGGATTTTGGATTCAGTTGGGAGTATCAACGATCGTGTTTGCTTTTATTGTGCTTTGGGGATTTCCTTTTGTCGGACGCTGGTATTTCAAACGATATGATGACCGAGTGGGACAGTTTATATTTGTTTTGGGCCTTGTTTTTTTTGCCTCTTTTTTAGCAGAGGCGGCGGGATTGGAAGCGATTATTGGGGCATTCTTGGCTGGATTGGCATTAAATCGTCTGATACCGAATACATCGGCATTGATGAACCGGATTGAATTTGTGGGAAACGCTTTGTTTATTCCGTTTTTTTTGATCGGGGTCGGAATGCTGGTTAATTTTCACGTGTTTTTGTATGATCTGACCACGGTATGGGTGGCCGTTATCATGTGTGTGGTGGCGACCGTGTCGAAATTTATTCCGGCTTGGCTGGCACAAAAGAATTTCCGATTTACGACTTCTGAAAGAACTTTGATTTTTGGATTAAGTAATGCACAGGCAGCGGCGACTTTGGCTGCTGTTCTTGTTGGATATAACGTTATTTTGGGAACGACACCGGAAGGGGAATCGATTCGTTTATTGGACGAAAGCGTGCTGAATGGTACGATCGTAATGATTTTGGTGACTTGTATCATCGCTTCTTTTGCCACGCAGAAAGGAGCGCAGGAGGTGGCTTTGGCTGAATTCGCGGAAGACGAGAGCGTGGATAATGAAGAAATAGAAGATCGTATTTTGATCCCGTTGAGTAATATCGAGAATGTTGAAGAATTAGTTAGTTTGGCTGTAACTATTAAATCGAAGAAGGCGAAAGCTGTGATGACTGCTTTGAACGTGATACAGGCGGATGAGGGGGACAGTATGGCGGAAAAGAAGGCAAATCTGTTGCTGGAAAAGGCGACGAAAGCTGCGGCGGCAACAGATAACGAGTTAGTAACTTCCCTGCGTTATGATGAGGATATTGTAAATGGTATCAAAAATGCCACGAAAGAGCATAAGATAACCGATATTGTGCTGGGACTTCGCAAGGAAGGGATTATTTCTGATACTTTTTTGGGGAATCTGACAGATCGGGTGTTGTCAAAGTGTGCCACGACCACGTTGGTTTACCGTCCCGCACAACCCTTATCCACGATAAAGCGTTACATTGTGGTAGTGCCGTTTCGGGCAGAGCGAGAAATTGGTTTTCCTTATTGGGTCATTCGCGTATGGAATATGGCTAAAAATTCAAGCAGCAAGATTGTGTTTTATGCTGATACCGTCGTGTTGAATGTTTTACAGGATATACAGGCCAAGCATCATATAGAGGTGGAATTTAATGAATTCAATAATTGGGATGATTTCTTGATTGTATCCCGTGATATAAGAGAAAATGATGCTTTGATGATCGTGATGAGTAGAAGAAATTATCCTTCTTATTTGAAGAATATGACAATGATTCCGACTTATTTGAACAAGTATTTCTGTAAAAATAGTTGTATTTTAGTTTATCCGATGCAAATAGGTATAGGTGATCAGGAATTAGGTGCGTTAAAGACTATACCTCATGCAGACTCTCATGATAGTTTGGATGAATTGGCTGATGTCTTGAAAGGATTGTTCAAGAGAAATAAATGATTTAATTCGTTTGCCGTATGAAAAAAGTAATCATTCTTCTTGGTATTGTTTTATTGGGGTATGCTTTTAATGAGTTTTCTCCTTTTGAAAAGAAGTTAATAACTAATTTTACGGCGCAAATTCGAGAATTGCAACAGGAAAAAGTGTACCTACACACGGATAAAAGCGTGTACACGGTGGGAGACAAGTTGTGGTTCCGAGCTTACCAAGTACATGCAGCAGCAACGTTTCCGATGGTTTTTAGTCACTATATTTATGTCGACTTGATTGATCGTCGGGATTCCGTGATTCAGCGGGTTAAAATCGTTGAACGGGATTCTTGTTTTTTCGGGCAGATTGAAATTCCTAAGGATTTACAACAAGGGGATTATTCTTTGCGGGCTTTTACGTATTATATGCAGAATGTTGGGGAGGATTATTTTTTCAAAAAGAAGATACGGGTGATTAATCCGAAAGATTCACGAGTGTGGACAGATGTCACTTATACGAAGAATCGGGAGAATAATTATACCGCAACAATTCGTTTGTCGGATGGGCAAGGGGAACCATATAGTCAAACGTCGGTAACTTACATTGCGGGAGTGAAGAAGGATCAATATTCCGTGAAACCGGCCCGGACGGATAAAGACGGGAAGTTTGAAGTGAAAATTGATACCACGATGAAAACAATCGAAGTGGAATTTCGGGATGGGCAACCTTTCCCGTTCAAACGTTATATTTATATTCCTTCGCAATTAAAGGATTTTGACGTGCAATTTTTCCCGGAAGGAGGACATTTGTTATCGGGGAATTTTCAGCAAGTGGCATTTAAGGCTATCGGGGCGGATGGGCGAGCCGTGGAGACCACGGGTGAGGTATATCAGGATTCGGTCGTGATTGCAACGGTTCGTACTCAACATGACGGGATGGGAAAATTTCGTTTGCCCGTGAATCCGGGAAAGAAGTTTTATGCCGTGATGAAAACGGAGGACGGGGTAGAGAAAAGATTTGAATTACCTGATGTTTCGGAGACGGGATGGGGACTTTCGATTAGTCGAAAGGATTCGATTCTGAGCTATCGGGTGATCAAAGGGGGGAATGCGACATTGCCGGAGGAATTATATACCGTGATACATTGCCGGGGTATTGTTGTCGGGATGAATCGGGTAAACGGTTTGCAGAGGGGAAGTGTTAACCTGAATATTTTGCCGGAAGGGATTTCACATATCGTGTTGCTTGATGCCGTGGGGAACGTGTACAGTCAGCGGTTATTTTTCGTGAAACGCAATCAGCGTCCGGAGTTGAAAATTACAACCAATAAGCCGACATATGTCGCTCGGGAATTAGTGGAAATGGAGATTGATTTTGAAGAAGCGTATAAAGGACTCTTAGATGGATCGTTTTCAATATCCGTGACGGATGATCAGAAAGTGGTGCAAGATTCTTTGGAAGATAATATTTTATCCAATTTGTTATTGACTTCGGATTTGAAGGGATATATTGATAACCCGGCTTATTATTTTAATGATACGACACTGGAAGTTGAGAATAATTTGGATTTAGTGATGATGACGCATGGCTGGACTCGTTTTGACGTATCTAAATTGGCAAAAGGGAAGTTTGATAATTTGAAATACCCGTTGGAGGTTGGGCAGGTGATTTCCGGTAAGGTAAATAATTTCTGGGGGAAGAAGTCCAAGGGGGCTAATATTATATTGTTGTCTAACTATGGTCTTTACCGTATGGCAGAAACAGATGAAAAGGGAAATTTTTTGATTGATGGATTGGCATTTCATGATAGTACTTCATTCTTAGTACAAGCAGTAAATGCAAAGGGGCGTCGGGGGGTAACCGTGAGTGTGGATCAAGATGAATTTTTGTCACCTCGTTACACGTTGCCCAATACATTGGAAACCAAGAAAAAAGAGGATGACTTTTATAAGAAATTTGGTCAGGATTATTATTACGAAAATGGAGAGAAGGTGTACGTGTTGGATGAAGTCCTTGTATCTCGTAAAAAACAGAAAAAGAGTTATTCTTTTTACGATAATTTAGCTCGATATCAGTTGGATTCTGTCCAGATTGCAGAATATTCGATGATGCCTATAGAGTTAATTATTCAGCAGTTGCCGGGAGTGACATTCGAGAAAGATGATGAAGGGAATGACTGTTTTAAACATTTCGGACGGACGTTGTATGTGCTTGTAAATGATTTTGAAGAGTCCATGGATCAGATTCGGTTAATTCCACCGGGGGCATTGCGTAATATTTCTATGTTGGATCAGATGCAGGGTAAAATTTTCTTTGGAGATCGGGGTGCTAACGGGGTATTGATTATCTCGGTGGAACCAGGTTGGACACCCAAAGATTTGGGACGGCCTAATATATTGCCTTTTAAAATCATGGGATACCAGATCCCGGACGAATTTTACGTACCGAAATATGAGATTGATTCCGTGCGCCGGGATAATCGTTATGATGAGCGTTCGACAATTTATTGGAAACCGGTTGTTAAAATCAGTAAAGACTCTCCGGCTAAATTGTCTTTTTACACGGCAGATACTTATGGGAAGTATTCTGTTATCGTGGAAGGAATTACTTCGAAAGGGATGATTTGTCGGAAACGAGTTCCGTTGATATTGAAATAATTCAATTTTTATTCGCATATTTGCCATTCATAGAGATGGATGATAGGTATGAACAGGAATTATTGTTTCACATTAACTAATGGTGCACGGCTTGATTTCAAGCTAGTGTTTGATCAATATTTTAATTCCTTAGTACTTTTTGCTGATCGCTATTTGGAGGAGCGAGAGGAGAGTGAATCTCTTGTACAGGATGCTTTCCTCGCTTTATGGGAAAATCGGTTAGAGTTTCCAGATGAACTCTCTGTGAAGGCTTATTTGTATTCTACTGTGCGTAATAAAGCTTTGAACGTGTTGAAACATCGTAAGATTGAACAGCACTATATGAATGAAATCCTTCAAGATGAGGATGCGGAACTTTATTATATGAGATCGGTAATTGAAGAAGAAACACGTCGGTTAATTTTTACAGCCATTGATTCTTTGCCGGAGCATTGCAGAAAGGTATGTCTGTTGAATTTGGAGGGGATGGATAATCAGGAAATTGCAGATGAATTAAAAATTTCTTTGAACACGGTGAAATTTCATAAAAAGAATGCTTATAAGTTGTTACGAGATAAATTGAAAGATCAATTTTATCTCTTGTTTCTTATCTAAAAAAATATTCTTTGATTTTTTTCATTTTTCGCTACCCGCTTTTTTATTTCAGTTGTTTTAGGAATATAAATGAAAATATATGACTAAAAAATACATTCGAATAGCGGAATTGATTTATAAAGATAAAATCGGGAAACTTACCGAGCAAGAGAAAAATGAGTTACTTGCTTGGTTGGAAGAATCTGATTTTAATCGGCAGATATTCGATGAATTAGCAAAAGGGAGTTCATTAAGTCGGAGTTATGATGAGTATAAGAATATTCATCGGGAACAAGTGTGGAGTGTGATCGAACAACAGATAGCCCCGCGGAGACGTCGATTGTCATTGCAATGGATGGGATATGCGGCATCCGTGATGATTTTGGTGGTTGCGGGATGGTTTGTTTTTCAAACGTCAGATAACAGGGATACCATACAAGAGGGTAAAAGAGTGGCTCGAATTACACCAGGAACTCAAAAAGCTATATTGTATTTAGATAATGGAGAACAAGTTGTTTTGGCAGACAATAACACGGTGATTGTTGAGGATAGTCTTTCAGGGAAAATAGAGCAGGTGGATAAGACATTAGTTTATCAAACAGAATCCGCCGTGAAGGAGGAACGTCTTAACGTGTTGGAAATTCCTAAGGGAGGAGAATTTCAAGTGACATTAGCCGATGGTACGAAAGTGTGGTTGAATGCAGGAACTAAGCTGACCTACCCGATTGCTTTCGTGGGAAAGGAACGGAGAGTGCGTCTTGAGGGTGAGGGCTATTTTGAGATAGAACGAGATGAGAACAAACCTTTTATCGTGGAGATAAATGGTATGGAAGTGAAAGTTTTGGGAACGTCCTTTAATTTGAGGTCTTTTGCGGCAGATAATCGTTCTACAGCAACATTAATAAGCGGCAAAATTGAGGTGAAGACTTCCTCTCAAAGTGTTGAACTTTCACCGAATCAGCAAGCGGATTTATTGGTGAGGGAAAACAAACTTGATGTGCGGGAAGTTGATGCGATTGCTTATAGTGCTTGGACAAAAGGGAAATTCGTGTTCAGACGGGAACGTTTAGAGGCAATTCTGGATGATGTGTCCCGTTGGTATAATGTGACGGTGTTTTATGAACAGAGTCGTGTGAAAGATATACTTTTTTCTGGAATCATGGAGCGGTATGCGGATATTTCCCAAACATTAGAGATGTTGGAAAAAACAGGAAAGGTAAATTTTATAATAGATCAGAAGAAAATTATAGTGAGAGCTAAATAAAAAACAGGAAAGTGCTCCAACACTTTCCTGCATAAAGTTTCATTGTTAGCTTGCTCCAACAAGCTAACAATTGAGTTTAACCTTTAAGAATTAAACAAAACTATGAAAAAAAAACGAGAATTTTACTTTCTTGATGGAAGAAAGTTAAAAATGAGTTTGTTAAAGATGAAAGTGACGGTATTACTACTTTTGGTATGTGGTCTGCAAAGTATGGCAGGGGTATATTCTCAAACGGCGAAGTATGATATTTCGCTGACAGGTGGGAAGTTGGAAAATGTATTCAAGTTAATAGAACAGAAAGGAGAATATACCTTTTTGTACTCTGTTGAAGATGTGGATAGGATTTCTTCTATAAACATTAATGTGAAGCAAGCGGATTTAAAAGAAGTATTGGATATTTGTCTGGCGAATACAAATTTAATTTACGAGCTCAATGGCCGTTTGGTAATAATTCGGATGAAGGATGAGAAGCCGGAGGATAAAATGGTTATGATTAAAGGTGTGGTGAAAGATAAAAAGGGGGAACCACTACCTGGAGTAACGATTGTTGAAAAAGGAACAACGGTAGGAGTTGCAACTGGCATTGACGGAAAATTTACTTTTAACACAACAAAACATGATAATATCGTGTTAGTCTTTTCATTTGTCGGAATGAAGACAAAAGAAGTGAAATGGGATGGCCAGAAGGAATTGACTGTCATGCTGGAAGAGGATTCCCAGGAGATGGAAGAGGTTGTGGTAACAGGCTATCAAACAGTGAAAAAGTCTAATATGGCTGGTTCTATAAGTACGGTAAAAGCAGAGGATTTGGTTTTGACAGGAACTCAATCTCTAGAGCAAGCATTACAAGGAAAGTTAGCTGGGGTTACGATTCAAAATCAAGATGGACTGGTTGGAACGCGGCAGAAAGTTCGGGTACGTGGGACTTCTACTTTGTTAGGGAGTCAAGAACCGGTATGGGTTGTAGATGGAATTATTCAAGAGGATCCACTCCCTTTTAAGGCAACGGATTTGTCTACATACAATACGGGACCGGATAATATTGATATGATTCGAAATTTCGTGGGTAGTGCTATTTCTTGGTTAAATCCTTCAGATATCAAAGATGTAACTGTATTAAAAGATGCTTCAGCCACGGCAATTTACGGAGTGAAAGCTGCAAATGGAGTTATCGTAATTACAACGAAAAGAGGTGAAAAAGGACGGATGTCTATCAGTTATTCAGGAAATTTCTCTATCGGTTCCAAGGTGACATATGACAAGTTGGATTTGATGAACTCGAAAGAAAGGGTTGATGTTTCTCGTGAGGTATACGAGATGGGATTGGTGAGTAGTCGTTCCTTGTCAAAGGTGGGATATGAAGGGTTGTTGCAACAATATTTGCAAGAAAAAATTTCTTATGATGAGTTTAATGCCGGAGTGAAAAAGTTAGAAGTTGTAAATACAGATTGGTTTGATATTTTGTTTGAAAATCCATTTAGCTATTCTAATAATATCAGTATTTCTGGAGGAAGTGATAAAACTACATATTATGCTTCTTTTGGTATTACGAATAATAATGGAACAGCCAAAGGGAATGATTCTAAAAGTTATCAGGGAAGTGTGAATGTGAATACGGTTTTTTGGGATAAATTACAGTTTTCGGCTAAAATTGCAGGTAGTGTTTCAAAAACGAGTGGTTTCCATAATAGTGTTGCCCCTTATTCTTATGCTTCTACAACAAGCCGGGTTCTTCCCGCTTTTGAAGATAACGGGGAATTGGCATATTATCAAACTCGTGAAGGGTATAAATTTAATGTATTGAATGAACTTGCGGAATCTGGTAATGAGAACACGTCTAATTCATTGAATGTAAATGTTAGTTTGAATTGGGAGATTCTTAAAGGATTGAAATACGAGATGTCACTTGGATATGGTTATTCTTCCACTCACGGAGAATCTTGGGCAACGGAAATGACTAATTATATTGCAAAAATACGTGGATACGAATTTGGAATGTATGGGCCTAGTGACACGCAATATCAAGTTTCAAGTTTGCCTCACGGGGGTGAATTAAATACATCGGATACCCGTAGTGAGAACTATACATGGAGAAATCAGTTGTCTTATGTGAAGAATTTTGGCCGACATCTGATTACAGCTACTGTGGGACAGGAGGCTAATAGTACAAAATATAATGGATTTACAGGGATATATTATGGTTATTTGCCCGGACGGGGTATGACTATCATGAATCCGCCTTTAACAACTTCGAGACCTACCGGTGATATCGTGGAGAATACTTCTTATGCACAACCGAGAACAACCATTATAGATAATAAGTCTAATAAGCTTTCTTTCTATGGGGCTTTTTCTTATACTTTTGATGAACGTTATGTTTTTAATGCAAGTATTCGTTCGGATGCTTCTAATCGTTTCGGACAAGATAAAGATGCTCGTTATCTACCTGTTTGGTCTTTCGGGTTACGTTGGAATATGGGACGAGAACATTTTATGGAAGGGCAAGATTTATTAAATGAATTTAGTTTCCGTTTAACTTATGGTTATCAAGGGAATGCAAGTGAAGCTGCTGGACCTAATTTGATTGCTAGAATTCCTTCCGGAGCTGATGGTATATCTAGTGCGACTGGTGAATATCTGATGAAAATAAAAAGTTTGCCGAATCCGCATTTGAAATGGGAAAAAACTGCAACGATTAATGCTGGTGCTGATTTTGTATTTTGGAAAAATAAGATTAATGGATCATTTGAATATTATTACAAAAAAACGACAGATGCGATTATTAATAAAGAAGTACCCTATGAGAATGGAGTATTGAGTATGCCGATGAACGGTGGGTCGTTGGAGAATTACGGATGGGAATTGTCTTTTAGTTTTGCTCCGGTGCGAACAAAAAATTTCATTTGGACGATGGGCTTAAACACTTCGAAAAACTATAATAAAGTGACTAGTAAGTTAGAGTCGAATGAAAACTGGACGCAAGCAGTATCCGGTAGTTTAAATAAAAAAGGTTATCCCGTATCTGGTTTTTGGGCATTTGATTTTGCGGGTTTGAATTCAGAGAATGGAGTCCCCATGTTTAACTTGCCGGGAGTGGATACTCCAGAGGCTAAAACAGATGCAACAGTGTATATGAAATATATGGGTAAATTGGATCCTGATTTTACTGCAGGATTAAATATGGGATTTCGTTTTAAAGATTTAACTCTTTCTTCCTCTTTTTATTTGTCAGTTGGAGGTAAAAAATTTTTGGCGAAAATGTTTGACTCGGATATGACAAATAGTACTCCTTATGAGTATAATAATTTACCAAAGGATTTGACAAAGCGTTGGCGGCAACCGGGTGATGAAAAATATACGGATATTCCTTCTCTTCCGGAATATAAAAAGGCTTCTGCTTCGGTAAATTTACCATCAGCTAGTGCTTTTAGTTATGAATTGTATAATTATTCAGATATTCGAGTTGTGAATGCCTCTTATTTGAGGTGTAATAACATATCGCTATCCTATAATCTGTCTAAAGGGTGGATTAAGAAGTTTGCTCAAAATATGGGTGTTTCATTTAGTGTATCCAATCCTTTTATTATTGTAAGTAAAGATTTTAAAGGAAAAGATCCGGAAGTGGCTACAGGTTCACAACCTTTGTCTCAAAATTACACCTTTAGTGTGAATTTAAGTTTCTAACGATTATATGATAAATTGTATGAAAAATATATTATTCCTTTTATTGTTACTTGGTTTCGCTGGATGTAGCGATTTTTTGGAAGAAGCCAGTCAAGATGAGGTACGTCCTTCAACTGTTGATGATTTGATACAGGTAATGGCAGGCGAAGGATATCCTATGGATCGTCTCCAATATGTGTATAGTGATTTTTTGACAGATGATGTGCAGTGTAATGGAGCTGGAGGTCAAGAAAATTTAGAGAGTTCGGTGGAAGATATGTATCCTTTATTTTCTTGGGCAGATGATATGTACGAGAAATTGACTCATGATATGTATAATACATGGCAGATTTGTTACAATAAAATCATGGGATGTAATACTATTATTGATTATATGGATAAAGTCTCTGGGGAGGAGAAAACGAAAAATAATTTGATGGGACAGGCTCTTGTGTTACGGGCATATTATTATTTGTTATTAGTAAATTATTATGGTTTACCCTATAATTATGGTGATCCTACTCAAAATTTGGGAGTACCGTTAAAACTAGAGATGGCTGTGAGTGATGGTTTTATGGAGCGGAATACTGTGTCGGAGGTTTATGAACAGATTGTGAAAGATTTGGAGAATGGAATTAAATTGTTGAACGAGAATGAAATGGATATGTCATTGTATAAAATTAATGCTTTGGCTGGGGAAGCAATTTTATCCAGGGTGTATCTCTATATGGAAGATTGGGATAATGTCTTGAAATATGCCAATATGGTATTGAAAGAAAAACCTGTATTGACTTCTTTGGCAAGTGCTCCCGAAGAGGCTATGCAGTATCAGGGAAGTAATACATGGGCAGTTTATAATGAATCTACCAGTGATGAAATTATTTGGATGTATGGTGGAAGCAAAGAATACGGGTGTTATGTTAGTGGAGGAGCGGTTGCGTCAATGCCTTATTCTGCGTCAGATGAGTTGATGGATTTGTATGATTTCTCTACAGCAGCTGATAATCATTTGGATTTAAGGTATTATATGTATTTTAAATTTGATGCATGGATCGATATGTCTGTTGGGTTCCTTCCGCAAATATATGCTGCTTATGGATTTAAAGGTGGAAAAAATGAGAAATGGGCTGCCCAAGGTATTCGAACTGCAGAAATATATTTGAATCGGGCGGAGGCTTTGATTCGTAAATTTATAGAAACAGGTGATGATAATTGTCGGGTATTAGCTCTGGAGGATTTGAATAAATTGCGTGAAAATCGTTATGATACTCGGAACGTGCCTTATAATAAAGTAAATTTTACTGATGCTGATGAGTTGTTACAGTTTTATAAGGACGAACGTCGTCGGGAGTTATGTTTTGAGGGCCATCGTTGGTTTGATTTGCGTCGTTACGGAATGCCGGAATTAACACATGAATATTTTGTTAAGGCAGATTCAAAACAGCAATTGATTTTAGGAAAAGAAGATCCTCGTTATGTGTTGCCGATACCTCGGTTGGCATTAGAGCGTAATCCTTACTTAATACAAAATGAACGTTAATTGGAACAATTATGAAATTATATTATTTATTTATATTGGTCGGGTGTTTACTAGCCTGTAATGATGAGGATTCTTTAACTCCAACAGAAACTCCAGAGTTTGGATATAGTGTTCCCCAAGGGAATCATGATTATGATGATCGTATTGTGGATTGGAACAAAAGATGTAATACGTTTATCTTGTATAAATTTAATTTGAAAGAATTGTATTGGCAGGTGAATGCTTGGGAAGAGTCTAAACCGGAGCCAGAAGGTAGTACTTCCTCGTTTCCTTATACCAATGGATTACTTGGGGCAGTTGCAGATGAAGAGTACGTTGGGGAACAGTTGGATTTGATAGAAACCTTGTTTTTGAATTTTTACCCGGATACGACTTTACGGCGTTGTTTGCCGTTGAAGTTGTTGTTATGTGGAGAGTTGAATTGGCGCAGTGTAGAAGGTAATGTGTCATTACGGAACGTGTATAGTGGTTATGATTATTTGGCATTTAACTGGGGAAATGGAAATGTTTTATCAATGACGAATAGCCAGAAAAATACATTTAAGTATGAGGTAAACAATGTTTTTTTGACTCGGTTATTGGATAATGATAAAATTGTTGAGAGTGCAGATTTCTATGAAGGAATGAATTATGAGGATAAGGTGACAAATACAAATATGTATGAACGCGGTTTTATTAAATCAGGAACGAAGCAGGAGGATGATGTTGAAATTTATATTCAAGCAATTCTTCAGACTCCGTATGAGGAATTAATAGCAGAACCAGCAAATAATGATTATTCGAACAAGGGGATATTGCATCCCAAAAAGGATGTAAACGGTTTTATTCGGAATAAATACGATATTCTTGTGAATACCTTTAAGGAAAATTACGGGATAGATTTGCAGGCAATCGGAAATGTCGTGTTAAAATAGGAGAGATATGTTAAAAGTTTTTTTCATGTTCATGGTCTTTCTCGGAGGCATTTCCTCCGGGATAGCCCAAATAGGTTTTTCTTTATCAGGAAAATTGCGATTGTTGGATCCTACGGAAATAAAGGTAACCTCAATTGAAGGGAAAGAGATCCTTTCTATCCCAATTGTAAGTGGGAAAGAATTTCATACAAAATTGATAAACATTGAACCTGATGTGTATATTTTGAGTGTAGGTAGAACTACGCAGCCCATTTATTTGACAAATAATGCAGTGAAAGTTAGTGGATTTTATGATGGTAAAAATCCGACAAATAGTTCTCTGTCATTTGATGGGATTGATGATTATATGGAATTATCTCGATGGATCCCGACAGAGAAGGTGGCAAAGAAAAAAACAATCGACCCTAATGTGAAAGGAAAGTTACACGGGAATATGTATAGTGCATTGGCTTATATTGCTAACATGAACCAATATGAGCCGAATAAGATGTTGTTAGATCTAATTCCAGAGAGAGAAAGAAATTCAGCATCTGCCCGTTGGCTAGAGCGTCGTGTGGATAGTTTGGGCGTTTTTGCTGTTGGGGCTCAAGCCTATGATTTTGAATATGTTGATCCGTTGGGGAAAAGCGTGAAATTGAGCGATTTTAGGGGAAAGTTTGTACTGGTTGATTTTTGGGCTTCGTGGTGTGGGCCTTGTCGTCAAGAAATGAAGAGTTTATTACCGTTATATAACGAATTGAAAGGAGAGGATTTAGAATTTATCAGTATTTCTTTGGATAAACGGGAGAAAGATTGGCGTAATATGCTTAAGGTCGAAAATTTGCCTTGGGTGATGTTATGGGACAAAGAAGGATTTACTATAGGGGATAAACCCAATGCAATTCAGAAGGCTTATGGTTTCTACGGGATTCCTTTTATAGTGTTAATTGATAAAGAAGGAAAAATTCTTGCTCGTTATTTGCGGGGCGAGAAAGTAAAAGAGGCCATCCAAAAAGCTCGTGGGGGAAAATAATCAGGGAAGTTTGTATTGTATAATAATAAATTTGTAAACGATGAAAAAATATTTTTTATCTATCGTATTAGTTTTTTGCGTGTTAGCTGTAAATGCGCAATTAGTAAACCAAGCATCTCAAAGCCAGAAAAAACAGTCAGATTTAGATTGGTATAATTGTTCTTTTGAGCAAGATGGTGTATATGGAGTAGAGGTGAATAAAGCGTATGAATTTTTGAAAGGGAAGAAGGTGAAAAAACATCCTGTGGTCGCATTTATTGGGACTGGAATGGATGTAGAACATGAAGATCTGAAAGGAGCAATCTGGTTTAACCAAAAGGAGAAAGCTGATGGAAAAGATAATGACAAAAATGGCTGGATAGATGATATAAACGGTTGGAATTTTCTGGGAGGTAACGACGGGCAGGTTATGGAAAGTTTGATGCAGGAGGGAGATCGGGAATTTTTACGACTAAAAGATAAATATGGTGATTATTTCACGAGTAACGGTGAATTTTTTAAAGTGATCGATGGGAAAAAAACAAAGGTTCCTGCTCCGGAAAACCTTTCTGAGTATTCTTATTACAAAAATAAGGTTGTTCCTGAATCACGGTTAGCCGCTGCTTACGGGGGATGGAAGATAGGTTATATTGTACAGGAATATGCCGAGATGTTTAAAAAAGAACTGGATGAGAAGTATCCGGAACACAAAAAACATACATTTCAAGAATTTCAGACTTGTTATGATCCCAAAGCACCACAGGATTCTTTAAGAGATGTTGCTTTTACATTGATTGCCATGGGTTTCCAAGTATATAGAACAGAGGATTTGGATTCTGTATATAATATGTTTGTAAGGACGATGGTATCTCGTGGAAAGGAAACTTACGAGAAGACGTTGGCCAAAATGGGTGATGATGGCCGTAAAGATATTGTCGGAGATAATTATCTGGATATAAAGGATAACAAGTATGGTAATAATGTTTTGTTGACATCAGAGGCTGCAACGGGAACGATGCAAGCTGGGATTGTAGGAGGAAAAAGAGGGAATGGACTTGGTGGAGATGGTATTATTGATCAAGCAGAGATCATGTGTTTGCGGGTTGGTGCAGGGAGTGGAGAACCTTATTTGAAAGACATGGCGCTTGCTATTCGTTATGCCGTTGATCATGGTTCTGATGTTATTGTATTGCCACAGCAAAATACATTATATCCGGAGGAACAGAAAGCGTGGATGTCTGAGGCTCTTCGTTATGCTGAAAGTAAGGGCGTGTTAGTCATTGTGCCGGTTTGGGAATTATCACGAGATTTAGCTAAACAAACTTTCTTCCCGAATCGTTGGATAGATGGTAACAAAGAATTGACTAATTTGATCGTTGTTGCTCCGTCGGATAAAAATGGAAACCCTTCCATGAATTCTAATTATGGTGCGAAAGAATTGGATTTGTTTGCACCGGGAGTAAATATTTACTCGACTTACATGGGAGATACGTATAAAGTAGGAAGCGGTGTGGGGTTGGCTTCAGCTTCCGTGGCAGGAGTGGCAGCTTTAATAAAGGGGTATTACCCGAATTTAACTGGGGCACAAATTCGTAATATTTTGTTAGAGAACGTGACTTCTCGGAAAGGAGTAGAAGTGGAAAAAGGAATTATTGTGGACGGTAAACAGACTCAAGATTTATTTCTTTTTGAAGATCTCTGTTTATCCGGCGGTATTTTGAATGCCTACCAGGCTATTACGGCTGCAGACAAGTTGAGTAAATAAAAAGATGGGAATGATGTGTAAAATAATTTTCTCGTGTCTTTTTTGTATGATATTTTTTCCAGTGGTAGCACAGCAATACAAGACTGTGCTACCCTACCGGATGGTTGGTGGAAAAATGATTGTCGAAATGTCCATAAATGGTTCTTCTCGCTCGTTTATTTTTGACACGGGAGGACGTACCGCATTGACGAGCGAGATTTGTGATGAATTAGGGCTAGAGGTTACCGATTCGCTTCAAGTTACGGATGTAAATAGTAATCAAGCTTTCTATCCGCTTGTGACGATTCAAAGTTTGCTCACTCCGGATCAGAAAATTAATTTCACGAATGTTCCGGCTTTGAAATTACCTTCTCCGTCTCCTTTCGAATGTTTTCAGGCAGATGGGTTGATCGGTAGTGATTTGTTGGCGAGGACGATGGTGGAAATTGACGGTAAGGCAAAGACGATTACAATTACTTCTGCCGAGAAAGCTTCTCGGGTTTCATTACGTAAAATGCTTCCTTTTGTGAAAGCGGGAATGCCGATTATTGCATTGCAGGCAGGGATGGGGAATGACATTATTTGTTTATTTGATACGGGTTGTCCTAGTTTTTTCTCTCTGAAAGAGAGTGATTTTGATAGGTTGAAGACTGCGGGTGCTTTTCAGATCCTTTCGGAAGGATATGGGGAAGGTTCTATCGGCGTGGCCGGAATGGCAATGGCAGATACTTCTTTGCGGGTACAATTCCCCCTATTGTCGGTTGGTGGAACTAAATTTCAAAATGTGACATCGGAAACGTCAACTCCGCCTTTTACCTTGCTAGGTGTTAAGCTTTTAGATTATGGTAAAGTAACACTGGATTATCCTCGTGCTCGTTTTTATTTTGAAGCTTACGAGTCGGAGTATGATCTTGTCAGCAAACATTATAACGTGGCCCTTCGAGTGAAAGATGGAGAATTAATTATTTCCACGGTGTGGACTTCCATGAAAGGAGTTGTTGAGGTGGGGGATAAAGTGACGAAGATTAACGGGAAACCTGTCGGGACGTATGATTTTTGTGAGAGTATTATTAATGGAATTCCGGAGTTAAAAGCAAAGAAAAAGATAAAGTTGACCGTGCAAACCAAACGGGGAGAAAAAGTGATTGTTTATCAAAAAGAGTAAGATATGCGAATTGTTGTATTATTATTGTTTGGTTTTATAACTTCTTTGCCTGTTATTACAATTGCTCAACAAACAACTCGACGGATTTGTGACACGATTCATTACGAATATGTTCATGATAAAATTATTATTCCTGTGATTGTAAATGGCGTGAAAGTGAAGTATATCGTGGATACAGGAGGGCAGACAGGAACGATAAGAGAGAATGCAGTGGAAATGAAGGCTATGAGTGGGGGAACCTCACGAGGGGTATCCGATCTGAACGGAATGTCGTTAGCTTATGAGGAAGCCGTGTTGTCAAATGTCCAGTTAAGCTCGAATTATAAATTAACCCAGATGAAAAGTATGGTCTTCCCGTCAAATGGTTTCTTCCGGGAGTTAGGAGTCGTGGGGATCTTGGGAAGTGATGCTTTTGCTCAGGCTGTGGTTACTTTTGATGCCCGGGAACAAATCATGATTATTAATTATCCTTATCGCCCGGATGGTTTGAAAATTTCAGCGGGAATTGCTATTTATCCGGGGCGGACGAGTCATCCTATCGTGGATGTGGATTTTGGTGGGATTACGAAGCGGGTGTTGTTTGATACGGGAGCCAACGGGTTATTAATCCTTTCGGCTGATGATTACGAGGATTTAAAAGACAAGGTAGAGAATCGTTTACTTTCTTGCGGAATTGGGATTAGTGGTGTTGGAATTGGTGGTTTTGATTTGAAGAACACCATGAAGATGAAGAAGGTCAGCATCGGAAAGCTTAATTTCGTTGGGAAAGAGTTTAACAACATAGAAAGTGTCACGTGTAAGGGAAGGTCGTTAATGGGAGTGGATATGTTGAATTACGGTAAAGTGGTGATTGATTATATGCGAAACCGTTTTTACTTTTTTCCTTATGAAAGTGGGACAGAAGATATGACCGGAGAGTTGAAAAACTGGAACGTGGGAATTCTTCCGGTGAAAGGGCATTTCGAAATTACAGCAGTGTGGGATAGTGCTAAAGATTTGGTCGCTTTAGGAGATCAAGTAATCCGTGTGAATGGTAAGAATCTGTCCGAATTAGAACAAAGTCAGCTGGAAGTAGAGGCTTTACTTGATGCAGTGGAAGGGAACGTGGCAGAAATTGTTATTCTGAAAGATGGTAAAGAAAAGAAGGTTGAAATTAAAAGAATATGATATGAAAAATAGATGTTTTATCTTTTTATTAATAATGTTGCTCTCTCCGTTGACGTGGGCACAAGTAAAAAATACCGCTACCGAGGTAAGGGATTACCGGGAAGTAGATGGGAAAATTATTCTGGACTTGATTGTCAACGGGGTACAGGCTGGTTTTGTGTTGGATTTGGCTGGACATACGGCGATATTGCCGGAATACGTGGAAAGGTTTAAGATAGACCCCAATACGCCTGGGAATTTCGGTTATGAAGGCTTCCTTTACAAGCATGTGCCGACGAGTAAGAGCGTGTTGATTAGCACGATGTCATTCGGGAATAACGTGTTCGGTAATGGTGTTTCGGTTTTCGTTTTGGAAGATGAGCCTTATTTACGAAAATTGGGAGTAGCCGGGGTTATCGGGGGAGCTTTGTTTCGTAACGTGGTGTTGACGATTGATCGTAAGCGTAAAAAAATAACGACCTCAATGCCTTATCGGCCATCATACATGAAGTTGGATCATCGGGCAGATATAGAAGTCGTACCCGGTTCTGGGGTCGTTTGCTCGGTAACGCTTGACGGAAAGGCTTACCCTTTGTTATTTGATACTTGGAATAATGGGATGATTTCAATGACAGCTGAAGATTTTGCTAAACTTGGTGGAAATAGTGGAGGTGATGCTACTATTATGAACGGTTATAAAGAGGCTGGAAAAGCTTCCGTGACGAAAACCATCGGGACGTGTAATTTCGTGAAGGATCAGTTGGGTAGTGTGGTCGTGTCTGAGAATACGGATTTATCTCGTTCTGTGTTAGGTTCGGGGATATTGGAAAAGGGAATTGTCTCGATAGATTACCAGAAACAAAAAATTTATTTTCAACCTTTTGATCTGGTTGAAATAAAAGATGATGTGGTTGAGGATATCGCATCAAAAGTTGAACCGGGAAAGTTAAATGCGATTACCCGTGAATATTTCTTAGAGCACATTTACGATTATCGTAAAGACAAAGAGTTCGTGTTTAAAGGCGATAAACCTGTGGTGATTGATTTTTGGGCAACGTGGTGTGGTCCTTGTATGCGTTTGATTCCGGAGATGGAAAAAATGGCCGAGAAATATAAAGATCAGGTCTTATTCTTAAAGGTCAATGCCGACAAAGAAAAAGAATTGTGCAGTATGTTTAACGTAGTGGCATTACCGACACTGTTTTTTATCCCGGTGGGAGGCAAACCGATCATTGAAACCGGGGCCACGCCCGAAAAATGCGAGCAAATTATTAAAGACAAGTTGTTAAAATAGTCTCTTGTTTTACATTGTAATAAAGGCAATCTTCCATACGAGGGTTGCCTTTTTTCTATTCCAATCTATAGAGGATTTAGATATGTTTTTTAGAGTTAAAATAATCCTTACTTCTGAGATTTCTGTGTTTAGGGGTAAGTTCGGGAGCCTGTCCTTCCATTTGGACATGATACTTTTCATCTTCCCTGTTTACCAGAATACTTTCAAGTTTGTTGTATCCTAACATGTTGTATTCCATCGTTATCTGGCATGCAAGAACCGTTCTGTCCTGCCCTAAACGTTCCACAAGACTTAATATACCATCGGCTGAACGTACGGCTTGAATCGGATATTTTTTTGCAAGGGGCACAAGCTTTATGTATTCTTCTACTACCAAATCGATTTTCACGTGCCTGGATAAGATATTCTTTCTTTTGCGATGGTACAGCCTCGTAATAAGTAATCTGGCTGCACGGAAGTATGGCGGCAAAGACTTCCACGGGAACCTTATCACCTGTCTTTTCGTCTGAAAGATAAAGTTTATCGCTGGCAAAATCCACATACATCTGATCACCGGTTATATGTTCTATGCGCCCAACCGGCACTTTTACTTCCCTTTCACGCCTGGGATACAAACAAAATGAACAATAGCTGTAACCTTGGGGACGATTTCTCGGATATTCCTCGTACAAGGACCTTCTTGTAGTTCCACGGGATTTAAGTTGTTTAATGTACTCGGGTATACGTTCTTCAATATACTTGTATTCTGCAGATCTGAGTGTTTCATTATCAATCTCTGCACCGAAAAGTTCATGCTGGTGCTGCTCGTCCATTTTTAACAGGCGTTCCAGTTCTACACCCATATCTTCGTATATACGGATATACCGTTTGATTGTATTACGTGAAATCAGGAGAGAAGAGCTGATACTTCAGATACTCGTTCCTGACTGATAACACCGCAGTATATGCTTGATTCTTATCTTCATTCTTTAAAAATTTTTGGTAAATTATACCGGGTTAAAATGCTTTTTAAAGTACAAAAACAAGAGTAAAACAGGGTGATTCTACAGGGGCAATTTCTATTATGATCTCAATGGGTCAGTTGGGGTTATAAAGGTGGGGCAACCGACTTTATATTTTCCAACAACCCTTGAGAAACTGGTTTATCTTGCATACCGTAATATACGGAAGAAGTGGACTATGCCACTGGCTAATTGGGCTACAATCTCACAGCAACTGGCATAAAGTTTGGAGAACGATTTAAATTATTGTAATTTTACGCTCCTTGGGACGGGTGGGTTCGCCCCTTGGTGTTGGCCGTTCCCCGGCCGAGGAGTTTTCTACTGAGAAATAATGCGTGACACAGTTTATTTTACACTACCGATCAATGTTTAGTTTCTTTATGTGGAGTTTTTATAATATCATTCGGGGATAATCCGTTGCAGTTCCAATGAAGACAGTTGTCAACTTCGATACTTCTTCGGAACAACTTCGGTGCTCTTTCGCTCACGAGCGGAAAAGTACCGAAGTTGTTCCCCGGATATACCGGGAGCAACTCCTTATTTAAACACGATATCAATGGGTCTATTTGCTTTTTCCATCTAAACCGTTTTTCGCTTGAAAATAATGGTATGGATACCACGAGGGACGTGAGGTTCCCCTGCTTTTTCACGAGAGTCTGAAAACTTGTTGCTAACCACATCTCCCGATGGAAGTTGCCATTTACAACGACGAACGTGAAGGTAAACAGCCCGACCACGTAACGGGAAATCCTGGATAGAAGTCGGGACCGCGAAATCCTTGGATAAAACACCCTGACCGCTATACTCGGCAGGGGGAATATTTTTCTCGTCAAGGTATATATCAATTCGAGCACTGGTTGTGCACACCTTCACTACCTCGAAACAAGCGAGGACATCACGGGGTAAAATTAAATCTAGAAGTTCTTTCATCACGTCATAATTATTAAACACGCAAAGATTACACATTGAGCTCTGATCTACCTAATTTTTCACGTGAGCCTACTTGAATCAAATATTTGAGCATTAAAAAAAGTCAGTAGAGATACTGACTTTCAACTTATTGGCTCCTTAGGTAGGACTTGAACCTACGACCTACGGATTAACAGTCCGCCGCTCTAACCAACTGAGCTACTAAGGAATTTTCTCAAAAGCGATGCAAATATAGGGGTTTTGTTGAATTCCGCAAAATATTTTCAAGAAAATTTGAAGAAAAATGTGGATGGTGGCTATTAATTCGTGGAAATGGAAGAATGGCATGCTGAAAAATTGTAGTTTTGTTGGGAAATTAAAAAATAACAGCTATGGATTACATGAAAGAATTGAACGTGGCCATCACGGTTTGCGATAAAGAAGGTAAGATTCTTCAAATGAATGATAAATCTCAAAAAACGAATCATGGTGATCTTGTCGGACAGAACGTGTTGGATTGTCACCCGGAGCCTGCCCGGACGAAGTTGGTCCAGTTGATGGAGGAACATGCCACGAATGCTTACACGATCGAGAAAGATGGCGTGAAAAAATTGATTTACCAGACCCCTTGGTACGAGAATGGCGAGTTTATGGGATTGGTGGAATTTTCTTTAGAGATTCCGTTTGAAATGCCACATTACGTTCGTAAACCGAAAGCGGAGTAGAAATTTTTGATTCGTTTGTAAAACTTTTTAATGATTAATAAGGTATAATCGTGATATACATAATAACGAATATACCTTATTAACCATGGAAAAGAAACAAAAACTAACCACTGAGGCCGGGGCGTCAGTTGGTGATAATCAAAACATTCAGACAGCAGGACCTCACGGGCCGGCTCTCTTGCAAAATGTTTGGCTAATCGAGAAATTGGCTCATTTTAATCGTGAACGAATTCCGGAACGAATCGTGCATGCCAAAGGAAGCGGGGCGTTTGGCACGTTCACGGTGACGAATGATATTACCCGTTACACGAAAGCGAGTATTTTTGCACGGGTCGGTAAGCAAACCGACGTCTTCATGCGTTTTTCCACGGTAGCAGGGGAGCGGGGAGCCGCTGACACGGAACGGGATGTTCGGGGATTTGCCATGAAATTTTATACTGACGAGGGAAACTGGGATCTGGTCGGGAATAACACGCCTGTTTTCTTTATCCGGGACCCGTTGAAGTTTCCTGATTTTATTCACACGCAAAAGCGGGATCCGAAAACAAACTTGAGAAGTAACACGGCGATGTGGGACTTTTGGAGCTTGTCTCCGGAGACGTTGCATCAGGTCATGATCTTGATGAGTGATCGGGGTATCCCTCAGGATTTTCGTCATATGCACGGTTTCGGAAGTCATACATTTAGTTTTTATAACGAGTATAATGAACGTTACTGGGTGAAATTCCATTTACGCTGTATGCAGGGAATCGCTAACTTCACGAACGAAGAGGCAGAAAAGATCGTGGCAAAAGATCGGGAACATTCCCAGCGGGATTTGTTCGCGAGTATCGAGAGGGGAGATTTTCCGAAATGGAAAATGTGTGTACAGATCATGCCGGAGAAAGATGCAGAGACCTATCGCTTCAATCCTTTCGACCTGACAAAGGTATGGAGTCACAAGGATTATCCGTTGATTGAGGTTGGGGTGATTGAGTTGAACCGGAATCCGGAGAATTATTTTGCTGACGTGGAACAATCAGCCTTTAACCCGGCCAACGTGGTTCCTGGCATCCATTTCTCTCCGGATAAGATGTTGCAAGGGCGGTTGTTCGCTTACGGTGATGCACACCGCTACCGCTTAGGGGTTAATGCGGATTCCATTCCGGTTAATGCGCCTCGTTGCCCGATGCACAATTATCACCGGGATGGAGCTATGCGGGTGGATAGTAATGGTGGCGGTGCGGTGAACTATGAGCCGAATAGTTTTGGTGGTCCGGTAGATAATCACGCTTATAATCAACCGCCTTTCGAAATTCGAGGAATGGGTAGTCATTACCAACAGGATAAGGATTACTACACGCAGCCGGGTGATTTGTATCGTTTGGTCTCGGAAGACGAAAAAATGCGGATTCACACGAATGTAGCCACGGCTATGGAAGGTGTGCCTATGAATATAAAAGTGCGGGTAGTTGCTCGTTTCTATCAGGCAGATGAACGTTGTGGTAAGGGGATTGCCGAGGCGGCAGGCTTGGATATGAATGAGGTTCTTGCTGAGGTGAAACGCCAACAACAAGAAGATTAATAATTAATTTTTACTGACTGACGGTTGGGGAATACATTGCGTGTTCTGGAATAATTCGTGATCGGATTTCCCCAACTGTCAGTTTTTATTTTGTCTCGTGTAAACAAGTGTGTGATGATTTCGGGGAATTACGTGGGGTATTATTGTTGTTATTTATGTTTTTTTTGCTTTTTCGGTATGGAATAAAAACCTTTTTTTGCACAGTGGTGAGTTTGTTTGAAATAATACCTATTGTCTTATGCCAGATGAGTTGATACTTTTCGAAAAAATGCAACGAGGAGATACTTCCGCTTTGGAGTACTTTTTTCGAGAGTACACGGATGTACTGTATTATCGTGCATTGGGCTTTGTAAAGGACAATTTGGCTGCAGAAGATATCGTGCAGGAGGTATTCATTCGTTTCTGGCAATTACGGAAAAATCTGAAAATAACGGATTCTGTTCCCGGTTATTTGTGCAAGGCAGTGGACCATCGTTGCCACAATTACCTAGAGCATTTGAAAGTGAAACATCGTTACGAGGAAAGTCAGAGGTGGGAAGAGATGGTTGAAGAAGTTCCGGAGGATGAAGACGAGTTGAATATCATGAGGGAACGCTTGAAAGTATTTGTTGATTCGTTGCCGGAGAAGTGCCGGGAGATATTTGTTTTGGCTTGTATTGAAGGTCTGAAGTATAGAGAGGTGGCAGAAAGATTGGATGTTTCTGTTAATACGGTTAAAACGCAATTAAAAAGTGCTTATAGTAAATTACGGACCGAATTCAATGAAAATGATTTGAAAATCATATTGTTACTTGTTTTTGGGGGATGTATGTAAAAAAAATCTTCTTTTTTTTCACCCTTTTTTCCTCATCACCTGTCATTGGTATGTTTGAAAGATAACGGAAAATGTAAAGGCAGGTTTTGAAAATGGAAAAAGAAGAACTACATAAAAAATTGAAAAACTTCTTGGCGGGTAATAATAACGAGAGGGTGGATAAGGAATTATTCTCACTATTATTCCGCATGGATGAGTGCCGGAAGAAGGCCAGTCCACCGGATAAAGAACGTATGTGGGGCCAAGTTTGTCGGATGTTGAAAAATTCTCGGAGGAGAGAGTTCGTGCGAAAGTGGGTGGTGGCGGCGGCTATTGTGGTGCCTGTTACCATTGGAATTTGGTTTTATGGTCACCATTCCGACAAGTTTGTCCTAATGTCGGAAAACGTGGAAACGCATCACCAAGTATCACTTACCTTGAATGATGGACGAGTACTTCAGGTGCAGCAATGGGAACATGATTCGGTGATCCAAGAGGGTAAGACCGGAATTATGGTAAGTGCCGGGCAGCAGATGATCTATCATGCGGAGAATGTGCCGTTGAAGGAAGAGATTTATAATACGTTGAGTGTTCCCCGTTCGACGGAATACCAAGTGCAATTATCAGATGGAACACGGGTGTGGTTAAATTCTGAATCGGAATTACGTTATCCGGTTAATTTTGTTGGTACGGAACGGAAAGTGTTCTTGAAAGGAGAGGCTTATTTCCAGGTGGCGAAAGATACGGTGAAACCTTTCCGGGTCGTGGCAAACGGCATGAGTGTGGAGGCTTTAGGAACCGGTTTCAATATTAATGCTTATCAAGATGATGATTGTTTATGCACGACATTGGTGGAGGGGAAAGTTCGGGTTTCCTATTTGGATTCTCATCAGGAATGTATTCTTGTGCCGGGTGAACAGGCCATTTTAAAGGATGGCGTGATTATGGCCAAACAGGTAAATGTTGATGATATTATTGCATGGAAGAAAGGGCGTTTCGTGTTTAGTGACATGCCATTGGAAACTATTGCGAAGCAATTAGAGCGTTGGTATGATGTGGAGATTCGTTTTGATGACATAGTGGCGAAATATTATCGTTTTACCGGAGTTATGAAGCGTTATAATGAATTGGAACAGGTGTTGGGATTAATAGAAGAAACTACCAATGTCAGATTCAAAGTGGAGGGATGTCAAGTGAGAGTATTTCGTAATTTATAATATAAAAAACGGTAACCGTTGACGCGATTACCGTAAGTGTGTTTTAATCGGCCGGGCACAAATTGCAGTAGGCGTCCGGTAATTGTTAAACCCATAACTACAAATGTATGAATTTTTTATTGAAAACATGGAGGTTTATGAAATTAACTGTTTTCTTAATTCTTTTCGGAGTTTTGAGATTAAATGCCAGTGCTTATGTTCAGGCGGATAGCATTAGTCTCGATTTAAATAACGTGACTTGTAAAGAGGCGCTTGATGCGATAAAGAAACAGACTAATTTGGATTTTTTCTACAACAATCAGGAAATTAATGCCGTGGGCAAGATTTCGGTTCGTTGCCAAAATGTTTCATTGGAAGCGGCTTTGCGGCAAGTTCTAGGTAAGAATTTTACATTCCGGATTGTTGATAATACGGTTGTTATCCGTCCTCAAGAAAGGAAACCGGATCCAGTGAAACAACAGGTCGCCAAAGGGGTTGTCGTTGATGTGCAAGGATTGCCTCTGCCGGGTGTGACTGTTTTATTAAAAGGTACAACATTGGGTACCTCAACAGATATGGATGGGAAATTTACTTTTTCTTTTCCCCATACTGCAGGATCGGTTTTACAATTTTCATTTATCGGAATGAAAACGACAGAAGTGATCTTTTCCGGGCAAGAGGAGTTAAAAATTGTGTTGGAAGAGGAAACAACCCAAATGGATGAAGTGGTTGTGACCGGTATTTTTGAACGTAAATCTGAAAGTTTTACGGGGTCTGCAACAACATATAAGAAGGAGGATTTGAAAATGATGGGATCCCAAAACATATTACAGAGTTTGAGGACATTGGATCCTTCTTTTCATATTACCCCGAATAATGAATTTGGTTCTGACCCGAACAAATTACCCGATATTGATATTCGTGGTAAAACGAGTATTGTTAATTTGAAGGAAGATTATGCAGTTGATCCCAATCAACCGTTGTTTATATTGGATGGTTTTGAGGTCGACCTGCAGACGATTGTCGATTTGAATATGGAACGGGTCGCTTCTGTAACCATTTTGAAAGATGCGGCATCCACGGCAATCTACGGTTCGCGCGCTGCTAATGGTGTAGTGGTTGTTGAAACAAAGCGTCCCGCTCCGGGGACATTGCGTTTGTCTTATAATGGAGATTTCACGGTTCAGATGCCGGACCTCAGTGATTATAATATGATGAATGCCGCTGAAAAATTGGAATTCGAGTGGTTGACCGGATATTATACGAAAACTTCGAATGAAGAGTATCTGGTGGATAGGATGAATCTTTATAACCAACGGTTGAGAAATGTGCAGAGTGGAGTAGATACTTATTGGTTGAGCGAACCGGTTAGAACAGGATTTTCTCATAAACACAATATGTACGTTGAAGGGGGGGATGATGCGATGTTGTATGGTGTCGGGCTAAGTTATAACGGTACACAGGGAGTGATGAAACAATCCGGACGGGATGTTTTGAGTTTCAATATTGATTTGCGTTATAGGAAAGGTAAGTTCCGTTTTGATAATAAATTTACTTTGGATTATACGGAGAGTCAAAATGCTCCTCAAAGTTTTTCAGTGTACGTGCAGACAAATCCTTATTACCCGAAAGATTATGAAGGTTCTGTTCCGAAGTATTTGGAGGAATCATCCGTAGATGGAGGTTTTTGGTCGATTAAAGTGGAAAATCCGTTATATAATGCCAGTTTGAATTATTTGGATGATTCTAAAGAAATCTCTTTTCGGAATAATTTCCAGATGGAATGGCGTCCGATGGATGGTATCATGGCTCGAGGACGAATCAGTTTGACGAAAGCCAATAATAAGAGCGAGAAATTTAAATCTCCTTTCCATACGGACTTTGACGAGACGGAGAAAACAGAACGAGGCTCTTATTCGAAAGCAACGACCGATCGTTGGGGATATGACGGGGATGTTACCCTGACATATGGAAAGTTATTGGCAGATATGCATCAGGTAAATGCCGTGTTAGGTTGGAATTTCTCTTCAACCCGATTGATTAATGATGCTTTTACGGCGATCGGGTTTCCAGACGATAATGTTCCGAATCCGGCTTTTGCCAACGAGTATGCAACCGAAAGTAAACCTTCGTATAGTGAATCTACAACTCGCAGCACAAGTTTTTACATGAACCTTAATTACGCGTACAATAACCGTTATTTGTTGGATGTGAATTACCGTAAGGACGGATCTTCTGTATTTGGGACGAACAAGCGGTTTACAGACAGTTGGTCGGTGGGAGTTGCTTGGAATATTCATAATGAAGCTTTCATGGGAGACTGGGTGAATTGGTTGAAATTACGTTTTTCTGTAGGTAATCCTGGAAATCAGAATTTCTCCGCTTATAAAGCCTACACGACTTATGTATATAATACGAATTTGCAAAATGCTTTCGGCATGGGAGCTAATGTTTCAGGGTTCGGGAATCCGGATTTGAAATGGCAGAAAACCATGGATTATAATTTGGGATTGGATTTGACGATATTGAATAATCGTTTGAAAATTAATACGGATGTTTATTGGAAGGACACGGATCCCATGTTAGTGACGACTTCCGTGGCTTCTTCCACGGGACGTGATTCTTATATAACGAATTTGGGAGCACAACGCACGAAAGGAATCAGTTTTAATGTCGTGGGTACAATCATGGAAAATGTCGAAGATCGTCTTAATTGGTCTTTGTCGCTGAATGGACGCCATCAGAAACAGACGTATCGTAATATAGGGGCAAGTTTGGAATTATTGAATGATGAATTAAAAGCAACTTCTTTGACGAGATACCGGGATGGGGGAAGTCCGACGGATATATGGGCGGTCCGTTCTGCTGGAATAGACCCGATGACCGGTGGGGAAGTTTATATTAAGAAAGATGGAAGTTACACCTTTGATTATGATATTAATGATGAAATGGTTGTTGGAAATACCGAACCCTTGTTGGAGGGAGTGTTCGGGACAAGTCTTTATTATAAAGGTTTTTCGTTGAGTGCTTATTTCCGTTATCGAATTGATGCTGATTATTTTAATACCGAGTTGTATAACCGCATTGAAAATTTGAAAACAACGGAAATGACTAGTTATAACCAAGATAAGCGTGCGTTGTACGATCGTTGGCAGAAACCGGGAGATCGAGCTCAATACAAAAAGATTACAGAAACGGTTAGTGATAATGAAACAGCCCCGATGACTTCCCGGTATGTTCAGAAAGAGAACACGCTTAGTGGGGAGTCCATATCATTGGCTTACGAGTTTGGGGAACAAAAATGGTTGAAGAAAGTGTTTTTAAAGAATATGACGATACGTGCCAATATGAATGATATTTTTCGTTGCTCAACAATTAAGGCAGAACGAGGAACCTCTTATCCCTTTGCTCGAACTGTTTCTTTTTCAATAAACATGACATTTTAGGAATAAGTAAAAAATGAAATTATGAGAAAAGCAATTATTATATTGACCGTTCTCGCGATGGGTCTATTCTTCAGTAGTTGTAATAGTTGGTTGGATGTTAAGCCTTATGATGCCATGGCAGAAGAATCGCTTTATTCTACAGAAAGCGGAATACAACGTGCCTTGAATGGTTTGTATCTCGGTTTGGCATCGAACGATTTGTATGCTGAAAACTTGGGTGGTGGCGCCATGGATGTGTTAGGGCAGAGGTATAAAATGTCAAGTGGACATTCTTATTATGATTTAAGCGAATATAAATACACGAACGATGGTCCGAAAGAAACTTTTGAAGCGATCTGGAAAGCTGCCTATAAGTTGATCGCGGATTGTAATGAGTTTATGGAACAAGTTCCCGAACATCAAGATCTGATGTCTCAAGCGCATTATAAAATGTCTATGGGTGAGGCTTTGGCGATTCGGACTTTGTTGCATTTTGACCTGTTCCGAATTTTCGGTCCCGTGTATACACCAGCGAATAGGCAGGAACTTTCTATCCCTTATTACAATCAGGTTACGGATGTTGCGCAACCTATTTTAGTAGCGGAAAAATTGGTAGAGCATTTGTTTGCAGACATTGATTCGGCAATTGTGTTGTTGTCTAAAGATGTAATCTTGACTGATGGTATTGTTAAAGGGGAGAATTTTTGGGATTATCGCAATTTGCGTTTGAATTATTATGCGGCATGGGCGTTGAAAGCACGGATGTGTTGGTATTTGGGAGATGAATATGAGGATGAGGCTTATCGCATTTCGACGGCCTTATTAGAGGGTAAAGATCCCGGAACCGGTGAAGCGAATAATTTTAATACCGCTTTTAATCCTGTTTCTAAAAGTATTGTCGTGACAGATCGGGTGTTCTTTAGTGAGGAGTTATTTGCTTTGCACAATATGAGACGAACTGCGGTTTATAAAGAATTATTTAGTTCTGATTTGGAGGATGATAATATTTTATTGTCAACGGAAGATTATATGAATAAGCTTTTTGATGAACCGAACGATTATCGTTGGAACTCCTGGGAGGTTGCAACCGGGCGTCAGACTTCCGGCTTGATGGTGTTTGTCAAGTATGTAGAACAAACAGAAAATAGAAATGATCCTTATTTGTATGAAATTCAGTCAATGTTACGATTGAGTGAACTTTATTTGATAGCCGCTGCTACTGCTCCTGATGATGCAACAACTTCTGTTTGGTTGGAAAAATTACGTATGATGAGAGGTTATCAATCTGGAATGGTAGGTTCGGATATGCAGAAAGTATTGCAGCAAGAGTGGGAGAAAGAGTTTTATGGTGAAGGGCAGTATTATTATTTTTTGAAACGTAATGGAATGACCTCCGTTTCCGGGCCGAATGGTTCTAAGAAACCGAATTATATTATTCCGTTGCCCGAGAGTGAAACAAATAATAGACGTGATTAAGAAGAATGGATTATGAAAGGAATATTGATATTTTTAGGAGTTGTTTTACTTTGCTGGAGTTGCGAAGAGGACAAGTTGGATTTGTACAAGGGTGAAGGGAGTGTTTATTTTTGTTATCCGAAGGTTACTTCTGAAGTGTCCAACGTGTATATGGATACAACAATCTTTTCTTTTGCGATGTATAACGTACAAGATACTGTTGTTAGATTATCGGTCAAGGCTTTGGGAAACATAGTTGATCATGCTCGGATGTTTAAAGTGCAAGTAGAGAATTCAACGGCAATCGCGGGAACGAATTATGATGAATTGCAAACGGAGTATATATTGCCTAAGGATAGTGTATACGGTGAAATACCAATTCGTATTTACCGGGATGGATTGTCGGATACCACGGTTTCCATTGAATTGCGTTTGGTTTCCAATGAATATTTTCAACAAGATATTCCACGGAAGATTGTGGATAAGGATACTATCGATATTACCCGTCATGTCTTGATGTTTACGGGTAAATTGACACAACCCTCCATGTGGATGCCTTCTATGTTAGGGTATTTTTCCGAGGTGAAATTTAATTTTTTTAATCAAGAGATGGGATTTGAACCTAGTGATTGGTTTAGTTCCGATACCGAAATAAAAAGTAGTATTGGGAGTAAGATGATAATAGCGAAGGTCTATTTTGCCAATTATTTGAATGCCATCATAGAAGCAGGTGATCCGACGAAAATGCCGCAGGATCCTGAAAATACGAATGAGGCCGACAAAGGATATATGACTTTTCCGGGAGTAACGATACCGGAAGATTGGCCAATCGCTTCTGAATTAAATGTAAACAATTAAATGAAAACGATATGATAAAATATATCAGTATAGGATTGATAGTTCTATTGGCGGGAATGTTGAATTCCTGTTATGAAGATAAAGGTCATTATAAATATGACTGGGTTCAGAAAATTGATTTAACAGATGTGTTGAAAGATACCACGGTTGGACGGGGTAATGTGTTACATATCGAAGTTGACTTGAAAAAGCAGGTATTGGAAACCGAAGATGAAACAGAATCTGCCAATCCGGATGATTATACTTTCGAATGGAAAGCTCTTACGGACGAAGGAAATGTGATATTGGGTACTGGTAAAGATTTGAACGATACGATTTGGTTGGCAAGTGGGCTCAGTTATCAGGTAAATTATACGGTTACGGAGAAGAAAACGGGGGTGTCCTGGATTTCTGATTTCAAGTTGAATGTGGTTGAGGGAGTAAAAGGTGGATTTATTTTTATGACAGAAGATGCGGATCGTAAGGTTGATATTGAAATTTATGCTGACGATACGGAGAATAATAAAGTTCATAGAACGGGGTTGTTGAAGAGTTCGGGATTTCCTTACCTTTCCGGTGGCGCAAATGCGTTAGCATATACGAATGCCAAGGCTTGGGGCGGGAAAAGGTTGTGGGTTGCAACTGGTGAAGCTAGCGGTTGGTTGGATATGCCTGATTTTTCATGGAAAGACAAAAATATGTTGAGAATGATTATGCTGACCCCTAAACCTGTTAGTTACACGATGAAATCTATGTATAATTTGATGGAAGGTCAATATATGTATTTCTTTACAGCAGAAGGAAATGTTCATCTTCTGACTTCCAGGGGAATACTTTCAGCGGATATTACTTATGTGAATAACAAGAAGTTCCAAGCAGCTCCTTATTATGGAGGAGATAACAGTCATGCGGCTATTTTGTTTGATCGGGACAGGCAGCGTTTCGTGTCTTACGCGATGCAGTCCGGGGGAATGATGACAGAAGCTTGTTATGATATTGATGATAATTCGGCAGTTCCCAATACCGATTTATTGTATATGCAGCAGTTAAATGATGGGGGGACTGTGGCGATTGTAAAAGATGAGGCGGGGAAGTATCAGCGTTGTCAGTTCAGTATGGTAAGAAATACGGCGAGTGGTTTGTATGAAGGACATTTGGAGCAAAAGGAAGAATTGAAGGGAAATGCGGCAATGATAGAGGAGGCCGAATATACGGTTTTTGATAAAATGAATGGTTTTTTGTATTTCTCTATTGGCGATAAATTATATACTTATCGGAAAGGAATAGATGAATGTGTTGAAGTAAATTTGCCGGAAGTAAATTTTGATCAGATTGTTTCTTTGAACGTGATTACGCATAATGATTATAACGCAAATATTTTTGTTGCAACCTATAGTGAAACAAATCAGGGTAAAGTTTACCGGCTTACTCCGGAGAGTACTGATAGTCGTAATTTGACCGTGGAGGAAGTGATCAAGACGGAAGGTGCTGTGAAATGTATAGCTTATTGGTAATTGTTGAGGATTATATACTATGAAAGTGAAATTCGTATTAATAATATGCTTGCTTTGGGCAGGAGTATTACGTGCCCAAAAAACGGTGACAATCGAATGTCGTGTAGGAGAGGGAGTCGGAAAAAATATACAATTATTCGGGGTGGATAACGGTCAGAAGAAGCTCTTGGCAAGTGCTTCTTATACCCAGAATGGTTATTATGGCTTTCGTTTTGTTCCGGAATATGAAGGTTTTTATGTCGTGGGAGATGGTAGAAGTTATGAGTATCCCGTTTACTTGAAAATCGGTGATGCCGTATCTCTTTTTATGGACAAAGATACGGTTCGATTGGAGGGTAAAAATAATACCGCGGAGAATAAAGTGTTATACGATTGGGTGAATCTTTCCAAGCGAGTTTGTGAGAAATCGATATTTTTTACTCGTTCCCGTAGTACTTATGAAGATTTTTTCCCCGAATTTGAAACTTTACTCTCGAAAATCGAACCATTTTGCAGAAGAATTAAAACGAAAAATCCCCGTTTCAATGAGTTGATGAAACGTTTTGTGGGATACGAGTTGGATCGTTTTGCCTTAAATTTTATTTATACCCCGCGTTCCAAGCATCCATCCAAAGAACAACGCCTGGCTTATTATAACTCGATTGTTGATAAAAATAAATTTAATGATGAGGTAGTCTTGGAAATGCCTGACGGGATGAAACTTTTGAAATTGTATATAATGTTTTATTGCTTGGAAAATAGAGTAAATGCCGGGGATTTACGGGAAACTTTGGCTGTTGTTCCAAACAAGAAGTTACAAGGTGTTCTTGTTGTTGACCAGGCGAAAGGATACGGGCGTTCTTATTTCGAGTACATGGAGTTTATGGAAAAGGCTAAAGATTATGTTGATGCCAATCAGTTAAAAATATTGGAGGCCAAAGCTTCTGCACTCTATGAGGCAAAAAAGGGAGAAAAGGCAATAGATTTTACCTGTCCGGATGCCGAAGGTAAAATGCATTCTTTATCAGATTACAAAGGGAAAGTTGTGGTCGTGGATGTCTGGGCAACTTGGTGTGGGCCTTGTCGGGCAGAATTACCGCATTTGAAGAAATTGGAGAGAGCGATGGAAGGTAAGGATGTCGTTTTTATCGGGGTATCTGTTGATGAGAAAAAGAATTACGAGAAGTGGAAAAAGTTCTTGGTAGACGAACAGTTACCCGGAGTACAATTATTTGCTGATGGATGGAGTAAAATAACGAAAGATTATAAGATAACGGGGATTCCTCGTTTTATGGTTTTTGCCAAAGATGGCACTATTGTGGAATCTCGGGCTCCTCGTCCTTCTGATCCTTCTTTACAGAAAATGATCGAGAGAGAACTTTGTAAATAATAGAAAAATGAGACTTTATCGGTCTCATTTTTTATTATTTTCCCTTGTTAGATCTCGTGAGTGAAAACTCCGGGAAATTTTCTTTTATAAAACTTTTTGGGAGTTTCTTGATGACTTCCCGGTACGAGTGTTCAACGAGTTCTTCTATGAACTTATCGGGCAGGGTACCATGCATATTAATTCCGTTCCAATGTTTTTTGTTGAAATGGTAGGCCGGGGTGATTTCAGTGTATTTTTCCCGTAATTCGATGGCTAAATCCGGGTCGCATTTTACCGCGATCCATTCGAACGGCATAATGTCCGTGCAACAAAACATTTTATTGAAAACCTTGAAGACTAACGTGGTTTCGTCAAAAGGAAATTCTTCGGTCGTGTGAGGAAAAGAGAGGCATAACTCTCGAAGTTCTACAATATCCATAAAATTGATTGTTATTACTACAAAGGTAAAAATTCTTGTTTATCCCGGTGGGGTTTCATCTTTTTTATTCCTGTTTCGGTTGCGTATTTCCCGGTTTGGGTAAAGTAAAGTGGATGAGGTTTAGAGTATCCACTTATTTTTGTCTTAGAACAAAAAGAATATAAAGATGAAAATAACAAGAAATTTTGGAATACTACTATTACTCTTGAGCATGATGTTAGTGTCATGTAAAAGCTCAGTACAAGAGAACCAGAACCGGAAAATGGTGGTGCAGGTGGCACAAGCTGTAAAGCCTTCGAATGGCAATCAGAAAGAATTTTCTTTTATATCCAAGCCTTTTCGTACTTCGGAATTGTCTTTTCGGGTAGGAGGTCCTATCAAACGTTTTGAGGTGTATGCAGGAAATTATTACAAACGGGGAGAGGTGATTGCGGAGATTGATCCTCGGGATTTCCGAATACGGAAGGAACGTTCTGAGGCTCTTTATAATCAAGCAAAGGCTGAGTTCGAGCGAATAAAAGTTCTTTATGGCAAAAAGAACGTGTCTGCAAGTGCTTTTGAGAAAGCGAAGGCGGATTATGTTTCTGCAAAAACTGCTTACGAAACTGCTGTAAATGAATTGAATGATACGCGTTTGATCGCTCCTTTTGATGGTTACGTGGGACAGGTATATATAGAAGAATTTCAGGACGTGAAAGCTTCTCAACCGGTGATTTCTTTTGTGGATCTCGGTCAATTAAAATTAGAGGCTTATGTTACGCAGGAGATTGCGTTTGGACGGAATGGAATTCAAGAGGTAGAACTCGAATTTGATGCCATGCCGGGTAAAATTTACAAGGCTGAAATGCAAGAAATATCTAAAAGCACAACATCCAACAACTTGTCTTATTTACTAACGGCGTTGCTGCCTAATCAAGTGGAGCATTTGCCGGCAGGGATGTCCGGAAAGTTATTCTTGCGTGCGGATGGTGCCTTGACACAGGCGGGTGTGGTTGTTCCACAGAAAGCGGTTTGCCATCGTCCGGTTGTCGGGGATTATGTTTGGACATTAAATAAAGATGATAACCGGGTGTACAGAAAGAGTATAACTCTTGGTAATTTGTTGCCTGGAGGGGAGATTAGTATTGTTGATGGGGTGAAGCCGGGAGAGGTGGTTGTGGTAAGTGGCCTTCGTTTCTTATCTGAAAATATGGAGGTGCGGGTTGCGGAAGAAAATCGTATTTAATGGATACCGAGATACAGATTATAAGAGATTCGTTACGGTTATTTCGCCTGTATGGGATCCGGTCGCTTTCACTGGAGGATATTGCCCGGTTTATCCAAATTCCGTTTAAAATATTACGGAGATACTTTCAGACAAAAGATATGCTACTGCAAAAGTGTATTAAGTACTGGATTAGTCAAGCGGAGATATTCAAATATACAGATGACCATTTACTGGATGTGTTGATCAATTTTTCGGATGCTTTTCCCCGGTTGTATCAGAAAGTAAATTGTCGTAGTTGTTTGGAAATTAAAAAATACTATCCTCGGGTGTCTTGTTTCTTGTATGAATATTTTGAACGTTATGCGCTTGTTTGTCAAGATAAGGTGGGGGAGGGAATTGCACTTGGCTATATTCAGCGTTCGATAACTCCGCGATTGGTGTATGACTTTTTCATGGAGAATTTCGAAAAATTATTTGCAGAGAAAACGGGGCGAGAGTCGTTGGAAGATGAGGAATGTATGCGGCAGGCGATTTTAGTGTTTGCAAGAGGAATCGTGACGAAGAACGGACGAGTTTACATGGATAGAGAATTTAAAAAGAGAATGGTATAATGAAATTGGTTAAATATTTTCTACAAAAGAAGTCCTTGACAATTCTATTACTTTTACTTGTGTTGTTCGGGGGACTATTTGCTTACGTGAAGATGGGGAAATTGGAAGATGCTCCATTCACGATTAAGCAGGCGTTGGTGCTCACGCCTTATCCGGGTGCATCACCTTCCGAGGTGCAGACGCAGGTTACTGACGTGTTGGAAGAGTCGATACAGTCGTTGGGGGAACTTTATTATTTGAAGACGGAGAATCGGGCTGGCTTATCAAAGATTACGGTTTACGTGAAGAAAGAGATCCGTGCAGATGAGATGCAGCAACTTTGGGATAAGCTCCGGAGAAAAGTGAATGATGTGCAGGGAAAACTACCAGCGGGAGCCGGGCCTTCTGTCGTGAATGATGATTTTGGGGATGTGTTGGGTGTTTTTTACGGATTAACCGGAATGGGGCATACTTACCGGGAGTTGGAGGAGCAGGCAAAGTTGATCAAACATGAATTACTGAAGGTAAAAGATGTTGCCAAGGTTGAGATATACGGGGTACAAACTCCAACGATTGATGTATGGATCAGTCCTTCCGTGATGTCTCTCAGTGGTATTACGACGGCAGATATAGCTCGTGCTTTCGAGGGGCAAAACAAGGTGGTGGATGCCGGGGGAATAGATGTGGGGGAGAATCGTGTGCGTATTGAGTCTACGGGAAATTTTTACTCTTTGGATGATATTCGAAATTTAACCATCGTGTCGAAAAGCGGTGAGCATTTCCGGTTAGCGGATATTGCGGTGATCGAGGAAGCATACCAAACACCATCCTCCAACATGATGCGGATGAATGGAGAGCCGGCCATCGGTATCGCTATTTCTACTATCCCGACTGGGAATGTGGTAGATATGGCAGAGGCGGTGAAAACACTCATTGATGAGTATGAGGTCGAAATGCCGGAGGGGTACGCTCTCGCATGTATATATGATCAAGGGTATGAGTCGGCTGTTGCGAATAAGGGATTTATCGTCAACTTGATTGTTTCAGTTCTTACCGTGGTGGCTATATTGCTCTTTTTTATCGGTTTTAAGAATGGTTTACTGATTGGTAGCGGGTTGGTCTTTTCCATCTTTGCAACGCTTATAGTGATGTGTGGCAATGGGATTGCGTTACAGCGAATGTCTTTGGCTGCAATTATAATTGCCATGGGAATGTTGGTGGATAATGCCATTGTTGTTTCTGATTCTGCGTTGGTAAATATGAAGCGAGGGATGCGTAAGCGAGTAGCAATTATGCGAGCTTGTTCGGCTACGGCTTTACCGTTGTTGGCTGCAACCGTTATTGCTATTTTGACGTTTATGCCGATCTATTATTCTCCGCATATCACTGGTGAGTTGTTGTCTTCGATGGTTGTGGTGATTGGGGTTTCACTAATGTTTAGTTGGGTGTTTGCCCTTACTCAAACACCTTTCTTTATTCAGGAGTTTGTGCGTCGTCCTCGTTTGGATGAATTGACGGGTGATTTGTTTGCCGGGAAATGGTATGATCGTTTCCGTCATTCTTTGCGTGTAGTTATCCGGTATAAATATACTGTTGTCGGTAGTTTGATTGTTTTACTTTGCTTGTCAGCTTGGAGTTTTCGTTTTATACCGAAAGTATTTGTTCCTGCGCTAGATAAGCAATATTTCACGATTGATATGTGGTTGCCGGAGGGAACTCGTATCGAGGAAACTGATCGGGTGGCCGGGGATATGGCTGAATATGTCCGAACGCATCGTGAAACCGAAATGGTTTCAACTTTCGTGGGAAGAACTCCACCGCGTTATTACCTGTCAAATGTGGCATTTGGGCCGCAATCCAATTATGCTCAATTGTTGATAAAATGTAATACTTCGGCCGAATCACGCGAACTTCGTACCATTTTACAAGATTCTATTCCAGTGAAATACCCGGAGGCTTTTATCAAGGTCAATAAATTCGAGTTGAGCCCGTTGACGGAGGCTGTGATTGAGGCTCGTTTCTTGGGGCCGGATCCGGCCGTGTTGGATTCATTGGTGGGTGTTGCTGTTGAAATTATGCGTGGTAATCCGAAAGTGGCGAATGCCCGGAACGAATGGGGAAGTATGTCCATGATGATTCGTCCGGTCTATGATCCCGTGAAAGCTGGGGCTTTGGGAATTACGAAAGCGGCTATGATGCAGTCGGTGAAGTCAATTAACGATGGGATTACTGTTGGTGTTTACCGGGATAACGAGAAGAAAGTACCCGTGTTGTTAAAATCGGATGCGGTGAATATTACTGATGCCGAGTCATTAGGTAATTTTTCAGTCTGGAATGGGGAGAAGTCGGCACCTCTTTCACAGGTAACGGAACGGATTGAAACAACTTGGGAATTCCCGCAGGTGCGGACTTATAACCGCCAGTTGTCGATGGCTGCGATGTGTGGCGTACAACCGGGGGCGACGATGGCTGAGGTACACGGTGAAATTCGAGGAGAAATTGAAAAGATTGTGTTACCGAAGGGGTATACTTTCTTTTGGGATGCACAATATAAAGACCAGAATGAGGCTTTGCAAGCTCTTATGAAGTATTTCCCGTTGGCATTCTTACTGCTAGTGGTTATTTTGGTGGCTTTGTTTGGTAATTTCCGACAACCGATTATTATTCTTTGTGTACTTCCCTTGTCAATAATCGGGGTGGCAATTGGAATGTTACTTACCGGGTTTGATTTTGGTTTTTTCCCGATTGCGGGTTGGCTGGGATTGTTGGGGATGATCATTAAGAACGTGATTGTATTGATTGACGAGATCAATGCGCAACGGGGTGATGGTACGGATTTGTATACTTCTATTATTGAGGCAACGGTTGTCCGTACTCGTCCGGTACTTATGGCGGCAACAACGACAATTTGTGGGATGATACCACTTCTATTTGATATTGCGTTTGGGGGTATGGCGGCTACAATCATATTCGGTTTGACGTTTGCCACGCTTTTAACTTTGTTCGTCACTCCGGCTCTTTATGCTATATTTTATCATGTAAAAGGAAATCAACGATGAAAAAGATAATTATATTTAGTTGCTTGTTGGCGAGCGTATTGCCCGTGTTCGCACAACAAAGCTCGCTCCTTGAGAAATATCGGGTTATGGCTTTGGAATATAATCACGATCTCAAGGCTGCAGAGAAAAGTATTTCGATGAGTTTAGAATTGGAAAAATCCGCTCGTGCGGATTTAAAACCGAAACTAGGAGCGGGTGGAAACTTCCAATACACGGGGAATCCGATGAAATTATCATTAGACGTTCCTTCCGTGGGCCGTTCTTTAAGTTTTGAAGGGAAAGATATGCAATATGGCTTGTCGATGTCCTTGTCACAGCCTCTTTATACCGGGGGACGGGTACTTGAGTCTATCCGTATCGCTCAATCCCAACAAACGGTGGCTTCCCTGCAGGCGGAGATCGTGAAAACAGCCGTGTGTTACCAGACGGATATTCAGTATTGGAATACGGTGGCCCGTCAGGAAGTAGTGGGGGTTGCCACGGAATTTTGTACTTCAATGACTGCATTGGTAAAGACGATTCGTGAACGGGTGGAGGCAGGGTTAGTTGATCCTCAAGATTTGTTGATGGCCGAGGTGAAACTGAACGAGGCGGAATATCGTTTGTTACAAGCAAAAAGTGATTTCGAGACGGGGCGTATGGCTTTGAATTCTATCGTTGGTTTGGAGTTGCATTCCTCGACTGAGATTGAGGCTTTGGTTCCTGTGCTTGTTGTGGAGGATTCTCTTGTGTATGCGACGGATGTAGTGCGTCCTGAGGTTAAGATCGCCGAGGAACGGGTGAAGGTGGCTGAAAGTTCGTTACGTTTAAATGATGCCCGCTATAAACCGCAAATATATGTTGGCGTGGAGGGAACTTATTCTTCACCGGGATATAATTTCCATACGGATATGGACCCGAATTATGTGGCTTATGCGAAGTTGTCAATCCCGATATTTGAATGGGGGAAACGTCGGAGTGAGAAGAGGGCTTCCCAAGGACAGGTCGGTGTGGCAAGCGACCAATTAAATCGGGTGAAGGACAACGTGGCATTGGAGATTCAGACCGCCCGTTTAAATTTGTTGCAGGCACAGGAGCAAGTGAAACTGACTGAAAATTCCTTAGAAAAGGCTCGGGAGAATGAAATAAAAGCGTTGGAACGTTATAGTGAGGGGACGGTGTCTATATTGGAGGTGATAGATGCCCAGACATATCGGGAGAATTCACAACTTAATTATGTCCAGGCTAAAGTTGCCGCACAGGGTTATTATTCTAGTTTAATAAAAGCTTTGAATGCGTACGGATCTTTGTAAATTAAGCTAACTTTGCAAAATAGACTGAGAAACGATATGAATAAGAAGTTAGATATTCTTTTGTATGTCGGATTGTTTTCCGGACTAGGGATATTTTCATATCTCCTGTTAATTAATTATTTTGGTTTTTCTCCGCAAGTAGCTGAGGAGTTGTATTCTTTTGGTGCTTGTCTGTTTTGTATTGTTGCTTTCAATATTGTTGGATATTTCACGATGCGAATCAGTTCGTGGCTCAATGATAATTATGCCTTGAATATCCGGAAACGTTGGAAGATTGCTTTTATTTACCTTTTGGTGATGTTGATGTTTCTATTGTTGAATTATACTTTGCTGGTTATGGCAAAGTTGTTGGTAGGAGCATCACATCCTTTTACATTCCCGAACGGGGGACGGTTTATGCTGATTGTTGTCTGGCTAGTTGAGTTGGTTATTCTTGGTTTGTTATTGGCTTTTCGAGCTATGCGGAATATGCTTTATCTGCAGCAACATGCGGCAGCTTTACAGAAAGAAAATAACACGGCTCGTTATGTTGCTTTACAAAATCAAGTGAATCCACATTTTTTGTTTAATAGTCTCAATACGTTGATTGCCGAGATTGAGTATAATCCTCGTAATGCCGTGGAATTCACGAAGAATCTTTCGAATGTTTATCGTTACGTGTTGCAGAGTCAGGATAAGACCTTAGTATCGTTGGGAGACGAATTGGAATTTCTCGATGCCTTTCTGTTTTTGCACAAGGTAAGGTTGGGAGATTGTATTATTTGTCATGTTGATGTGCCGGACGATTTGCGAGAGCGAATGTTACCGCCATTGACATTACAAATGTTGGCCGAGAATGTGGTGAAACATAATTCAATATCTTCAGCTCGTCCGATGAAAATAAATATTGGAGTGGAAGGGACATTTTTGGTTGTTAGTAATTTGGTGCAATTAAAACAAAATGTTACGTCTTCTGGCATTGGACTTCAAAATCTTTCTAACCGGTGTAAGTTAATTATGGGTAAAGAGATTGAAATTTGTAGTAAGTTAGGAGTGTTCACCGTGAAAATACCTTTTGCCGATGAATAATTTGAGAGTAGCCATTATTGAGGATGAAGTTCCTGCAGCCCGTTTATTGCATTCCATGTTGCACCGCTTGCGTCCGGAATGGGATATAATCGTTTTACCGGGAAGCGTGGAAGAATCTGTGTCGTGGTTTGCGGGGAATCCACATCCGGATTTGTTATTTCTAGATATTCAGTTGTCAGATGGTGATTCGTTTAACTTTTTGACTTCTGCTCGTCCTTCTTCTGTGATAATTTTTACTACTGCTTATGATCAGTACGCAATTCGGGCTTTTACGGTCAATAGTATTGATTATATATTGAAACCTGTGGATGAAAAACGTTTGCTTGAAGCCATTGGGAAGTATGAGTCTTTAGTGGCAGTTAAGTCGTCACCGACTGATGGTTATCTAGATATTATTTTGGATAGTTTACAGCATCGGGAAAAAACGTATCGTACCCGTTTATTGATTGTTAGTAGTGATCGATTTCGTCCACTGGCAGTGAGTGATGTGGCCTATTTTTATTCGGAGAATAAAATTACTTTTGCCGTGACTTATTCCGGTCAGGAATACGTGGTTGATCTATCGTTAAATAAATTGGTGGAGCAGCTTGATCCAGACCAGTTCTTTAGGGCTAATCGACAGGTGTTACTTTGCGTGAGAGCCATTAGTCATGTGGAACCCTATTTTAACGGTAGAATTGTGGTTTTCGTGAAACCTCCTTATAAGTCGCAAATTATTATTAGTGAGGAGAAGATGACAGCGTTTAAATTGTGGTTAAATTTTTGATTTGGTCCACTTTTTTTAGATGGACCAAATTTGCATGGAAGAGTGGACCAAATAATGGACCAATAAAGTATAAAATGACGCTTGTGAAAAAAAAGAAAAACCACTGAAAATCAGTGGCTATCTTTTGAAGGGGTGGAGCAGCAGGGAATCGAACCCTGGTCCAAACACGGAATCAATATGCTTTCTACATGCTTAGCTTTTTGTTGGTTTTCAATTAGTTAATTGCATTTTGGAAAGCTAAGAACTGGTGCACTTGAATAAGTATACCAATTTCCTTCATGTTAGGACACCTAAAAGAGCACTAAGTTTGACAATAATGTTAATGAACTCTCTCTTATTTTATACTCAAATATAAGCAACATATAGCTTATATACAAGCAACTTGCCACTAAATTATGGTGGTTGGAATATAATTTTTATACACATACTTCCTGTTATTAATTGGTTATACATTAAATTTCAATTTCATTTATTACTTAGCTTATGATATTGTAGTTGGTGAATAATATTTCTATTGGGTATATATAACTAAATCTAATACAATTTTCCACCAAATAAAAAAAGCAATAGAGGTGAATCCATTGCCTTAATACTATCTCTGTATTTAATGTTACTTATTCCCGTAGTAATTGTTCCACTTCATTCTTCAAAAGGGGTAAATGGTTGACAACAATGCTCCAAAGAATATCTACTGAAAGACTATCGTAACCATGTATTATATAGTTACGAGCGTCCACAATCTTACGAGCGTTGGTGATCGCAATATCTTTGTTCTCTTTTAAAATTCTATTCATCGCCTCGCCTATAATTTCGATACACCTTTCTATCGCTCTTTGCAAACGAATATCTCGACAAAATTCTTCAAACAACTTCGGTTGCCCGTCAAAGAACGTTTCAATATCATCAATTGCATTAAGTATATCTTGCAAGTGCTTCTTGGTAAAGTTATCCATATATTAACGCTTTGGTTTGCTCTATGTTTTCTCTCAAGTAATGGTTACGAATGGCGTGTTCTTCCAGTAAATCAACTTCTCTCCCCAGAATATCTTCCAAAGCGTATTTCAGATCAAAGAAATTGCTAAAGTAATCTGTTACTTGTGCTTTGTCAAAATTAACGATAAAATCAACATCGCTCTCCTTGTTGAATCGGTTGGTAAGAATAGAACCGAAGACAAATAATTTATTCACCTTATATTTTTTACACAAGGCAATTATTCTATCAATATTTAATTCTATTAAATTCATATAATTATTCTCTTTTATTATAAGGGATAGCGGTTAATATCTTTAGGCTTCTCTCTCATAGATCAATATTTTATCCTGTTCTGCCGATTCTTTAGCGAAATCTTTCAACTGTCCTTCTTCCACCAAATCAATTTTCTTGTACAGAAGAGATTGTAAAGCGTTCACGATACCAATATACTTGAAAAGAGTAACATTAGCATTCTTGTCAAAGCGTACAAGTATATCAATATCACTCTCCCTTGATTCTTCTCCACGAGAATAAGAACCAAACACCCATGCTTTCTCAACTGGTTGTAGCGTGAAGAACTCTCTTAGTTTATTGATAATAGCTTGTTTCATATTTGCTCTTTTTGCAAAAATAGTGAATGTTGATGAGAAAACCATGATGTTATGAGCAACTAATGGTTAAATATTTGAGTTGGTGACTTTTCCTCAGAGCTGGCATATAAATCTTAATACTTTATAATTCCTCACCTATTGAAATTTTACATTCTAAATTTATCTGGAATAAAAAAGGGCTTACCTCTCTTGAAGTAAACCCTACATGTATGATTGTATTAAAATTTCTATTTCATTATTGAATCCAGTTTATTAGCCAATTCAATAATATCATCTTTCTTTGCTAATACCTCCAACCATTCAGGGGGAATAGTATCATAACCGTATATAATTCCTGCTAATCCTCCTGTAATCGCACCCACGGTATTTGCATCATCTCCTAAATTCACTGCTTTTAAAACAGCATCTTTATAACTAGTAGTATTGAAGATACACCACAAGCTGGCTTCCAATGTATCTATAACATATTCTGTAGAATGAATATCCTTCAATTCAATAGCTTTAAATTCTTCATAAGATAAGCCTACTAACCTTTTAAAAGGAATATCTTCTTCAATAAACATCTCCTTTTTCAGAAGTTGTAGTATCGTTTGTTGCATGGCTTGATAGGCTTTCTCTATTGATTGAGAATTTATATACTGTATGGCAAATTCACATAATGAGATACAGGCTAAAATACTTCTTGGGTGCCTGTAGGTTAACGAGGAAATTTCTTTTATTATCCTAAATTTCTTTTCTTCCTCCATGTTAAGGATATAAGGTACTAGTGGAAGAATCCTCATGAGTGATCCGTCACGATTACCTCGTTTATTGTCTATCCCTGCTACATGTGGAGATCCGTTATTCCTTAAATTTACAATGGTAAAATAATTTATATAGTTTATATCAAATGTTTCGTTAGCTGGTGTCCAATAGTCTTCATACATCCATTTCGTGAACTTGTTGATAATATCATTTAGGTCATAACCATTACAGAGGGATTCTGCTAGACAAAAGGATAAAGAAGTATTGTCAGACCATGTACCTGCTGGTACATTAAACTGATCGAGTCCTTCCATTGTCGTGATTGGATTTTTTGCTACAACTTCTCGTTCTAAAAATTGAACTGGCAATCCTAAAGCATCCCCGATTGCTGTCCCTAATAATATATCTTTGTTTAAGTTGTTCATATTCTATATGTCTATGAAGTCTGTTTTGCGATATAAATATATATAAATCCCCTTGTTTGTGATAGTTTTCAAAGCAATATGTTTCTCTGAACTTTGAAATTTAAACATGGTGACTTTTCTCCTGAATTTGTATATAATACCTAAAATGAAGGATATTACTCACTAACTAAAATTCTGCTATGAGGAATATCTAAAATGCAATATTCTTTATCTTCAAAGCTGTCTACATAAAAATGAATCAATACATCATTACATATATAAATATTTGACATTCTGATATATTTACTTTGTCGTATCCTATTCTACAAGTACCTTTGTACATGTAAATGATTGGTCTGATGTTCTTTCCTGAATTAGATACTCTTTTGTTTGTTAGAAAAATTTATTCCTATGAAATTACGTAAAAAAGGAAAAAACACCAATTCAGAATGGTTTGGTGTAGAACACTATCACATTCTCCATGAAATGGATTTATTCAGGCATGTAAACATGGAGAGATTAAAAATGTTATATCCTGATATTTTTGGAAGTTCCAAACCGAAGCTTCTCAAGAAAAGACAGCACAACTAAATGATTAAAGCCAGTACCCATAAGTGCTGGCTTTTTTATTTGTACATAAAAGGGATGACAAACCGAAGTCTATCATCCCCTCACACCATACTAACACACGCTAACTATTCTTTGTATGTAATAGTATATGTCCAATTTCCTTGTACTATTTTCGTAATATATCCTTCCTTGTCAAATGTGTATTCATAACTACCATCACTGTCTGTTGCAATTAGATTCTTGCATCTTTGCCCCATGTAACCATAATCCATAAGTATTAAATTTATGTTGTCACTTCCTCCTGGTAGCAATAAATCTAATAAATAGCCATTATACTCTGTTTGGTTATAGGTATAATCAGTATAGCTGTCAGTACCAATAGACACGATGTTGCCGTCTTTCCATGTTAATGTTTCATCGCCTACATTAATAAGTTGGTTATTCTCGTTGTAAGTGTAATTGGTAACATTCGGATGCGCTAGATCACTAGAAGTTGTTTCACTTGCAAGCGTGATTAATCCTTTATCATTAAGTTTGTATTCAATCTGAACAGAGAATTCATTTTCATAGTAATCTTTAAAAATGATACTATTCTGAGTGTACGTGTAAGTATGCACATGTCCGCCAGCATCTCTTTTAGTAACTCGTCCCTGTGCATCATACTCGAAAGTATATTCATTAGGTCTACTATCGTTTTTATAGCTCTCCGTGATCTTGTTAATTAAACGCCCCCTGTCAATTGGTTTGTCATCATCTTTGTCGTCATCATCTGAACAAGCAACAAAAACGAAAGTGCATAACATGATTAATAACAATATGTTTTTCATTTGATATAGATTTTAAGTATGATTATTCTTTATATGTAATAGTATATGTTGTAATTTCTCCTTCTGAAGTTTCCTTAATGGTACTAACATACCCTTCGGCATCAAGTGTGTATTCATAACTAGAATAATTACCTTCTTTTTGAAGTAAGTTCTTGTTACGTTTTCCCATATATCCGTAATCCATGAGGAATGCATCAATCTCGTTGATACCTCCAACAAACCAACCCAAATTACCTTTATACTCATTTATTGAATAGGTATATTCAAAAGTGTCGTACTCCTGCCCATTATCCTTTAAGGATTGTTTGGTAACATTACCATTTTGCCATGTGATATTTGTTTCCCATGCTCCCTCTTTAACATTTAGAAGTTGGTCGTTTGCATCATAAGTGTAACTACTTTTGTCACCTTCCTCATTTGTACTGGATATGATTAGTCCTTTATCATTGAGAGAATAAGTTATCACGTATTCATTCTCAACTTCTTTAGCAACGATTTTCCCAGTTTCGTAAGTATAAGCAGTTGTTGAAATACCTTCGGGATCATTATTGACAATTTTAGTGATCCTCCCTTGTGCATCATACGTGAATAGAATGTCATAATTATGACCGTTCTCCACAACTGAAATCTTACTAACCAGTTTCTCTTTTCCTGCTGGTTTGTCCTTTTCATCGTCGTCATCATCTGAACAAGCCACGAATACCGTAGCCAGTAACATCATCAATAAAAAAATCTTTTTCATTTTAAACTGTAATTTATCTTTACCTCCAACCACCAAAGAAGTAATTTATATAAATAAGAAAGCGTGGTAGTTGTTAGTCTATTCAGTAAGAGGTACGACCAAGTAACCTTTGCAGAAATAAACAGCAACCCCACGCTAAACCATGTATATAGTAGATATATATACGGCAAGCATGAGCGTTTGTATCGTTTACCCCTCTGCATTAAAATTGGTCGTTTTCTTACTGAGGATAAAGCTAAACGCTTCCATTAATTCAATATGTCCGCCATCCAGTAAACCGAATGACACCACAAAAGTAAATAAATTTCAGCATCTAACAAACGCAATTTAGGGTTGCTGTGTGACAAAATTAGGCTAATCAGTGGAATAAAAAGAATTTATTCCCAACGGTTTTCATTCAATAAACCATTTATAGGTGTTATCACCATGTAACGCCCTATCTATCCCTTCTGTTAATTGCGTGGCGTTTAAAGATCTATCAAGGAAATTATCTATGTAAGAAGATTTATTCGCACCTGTAAGCATGTTGTAGAATTTCCACAAATTTATTTCATTCTCTCCATGCTCCCTCTTGAAATTGTCATCGTTGTAATACGCTTTAGCCACCATGTTAATCTGGCTATCCGTCAACTCCATGTAGGGTAAACGCTTCTTCTCTCTGGCAGGTAAACATTGATACAACCTACTTTTACCCAAGAATTGTGCGAATTGATGTTCCGTGAGGTAAGAGCCTGTAAAACTCTTCATCAATCGTAAATGCTTGTCTGCATCGTATTGTTGGAATAACTTCATTACCCCTCTAAATAAATCATGGTAACTCATCGCTCTTAAATCAGTCTGGAAACCATCAGTAAAAGTACACAGGTTACAACATACCTTGTTCTGGAATCCAATAGCAACACTAAACCTCTCTGATGTCTTCTTTGAATAGAGGTTTTCCCTGTTATACGCCCTAACGCCAGTAACACATAGATTGACCCTGTTACCGTTTATAGATTCATAGATAGTTGGAATCTCGAAAGCGAACGCCATTCTTTCATAATAGATGGTCTTGTCACTTTCTAACAATTCTGCCACTGGTTTATGTATGGCTTCTGGAATCCTACCTTTTATAACATGGCTAACCATTATATCTGGTTCATCTATGCTTTCCCCTCTAAACAATTCACTAGCCACCTTGTGCACTGTTTCAATAAATGCTGGATGGGATATTGTCATCTCGTTATCCTTGCTGAACACTGGCACGATACAATCATTCTTTAAATGTAGCATATCTACTGGCGTGGTGTTAGCCTCAATGAAATGCTTTCTCCTTTCCTTCTTGGTAGGTTCATTTACCACTTCACAAGGAGTGTAGGTGGGTTCTTCCTTTTTCATGTTATTACTGCCAAATAAAACTGGCAACAATCCTTCATTCTGGCTTGGAATTAATATCGCTGTACTCATAATCTAGTCTATTTAACGGTGGTGGAAATATTTGAAATTTCAGTTTATATATACAATTCATAAATTCTCCACCAACCTTGATTTATAAAGTTTATTATCACTTTCACTTGATTTATTCATTCTCTAGCGTTATGCCAGTTAAAAAATAGAACTGGAAATGTATTTATAGTTTAATTGCCAATGGTGGTGAGAATTATTGTTTTTATTGGCTATATATACCAGTCCAGACATAAATTCACCAACCTAAATTTTCATATCTTACCGTTAGCTGAATAACTGTAATAACCCTCTTCATAATATAGGACATAATCCAGTAACTCTACATCTATACATGAAAGTGCGATCTTTACCTGTTGTACCAGTTCATCATCCTGTTTAGTTGGCTTTATATCACCAGAAGGCTGGTTTATACAAACTATTAAGCTTTTACAATTAGAGAGTGCTGCCAGTTGTACTATAAACCTTATATCCGTGATGTTGTAAGATAACGCACCTTCACTTACAGTAGATATTCCTAACACTTGATTCCTACCATTTAACAGGATAACTCTAGTTGAGATATGGTGCTCTATGGTATCTTTAAATGGAGAAACCAGTAACTCGTGGACGTCTTTAGCGGTTACTATTTTATACCTTTTAGAAGGTTTAGTATTATTCCTGTACACCAGTTCCACCACTGGCACTTTTATCAATTCTTCGTTCATGATATTGTTTTACTTGATTTTTAATTTGAATACGTTAATGGTAATGAAATTTAGAGAGTCGTAAGTTTATCAGGTTTGGCAATGGAGAGGAAAGATTCTTGTTTATACTACTTGCTTAGAAAGGTGATACTTCCTTCACTTTGGTATAGCAATATCTTTCCCCTTCTCATTGCGCTCCCTGTCCCTGTATCTTTAACTACTCTTCCAAGTAGGCGAATTTCTTGATCTGCATCTTTGTTTTGGTTCCAGCGTAAACGGCAGGAGTTTCAACCTGACCGCACAACACTATGGTTTTGCCTTTAAGCGTCAGGATAAGCTGGTCTAGCATCATGTTCTTGGCGAAAGAGTAAATGAAGCGTAACTTGTCACCATGTTTCTGTTCTATGGCAGGATCACAGGGAATGTCATCTGGCGTGATGTCCCCTTTCTGGCTTGCACGGACTAGTTGAGTGTATTTGATCTCTTTCACCTCTTCCTCACCCAAGGCACAAACCAGTTGTAATTGTTGAGGGTTTTCCCCTTTGAAGTCAATAACGGTCATTTCATCACCAACCTTAACGGGAGTGGGTAATACCGCCACCTGATTTTTAAACTTTTCAATCAACTCTGGGTTGAGTTCAAGGGAATTGTTAGGTTGGGCAACCTCCAAATTTTGGTAGTAAGTTTTCAAGTTCATAATTGATGAGTTTTTTGATTAATTAATTTGATTTTCTTCAATCTTGGGGTGGGGGTATAAATGGCTACACTACTCTAGCGTGGAATACTCTTTATATATAATGCCAACCTGAAATTGAAGGGGAGGGGGTGTTTTATAGAGGATTCTCTATTTTAACCACTCTAATTCTCCCTGTATTTAGAATATATTCTTAACTTTGTATAGTTATATCAATCAAAGGAGAAGCATGGAGATACGTTTTGAAACTAAAGCGGAAAGTCAAGCCAGACGAGAGAGGGAGGCACTGGAAAGAACCCCTAACGAGAGATTTATATTCTTTTTGCGTCTGGTCGCCGAGATTGGCAAGTTTCAAACATTGAAGGAGAGAACAAGTAACAACTTTATTCTTGAACGGAAAAGATGAGCCTTAATTTCGAAGAAGATGTATGGATGTTTATATCCTTGGCACAAAAGTATCAGGTCAGGATGTTAATGGTAGGTGGTGGTGCTGTCAATTTTTACGGCTACCAGCGTCACTCTGCCGATGTCGATTTCTGGATTGATACCACCCCCTCTAACTTGCTAGCTTTAAGAAATGCCTTGAATGAACTTGGTTACGAGTTCGATGATTTTCCAGAGGACGTGAAAAACGGTCAACAAAATATATCCATAAAGATAAGTCCCGTTATAGATATAGAATTAATCACTTCCTTTAATCCAGGCAGGAGTTTTGATGAATGTTACGAGCAAAGATACTCTGCCACGAACACTGTAAACGGTGAAACTTTCTCTTATGACGTGATAGCCTTTAACGATTTAATTAATAGTAAAATAAAGGCTGGACGTCCTAAAGATTTGTATGACGTGATAGAACTCAGGAAGATTCAAGAGAAGAGCAAGTAAGTACTTATACATGCAGCACTGGCAACTTCACTTTTTCTTCTAGCTGGGCAACATTCTCTTTATAACATTTAGTATTTATCAACGAAGTAAGGAAATATTGTAAACCATGTATTTGAGGTGGCAGGTTAGGGCATAATTTAGGGAGGTTATATTTCAATGAATAATAGTTGTAATGCTTCTTGGCGTTTCTATCTCCATTTCTAACTGCTATTTCCAGTTCCTCTTCTGGTTGATCGTACCTGTGAATACATAACACTTCCATTAGCTTGAAATCGTATGGAGGTGGGATAACATTCTTCTCTATACAATAGTTATATATAATATCGTATTTCTCTCTGGCTAGTTTATCAAAAGTTCTAAGCCCAAAATTACTTTTAGCATGTGGGGTATCCAGTATAATATTATTATCCGTGATAAGAAAGAAATTATTAACTTCCACCAGTTTATGATGCTTTATCGCCAAATCTATATATTTCTTTACCGTTTTGGGAGATAAGTTTAATCGCCTAGATATTTCTGTCTTGTTATAGTAAATAATATTGGTATTATTGATACATAAACATTTAAGTAGCACTAGGAAAGCTTTCAATTCATCAGGAATATCTTCCAGTAATAAATCTTTCTTGAACCTGATCCAGTTACTCTTTGGAATGTCTACATGATATGTAACGGGTGTGGTTAACTGTCCTTCATTGTTCCTGTAATTATACTCTTTACGCAGGAAACCTAAATCTTCAAATTTGGCAGTGTACTTGGAAATGGTATCCACATCTTTAATGCCAGTAACCTCACGAAGTGTTTCCCTCAGTACATGGGATTCTCCTGTTTCGTAATCTGATTTAAAAAGTAACCATGTAAATGTATAAGTTTCATCTAGGTTCAGTTTACCTGCAATATCTCTAGTTATGATTCTATAATCCTTCTTTTCTTCTTCATTCGCCATTATTAATTCCAGTTTGAAACAACCATCTAAAAATGATCTATGGATCCACTGGTTCTGCTTTTATTTAGTGGGATAGGCTGGCAAGCCTGTAACACCAGTACTAGTTATTATTTACTAGTTAATAGTATGTACCCTGTCAATTCCCCAAAAGCATACCCTGTCAATTCCCTAACTTTTAAATATTGATCTTTATGGTTGGATAATCTCTCTATTTCAGGTTGGAATCTCTGGTTACATGAAATACAGTTATATCATGTAGCTTTATAGATTAATCTTTACAGGGTGGTAGTATCTGGATTTTGGTATTCTCATCTGGGACGTAGTATATCTTTCTCACTTTATCTACCTGTTTTTTAATCTTTTTCAGCCCTTTAGACTTTATCCAGAAACCTATGGATACCTTATTGTCAGGGATGCCAGATTGTATGGCTAATCGCCTTAATCGCTCGTAAGTGTACATGATTTGATAATTTGATTGGTTAGTACGGTGTATCTAGTTTAGTGCCATTTGAAGACCAAAAATTACTCCTTACAGGTGGACTTGCAAGGAGTAATAGGAATCCTTTATATAGTTGTTTCAAATGGTATGTTTTGATCTTTAAGATGATACAAAGATATTAAACATCTGGGATACCGACAAATAGAATATAGGTATTCTTTAAAAATCGAGTTGGGGTATATATAAAGTGAGAATATTGAAGATAAGGGTAGCTAACAGGCAAGTTTTCAAATTATAGATGTACTTGTACTGGATATATTCAGGTTGGTGAGTTTTTAACGGATCGGGTATATAACAGTAAAATGCTTCAAATTTTTCACTACATGATAAAATATTAACTGGGGATAATACCTGTTATTTTTCTTGTCACCTCTTTTAGGTAGGGGGAATATTTCCTACTTTTAAGCGGCTAAAAAGAATGATTATGGAAGTAAACGAGATGATTTTAATAGAAACGTTGAAGGATATTGAACCTGCATTAAAAGAATACTTCGCCTATAACAGGACAATGTTATATCCAGAAATAGAAAGAATGTATCTAGCCACGTGGGGATTCATGGGTAAGGTAGAGGATAAATACATGATAGAAGTTCCAAGCACGCTAGATGAACTGGCAACAAGTGATAATCCATTCGATTATCTACGTTACGCTCCTAGAGAGCAAAAGATGATAAAAGTGGTTGATACTTTAGCTTACATGACAGACAACATAAAAGGAATCCTTTTTGAAGATGATGGATTGAAAAAGAAAATAGAGGAGTTGACTAGTGAATTGCCAGATAAAAATAGGGATGCCATATTCTACACCCTCTGGATGCTAGCCATTATCTACAAGAAGCATGAAGCGTTCAAACCTATCCTCGATCCAGAATTACTGGAAGAAACGTATAACATGGATACCTATTTCCAGCAAGTAAGACCTGAAATGTTACAACTCTACCTGTTCCTTGAAAGGGATAAAAGGAAGAAAGACAAATCAATCACTTTAAGTAACAATCAAGAAAAGATCATCATTAACAACGCCATAGAGAGCTGGTTCTCCAATCTTCTGGATTCCTACCTTCATGTATACTTGGGTGTAAATTCCATTGAAGAAGCTGAAGAAGAATTAAAGGAAGTCTATTCATCAAAGAAAGGGCGTAAGGCAGATAACCCAGCACAGAATCTCGTGATGGTGGGGATATACCGTTTACTGGTAAACCGTTCTGGCATGGAGAGAAAAAGTGATATATATAAATTTATCCTCGATTACATGGAATTGATAGGGCTGGTAAAAGATGAAGAGAGCCAGATAGACGTGAACTACATAAACGCCAAGATAGCCTACCTTGAAAAACATGGTTACAAACCAGAATGGATTCCAGCCTCACAAGGTAATTATAGAACCTCCCCTAACAATCCTTCCAAGCTTTATTTCTGGTAGTATTACCACGTACATGCTTGATTCATAGCCAGCTAAAGAATACCCCTTGAACTGGCTATATTTCTTTATAATTCCCCTCCTTTTTTTGCCGCATTTTTGTCTTGGCGAACGAATTGATAAAGAGAAAACATCTAAAGAATAGACCTCTAAATGACCTCCATTCTTTATGGTTTAACCTCTCGATTTGAAGTTAGTTTGCCACGTGAAAATAGAGTTCTTGAAGGAAATGGAAAGTCTAAAGAATAGCGTTCGAAATGGCTATTATTCTTTATGGCACACCTTCTCCCTGAACTCTACTTTTGTGACAAATCAATCAATTGACGGTGCGCACCTCATTCAAGATTGAGAAAATAAGTTGAATCATTTTTAATTTTTTTATTTATGAACAATTTCGTAAAAAATCAAAAAGAAGTAATCAATCAAGTTGAAGAAGTAAAAGTGAACGTTATGGATTTGAACGAATTAAAGAAGAAGTTGGCTAAAGCTAGAAAAGATTTAACCAGCTTGGAGAACAAGAACATGAATCCTGCCGTTATCGAGGCGCAGAAGAAAATCGTGGAAGAGCTGGAAGTGGAAGTTGCCAATCATCCAGAAATGAAGGCAAGCGAGATAAAGGTTAAACCTGATTTTATCACCTTTGAAGTGGTGGATGGCGATACCTACCAGAAAACAGAGGTAAGTAAAAAATTGGCTTTCGTTGAAAACAATCGACCTATTGATTCCAAGAAGGTGGGTACTTTTATCTCTATCATTTCAGATGGGAAGTACGAGAAAGCCTATCCCGTTATCGTGATTCCCGCCGCTTCACTTGTGGAACAGGGATACACGGTAAAAGATATTGAAGGTAAGCCAATCCCTCAAGAAGAGGTAGAAGATTATTTTGTTGTTCTGGACGGTCAGCACCGAAGCATAGCTTTCGCCAGAATAAACGCCACTGGTGAAACTCGTGTTATTCCTAACGTTAGGATTAAGGAGAAAGAGAATGTAGGGGAATATCTTGTTGATATAAACAGGGTAGGCAACTGGAATACCAAGGATAAAATAACGGTAGCGGCTTTGGTGAATAAAGAGGATGAATTACTGAATGTTATGGCGAAACGCATGGAAGAGGGTTTTAATCCTTCCACGTTGGGGTTAATCTACGCCAAGAAAAAATTATCTGACAAGGCAACGAGCTTGGCGTTGAAAGGGGAAGAATATAGCTTACCACAGGGAGCGGAAATCAATATAGAGAGAGGCAACAAGTTCATCACGTTCTGTCAAATGGCAGGAATCGAAGTGAAAGATATTACCAAACGATACTTCATCGAGGGATTTGACGGGTATAGTAGTGCGACAAGTGAAGAAAAAGCTTTCGAGGCTCTGGGTAAACTGGGAAGCTTGGAAGATAAAGCGAAGAAGTTTAAAGCGGTGAAATCTGGTAATGACTTTATCACACTATTAAAAAAGGCTAGCAAGTAATAAAAAGGTTCTGGTTTTAGCTAAACACGTGTGAAGTCTGACAATGGCTAAAACCAGAAACCTTCATTGTTTAATTATAATATTAATAACATGATTGATTTAGAAAAAAGAAGAGAGCTGGATAAAACTCCAAAACTGACAACTGAAGAATTGTTGTGGTATATCAATCATCATTACAATGATGCAGAGATACTGGCAATAACATCCGAGTTGCGAACCTCTTTACAAAAAGGATAAATGCCTACAATGATGAATGCTTCAAGGTGGTGAACGAGGGTACGGAAGAAGAGGATGAAGAGTTTGACGAGGGGGAATACGATTCAATGATTGCCAAGTTGCAAACAGGTGCTAAAGAAATTCTAGTGAAGGAACTGGAACGGGGAATCAGTGAAGACGGTTGGAATCCAGATTTGTTGAACGAGTTGAGGATTGAATACTAGTTCTAAAGTGAGGTTTCTGTGGTTGTTTTAAATAACGACCACGGATTCCTTTAATCACCAAAATTTGAAGTCGGTGAGAAAATAGCTGGAACGGTATATAATACCTAAACGACAGTAAAAACTCACCACCTGTAAAATTAGATCACATGAAGAGATTATTTCAAAAATTGAAGTTTGAAGTTATCCCAGCGATATTGAAAAAGGGACAACGTTTGATTGACGCTTTAAAAACGATAGGATATAAAGACATTCCAAGTAACGTGATACTGGATAAAACGCTAACGGGAATCGGTGCCACTTATCAGGAATTACACGCAAAACGTCATTCAATTATCATAGAACCGACTTTGCCTGTGATACATGATAAAGCGTACGGTAAAGATGAGATATTGCCAGTTTATGAAAATTGTAAAGTTCCTGACGTGAAACGGTATTTGCAAAGGGCAGAGGTTAAGTACAAGAAGATTCTTACCACGCCAGAAAGTTTCTGGAAGGTAAAGAAAGCGTGTGAAGAGTTGAAACTGGATATGTATGGTATGTTCTTTTGCCTGTTTGATGAATGTGAAAAGGTGACGGAGGATAGTGATTTTCGCGGGAAGATAACGAAACCCATGAAGGATTTCTTTCAGTTTAAAGCTAAGGCGTTCGTTTCAGCGACACCACTAGAGGTGAGCGATCCTCGATTTGAAAATTTCAAGTGGATAAAGGTCAAACCTGATTTTGATTACAAGAAACCTTTGAATCTAATTATTACCAATAGCTATGAAATGTCCGTTCGTAAATTGTTACTGGATGATCTGGCAAACAGTTCTTGCGTGTTCGTCTTCCTGAACACAACGGATGGCATTGATAAGATCGTGAACACCCTTAAAATAGAGAATCAATCGAGGATATTCTGTTCCAGTAAAAGCGTGAGCAAGCTAAAGAAGAAAGGTTACACGAATGTCGCAAGTTTATATTCAGAACCTATCGCCAAGTACAACTTTTTAACCTGTCGATTTTACTCTGCACTGGATATTGTATTGAAAGTGAAACCAGATATAGTGATGCTTACCAACTTGTATGAAGCGGAGCATTCAATGATTGACCCGTACACGGAAGCGGTACAAATATGTGGTCGCTTTAGAAAAGAGATTAACGGTAGTACATTTAATTCTATCACTCATGTTACTAACGTTCGTGACACTTTAAAGGTAAAAACGGATGAAGAGATTGATATAGAACTGGAAGAGAAGTTGAAAACTTACGAGGATTTGCAGGATAGGTATAATGAAGCAACTGGTGTAACCCGTAAGAAAGCGATACTTGACGATATAAGTAGATTAGGTTTAGCTGAATTTGCCACTCAACTCGATGATGGATTACTTGAAATAGATTACTTCGCCATTGACAATTATTACAACAATGAAAGGGTAAAACGGTATTATCTATCTGGGAATGCTTTAAAAGAATCTTACGAGCAAACAGGGCATTTTATAGTTAGTTACAGGAACGTGTTTTATGCGATAAGTGACAGTGTCAGGATGGAATTGAAACAGCTTCCAACATTCTCTGAACGCTGTAAATTGATGCTTGATAAATTGAACAAGTTACAGGGTGATCCAGATCGTAATTTTTATACTGGCATACTTAAACAGGAAAAAGATGGAGAATTGATAGTTGAAGCGTACGAGAAGTTAGGTGTTGAAGTATTTGCAAACAAGAAGTACCAGAGAGCGGAGATAAAAAAGGCTCTGGATAAATATAATATAGAATTATTGCGGTTTAGCCCAATGGTATTACAGGAAATAAGAGAAGCCTTTCCTTTAAACGTGCCAATACCACAAGAAGATATTAAAAACCAGTTACAGGATATATACAAACGGTATGGCATTGATTATAAAGTGAAGAAGAATACCGTTGAAGATTATTACGATGCAAGTCCATCATATCACAAGAAACCGTATACATACACTCTTAAAGCGATAAAGGAGTTCTTTAAAAACGTTTCATAAATTTGCAATTACTTGTTGACTCTACACTAAAGAAATAAGAACGTATAAATTTAACAATCAGCAAAAAATAATTATCTTTGCAGATAAAGAAATAATATAAACTTATTACAATATGGTTGATTACGAAATCAATGCACTTGCGGAGTGCACTAATGCATTAAATAAATTGGAAAGTAATGATGCAAAAGTTCGAGTTTTGCAATATTTAATAAGTCGTTTCAATATTACTCCTAATCAAACAAATAATAGTGTGATTTATCAGGGTAATTCTAATGATTTTCAAAATAATTTCCTCCTAGAAGCGCAGGAAGTAACAGAAGAAAGTAAAGATTATCCAATATTAAGTGATGTTGTAACTAGAGATTTGCCCAAAACTGAGATTGAATGGGTATTGATATATTGTTTTTATGCTTCAAATTATGGAAAGGATCTATTTAATAAGGAGCAAGTAACAGAATTATACAAGCAATCTAAACGGTATTCTGAAGTTAATCGTAAAAATTATTCTACAAATTTTCAAAAATGTATCAAAAATAGTTGGACTAAGGGTATTAATGAGGGGGAGTATATAGTAACAAATGAAGGTAAAGAATATGCTAATCAAATATTGCAGGGTAATTCGGTTTCTAAAGCGCGTATAAGAGGTACAAGGAAAAAAAATAAAAAAGTAAATGAATAACATAATTGCATTTGATTATTTTTTGCAAAATTTGAAAATTCCATCAAAGCATTCCAAAATTGATGTTGTGATACATTTTATGTGGTATCACCATTTTGTAACAGGTAATCCTAATATTGAGATTAAAGCTATTAATGAATATTTTTCAATAGGTCATTTGCCATTATATAACGTTACGCATTTGAAAAGAGACTTAGCTAAAAATAAAGCAATTGTAAAAGGTGATTTGAAAAATACTTATAAATTGAATAGGAATAAATTGATTGAATTGAATCAAATCTATAACTTTTTAATTAAAGAGCCAATATCGTATTCAGAATCTGTTAATCTTAATGTGATTCCGTACCTCTCCATTGACGAGACCGAAAATGCAAAAAAAATGGCTGAATTATATATTGTTTTACATTGCTTGGAAAATTCTGTTAGGCATTTTATCGAAAATATACTTCAAAAGCAGTTAGGTGATGATTGGTGGAATGTTACAAAGTCATCTGATTTAGAACGACGTTATACAGATCGGAAATCTATAGAATCTAAAAAAAATGGCTAAGTCCTCGAGGGAGTATAAGTCCTTTATACTACTTAGATTGGGGTGATCTAGTTAAAATCATTCGAAAGAATGAAGCTGTTTTTAATACGTATTTTCCTAGTATTAAATTTGTTGAGTTAAAACTTGAGGAGTTAGAAAATATACGTAATATAGTTGCTCACAATGGGGTTTTGCCAGATGATTCAGAATTTGAGAGAGTTAAGTTGTATTTTAATGATTGGTGTAAACAACTAAAAAAACTCTAAATATTAAATTTGGTATATCAATCATACTTTTTAATAATGAAATGATTCTTTCCCTAATTGAATGAAATAATTTTTATTATTAAATATCTTCTTGAATAAATATTGCTGATTTAATAACATGGAGAAGGGATAGACAATAGTTCGTAAAGTGAATAATAGCCAGAAGATACATTGTTATATACCGTTCTGGCTAAAACTCACCTTACTAAATTTATCAACTTTAGATATACCTAAAGTAAATTACTCATAGCTTCATCTATTTGCTTGTTTAGAAAAACTTATTCATTCTCATCATTTAATTGTTGTTTTAGTCGCTTCATATGTTTACTGATATTTTTATTCATGACTTGTGTATAGGCGGCTTCTGTTACACGGATAGAAGAATGTCCTAATAGCTTACTAACAATCTCGATAGGTACATCATTATTTAGTAAAATCGTACTTGCGTAAGTTTTACGGGCGGTGTGATGTGTTAACCGTTTATTAATACCCAATATTTCTGCAATCTCCTTTAAATAGGAATTTATGCGTTGGTTACTAATCATAGGTAATATAGGTTTGTCTATTGGTTGATTTTTGTTACTATATTTCTCTATAATCTTTAAAGCGGGAGGTAATAACGGAATTTGCATACTATTATTTGTTTTTTGTCTTACCATATTAATCCATAGTTCTCCGTCTAAGCCTTTAACAATATGCTTTCTACATAATAGAGAGGCTTCTGTATAAGCTAAACCACTATATACAGAGAATAGGTACAAATCTTTCACGTGTTCTAATCTCTGTTGGCTGAAATGGTAGTTTTCCAAACGTTCAATTTCATCATCAGTTAGAAAGGTAATACTTTTGGAGCCAACTCTTAATCGTTCATAAGCCATAAATGGGTTCTTTTCAAGTAAACCGCATTTTACGGCATACTTAGCTGTTTCAATAACCTTCTGTAATGTCTTGTTTACAGAGTTTGGTACTTGGTGCCGTTCTGTTAAAAGATATTGTTGAAATGCAGAGATAAATTGATAATCAAGCCTTTTTAATGGTATGTCATTCATGTTGTATTTGTATTTTATAAAATTTGTGGTGTGGTTGTACACATCTTTGAATTTACGATATGTATCTTTGGCGTACTCCTTACCAATAAGTTCTTTCATTTTGTCTAAACGTTCCTTCATCAGTTTGAGAAAGGTTTGTTCATCTGGTATCCCTTGTTTTAAGTTAAAATACAGGTCGTCAATGCTAAATCCATTGGGATTGTTTTCTTGCAGTTTTTTGGCGATAGTTTGTATATGCTCTGTTTGTAAATAGAGTGTACTGTTTATATCTTCTGCAATAAGATTCTTACCTCTTACCTTTTGCTTTGTTGCATCCCAGAGTTTGGGCAAAATAGATATACCAGTTGAGAATCGTTTGTGTTTTCCATTTACAGAAACTTTGCAATAAATGGGAGCCTCTCCTTTAGCATTACTTTTGAACGTGTAAATGAAGTAATAAATACTAACTTTAGGTATCATTTGATGTTGTGTTATGTGCGCATAATCAGTGCCTTATGAGGGAAGTTAGTGCACTTTTAAAAGTGCACCAAAAAAATGAAAAAAGGTGCACCAAAAAGTGCACCAATTTGTACCGTTTCTATGTATGAAAACCAATAATTTTAATTGTAACCAATTGATTTTCAGCAATCAAGTGGAGCAGCAGGGAATCGAACCCTGGTCCAAACACGGAATTAATATGCTTTCTACATGCTTAGCTTTTTGTTGGTTTTCGAATATAGCCCGGAAAAAAGCACCCAAACTATATCTTAGCTTCTGTTATTTCACCAACGTCACGAAGCAAAACGTTGACTAACCTCGTATTACCTGCACCCCGGATGCTGGTTGGCACAAGGTGGGACCGCCAGCGGGATGTCTCGTCTCCACTACCTTGAGCGGAGATTAAGCCTCAATCTACTATGATTCGATTAGGCAGCAAGAGCGTAATTTCTTTCGCCAATTAAAATTTTGCGTCCGGGATTAACGGGCCGGCTTCACTACGCCCGACATGCTTACATACCTATTCATCATGCTGTCAAATCCACGTCTGCCCCATAGATATGTGAATACAAAGATACAAATATAATTGAAAATGGAGAATTGAAAATTGAAAATTATTCCATTAGATGTTCAACGAGAATCTTGATCCCGATAATTATGAGGATAATGCCTCCGAATAATTCAACGTTGATTCCTTTGATTTTTCCGAAACGGTAGCCACTAATCACCCCGATCAGAGAGAGGGTGAAAGTTACGAATCCAATGATAAAAGCGGGGAAATAAACACCTGTTTTAAGGAATGCCATGCTGACACCCACGGCTAGGGCGTCGATACTGGTGGCTACTCCTAAGGTGAGCAAAGTCTTGGTGGAAAAAGACGAGATGGTGGTTTCTTCTTCTCCAAAAGATTCGTAGATCATTTTTCCTCCGAGAAAACCAAGTAGGACGAAGGCAATCCAATGATCGAAAGTGGTAATGTATGAACTGAAACTGACTCCCATGAGCCAACCGAGTAATGTCATCCCTCCTTGAAAAATCCCCATGGTAAAGGCTAGGCGTAAAGCCTGTCGCATACAGAAGGGGCGCATGACGATCCCACCGCTAATACTTACGGCAAGACTATCCATGGCTAAGCCGATTGCGATCAATAATATTAAGATGATTCCCATTCGTGAAATTTTTGGCAAAAGTATAAAATTGATAGAGGATATGAACGTAAAAAATATAACTTTGTAAAGACAGAGTGATTATTTATAATAAATATAGATATGAATTTACAGACGAAGATTACTGTTGCGGCTCCGGATTTCTCGATAGATTATAATTCCAGACTGATGATGTTGGGTTCATGTTTTGCCGAAAACATGGGGAGTAAGTTTTCATATTATAAATTTGACGTGGATGTGAATCCCTGTGGGATAATTTACAATCCGTTGTCCGTGGCAAATGTGTTACGATTGCTCGTGGAAGGAAAACGATTCGAGAAAAACGATTTGAGAGAGGTTGGGGGTAAATGGGTGAGTTTGTTTCATCATGGGGCTTTTTCTTCGGCAGATCCGGACGAATGTCTGCACCGGATAAACGATCGTTTGACGAAAGCTACAGGCGAACTTCGTACGTTGGATTTATTGGTAATCACTTGGGGAACGGCTTGGGTATATAAGTATATACCGGAAAATATAATTGTATCGAATTGTCACAAGATTCCTTCACGGGAGTTTGAGCGTAGTCGGTTGAGCGTGGAGGATATTGTGAGGGAGTATTTGGTATTGATCGAGCGTTTACGGGAGATTAATCCGGGGCTTCGGATATTGTTCACGGTAAGTCCCATTCGGCATTGGAAGGATGGGGCTCACGGAAATCAGTTGAGCAAAGCAACTTTGTTGTTGGCTATTGATCGGTTACGGGAAGAAATACAACACGTGTATTATTTCCCTGCTTATGAAATTGTGTTGGACGAATTGCGTGATTATCGTTTTTATGCGGAGGATATGTTACATGTGTCTGGTTTCACGGTGGATTATATTTGGGAACGTTTCCTTTATAGTTTTATCAGTCCCGAAGTGTTTGGCTTGATGAATCAGATCGGGAGAATCAATAAAGGGGTGGCGCATCGGCCTTTTGAGCCCCAGTCGGAAGAATACCAGCGTTTGGTGAAAAAAATGTTGGCAGAGATTGCCATGATTTCCCGTTCATATCCAATGATTGATTTCTCGGAGGAAAAGAGAAAGTTGAATGAGGTAATTGTAGGGTAGATTTCTTCATGGGATTTCCTACCTCCATGCCAACTCTTGTATCTATTCGTTGAATCGTTCATGTATAGGAAGAAGACACAACGACAAAATGATGCCTAGATGTAAGAACAATACAAAAAGAGATATGGGGATGAGATATTACTGCAAACTTACGCTTGAGGGACTGCGGGGGGTGCGTTTGTCGTGTCTTGTTCCATGACGGGATTCAACTCGTGTAGGTAAATCGTCGTTTTTACCGGGTAAGCACCTGAATACTTCTTGCGGATTCGTTTCAAGGCAGGGATTGCCTCTATGCGGGAGCGGAAATTACCTACCCGGATTTTAAAATCAGGATCGGTGTATTGCAGGTATGCCGGAATGTCCGGGAACTCTTCTTCGAATCGTTTGGTATAGCTTTTCAGCGTGTCTATGTTCGTGCCGTATGAACTACGGGATAGGATCTGGATGCGATACCCTTGAAAAAGTTGTTCTTTCCGGTTCACGGAAATATTCAATTTTAATAGTTGTTCGATTTTTGGATCGGCATGAATGATCACTTTACCACCGGTAATAGAATCTGTTTCTGAGAGTTGTTTCGCGAAATCAATCTCTTTTTTGACCGGGGGAATAGTATCTGTTTGCGCCCAAACGAGGGACGTGATGAAAAGTGATAATATGACGAGTGTTAATTTCATGGGTAAATCTCTATCGTGTGTTCAACTAATTCGACTTCAATCGACAAAGATAGTATAATTTGTCTTTTTGTGGTAGAAAAATAGATAAATAACACTATTTTTGTAGTCGCAAAAATTTAGCGTTCTACATGAAAAAGGAAGAATAAGATGAATCAAGTAACAGATCAACAAATCATTGAAATATTGAGAAAAGAGGCCGTTCCGGCCTTGGGGTGTACCGAACCGGTGGCCTGTGCTTTGGCGTGTGCAAAGTGTAAAGAAGTATTGGGGGGTGTGCCTGAGCGTTTGGACGTACTGGTTAGTGGTAATATATACAAGAACGGTATGGGTGTCGGAATTCCGGGAACAGGAATGGTCGGGCTGCCTATTGCTGCCGCCTTGGGAGCTGTTTGTGGAAAATCGGAGTACGGGTTGGAAGTATTGAAAGAGGTGAACGTGGGGGATAACTTGCAGCGTGCGAAAGATATGTTAGATCAGGTGACGGTTTCTTTGAAAGAGGATGCACCGGATAAATTGTATGCCGAGGCTCTGGCTACGAAAGGAAATGATACGGTAAAGGTGGTCATTGCTCACACGCATACCAATATCGTTTTGGTGGAGAAGAACGGGGAGGAGATTTTCAAAAGAGAATTCCGTCTGGATACTTCAAAACCGGAAGATAAAGGACCGGAGTTGAGCGTGAAACGTATCTGGGATTTCGTGCATGAAGTGGACGTGAAGGACATCGAGTTTGTGTTGCAGGGTGCTGAGATGAATAAGGCCATTTCAGCCGAGGGATTGAACTCGGAGTATGGGTTGCAGATTGGTAAGACATTAAAAGAAAATATAGATAAGGGGTTGTTGGAAGATGACTTGCTAAACCGTACGTTGATTCGAGCCACGGCAGCATCGGATGCTCGTATGGATGGATGCCCGAAACCGGTGATGACGAACTCCGGTAGTGGTAATCAAGGAATCACGGTATATCTGCCGGTGGTGGTGGCTGCCGAAAAATTCGGGGCATCCCGTGAACAATTGGCTCGTGCTTTGGCATTGAGTAACTTGATAGCCGTGCATATTCACCATTATATGGGGCACCTTTCAGCTCTTTGTGGTATTCTGATTGCCGGAACTGGTGCGGCATCCGCAATCACCTATTTGATGGGTGGAACTTACGATAATATGGTGAACACGATCAAGACGATGTGTTCTAATTTGACGGGTATGATGTGTGACGGGGCAAAACAGGGGTGCGCTTTGAAGGTATATTCCGGGGTATCGGCTGCTGTACAGGCCGCTTTGTTGTCCATGAGAGGAATCAAGACGAATAATGATGGAATCGTGGAGGAAGATATTGAACGTACCATCCGTAACGTGGGTTTGATCGGAACGAAGGGAATGGAGGAGACGGATAAGACGATCTTGAATATCATGTGCAATAAGAAATAATAGAAAGAATTGAATCCGTACGTAAATATACACACGCATCATGTTGGTGAAGGAATTAACATTCTGGATGTTGGTGAAGGAAAGGCGTGGGTAGAAGGAGAAGAAAAACGGAAATCAGTGGAGGGGCAGGAGGTGTTTTATTCTGTGGGTGTTCATCCTATGAAATTAGACAAGCTGGGAGAGAATGTTTTTACGGGGATAGAGGATACGGCACGGATGGAAAAAGTAATAGCGATAGGAGAGTGCGGTTTGGACCGTCGCTCTCCTGTTTGCATGGAGTCGCAGGAGAAGATACTGGAAGTTCAAGTTGGTTTGGCGGAAAAGTTGCGTAAACCGTTGCTTATTCATTGTGTAAGGGCGTATTCGGAATTGATTGCCGTAAAGAAAAGGACTGGTTCTTCCGTGTCTTGGATTGTTCACGGGTATAATAATAATGAACAAATTTTGAGACAGTTGTTGAATCACGGGTATTATATTTCCGTGGGAGCGGCTTTGTTGAATTCGCACTCGAATGCTTTTCAATTGCTGCGGGTTATTCCGTTGGAAGCGTTGTTTTTGGAGAATGATGACAATGAGGTAGAAATCCACGTTATTTACGAGGCTGCATCTGCTATTTTAGGGATAGAGGTGGAGGCATTGAAGGAAATGATGAGAATGAATTATAATAAAGTTTTTGGAAAATAGTATGGATTGGCTGAGTAGAACGGAATTACTTTTGGGAGAAGAACGGTTGGGGTTGTTGAAGAAAGCTCACGTGTTAGTGACAGGATTAGGAGGTGTTGGGGCGTATGCTGCCGAACAATTATGTCGGGCAGGGATCGGAGAGATGACTATTATTGACGGGGATTGTGTGGACGTGACGAATAAAAACCGTCAACTTCCGGCATTGGATAGTAATATCGGTAAGGCAAAAGCCGAGATCATGGCGACCCGGTTTCGTGATATAAATCCGGACATTAAATTGCACGTAATCAATGACTTTATTAAGGATGACCGCATGGTTGATATTTTAGAGATGGCTAAGTATGATTATGTGGTGGATGCTATTGATACATTGGCTCCCAAGATATTTTTAATATACCATAGTTTGCAAAAGGGGTACCGGGTCGTGAGTTCCATGGGAGCCGGGGGCAAGATGGACCCTGAACAAATTCGAATAGCCGATATTTCTAAATCGTATAATTGTAATCTGGCTCGGATGTTACGGAAAAGGTTGCATAAACTGGGAGTTTATAAAGGAGTGAAAGTCGTATTTTCCCCCGAAGAAGTTGCCCCGGAAGCCGTTGTTTTAAGCGAGAGTGAGAATAAAAAGTCGAATGTTGGGACAATTTCTTATATGCCACCTTTGTTTGGGTGTTTCTGTGCCTCTGTGGTGATCCGTGATATAACCGGAAAATAATTGAAATGAGTATATGAAATAGCGTGGAATTTTCCACGCTATTTTTTTAAGCTCTTAGCTTTTGTGCAGTCAGTCGGTCCATCTTGGATTCGGCGTATTCTTTGGTGATCGTGATCGATTCGCAATTTTGTGAAGGAATTTCGAACATCAAGTCGGTCATGATGGCCTCGCAGATTGAACGCAACCCGCGGGCTCCCAGTTTGAATTCAACAGCCTTGTCCACGATATATTCGAAGACCTCTTCGTTGAAGTTCAGCGTGATATTATCCAGTTCGAATAATTTTACGTACTGGCGGATAATAGCGTTCTTGGGTTCTGTGAGGATGTTCCGCAGGGCTTGGCGGTCAAGTGGCTCCAGATAGGTCAGTACTGGGAGACGACCGATGATTTCGGGAATCAACCCGAAGGATTTCAAGTCTTGCGGTGCGATGTATTGTAACATATTGTCCCTGTCAAGAACGGCCGTTTCTTTGCTTGCCGTGAATCCGACCACCTGCGTGTTCATGCGCTGGGCGATTTTCTTCTCGATTCCGTCGAAGGCTCCCCCGCAAATGAACAAGATATTTTTCGTGTTCACGGGGATCATCTTTTGGTCGGGATGTTTACGTCCGCCCTGTGGGGGAACGTTCACGATAGAACCTTCCAGTAGTTTCAATAATCCTTGTTGTACTCCTTCACCGCTCACGTCACGTGTGATAGACGGGTTATCTCCTTTACGGGCAATTTTGTCGATCTCGTCAATGAAGACAATGCCTTTTTCGGCAGCATCCACGTCATAGTCGGCAGCTTGTAGCAGGCGGGTCAGGATAGATTCGATATCTTCGCCCACATAGCCGGCTTCCGTCAACACGGTTGCATCGACAATCGTGAAAGGAACGTGTAGCATCTTGGCTATCGTGCGAGCCAACAGGGTTTTCCCGGTACCTGTGCGTCCAACCATGATGATGTTTGACTTTTCGATCTCCACGTCGTCATTGGAATGTTTCTGTGTCAATCGTTTATAGTGATTGTAAACGGCCACGGCGAGATGCTTTTTCGCCTCGTCTTGTCCGATTACATATTGATCCATGAATTGTTTGATCTCTATCGGTTTTTTGACTTCGATATGATCCATATCAAGGGGGGTCGAATGGCCTCTTTGTTCTTCCTGTACAATGTCATACGCCTGTTGTGCGCACATATCACAGATAAAACCGTCTACCCCGGAAATCAGAAGATCAACTTCGCTGCGTGATCTTCCGCAAAATGAACATTTGTCTTGCATTACTTGTGTTCCCGAATTAATACTGTGTCAATCATCCCGTATTCTTTGGCTTCGGCTGCGGTCATCCAGTAGTCGCGGTCAGAGTCTTTCTCGACTTTCTTGATCGGGTTCCCGGAATGGTCAGCGATGATCTGGTAAAGTTCTTTTTTTAATTTCATAATCTCGCGAGCCGTGATCTCAATATCAGAGGCTTGACCTTGAGCCCCGCCCATCGGTTGATGAATCATGATGCGTGAGTGCTGCAATGCGGAACGTTTACCTTTTGTCCCGGCTGTCATCAGCACGGCACCCATAGATGCGGCCATTCCGGTACAGATGGTTGCCACGTCACACTGGATGTATTGCATCGTGTCATAAATACCTAATCCGGCATAAACAGAACCGCCCGGAGTGTTGAAATAAATCTGAATATCCTTGGACGGGTCTGCCGATTCCAAGAATAGTAATTGTGCCATGATAATGTTGGCTACATCGTCATCGATAGGTACTCCGAGAAAAATGATTCGGTCCATCATTAACCGGGAAAACACGTCCATGCTTGCCACGTTTAGCTGGCGTTCCTCGATAATGGTCGGGTTTATATAGCTGGAGATGGCAGATTCGAACCGGTGAAGGTTCAAGCTACTAATCCCTTTATGCTTGGTGGCATATTTTTTAAATTCATCTTGTGAAAACATAATCTATGTATTTTAGTTATACGGGTGCTAAGTTACGAAAAAAAAGAAGGGGAAAAGATACTTTTGTCTATATTTGGGTTTAAAATTTGTGTTGTTGTGTTTAATCAAATAATGTGTTGCTATGCAGAAACAAAAAAATTGGTTATTTCTCGTGCTTTTTTTCCCTGTGATCTTTGTACAGTGAATCCATTCCTGACAAATCAGTTTTTAGCCTCGTCACAGGATATTCAGCAAAGGGGTAGATTTAGAATAGACTGTTCGCCTCTTGGTTTTATCGTTCTTTTATTGTAGTTTCCTAAAATTGGTTTACTAGATTTGACATTCAATAAATTGTAAA
>JAHZBN010000070.1:0-3028 GCA_019423345.1 Butyricimonas sp. | reverse complement strand
TACCGGAAGTCGTTTGGGTCATCAAACTGGTTGTTCCCGTCGGGGCAATCGTCAGGCAAGCAATGTTACGACGACCGTATTTCGCCATCTCCTGGTACATCTCCGGAGCAGCCTCTCTCAAACGGGAGATAAACGGATTATTTTTCTCTCGCTCGGCATCAAAAATCTTGAAAGCACCACGTTCCTTGGCCAATTCGACAGAGGAGCCGTACGCGGCAACAGCCAGTTGTTTATGAACATCCACGGAGAAATCAACCGCTTCATCACTACCGTAACGCAAGCCGAGAGCAGCCAACATATCACCTTCGGCCGTGATTCCAACCCCGGTACGACGCCCTTCTCTGGCTTTTGCTTTAATTTTCTCCCACAAGCGAATCTCAACGCCCTTCACCTCGTTATCTTCCGGATCCGACTCAATTTTCGCAAGAATGGCATCAATTTTCTCCAATTCCAAGTCAATGATATCATCCATCAAACGCTGGGCGATCGCCACATGTTTCTTGAACAATTCGTGATCAAAATACGCGTCTTTCTCGAAAGGATTTACCACGTAAGAATACAGGTTGATTGCCAACAAACGGCATGAGTCGTACGGGCACAACGGAATCTCCCCACAAGGATTCGTGGAAACCGTTCTGTAACCCAAATCAGCATAGCAATCAGGCACACTCTCCCGAATAATCGTATCCCAGAACAAGATTCCCGGTTCTGCAGATTTCCACGCGTTATAAACAATCTTGTTCCACAACTTCACAGCGCTAATCTGCTTCACGTTCTTCGGCTCTTCAGAATATATCGGGTATTTTTGAATATAATCACGCTCCTCGATAACCGCTTTCATGAACTCGTCATCAATCTTCACCGAAATATTGGCCCCGGTTACTTTCCCTTCGGTCATTTTCGCGTCAATGAAACTTTCCGAATCCGGATGATTGATGGAAACACTCAACATCAACGCTCCCCGGCGACCGTCTTGAGCCACTTCCCGGGTTGAATTTGAATAACGCTCCATGAAAGGAACAATCCCCGTGGATGTCAAGGCAGAATTCTTAACCGGAGACCCTTTCGGACGGATATGTGACAAATCGTGTCCAACCCCACCTCTTCGCTTCATCAATTGCACCTGCTCCTGGTCGATCTTCATTACCCCGCCATAGGAATCGGAAGGCCCATCGTGCCCTATCACGAAACAGTTAGAAAGAGACGCGATTTGATAATCGTTACCGATTCCCGTCATCGGCCCTCCTTGCGGAACGATATATTTGAAATCACGCAACACCTCAAAAATCTGCTCCTCAGTCATCGGATTCGCGTAATTTCTCTCGATCCGAGCGATCTCTGAAGCCAAACGATGATGCATGTCATCCGGGTTCAACTCGAAAATATTCCCGTAAGAATCTTTTAAAGCGTATTTGCTAACCCAAACACGGGCAGCCAACTCATCCCCCTTGAAATAATTCAAGGAACTGCTATAAGCCTCCTCCTGCGTGTAGACTTTTTTTTCATTCACAGTTTCTTTTTGTTTTTCCACTTTCTTCGTAGTTTGTTCCATTAGCGCATTATATATATAGTATTTTTTAAGACCAATTTGACAAGGACAAAACTAAAGAAAAAAAACTTATTGGAAAAATATTTTTACTAACAAAACAGGAAAGTTTCCCAAAACAATTACTTAAACAATTGATAACTAATTAAATAATATTTTTAATGATGTCGAAAAATTTTCCAAATATAAAATTGACACAAACTATAAATATTCTCCGAAAATATTTTGCTTTAATAAAAATTGAACTTTACATGATAAGCACCTTACTTCAAAACACCCAATAAGACACGCAAGTAGCCATCCGTTTTTTAGCTATTTATACGTTTAAAGGTTTAAAAAGGTTTAATAAAGCTCCTTGATTTCTTCAGGAATATTTACATGCAGTTTTTTCTCGTCATGGGAAATACCCAAGACATATTCATCGGACACGGGAAGAAGAATTTCTTTGGAAAATATTTTTATCGTGAGTACCACGTTACCCGAATAGTTGTCTACCTGCTCCACGACACCCGTTTTCCCCGTCAACTCGTCCGACACGGAATATCCAATCAAATCAGAAAGTTCGAAAGGCAATTCATCCTCTTCTTCCAGCAGATATTTATCCATCAACAGATCACACCCCACCAGACGATCCGCTTGTTCCTTCGAGTCAACAAAATCAAATTTGACAATATAAGAAGAATGGTTTCTTTCCGTCAAACCATCTTCGGCAATATAAAAGGGAACCGGTGCTCCTTCCAAAAGAATAAACACCGGTTCATCCATGTATTGTTCAAGAAGATCATTATCCGTATAAACAACAAGAGCTCCCTGTAAGTTATGAGTCTTACCGATCTCTCCTATCTTTACACAATCTTCTCTCTTGACCATAAAACTACTCTGCTGCTGGAGTTTCTGCCGTTGCTTCCGGAGTAGCCTCTGCGGCGGCTTCAGTTGCAGCAGCCTCTACTTCTGCTCTGGCTGCAGCCTCTGCTTCAGCCTTTGCAGCTGCAATTTCAGCTTGTTTTTTAGCCACGATTTCAGCTTTAGCCTCTTTCACTTTAGCCTCAGCTTCCAAACGAGCCTTATAAGCACTCTCTGATTCGTTAGCCAAACGAGCAATTTTAGCCTGAATTTTAGCTATTTTCTCTTTTTTCCAAGCTTCAAATTTCGCATCAGCGGCAGCCATATCAAATGCGCCTTTCTTCACACCTTCCAACAAGTGCTTTTTCATAAGTACTCCCTCGTAAGAAAGAATTCTTTTAGCCGTGTCAGTGGTTTGAGCTCCGGTCATTAACCAATATAACGCTCTGTCGAAATTCAAATCAATCGTAGCCGGGTTGGTCATCGGGTTGTAAGAACCGATTCTTTCAATGTAACGACCATCACGCGGAGCTCTACTATCGGCTACCACTACATGGTAGAACGGACGTCTTTTACGACCGTGTCTTGCTAATCTAATTTTAGTTGCCATTCTTTTTAATTTTAACTCATTAATTACTT
>JAHZBN010000007.1:0-147350 GCA_019423345.1 Butyricimonas sp. | reverse complement strand
AAAATAAATTTTTATGAGAAAATATTATTGGATTCTTTTATTTGCTGTGGGATTACTAGGCTCATGCGAAAAAGTAAAAGATTTAAGTGATGACGCCAAGATCGAGCGTTTTGAAATCACATCATACACGCCGGAGACTGCCGAAATTGGAGAAATTTATCGTGACGACAAGTCCATCATCATACCTGTCGTTCCAAACGATAATTTATTTCCTTTAACACTACAAACTGTCTTAGAAACGAGTTCCACGACCCACAAAGTTCTTGGTAACTACGTGAAAGGCCAAGATATTGTATTCAATGGAGGAGAATCTACCATTAATTTCTTTCTTATTGCAGAAAGCGGATTCGTCCATCCATACTCTATTAGATTAGAACCGATGGACACGGGTGCTGATATTCTGCAATTCAAATTTAAAGATTCCGAGAAAATGACGATTACAATCAATCCTTGGAGCAAAATAGTCAACATCTCAGTGTTAGATCCCGGGTTCCCCGTTACAATAGAACCTACAATCCGGTTATCCGAAGGTGCAACTTATGATGATGATTACACGGAAGGAGAAAAATTAACATTTCAAAATTTTGAGGACATAAAAGAAATTACGGTTATCTCCGCTGATGGCAAAACTAGCCGGACATGGAAGATTCAATTTGGAGCCCTCTTACAAATCCCGAATTCAGACTTTGAATCATGGGGAAAATTCGGAAACGAAATCAATTTAAATGAAGAAACTATTGATCCCGTACCGGGATACGGAAAAGGTTGGGCAACAGCAAATAACTACTTCGTACAAGGAACTCGCCCTGCTGAACACAATAGAGGTTATGCTGCCAAGATGACAACAAACGAACAAAATGCACTCATTTTCGGTAAATTAATTGCAGCAGGAAGTATCTATACCGGATGTTTCAAATTTGATGTTGGGGCACTTAATGATCCGCGATCCATGACGCATTTTGGAATCCCTCACACTGTGAGAATTCAATCTATCGAATTTGATGCCAAATATGAACCCGGTCCACAATTAAAACAAGCAGTTAAAAGTGGTTCAAAATACTCTATCGAAGACCGCGAAGGCGTAGATGTCGGACAAGCTTTTGTCGAAATTATTCGTTGGACTGGAAATGGGACATTCGAATACCATGGAAGACCTGCAGATGGTGTTGAAGTTCTCGGAAGAGGAGAAATCCTTTTTGATGGAAAAGAAACGAAATACCGAAACTGGGCTCATTACAATATCCCGATTGTATACACGAACCAAACTGATATTCCGACACACATTGTTATCGTATTCAGTTCCAGTAAAAGCGGAGATATATTCTTAGGAGCTCCGGGTAGTACCATGGAAGTAGATGACGTCAAACTGATTTATTAAATCATTCAACATGAAACATTACATCATATATACACTTATATTTTTAACCTGTGGAGCATTCTCTGTACAAGGACAAGAGAAGATGCGGAAAACAGACTCTGTCGATTATCGATTTGCATTAGGAGTTCAGTTGGGTACAGACATTGGTGGAGCAGTTCCGTTCCCGTTCAAACATATACCCGAAACATTCAACCCTTATCCTAAATTGAATCTGTCGTTAGGTGCCAAACTATCTTTCCCCATCACTTCCCGTTGGTCTTTAGGTACAGAATTCACGTATAAAACGATTACCATGAATGCTGATGCCAGAGTTGAGAATCAACGGTACCAAGACAAAGAACTTGTTCAATATTTCTCCGGATCAGCAGAAATGCATATGGATTTTACCATGCTTGAAATTCCTGTGTACACGAAATATACTTTGCGTAACGGCAAAGATCGACTTTTGCTTGGACCTTATTTCGCTTGGGTCATGAAGAGTTCATTTGTAATCGACCCGGAAAAAGGGTACATCGGAACCGGAGGTCCGGACAAAGTTGACTCCGTCATGCCAGATGATATGGACGACATGGATTTTGATTCTTCTTTGGACTCTTGGGACCTAGGAATCTTGATGGGATATGAAAGAAAACTTTCAACCCGCTTCGAACTCGGACTGCGTTTCTCTTGGGGCTTCAAAGATATATTCAAAAGCAATAACCAATATTTTGATTATAGCATGTTACACATGAGAGGCACCGTAATTATCAGTTATAATCTATTTGATATTAAACCACCTAGATTACCTAGATTCAGTAGAAAATAAAAAAAATGCCGATTTTACCATCGGCATTTTTTTATTGCATCAACTCCTCTGTCGTATCCACCAATTTGTACAATTTATCAGACCTTCGCAATTTCGTTTCGCATGGCATGGAGAAAATAGCTCCTTTATCCACTTTTTCAACAGGTTCCAATTCTAATCTTAACTCCGGAACAATCATTTGTACGACACCAGTATTCGGCCCAACAATCAGCACTTCCTCTCCTACTTTCAAGTCATAGGATTCCAATTTAAATTCTCCGACTTGCAACTTTCCAAAATAATTCGTCACTTTACCAATACATACCTTCTTCTTCGTGGCCTTAGACCCGTACACCTCGCTCCATTCTCCCAAACGCTGCCCCAAATAGTAGCCATCCCAAAATCCCCGGTTAAACACGGTAGACAACCGTTCTTTCCAATTCGCAATCTTCTCCGCCCCATAGCTTCCATCAAGATAAGCATTCAATGCCTCGTCATAGCACTCGCAAACAGTCTTCACATACTCCGCCGGACGGGCACGCCCTTCAATCTTGAAAACCCGCACCCCGGCATCAATCATTTTATTAATAAAACCGATCGTACACAAATCTTTAGGAGACATTATATATTTCCCATCAACCTCCAATTCTATATCACTCTCGGTATCTTTCACCGTATAAGAACGTCGACATATTTGATAACAAGCTCCCCGGTTTGCCGAAGCATTCATCTCATGGAGACTTAAATAACATTTACCCGAAACCGCCATACATAATGCCCCATGAGAAAACATCTCAATCTGGATCAATTCTCCTTTGGGACCACGCAAATCATTTTCAACAATTTGCCGATGAATCATCATCACCTGATCCATATCCAGCTCACGTGCCAACACCACGACATCCGCAAACTGGGCATAGAACTTCACCGCCTCATAATTGGTGATATTACATTGCGTGCTGATATGCACGTCCACCCCTATCGAGCGGGCGTACAAGATTGCCGCAATATCTGAGGCAATAATCGCAGACACCCCGGCATCCTTCGCACACTCAATCACTTGGTGCATTTTATCCAACTCGTTATTATATATAATCGTATTCACCGTGAGATAAGTCTTTACCCCCCGGGCATTACAACGCTCCACGATATTCCTCAAATCATCCAGCGTGAAATTAGCCGATGAACGGGAACGCATATTCAATCCTTCTACTCCAAAATAAACAGAATTCGCTCCTGCCTGCAAAGCCGCCTCCAAAGATTCATAAGAACCAACCGGAGCCATCACTTCAAAATCTTTCCTTTTCATATCGTTTCTTTAAGGAGACAAAAGTAACTCCCTTAATTGGAAATTAAAAATTTAAAGACCACTCTTAACGATCCACGTTAAACTTTCATTAAATCTTTATTTTCATTGCAAAAACAAAAAATTCCTTCTATATTTAGCTGTGATAAAAAGAACTATTTATCACACTAAGAAACACACCATGACATTAAAACCATTCCATGCTAAATTAAAATCCCTCGCCAAATTACAAATCGGGTTGGTGAGTGTCTTTCTTATTTTCAATACACATACGGCAATTAGCCAAATTCAAGATAAACAAACTGTTCAAGACTCCACGGAAGACAATCAAGTCCATTTCCTCGTCCAAGAGATGCCCGTGTTCCCAGGTAATCTAAATACATGGATATACAACAATATACGTTACCCGGAAATTGCCAAGGAGAAAAAACTCGAAGGAAAAGTGTATGTCAGATTCGTCATTGAAAAGGATGGAGCCATCAGCAATGTCAAAGTTATTCGGGGTGTTTCTCCCGAACTGGACAACGAGGCAAAAGCAGTTATCGCCTCCATGCCTAAATGGGAGCCAGGAAAACAAAACGGTTCTCCCGTACGTGTTTCATACACGGTCCCCGTCTATTTTGCTTTAAGAAGTACCTCCCCCAGCGTCGAAAGAAGAACTTTCGACAGATACCTGAAAGTATTGACTGCTGAAGAAGAAAAATTAAAAAACGGACTTGACACGGTTCCTCAAGCTTCTTTCGATATGTATTGCCTTTATCTGAAAAAACGTTACGGATCAGATAAGGCCGTTTATAAAGGTATCATCACTTCCGCCCGAGAACAACAACAATCCTCGGAAATCATGTTAAGCATCGTCATGCCCACCATGTCCCTTCCCGTCAGCGACAAAAACAAAATACTACAATTTTATAAAGAAGAATGGGACGAACAAATCCGGCTTATAGATAGCCTGCCAACAGAAGATTTCACTTCGGAGTATGTACGGATCACCCCTCGTTTCAGGGCAAACACGACCTTACGAGAAATTAAAATCCGGGATTATCTGGGAGAGAAGAAGTTCAAAAGATACGTCGAAGACTGTATTTTCAATCCCGGAAAACTCATTCGGACTATTATTGCCAACCCGCTTGTCGGTAAATGGGAGAAAATAAGGGAAAATGGGGTTGAAACCAAACAACTCTTACAAAAAGAATATTTCGACGACTTCACATTCAGTTGTTCTAACGGGGTCAACGGAACCTACAAGATTACCCACGGACAATTTTTATCAGAACACACCCCTTCCGTGAAAATAAAAGACATCGTGGAATCCTCCGCTCATTACCAATATGATGCAAACAATCGGATTCTTGTCCTCACAGGCGAAGCAAAATTAAAATTAGCAGATGGAACCCACAAAAACGTTCAAATCAAGGAAACGTGGCGTAGGATAGAGTAAAAATAAAGTTTTTTTTATACCTTTGTTTGATTCATTATGGGATATTAAATCAAATAAAAATTATATGAACGAGGAAGTACAATTTTATCTCGACGAAGCAAAAGAGAGAATGGAAGCCGCTCTGAGTCACTTAGAATCAGAACTTAGTAAAATCAGAGCGGGAAGAGCCAACCCGAAAATCCTACAAGACGTGCTGGTTGACTATTACGGTAGTCCTACCCCGTTATCACAAGTAGCCAATATTTCAACCCCAGACCCGAGAACAATTGCAGTTCAACCTTGGGAAAAAAGTATGATCTCTCCCATTGAAAGAGCAATCATGAATGCTAATCTCGGTTTAAACCCGGATAACAACGGAGAAATAATTCGTATAAATATCCCGCCTCTGACAGAAGAGCGCAGACGCGACCTTGTAAAACAAAGTAAAGGCGAGATGGAAACAGCGAAGGTAAGTATCCGTAACGCCCGCCGGGATGTCATTGAACAAGTGAAGAAAATGGTAAAGGACGGACTTCCGGAAGATATGTCCAAAGACGCTGAAGCCATCGCTCAAAAAATGACAGACGAGTACGGCAAGAAAGCCGATGAATACTTCGCAAAGAAAGAAAAAGATATCATGACAATTTAGCAAGCTAAAAGCTAACAACTAATAATTAAAAGCTAAAAGTTAATGTCAACAAAGCATTCACTTTTAGCTTTCAATTTTATCCCCAACTTTTATCTTCTAGTTTTTATCTTTTAGTTTTCTCAAGTCTTCCGGGGTATCAATCCCTATCGATTCATGATTCGTGATGCTGACGGCAATCGTGTAGCCATTCTCCAACCATCGCAATTGTTCCAAAGATTCCGCCTGTTCCAGAATACCTTGCGGAATAGAAGTCACCGCCTTCAAGATTTCCGGACGATAAGCATACATCCCCACGTGTTTATAAAACGGGGTTTTAGCCAGCCAATCCTCACGCTCCACACCCCTGCAATAAGGAATCGGATTCCGACTAAAATAAAGAGCCGTATGATTGGTGGAAAACACTACTTTTACTTTATTCGGGTCAAAAATTTCATCATTTTTCTCGAAAGGCTTGGCCAACGTGGCAATCTGCACGGCAGGATCTTCAAAGCACGTGATCAACGATTCAATCTGCTCCGGGATAATAAAAGGCTCATCTCCCTGCACATTCACCACCACGTCAAAATTGCACTGCAACATCTCTTTTACTTTCGTGTACGCCTCGTAACACCGATCCGTTCCGCTCCGATGCGCATCGGAAGTCATTACCGCACGCCCACCAAAAGCGAGCACGGCATCATATATACGCTCGTCATCCGTCGCCACGTACACGTGAGCAGCAACAGCTGCAGCCTTCTCGTACACGTGTTGAACCATAGGTTTTCCGGCAATATCCACTAACGGCTTCCCGGGGAAACGGGTGGAAGCGTAACGAGCCGGAATCAATATCAATGAATTCTCTTCTATCGCCATGTTATTTTAATCTATCTCTATTCTCTTCTTCTGAATGTAAACGCCGTAAATGATCTGAATTAGATAATATCTTTAATTTCAAATTCTGCGGATAATTCGAATGTTTCTCCAAGAAAGAATTTACCATCGTGTACACATTCTTACTCGTATGACCTGCTAATCCAGCACTTAACCAAGAACCCGGGAAGAAAATATCCCCCGTCTGTTGAATCTCCTGCAACGCTCCAAGCAATTTCGGTACATACCCCTCCGCCTCCATTCTCCTCCGCGGATGATTCAACCAGCGCAAACACTCTTCCACCCATACTTCATTCACCCGGTTCTCTCTTACAAGTAAGGCGTTAAACACGCTATCACGCACTTGTTTATCACCAGATAAAGAGGGGTATACGTATTCAAAACGATCCAGCAAGTCCTTGTTTTTAACCGTTTTCATAATGTATGCCTTCATATCTTCATAAACATTCGTATCCCGCAATACCAAATTAAACGCAATACTAATCTTATCATGTTCATTGATCGTTACGTCTTCCGGTAAATCTTGTTCACCCTTTAACACGCTTGACAAATAGGAACAACTCTTCGGTGAAGAACAAATTGACAATAACGTGTTAAAATACGATTTCTTATTCTTCCCTTCAGCCTTATTATTCACCATATTAATACAAAAACGTTCCAGGTCGTCCTGTATTAACTGTCGACTTCCCTCATCCAGATAGGTTGAATAAATAATCTTCAAAAAACTTAACGTCCGGTTCACAACCAAGTTATTCTTCTCTTGTGGTAAATGTTTGATACACAACTTCAGGAAAAACTCCCCTTTCACTTTTTTATGCAAAACCCCTTCGTAGAGAGCTTGCCAAGCAACTGCCCTGTAAAGCGGGTCATTCAAATTTCCCAGTTCATCATCAAGAAAACGAATAGAAAAATCCGTGGGCAAGAAACAACCGTATCCCATGACGTCTCCATCCGGTAACACGACAGCTGCCCCATACCTGAAAGGAGTCAGCGAATCACGTAACGGGATCAATGTTCTCTTCAACCCCATATAATCCCAAAAAACAGATACAGACTGAGGCCAAACCCGATTTTTCCCACTCTCATCCGTCATTACGATCCCGTTCTTCTGGAACTCGATCACGGGAACCCCGCTTTCTTTTATCCATATCTCGTTCCAAGCCTGCAAATCCTGTCCCGTTGTACTTTCCAGTAACTTGATCAACTCGTCCCAATCTGCATTAGAATAAGACCATCTGCGAAGGTACCTTTGCAACCCGATCTGCAACCACCGTTCGGAAATCTCCCGTTCCAACATACGCATCACGATCGGGGCTTTGTGATAAATAATATCCCCGTATAAAGTTCCCGCATCTTTCAAATTATCCAGCTCCTGCAATATCGGGTGAGTCCCTCTCGTCCGATCCGTCCGTAGCGCCGGTTCGTAGTGATTCAAGAAGAAATTCAGACGATGATTCACGTCTGGGTATAACTGGGTCATAATCTTGTCCGACATGAAACCGGCAAATACCTCTTTCAACCACACGTCATTAAACCACCTCATCGTGACGTAATCACCAAACCACATATGAGCTGTTTCGTGGGCGATAACATCACTGCGTTTCATCCATGCCGCCAAATCCGCATTCCGGTCCAAGAACATCGTTGACGCCCGGTAATACACGGCTCCCGGATGCTCCATCCCGCCATACTGGAAATCGGGAATAGCGACAACATTATATACATCAAACGGGTAGCGTATCCCCGTGTAGTTTTCCATCCAATCCAATGCGTGACTTACCTCTCTGGCAATGACCGGAATACTGGAATTAATCTTCGAAGTATCCGTTTCCCGATGGTAAATACCGATCCAGCGCCCTCCCACGTAACGTTCCACGTACGAGAACCTTCCCACGGTAAAAGCAAACAGATAAGTACTCAACGGTTTTGTTTCCTCGAATTCGTACAACTTATAATCATTAAAATACTCCGTACGAACAGGTTCCCCGTTAGCGACCGCCCTCCACCGGGATGGTATTTTCAACGTCAATTTAAATCTCGCCTTTATATCCGGTTGGTCGAAACAAGGCATCAACGTACGACATCGATCCGGAACCAGCAACGTGTATAGCATATCATCGCTTCGATTCAAAGAGGATTCTCCCGCTTTAAATTGGATAACCAGCTCGTTTCGTCCCTTTTTCAAGTGTTCCGGTTGAATAATAATATGTTCATTTTTAAACGTGTACGGAACTTTTCTCCCATCCGAAGACGTAACGGCAAGAATATTCTCTTTTGCCTCTTTAAAATCCAAAATGACTGGAACCAGATCAAACAATTCAAAAAAGATTGTCGATTCAGCCATAATAGCCTCACTCCTGTCCGCTGGAATGGAAAAATACAATTTATAGGTCACGCCGCCTATATTCGCTTTACGTTCTTTGGCCAGTTCCAAAGAGACACCATCTTCTACCTTATCCTGTTCCTTTTCACAAGAAACCAGACTCAGTAGCAACGAAATCACTACCAATACACGACACACCACGTTTTTAATTATTTTTGTTGAACTTCTCGTTGGATATGGCACTCGCCATTAAAAACCGCTCCGGACTCGATCGTGATGTAAGCAGCTTTAATCGTTCCAGTGACTACCGCTTTTGCCCTTAAGGAAACAGTTCCCGTTGACACGATATTCCCTTCCATGGTTCCTAAAATATCAACATTCGGAGAATTGACCTCTCCCTCCACCTTGGCCATCTGCCCGATGACCAAACGTCCTTTCGTGAAAATCTTTCCTTTAAGCTCTCCGTCAATACGTATATCATTTGAAGCATGAAGATCTCCGGTGATCTGAGTTCCTTCACTGAGTAAATTTAAGGCTATTTGCTGTTGTACTTCTTTTCCCATGATTTATCGTTTACTTATTTTTTCCAAACGTAATCGTTTTATATCATACTTCACAGCTCTCACGAGCAATTTTCCCGTCTGCACATTCCCCTTCAGAACGGCATTTTCTTCTATAATCAAAAAACAGGTCTCCACGTTCCCCTCCACCAATCCCGCAATCTCTAACTCCACACAAGAAATATTTCCTGTTACCACAGCTCCCGACTTCACTTCCACCCTACCTTTTGCAGTGATGTTCCCAGAAATTTTGCCAAACAGACACAAATCCCCAGGCAAGATTATATCTCCCTCGACCTCGGAATCCTTCAAGACAATCGTCTGCTTCATCTCGGTACTGCCCTGACTCGCACTTTTTCTCATTTAGCATCCATAATAAACGACCAAATATACAACAAGTAATTTAAAATTGGAAATCTCATCCAAGGTTTAATTCACTGCAACATCTCCATGTATTATCAATTTAATCACAGGCCGATGAGGATCATTACAGTATAATCTAATCGTTTTATACTGCCTGCCATATCTTCCCATTGGTCTAAAAACAATTTTTAAAATAACGGAATCATTAATCCCTACAATTCGATTCCCTATTATTGCAGCAGTACATGTACAGTCGGTCTCGACCTTTCGTATAATCAAATTTCTTTTACCTTTATTTGTAATTTTAACAGGAATGGTTACTTTTTCATTTACGGTAATTGTTCCAAAAGAAAATGTATCTTTTTCAACATCTATCGTGGGAGCTGACAATAATTCTTTTGAAGTTAAAGAATCAAAGTTTTCAAGTACCTCAGCCCGCATTTCTATCGGTTTCATATATACCTCTCCATCTATTTCCAAGAAAACCCCTTTTGAATAATCTCCAATTAAAGATGTATCACGTGGCATAAAGATAAAGCGAAGAGTATCACATGCCAATGCAGACAGAACAACCTCTTTACTTGCACAATCAAGCGAATCACTCCCGAATTTGACCACACATAATTCCGGTAAGCGAGTAAAGATTTTCATCGAAATGTCTTTATGTGTCGGATTATATACTCTTACAATATTTTCATAGTCTTTTCCTATACAAACCTCTCCCCACTCTATCTTATTAACCTCAAAAAACAATTTTCCTATCATTGTTTTACAATTATCACACGAATTTATATCTCTATTGCACGAACATAATATAATTAAGCAAATCAATAGTAATTTTACTTTCATTATTTCCAATATTACTTCCTACAAACAAAATAGAAGGCCATCTATCCCAGACAGCCTTCAAATCACGATTCAATAATGATCACTGGTAGTATCTCTAATAAGAACGGTAAAATATCTATTACCCCCTATATACCACAACCCATAATTACCTGTCTTTAATCTTGCATTTTCACGCTCCCACCATCGAATAATAAAGTCATAAAGATTGTCCGATATCTTTACTTGTGCTCCATTTTTCATATTCCATACAAACTGGTTATTCAAAATAGTATGGTGCCGTTCCATTCGAGTCAAAGCGCGCACCCACGTATCAGCATGCTTTCTCATCGTATCATGGTGATTCAAATTTCCTTGAATATCTAAAAAAACAGAATCTTTATAAGAAATTTCCTCGCCCATATAAGTTTTAATTTTGTCTGATTGACAAGAATATATTACCATAAATAAACATATATTTAAAATCCATTGTTTCATAAGATCTTGTTTTTCATAATTTAAAAAATCTGTAATTCATGATGGAGACGAGAGGTAACCCATTTAAGCCTAATAATTTTTCCCATACCTCATCCACACGCACCTCTCTATCATTCCCTGAAATTTGATTATACGAACAATCAACAGAAGACACATAGAAACAAGCATTATCACAATTGTAACTCCAACGTCCCAAAGTACTTGTAGACCCATAATACAAATTGGGATTAAAAAGAGTTGCATCCCACAAGTTCTCTATATAATAAGATAAAGAATTCCCAAATCGAACATTTTCACATAATTGTTTCAATATATTCATATTATATCGATGCTGACCACGAATCAAATATTGTCCGACCCTTGATTGCAAAGGTTCTTTTTCAACTTTTATCGGCACAATATAATAACCATTTCCCTGAATTTCGAGTTTATAATCGCCAGAATTCAACTTTTCATTCTGCCTACTCCACCATCCAGTAACATACTCAAAAATATTTTCCGAGATATTCAACTCGTCTCCATTTTTTATATTCCAAACCAAAGCCCCATCTTTCAGTTTCAAATGAGCTTTCATTCTTTCAAAAGCACGAAGATAAGTATCCACATTTCCCCAAATCACTTCCGGATAAATCAAATCTCCCTCAAATCCTAAAAAAACAGAATCTACATACATCTCTGCAATATTATTCTCATTCAAGAAATCTTCTTGAACATTTTCGCTACATCCACCTAATAACATCATGCATGCTACGAAACTAATCCATATCAAATTGCATAACTTCCTTTTCATAACGATATGTCTTTAATGAATAAATCCACAATATCACATTAAAGGTACGTAAATTATTTGCAATAAAAAAATACCATATCAAAAGTATTTTGCAATATTTTCGCATTCATTTAAATCATACATTATATCCTTAAAAAACTACGTATTTGCTTCATTCTCGTACCCCGGAGGGGAATGGGAAGAGAGAATATAACTCCCTTATTTTATAATAATCAGCTAAAAATAGTTTGTCTCCACCACTCAAATAAACAAAAAAGCTGTTCGGTTATTTCCCGAACAGCTCGTATATCGTATTACTGATACAACCTAACCCTTATGAGTATATCCCCATTTTAAATAAATGGCTCCCCACGTGAATCCGGCCCCGAAAGCGGCAAGAATTAAATTATCTCCTTTCTTCAACTGATCTTCCCACTCGTATAAACACAATGGAATTGTCGCTGAAGTTGTGTTTCCATATTTGTGAATATTTACCATCACTTTCTCTTTCGGCAATCCCATCCGCTCACCGGTAGCCTTGATGATCCTCAAATTTGCTTGATGAGGAACTAACCAAGCCACGTCCTCCGACGTCAGATTATTACGTTTCATCACTTCTACCGACACATCGGCCATATTAGAAACAGCATGCTTAAACACGGGCTGCCCCTCTTGATAAATATAATGTTCTCTTGCCAATATTGTATCGATTGTTGGTGGTTTCAAAGACCCCCCTGCTTTCATGTGTAAATGCACACGTCCCATTCCATCCGAACGCAATATATGGTCAATTACCCCCAAATCTTCAGTTGTCGGTTCCAGTAACACGGCGGCAGCGGCATCTCCGAAAATAGGACAAGTTGCCCGATCCGTGTAATCCGTGATCGCAGACATCTTTTCAGCTCCCACGACAATCACTTTTTTATAACGCCCGCTCTCCACATACTGCGTCGCAGTGATCAAACCATATAGAAAACCAGAACATCCGGCATTAAGATCAAAACTAAAAGCATTCTTTATTCCCACCATATCGGAAATCACATTTCCGTTAGCAGGGAAATGCATGTCGGCCGTAACCGTACAGCAAATCAATAAATCAACTTCTTCCGGTTTCAAACCTGTTTTACGAAACAAGTCCTCCACCGCTCTGGCCCCGAGGTAAGCACTGCCTTTACCGGCATCCCGCAAAATACGTCTCTCTTTTATACCGATTCGAGTCATGATCCATTCGTCAGTGGTATCTACCATCCGGCTCAACTCCTCGTTAGTTAGAATATAGTCGGGATAATACGCTCCTACCCCTGTGATTACCGCTCTTGGCCTTTCCATAAAATAAAAATTTTCAAATTGAATAATAGAATCAGACACCTATATACAATCATAGCCCCCTAGTACAGGGGGCTGTATTATCCTAAGGCAATCTTTATCATTGCATCAAGATTATGCAACAACTGCTTTCTCAATAGCCAATTTACCCCTGTAATATCCACATTCCGGGCATACAGTATGATACTGAACTGCAGCACCACAATTTGAACACTTTGCTATTGCAGGAACCGTTGCCTTATCGTGAGTTCTTCTTTTATTCCTTCTCTGTTTAGAGATTCGGTGTTTAGGATGTGCCATTTCTCTCTAGTTTTATTTAGTTATTATTAATTAATTTCCTCAATTCATCCCAGCGGGGATCAATCTTATCATTCTCTTCTTCCATTGTCAACTCTTCCAGTACATGCTCCATCTCCTTGTTACATTCTCCCTCCGGGTGAACCACGCGAAGCGGGTAATTCAGCATATACACCTCATATAGCGGTTCACTCAAATCCAGATAATCATCATCTTGAGCCAAGATAATAAAATCATCATCATTTCCTTCCTCCCTCTCCCCGTACTTCGCATACAAGTCCAATTCCCCGCTAATTGGTAACTCCATTTCCTCCAGACAACGATCGCAGATGGCTTCAACCGCCCCTTCGATCTTCATCCGAACCTCCATCAGCAAGGACGACTTCACGATATCCACTCTCGCATTCACCATCCCTTTCGTGCCCTTTGTCGCATCAAAACAATTAAAAAAATTGTCATCCATGACAAACTCGAAAGTATGAATACCCTCGCTTAACCCTCTGTGAGCTATCTTATATTCTTTCAATCTGTCCACAATTCTTCACGTAAAACGGCGCAAATGTACGAAAAAAAATAATACATGGCATCATATCCTGTTAGTTTTTTCTTCATCATTTTATATCTCATTCTTCCCCTCTCCCTCAATCCCTTGCCTTTTACTTGCAAATTAATCCAAACTTAATTTATTGACTTAAATAAAGACATCATATCCTCGTTCATATTATTCTTCCTGTTTCTTAGGTAGTTGTCGTTCATATTCCATAATCCGTTCTTGATCTTTATACTTTTCAGGCTGATCTATTTCTACAAAGCCCCAACCATTACCGAATACAACTTGAAATGCTATCCCCGTGTCAGCCCCAAAATAGATTCTTGCTGCAAACCCTGCATGAAAATATTCATAATTAGGATCATAAGGAAATTCGACGAGATAATATGCCTGTCCCTTATGTCCTCTACGCATCCAACCTGCCGACATTGAATCCCGTACACCGATTACAATTCTTTCTATAATTAATGGTTTTACTTTTCTATAATAATCAGGACCATATTGTTTAACAACCTTCTTAGAGCTTTTTTTTCAAGTATTCAACACGTTCTTTTTCCTTCATTTGATCTAGATTCGTGTCTTTTTGAAAATACACTATCATAGAAAGTACAAAAAAATCCACATAATCAATTTCATTTAACCCTAGGGAACCGCAAACTCCTTGATTATTTAATTGAACAAATGGTCCTGGTTCAACTTCCATGCAACTGTAAAGATATCAATTATACTATGATATACAAACCTACACAAAAACATTCAAATTTTATGCCCGGACAATAAAAAATACGTCTCTATTTATTTCCGGTATTTCTCGTCCCCCTCCTCAAACATACTCACATAACTAAAATAACGGCTCTCGCTTATCTCCCCGTCTTCCACCGCTTGAATCACCGCGCATCCCGGCTCATGAATATGCGTACAGTTATAAAAACGGCAATCTTCTGCCCGTTTAAATATCTCGGGAAAATAATGGGATATTTCGGTTTTCTCCATGTGAATCAACCCGAAAGCCCGGATACCCGGGGTATCGATGATAGAGCCACCAAAACTCAAAGGGAACATTTCTGCAAACGTGGTGGTATGCTTTCCCGTGTCATGGGAATCAGAAATCTCCGCTATTTTCAAGCTCAAACCCGGTTCGACACGATTGATCAGTGAAGATTTTCCCACGCCTGATAAACCGGAAAACACGGTCACTTTATCTTTCAAGGCCGCAACAACATCCTCCATCCCTTCCCCCGTCAACGAAGAGACGTGAAAACACTCGTATCCCACTTGCATATAAATCCGGGTCAAAGCTCCCAACAACATCAAATCATCCTCGCTATATGCATCTATTTTATTAAACACGAGTAGGACCGGAATCCGGTATGCCTCCACGGAAGCTAAAAAACGATCGATAAAAACAGTGGAAGTCACGGGATGATTTACTGTCACGACCAGCACCGCCTGATCAACATTCGCGGCGATAATATGCGCTTCCTTCGACAAGTTCGTCGATTTCCGGATAATATAATTTTTCCGATCTTCGATCCGATTGATCACCGCACCATCGGGATTCACCTCCACCTCGACAACATCCCCCACCGCGACGGGATTCGTGGTTTTAATCCCTTTCATCCGGAATTTTCCCTTAATCCGACATTCCATCACCTCCCCCGAATCCATCCGTACGGAGTACCAACTTCCGGTAGATTTCACAACAATCCCTTTCATATTTTCGATTTAATGGTTTCTGTTTTACCCGAATGCAAATATACACGATATAATTTTCTTCCCGCACGGACCGAGAAAAATTATAATACCAAAGAGTGTAAATTGTCCAACCCTTGACAATCCCACGTCAAACCTTATTACATGATTAATTTAGTATTACTTCCGGATCACTAGCGGAAATCATACTTTTATTATACTTTTAAAATACTTATAAAACGCTATTCTAAGTATAACGTTTTAATAGGGTTTTAATAGCGTTTTAATAGCGTTTTATATGGTAGTGATCCGGAAGTAATCATCTATAGATCATGAATTTCCTACTTTCCAGGGCATTTCTAGGGATAAACCTTCATTTCTACACCTGATTTCATTACCTTTGTAACCTATAAATTATTATTGGCCATGAAATTAGTTTTTGCTACCAACAATGTCCACAAGCTGGAAGAGATAAAAGAAATGCTCGGCTCTCAACATGAGATTGTTTCCCTGAAAGAGATTCAATATCATGAAGACATCCCGGAAGAACAGGACACGCTCGAAGGGAATGCCCTTCAAAAAGCCCGGTATATCCACGAAAAATATGGTTTGGACTGTTTCGCAGATGATACGGGCTTGGAAATAAAAGCCTTGAACAACGCTCCCGGTGTCTATTCTGCACGATATGCGGGCAACGCCCACGACTCGGAAGCCAACATGAAAAAAGTTTTACAGGAAATGCAAAATATACCGGAACGCCAAGCCCGTTTCAGAACAGTTATCGCTTTAATTCTCGGGGACAAAGAATACCTGTTTGAAGGCATTGTCAACGGGGAGATACTCACAAGCAAACACGGCCAGCAGGGATTCGGTTACGATCCGATTTTTCGCCCCGAAGGTTTTCAAGAAAGCTTTGCCGAAATGCCCCTGCACGAGAAAAATGGGATCAGTCACCGGGGACAAGCCGTCCGGGAATTATGCCGTTTCTTGAACAACTTGTAAAAAATATGCACACGGTAAAGGCCATCATATTGAAAAGCATACCTCATTCCGAACAGCAACAAATTCTACATGTTTATTCGGAGGAAAGAGGCTACATGCAAATGATTACCCCGTTGGTCCTGTTCAAACGGAAAGCGAACGCTTCCGCCCAGTGTATGCAAATCGTGGAAATTGAATTCATCCCGAATGAAAGGGGTGGACTGCACAAGCTGAAATCTTTCTCCCCACTCGTGAACACGTCGGCCATCTATTTCGACGTGTACAAGATGAATATCGCTCTATTATGGGGAGAAATATTAAATCTCGTGTTACGGGATTCCGACCCGAATCCCGATCTATACGAGTATATCAAAACCTCCGTGGAATATCTGAACATCACGCGGGATGATATTGCCAATTTCAACCTACTATTCCTGTTCCGGTTGAGCAAATTACTCGGATTTAGCATAGACAACAGCACGTACCACCCCGACCACGTGTTTAACATCAATGACGGTTGTTTTTACCCCACGAGTTCTCCGGGAAACTACCATACCGGCCCGCATTCCGCCAAAGCCATCCATACCCTCTGCACATGTCAGCTGCAAGAATTGAAAAACATTCCGCTTAATCAACAGGGACGCAAGATTTTACTCGACATAGCCCTGCTCTTTCTCGGGTTCCATCTAAATTTAGATTTCAATACCAAAAGCATCCGGGTCATCCGGGAGATATTTTCTTAACAAGCTGCCAAAAGGTTCTTAATGATCGATTGTGTTAATATTTTGTTAAAATAATAAACCTTTTTAAGCAAAAAGTGTCTTACTCAAACCAGGATATTTCACATTTTATTAACATGTGTTCCGGCTTATTATGCATAGATTTATACCAACCTAAAATACCAGCGTTATGCGTATAAAAATTGTAAATCTGAATAAAGTCTACCCGGGAGGTAAAAAAGCCTTAAAAGACTTGAATTTGGAAATCGAACCGGGAATGTTCGGCCTGTTAGGACCGAATGGAGCAGGAAAAACCTCTCTCATGAGAATCATGACTCTATTGCAGAGTTGCACGTCGGGAACCATCTATTTTGATGATTATGATATTGCCAAAGACCGGAAGGCAATTCGCTCCCTGTTGGGCTACTTGCCACAGGATTTCCGTTTCTTCGAGAAACTAAAAACCTGGGAATTCCTCGATTACGGTGCCGGGCTTGCCGGGATCAAGGGGAAACAACACCGGGCCGAAGTGGTAGACGAGATGCTACGCAAAGTTGGTTTATTTGAAGTCCGTGACCGTTGGGCCAACCGATTATCCGGAGGTATGAAACGAAGACTCGGGATCGCCCAAGCCATCATCGGGAACCCGAAAGTCATTATCGTGGACGAGCCGACTACCGGATTGGACCCGGAAGAAAGAATCCGTTTCCGTAATATTTTGGCAGACATCAGCGACAAGGACTCGATCATCATTCTCTCCACCCATATCGTGGGAGACATTTCAAGTACCTGTAAGAAGCTGGCCTTGCTAAACCGCGGAGAACTGAAGTTTGAAGGTTCACCGGACGAGATGATCGATCTGGCTCGCGGGAAAGTATGGGAAATCTTCGTAACCGATATGGAATACGAGGAAATCAAAGATAAATACCCGATTATTTCAACCATTCCGGCGGACGGCGGTATGGAGATTCAAGTCGTGGCCGATGCCATTGACGGCTACTCGCACAAAGCGATCGAACCGAACCTCGAACATGCCTACGTTTACTACATGGACTATTTGTTGAAAGACAAGATGAACATGCAGGTTGAAGCAATCAAAGAAAACGAATTGTTCAAGTAAATCTTAGAAGAAACCAGCGATGAATATTCACAACATCAGCACAATATCGAGATACGAGACCAAGCTTCTCCGAAGAAGCTGGCTATTTCGTATATTCGCTATTCTATCCCTTTTAGTTATCGTATTTTTTCACATGGGTACACAGTCAAACCTAGGATGGTTTCAATGGGTCATGGTTGCTATGCCATCCTCCATCCCGTTTGTCAATATCTACCTTTTCAATATCGCACAATCCGTCATTGCCATATTTCTGGCAGGAAGCTTTTTAAAGCGAGACAAGAAATTAGATACTGCCGAGGTGATTTACGTACGCCCGATGAGTAATGCGGATTACATCATCGGGAAGACATGGGGGATCATAAAAGTGTTTGTATCGTTAAACATCATCGCTTTACTCATCGCTGGTTTCATTCACTTATTCGCAAGTGAATCTCCATTCACCTTGTTCCCCTATTTTTTCTACTTGTTCACGTTATCGATCCCGTCACTGATTTTCGTACTAGGGCTATCGTTCGTGATCATGAGTTTCATTCGTAACCAAGCGGTTACGTTCGTCATCATGCTAGGATTTATCGGGGTGACCTTATCTTATCTCGGAGACGCTGAACACGGGACATTTGACTTCTTCGCCCTCACAATACCGAATATGTTTTCCGACGTGCTGGGACACACGAACTTGTTTCCCTATCTCGTCCAACGGTTGACATTCCTGTTCTTGGGAATGGGATTACTCGCGTTTACCATCGCCATGGTCAACCGCTTACCGTTGCATCCCAAGAAAAATATCTTGCTGAATGCCTTGGGATGTATTATCCTGATCATCGGGATCGGCTGTGGCTTCATCTATTTCACCCGTTTCAGTCAAATTGATAATCAACGCAAACTATACTCCGAAAGATACAAAAAATACAATAACATTGACAAAGTTCATCTGATCGATCAAGAAATTGTATTCTCACAAAATGACAAAAAGATTACCGTCAATTCGCACATAAAGATTCAGAACCGGAATCACCGGGAGATTGACAAAATCGTGTTCTACCTGAACCCCTCCCTGCAAGTTGAAAAATTAACCCGGCAAGGAGAAGCTATTCCTTACAAAAGAGACGCACAAGTTATCGTAGCGGAACACAAACTCCGCCCATACGAGAGCATTGAATTGGACATCGCGTACAACGGTTCCATCGACGAGAACATCTGTTACCTGGATATCACGGACGAAGAGTATTACGACACGCAAACCGGAAGCAGCATTCTCCGCTTCGGGAAAAGATACGCTTTCGTGCAGGACAAATTTACCCTGCTGACCCCGGAATGCCTGTGGTATCCCTCTACCTTTCCACCGGTAAATCCTGAAGCTCCTTACAACATCCGAAAAAACTTCTCGAATTACACGTTAAAAGTAATTCATCCCGACAATCGGACGATTCTTTCACAGGGGACGCTTTCCCAAGCGGGAGACACGACAATATTCCGGAATAAAGAGCAACTGCCCGGCATCAGTTTAGCCATCGGAGATTACGAGAAGAAGAGTATCTTGGTCGATTCCGTGCAGATCGAATTATACAATTTTAAGGGTCACGATTTCTATTCTGAAGTTTTTCCTAATATTTCGGACACATTAACCGGATTCCTTCAAGATGTGAAATCCGAATACGAATTGAGAAAAGGGCGCAAATACCCGTACCAGAAATTCATTCTGGCAGAAACGCCCATTTCCTATACGGGCTACGTGCGCAATTGGAAAGGGAACAGCGAACAATTGCAACCGGAAATAGTTTTTCTTCCGGAATTTGCCACGACCCTACCCAGCAGTAATTTTAAATTCACTAAAAAAAGAATGGCCGAGTGGGGACGTAATAATCCCCGCGGAGGAGATATGGAAGATATCGACGTGGAGATGAACGTCATAAGGGATTTTACCCGACGGGTTCTTCTCTCGGAAGAAACGTTTCAAGAGGATGGAAATACTTTTGTGAATATGTTCTCGGGAGAATGGTCCGGCACTTCCAAACTGAATAAATACGACTTGTCATCCATGTACTTCAATTACGCGGGTTCTATCTATTCCCAGAATTTCCCGATCATAGACATCGTGATGAACACGATGCTCAAACAGGAGGAAAGTACGCAAGGCAGACATTTTTTCCGGATGTTCAACGGGATGGGCGATGACCAGCGAGCTGCCGCTTATTTGAACGGGAAAAGTTTTGAACAAGCCGTACTTGACAACACGCTTTCAACAGAGGTATTCTACGAAATGATGAAACTGAAGGGTGTTTACCTGAGGAACTATATCAACTCCCGCCTTTCATCAAACGAGTTCAAGGAATTCATGGCCGAGTTCACGAAGAAATACCAGTTCCAAGAAGTCAATTTCACCCGCCTGAACAGCGAGTTCATACGTAAATTTCATTTCAATTTAATGGATTTCATCCCGAACTGGTACACGATCAACAGCACGCCTCGTTTTATCGTGAAAGGGGTGGATGCCGATCAGGTAGAAGTCGGGGATTACACGAAATATATCGTAAAATTCCAAGTGTACAACCCCACGAATGTAGAAGGCGTGATTTCCGTCAATGTTGAAGAAGGCGGCGGAATGTTCCCCGGTGGCCCGAGAGGAAGAAGGGGACGAGCGGCCCAAATGGAATCCAAGCCGGCCAAAAATTACATTATAGAACCGCGGAAATACAAAGAAATTCGTATCCTATGTGACGAACGTCCGAGTAACCTCACGATTAACACGAATATCTCGCAGAATCTCCCCAGCACGATCATGCAGAATTTCGCCAAAGTGACCACCACAACGACCGACACGGTAACAGGCATATTCGACTCGAATGCCTCCCTTTTCACGTTTAACCCGAAAGAGATCACGGTAGATAATGAAGATCCCGGGTTCAAGATCATCGAATCCAATCAAAAGAATAAACTGCAATCTTTCTTCAAGAAGGAGAATGAAGATAAATACAAAAACTTGAATTTCTGGATGCCCCCCAGTAAATGGACAGCTACCATCGGGGTTAATTATTATGGGGACTATATCAATAGTGCCGTGTACAAGAAATCCGGGAATGGCAGTAACAAGACGGAATGGACGACCCAAATACAAATTCCGGGATTCTACGAGGTATTCGTGTACTCGTCCGATTTCCCTATGATGGGATGGTTCCGAAGAGGAGGTGAAGAGAAAAAAATGCAATACTATACGGTAAAACATGATGACGGGGAAGAAGAAATTTCAGTTGAGACAGGCCGGGGACGACAGGGATGGATGACACTGGGATCTTTCTATTTCTCGCAAGGAGAGGCTAAAGTCACTTTAAGTGACAAGGGATCAGCATCCAACCAAATCATCTTTGCCGATGCGGTGAAATGGGTTTACACGAACAATAACAAATAAAAATAACAACAACATATTATGAAAAAGATCACGTCAATATCGTTGATTATTTCGGGAATATTCATGCTTTGTTCCGGGTCAACGTTTGCTCAGGAAGTTTTGACGTTGGAAAAGGCCCTGGAGATCGCCTATCAACAAAGCCCTTCCATCATTCAAAGTAAAATGAGCTTGGAACAAAGCGAACTGGCTCTGATCCAGCAAAAAGCTTCGTTAAAATCACAGTTTAGTTTGAACTTGAACCCGTTTCAATATACCAGAAGCACATCGTTCGACGATTACAACACGCAATGGTATACCCGGAAATCCATGAGTTCCGGTTTGGACTTCAGAATCAGCCAACCGATTAAGTGGACAGACGGAACGGTGACGCTCAGTAATTCATTCAACTGGCAGGATGATGACAACCAATCTTTTGGAGCCAAGAGCACTTCCTTTTCAAATAATCTCAGTTTGAGCCTAGAGCAACCGATCTTTACCTACAACAAGACCAAGATGCAATTAAAAAGGTTGGAATTCAATCTTGAAAAAGCCAAAATCCAATACGCTCTCGCTCAACTGAACATCGAGAAAAACGTGACCTCGGCATTTTATGGCGTTTACCAGTCTTATAAAAGATTAGTCACGGCCCGGGAAGCTTTCCAGAGCCAAAAACAAAATTACGAAGTCATCAAAAATAAAGTGGAGCAAGGTTTGATCGCCCCAGAAGAACTCTTCCAGGCGGAAGTGACCCTTGCGACAAACGAAAATTCACTCGCCGACACGGAAACGAGTTACGAGAATACCAAAGATCAATTCAAGCAAACCTTGGGATTACCCTTGGATATAGACATCAGCATCCTACCCGACATCCAGATTGATTCGGTTCACGTGGATGTAAATCAAGCTGTCAAATATGCTTTAACTCAACGCATGGAGATCCGCCAGCAACAAATTGCCATTGAAGAAGGTATTTTCAGCCTGATCGAGGCAGAAGACAACAACAAATTTAAAGGTAGCATCTCTGCCAGGGTGGGACTGATGGGCCAAGGCGACAAATTCAACGGAGCCTTCTCGAAACCGGATGACAACGAAACAATCGGTATCACGTTAACCGTTCCGATCTGGGATTGGGGGGCAAGAAAAGCCAACATCCGCAGCACGGAGTTATCCAACGAGAACACGGAAATCAGTAACGAGGAAGAAAGAAAATCCATCATGCTTGACGTACGTCAGGTGTGTCGGGAATTACCCAAATTATTGAGACAAATCGAAATCGCACGTCAGACTGTTAAAAATGCCGAACGCACATACGACATAAATGTCGAAAAATATCGTAGCGGGAACCTTACCGGTATGGAACTGAAAAATCAACAGACTCAGTTGACAGATGCGAAAAACTCATTGACAGACGCTATCATTTCATATAAGTTGAAATTACTGGATCTGAAAATTCAAACCCTGTGGGACTACCAGAATAACAGGTCTTATTTACCGGTTGATTTATTGAAATAACCCTAACACAATATAAAACAAAACGCTATGATCAACAAATCTATAAAATATATCGGGGTGATTTTACTGGCTTACACCTTGAACGCTTGTAACGAGCAACGAATGAATTCTTCTTCAGAAACGACTACACCCGTTTGGCTTGCCGAGGTCGGGAAACGTGATATCCGGGAACTGACCACCACGACAGGAACAGCCAAAGCAACCAAAACGGTGGAAGTGAAATCCGAGACAAACGGTAAATACGAGTTGATGATCAATCCCAAAACCAAACGTCCTTATAAACTGGGAGACATTGTCGAGGAAGGAGCCGTAATTATCAAGCTGAACAATAAAGAACACGAAAATACCGTATCGCTGCCAACAAAAAAGATGCAGGTTGACATCGCCAAGAAAGAGTGGGAAGGCCAAAAAGCCGTATTCGAAAAAGGCGGTGCCACGGAAAAAGATGTTCTAAATGCTGAAAGCAGTTACATACAAGCTCAATCGGCATTGGAGTCAGCCTACACGGAGCTGGCAAAACTCACGATTAAAGCCCCTTTCAAAGGAGCCATCGTGAACCTACCGTATTTCACCCCAAACGTGGAAATTGCATCAGGCGAAACAATGGTCGGATTGATGGACTACAGCCAGATGTACATGGAAATCGCTTTGCCGGAAAACACGATCGACAAGGTGAAAGTAGGTCAAAAAGTGTTGGTCACCAATTATAATATTAAATCAGATACCCTATCCGGTCTTGTTTCTCAACTATCCCCGGCAATCAACGAGGATACCCGCACATACACCGGATACATCACGATCAATAACCCGGCACTTAAATTACGTCCCGGTATGTTCGCGAAAGGAGAGATTATTACTTTGCAAAAAGATTCGGTTATTGCCATACCGAAGGATATCGTTAATTCCCGCCGGGGAGGAAACCGGATTGTTTACACGATTGAACAAAACCGGGCCATGGAGAAAATCATCACGACCGGTATCAGTGACGATCGTTTCATCGAAGTGGAAAACGGCCTGAACCAAGGAGACAAGATCGTGGTGAAAGGCTACGAATTCCTGAGAAACAGAGGCAAAGTAAAAATCATGAAATAAAAAGACATGAACAGTATTACCAAATTTGCAGTAAAATACCCGGTAAGTGTATTGATGCTCACACTGGCGGTATGTTTACTGGGAACAATATCCTATAATAAATTAGGGACAGATCTTTTCCCTGACTTGAAAAATCCCGCTCTTTACGTGGAAGTGAAAAGCGGTCAAAGACCCCCCGAAGAGGTTGAAAAATTAATCACGACTAATATCGAATCGACAACCGCACGCCAAGAAGGCGTGAAAAGCGTGTACAGCATCACGAAAGTCGGGTACACGAAAGTCACCGTGGAATACGGATGGGATCAAGACATGGATGCCGCTTTTCTGGATTTACAGCGAAGTGTCTCTTCTCTTTCTCAAGATGAAACCATCGAAGAAGTCAACGTTACCCGTTATGACGCCAACGCGACACCGATCATGACCATCGCCCTCACCCATAACGAGGTGAAGGACATGAACGAATTGCGAAAGATCGCGGAAAATTACATGCGTAACGAACTCGTCCGGGTGGACGGTATCGCGGACATTCAGTTGAACGGACAGGAACAGGCTATCGTCGAAATATCCACGAATCCTTACATGCTGGAGGCATTCGGGTTAACAGCCGACGGGATCGCCTCACAAATCACGGCCATCAATCAAAATGTTTCCGGGGGAACGATCACGGACGGGGATATTCAATACACGGTGAAAGGGGTAAACTTGATTACCAGCCTCCAAGATATTGAAAACATTATCGTGGCATTTAAAGAGAATTCTTCCGGCGAGAATTCCTCTTCCACGGAATCAACAAGCAGTGCTAGTAAAACAAAGGCTCCGGTATACTTGAAAGATGTGGCCTCCGTATCCATCCGCAACGAAGATCCGGCAAATCTGGCCCGCTATAACGGGGAACGCTGCCTTGGAATCAGTATTTACAAAGAAAATAAATACAACACGGTAAATGCCGTTGAGAACCTGCTGGCTAAAATTGATGAATTCCGCAAAAGTTTACCGGGATATAATTTCCATATCATCAGTAACCAAGGCGAATTTATCGGGAGTTCCATCAACGAGGTTAAAGATTCCGCGTTAATGGGTATCATCCTCGCCGTTATTATACTTTATATATTCTTGCGACGAGTGAACATGACATTAATTGTCAGTCTCTCCATCCCGATCTCGATCATTGCCACGTTCAACCTGATGTACTTTAACGGTCTTTCTATCAACATCATGACGTTGGGAGGACTTGCGCTGGGTGCGGGAATGCTGGTCGATAATGCCATCGTCGTGATGGAAAATATCTTCCGAAACATGGATGAGAATAACCTGCCACCCGCGGAGGCTGCCGTGAGGGGTACCTCGGAAGTCGCGGGAGCGATCACGGCCTCCACCTTAACCACCATCGTGGTGTTCCTTCCGATCGTGTACCTGCAAGGAGCTGCCGGGGAGCTGTTCAAAGAACAAGCGTGGACTGTTAGTTTCTCGTTGTTATCCTCGCTTTTTGTTTCTATCCTGTTTATCCCGATGCTCGCCTCGAAATTCATGCGAAAAAAAGACAACACTTCCAGTCATGCCATCACGATCAAAGGTTTCGGGAATTTCGTCGGCAAAGTACTTAAAAGGAAATATCTGGTAATTGGTGTTGCCACGGTTCTTATGATCGTTTCTTACCTGATGCTACCGTTAATCGGTATGGAATTCATGCCTAAAACGGAGTCGAAGGAATTTTCAATCTTCGTGACCATGGAACCGGGAACAAGGTTAAAAAGTACGGATAACGCCGTGGGAACCATTGAAGACGCCATCCGAACGCTAGGACAGGATGATGTTGAATGGCAATACACGCTGGTTGGTCCATCCAACCTGGAAAGCCAAAGCGGGGGAAAATTAGAATCAGAGAATCAATCCCAAATCAAGGTAAAAATAAAGAAAGATTCCAAGCTGGATGCCGATTATTTTATCACGAATATTAACGAGAATTATCCTTTGCCGGAAGGCGTGGAAATCTCCTACGAAAAAGGAGAATCTGCCCTACAAAGTATTCTGGGAACAGAAGGGGCACCGTTGGTGATCGAGGTGAAAGGGGAAGAACTTGAATTGTTGGATGAACTATGTACCGAGATTAAAGAGAAAATCACCGGAATCCCCGGTATATACGACATCAAATCTTCCCTGGAAAAAGGTGCTCCGGAAGTAAATATCAAAATTGACCGCTTGAAAAGTGGAATCTACGGAATTGATGTTGCCACGGTAAGTAACCAGGTCAGCGAGAAACTGGCAGGTAAGGATGCCGGAACTTTCGAGACACAAGGCGAAACGATCGACATCAACATCAAAGTACCCGAAGTGACCCTTTCCGAGATTTATGATATTGAAATCATACAAGGCGAAAAGAAATACCGCCTCGGAGAAATTGCCGACATCGAAATCACGTCAGCCCCGAAAGAGATTAACCGGGTTAACCAAAGCCGGACGGGTATCGTGACGGCCATGCTTGAGAAGCAATACTCACTGAGCCATATCACTCCTGCCATTAAAGCCAAATTGTCCGAGGTTGAATTCCCGGCCAAGTATTCAGCCAAGATAACGGGAGAGGAAGAGATGCGACAAGAGTCATTCAGCGGGTTGGGATTCGCCCTGTTTCTATCCATATTGTTAGTATACATGGTGATGGCAGCACAATTCGAATCCTTGCGCCACCCGTTCACGATCCTACTGACCATTCCGTTAGCCGGCGTGGGATGTATTTGGGCGTTCCTGCTCACCGGACAAACACTCAACATGATGGCCTTTATCGGGATTATCATGCTGGCTGGTATTGCCGTGAACAGTTCTATCATACTCGTTGATGCGATCAATCGCCTGAAAGAGGAGGGACACCCTCTGGAAGAGGCCATCCAAATGGCAGCACAACACCGCGTACGTCCGATTATCATGACCAGTGCCACGACGATTCTGGCATTGCTGCCCATGTGTTTCGGATTCGGGGAGGGAGCTTCCTTGCGCTCGCCCATGGCACTTGCCGTGATCGGTGGTTTGCTGACCTCGACTATCATGACGCTGATCGTTATCCCGTGTGTGTATTACGTTATTGACAGAAAGAAATCATGAACACGATTATAAAAAGAAGGGTTCTTGTATCGATGCTTTTCATCGGGCTGGTACTTATGGGAATTTTCTCCTATAAACACCTTCCCATGGAATTATACCCCAACGCCGAACTGCCGGTGTTGAGCGTGAGCATTAACTCCGAAACAGAATCCGACCCTTCCTATATAGAAAATCAAGTAGCTATTCCCGTCGAAGGAGCCGTCAGTGCCCTTAACGGGGTAGAAAAAATAGAAACCCAGATTTATTCGAGAGGAGGACAGGTAACCGTCTCTTTCAAACAGGACGTTGATCTGAAATATACCTTCCTACAACTGGAAGAAAAAATAAAAAGCATCACCCCGAATCTACCTGATAATTTCCAGTTAAACGTGAACAAATCTTCTTCGGGTTCCGCCAGTGATATGTTCATGAACCTACGGATTCTCGGGGAGGACGACATTGACTACGTGCGTAACATTGCCGATTCCGAGATTGTTCCTTACCTGGAAAATATCGACGGAATCGCTAATGTCACCATCATGGGAGGACGACAAAAAAGCATCGAAGTTATTGTCGATCCGGAAAGATGCAAGGCTCTAAACATTACGACATCAACGATCAGCAGAGCCATTTCGAGCAACTTGGCGGAAAAGAGTTTTGCCGGTTCGGTTTACGAGAACAACAAACGTTACTTTGTCAACGTGACAGCCGAATACCTTGCCACGGAAGACTTGGGAAGTATCGTGGTTGCCGATGGTCCGATCCAATTGAAAGACATCGCTGAAATCCGGTTCGGCGTGAAGGAAGAGGAATCCTACGCCCGTACCAACGGGAAAGAGGTGATTTCCTGCATCCTGTCCAAATCCCCGTTAGCTAACGTGATCGACCTTTCCGAAAAGGTTCGGCAGGAAATTGATCGTTTAAATGCAGAATTAGAATCCAAAGGGGTTCTTATTGAAGTGGAAGATGATGCTGCCGATGTGATGAACAAAAACATTGACCAAATTATCGATCTCGGACTTTCGGGAGCTTTACTGGCCATATTCGTGTTGTTCCTATTCCTCCGGAAAATACGGATCATCTCCATCGTGGCTTTTGCCATTCCGATTTCCGTGTTCTCGTCATTCTATTTCTTTTACCTATTCGGAATAACAATCAACACGCTAACCCTCACGGGTATCGCACTCGCCGTCGGCATGTTGCTGGATAACTCCATCGTCGTCATGGAGAACATCTATCGGTTGAAGGGGTTGGGAGTTTCCACCGACGAAGCCTGTGTGCGGGGGACTACCGAGGTATGGAAGGCAATCATGGCGGCCACGGTCACCACGATTACCGTGTTCCTGCCTTTCCTTTTCGCGGACAATTACTTGGTCAAGCTGATCGGGGAACACATCGGAATCTCTATCGTGGCAACACTTACCATATCGCTGGTCGTGGCCTTGCTGTTAATACCGATGGCGGTAAACGCTATTTTGCGCAAGACCCCGGAAGATGTCAATTTCAGTAACCTGTCCATCCATAACAGATTGGTACAGATATATGTGGCCATACTCAAGATGTCGCTTCGCCGTCCGGCACAAGTGATCATTATCGCTCTAGTTACATTACTGGTTACCGTGGTGCTATCGACCTCTTTAACCTTGAACACGCTGAAAGAGGTCGAATTGAACACGTTCAACGTGTACATCACCCCCCCGACAGGCTACACGCTCCAAAGAACCGACGAGATGATCCGGCTTTTCGAGGATGAATTACTTGAAGTTCCAGAAATAAAAGAATTCTCTTCCAACATTATGAAAGAGGATGTCCGACTCACGATCCGACTGAAAGATGATTATCAAAAGATAAATAAGAAATCTCTCATCCAGCTAAAAACCGAAGTACTCCGGTTAGCCGAGACGGTCAATATCAACCAGATCAGCTTGGAAGCCAGCGAGAGTAGCGAGAACTTCAGGGGAAGCAGCGGAGGTGGAGGAATGCTGGGTAATAGTTCCTTGCTCAGAATGATGGGAATGGGTAGCCAAACGGAAAAAGTGCTCATCAAGGGTCAGGATTTCGAGGCTATGGCGAATTTTGCCGAATATTTAAAATACCAACTTGATGATCTGGATAACATTTCAAATTCCTATATTTCAGTTTCCCAAAGAAGCACAGTCTCTAAGATTTTCTTTGACCAGTACCTGATGGGAATGAACGAGGTTGAACCCGCTAATGTAAGCCAAGAACTTTCCAATTTCCAGCCTCAAAGTAAAGCCGAGGTCAAATATAAAGCCGGGAACCAAGAGTATGACATTCTGATCCGAGACATCAACTATGATGAAGATGATCAGAAGACTCAAACCCGGACACTGGAAGATTTACGCAATCTGGATGTCACGAATAAAAACAACGGGTTAGTCCAATTACGGAGTTTCAGCCGCATTAATCTAGGACGTGATAAAGGAAACATCACCCGTATCAACCAGGAAAAGGAGGTGAACCTTGTTTACATGTTCAATTCCGACATCAACGAATCAAAAGATTTGCTGGAGGCCGCACGGGAAGAGATTGACGAACTGGTGCAAAATATGGATGTCCCAACGGGTATCGCCGTGGAAGTCGTACACGAGGAAAACGAAATGGATGATTTCATTTTCCTCATCTTGGCCGCCTTCATCTTGATTTACATGATTCTGGCCGCCGTGTTTGAATCAACCACGGCTCCCATCGTGCTGATGTTTACCATTCCGCTGGCCGCCATCGGTTCTCTACTGGCTTTATTATTCACGAGCAATTCATTGATGAATGCCAATGTTTTCGTGGGATTCATTATCCTGATCGGAATCGTGGTGAATAATAGCATCATCCTTATCGACTACACGTCTTTACTCCGTCGGAACGGGAATCGCAAACAACGGGCTATTATAACGGCCGGGTTATCCCGTTTAAGACCGATTCTGATCACGGCAATCACAACTATCGTGGCCATGATCCCGTTAGCCATGGGACAAGGAGAATACGTGTCCGGGCTGGGAGCCCCATTTGCCATTACGGTAATTGGGGGACTTACCATGAGTACGCTGTTGACTCTGGTCATTATCCCGACATTGTATTCCGGAATGGAAGACGCTCTATTCCGCCTGCGGACACAAAGCCTTTTCATGAAACTATTGCAAATCGTACTTTTTGTCGTGGCCGTAATCTGCGTGTACTTCTGGGCTTATACTCTATTGAACCGGATTCTATACGTGATCCTGACGGTGATTCTCGTACCGGGAGTGACCTGGTTCTTGGAAGACAGTTTACGCCGGGCACAAAGTAATATCATTCCGGCTGACGAAGAGCTGGAGATCAAGATATGCAATCTGGTTAAAGTGTACGGACGCCCGTCACGTTTCAACCGGGAATGGAATTCCGGTTTGAAAATTCGGGAACGTCTCGGACTGCAAGGGAATTATCGCGAATGGCGGGATATGCAACCGCTGTTGTGGTCGTTGCCGGTGCTGGGATTCATGTATTACTTCACGTTCAGCTACCAAGTACTGTTCTTTTGGGCAATTGTTTTTGCTTTCATTACCTGGATGATGACGCTAAGTATCATGAACATTTTCAGGGAGTTTTGCGAGAACCGGAAACAGAACGTTATCGCCAAGACGCTACGAATCATCGCTATCGTCATTTACTATGCCGGCCCCATGGTTATCCTGATCTGGTCAAGCAAGAAATTCGAGAACAGCGGGGGAGCTATCTTCCTCGGTATGTTCTGGTATCTCGGTATTGCTGCCCGCTACCTGTCCAACAAGATCAACAAGGAAAACATTAATATTGATTTGATTGACGGTCGGTTCCGTATGCTGAGAAAGACCATTTTCCGTCTGGCTTCCAAGGCTCCGTTTATTGGGGTGAAGAAGAAACCGTTCAAGGCATTGAATTCCGTTTCCATGGAGATACATACCGGAATGTTTGGTTTGCTAGGTCCTAACGGGGCCGGTAAAACCACACTGATGCGTATCATTTGCGGGGTCTTTGAACAGAGTTACGGGAAGATATTCATTAACGGCATCGATACCCAGAAGAAACGAGAAGAGTTGCAAGGCTTGATTGGTTATTTACCGCAGGAATTCGGAACGTACGAGAACCTCACGGCATGGGAATTTTTGGAGTACCAAGCCCTGTTGAAAGGAATATATAATAAAAAAGTACGTCACAACCGGATTGCCGAGGTACTTTCCGCCGTGCATATGTACGAGAACAAGGACAAGAAGATCGGAGGTTTCTCCGGTGGTATGAAACAACGTATCGGTATCGCCCAAACCCTGTTGAACCTACCCCGGATACTCGTGGTGGATGAGCCGACAGCCGGATTGGACCCGCGGGAAAGAATCCGTTTCAGAAACTTGCTCGTAGAATTGTCCCGAAACCGGATCGTGATTTTCTCTACCCACATTATAGAGGATATTGCCAGTTCCTGTAACCAGGTCGGCGTGATCAACAAGGGTATTCTGAAATACCACGGTACGCCGAGTGACATGGCCAATATTGCCAAGGATGTTACGTGGACCTTTGAAGTTCCCGTACGGGATTTCGCAAAATTACCGTCCGATATGCTGATCGTCCACCACATCCGCCAAGGCGACATGATCAAAGTACGTTGCCTTAGCGAGCATAAGCCCACCGAGACTGCCGAGAAGATTCTCCCGGCCCTGGAGGACTCTTACTTGTGGCTATTGAGAAGCGTGAAGATCGAGAACAAAGAGCAAATTATAACACAATAAAGAAACACAAACCACTATGGTGCAATTTTGGATAACCCTACAAAAGCTGGTACAATATAACATCAAGATTATATTCGGGAATAAATTCCTATATTTCATGTTGAGTGCCCTCGCCTTTTACGTGATCACGGTGATCGTGAAATTACTGGGCGATGACGAGATCACGCAGGCAACAGCATACTCCATGTTGATGTTACCGAGCATTCTGTTGGTTTTCTACCCGATGTGTTTCGGCATACAGAACGATCAGGACGCCAAGATCGTGGAGATTATTTTCGGAATCCCGAACTATAGTTATAAGGTCTGGTTATTACGACTCATCATTTCTTACGTGATCTGTTTTGTGATTACCTGTTTCCTTGCTCTATTAACGGATTTAGCCATCGTGTCAGTTCCCCCAATGGGACTGACATTACAAGCCATGGTTCCGGCTCTTTTTATCGGTACGCTTTCATTCATGCTGAGCACGATGATCAAGAACGGGAACGGAACTTCCGTGGTGATCATCATTATCGGATTGTTATTCTCCATGATACAGGGAGCTATCGGGGATAGCCAATGGAACATTTTCCTGAATCCCTACGATGTCCCCATTGATAAGAACCCGCAGATATTTTTCAACACGGTCTTCCATTGCCGGATGAATATGTTGATCGCCTCTGTCCTCTTTATCATCTTCGGACTGAACAACACCCGAAACCGGGAGAAATTTATATAAAACAAAACCGCCGTCCAGTGCAGGACGGCGGTTTTTTATTACTCACGCTCCAAGGGTGTATCCCCCAACATTAGCAAACAAACCATCCTACAAGTCAAATTTGCAACTCACGTGCAACCGATATTCCCCTGCTTTTCTTTCATTCTCTTTATCTTTGCTGTAAGATACACGACAAGCCATGAAAAGAATCATTTATATCATTTTTTGCATTTCCGGCATTTCATGTGGACAATACAATGCCGAACTGGAAAACGCCCTGAAACTCGCAGGAGAAAATCGAGGTGAACTAGAAAAAGTGCTCTACCACTATTCTCAAAATCCTTCTGACAGTCTCAAATTGCAGGCAGCGACTTTCCTTATCAAGAATATGCCGGAACACTACACGCTGGAAGGTTCTTTAATAAACGCTTGCCGGGAAAAGATCGATACCGACACGACGGCATCTTATTTTGCCAAGAAAACCCTGGACATATCTCTTTCTCACATAGATCAATTCCGCCATACTGCCAACAAAAAGGAAGACGTGCAAAACATCAAGGCAGAGTTTCTTATCCGACATATCGACCGCTCGTTTGAAAATCTAAATTCGTATTCTTGGCTGGAAGACATCCCGTTTGATCTATTCCTCGAATACATCCTCCCGTACCGTTTCGCAAACGAACGACCGGATTTATGGATAGACTCCCTACATCTCTCGCCAAAGGCCCTACAAGAATTATTATTCAGTGATGATGTCAAGTACACAATAACAAAAATGGAATATGCCCTAAAGTTTTCCGAAGCGACAACTTTTTTCCAATCGCATTTTATTCAAGAATTACTCCGTCAAGATATTTACAGAGATTGTCAACATATTACCACTCAAAGAAATTTCAAATCAAGAGCATCTTGTTTGCCCGTTGCCATCGACTTTATCCCACATTACGCAAATCGTAACGGTTATCATTACTGGAATAAAATCATATCTCCGGAATCAAAGAATTCAGAAATCAGCGGAGCCCTCGAACGCAAAACAGCTAAAGTATATCGAAAAACATATTCTCGTCATCCACTAATCAAAACCGAAACCACGGAATATATTCCCGAATTTTTCAAAAATCCGTTTCTCTTGGATGTTAGTAACGAGTACCTCCAAACGACCGATGTCTCCATCCATGTTCCCAAGTATTTAAAAAATTCTTCCAACTACGCTTACCTGTGTGTTTTCAATAACTTAAAATGGACCCCTATCGCTATCGGGTACATAGCACATGCCTCTGTCAAATTCAATGACATGGGTAAAAATCTAGTATACCTACCCGCTTATTACCATGATAAAAAACTCACCTCTTTCAACTATCCGTTTATCCTTTCCTTAAAAGGTGAAGTAAAACATCTTGTTCCGGACACCAATAACCGACAAAAATTGATACTAACAAGAAAATATCCCTCGAATGGGAATTTATACAGTTACAATACAATGCTCTCTAATCTCATGCTTGAAGCCTCGAATCAATCCTCTTTCCAACACCCGGACACCATTCTCCGCTCTGTCTCTCAGACACCAACCTATTGTGAAGAAAAAATAAATACAAGCAAGAAATATCGCTATTGGCGAATCTCTCATCCACATCCGCTCTCGTTTGCAGAACTATACTTTTTTGACTCTCAGGGAAAACTCATACAAGGACAATCAGACTCTATATTTCAAGCAGTATTTGACCGTGACCCCCTTAGCAATATATATCAAGGCAAAGAATCATTCAGTGTCGATTTTAGCAAACCTGTCAATCTATCCAAAATTATCTGCCTTCCGAGAAGTGACGGTAACGGAATATACCCTGATAACGAGTATGAACTCTTCTATCACGATTTGAAAGGCTGGAAATCTCTCGGGCGACAAACTGCCACGGGATTTGAAATCGAATACGACAATGTCCCCCAAGGAGCGTTATACTGGCTACATAATCATACCACGGGAATAGAAGAAAGGATATTTACTGTCACGAATGGAATTATACGTTTTTGGTAACAAAAAAGCAAAGCATTTAGATTATCAGGAACTTCGCTTTTATTTGCTTGTATTTTCCCTACACGTGCAAAAAATATAGCAGTAATTCATTATTTTCTTTGGCTGAACATGGTAAATACACTACCTTTGAAGAAATAAAGCCTGTTAAATAAAAAGCAATGGAACAAAGTGTTTGGCAAGAGATAGAACAGTTATATCAAAAGTTCCAGGAACTTGGAATCAATGAAGCGGTGGACTATGATAAGTACTACCTGTATTCTCTTATCACCCATTCCACAGCTATTGAAGGCTCAACGCTTACGGAGCTTGATACGCAACTTCTTTTTGACGAGGGAGTAACAGCAAAAGGGAAACCACTTGTACATCATCTGATGAATGAGGACTTGAAACAAGCGTATGAACTTGCCAAAGCAGAATCCGTCAGCCTTGTACCTGTAACTCCTGCTTTTCTGCAAAGGTTGAATGCAACGCTGATGCGTACCACAGGTAGTGTACACAGTGTAACGGGCGGTTCTTTCGATTCTTCGAAAGGTGAATTTCGCTTGTGTGGTGTTACGGCGGGTGTTGGCGGACATTCTTATATGAACTATCTGAAAGTTCCTGCCAAAATAGATGAATTTTGTGCCATATTGCAAGCGAAGCAAAAGACAATGGGAACATTTCGGGAACAATATGAATTAAGCTTCAATGTCCACCTTAATTTAGTAACTATTCATCCGTGGATAGATGGCAACGGAAGAACTGCCCGATTGCTGATGAACTATATTCAGTTCTGTTATCACCTTTTCCCGACCAAGATATTCAAAGAGGATAGGGAAGAATATATTCTTTCCTTGCGCCAATGTCAGAACGAAGAGACCAATCACCCTTTCTTGGACTTTATGGCTTGGCAGTTAAAGAAATCACTTGCTTTGGAGATTGAGCAATTCAATGCTTCACGAAAGGAAAGGTTTAACTTTATGTTTTAAATCTTCAAAATATCTCTGTAAATAGGGACATTTATTAGATATACTTTTTTTAGATCGAGTTTGTTCAAACCAAGAAATCATCCTTATCTATCTTACTTTGGTAGATTTATTGTTCGTGGTCTAGTACGTAGGGCGAACAGTTGTGTATATGTCTTCTCAAAAGAACGACGGAATACGTTGGTATCATCCTTTACGCTTGTTCCTATCAGGAAATCGAATATCAAGACCTGCTGTTTCCACGACCACGCCTTTTGCCCGGAGACAATCGATAAGTTCATCATAATCAACCGGGGCAACAAGGTCAATAACATACGTCCCCGAAAACGTGTTTGACTTTTCAAGATGAACTTTCATGAAAATATTCGTGCTTGATTTAATTTCAACTTTCGTGATGTCTTTATAAAAATACTCTTTATACCAAAACGTATAAATGCTGTTCTTGAGAATCAGTTGATCATCCGTTAACATCACGTAAAAATACTGGGTAAAATATATGGGAAAACACACGAGGCTCCATATTAATAACAATAGTAAACAAGCTCCCAAAGAATGAGTTGCAAAATAAACGAAAGGCGTGATTAAAATCGCCACTATTACCGTAAACGTGATATACCATTTAGAGGTAGTTGCTTGCCAAAAAGAACGACGGAATGTTTTCATTTGTTATTGTTTTTACAAAATTATCTATAGTTCTTGTTCTCTACTATGTTTCATTTAAAATATTCCATTCCATTGACATGAACTTCAATCCCTTTCTCTCTCAAATAATCTATTATTGCGGGAAAATCTTTAAGACGAACACGATCTAGATAATAACGCCAAGCAAATTTTCTTGCACCTCTTATGATTTGTATGTAAGGTATTGTATAGCCACTAAAATAAATAATCTTTAATTTTACCGGATCTCCATAAAAAACCTTTTTCGTCCAAAACGGACAAATGGCATTTTTTAGGATTAAAGCGTCATTCGAGAATATAATATAAAATTCTGATAAGAATACTATGCCATAAAATAACAAGTTCGGTAAAAGTATTATCAATCCATACCATGAGAATAATTTCGTAAAATCAACATTATTCATTACAATCAAAACACATAATACATTCGCTACCGTCCATGGTATAAATATTGATTGTACCCATCGACCCGACCAAAAAGAATTACGGAATGTTTTCATAAAATATAATATTCATTATCAATTCTCTAATGCTCTTACCTGTTAAAAATTCACATTTTCTAATTCAATCTTATACATTAATTCCAATTTACAAGATTCTCGTTATCAACAATAACACCTTTTGACTTAATAGCCTCAACTAATTTGTCATATTCTTTTGGAGCTACTAAATCTATAATATATTTCCACGCATGTTTTCTATTTTTCTTCGTAATAACTTGAATATAGGGAGGGGTCATTCCTCCAGGACGTTTGATATTTACTTTTTCTACATTCTTATAAAAATGTTTTTCATACAAAAATGGACAAATTCCATTCTTTATAACAAAAAAATTATCTTCCAATACTATATAAAATAATTGAAAAATAAGAGCGATTAAAAATATTAATACTACTAAAAGTAAATAACACCATGCTACTGAATTAAGATTATAATCGTAAAAAATAAAAAACAACAATAAGGGTATTAAAAACGGCATGAACATATGTTTAAATGTTGTTGTTTTCCCAAAAGAACGACGGAAGGTTTTCATTTGTTATTGTTTCTTACAAAATTATCTATAGTTCTTGTTCTCTACTATGTTTCATTTAAAACATTCCATCCCCTTTACATAAACTTCAATCCCCTTCTCCCTCAAAAAATCTATTATCTCTGGAAAATCTTTAAGACGAACACGATCCAGATAATAACGCCCCGATCGTTGTGCCTTGGTGGTAGCTATTTTCATGAAAGGAATTGAAGGACCACCTCCATAGTAAATTATCTTTACTTTCACCATGTCATTATAATACACTTTCTTCTTCCAAAACGGACAAATCGCATTCTTTAAGATCAACGCATCATCTGACAAGATAACATAAAACTCCGACACGAAGAAATAAGCCAAAATGACTAAAGTTGGAATACCCCCAAATATCAATCCATAAAAAGAAAGTACTCTCGAAATATCTATTCTATCTTTAACTGATAAATAACTGAATACAAACGCTACTATCCATGGTATTATCATTGAATTTACACAGGATGCTGCCCAAAAAGAACGACGATATTTTTTCATTAACTTTAATATTTTACATTATTCCAAGTAGCCTAATATAAAAAATATCAAGCTACTCAGAATAATGCTATTAACAAAAACGTTAGTTCACAACAAAATTAAGCAAATGATGTCATATTCGGTGATATGTATACATAAACATTATGACCATCTTCTAAAGGAACTTGAATTAACAAAGATTGTCCTGCTAAATTTATCATTGTAGAAACAATGCCAACCACTCCAGCAACAGGAAACAATCCAGCAGCAGCAAAAGCATAACTAGCAGCACCGAGTGCCGTAGAAACAGCTCCTAAAATGTCGTTACCCGTAATATCACCATCAGTAAATGCGATAATTGTTTGAGCAAAACTTATCCCTACTCCCAAATATCCTACAGAATTACCAAATAGCTGAAGTTGCTTCCGCGTCATTTCATTTAAAAAATTGAAACATGACGTGGCTATACCATACGTATTTGTTACAAGTCCAGCTCCATCAAGTAAATTATATCCCCCAATACTTCTCGGCTGCACGTATACCATCTGCGTCTTACCATAATTCAAATCTGATATTATTTTTTCTCGAGCAGCAACTCCTAGGTCATAATCTGGATCATATCCACCTCCAGTTCCACCTCCACTTCCTCCAGTTCCGCTACCACCGCCACCAATTCCGCCTCCGCCAATTCCACCTCCGCCGCCACCGCCTCCCCAGCTTCCTCCCCCACTTTCACTATTAGAATATGTTGCGGCTCGTAAAACGGGATTTCCTTCCATGAAAGTAAGTTTAGAATAACCCGTGGGGACATCTTTCTCTGTCTGTATTGCAAAACCATAAGCTCCTACTATTAACAAGTCCCCTTCTAATTCTCCATTTTTATACCTCACGGCTTTTCTAAACTTACCATTGAGTTCCGAATAAAGTACACGCCCAGTAAAAGCTCCCTCAGGATTTTTTGAATATTTCTCATCAGGGATCAACGTGGCCACAAACATATCCGTCTTCCCATCACTTCCTCGTGCTATCACCAAGCGACGTCCACAAGATATGCTATTTTCAGCAAAGAATTCATAATCTTTAATGATACTTTCCACGCAAATTACATTCGGCTGGGACCAAAGAGGTATCTCCGTTATTTGGTAATCATCTTCAATACTTTCTATTGCCTTATCCCACTCCGGGATCAATTCCGGCATCACCAAATTAGTCGACCTCGCGAGAGGATTCGAGAACATAAGCGGAGCTAAATCCGTCGCATTCGTCTCAAAATAAGACTGTGCTTCCGAAATCCCAAAATCTTGAGGGGATTCCTCGACGGCATCAAAGTCGTCTGAACAGGAATAAATCAAGGCTAAGATTATTCCCAAAAACCAAAACTTCGTTTTTTTCATAATCAACTTTTTAATAATTCATACAATAGGTTCAAAAACTCTTTTTTGCAAAAAATATATTTGGTGTCATGACATTCACTCTTTACTTTTCAAAAATTCCCTTGCTTGTCCACGGGCTCTAATCACGGAAGAGTTTACAATCTTCACGGGCATTGTCAGCATGTACTCTGCCTCTTGCCCTGCCTCTCGTGACATTCCTTGCATATCATACAATTTAAACAAGAGATGACGGGGCGTGATATACGCGGGAACCATATTGGCTGCAAGACGATATTTTTGTTCTGCCTCCTTCCACTGTCCCCGGTACATGTAGCATCTACCCAGATCGCAAACAAGTTCGGAAGTCGGTCTTAACAAAAAACCTCTTTCAAGAACGGGTAAAGCGTTCGAAAATTCGCCACGGGTAAACAAAGTTCGCCCGTAACACAGGACAAAATCAGGATTACCCCCCAAACGCTCGTAACATGTCTTTAGCTCGTTCCAATTCACAGGTTCCGTTCCTCGTGTCTTTGTCAAGAGAACATCCGCCTTTTTCTCGTGATAATACTCGATAGTCAACACAAAAACGAACAAGACCACGGCTATCCTTAGTATAAAAGTGAAACTATTATCCAAACTAACAACCCATTCTCTCGCGTGACGTGCATCACGAGATATAACAGCTAAAGAAATAATAGCAATGGCACCTACAACCTCGACGGAAAGAGGATAACTAAACAAACCGAATGCCAAAATCACGACTAAAATACCCCCGGTAAAGCGAGAAATTCGATTCCCTTTTGCAGCAAAATAAAAACACGTCACGACTAACCCCACGAAAAGAAGTAACCCCACAATCCCGGTTTCACAAGCCACTCGTAGAAATTCATTAAAGACATGTTCATTATTCCCTGCAACCATCGCGAAGGAAGACCCGGGATGCGCTTCGAGCCACGCTCCTTGCGCAGGCATATACAACGCGGCGAAAGAACCACCACCAAAACATGGAGCATCTAGGAACATTCTCCCGGCAACTTGCCAGATTAAAAAACGTCCCTGCACGGAAGCCGGATGCAACAAATAAAGAATATAAATCACGCTTGCAGAGATGGCAATCACAAGCAAGAATAGAATATACTTCCCAAAACGATATTGTTTGAACATATTTTCCAAGAAACGGGTAAATCTCCATCGCCTTCCGACCAGCACGATCCATAAAATGCCTAGCATTAAACCAACCCAAGCCGCACGAGATGCTAGCCATCCTAACGTGACAAGTAGTAATATTACTCCCGCCCCCCGGAGTACACGCACATACACCCTCTCTTTATAATAAAAACCAACCACCCCGGCTAAACAAGCTATAGCGAGAAAAACAGCAAGAATAGCAGGATTCATAAATCCTCCTGTCCCCGGGTATAAATAGTTATACGAGGGAAACAAACCTAGTAACTGGACAAAAAACCATATCGCCTGAAAAATTCCTGCAATAAAAAGCACGTTAAAGTAGATCGCTTTCAGCTCGATATTTCTAACATAAGCGTACAAAATAATGGCTGCACTCCCTAACAATAACTTCCAAGTATACATGGAAGACACCGTTCCAACTGTTCGCCCCACGTACCAGACCACGAACAACACGAACAATAAATCTACCAAATTAAAACGGCAACCGCGATGTTTAAAGAACAAGACAGAACAAATGACCAGTAATAATACTCCTACAAAACCCGCTGTTATTCCCGGTAACGAATGATCCAAGTGCCATAACACCGGGGCCAATAGTAAAATAAAATATATTGGAATACTTTTTATCGCTAACATAATCTTACATTTTCATAGACAATTCACACGTATCAAACTCCCGTCTTCCGTAATCCCGTACAACATCCCCTCTTCCCGGTCATAGCTAATCCCCGTCAAGGCATCACCAAAATAAAGTGTCCGGATCAGGTTCCCTTCCCAATCATACACGAGCAGGCAGTTAGATTCAAAAGCCCTGCCCCGATCCATCTTGTAGGTTTTCCCGGAATAAAGGGCATACACCTTATCTTCTGTTACCGCAACATCCAGAAAACCGAAACGGTTCCCCTGGCAATAAGTCACTCGTGAAGAAGGGATTTCCGATACCTCGACTTCCGGGTAATGTAATCGAACCAATCGTACCCGCTCGATAGAATCAGCCGTCACCCGGCAAAAGTCTATAACCCCGCTATACATGTCGGCACAAACAAACGCTCCTCCATCCGGACGAACACGCAACACGTTGCTAGCGTAAAGCATCGCTTTTGTCTTTTCCTGCAAGCCGGGATAAACGGGATGATCCGGGTAAGAAAGAGAATAACGTGCCGACTGATCCGGTAAGGAATATAGCAAGTAGCGTCCCTTTTCATACAAGCCCGTGGCGATCACTCGATCCCCGACCTGTGCCGCAATCAAATGTTGTTCACCCGAGGGAAGCTGGACTACGGTCTCCGAGTTGCCAGAACGAGCGAGAGAAGAGATCGACTTCACAATCAGCTCTCCCTTCCTGAAATCCAAGGCCGTCACGGTCTTCCCGTCAAACGAGTTGAACGAGCTCAAACTCCGGAAACGATCATTTAAAGATTCTCCTCGACCGGTCAAATCCAACGTCCCCGGACCATCCAAATCAATGGTCTTGATCTCTCCGTATTCGCCTCCCGTTTCCACTACAATCCGATCTCCCTGTTTCACGAACCCGTTTACCTCATGTATCCCCCAACGTGACATGTCGACCAAACGAGTGGTAATTACCCGTTCACTTTTTATAACTTTCAAACTATCACTCTCCATGCCATGCTCCGTGCATCCTAGAGAGAGACTTCCTAACAAACAATATAATACCAAATGTTTCATTCGTCCTTCATTGATATACCTTTAACTTTAATCCCATTCTCAAAACAATATCCCCCCGCTTGAATACAATATTTGAAGCCTCCCCCGGATTCCGGGGATCCCAAAGCTTCAATATTTTCTAAGGTTAACGTGGAATTGTTATTACTATTCCCTTGGATACTCAAATCCAAGTTCAACATGATCGCACAGGCCATAAACATTAAAATTATTAACACGTACCACTTTTTCTTCATAATCGTAAATTTTTGTGATAAAAATAGACCTTTAAAGCTTAATTTTCGAAGAAAACGGTTGCACGTGGGTTGCAAAATCAATATCTTTGACAAAACGGAAAGAATACCGAAAATGGATCGGAGTTTAAGATATTACTGGTTTATTGCCATTCTTGCCGGGATAATTATTCTATTTAATCAATTAATTTACATAGAACAATTATACCGACATGAAAAAACAATATACATCAATCAGCAAAATGAATGGATCACCAACACGATTTATGATTTTAACATGAAAATGGCAGATCCGAAACAAACCGTCAGTTTCAATCCAAAGAATAACCGATTAACCTATGTCATAAACGATCAGATTTTCCGTTTTCAATTAAAACCAGAAGACAAAATATATCAAATTATCGAACAAAGTGATTACGACATACAGGATACCTCCCGTTGGACCTTGCAACACTTTCACTCCTACTTGCAAGCAAAACGAGATACCCATGTCATCAAAAATTTTGCCATTCATTTTGCCATCGAGGATAGTATCCATCAAATCAAAGATTCCTATCCACCCCATCGAAACTCTTCCCAAGAGTGTGAATTAAAGATTCCGTTAGGTTTTCTTGCCAAAGACACGTTATACGCCTCTTATAATTACCCTCTCACACTATTTTTAGACTTGGCTTCCGGACATATCTCATTAGTTTTTTTCATTTCCCTGCTACTTATTTTCTGTGTTATTTCGCTTTTTCACACGCTTCATTGGGAGAAAAGAGCCGGAAAATACCGAGAGATTTTCGTGCATAATATCGTACATGACTTGAAACGCCCCATTGAAACCGAACTTAAACTTCACTACATACTTTACAAAACTCTTCCTCCCGAACAAAAAATCTTACTGGGAAAGAGTACAACCGAATTGAATAACGTATTACAATCCATCAGCCGGATATTACTTCAATCCACGGATGCCCATGGTTTGCGCTTGAAAATTAAAGATTTTAACCTGTATGAAATGTTGGATGAACTAAGTTGTTCGGACTCATGGAATATAGTAAAAGAGAAACAGGCCGATATTCAACTCCAATACCTTTCCGATCGACACGTGATAGCCGGAGACCCTAATTTTTTACAACCGGTATTCCTAAATTTAATCGATAACGCTTTAAAATATGCCGGAGAAAAAGTACATATCCGAATCACGTGTAAAGACATCAACCCAAACGCTATTCGCATCGAGGTGAAAGACAACGGTACGGGTATCACCCCCGAAGCCTTGAAACATATCTTCAAGCGCTACCACAGGGGTGATCACCAAAACGACACGAAAATCAATGGCCACGGGCAAGGTCTGTATTTCGCACGAATGGTTGTTCGGGCACACGGGGGATCGATTACAGCGGAAAGCGTGGTAGGAACAGGCACAACCTTTACCGTGATATTACCTATAAAATAAAACAACAAGATGGGAAACAAGATGAGGATTCTTTATGCAGAAGACTATGAACTCGAAGCTGAATTAACAAAAATCATCCTAGAAGAAAACGAATTCATAGTCGACATCGCCGCAGACGGGGAAAAAGCATGGGATGCCTACAATCGTCAAAAGCCCGATATTCTACTACTCGATCTCAACATGCCTCAGAAAGACGGGATCGAAGTAACCCGATTGATCCGGAAGAAAGACCCGCTAACACGTATTATCATCTATACTTCCCACGGAGAACCGGAAAAAGAAATCGCCGCACTGGATGCCGGGGCAGATGAATTCATTCCCAAAAACCGTACTCCGGATGTTTTGATCGCCCATTTGAAAGCCCTTCGCCATAAAATGATTACATGCTTAAACGTCCCACACGTGTATGAACTCTCTCCCATCACAACATTTAATGTTGTTACACGCACGGTAACCATCCAAGGAGAAGCAACCCTGCTAAGTTCCAGCGAAGCACGCCTTCTACAATTACTATGCGTCAAAAGCAATCAAATTGCCAACATGGATTACATCATGAAGGGAATTTGGAAAGATGCCACCATTGGCAAAAGAAAAAGGATAAAGGAATACGTGTGTCGAATCAGGCAACCATTAAAAAAGGATCCATCCATCAAGATCGAGTACATCGGAAATGATTACGAAGAAGGATATATGCTAATTACCGCCCCTTCACCAAGCTAAACCTACCTTCACCAATCACTCGACCATAATATATAGCAAATATACAACACAATTCACCCATCATGCGACATAATCGTATGAAAATGACTTTCTAAAAATAGAAAATAAGAATAAATTAAATTCCCGCAAGAATAATTTCAACGCCCTATGTAAACTATGTCATTTTTTATATTTTCGCGGAAATTATCACCATAAAAATAAAGAAATGAAAAAAATCTTGTATGTATTATGTCTGCTTACGACTCTTGTAGCATGTAGCGATGACGATGACAAAATTATTACCGATTACGACAAGCCATACACGAAGTTGCCCTCTTCCGAATTAAGAACTTTAATCGAAGACAATATCAACTCATGCGTAACCTTGGCTAAAGAGTTTAACGAAATGGGAAAAAATAATTCTATATTCGATATAATGAATTATTACCATATAAACTTTGATTTTAATATTCTCGATTTTATAAACTCTCGTAGTTCAGACCCAAGCAAAGAGAACACGTTTACCGGAATGAAACTAGTTTGGAATAAAGACAAACAGGACTTCGACACCACAATCAATGCTGCCGGATTCATGGAAATCTTCTTTCCTTCCTCCAAGACGGACCAGTCTAAAAATGATCTTCATTTCATTGCAACAATTAATTATAGTACCAATGTTTACCTTGAAACTAAAGTTTATAACGAGGAAAAAGTTTTATTTCGCCAAGTACAACAATACAACAAAGAAACCTCTGAGGCTATACAAGTAGAAGAATATCCTCCTTACAGCGCAACGATCAAAATGAATATAAATGATGATGACATGGTCTCCGGACTTATCGCAAAGAGAATGCTAAGAGAAATTACACTACTAAAAGAAGGAGGAGATCACTACAACCTTTCCATGAATATTGAAAATGGGAATTTATATTTAGTAACAGAATTCAATAACATCCGGATTCGCTCAACGGTTGAACAATTTAGTAGCATTCAAGCACTAATAAAGGAAATATATTACACGAATGAAGGACGTTATGAAGAATTGGCCACAGAACTTATTCAAAAAAATATGCGAGAAAGTGTTATTGTTTTCACGGATAAAGATGAGAAAATCGGAGAATGGGAATTCGTGAAACTAGAACGTCTTTCCCCTCGTTGCAAATGTATATTCCAAGACGGAACAGAATTATTCTTCCAGTTACATGCGTTATACAATTTTTAGTAAAATTTCCTTCCCCGGCTTTTGAAAACCGGGGAAATTTCTGTTTAATGGATCCCTGTACGCCCCAATTTCTCATTTAGTTTACGACGAATAACATTGATGGCATTTTTGCGCTTGAGGAGTTCCACAATCTGTGAAGGATCTTTACTATTTTGTAATTCAAGAATGCGATTATCTATATCCCGGGAAAGCATTTCTACTCTTCGCATCTTGTAATTGTCTAGTATTTTAGGTAAAAGTTCACCGAGTTTCATTTGTTCCGTCTCGACAAAACTATCCATCTTATACCAAATTTTGCTTAACTCGTAAGGTTCACTCAGGATATTAGCAGCCATAGTACTCACTTTTATATCTGGATAAGAAATAAAATAACGGGCCGGTATAAACGACGGAGACTCATACTGACGCTGATATTCCTGTTGCATTGTACGGAACACGGGATTCAACAATTCCAAATCATCTTCCCCAAGTTCCCGGATAATGAATTCCCCGACACTCACACTTCGCATATATCCGTTACGTTCCTCCTCGTACAACTCGCTATCCCCGAATAAAAGCAGGTAACGAATCAACACACTTTCCTCGATGTCACAAGGAGTCGCTCCTCGTGTCGGGGTTGTTACTTTCAATTCTGGAGTCATAACAGGAGACTTGGAAGGTTGTTCTTCGTTCTTCAAGCGGACCTTAGCAATCTCGGTATATAAAACCCGTTCCTCAACGTCCAACTGGTGAGCAGTTTCCCGCACATAGACAGAACGCACGATGTTATCTGGAATCTTGGCAATACTTCGCACGATGTCCGTGATCAGGCGAGCCCGTTCAACCGGATCATCCCCCGCAGAACCCAGCAATAATTTAGTCTTGAAATTTATAAAATCCGTCTCGTTATTCGCGATAAAGTCCGCCAAATCTTGCGGTGTATGACTCCGGGCAAAAGAATCCGGATCCTCCCCGTCCGGCAGTAAAAGCACCCTCACGTTCAATCCCTCTTCCAGCACGAGATCGATTCCCCGCAAAGAGGCCTTAATCCCGGCAGCATCCCCATCATAAATAATTGTCACGTTCGGAGTCAGCCGACGAATCAATCGGATCTGATCGATCGTCAAAGAGGTTCCCGAAGAAGCCACCACGTTCTCAATTCCTTTCGCGTGAAAAGAGATTACGTCCGTGTAGCCTTCCACCAAGATACAACGATCTTGCTGTACGATCGATTTCTTGGCAAAGAATATTCCGTAAAGGGTCTTGCTCTTGTGATATATTTCGGACTCCGGGGAATTCAGGTATTTTGAAATCTTTTTATCAGCAGTCATCGTTCGTCCCCCGAAAGCAATCACCTTACCCGCCAAATCAAGCACGGGAAACATCACCCGGGCGCGGAATCGGTCGAAAAGTCCTTTCTCGTTCTCGATGGTCAATCCCGTCTTCACGAGAAACTCTTTCTTGTAGCCCTTTTCTTGAGCCGTTTTCGTGAACGCCCCCCAACCTTCCGGGTTATAGCCCAAACCGAATTTGCGAATCATCTCGTCACTGATACCTCGTTGACGCAAGTACCCCAATCCCACGGAACGCCCCTCGTCCGTGTTCCACAGTTGATATTGAAAATACTCGTTCGCATATGAAGAGACAATTAACATACTCTCCCGTTCCGTCTTCTCCTTCTTCTGTTCCTCTGTTAATTCCTTTTCCTCAACCGGGATATGATATTTCTCGGCCAGATATTTCAATGCCTCCACGTAAGACATCTGCTCATGTTCCATGATAAAATTCACGGCATTTCCCCCTTTCCCGCAACCGAAACATTTATATATGCCTTTTGCCGGGGAAACGGTGAACGAACCTGTCTTCTCGTTATGAAACGGACACAACCCGAGATAGTTCACTCCTCGCTTTTTTAAACTCACGAAATCGGAAACCACCTCGTATATATCCGCCGCATCAAAAATTTTCTGTATGGTAGCCTGATCAATCATGACACAAAGATAGAATAATGGAATTGAAAATGGAGAATTGAAAATTGAAAATGATGTAATAAGATTAAAATCATTGAAAAGTTGCGCCCAATAAGAGTTTTAACAATACTTTAACACACATGCCGTATTAGTGGAACAATATTTATATACTTTTGCACATGGAAACGTTTTAATCACGTTTCGTTTCCAAGTACAAACACTAAGGCATCAGCTATGGAAGAAAATATAAAACAAAAAAGGGAACTTATAGCCGCTATCTCAGATCTTTTTTTGAGATTCGGATTAAGAAGTACCTCCATGGATGATATAGCGAATCACTTGAAAATTTCGAAAAAAACACTCTACCAACAGTTTGCCAATAAAGACGACGTGGTGGAGCAAGTGATGTTGTACAGGAGAGATGAAAAAATAAAAAACACGGATGTTAATCAACTAGCCAAGAAAAACCCGATCGTGGTCATGAGCGAAATTCGGGATTTCATGGTGAGTGACTTGGGTAGCCGCTTACCTGCCAATCATTTTGATTTAAGGAAATACCACCCGGCCGTGTACGAAAGAGTAGCCAAGCAAGAAGAGGAGTCAACGAAGAAATTTCTCGTGGCATTACTGGATAACGGTATAAAACAAGAACTCTTCCGGAAGGATATTGACAAAGAATTACAATTGTACCTGTTAGGTAAACAATTGCACTTTCTGAAAGATCCTGAAATCACCAGTAAGCTTGAATATCCGATTTCGGTAATTATTTCAACGATCTTTATCAATTTCATTTACGCTATATCCACAGAAAAAGGTCTAAAAGAATTTGAACGCCTAAGGGACACGGCAAAACAACCAAAAGACGGGTGATCGATTTTTTTTTGGTACAAGTTTTGTTACGAGAGAAAAAACACTTGAGAAATTTCCCGGAAAAAATAAATAATTAAATCTATAATCTATGAAACAAGGAATGACTCTTTTCCTCCTGATGTTTTTCGTGCCATGGATGCTTTGCGCACAGGAAGCGCCGCAAACGATATCGCTGCAACAAGCAGTGGAGTTTGCCATCAAGCACAACAAGGAACTGCAATCTTCGCAGATGAATATTGATTTGTATCGCCAGAAGGTACGGGAATCCGTGTCGCAAGGGTTGCCACAAGTTAATGGAACTGTAACGTATTCCACGAATTTCAATTACAAGATGAATTTCGGCAATCAAGCGATAAAAATGAAAGACCAGTCTAACCTTACGGTAGGTTTGCAACAATTATTGTTCAGCGGACAATGGATCCTTGGCTTACAAACCAGTAAAATCGCTGTACGTTTGACCGAGCAAGAAGTTGAATCCACGGAACTGGACATTATTGAGAATATTTATAATTCATACTACACGGTGTTGGTCTCCGAGAGAATGCTCGACATTCTGCGTCAGAACCTAGAGAATATGAATAAAATCTACAAGCACACCGATAACATGTACAAGGCCGGAACAGTTGAAGAGACGGACGTGGACCAAATCCGCATTAACGTGGGACAACTGAAAAACAGCTTACTATCTATGGAAAGAACGGTTGCCGTAAATTATAACTTATTGCGTCTCCAACTGGGATTGGAAGCAGGAACCCCGATCAAACTCACGGATGCCTTGGATATGTTCCTGGAAAACGATAAATCCTCTCGCTTGTATGTTGAAAAATTTGACATCAATAACAACGTGAGCTACCAATTGATTACCACGCAAACCGAGTTGAATAAAAAGATGTTGGGATTGGAAAAATGGAGTTATGCTCCCACGATCTCCGGTAATTACAACTTCAATTACAAGATTTTGAAACCAGAATTGGATATGAGCCCGAAACACACGGCCGGCCTCACGATGAACATTCCAATTTTCTCCGGTTTGCAACGGGACTCCAAGGTTAAACAAGCCAAAATCACATTGGAACAATCTTATATACAGAAAAGTTTGTTGCAAGACCAGTTGAACGTGCAGGACGAACAGTTGAAATTCAACTTGAAAAACGCCATGGAAAATTACAACCTGCAAAAAGAGAATATCGATGTTGCCACGCGGGTATTAAAGAATTACCAGAGAAAATACGAGCTGGGAGCTGTTTCCAGTTTGGATTTGACACAAGCAAATAATAACTACCTGCAAGCAGAAACAAATTACACGGAAGCAATTCTAAGCTTGCTACAAGCACAAGTAAGTTTGGAAAAACTGTATAATCAACTTCCTCGATAAAACAACTTGAATAATAAAACAAAAAAAGAAATACAATGGTAAAGAATTTCATTTTATCGATTATAGCGATAGCTATCCTTGCCAGTTGCTCAGGCAAAAAAGATAAGACGACAGAGGGTGATGTCGTGGAAGCAATTCCCGTTAAAGTACAAAAACTAGAGAAAACGGATATTGCCAGAACTTTGGAGTATGCTGCAAACCTAAATGCTGATAAACAAGTCTTTTACGCTCCTGCTGCCACAGGAAGAATTGAAAAAATACACGTGGAAGTTGGAGATCAGATCAAAAAAGGGCAAGTACTCGTAGAAATGGATAAAACTCAACTCGTACAAGCTGAAGTTCAACTAAAAAACTTGGAAACAGAATATAATCGCGCCATTCAATTAAATAAAACGGGAAGTATTTCTAAACAAGCTTACGACGCAGCTGTAACACAATATGAAGTGGCCAAGGCAAACGTGGAGTTCTTGAAAGAGAACACAAAAATGCTTGCTCCTTTTGATGGAGTTGTTACCGGAAAATATTTTGAAGATAAAGAACTCTACACGGGAACTTCTTTCGGTGGAGCAACCAAACCCTCTATTATTGCCATTGAAAAAATAGATCCGGTAAAAGCTTATGTAAATTTATCCGAGCAATATTACTTAACGGTGAAACCCGGAACAAAAGTTGAATTAAAAAGTAACATTTATCCAGACCAAGTGTTCGAAGGAAAAGTAAGTATCGTCTATCCGAGTATAGATCCGGCATCTAGAACCTTTACCGTTGAAGTCAAGATTCCAAACAAAAACGAAGCTTTAAGACCGGGTATGTACGGTACAATCAATTTCTTCATCGGTAATACCGAAACCGTAGTTGCTCCGGCTATTGCCGTATTGAAATTACAAGGTTCTAACGATCGTTATGTATTCTTGAATAAAAATGGTAAGGCGAAACGCGTTGGAGTAAAACTCGGTAAACGTTTTGATGATAAGGTTGAATTAATCAGTAACGAAATTCATGAGGGTGACGAACTAATTGTTGTCGGACAAGGACGTTTGGTTGATGGCTCACCACTTTCGATTAACAAGTAAACATTTAATTCACGGATTGATACGCCTGAAATCTAAAATTCAAAATTTAAAACTTAAAATATGAGTATATATAATACAGCGGTCAACAAACCCATTTCAACCTTAATGGTTTTCCTTGCCATCATGGTATTGGGTGTTGCCTCCTATATACAATTGCCAGTGGACCAGTATCCAAAAATGGACCCACCTTACATTACGGTCATGGCGACCTATCCTGGAGCCAACGCTGCCGATATTGAAGAGAACGTAGCAAAGATCCTAGAGGATCAATTAAACTCGGTAGACGACTTAAAAGAAATGACCTCCACGTCTTATGATAATTTGGCGGTAATTTCACTAGAGTTCGAATGGGAAGTAAATTTGGACGAAGCTTCAAATGACGTACGGGATGCCGTGGATAAAGCGATGAATAATCTTCCGGACGATATTGACCGTCCGACCATCATGCGTTTCAATACCTCCATGATGCCTATCCTTATTTATGCTGTAACAGCTAAAGAATCCTATCCTGGTATTGACAAGATCCTAGACGATAAATTAATCACTCGTTTGAACCGGGTAGATGGGGTTGCATCCGTGAACATTGCCGGTTCTCCTGTACGCGTGGTGTATGTAGACCTTGATCCGAATAAACTGGATGCTTACAACTTAACATTGGAACAAATCGGGAATAAAATTTTGACCGAAAATCAGGATATCTCTTCCGGTAACGTGAAGATGGGAGACATGGACTACACGCTACGTGTTGAAGGTGAATTTGATGAAAGTGATCAAATCAAAAACCTCGTGTTGGGAACACAAAACAACAAGACGATCTATTTACATGATGTTGCAACTGTCCGTGATACCTTGAAAGATATCACACTGGAGCAAACCATTAATAGAGGAAATGGTGGTGTTTTGATGGTAACCAAACAAACTGATGCCAATGCTGTGGCCGTGGCTAATCAAGCTAAAAAAGAGATCGAGAAAGCAATGAAAGAATTGCCTTCGGATATCAAATTTCAAATCATTTCGGATAACTCCGATTTTATTGTGAAATCTATCAATAACCTACAGGAATCCTTAATGTACGCTTTGATCTTCGTGGTCTTAGTCGTATTCCTATTCCTAGGACGATGGAGAGCAACATTCATTATTGCCTTAACCATTCCGATCTCTTTGATTGTTGCCTTTATCTACCTGTTCGCAACGGGAGAATCACTCAACGTGATTTCATTATCCTCTCTCTCCATTGCGATCGGTATGGTAGTGGATGATGCTATTGTGGTACTTGAAAATATCACAAAACATATTGACCGAGGAAGCCGCCCACGGGAAGCCGCCAAATATGGTACAAACGAAGTTTGGTTATCTGTAATTGTAACAACCCTTGTAACAGTTGCCGTGTTCTTCCCATTAACATTAGTAACCGGAATGACCGGTATTCTGTTCAAGCAATTAGGTTGGATCGTTTGTATCACGGTATGTACCTCTACGATAACCGCTATCTCGTTAACACCAATGCTTTCATCCCAGTTGATGAAAATCCAAGATAACACAGATACAGGTAAATTCAGTTTCTATCGTTTTGTGTCCAGAATGCTGGATAAACTTGATTCCGCATATGAAAAACTCATTCGTTGGGTTCTTCGTCACAAAACGGTTACAATTGTTTCTATGTTCGCTTTGTTCTTTGCATCATTAACCCTTGCAAAGTTGATCAAAACGGACTTCATGCCTCAGAATGACCAGAACTACATGAGTGTATATGCCAAGATGCAATCAGGACAACGAGTTGAGGTTACGAAAAAGGTAGCTTTAGACATTGACTCCATCATTCGTGCTGAAATCCCGGAAATCACATTGATCAACTTGTCATATGGTAGCGAAGAGGAAGCTTCTTTCGCTTCTATGATGAACAGTACTGGTAATAATATCTTGAATATGCGTTTGAGAACTCTCGACTTAAAAGAACGTAGCCGCAGTGTTTTTGAGATAGCCGACCAAGTTCGCGGAATTTTAAAACGTTTTCCTGATATTCTCCAGTACACGGTAACCACATCAAGTGGAGGTTCAATGAGTGGTAACAATGTTGACATCGAGATCATGGGGCATGATTTCAATACAACCACGAACCTAGCTCATGCGATTGCAGAACAAGCTAGAAAGATTCCGGGAGCAGAAGACATCAAGATCAGTCGGGATGAAGATAAGTCTGAATTACAGATTGTTCTCGATCAAGATAAATTAGCTCGCCACGGACTAAGTACATCAGATGTAGGAAGTTATTTACGTAATCGTATTTACGGGTATCGTAATAGTAAATTCAAAGAAGATGGTGAAGAATATGATATTATCGTTCGTCTTGATGAGAAATATCGCTCCTCTATTACTGACGTAGAAAATATTCTAATCACCGATGGTAAAGGAGAAAAAGTACGTCTGAAAGAACTTGGAGAAATCAAAGAATATTTCTCCCCGCCAAATATTGAACGTAAGAGTAAACAACGTATCCTAAAGGTTTCGATTACTCCCGCAGCAGGTGTCGCATTGGGAGAGATCGCAGGTGCTGCCCAGGCTCTTATCGATAACATGGAAGATATTCCACAAGACGTGACGATGTACATTGGTGGTAGTTTCGAAGATCAACAGGAATCTTTCGGTTCATTGACCATGTTATTACTTTTGTCCTTGATGTTAGTATACATCGTGATGGCAGCCCAGTTCGAATCATTCAAGATGCCGTTCATCATTATGTTGGCAATCCCGTTTGCATTCACCGGTGTAATTTTGGCATTATTACTCACGAACACGACATTAAGTATCGTTGCTGCTTTAGGAGCCGTCATGCTGGTTGGTATCGTTACGAAGAACGGTATTGTGCTGATCGATTTCATCAACCTGATGCGTGAACGGGGTATCCGCTTGTACGACGCGATTGCGATGGCTTGTCGTTCTCGTTTGCGTCCGGTATTGATGACCTCGTTAACCACCATCTTAGGTATGGTGCCGATGGCAATTAGTGCTGGTGAGGGTTCTGAAACTTGGAGACCGATGGGTATCGCCGTAATCGGTGGTATGGTCTTCTCCACGATTATCACGATGATTATTGTTCCGGCTGTTTACGCTGCCATGGACAAGAGTGGTAGCCGTGACAAGAAAAAGATCCTCAGCAAACAATTCAAGTTCATGGCTGATTTTAACCCGGAAAGAGATCTTCCGAAAAAGAAATAAGTAATATTTGATTTTAGATTTACGATTTCAGAATCGTAAATCTAAAATCTAAAATCTAAAACACTATGAAAGCAGTATTTATATCATATAACCAAGCCCTAACAGAACGGGTTGCTTTTATCCTTGATCAATTACAAATACGAGGATTCACACAATGGCCTCTGGTCAACGGAGCGGGAACCGTGGATGGAGAACCCAGAATGGGAACTCATACTTGGCCGGAGATGAATTCCGCCACCATGACGATCGTGGAAGATGAAATGGTTCCTCTGATCTTGAAATATGTCAAGAATCTTGACGAGGTGAATAAAGAGAACGGTATCCGAGCATTTGTCTGGGATATTACGGATATGTATTAAAAAAAGAGCCATACGGCTCTTTTTTAGTGTATATATTCATTGTAAAAAGAGGCTTTCGCCTCTTTTTTATTCTGCATCCAGTGACTTAAATCCTTTCCCTAATATTTCTCTGGAATCAATAACATTTATAAAAGCCTCTGGGTCGATTTCACGAATCTTGTGACGTAAAACCATCATCTCGCGACGGGTTAATATCGTGTAGATCATCTCACGCGACTCTCCTTTATAAGCCCCGATAGCTGGTAAAATTGTAGCTCCGCGGTTAATATCGTTCAAAATTATATTTTTCACGGTATCCATCTCCTTGGTCACGATCATCAACGTCTTGTGAACAGAAGCACCTTCAACAATCAAGTCGATCACCTTACCTTCAATGAACACGATAATCCAAGAATACATGGGCAAACGCCAGTCTCCGAAGGCTACAACCGTTGACAAAGTAATCGTGCAATCCACGATAATTACCAATGTTCCTAAAGAAATATGAGTGTACTTGTTCAAAATCATGGAAATAATATCCGATCCCCCGGAAGTCGCCCGTGCTTTGAAAATCATACCGATACCGATACCATAAACAATACCCCCGAAAATAGCCGACAGCAACTGCTCATTCAACATCGTTCGGTCTGTAATTCCCGGCTCCAACAAAGCATCATAACCGTAAACGTAGTGGATCAAGCGCATGAACGCCGGAATAGCAAACGTACAGATAATGGTTTTCACACCAAACATTCCTCCCAAGAAATAGATGCCCAACAACAACAAAGGCACATCCATACAAAGGGCCGCAATTTCAGTCTCCCACCCCCACAAATGATGAAATACCATAGACAGACCATATGTTCCCCCAGGAGCAAAACCGTAAGGCTCGGCAAATAATACAGCCCCTAATGCAAACACAAAACAACCACCCAACAGCCATCCGTAGGTGATAAAGAAATCCTTGGAGAACAATTTCTCCTTAGTTACAAATCCCATACTACAACTTATTTTATTTTAGTTATTAATTTCGCTTATTTTTAACCGCACAAAAGTACAACTTGTTTTCGACTTTTTACAACGTTTTCGAATTCTCAAATTTAATTGCAATCATCTTAAAATATGAATGTTACATTTTATTTTTCATGCATAATTATACAACACATCTCATAATTATTCGAAAAAACACGAACCCCATGAAAAAGAATAATTTTCAATCTTCAATTTCCAATTTTCAATTATTTTCCCTATGTTTGTAAACGTATTGGAGAGGTAATGTTCTTCGTGACATTACGAGGGAATCCCGTGAGAGTCGGGAACTGTACCCGCAGCTGTAAGTTTCGAAACTTTAGTCTCTACTGCCACTGTCTGTACATGGATGGGAAGGCGACGAAAAGGAAACAAGTCAGAAAACCTGCCAAGACGTAACTGTTTATGTAGCTTTCGGGAAGTGAAGCTGGCAAGATGTTCATCATGGTAACATGATCTTCTTCTATCCAAATTTTCCAACAAGCATTGTTCTGTGAAATAAGTGAGCACGTTATGAGATGTGGAATATCTCTGCCAATTTTGTTTTACATCGCATAACAAACTCACTTATTTTGAATACAACTTCCAGATCAACGATAAAGCCTCATTTGGAACCAAACTTGAAATATCATTTCCTTTTCGAATCATTTCCCGGATCTCGGTAGCAGACAAGGGAAACAAAGGCGCATCGATGAACGTCATACTCGGAGATTCTTCAGAAGTCACCATTCCCGGACGGGGATAAACAAAGATGGAACAATGTGCCTCGATCCAATGATAATCCTTCCATTTCGGGAAATCCGGTACGTTATCTTCCCCGATGATCAAAGCAAACTGCCGACCGGGATACCGATCAAACAGGACTCGCAAGGTATCGACCGTGTAAGAAGGTTTAGACATAGAAAACTCCACATCACAAGCTTTCATCCCGGGAATTCCCCGGATAGCGGCACTCACGATCGCAAAACGATCCGTTTCCGGCAAAAGAAAACGATCCACTTTAAACGGATTACAGGGACTGACCACAAACCACACTTCCGCACATAGCTTTTTTTCCAACAAGTAGCGAGCAATCCCCACGTGCCCATTATGAATCGGGTTAAACGATCCGAAAAAAAGCCCGATAGGTTTTCTATCCTCTTCTTTACCCAGCATCATACGATTATTTCAAAAAATCTTTTACTGCCTTTTCCGCTTCGACTAAAGCCGTATCCAAGTTGTCATTCACGATGACCACGTCAAATTTATCGGCAAATGTCATTTCATACTCTGCCTTCGCCACACGTTGCTCGATTTTCTCCATCGAATCCGTACCTCGCCCGATCAACCGTTGCCGCAAAACCTCTACGGAAGGAGCTTTAATAAAGACTGATAACGCCTGATCTCCGAATATTTTCTTGATATTCACCCCGCCAACGACATCCACGTCAAATACCACGGCATGACCAGCCTTCCAAATTCGTTCCAATTCACTTTTCAACGTCCCGTAGAAACATCCCGGATAAACCTCTTCCCACTCTAGGAAATCCCCCGCCTCAATTCTCTCTTTAAATTCATCTGTTGAAAAGAAATAATACTCTTTCCCATGTTTCTCTTCTCCCCGGGGAGCCCTGCACGTTGCCGACACAGAAAACTCCAACCCGAAATCCTTCGCCAACAAGTAATTCACGATCGTACTTTTCCCCGATCCGCTAGGGGCTGAAAATATGATTACCTTACCCATAACAATTGAAAATTGAAAATTGAAAATTGAAAATTGAAAATGAGACCGAATACTCTTTCCAATTTTCAACTTTTAGTTATTAGCTTTTATCTTTTAGTTTCAATGTTTTGTAACAAGTTACAAAACATTGAGGCTTTGTTCCTTTATTTTTTCCAGTTCGTCTTTCATGCGGACAACCAGTTTTTGAATGTCGTGATCATTGGCTTTGGAACCCATGGTATTGATTTCGCGACCGATTTCCTGGGCGATGAATCCGAGTTTACGTCCCGGGGCCTCTTCTTTCTCCACGGTCTCGACAAAATATTTACAATGATTTGCCAAACGAACTTTCTCTTCCGTGATATCCAGTTTTTCCAAATAATAGATAATTTCCTGCTCTAACCTGTTCTCGTCAATATTTTTGATCTCTCCCCACTCCTTCATCTTGTCTTGCAAGCGTTGCTTGATGGTAACCACTCGTTGTTTCTCGAATTGGGGTACTTCACCAGATAAACTTTTGATCAACTCGATCCGTTTCAAAATATCTGCAATCAAAACTTTACCCTCTTGAATACGGAAAGCGTCAACGTCCGCCAACGCTTTCTCGATAGCACTTTTCAAGCAATTCCAACCTTCTTCATCTAACTCCTCCATCTTGGCTTGCATCGTATCGGGGAAACGCATGATCGTCTGCAATAACTCGCTCTTGTTGATTTCTACACCCAGTGACCCGGCAACTTCCAGCATCTGGTGGTAATACTGTTTCACAACCGATTGGTTTACGGCAACATCCTTCTCGTCCTCCGCGTTATCAAAATAGATATACACGTCCACCTTCCCGCGCTCCAGAACGTTCTTTATCATATTCCGGATCTCAATATCCTTCTCTTTGTAAATACTTGGAGTTCTCAAATTAATATCCAATTGTTTTGAATTCAGACTTTTTACCTCCACGATCACTTTCTTTGTCCCGCAGTCCACTGTTGCTTTACCGAAACCGGTCATTGATTTTATCATAGCTCTTGTTTTAAATACAAACATTTAACCACAAAAGTAAGGCTTTTTTTGAAAATCACCGCCAAATAACTACCTTTGTTCAGTTTGTCAAATCATCTGAATATACATAATCATGGATGCGAATCACCTTTCAGCCTTCCAAAAAGGAGTTATCGGGGTACAATTTCTTTTCGTTGCTTTCGGTTCAACAGTACTCGTCCCCCTACTCGTAGGCTTGGATCCATCGACAGCACTTCTGACAGCAGGAATCGGAACATTAATTTTCCATCTTGTGACGAAAGGCATCGTTCCCATCTTCCTCGGAAGTAGTTTCGCATTCATCGCCCCAATCATCAAAGCCAGTGAATTGTACGGTATGGCCGGAGCCCTCTCCGGAATGGTTGCCGTGGGTGCGGTCTACGGACTTATGAGCCTGTTGGTAAAATTACGAGGCACCGACTTTATCAAGAAACTATTTCCCCCGATCGTCATCGGTCCGGTAATCATATTAATCGGGCTTTCCCTGGCAGGCTCCGGGGTAAAAATGGCAAGCGAGAACTGGGTATTGGCCCTTATCTCCCTAATCACTGCTGTCATCGTCTCTCTGAAAGGCAGGGGACTGTTAAAATTAATCCCTATATTCTGCGGAATCATTGTCGGATATCTCGTGGCACTTTTATTCTATAACGTGGACACTGCCCCGATCAAAGAAGCCGCCTGGTTTGCCCTTCCCCAGTTCGTGACACCCGATTTCTCTTGGGCAGCCATTATCTATATGGTTCCTGTAGCCATCGCTCCCGTGATCGAACACATCGGGGATGTCTATGCGGTGAACAGTGTTGCCGGTAAAGATTTCGTGAAAAAACCCGGCTTACATCGTACACTACTAGGTGATGGTCTTGCCTGCGTTTTCGCAGGATTAGTGGGGGGACCTCCCGTAACCACGTATTCCGAAGTTACCGGAGCCGTGTCTTTAACAAAGGTCACAAACCCTGCCGTAATTCGGATTGCCGCTGTAACGGGAATCGTTTTTTCTGTTTTTGGCAAAATCAGCGCCTTGTTAAAATCCATCCCTGCATCTGTTTTGGGTGGAATCATGTTACTCCTGTTCGGAACAATCGCCTCTTTAGGAATGAGCAATCTAATCCAGAACAAAGTTGATCTTTCCAACACCCGCAACATGATTATCGTCTCTCTCATCCTAACCTTCGGTATTGGAGGGGCTGCCTTCGAATGGGGTAATTTCTCCATGTCCGGCATAGGTCTTGCCGCCTTATTGGGTGTCATTTTAAACTTGATATTACCGACAAAAGAATCCAAGGCATAATACAAGCTTCCAAACGTCACTCATCTCTTGTGGATCAACAAATCCACCACTCCCTTACACCCTACCGCGTAACAAAAAAATAACCGTTTCGAAACATTAGATTCACATAATCAGCGGAACTTGCAGTCGCAAAAAAGAAAGAAAACAATTTATTTAAATGAATAGAAAATGAAAAACTTACTTTTAACCACAGTTCTTATGTTAGCTGTCATTTTTAGCAGCAACGCAACAAATGACGTGAACGGTCCCGCTAAAAAAGTATCCATCTCTGGAGCAGGGGCAACCTTCCCTCTTCCCTTCTATAACCTTGCATTCAAAACCTATCAAGATAAAACAGGTAACTCCATCACCTACGGGGGCATAGGTAGTGGTGGTGGTATTCGTAGCCTGAAAGACAAAATCGTAGATTTTGGAGGGTCCGACGCCTATCTATCCGACAAAGAAATGAACGAAATGCCCGCAACGGTAGTTCACATCCCGACGTGCATGGGAGCCGTGGTGGTGGCGTACAACCTTCCGGGAGTAGACAACTTGAAACTAACCGGGGACATTATCGCCGATATTTACTTGGGTAAAATCACGAAATGGAACGACAGTCGTATTGCAGCCATCAATCCCGGCGTGAACTTACCCGACAAAGCCATGAGTCCAGTCTATCGTTCAGATGGCAGTGGAACCACTTTCGTGTTCAGTGACTACATGACCAAAGTAAGTCCGGAATGGGCCGAGAAGATTGGAACCGGAAAATCATTAAAATGGCCGGTAGGTATGGCCGCTAAAGGTAACCCGGGCGTTGCCGGAGTAATCAGTCAAACTGAAGGTTCCATCGGTTACGTGGGTTCCGAATATGCTTTTGCCATGAAAATCCAATTCGCCCAGATGAGAAATGCGGCCGGAAACTTTATTACCCCAAACACTGAAAGCATCTCAGCCGCGGCGAAAGGAGATATGCCCGCCGATACCCGTACAATGATCACCAACTCGGCAGCCCCGGATGCCTATCCGATCAGTTGTTTCACATGGATCATCCTGTACAAGGAGCAAGCCTATGCCGATAGAAATCAAGCCCAAGCCGAAGAAACATTGAAACTATTGAACTGGATGCTGGACGCAGAGGCCCAAGCCTTAACCACGAAAGTAAACTACTCCCCGCTCCCGGAAAAGGCAGTAAAGAATGCAAAAGCATTACTAAAATCAGTCACTTACAACGGGCAATCCGTGTTGAAATAATCAAGCATACACTTCAATTTTTATCCATAAAACAAAATAACGCCTTTCGTACGAGAGGTGTTATTTTTATCCTATTATTCCCCTATGGAAGTGGTTACTAAATGAATAATTCCGGAAAATCATTATCTTTGCAGCCTAAATCTAAAATTTCGTAGATGAAGAACATTAGAAATTTCTGTATAATCGCACATATTGACCACGGTAAGAGTACACTTGCTGACCGTTTACTGGAAACGACCGGAACTGTAGTAGGGAAAGATTTACAAGCACAGGTGCTTGACGATATGGATCTGGAACGAGAGCGAGGTATCACCATCAAGAGCCACGCAATACAGATGGATTATCATTACAAGGGAGAGAAATATGTTCTAAACCTGATAGATACCCCGGGACACGTGGACTTCTCGTACGAGGTATCACGTTCCATTGCAGCCTGCGAGGGTGCGCTACTGATTGTCGATGCCACGCAAGGAATTCAGGCACAAACCATCTCGAACCTTTATCTTGCCATTGACAACAACCTGGAGATCATTCCCGTCTTGAACAAGATGGATATGCCCAATGCCATGCCGGAGGAAGTGAAAGACCAGATTGAAGAACTGATCGGATGCGACCGGGACGATATTATTGAAGCCAGTGGAAAAACCGGATTGGGTGTAGATAAAATACTGGAAGCGGTTGTGGAACGGATTCCCGCACCCACGGGTGATCCCGACGCTCCTCTTCAGGCTTTGGTGTTCGACTCGGAATTCAACTCTTTCCGCGGAATTATCACCTATTGCCGTATCATGAACGGTAGCTTGAAAAAAGGTGATATCGTGAAATTCGTGAGCACGGGCAAAGAATACGATGCAGATGAAATTGGTGTATTACGCCTAGAACAAGAACCTCGTAATGAACTCAAAACGGGGGATGTAGGATACATTATTTCCGGTATCAAAACTTCATCCGAGGTAAAAGTCGGGGATACCATCACTCACGTGGAACGTCCATGCGCCGCCGCCATCGAGGGATTCGAGGAAGTAAAACCCATGGTCTTTGCCGGAATCTACCCGATTGATTCGGAGGATTACGAGGACCTGCGTACCTCCATCGAGAAATTACAGCTAAACGATGCTTCCCTGACCTTCGAGCCTGAATCTTCAGCCGCCCTGGGCTTTGGATTCCGTTGCGGGTTCCTCGGGATGCTCCACATGGAAATCGTGCAGGAACGTTTGGACCGGGAGTTCAACATGAACGTGATTACCACGGTCCCTAATGTTATGTACATTGCCCACACCACGAAAGGCGAAGTTTTCGAAATGCACAACCCCTCCGATATGCCTGCCCCCACCGTGCTGGACTATATCGAGGAGCCTTATATAAAAGCACAAATCATCACGCCCACCGACTACATCGGTCAAATTATGACTCTTTGTCTCGGCAAGCGAGGCGTGTTGATAAAGCAACACTACCTGACAGGAAACCGGATCGAGTTGAACTACGAGATGCCACTGGCTGAAATCGTGTTTGACTTCTACGACAAGCTGAAGAGTATCACAAAAGGCTATGCCTCTTTCGACTATTTCCAAATTGGCTATCGTAGAGCCAACCTCGTGAAATTGGATATACTGCTGAATGGTGAATCCGTGGACGCCCTGTCTGCCTTGATCCACTTTGATAACGCTTATTCCTTCGGGAAACGCATTTGCGAGAAGTTGAAAGAACTGATTCCCCGTCAGCAATTCGATATTGCGATTCAAGCTGCAATCGGTGCGAAGATTATTTCCCGTGAAACCATCAAGGCTGTTCGCAAGGATGTGACTGCGAAATGTTACGGTGGTGATATCTCCCGTAAACGTAAACTATTGGAAAAACAGAAAAAAGGAAAGAAACGAATGAAACAAATCGGTAACGTCGAAGTTCCACAGAAGGCGTTCCTTGCGGTGCTGAAATTGGACTAAGTTAGTTCATAAATATTATAAATAAAGCGTCCCGAAAGGACGCTTTATTTATAATATTTTATCTCTAAAGCTACTTCATAACCTCATAAACCACGATGTCATCCCTATAATCTCTGCACTTCACCCTTACCTCCCCGTCCGGAGCGATCACGCAACTCTCCCCTCGATACATAAGTCCCGTTAAATCCGCTCCAGCACAGTTAACGGCAATGACATACGCCTCATTCTCGATAGCTCGTTCCCGCAAAAGTCGATTCCAGTCGTCTCGTCGGGATTCCGGCCAATTTGCAATATAAATTGCAACATCATACTCTCCATGATTCCGACTCCACTCCGGGAAGCGCAAGTCATAACAAATATAAGTCGAGAAGCGTATCCCTTTCCATTCCAACGCCAGATGACGGTCTCCGGGAGAGAAGCTACCTTTTTTAAAACAATTGTGTTTATCGTAATACTCGTATTTCCCATCCGGATAAACAGCCAATAACCGGTTATAATATTTCCCCTCCTCTTTATAAATCGTAGAACCGACAACCAACGCCCCCGAACGTTTCGCCCATTTCCTCATCCGTTTGATCACTAACGGATAATAAGAAGCCACCCCATCTTTTGAACATACCGCTTCCTCTTTATCTCGCTTCTTCATTTCACACCCGGAAGTGAAAAGCTCCGGGAACACGATCATGTCACATCCCTTACACGAACGCACACGCTTATCAAAATCCCGCAAATTGGCATCCACATCACCCCATGCCAAATGTGCCTGTACCAAAGCCACCTTTACCGAATCCTGTGCTTTCGCTGTCAAAGACAACACGAATAACAAATACAACGTAACATAAAATACCTTCATCTTTAAAACATTATCGATTCCCCAATGAAAAGAACTTTTTCAACATACCGACAGCTCTTGATTTCGCATTATAGACAGTCCGAATACTCAATTTCATATGATCCGCTATTTCCTCTGCATCTAACCCTGCCAAATAAAGTTTCATTACTTTCCCCTCTGGATCCGGAATATACTCCACATATTCTAACAAAGAGGTTGCCAGCTCACTATCTAAAACATCCTCTACAAAAGAAGTTTCCCGTTCCATCGCATCTTTATATTTCTGCCTCACACCCAAATGATTCACGTGATTCTTATACCGATTCTTTATTGCAACAAATAAAAATGCTTTTATCTTCGTCAAACTATCAAAAATTACATCATGCCGTTCCCACAAATAACAAAATGCCTCTTGTACGGCATCTGCTGCCGATTCAGATGTATTACAGTATAAGCGATTAGCATAAACATGAAGTTCTGTAAAAAAATCCATATAAATCGTTGCAAATGCAGAAGTATCACGTTGATTAAAACGCATTAACAAAAAACCTAGATCGTCATCATTCCGGCAGACTTCCATGTATAAACCAAAAGATTATTTAGGCGAATTTATACAAAAATTTCTGATTATTTCCTCCTTCTCTGGAAATTAAGTAATAATGTAAATACAAAACTCAATATCAACTCGTTCAAATTTTACAACAACGTCATACATTTGCGAGTGAAAATCAACCTCATACAGGGATAAAAAACATACCTTCTAAAATCGCAAATGAACCTTTTTTTATTCTGTCAAAAATAAGGTCGCAGGTAATACTTGTTCCTTTCCCTCCGCATCTCGCACCGTCACCGTTTTGGCCTTAATCATCCCGATAAACAGGTCAATATTGGGAATCCCGATGGGTACTTTATTTGTCGGTTTGCCATCAAAAGCGATCACCGTGTAACCGGGTGCAAGCTTTTCAAGGGCCTCCTTTCCCCACACGGCCGTAATCTTGAGTTCCCCGTTAATCGCTGCCGTGGTCACGGGACGTCGATCCCCTTCCCAAACGGTAGCATCCTCGTAAGCAGTAAAACTGAAACGTTTGTTCGGATAATCCAGTGTTAGCTTGCCGAGATCCGTGATTTTGAAACAAAGTAACAGATAGTCGATTCCTCCCGTGTATACCGGGATTCCGGAAAAAACTCCACTCCCGATATGACATTCTTGCAATTTACCTCGATATAATTTATCCATCCCCACTCTACCGCCAAGCATAAGCGTGGTGGTCCCCTGCCCCTCTTCCACGCTATCAATAAGTCCGGCAGCAATCCACTCCTCAAAACCTTTCACCGAAGGCAAGCCGAAAGCTCCCATACTACTTCCACTATCAAACACTCCCGGGACATCATACAACTCTTCCTTTCCACGCAATTTAAGCGTTAGCAGGGGAAGTCCATCCCATAATTTCATCGGAATCCAATCCACCTGTTCGTCAAGCACATGACGCAAAAGCGTGATTGTACCCGACTTAGCATCAAACGTCACAACAAAATCCGTAAGTGCGTTAGCCCCGATAATCCCATCAATACCGAGTGTCCTCAAACTAAGATTATTCCCGGGCAACACAATGGCTTCAAGACTATCCGCTTTCACACTACCGAAAACAAGCGAAGGAATCGTGGCATAAGACACATTCCCATCCATCCCCACGATATAGTTACTCGTCAAACGGAGAGACAATCCCACCTCGCTAACCACCTTATCCGAAATACAGGTCATTCCCGCCCCTGTGTCAAACAGGAAAGAATATCCTCTACCATTTATGGACACGCTGACAACAGGTACACCATGAGAATCTCTGTAATTCAAGATCGAGGAGATCACAGCACTATCCCTCGTAGCAGACGCAGCCTCAAGTAACAAAGGGCATAAAACCACTATTAAAAATGACAATACAGATTTATTACATTTTTTACTTCTCCAACCTAAGTTCTTTACCGACATCCTATTTCCCATATTTTTACCACTTAACATTATTTTTCAAACACCTTACAATTATTATTATATTTCTCTTTCATTTCTGACCACTCATGGGCATTTAGATTTTCTAAATATAGTAACCATATCCCCAAACACACTCTCAGCACCTGTTAATCAATTATAGCCCAAACCTCCTGCTTTGCCCATCAAGAAAAAACTCTAACATCAAACCTCTATAAGTATCAAAAAGCTGACGAGTTCCCAACATTGGACGCGCTAGACCGGGCTTACATTTTTTGATAAACGGACGAATTTCTCGAGGAAGAACCGACCAACTCAACCAATCCAACCACGCACTCTCCAAAGATCGCGAACGTATCACAATATGATGTCTGAATTTCTCTTTCGAGATCAATTGGTCATACCCTTCCACTCGATAGACACAACTATCTTTGCTTTCAATCCTCTCTGTATCTTTCATCAAAACAAATTTCTGGGCTGAAAGGTGCTGCATCGCAAACAAAACAATCACCAAAAAAAATATTTTCCTCATATCTCTTTTATTTAATTAATACCATACAAACGGCCACAAGCTAAAAATTAAAGACGGGGTACCACTAGGAGAATATTCAGCCCCCAGGTAAGCCTCAAATTTCTCAGCAAAACGATTAAATTCTGATACAAACTCTTCCTTACTAATGGTCCGTTCATAGACCCTACATAAAAAATTGATATAATCCATAACGAGAACCGTATCATCCACTCCATACAGGAAATGTAATTTACTCGCATCAGGAATCATCCCCTGTTTTAGCCAAGCTTCAGCCATACTTATATCCATTATAAGGTATGCTTCAAATTCAATATTACGTTCAAAATCCGATCGCATATAAGCCGAACCGCCACATAAACTGAATTGTAACTGATGTATCATTTCATGAATAATTATAGAAGGATCACCCAAAACCCACTTTTCTTTTATCCTAATCACCTTGTCATCCCAATCTGCATATCCTTCTTTTATTTCCCCTGTTTTAGCTAAAATTATCCTCATCCTTATGTTTTTCAAATTCACAAGTGCGCGAATAACATCTCTTAACCGGGGAAATTCGAAATTAACTGCATTGCAAATATTCTCACACATACGTACGATATTCTCCTTCGGTATGCCCGGATCACTATTTATTATATCAAATAATGACAAGACCATACTCAACGAAACTTCCTCCGACTCGTAATAGAAAAGGCTCTCGCTTTCAATCGTTTCTTCTTCTGTTATATAATTTCCGTCATCGTAACATCCCACCAAGAAGACTGCTGACAATAGAATCCATATAATCCTTTTCAAACACTCTTTCGTAACCATAAAGTTTTATACCCGTTTCATCAATTCAATCGTATACTCACTCAATACCTATTAATCAATTAGTACAACCCTCCCTTTCCTTTAGTGCTTTCCACTTCTTCTCTTGATACTCTTTCCACTTCTTCTCACGTTCTTTGTATATCTCTTTCAACTCCTGCCAATCGAAATTTTTCAACTCTTCAAAAAATTCTATCTGTTCGCCAATATCTACCTGACACCGTATGCGAGTCGAATCCGGTGACAGATCATTCCATTTATAAAATTCCTTTTTTAAAGCCAAGATTTCCTCCACTACTGGCAAGGGCATTTTGTGTTTCATTATAGCATTATACATCTTTTTCAGATGCTTTTCCGTTATCTTATCACGTATTTCTTTACTGACATAAAAAAATACGGTTATAATATTTCCATGCCCATCAAGAACAAACTCTAACATCAAACCTCTATAAGTATTAAAAAGCCGACGAGGCCCAAACATGGGACGCGCTAGACCGGGTTCACACTTTTTGATAAACGGACGAATTTCTCGAGGAAGCACCGACCAACTCAACCAGTCCAACCACGCACTTTCCAAAGATCGCGAACGTATCACAATATAATGTCTGAATTTCTCTTTCGAGATCAATTGGTCATACCCTTCCACTCGATAGACACAACTATCTTTGCTTTCAATCCTCTCTGTATCTTTCATCAAAACAAATTTCTGGGCTGAAAGGTGCTGCATCGCAAACAAAACAATCACCAAAAAAAATATTTTCCTCATATCTCTTTTATTTAATTAATACCATACAAACGGCCACAAGCTAAAAATTAAAGACGGGGTACCATTAGGAGAATAGCCCGCTCATAAAATTTACATAAAAAAGACTGCCAACAACAGAATCCATATAATTCTTTTCAAACGCTCTTTCTTAACCATAAATTTTACACTCGTTGCATCAATTCTATTGTATCAATCGCATAATCGTGTTCCCCGTCGAATTTATAGTAGCCCGGATTCATAACGATATCCATTGCCCGCCGATAAAGTTCTTGTAGTATTTTGTTAGGTAAATTCACGTACACGGATGATGACATCGTGAATGTCACCGTCTGAATTTTTCCATCTGAATCGCAATAAAAGGCTATCCAGAAACTACCTCCACCCTTATCTGCTGCCTCCTTTAAGATTTCTTTCAATTCCGGGGTTAGCAATTTTACCGCACACGAATCCCTCCATGCCGATCGTTGTGCCACATCTCCATCTGTTGGTTCTGCAACCCGTTCTGCGGTAAACCATTTACCGAACAACTTGTTAAACTGCCTGATTTTTACCTCGTACACGTCCCCTTGTTCATCAAGAGGGGTTGCCTCAAACTTTTGCGCATACACGCCGGAAATACAAAAACAGATACCTAACAGCATTATAATTCTTTTCATAACTAGAAATTTACATTTTCAATTATTTAGATTTTAGTAGTTCCTCTATCTTTTTCGCCAACTCTTTCCCCCGAAGATTCTTAGCTACAATTCGATTGTTCTCGTCCAATAATAACGTGAAAGGGATACTCCGTACACCATATACTCGAGCCACCTCCGATGCCTGTCCTTTCAAATCGGAACCGTTCAACCAAGGCAACCCATCCTCCATGATCGCCTGCACCCACTTAGATTTGTCGTCATCCAAAGATACCCCCAACACTTCCAGGCCTTTATCACGATACTTTTTGTACAACCGGATCACGTTAGGATTTTCTGCCCGACAGGGACCGCACCATGATGCCCAAAAGTCCACTAACTTCGCCTTAGCTTTAATTCCATGCAACGAAATCGGTTTCCCTTCCGGACTATTCACCGTAAAATCCGGTGCCACTTTATCAACAGCCACACGTCCGAGTTCCGACAACTGGGCAGCAATAATTCTCCCATACACAGAATTCTTAGCTCGTTCGCCCAATAAGTTATACAATTCCTGCAACTGTTCAACAGGAGCCTGTAAACCACAAGTCAATACGATATATGCGGCGGTACTGGTATTCGCATTCTCTTTCACGATCTCTGTTTGACGTTTTTGCATATCCTGCATAAACTTTTGTGCCTGTCCGGAAAGAGCCTGAACCCGCATCTGGTTTGCATCCTCATAGGCAGTCTTCATATCAGATTGTAACTTTTGCTGTTGCTTTTTAGCTTCCCTCTGTAAGGTATTAAACTGATTAAAAACAGCCTGTTCTACTCCACCCTTCACTTCAATAGACTCTGTTCCAATCTGTACAGAATAATCGGTATTTTCCAACATTAACGGGATCATTCCCTGCCGATCAGATGTCATGATCGTTGCCATCACGGGTTCTGGAACTTGTCCTGCAAACTCAAGATTCCCCTCCTTGAGTATTGATACGCCCAACACATTTACAGTCCCGTTCAGATTGGGAACGACCAAATAAAAAGTATCCTGCTGTAGTTGCCCCAAATTACCCGTAATCCGGTAACCTCTTTGAGCATTGCATAGCCCCAAAAGGGCCATGCAAGCAATAAATAACATGATTCTTTTCATGATAACCTCATTAATCATCATTCACTAAAGGCGACAAAATCAGCCAAGATCACACCAAAATTCGCGTAATAAGCCTGATCACTCACGGTTATTTTGACATACCTGATTTCTTTAGGCAGTTTCATACGAAGTAACGTGATCTCTCCTGCCGTATTCCCGATCTCATTATCCTCATCAAAAGTAGCCCCTTCCCAAGATGCTAGATCTTTTGACACTAACACTTTTAGCAAGCTCGGACGGAAATTATGTTTCGTGTCCCATGGACTACTAATCGGGTTCGTGGCATCTTGCACCACTTTAAAGCCGGACACGGACTCCACTTTACCTAAATCGATAAGCAATTCATGTTGTCGGAAAGTATTTATCTGCTGAGGATTCCATATCGTCGCTTGATTATTATCTAATAAAAATTCAGGATGAGCATTATACCCGGTTTGATCGGAAGGCGAAACCGTTATTCCCGTGGCCGTCAGATAATTTAATGTAGTAGGGACCTTAGAATGTCCTTGTTCTTTCAGCACTGACAATGGATTCGGGAAATAATGCTTGTTATATCTCTCCACTTCCACTCCTTGCAATTCATGGAGTACCTCTAAGGCGAATCGACTAGCCGCCGTGTCCGCTAACACACTCTGCTTAACGGCATCTTTATATGCCTCATACAAGTATCGATTCTTTCCTAATATCACTTTTTTCAAATTCGGGAAATACAACAAGTCTTCCAATGTAGACAAATCATAATCAAACTCTAACACCTCTACCGTGTTAATAAAATTCTCATCCAGTTCTTCAATAAAGTAATGAGTTTGAATCTCCCGAACAAAATCACTATTAAATATTCGCTGATGTACATCCAACGGCAGGGGGGTAAAAACAATATCCACACCGGGAAGTTCTTGTAATTGACCTTTCCGTTCCACTACTACATCCTTGTTTACATCAATATCCTCCACCACGTAATACCTTTGTTTCAGGATACTATCCGTATCTGTTAATTCCAAAGTAATCAGTTCGTTCGGATTCGATTTTTTGTAATACCGAAGACTTGCTTCCGCTAAAGTATTTTGCCAGCGATCAAAATAGAGAACCAGTTTATCCCCTCCCAAAGGAAAACATTTCGTTACAACCGGGGTAAACCCATTCAACGCTTCATGTGCCATGGAAAAAGGCCGCCCATAAGCCTCGGCACCCAAAGAACGCCTCCCTTCTTTATCCATAGCATACACACGAAACGTGTATGTCACGTTACCTAAATTTTTAATCGTGCAACTTTCCATATCCTTCGTCAAAAGCGAATCTCCGGTCTGCTCTCCACCAACCCACTCTATCAAGATATTTTCCCGATTCGGATCCAACGTATTTTTCCAAGAAACAACCACACTCTCCCATCCCAATTCCAAAGAAACATCCGTACATTTTCCCGTGTAACGAATCCGACCATTACCCGCATAATCATCCCACGTATCTTCCTGGTCCTCACACCCGGCAAAGATTCCGGCAAATATTGCCGTCAAAACAATGACTATATATATTCTCTTCATAATTCGTCTATTTATTATTTCCCGTATACTTCAACCTCATGCAAAGTCACCCGTTCCGTGGTATTTTTATAATATTGATTCGGTATCTCTTTAAAAACACTGTTAAATTCAACCTTGAAATACCTGTAAGGAGGATTATCAACAGAAAAATTAACCGTAAGGTAGCATGGTTCCACGGCTTCAAGTTCACTTGTCGTCTTTATTTTCGTGGAACCATCAACATCACCGGCACGTTGTATCCATGGAACCGCCGCTGTCAACGACTGATAAAAATTACCCACCTTGACCCAAGAAGTATTATCATCTTTATTATTAGATGCATATATTGTCACCTCATTAGGTAACATCGTACCGTAACACGTTACGAAAACAGAGGGTTTTGTCAGGCTATTCAGATTTAACATTCCATACATCCTAATACTAGAAACTTGCTTGGGTTCCTTGATATCCAAAATAAAATATTTCGGGGCATCCGGCTTATTCACTGCGTAGGGAACAGTTACAAAAGAATACATATTCGCCGGAGGCATTGCTGTACCCCAAGATTCTTGAAAAGCCAATTTCCGAGAACCTTTTACATCACCATCAAAAAGATACTTCCAACCGACCATAAATCCTTGATTATCGTTCTCCACGGACAAAGAGAACGGATCCAGCCACTCGAAATTCGATGGATCCAATTTCCCCACGTTATATGAAGCAACTCCCTCGTATACTTTCTGCATGGCCACATTCCCCCTAAAATCTTCCGTTTTCACGACAACAGTATTCACGTCCCTTTTTTGAGCTAAAGAAAAATATTTCACATTCTCCCCGGCCTCAATAGCGAAAGTTTCCAATAAAAGAGTATCCAGCTCCCGAGTCATGGGATTCGTTCCGATAAAAAACACGTTACAAAGTCCGGTAGCAGCTCCGGGGACCTTATATTTTACCTGAAATCCATCCCAATAAGGTAACACCTCTATATCGTTAAAGAAAGCCACCGGACCAGAATCCTGTGTATTGAAAGTAAACTCCATCGCTTTCGATGCCTCGTTACTTTGATTCAACAATGACACCCGCACCGGCACGTTATTTCGAGCTTCATTAAACCCGTCAAGCACGAGTGAATCATAAGCATAAGAGGCAATCTTGATCATTTTCTTTCCCTTGTAATCTTCATACTCTGCCTTAACGGCAAAAATATCCGTATTTTCAGGTAAGGTGTAATGCATAACAGCCCCTCCCGGAATGGCCTTGAACCGAACATTTTCCTGGGGGATCGAAGCATCAAAGTAGGAATCGTTGTCCTCACAGGCAAACAATCCGAATATCAACAATAATATCAAAATTGTATTTTTCATCATTCTATTTTTAAAAGATTAAAATCTACAATCAAAATCGTAAATCTAAAATTCGTTTACCATCCGGGATTCTGCACATACCCGGCAATCATAGCCTCTTCCGCCTTTATCGGGAAGAGATAATCTCGCGGAGCCACGAACTTCGTCTTATCCCATACAACCACCGGTCCTTCGAAATTATTATAAAACGTACGGGCATTCTCTCCCAAAACATTCCATCCCAAAATTTTATCATTCAACTCCAAGTGAGCCAATTTCCAACGTCGCAAATCCCAAAAGCGATGACCTTCAAAAGCAAATTCCACAAAATTTTCCTGCTGAATAATCTCTCTCATTCCTTCTTTTGACTCTATCTTTTGCGGTTGAGTAGAAAATTCTTTCCAAGCAACTTCCACGTCGGGAATACCGGCACGCCTGCGTACTTTATTTAAAGGTTCATACACCTTATCATCCGGTTTGCTCAAATACTCATTCCACGCCTCAGCCTGAATCAAATAAAGTTCTGCCAAACGGATCATTGGCCACCGACAATCTCCCAAACTACCGGTATTACTCGTATATTGATAAGTCTGTACCTCCGAACGAGAGAATTTCTTCACGTAATAGCCACACAAATTTTGTGGTTGAGAATACAGCAGAAAAGATTCGTGGATTCCAAATGCCTCTCCCCGATAAGCCTGCACAAGCATATTTTTGTTCGCGGCGGGACCGCGTTGCCAATAACAGCGATCAGCTGCCACATTGGCATAGAAACGGGGTTCCCGTTTAAGATGAAGATTCAAAACATCCTCGTTCAAAGCCACAACATTCTGGTAATCATTGTTCACTTCCCGTCCCAATTTGTAACGATTTGCATAATCCCATTCCTTATCCACGTTCAAAGGAAGACCATTTTTGGTATAAAACATTTCAACCATCTTCATACTCGGAGCCACACACCCGGTCAACAGCGCATATCGATCAGAATGACCTTCGGGGAAAAGAGGTAATGTAAACATGACATAAGAATTCATTATATTTGCATTTCCGGTCAAGAAAATAGCCTCCTCTCCCTCGTAATTCGGTTCCCAAATTGACATTTCAATATCTCGCATCTGATTTAACAACTTGGTTGCCTTATTTCCTTCACCTGTCTTTAATTTATATCCCTGGCTTTCACACATCTCCACAGCGGCATCTGCAGCTTCGGCTGCCCGTTTCCATTTTTCAGGATCATATTCAGCACTAAACAAAGATTCTCCCTTTTTCCCCTTAAAATTCACGTAATACTCATTCCCGTTGAAAAGAGGGGATGCTTGATAAAGTAACACGCGAGCTTTCAATGCCATCGCTCCTTCCTTACTCAAGAAGAGTTTATGAGAAATCAACCTTTCTTTACCATATAACAAATCCGGAATCGCTTCATCCAACAAACGAACAATCTCGTTAAAACAAGTATCCACATGTGAACGAGGAATCTGCATTTCTGCCAAATCTGCATTCACATCAATATTTTTCGGCACTAATACAATGGGTCCGTAACGTCTCACCAATTCAAAATAATAAAAAGCTTTCACTGCAATTGCCTCGGCTTTCCAATTTCTCTTCTCTGCTGCCGTCAAATCGTACACGTTATCAATATTAGAAATAAACGTGTTCAACATCCGAATCGAATAATAAGTTGTTGTCCAGATATTACCTAACGGATCCTGACTCATTTGCAGACCGTCCGCAATATTAAATAATTTAGCCGTATTGTTATCGCGAATATAATTTCCGGTAACAAACTCATCCGCCCCCACAACTCCCGCATTACTACCAAACCCCGAAAAAGAAACACCAGCCATAAACTCCGTAGCTTGCGTTAACCAAATATCAGCACTCGCTCTACGTTCGAAAATGGATTCAAATGTCTCCACATCCTTTTCCGGCACCTGATCCAGATAATCGCCACAAGCCATAAAAGACAATGCAACAATTATAATAACAGATATAAAATATTTTCTCATAATCATGATACATTAAAAGTTTACATTTAAACCAACCGAATAGGTTTTTTGTATCGGATAATTAAATCCATTTCCCCCTAACTCCACATCCCAAAGATCAAAATTCGAAATCAGGAACGGGTTATTGGCACGCACGTACACCTTTAAGTTTTTCAATGCCAGTTTACGTGACCACTTTTTGGGAAGATTATATCCTAATTCCAACGAAGTACAACGCAAGAAACGACACTCTTTCAAAAAATAGGTACTCATTCGAGTTTCTTTATCTGTTGTATAATCTTCCTGTGGATTGTGAGCCGTGATACTTTTTGTTGACAATCGGGGCCATAACGGTCTTTCCGCCTGATTATCCACAGACCAGTGATCCTTATAAATCGCCGTAAGCAAAGCATGATTCCCATAAAAAGGAGAAATTGCTGCCGGATTAATAAAGAATCCCCGTTGTCCGGATCCCTGGAATGCAAAACTGAACTCTAATCCTTTATAATTAATAAAACCATTAAATCCATAAATGATACGTGGAGTCGTCGGGAAACCGATATGCACGGCATCCTTCACATCTATCACGCCATCATCATTTATGTCTCGATAACGAATATCTCCCGGCATTAAATCCCCTCCCTGCACGGGAGAATTATCAATTTCCATCTGGTCTCGGAACAAACCTTCCGCGATATAACCGACCTGTTGTGAAATATCGTGTCCTTTTTTCCATTGCCATTCCGGTTTATCGGCAGCTTCCTCGATTTTCAGATAAGTTGCTTTACTGTAAGTAAATGTCCCATTCAAAATCACCCAAAGATCCGAGTTAAACGCGTGTTGAATCTTACCGGCAAAATCAAGCCCGCGAGACCTTACCTTACCAATATTATCCAATGGTTGCAAACCCAATCCCATAGCCTCCGGAATAACAGTACGATTGGCCAGCACGTTATGACGAACCTGCTGATATATATCTACCGTAGCCTCAAACAATCCATTAAAAAACTTGGTCTCAAGCCCCAAATTCGCCTGTTCTGCAATCTCCCAAGTTACATCATTATTCTGGTAACCCGTGATTCTATACCTTGAAATCTGTCCCAATCCCGGACGGAACGAGCCAGACGGTTGATCCTGCCCAATACTCGGAAGATGAACAAAACGCGGAGTATCAATGATACCATCATTCCCGACCTTCCCGTAGGATAATCTTAATTTCAAGAATGATAACCACTTCGAGGAACCTAATAAAAACGGTTCTTTGGAAACCACCCAAGCACCTCCTACCGACGGGAAAAATCCCATCCGATGATCCTTTGCAAAACGTTCAGAACCATTATAACCGAAACTGCCTTCAAGATAATAACGCTCTTTATAACCGTATGAAAGACGCATCGACAATCCCAGGTTACGCCGACGAATACCGTCTAACACGCTATTGGGAGTTGACTGTAAAGACTCCTGTCCGGACAACACGGCCAGATAAGAAGTCGTGTGATCTTTCCAAGCAGCCGTGTGCAAAATCTTAATATTATATGCCAACTGATTCGATCCAGTTGTCGTTCCACTTCCCTTCAATAAAGTTCTTTTCCCTTCATCTGGATTTAATGCTTCTAACGTGTGTTTACCGGTAACATGATCATAATCCAACAAGCTGTAATAGAAAGGTGTTGTCATGTACGGATTGGAATAATAACCCGCTTGACTAAAAGAAACATCCCCCCGGAATTCAAGCCCTTTCAACAGAAAAGAAAGATTCTGGATGTATTCCAACCGATTTATTGTCGAGAAACGACTCCGATCCACGTATCCCCGTTGAATCAAGGCATAAGGATTATCACTATCACGAGACTTTCCAAAACGTAAATGCGGCCAATTATAGGTGTCATCTGCCGGGTAAGTCGGGGCAAAATCCACCGGATTAGCGTAAAAAGCCAAAGAATAAGCAGTTCTTACATCCTCCAGGGGACCATGATAAGAATCGAGAGTGGTAAAAGAATTTACAACCAATTTAATACCTTTACTCAAATCGATATTCAAATTCAAACGAAAAGAAGTATTATTATTATTAATATTCACCTTAAATTGATTCAATCGGTCTGTCTTCAACATACCTTGATCCCGGTTATGATTAACGGAAGCATAATATTGAATCACTTTCGACCCACCCCGGATATTGATTCCCATATGATGGTTTATCGAGAAATTCTTGAACAAGACATTATACCAATCATTTGCCGGATAAACGAAATCAGGATATTTCTTACTTCCTGTTCTGGCAATTCGTTCGGCCGAGTATTTAGGAGTAGCATTAGGATCCCGGCTTAAAAGAGCTTGATTATACATCTCCATCCACGTGACGGGATCCACAACATCAATCTCATCCGTCGGCATAGTCGCTATCGCCTCATAACGAACAGAAGTATAAACCGAACCCTCCTGTCCCTTCTTGGTCGTCACGATAATCACTCCATTCGCTCCTCTGGCTCCATACATCGCCGTGGCAGAAGCATCTTTCATCACACTGAATGTTTCGATATCCTCCGGATCAATACGAGCCAAATCCAACTTAGAAGCCTCCACCCCATCCAACAAGATCAAAGGATCAATATTTGCCCCGGATTGGAAAGACGTGATACCACGAATGTAAAATTTAGTATTCATCTCTTCTTCTGTCAAGGCTCCGGGAATACCTCCCTGCTGCCACCCGATCATACCGGCAATTTTCCCCGCAAACTGGGAAGTCAAATCACTATTGGAAGACTTTAACATGGAAGCGTCTACCGTCGTAATAGCTGAAACCACACTTTCCTTTTTCTGCGTACCGAAAGCCACCACGGCAACCTCCTCAATATTTTCAACCGTCGGGTTCAAACGAACATCGATTTTAGTTTTCCCTTTGATCGGAATCACTTCATCTTTATAACCGACAAAGGTAATTTTCAACACGTCATCTGGTTTTGCCTCGATGGAATACCGTCCTTCCATATCCGAAGCTATACCCCGGGACGTCCCGTGAACAAGAATTGTTGCCCCGGGAATCGGATTCCCATTCTCGTCAACAATCGTTCCCTTTACCATGATCAAATTCTTCTGGTCTTCGGTTGTTGTATCTTTTTTAGTACTGATCAAGATTAAATCACCCACGATCTGATAAGAATATTTTGATTCTTTCAACAACACGCTCAAAGCGGAATCGACACTTACTTCTTTCACTTGAATCGAGAAACGTTCATTCGAAGTCGCATCCCGATTATCGCGAAAACCATAAGCCAAACCCGTTTGTCTTTTAATTTCCGACAGGATATTTACTAGCGTCCTGTCTTTCATATTTAAAGTAACCTTCTTTTGATCTTGCTGTTGTTGTACTTCTATAAATTCAGAAGCAAAAAGTTGTTTGGGGCAATACAACGTCGAAATAAACAACAAAAATATACCGACGGCAATTTTATTTGCCCTTGTTTTAATGATTTCCACTTTCTTTTTCATAAATTTGTGAGAAATTAAATGTAACGTTTTACTTACGTTGTAATGATGAACATCCACCAAAGGTGTCAGACCTGAGAAATCGAACCTTTGAGTTATGTTTCAAAAGGGAATCTTCTCTGAGAAGGTTCTCTTTTTTAGGTAAATGTGAATTTACTCTATATAATATGCACCTCCCTCTGTTTTAATCGGTTTGTCAATAATCAGTCCTAAAGCACGCACCACCCAATCAATAGTGGCTGATCGATCAAACTCCAAGCTATATGCCTGTTTCTCCAAGCCCGGAGCAATCTTGATTTCTACCCCGTACCATTGAGCTATATCAAAAACAATTTTATCCAATCTGGTCCTATTATATTTAAAACTATTACCCAACCAAGTCAAGTAATCTGCCGGATCGACATTTTCAGTACGCATCAATGAATCCTTCATGGAATACCATACCCGTTGATGGGGAATAATCTTAGTTTCTTTACCATTCGCCGTCATACCTATACTTCCTTCAACCAAAACAGCCTCGGCCAAAGCAAGTTTCTCACTATAAAATAAATTGAAACGTGTCCCATAAACCTGTACTCGTGAATCTCCGGCCTTCACGATAAAAGGCTTATCTGATTTCTCCACCTCAAAATATGCCTCTCCCGTAAACTCCACCTCACGTAATGAATCTCGAAACTCCTCCGGGAACTTCAGTTCACTACCAGCATTTAACGTCACGACAGACCCATCGGCAAGTCTTACTTTATAAGTGAAACCCGCGGGAATTACAACTCGATTATAACGAATCGGCTCACTCGTATCAACATCCGTTTCTTCCTTTTTTCCCGATCCCTTTACACGGTATCCCTCTTTTGCTTTCTTCAGATCTAATATTTCTTGAGATAATACACCATGTTCTCTCTCCATCGTGATCAAAGTCGGTACCTTTATCTCGGTCAAAGCGACAGTCGTAATCTTCTCCTCGTCCGATGTCTCTTTTCCCCATTGTAACCACTGTGTCAAGGTAAAGAACACAAGTATTGCCGCAGCCACCGATCCTCCCGCTGTCCACCACACACGAACCGCCCTCTTTTTCCGATCTCGCTTCTTTAACTCGGCCAACATCTTTTCAACTGCTTTTTTCTTATCTATTTTCGAAACCCCATGAACTGCCTCAACCCACTCTTCAACTTTACCCGAAAATGTTTCTTTCCCAATCTCTTGGCTAGTAAGCTTCTCTTTCACCGTCCCCGACTGCTTTATCGCCCTTTCAGCCATTTCCCAATCTTCGCTTTCTATGTTTATTTTGTTCTTCCTTATCATATCTTTTCGTAATTTTTATCCACTTTTATATATATCATGTTTACCTATCCATTTTTACTTCAAAAAATGGGGAAAAATTACATTTAACAATGTTAAATTTTAACTCGTTTAGGTTTTAAAACGAATTTTACCCCCAAGCATCTTATCTCCTTCTCTCCTACCATCGCTTCACCCAAGTCACGGCAAGGGAACTGATCACTCCACCAATAATACTAAAAAAACTCCCGTCAACAAGTTATCCGCCATCTGCGATAACGATGAGTCTCATGCCTCCGGCAGGAATTCCATACCGGAAACATGAAACTTCATCCTCGTTAAAATCACTCGATCATTGAAACTCTTGAATCCTCGAATTCAAAATCGCAAATCACAGCTTACAACGTCATCACTTGGCTATCCGAAGCTCCCTTCCCGTTCTTCAACGTGGCAAAACAATATAGTTTCACATTCTCGTTACTCCACTCCTCTGGGAGAGCATAAGTAGTGTTACCGTTCTCGCCACGAGCTCGTAACGTTACCAAACGGGCACGACCAAGTACCGTTTCGTATAACATGGCGTACACCACGTCATCATTGAAAGCGTAGCCGTTCTCCTCGTCCTGCATTTCTTGCACGAAAGAATACATCTTGTTCTCTTCCGAGTAAGTCACTTCCACCTTCGGTGGATACAACATTCCAGAAGCACAAAGTAAGCGGTCAAAATCCACGGTTGCCACATTCCGCTCGTCCACCGAAACCCGAGACATATTCACCGAGGTGAAAGCGTTTGCCGCCGAGCCTTTGCCGATTCCGACAAAACCTTTCCGGATCACCGGCAACAACTGTCGGGATAATTGCACTAACGCTTTCATCCTTGCCCGCTGTGCCAGTACCTCCGGCGTCGGGTTATCCTTTCGAGAAAATACCTTCGCCTTGGCAATGTTTTTCCCTCTCGTGTAACACAATGTGATGTTACCTACTGATTTCCTTGCTTTTCCTAATAAATACGAATTAAATTCTGCCATAATTTTAAAATTGAAATTAAGAATTGAAAATGAACTCTACACTCCCGGGGCGGGCCCTGCCCCAAGAAGGTATATTTTTAGTTTCTAACTTTTAATTTTTATCTTGAAATTCGCTAAATGCGAATTCCAACGCCGGGCCCGGATCGATCTTTCTCGGCGTGATTAGCGAGTGTCCCACCACGTCACGAATCGGGTAGTTCTCTTCCAGTAGAGTACAGATTTCCCGTAACACCCGGATCTGTCTTGCCGTGTAGCGATGCCAGTATGTCGGGCTATCACCGGAACAATCCGTGTAAACCTCATCAAGCGGCACCACACGCCCACACTCCGCGATAAACAAATCACCCGAGAAGCGGAGTTTCCCCAAGTTATCCAGCTCTATTCCGATCGAATAATGATTCAACCCGCCACGTCCGGCATACCAACTTTTCCCAGCGTGCCATGCCTCAATGTTGAAAGGCACCAGTTGAAACACCTCCCCATCCCGCCCAATCACCAGATGAGCCGAAGCCGACACGTCAGGACGAGTCAGGAAAAGTGCAGAACTTTCAGCACTCGTTCCCGCCGTGTAATGTAACACGATCATGTCCGGCCCCTCCAAACGCCGGGTATTCTTTGCGCTCACCAAGTGAACCACCCTGTCTCCCATCAAGCGATGGTTCACGATTGAAAATGAAGAATTGAAAATTGAAAATGCCATAAATAAAAAATTTAGTTAACCAAGTTTTTAACTTTTACTTTTTAGCTTTTAACCTAAAAATGGCTGCGGCCATTTTTTCTCCACCCCGTCCGACCACGTAACCACCCAAGCCGATTTCCAATAAATCCCAAAAACGAGAAGTATCGGAAAGGATAGGCAACGTCGTGAACGTTCCCACGAGAACGATCAACGCAAACACCAACATCACCAACGGCCTCCATGATCGCTGCAACCAGTTTCCCCGGGCCTCTTCCACCACCACTGTCGAGCGGGATCGGGCCATCTCCTTCTCGTGTTCAACCAGCAATTCCAATAATTCCGCTTCCAATTGCCGCTTCTCCCTCGCCGGGAGTGTCAGGCGGTCAATCACCTTGCCAACCGCCCCGACCACACCTTTCACTCCTTCCAAAGCCGTAAAGCCGTAACGATACAATTCTTCACCTCTGTCATTTCTTCTCTTTTACTTGTCTCTCTTTTTGCCATATTTCTCTGTATTAAAATTACCTGTTCCCTTTTACCCTCACCCAAGTCTCCCCCGTAACGACACGTCAGGAACAATTAAACGCCTCGTCTTCTATTAATCTATAAGGTTTATAAAGTAATCTTCTATTCGGAAATACCTTAATCACCCAATCGTAAATCTAAAATCATGAAACCCCAAGATATTGGCTCGGAGAATACGCTTCCCCGTTCTTTCCCCGGAAGAAACAGTACAAGTGAGCCGCCGTCCCCCGTTTACGTTGTAAACGAAAAGTGGCTTCCTCGTCACCTCTTGTCTCCCCGTTAGTCTTAACAAATTCCGGAGAAAACGAACGATCGGCATAAAGCACGACAACCACCAACTCATCCCCTGCCCCCGCTGAAGGAAGATACTCTGCCTTCTCCCATGACAAGGAAACCGTATCTTCCCCGTCAACACGTGCCATGAGATGATTTACCTTCTGCAACATTCCAATCGTCAACTGCAATCGGGCAAAATCTCCAATCTTCCCGTTAGGCTTAAAAACCATCATGTTTAATTTCAAAAAGAAATTGTACCCACTTTTTCCGGTTCCTTTAGCCGCCAGATACCACGCCTCCTGTAACCCGATCTCCACCAAACGTCGGTAAAAACGTATCGCCACCCTCAAACGGGAACGGCTTTCCTGTTGTTTTGTCGTATTCGCATCCGTGTAACTCGTTGCCGCACTCCTCACCCGTGTTACAACCCCGACCCGGTAGAAAACCGAATTCCCGATCTTTCCTCGAATATTTTCGTCTACTATTGCCATCGCTCGTTTATATTTAAAATTTTCTTTGTTTTCTGAAGCAAAGGTAGGGCATGCATTCCCCGTATAAAATTCTAATTCACAAACGACCGAATCTTTTCACAAACGACATTTTTCACTACATATTCAGGATAAGTCCCACATTTCTCTCATTCATAAAAACAGGGACCCGCTCCAACAAAAGTCCCCAAAACAATTCATGTAATAAAACGAAGAATCACCAACAAGCATCTCCAACAAACAGGCAACAACAGCCTTTCTCTCCCGAATCAAAGACACTTCTGAACGTCTTTGAAACGTCTTTGATTCGAAAGTGATACGTGTTTAATCCCTAAGAACACCCTGCACGCAACGAAAGATGTTCGGGTATTTAGTATAATAAATACAACAAGTATCGACAACCTTGGATTCAATGCAAATTAACTTGAGGAATAAAAAAATTACAAACGTCAACTGAACTACTGGTTACAAGAAAGTAAAAACAGTCATGCCAAAATCGATTATATTTTACAAGATCAACAACATATCATTCCGCTAGAAATAAAAGCCGAGAGAGAATTTTTGAAACATGGCATGAGAAAATTAGCGATCACAATCTCTCTACACGTTGAAGTTACAACCGTTCTATCTCTTCCCCTGTTAGCCTTGTGTTTAAAACTATCATATCTAAGGGAACTCCCATTTTTTTCATGTTTCTGGCGACTAAAAAAATCTATTACCCTCTTATAGCCGTGATTGACATATTACATACCAACACCCAGGAAAAGCCGCCGATGGCCGATTCTCCAGGCGGATTGGTGATTAAAGATGATAATTATAACTCTTGTTTACTATTTTGCAGGGGAAGTTTCGGGAAATGCAACACTTGCAGCAGGTGGGGACGATAAGTCCGACCTACCGGAAACCATCGGTCACCGATTTTCACGCTATTGCCCACAAATGTATCGATGTAACGCCAGTTCAAGATGAAACTCTGGTGTATCCGGATAAACGTGTCGTCCGGTAACGAGTGTTTCATCACCCCCAAACGATAAGAAATCGTCATCCGACTCCCGTCGATCGCGTGAAATTCACAATAACTGCCCGATCCCTCAATGTAAAGAATGTCAACGTACAAAAGCCGCCGCCAATAATTCTCCCACCAAAGAAATATATGTCCCTCACCATAACGGAGGCCGTTCAAATGTATCAAAGTATTGGTCTTTTTGTTTTCCATAGATTATTGATTTTACACCTCGTAAAATCAGCCCCGGCGGTTGTAGTGATTATTGATATTTGCAAACAAAACCGGAAAACAAAAGGCCAAACATTCTCTGCAAGCAGGCAAAAAATTTAAAAAGAGGACCGCTTTTTGACAAACCCTGAAACGATCCTCATTTTATATGTATCTTTCGCCTACTTATTCTTCATAATTACTTCTCATCATAGTAATTATGAAGGAATAAGGGTATTCACAAGGAAGAAGACTTATTGTTCTTTCTGCTGGCTTTTCATTCTTGCCTCTTCCTCTTCGATCAATCTTCTGAACTCTTCTCTCGGTAAATTCAACGGGTTAAATGTACCGAATATGTCATAACCAACCTTTCTCAACCAGATGGTTGTATATTCCGGTCTATCGAAATCATTATTAGAATCCAAAACATGGAAATCTATTTCTTTAAAAGCTTTACACTTCTTTTTTATCAAATTTTGGTAAAAGTTTTTCAACGTATTCTCCGGGAGTTCTTCCAGTTTCTGAAACGCTTCATCGGGCATAGAAAACTCCACTGCAAAAACACGTCCATTTTTATCAATAAAAAGTACCAGATCAAAGTCTTTTAAAGCTTTTATTTCCGGAGGATATATTTCCCAAAGTTTATCCTGCCAATCATAAATAGCTTGGTTCACTTCATCAGAGTTCAATTTGTAATTAATTTCTCCCGGACATTTACTCTCGAACCGCTGAAAACATTTCTCAAAATCAGAGACTCTCAAATCCCAATATATCTCTCCCGAATCATAATAGGTTGTTCTTACCGGAATCACTTCCAAGCCGTTAACTACTCTCTTTAGCAAAGTATCCACGACATGTGGGTACAATCTAGCGTTTGCTACTATGATGCAAGATAAGCATATAAATAAGGTTAAAATTATTTTTTTCATAATCCATAAATTATTGGTTAATACCAAATTTTTCGCTACCACATTCACAACGACAATACTCCAGACATCGGATATTCATTTTGAAGAACTCGCACCTTGAGTGTTTTCCCGAATTCAAGCTTGTAATAAATAGGAACAAACTGATCTTCGTATCTTGTCAAGAAATAGATATCATCCCATACATATTTTATTTTGACCCAGAAACTCACAATCCGCCGACCACTACGAGTTACGATTTGCTTATAATCAAAAATTTTATATTTCGAACTTTTCATCTGTTCCGCGTAACCTTTAGGAGGAAACGAACCCGAAAAAGGATTATCCTGGAGCATACAAGAGATTAAAGAATCTCCACTTACTTGGAAATATTCCGGAACATATATGACGGGACCATCCGTTTCAACCCTATATGGAGGGTATATATCAATCCGATACTCCCGACTATCTATTTTCGCATAAATCGCATCTATCCTCTCCTGTTTCGCCAATTTTTTATGCACCGAAACGCATGACGATTGGCTGATCAGCGTACTTATCACCAAAAATAACAGTAGTTTTTCCCCCATAATATTCGAAATTAGGCATTAGTCACTAATGATTCATATCTATTTGGTATATAGTTATTTTTATCATTCCATAGGCAATAAATGTATAATCGTTAAACATTACTTTAGTGTACAAAATGAGCAAATTGAATTTTGTTTATTAACTATTCATTTTCAATACACTCTATTTTGTTTACTCGCTGTTCGACACGTTCGATACCCCTAAAACCGTATATATTAACATACACGAAGACCGTCAGTAGCGTCAATATGATAGATACCACCAAAAACACACTCTTTCTTTCAATCAACACGTTAAGGATAAAAATCACACCGATAAGCATCAGCAGTGTTGAAATAAAATGCGATAGACTGAAAACCATTAACAACACACCTACAAAAAAGGCGACACTCCCAAAAATTAATTTAAATCTCCTGTTCATAATCTTGATTTAGAAGTTGTTTTAAAGTAATTTAGTTCTCCCCAAAGGACATTTAGAATTTAGGATTCAAAATGACAAAGGACCATGAGTGAAAGAATCGTTAAATCTAAAATCTCTACATCTAACATGCCCTAGGGGAGAACCGGGAAGGAGTTTTATCTACTCCTTATCCTTCTTCTTTTTCAACATCTCCTCAATCTTTTTCTCTAGTTCTCTACCCCGGAGATTTTTAGCCACGATGCGGTTTTCCTCGTCGAGGATAAAGGTACAAGGGATGCCTTTCACTTGGTATTCAGCGGCGATTTCTGATTTTTGTCCTTTCAAATCAGACACACACTTCCAATTGCAACCGTCCTGCCCGATGGCAGCCAACCAAGCGTGTTTGTTGTCATCGAGTGAAACGCTGATGATTTCCAACCCCTTCGGGCGGAAGCGTTTGTAAATCTTTATCAGGTTCACATTCTCTGCTCGGCAAGGTTGACACCAAGATGCCCAGAAATCAACAACTTTTACTTTAGCCTTTGTCTCGTGCAGAGAAAGTACACCACCATCGGATAACGGGGCCGTAAAGTCGGGAGCAATGGCTCCTATCGCTAATTTTTGAATCTTTTTCAGTTCGGCAGCGATTTGTTTGCCATAAATGGTAGCTTTAGCCTTTTCTCCCAAGATATTATAGCGTTCTTCCAACTTCGTTTCATCAAAGGATTGTGACAATTTGGCATACACAACATAAGCGGCCACGTATGTATCGCTATACTTGTTCAACAATGCCAATTCTTCAGTCTCCACTTGAGTTATTATCTTTTTGAAATTTTCCCGCAGTTTTTGTGCTTGTGTAGGATTCGCCTTAGCTTGTGCTTGCAATTGTTGTCCGCTTTGTATCAGATATTTTTCCAAATCGTTGAACTCCTTCAATATTCTTTGAGCCTCCCCACCGCCTTCCACGAGCAATTCATTTGTACCCGCAGTAATCGTGTAATTCGCATTCTCCAGCATAATGGTTGCCAATGCCGCATTTCTCTGGACCGGCATCAAGTAAGCCAACGTCGTTTCCGACATCCGGCCCGTGAACTCGAAAGTTCCATTCGTGATGACCGCCTCTCCGATATCAATCAAGCCCTTTTCCGTGAGAGCCACCAACAGTAATTTCCCGTTGACGGAGTTACCCACCTGGCCCGTAATTCTGTAACTATCGCCTTGTGCCACGGATAACATGACACAAGCAAACAACGTGCATATCGTAATTAAAATCTTCTTCATCTTGTCATTTTTAATCCAAAATTTAAAATCTAAAATTTAAAACTCACTCCTCCCGTTGTCTCGGTACTTTCAACGCCGGTTCTTTCTCTGTTTTCAGACTAGTTTTCTCGATAACCAAACCATCCACAATCATTCCGGCGGGATAGATCATTGAGGCGGGATAGTAATTCGGAATAAAATTCATCACCTCTTCTTTCGAAGATATCGCCACAATCTTCTGTAACTTCGTTAAATCGGGCATACGGAATCCGGCTGTGCGGACACGGGTTTCTTTTCCGTCCTTAAGGTCAACGCGGTAGACCACGGGAACTGACCCGGCAATTCCTCTCGCAATATAAGCACACGATTGTCCGGCATCCTTTGCCGCTTTAATAAGTATCTTCTTCATCTTCGCATGGGAATCCCCCTTATCCACCTGTACATGAATCGTCCCGACGCCAACCGCAATGGTTGGACTTTGCGGAGAAAACATAAAGCGAGCACTGCCTGTCGATTCCGGGGCTTTCAACGCAGGAATCCGTCCGTTCAGCATCTTTTTAAATACACCTTTCTCAACCAACGTCATCTCTGCTGCCGGAGTAACACCATCCCCGTCCATCTCGTAATACCCGTATAACGGGGTTCCGTTATACTCTTTCATTGTCGTGTAATTCTTAATAGTCAATCGACTATCTATAATCTTTCCACCGAACTGATCTTCCAAACCACCACGAGACGGACCAAGCGAACGGTTCGCAATCAGTCCTCCGCGATACAGAAGATTACCGGACAAAATCGTTGCCACGGCTCCTCCCTCAAACATAATCGGCCCGTTGTAATATTCTTCCACCGGAGGAGCTGACTTTAATTGCATCAAACTTTCGGCAAAGGCTTTCACCCGTTCTTTCATTTTTTCAATAGAGAGAATTTCTACCGGGTTCAATAACGAGAGCGAGAAAGAATCGCCGACAGTCGAGCCGTCATCAGCACGGGCCTCCGCAATAATCGACAAAGTCACCTGTCCGCCCGGCTCCTTTAATTGCACGCCTTCCGAGGTTAACCGATAAAGGTCTATTTCTGTTCCACTAATCGCCACGCTGGAGTTATAAATATCTTTATACTCTTTAAATACCGCCGAAGCTTCGGCTACCAACCGTTCCAAAACCGCCTGATCAATCTCGAACTTCATTGTCCGTTCTTGTATACGGGTAACGGCTGGTAGTTGCTGCATTTCCGGCAAAGCAGCCATCTCGGGCGATTGCGGATTCTGTTGCAAGAAATTCGCTTTCTGCGCCATCATCCCCAACGAATATTTGTACATCATATCCGACGATTCCCAAAACCCGCGACGAATCACGTCATAATCCACCTCAGCCGGTAACTTGACCGGAACAACCTGTTCGGAATACTGCACATCATTATTACGTTGATAATCCCCTAGCATCATCCGCGCTCCCCCGTTCATTTGCCACGGTGAAACTCTCGAAAACAGGATACCTCCCAACGAACCGGCTACCGAGAAATATCGGAAACGGGCTACCGTGTACGAGATATAGTAAGGCTTGGGACTATTCGGTAACATCAAAGCAGCATTATTACGGTCCAACTCGGCACGCATAGCCGCAAAAATAGTTTCATCCGTGTCCCTGACAATTTTATTTTCCGGTTTCGGTGAAGGTAAAACCGGGGGAATATCCCGGGCTTGTTCCCGCCGCTGAGTCTCTATCTGGCTCACGAATATCGTGGGGGATATCGCCGTTACAGGCACCCAACCCGATTCCGCGCCACAAGATCCCGTAAACACGCTCGGCTCGTCACCGGCTGCTGTAATATTGGAAAACATTGACAACGGCGTTCCAATCAAATCCACACCCCGCACCAATTGGTCCGGACGACCGTCCACGAACACCCGGTACACTTCCAAGGGAGTCACGTTAAACGAGTTCAAACTTCCTCCCTCGCCCGTGTAGGTGAAACCGCTTGTTACCGAGCGAAAGTAATAACCGTATTCTCTTCCTTGTTTCTTGGCTTCTTCCACCAGCATGGCACGCAATTCATCTTCCGTGTAGGGACGATTGGTTTCGATAATCAAGTTGGATTGCCGGGACACGGGATCACCCCCTCCGGAAGTACGCCCGTGACCGTTACTCACGGGGAAACCGTCCAACGGAACCCGGCTCATAAGGAACTCTTTCAACACGCCATTCACCACGTTATCCACCCGACGCGCTTTCACGCCCTCGTCATCATACACATAGTGACCGTACAAATCCGTGTTGGCATAACGCTTTTGCAACGGATCGCAATATACTTGAAACTCCTCGGGCAAAACCTGTTCCCCTACCATTTTTTTGAAGGTCTGACCGCCTGATTTTAAACGGTGGCCCTCCAAACGATGACCGAAAATTTCGTGAAAAAACACACCACTCGCAGGTCCCGAAAGAATTGCTGGACCAGTGTAGGGATCGGCCACCGGAGCATCCCGTAAAGCCAATAAACGTTCAATCATGTCTTGCACGTCCGCAATGATCCGGCCATTATCCGGTAAATCCTCCGGCTTGTAAGCGAAATAACTTATATTCAACGGCAAATCCATCCCATCAGCCGCTTTCAAAGATGCCGTTAACATTATCCGGGTAGACACACGATTCTGCACCACCACGCTCCCCTCGCTATTCACAAAATAGGTCCGTAACACTTGATAACTAAAACTGGCTGATCCTTGACGCAATTCCGGACAACTCTTGAACACGGCAGAAACCTCGTTCATCCGTTGCTCCCAAGATTGTAACATCGCCGTATTGCGGTTACTGACAACCACGGGGGGCTCGTAATAATGTTCCACCGGAGCCTCCGAAAAGCACGGTGCTTTATCTTCATCCTCCACGCTCACCGCTGCCCGGGTCTTTGTTTGGTCGTATACGTTACGGGCATACTCGTAACGTCGTAAAGTTTCCCGCCAGATGGCTTCCCGGATAGCATCCGGGGCATCATTATCCAGAGGTAAAACGACTCCCCGCACTCCTTGAGCGTTAGGTCCGACAACACTTCCCTGCCCGTTATACTTAAAATTATCCAGTTCCGGACTTCCCAACCGGATTTGCGGTACCAACGTTCTCATACGGCTTTCATCGGCAGTTGTCACAGCCCCGAACGAACTTATAACCGTCATATTATAATCGTCCATCGCCCGCATATTCATGTAATAGGGGATATTGTCCTGTTTCTTTAACTCCTCCATGCTGTACTCCAATTCCTGTTTCATCAATTGCAAGAGTTTATCCTCTTGCTCTTGACCGAATATATTGGAGAAACTCAATAACAATATCCCACTAAAAAAGAGTCTGATGAAATGACTTATTTTTAACATAGTTTCTTTGTTGTATTCGATGGACGACCGTAAAAACGATCGTCCATGGCTATTTACTTGTAAAGAACAATATCTCCCAATCTGCACGCCCAGTTGCCACTCAGATCAATACCGTCACGCAACGTAAGCCGAACATACCTCACATCTCGAGAGCCCTCAGGCATCTTCAACAAGGTTGCTTCACCTAGGGCACGTCCCAATTCATTCGTTTCCAAAAAGGTTACATCCTTCCAAACTGCCCCATCAGCAGATGTCTGTGCAACAATCATTTCCGGCATGAAATACCGTGCACTTCTATCACTTGCGGTCTGAATCTGCGTTACCTTGATCCCCCTGATCGAAGTTGTCTCCTTTAATTCCATATACATTTCATAAGTTCGCATCTCTTGTTGCGTACTAGTTGACCACGCGGTCGCTACATTCCCATCTACCAGAGCATCCCAATCCATGTAAACATCATCTACGTCACAATAAACCTTATCGCCATTCTCATTTTCCTTTAAGGCTGACGCCGGTATAATCTCTAAATCATCAGGAACTGCAGAATACCCCATATACGTCATAAACGGATACACCTTATTGAAATAATGCATTGTACTAACCGTATTATGACCATAGTAATCAACCTTCAAACCCAACACATCCGCTTCAGCCGCTTTTTCCAGAATGGCGTAACTCTTTTCCGGAGACTTAAGTATCAGACTTTTATCCTGTGAATTAACTTGTTTAGAAACAAAATGCCGATTCTTACCCACCACAAGCTTCTTCAAATTGGTACAAAAAAGTATATCTTCCAAGGATTCGATGGAATAATCCAATTCCAGTTCCTCCACATTTTCAATAAATTCCAAAAATGCATCTTCTTTCTCTTGTGTTTCAGTTGAATAACCATAACGTGCCGTGATAGCATGCACGAACCCGGCACTGAAATTTTTCTTCCGATTAATCGTCACCGGATCAAGGACAACCGTATCAGGAGAGTTTTCCAACGTCCCTTTTCTAAGAATATAAACCGAGTCAGCCGGATTCATACTCACGTCATCTATGGTGATTAAAGCATCGTAACTGGACGGATTCTCGAATTCATAGTATTTTGTCTCTCCCCCGGAGTTTTTATATTGTAGTTTTATTTCCACAATATTGGCACTATACTGGTCAGAAAAGAAAATCATCTTCCCATTCACGAAAAAGGACTTGAGAATCCCTCTCGAGAAAGATCGCATCAACTCATGATCCCGCGTATAAGGCCGTCCGGAATACGTCTCCACCAAAGATTCGTTTCCAAATTTATCCACGGCACTCACGTAAAATTGGTATGTCCCATCCACCAAGTTTGTCAACTCGTAAGATGTAGCCGTACCCGGAAGATATACCGAATCTCTTTGACCTTCAAACATCCACGCCACCTTTATTTTATCAATCGTGGCATCTGTACCATTTACCCAACTGAGCATTAATCGTTCCCATCCCGGAACAACATCTAAATCGGAGCATTTTGCCACGTAACGAATTTTTCCATCACCGGCATAGTCGCTATAGGTATCCTCCAAACTCTCGTTACAACCCGCCAACAAAGCTACCATTGCCAATAATAAGTTGATTATATATTTTCTCTTGTTCATAGCTTAATTCTTTTTTACAAAAACCTCCAACTCATGCAAAGTAATATACTTGTTTGTATTAGGCATTGCCACCGGATACGGTTTTGTTTCAAATGTTTGATGTACTATTATTTTCAGATAACGATACGTATTATCCTCCACAGGGAATAAAACATCCACGAACAATGGCTCTGCATCATCGAATTCCTCCATCGTTTTCGGAAGGTTGACGTTTTTCTCTATATGACGATAACTCCACTTGTCATTAACCGTTTCAGCATTCGGATTCTGGTTCAAACCACCCAAGTATACCCATCCCGCGGCATCCGGATCTGCTGTTGTACTGTTGCCATACACCGATAGGTTACAGGGTAATTTGTCATCATACCATCCAAGCCATACCGTGCCTAATTCCACAGGACCTTGAGCGTGCCCAGCTTTCGTGGGAACAAGGGCGTACAGACGAACCCAAGCCGGAGTTTTCTGCTCTTTCAAATCAAGCACCATCGGTTTGTCAAAAGCATAGGGGCCCGCCAAAAAAGTCCCATATACGTCATAACCAGTAAACTGGAAATTGGGACCCGATGCGGAAAGGAAATAATCCATACGTTCTTTTCCTTTCAAGTCTCCATCGAACAGGTATTTCACGCCCGTCTTCGCATTCTCATTCTCAACGGAGAGCCCTCCGGTATTGAAATCATCAGCCGTTACCGTCCATTGTTCGGTTAGGAAAGCGTCAATGTCAGGATAAATTTCCTGTTTCACCCGATATCCCTGGAAATCTTCCGTGCGGACAACCACCGTATACTTCTCTAATTTCCGATCCAGTTCAAATTTAACTGTATCACCCCCTTGAGTAATTGGGAAACTACTAACCGGTATCGTATCCGGTCGATGAGTCAACGGATTTTCTCCCAAGTAAAAAACATGGGCCATCCCTGTGGCTACTCCAGAAGTTTGATAGGCCACCTGAAAACCATTCCAAGTTGAGCTCACTTCAAGATCCTCGAAAAATGCCCAAGGTGCACTGGGAAGTGTAGAAAAATTATACTCCTGCGATGCAGACTCCTCGCGGCGGTGATTGACAAAAGAGACTCGGGCAACAACCTCCTTCTTCTCCATAAAACCATCCAGCAGGAGTGAATCGCTCCCGTAATCACAAACTTTCAACACATCACGTCCTTGCCAGTTTTTATAACGAACATTCATAGCAAATATATCCCTGTCATTCGGCAGCGAATAGTACATCATCGCACCACCTGCCACGGGTGTAAATTTGATTTCCAACCCTTCGGTCAACGGCGTGAAAACAACGTCATCATCGTTGCAGGCCGACAAACCGAACATCAATAATAAAATCCATATCGAATTCTTCATCATCTTATTTTTAGAATTAAATTCTTACAATCGTACATCCAAAATCTACAATCATAAATCGTAAATTCATTTACCATCCCGGATTTTGTTTCATTCCAGAGATCAAAATCTCCTCGGCTTTGAAAGGTGTAAAATAATCTCGGGGAGCAATAAATTTATAACTACGTCCCACCTCAACCGGTCCATTCTCGTTATTATAGAATGTACTGGCCGTTGTTCCGAGAATATTCCAACCGTATGCTTTCCCGTTCATCTCCTGCTGAGCGGTCATCCAACGACGAATATTCCAGTAGCGATGCCCTTCGAAAGCGAACTCGATGTTATACTCTTGGCGTATGATGTCCCGCATCCCCTCTTTCGTATCCACTTTTCCGGGATTCAGTGAATAGTTCTTCCAAGCTTCCTGTACCGGAAGAATTCCAGCCCGAACACGTACTTTATCCAACGGTTTGTACACGTGTTCTTCATCCGGAGACTCTAAGTATTCGTTCCAAGCTTCCGCTTGCATCAAATACACTTCTGACAAGCGAAGAACGGCCATAGTCTCATTCGTTATACCTTGATAATACATTTTAGTAGGAATCCACGAATAAATCCATTTTTTCAACCAGTAACCACTGATGTTCTGGTAATCATTGCTGACAATAACGTCTTTTTGGGTCCCCCAAGGTATTTCACCCTTGTGTGCCTGCACGAGCAAATTGTTATCTCGGTTCTGCGTGTTTAGTCCTCGCTGCCAATACATCCGGTCTCCCGCAATGGAGGCATAAAAACGGGGTTCCCGACGCAAATGAAGTCTTATTACATCGGTATTCAATGGAACCACTCCCTCATAAGACTGAGCACTCTCTGACCCTAATTTATATCGGTTACCATAATTCCAGTAAGCATCTGCGGTTATAGGTAAACCGTTTTCCGTGTAATACATCTCCACCATTTTCATGGACGGAGAGAGACAACCATATACAAGAGATTCGAAATGATTGTCATCACCCTCCAAACGCGGGAGAATATATGTATATATTCTAGGCATTCCACCTTTCCACTCCAAAAGATATTCCTTATTATTGAACATAGAGTACGTGCTTTGCTCGATATCATCCATGTGGTTCAAAAGAGTGGTTTTCTTACCGCTTCCTTTCGCCGGAAACTCCCGGTCTCCCTCCGCACAAATTTCAGCCGCCTTGTCGGCAGCTTCCGCGGCCAACCTCCATTTTTCCCGGTCATATTTAGTATTAAAAAGCAATTCCCCGTTCTTGTTCTTAAAATTGGCATAAAATATATTCCCGTTGAAAAGTGGAGAAGCAGCATAAACTAACGCCTTGGCTCTCAAAGCAGCAACAGCTTCTTTCGTAAAAGAGAACCCATAGAATGCATCCCGTTGGGAGTGTCTCGGAATATCAGGTTCGGCCTCGTCTAGCAACCGGACAATCTCTTTGAAACAGGTATCCACCGGTTGCCTCGGCAATTGGTAATCTTCCACCTCCAAATCCACAGGCATATTTTGCGGAATCAAGCAAATAGGGCCATAAGTACGAAGCAATTCAAAGTAGATATACGCCTTCAGTGCCTTCACGTCTGCTTTCCACCAGGCTTTAGTCTCTTCCGTCATATTGTACGTGTTGTCGATATTCTCAAGAAAAACATTAGCCCTTCGGATAAGTCGATACATACTCAGCCATATATTCCCGTAAGGCTCTTGTGACATCTGCTGACCGTTTGCCACTAAAAAACCGGGCATTGCATAGTTTGCAGTGTATAAAACAGGACTAGGCGTAAACTCATCGGCTCCCATGAAAGCGAGATTATTAGCACTCGTTACTACAGTCATCAAATCCGAATAGAGTCCCAACCACCATTTCTCCACTTTCGTTCGTTGCTCAAAAACCGATTCTATCGTTTCAATGTCTTTCTCCGGAACCATATCGAGATAATTACACCCAGGCAACAGAAAAAGGCCACAAAGTATAGATAATAAATATTTTTTCATCATCATGTATATTTAAATTTAGAAACTGATATTCAACCCGGCCGACCACGTGCGTTGTATGGGGTAATTGAACCCGTTGTCACCTAACTCCACGTCCCACACCTTGAAATTAGTAATTAGGAAGGGGTTATTGACACGAGTATAAAACTTTACGCTCTGTATTTTTAATCTATCAAGTACCTTCCGGGGGAGATTATACCCCACTTCGATAGCCGTACAACGCAAGAAACTGCATTTCCGCATAAAATAGGTCGAAAAACGAGGTTCTGCACTGTTACTATACCAATTCTCTTGCGGATTATGCATATTAATGGCTTGCGTAGAAAGGCGCGGCCAAAAAGGACATTCTTTCATGTTGTCCTCACTCCAGTGGTCATCATAAATTGCTTTCAGCATCGCCCGATCGTTCACGAACGGACCGATTTTCATCGGGTCCATAAAAAATGCACGCTTACCCGATCCTTGGAAAGAGAAATTAAATTCAACGTTTTTATATTGGAAAGTACCGCTAAAACCGTAAATTACACGAGGCGTGGTTGGAAAACCAATATACGTGGCATCATTCACATCGATTGTGCCATCTCCATTTATATCACGATATCGAATATCTCCCGGCATCGTCATTCCAGTTCCCCCCTGATTCGGAGAATTGTCGATTTCAGCCTGTCCTCGGAAGAGTCCTTCAGCAATGTAACCTATTCTCTGTGATATTTCTTTGCCTTTTTTCCGTTGCCATTCCGGTGTGTTGGTAGCCTGCTCGATTTCTAGGTAAGTCGCTTTATTGTAAGTGAAAGTACCGTTCAAAATCATCCAAAAATCGGGAGAGAAAGCGTGTTGGATTTTACCTGCAAGATCAATACCCCGAGAACGGGTTTTACCCACGTTACCGATTTGCAAATATTCCAAACCGGTTGTCTCCGGCATTGTATAGCGGTAATCAATGATATTGTGGCGGATTTCTTGATAAATATCAGCATTGATTTCCACGATTCCATTAAAGAATTTTGCTTCGATTCCAAGATTCACCTGTTCGGCAATCTCCCACGTGATTTTGTCATTCGGATAAGATTCGACAACAACTCTCTCCACTGGATTCCCTGAATTACCGGGGTGCCCCACACTCGTTGATCCCAAAATAGGTAAATGGGCGAAACGCGGTTTCGTAATAATACCATCGTTTCCGACTTGTCCCCAAGAAAGACGGAATTTCAGGAACGAAAGCCAATGAGAGGTATGATTGGCAAGGAAAGGTTCTTTCGATGCAATCCAAGCACCTCCTACCGCGGGGAAAAAGCCAAAACGATGTTTTTTAGCGAAACGTTCGGAACCATTGTAACCGAAACTCGCCTCTAGAAAATATTTGTCCTTAAACCCATAGGTTCCGCGCATCGCCAAACCTAAGTTCCGTTGGGGAATTCCATCCAGCACTGTCTTTACTTCCGAATACGTAGTTTCTTGTCCGCTGAGCACGGCTGTTAAACTGGTTTGGTGGTCACCCCAAGCCGCCACGTGCAAACCTCTCAACTCGTAACTCATCTGTGTGGTTTGGCTACGCTCTTCTGCCTGAGACTCTCTAGATAGAGTCCTATATGAACCATCCGGTTGTATCGCTGTCAGTTGGTGTTTACCTGTTTCGAAATTATAATTTTTTAAGTTATATTTATAAGGACTGGTATTATACGTGTTAGAATAGTAACCAACTTGGTTCAGAGATACGGAAGCCCGCAACTCCAATCCCTTGAGAATGGGTGACAGATTATGTATATACTCTGCCCGCGCTACCGCAGAATAACGGCGACGGTCGGTGTATCCCTTATGAATCTCCATGTAAGGATTGGCATTCGGTTTCGTATTTGTGGCACCAAAACGAATGTGTGGCCAATTATAAGTGTCATCAGCCGGATAAATAGCTGCAAAATCTACCGGAGACACGTTGAAGGCCATATAGTAAGCCTCTTGCACATTCGCTCTAGGTCCCCGATATTTATCCAAATTGGCAGAAGTATTAATATTCAAGCGAATTCCGGCACTTAGGTCGATGTTCAAGTTCGTACGGAAAGAGAATGTATTATTCTCAATATTTACTTTAAACTGATTCAAGCGGTCGGTTTTCAACATTCCCTCGTCCCGGGCATAATTCACCGATGCATAATATTGCACTAAACGAGTACCGCCCCGAATATTCAATCCTGCACGGTGATTAATAGAATAATCTTTGAACAGAATATCGTACCAATCATTAGCCGGGTATACAAAGGAAGGATACAGGTCGGAACCCGTACGATCGATGCGCTCCACGCTATATTGGGGCGTCGCAGCCGGGTCGCGAGAGAGTAATGCCCGGTTGTACATCTTCATGTAAGTCACGGGGTCCACCACCTCGATCTCTCTTGTCGGCATACTTAACACCGCTTCGTAACGCACGGAAGTATAAACACTTCCTTCTTCTCCTTTTTTCGTAGTAATCAGGATAACCCCGTTTGCCCCGCGGGCCCCGTACATGGCGGTAGCCGAAGCATCTTTCATCACGCTGAACGTTTCGATGTCTTCCGGTACCATACGGGAAAGATCCAACTTGGAAGATTCTACCCCATCAATAAGAATTAGAGGATCGATGTTAGCATCCGTCTGGAAAGAAGTAATACCCCGGATATAAAATTTCGTGTTCATTTCGTCCTCTGTCAAAGCCCCGGGAATCCCTCCCGTCTGCCAGCCGATCATACCAGAAATTTTTCCAGCAAATTGAGTGGTCAAATCACTACTTGAAGATTTCAAAGTCCTCGCGTCCACGGTGGTAATGGCCGAAACGACGCTCTCCTTTTTTTGTTCCCCGAAAGCAACAACAGTCACCTCCTCGATATTCTCTGCCGTGGGATTTAAACGAATATTTAATTTCGTTTTTCCTTTGAGCGGCACGACTTCCGTCTTATAACCGATAAAAGAAACCCGTAAAGCATCTGTCGGGTGCACGTTGATCGTGTAATTCCCATCTGTATCCGTGGCTACCCCTTGAGTGGTTCCCTGAATAAGTACCGATGCCCCGGGAATAGGATTTCCTTTCTCATCCACAACTCGTCCGGTCACGGCAATCAATTGCACAGGTTTCTTTTCCCGCATGATGATCACGATCCGGTTTTTCTCTAAGACATAGTCATACGGACTATCTTTCAATAATGTATTAAGAGCTTCTTCCACGGTAACATCCGTTACTTCTAAGGTGAATCTCCGGTTTTTATCTACCGCCCCGTTACTTTGGAAACCATAATCAAGTCCTGCCTGCCGATTGATTTCGGCAAGGATTGTTTCCAGCGTGGCATTTTTCATCGAAATCGTTACTTTCTTCTGTATGACCTGAAACACACTGGATGTGGCCCCGAAAGTACTCTCTGGCAAAGCACTTAGCGTCGCGGATACCAAGAATATGCACAACGCGATTTTTTTAGCGATATGAATACCGCCGATGTGATTTTTTTGCATAAATTTGTCGTACTAATTAATTTTAAATAGTAAATTCGATTTACTGTTTGACGGTCGCTATGATAAAGGCTCAATTTTATTCGATAGCGATTTCACATGAAATTATCCTGCCTGGCGGGATAATTTTTTTGATTCAGGATGTTTACTGCACGGTGTAATACCCCCTTTCTTTTATAAATTTTCGATTCGTTACTCTTTCAAGGAACGACACAACTTCATCTATCGGTGTCGTTTTATTTAGATTCATAGTGACTTCTATTTTATCCAGTCCTTCCCGGGATTCAAAAGAGACCCCGTACCAAGTAGAAATGTCTTCCAACACCAGATCCAAAGGTTTGTCCCGGTAACGGAACACACCGTCTAACCACGCCGTGGCGTACTGTACATCCACGGGTTGTATCTTGATACCTGTCGATGTCATATCATAAGACACTAATTCCCCTGGACTGACCCGGACTTCCTTGTGACCGGGGGATTTAAAACCGATCTTCCCCTCGATCAAAACGGTTTCGATGGTCTTTTGAGGACGTTCTTTCACGTTGAAACGGGTGCCATAGACCCGGATTTTCGAACCGCCGACACTTATCTCGAAAGGAATATCCGATTTTGCCACGTTAAAATAGGCTTCACCCGACAATTCCACTTCCCGTTGTTTCCCGACGAATATTTCCGGGTATTTCAAGCTACTCCCGGCATTCAGCGTTACCTCTGTCCCGTCGGCAAGGGTGACGTTATAGGTAAACCCGGTTGGAATGATTAACCTGTTGTACACGATTTCTCGCACGGCAGGCACGGTATCGTAGATCACCCGGTCGTCTGTAATCCGGATATTCGATTTCCCCGCGGTAGAATCCGCTTCCCTCTCTTTCAGGTTCAACTTGTTGCCATCCGCTAAAATCAATGTCGGCACGACAACTTGATGATCCGTTGTAAGGACACGAGGTATTCCCACCACGCCGAGATTTTCTTTTACCCCTCTATTCATCCACAAAGAAGTAAACACTAACCCGCAACACAGGACTGCCGCCACGGAACCCGTTGCCCACATCACGCGACGACGCATCCTCAGGCGACGTATCCGACGGTCAAACCGCATTCCCGCGGCCTCCACTTCTTCATCCGAAGGGATTTTCACGTTATCCAGAATTTCTTCTATATCTTTTTCAGTCTTCATATCTATGCTTTTTTATACATATATAAACCGAAATAGGAAAAACTACTGCGAAAACGTGATTTTTTTATCATACATATCCATGAATTGCAATTTTACATTGTAGGATTCATGGTTATTATGCCTTTTTATATTTAGCGAAAAGATATAACCTAATAAGCAGGGTGGCTATTATGACTCCAAATGATTTCGAAAGGTATTCCTATATACTTATTTTTCGGTTTGAGGATTAATTACAATACGCCAATATCCACCAAAGTCTGCACCTTCACGAGACAAAATGCCCATAGAACGCAATTTTGCGATTTGCTTTTCTACGGCACGAGCACTTATACCAATTTTATAAGCCATAGCTTCGGCTGACATTGAAGGATCGGAAATGACGAAATCGATAATCTTCTGTGCTGTTCTTCCTATGTTTTTAGGCTTATCCGCAGTCTCTCCGAACTTGCTCTCCGAACTTTCAGGGGACTCTCCGAACTTTTGTCGTTTACTCCAAAGATATTCACCGAGTTTCCTGCAATCTCTCCGAACTTTTCTCTATTCACGGGATCTTTTTCAAGAGTATTATTTACCCTGTTGGCTACTTCTTCAACTGATATTCTGTCATTCTCATTCCAATTCAGATTATAAAAAGTTGTGAAGAAAGAACTCGCTTCTGTCTTATAATATGGTTCTTTGCCAAGCAGAAAATTTGGTAATTTCTCCGTCAATTCACGCATTTTACGCAAGCCAGAGCCGCGTTTCTCCATATAGTCAAGTTGGGTAAACATATCGGCAATGATAGGGTTACGGCGTAAAGACGGAACACTATATATGTCTCTGTCTTGAATTTGTGTACCATCAAGCATGGCACCAGGCGACACCAATTCTACCCGGTTGTCATAAATGTCGATATGTACCTCACCGCCCATCACCGTATAATCTCTATGAATAAGATGGTTTACCAAGCCTTCAAAGATTGCACGGTCGGAATAATCAGGGAGGTTAAGGCGATAGTTGGGCATCTTTACCCAACCACTCATAGTGGAGTTCTTAATAAAATCCATACCATATTTTAACAACAACACAAGATTTGCCCGATGTTCTACGGAACTGATGGCATCATCCTTGTATAGCCCGGTCCAACGAGTGCAAAAAATACGTGATTGGAATACAGTGCAATTATCCACAAATAGTAACCCCGCATTAGTCAGTTTGCCGTCTGTGTGACCAGACCAAATGATTTCAAATATTTATCGTCCCATTCCTGACGGGTTTGATCACGGAAGGTATTGGCAAGAATAATGAAGGAATGTTCGCTAACATCTACTTGGGTAGGAAGTGAGTCCCATGTCATATGCGTACCCTTCAATACCAACGAAAGTAGTTGTTGAGAATTACATTCTACACTTTCACTACCCACTCTTGTATAGGCAGTGCGTGCCCCGTCCTGATAATAATAATAAGGTGTCAACATTCCCGCTTTTACTTTCACTTCAAGCAAAGAATGTCCTTCATGCTCTATAGGGATAAGTTGTACTTCCGGTACAGGATCAAGTCTTGCCTTGATTGTTTCGCTGATAAAATCGGCATCGGCTTGCAGATTCTCCAAACCTACAATCACTCCGTCATCGTTCACTCCATAGAACAAACTGCCACCATCCGTATTGGCAAAAGCCGACACGGATTTAAGCCATGATTTTACTTTCTTACGCTCCAACATTTCCTTGAAATCATAGGCCGAGCATTCCGCTAGCAATGTGTTGTTATGTATTTGCATCGTTTTCTTATTGTTGTTCCAGTATACCCCCCAATATCCTTTACAAAGGTAAGGATAAAACCAAATAATCTGTTTAAATCACCATTTTCTTTTGATTTCTATGCGTTTATATCACGTTGTTTATCCATAAAAACACCCGCCTATTCGTCTTTGCTTTTAGATATCTCCCGGAAAGAGTCACCATCTATCATCGAACTTTACTTTTCTTGACGCCTTATACCGTTTTTTTTCAAAAAAGATTTACATTTGCATAAATAAATCTATATTGGATGCATGTCAAAACAGAACGATATAATTCTTTTGGAATCTTTTAATCGGCGAAACCCGAAAGCATTTAGTATCGTTTATCGAATGATATATAGAGAATTATATCTATACGCCACCCGACTTTTCGAATCCCTGAATGTTCCGGCAGAAGACGTTATACAAGACATCTTCACCGATATGTGGCTCCGGGAATCCGTCCAATTCTCGTCAATCCCTTACATCAAGACATTCTGCTTTATCGCCTTGAAAAATGCCTACAAGAATAAAATCAAGCATCTGGGATACCAACAACGTTTCGAAATGGAGAGTAAAGTTGAAAACGAATTTTCAGAGGACATCGAGCAAGTGGAGCTATACCATTCCCTGTACGAATCTCTCAAATTCCTACCCGGCGATTACGCCACGGTCATACGTATGTACCTCGAAGGCTGGAAACCCGAAGAGATTGCCACGAAGCTAGGCCTCGCCCTCCAAACCGTCTATAACAAACGCCGGGAGGCGGTTGTTATTTTACGGAAATATATGGTGAAGTAATATAATTTTGATTAATCCTGAGACACAAAATATAATTATTTAGGAAACATTCGAAATTTCTATTTAGTCATATCATTGTTTTTCAACCTTTTGATCTCTCTATCAAAGTCACTTTCCAACAAATCCATTTCACGTTTGCGATAAATCTCGAACTCTTTTTCTGCTTTTTCAATCGCCTGTTTATGCGAAATGTTTCCTTTGCCAATCAAAACCTTCCGCTTATGAGCAATAATCTGGTTGTCTAGTGCTTCTATCCAATCTTTCATTGTCATAGGATTCATTTCTAGAGCTTGAAACTCTGCAAAATCCAAGAAGCCGGAAACGAGCAGGTTCAAACGTTGGAGTTCCATTTCAGACAAATAGTTCTTGGCTATTTTCACATCGTCTTTAGTTACATAATTGCCTTTGAAATTTGTCATTCCTACGAATGGCTTTTCATTATCCACACGATTGTATACAATTTCGGCAGCGGTGTTTTCGTGAACGGCATAGTGCAGCTTGTTTTGCACGGTAGCGAAAAACATTTTTGTTATCTCGTCACGGGGGTCATAGTCCGTGGCTGTAGCATAAATATCCGTCACCTGCTGGTAAAAGTTGCGTTCACTACTACGAATGTCTCTGATGCGTTGCAAAAGTTCACGGAAATAGCGATTTCCTCCCTGCTTTAATCGTTCATCATCCATAGCAAACCCTTTTTGGATATATTCGTGAAGTCGTTGTGTGGCCCAACGGCGGAAACGCGTGGCAATCTGCGACTGGATACGATACCCTAAAGCTATTATCATATCCAAGTTATAATGGTCGATATTGCGTCTCACTTGTCGCTTACCCTCAGTTTGAACTAATAAGAATTTCTTATAAGTTCGATCTTCATCCAATTCTCCGTCAGCATAGATATTACTGACATGTAGGGAGATATTCTCTTGCGTCGTATCGTAGATCTCCGCTAATTGTTTTTGTGTCAACCACAAATCTTCATCAGCAAAACGAACAGATACGCGAGTTATTTCGTTGTCATCCTGATATAGGATAATTTTATTTTCTTCCATACGCCTATGCTTTTGATACCTCGTTCTTCAAACACTCTACAACAAATGCCGGGAGGCGGTTGTCCTGTTACGGAAATATATGGTGAAGTAATTAGCCACTCGTCTAGTTTAGAAACGAGGTGACTTATGGAATTACATTATAGTAAAACTAATTTTACGTCCAAGCCCTTGAAATATCTTAAACAACGTGGAAAGCTGAATATCTGCATGTCCATTTTCAATACGGGAAATATAACTTTTTTTTGTTCCTATCTTAGCTGCAAGTTGCTCCTGCGTCATACCCGCTTTCAAACGCTCTGCTTTTAATTGCTCCCCTATAATGAATGCCTCGCACCCATTTTCAAATTCATTACGTTCTTCCGTCCCGATAGCACCAAAATCTTCCGTGATTAAATCCTCAATCGGGGTACATCCTATTGCTTTCAATTCATCATTACTCATCATTTTATTCTCCTTTCCTGTCTTTACTAGCAAAATATTCATTCATAATCCGTTTAGCTCGTTCTATCTCTCTGAGAGGTGTTTTCTGCGTTTTTTTCTGAAAACCATTAAACAATATCACCAAATTACCCTCATCCATACAACAAAAAATCCGATAAATATTACCGCCCTCTTCAACTCTAACTTCAAAAAGTCCATGTACCCCAACAACTGCCTTAAGAAATTTCTCTGGAACCTGTTCTAACGTCATTATATAAATAAAAATCTAGTAGATTTTACGCAAAGTATCCCGAGATAAAGTCTTTTTGAAATCCTTAAAATAATTTGCATACGCTACTACTTGGCGAACATATTCTCTTTTTTCTGTCATAACAAGTATTTTTGCTTTCACAAAGATAACCAATTAGTGAACAAAAATCAATGATTTATCCGTTTTATTATTAGAAAATATCAACACGGATAAAACAGGAATAAACCAACCTTATCCTATGGTTAAATACCATACCAAGAAAAACAGTCATATCGTCCCTCGAAACCGGAAATATCACTAACTTTGGCATAAAAACAAGAATATGGCAACAACAATTATATTTAACGCTTGTATCATTACCATGAACGAACGCATGGAGTTGATCAAAAACGGTTCTATCCGGATAGAAGGTAATCAAATTAAAGAAATACGCAAAGATAAAATCGAATCTCCCGATGCAGAATATTTTGATGCCGAGGGGATGATCGTGATGCCCGGGTTTATCAACACGCACACCCATGTACCCATGACCATGTTGCGCGGATATGCCGATGACCTCCCGCTCCACACGTGGCTAAACGAACATATCTTTCCGGCAGAAGCACGCATGGTGACCCCGGAGAACGTGGCCATCGCTTCCCGCTTTGCTTTTATCGAGATGATCAAGTCGGGAACCACGTGCTTCAACGATATGTATTTCTTTGAAGACATCATCGCCTCGGAAGCCAAGAAAGCGGGTATCCGGGCCATCGTGGGGGAATCCCTGATCGACTTTCCGACACCGAGTTTTCACACGGTCGATGAAGGAATGGCTCGCTGTGAATCCCTTGTTCAACAATGGTACGGGGACAGCTTGATCCATCCTGCCATTTGTGCCCATTCACCCTATACCTGTTCAAAAGAGACACTACAAAAAGCCAAAGTTCTCTCCGAAAAATACAATATTCCTCTCCACATCCACGTGGCCGAAACCCGTAAAGAAGTGGAAGACATCACGGCTCAAACCGGCACAACTCCGGCGGAATACCTTTACTCGATCGGGTTATTGGACAGGAACGTGATTGCAGCCCATTCCGTTTGGCTAACCCCCAAAGAGATCGAATTGTACGCACAGACCCGGACATCAGTAGCCCATTGTCCGAAAAGCAATCTAAAACTGGCCAGCGGGATTGCCGACACGGACACTTACCTGAAAGCAGGTGTCAACGTAAGCATAGGTACTGACGGTACGGCAAGCAACAATACCCTTGATATGGTGGAGGAGATGCGCTTTGCCGCCCTCTTGCCCAAAGGAACAGGTTATAACCCGGAGGCAGTTGATGCCCGCACGGCATTACGCATGACCACCATCAACGGAGCAAAGGCACTCGGCATTCAACACCTCACGGGTTCCCTTGAGGTCGGGAAACGAGCCGATCTGATCGTTATCCATGCCGATGCCAGCAACATGATTCCCATATATGACGAATATTCCGCTCTCGTTTACGCCTCCAACAGCAAAAACATCCGCTTCAGCATGGTGAACGGGAAATGGATTATGCGCAACCGGGAACTTGTGTATATCAATAAAACGGAGACCATGGAGTCCATGAAACACATCGTTAACAGCCAGACTGACAACCGAAAATGATAACATGAAAATGAGTTTTTCATTTTCAACTTTCAATTTTCAATTCTCAATTATATTCGCTAGTTTTGCAAACCTTTTTGTAAAGAAAGGAGTTTATAAATACTATAAACCCAATTGGATATGGAAAATAAAAATTATGGAGGACTCGACAGCGAGTTTACGGCATACGAAACTGCCGAGATTGTAGTATTACCAGTACCTTATGACGGAACAAGCACGTGGTTGAAAGGAGCAGATAAAGGACCCGACGCAATTCTTGAAGCATCGGCAAACATGGAACTCTACGATATAGAAACGGATTCCGAAGTATATACTCACGGTATCGCCACTCTGGAACCGGTGACAGAGGCCTCATCCCCGGAAGCCATGTCTCAGGAAGTTGAAAAGCAAGTGGACAAGATATTAACCGACAAAAAGTTTCCGGTCATTCTGGGTGGAGAACATTCCGTCAGCATCGGTGCTTTTCGGGCTTTTGCCAAACACTATGACAAATTCTCAGTTCTACAATTGGATGCACACTCTGACATGCGCAACGAATACGAGGGATCCACTCATAACCACGCCTGCGTGATGGCCCGGGCCAAAGAAGTGGCCACCGTAGCTCAAGTAGGAATCAGAAGTTCAGCCATCGAAGAAAAAGAGAACATCATGCCGGATCGTATTTTCTATGCTCATGACCTACATGATGCCAAAGAAGGTAACAACTGGATGTATATGGTGTCCCAAAAATTACACGACAACGTGTATATCACGATCGATTTGGACGTTTTCGACCCGGCTATTCTTCCGGCAACGGGAACCCCGGAACCCGACGGACTTTATTACAGAGAGGTGTTGAACTTCCTTAAATTGATTAATGAACGTCACAATATTGTCGGTTTGGACGTGGTTGAACTTTGCCCCAATGAAGTCAATAAATCATCAGACTTCTTGGCCAGCAAATTAATCTACCAGATATTAAGCATCAAATATCAAAACCAATCCAACAATTGATGATTTATGATTGAAGATTAAAGCATTAGCCTTGTGCGGCTGGAATCTAAAATCTAAAATTGAGAAATTGAGTCAATAAGGTCCTCATAATTGTACCTTATATTTTTAAGATAAATAAAATGGAAAAGAAAGATTTATTAAAAGACACTATCAAACACATCGACATCAAGTCGTATGACTCAACTCAATTGATCGACGCGATGCGCGATATGTCATTCACCTCTCGCGACACGGCCAGAGCAACCGATATTCTGATGATGATGGTCGGAGAGAAAGAGTGTACTAATATTCTTACCATTGCCGGAAGTACCAGTGCTGCCGGATGTATGCAGGTTTACGTGGATATGGTTCGTAACAAAATGGTTGACGTGGTAGTTTCCACTGGTGCGTCTATCATCGATATGGACTTGTTCGAGGCTCTTGGCTACAAACACTACAAGGGACACCAGGACGTACCTGACATGCAATTAAGAGAACTTTACATTGACCGTATTTATGATACGTTCATCGACGAAGAGGAATTACAAGCTTGCGACCACACGACTTTCGAGATCGCTAATAGCTTGGAACCGCGTCCTTATTCTTCACGTGAATTTATCTGGGAAATCGGTAAATGGTTACACGAAGGACACGCTGTTAAGAAAGACAGCTTGATCCAGACTTGTTATGAATGCGGAGTGCCTATCTTCTGCCCGGCTTTCTCCGATTGTAGCGCAGGATTCGGTATCGGTAAACACCAATGGGAACACCCCGACAAACACGTGTCTATCGACTCCGTAAAAGATTTTATCGAATTGACCCAAATCAAGATCAAAGCAGGCACGACCGGTTTGTTTATGGTAGGTGGTGGAACACCGAAGAATTTTGCTCAAGATACTGTTGTTTGTGCCGAGATCCTCGGATTTGACGTGCCGATGCATAAATACGCCATCCAGATCACCGTGGCCGACGTTCGTGACGGGGCTTGCTCTTCTTCTACCTTGAAAGAGGCTTGCTCTTGGGGTAAAGTTGACGTTACCTACGAACAAATGGTTTACGCTGAAGGAACCACCGTTATTCCCGCTATCGCAAGCTACGTTTACCACAACGGACCTTGGAAAGAGAGAGAATACAAAAACTGGAACAAATTATTCCAAAAATAATTACACAAGAGGGGAGCGAAAGTTTCCCTCTTTCTTTTTCCTCCTTCCTTACCGGCAAACAGGTATATTACCAGTAACTTGCCTCGGGAATACATTATACTCTCGTTAATATCTGAATCTTGAATTCATGATTCATTTACCACAAATGAACCGATCCCATCCGTCGATTTCTCGTTAAGTTCCCGTTAACTTACTAACGAGACACACAAGAAACCTCGATTCAAATAACCGTCATTACCTCATTGTATTTCTACTCTTTCTTCCTTCGCAGGAAACGAGTCATTGAAATCGCCTGCTTATGGAAAATGAATAGCGGCAATGACACCCCGATAGCCAGCACGACCAAAACAAAAGCGGTTGTCAATCCGTTGCGGAAAATCTCTACAACCAGATTGGGGAGAATTTCCTCATCCTCCGTTCTCATGAAACGAATCAATGCCAAGATCGTCTTGTAAGCATACATTCCGGGAATCATGGGTAGCAAGGAAGGGAAAGAAAAGACCTCTGCCGGGCAATGAATCAACCGGGCAAAATAAATACTAAACAAACCGATCGTAAACGAGGCACATAACGTGGAGGGGATCAAGCCCAAGCCCGTGTGATTCAACAGGTAAAATCGAAAAGCATGCCCCACCGCAGCCAACAAAGCCGAAATAAGAATCGCTTTCCTCGGAGGATTGGAAATCACGGCAAAGCCGATAGCCGCTATCGCCGCAAAAATTCCATCAAGCAATACAGATAATACTAAATCCCAGTTCATAACGTATCCAATCCTAAAATTAATAATGTTACCGACAGCCCCAACGCGATACAAATTATAAGTATCGCCGCATTCACCGCACGAGACATACCTATCAGCACATGACCTCCCAAAATATCAATAATCGAATTAATCAAAGGTACTCCGGGGATCAGATAAAGGACACTGGAAGCCAAAGCTATATCCGGGGTCTTACCCCAGCCGAAATAGATCCCGGCCGAGGCGATAAACGAGGCCATAAAAGCCGATACAACGAAAACGACCATGTGATTCACGTGGCGATTCATCATCTCCTGTCGTACCCAAAAACCCACACAAGTCGCAACACAAACCAGCATCATGGCAATCCCGTCTCCCCCAAACAACCGACAGAATGCCGCGTTGGCCAAGGAAACCAAAACCAGTACCACCCAACGGGAAATGCGGGGTTCATTCATCACCTCATTGTAATGAGCCGTTAACTCGCCCAACGACAAATGATGATCGTAAGCCTCCCAGCTCAAGGCACTTAACTCAGAAATCACTTGAAAATTAATCGCCAAAGCAGGAATCTTCCGTACGTAAGTTCGCCGGATAGAATAATCTTCCGGGTGCTTGATCGTCATGGTAATATTTTTCTGAAAAATCGTCATGTCGACCCCGTACCCGAACGACTCGGCAATACGGGAAACACTTCTCACGGCCCTCGCCGTGTGTACCCCAACTCCCATCATACTCGTGGTGTAATCCATCAAGAAATTCGAGAGTTCCTGAATATCAACCTTTCTTTCCATATTATTTGCCTATTTACCCTAATTTTCCCCTCGTATTCGGGGCCGCAAATATACATCAAAATTCAAGAGAAAGTTGTATATTTACTCATCGAAACGGGAGATGGAAAACAGAAAAATTATCCATATCGACATGGACGCGTTCTACGCCTCTATCGAACAGCGGGATCACCCGGAATACAGGGGAAAACCACTTGTCGTGGGGCGTCCGGAGAAACGCGGGGTCGTGGCTGCCGCCAGCTACGAGGCACGCCGTTATGGCATACGTTCTGCCATGTCGTCCATGAAAGCCAAACAGCTTTGTCCCGACCTCATTTTCGTTGGTTCTCACATGGAATACTATAAATCGGTATCCATGCAGATTCACGAAATATTCCACGAATACACGGACATGATCGAACCCCTAGCACTCGATGAGGCTTTCCTAGACGTGACCGAGAACAAAAAAAACATCCCGTTAGCCGTCGATGTCGCCAGAGAAATCAAGAATGAGATTAAAGAGAAACTAGGACTCGTAGCCTCCGCCGGGATCTCTTACAATAAATTCCTCGCCAAGATTGCATCTGATTACAAGAAACCCGACGGGCTTTACACCATACACCCAGACCGGGCCCCCGCTTTTATCTCCAAACTCCCGATCGAGGCATTCTGGGGTATCGGCAAAGTCACGGCTCGTAAAATGCATTCACTAGGCATACACACGGGGGCAGACCTCAAGAAATGTACACTAACATTCCTTACCCGCAATTTCGGGAAAGCCGGTACCCTGTATCACGATTTTGCCAATGGCATCGATCCCAGAATGGTTACCTCCGAAAGAATCCGTAAATCCGTAGGCTGTGAAAGTACCTTCGAGAATGACTTGACCAACTATATCGCTGTCATCATAGAACTGTACCACGTAACAACGGAATTAATTCTCCGGCTAGAAAAGTCTGATTTCAAAGGACATACCCTAACCTTGAAAATTAAATTCCATGATTTTACCCAAAAGACACGTAGTATCACTATGGCACACGAGTTACGAACAAAACAGGATATTCTTCCCCTAGCCAAAAAACTACTCAAAGATCTAGAACTTACGCAATTTAGAATACGCCTCCTAGGTCTCTCTGTATCAAATCCCATCGAAGAATTAACCCCCGATGGTTCTTTGCAATTAAAAATAAATTTTGATTAATTATGAAACCTTTACGTTCATGTGCCGTATATAGGCATATATTTTGAATGTAATCATAGTGTAACCGAAACTTAATAGATAAGTGACAAGGTTACGATGATAAACCGATACCTTTGTATCGGATTTCAAAAGAGACTTCGATTTTTTTTCATAAATTTGTTATTGGTATTTTGGGTCCCCGCTGAGACAGCGCGGACCATTTTTATTTTAGCATAAATCCTAACTTTTGTCTCCCTGTATTCGTATATAAAAGTATGTATCGAAAATTAATCGATATAACAGAAATTTAACTACTAATTTTTTTGTATATAAAGAAAAGCCGATACCTTTGTATCGGATTTCAAGAAAAGACTTCAATTTTTTTTCATAAATTTGTTATTGGTTGCCTCCTGCTGTGACAGCACGAGGCTTTTTTTCTTTCACCGATGCTAAACTAACAAATCTTTTTTTACCCGCAAACATTTGCGTAAAATTTAATAGTGTTAAAATTTAGATTTTTATTAACACGCTGACTAACTGATCAAGTAAAATTCACATTAACATTTACACGACAGAGAATTTACAAAAAAAGATCGTGCTTGATTCATATTAACAAATTCAGCACGACCTCTTTATTCTGTTATATCTATCGAATTATTCCAAATAGGTATACCCGTACAGTCCGGAACGATAATTGGACAAGAATTCCCGTCCTTCTTCTGCCGAAATAATTCCCTTTTTCACGGAAGAAGTTACCCATACCTCTACCGTACGAGCCATTCTTTTCGGCATAAATTGAACGTACTCCAATACGTCAGCCACCGTCTCCCCTTCAATCACCTTGTCGATCACATAATCATCACCTTTCACTTTGATATGGACGGCATTCGTGTCTCCGAACAGGTTATGCAGGTCACCAAGAATCTCTTGGTAGGCTCCCACGAGGAATACTCCTAAATAATACGGTTCCTTATTATTCAACTCGTGTACCGGAAGATGGTACGAGAAATTACGTGTCGAGATAAAATTATCAATCTTCCCGTCAGAATCACAGGTAATATCCTGAATTGTTGCCGATTTAGTCGGCTGCTCGTTCAAACGAGAAATCGGTATAATCGGGAAAATCTGGTCAATAGCCCATGAATCAGGCAAAGACTGAAATAACGAGAAATTACAGAAATATTTATCCGGCAACATCTTGGAGATTTTCTTCAACTCGTCCGGGGCATGTTTCGTGGCCACTGCCATGTCGTACACGTCCCTAGCCACGGACCAGAACAACCGTTCCACTTGCGCACGGGTGAACAAATCGATCAAGCCAAGATTAAACAAACCGAGAGCATCTTCCCGAATCTGCATGGCATCATGCCATGTCTCGATCAACCGGGGCTGATTCAGGTTCTCCCATAAATCATACAACTCTTTCACTAGCTCGTGAGCATTCCCGTCGATTTCCTCGTTTTCATCGAAAGCGGGCAGACTTGTACTGGCAAGCGCCTCGAAAATCAACACGGAGTGATGTGCAGTCAGAGAACGTCCCGACTCGGTGATAATATTCGGCTGCTCCAAATTATTCTTTTCGCAAGCATCTACCAACGCGGACACGGCATCATTCACGTACTCCTGAATCGAGTAGTTCATGCTGTTTCCGCTCGTTGCCGAGCGTGTTCCATCGTAGTCTACACCTAATCCCCCGCCAATATCCACGAAATGTATATTGTATCCTAAATTTTTCAATTGTACATAGAATTGAGAGGCTTCCTTCAACGCAGTCTTGATACGCCGTATATTAGTCACCTGACTACCGATATGAAAATGGATTAATTTCAAACAATCCGTCATCTTGTTCTTCTCCAGAATATCCATGGCCTCCAGTAACTCGCTCGAATTTACCCCGAACTTACTGACATCTCCTCCGGACTCTTCCCACTTGCCACTCCCGGAACTAGCCAGTTTTATACGAATTCCTATATTCGGGCGAATTTTCAAGCGTTTGGAGATTGTCGCAATATTTCTCAATTCATTCAGTTTCTCGACAACCAAGTATATATTTCGTCCCATTTTCTGGGCCAAAAGAGCCAACTCGATATAATTCTCGTCCTTGTAACCGTTACAGATAATCATCGCATCATCGTCAATATCAATCGACAATACCGCATGCAATTCCGGTTTCGAGCCTGCCTCAAGACCAATGTTATACTTGGTCCCGTGACTGACAATCTCTTCCACCACCGGGCGCATCTGGTTCACTTTAATAGGATAAATGATAAAATTTTTCCCCGTGTAACCATATTCCGTTGCCGCAGCTTGAAAACAACTAGAGATTTTCTCGATCCGGTTATCAAGGATGTCCGGGAACCTTAACAACACGGGAGCCGATACATCCCGCACCTGAAGTTCCTCCATCAATTCCTTGATGTCAATTTTCGGTCCTCCGACTTTCGGCGTTACTGTAACGTGTCCCTTCTCGTTAATCGAAAAATAGTTCAGCCCCCAACCGTTAATATTGTACAGTTCTGCTGAATCGTCAATACTCCATTTTCTCATTTCTATTCTATAAGCTCATTAAGATTGATTGTCCTGCAAAGCTACAACATATTTTCAATATTATATGCTTAATCGCCTAGGATTTCACGATTTTAGCCATTAGATTTCATGCTCCCCGGCATCATGCAAACGACCTCACATTTTCTGGATCTCCTGAATACCGTCCCGATTTATCACCAAACGGTAACGCTTGTATTCAACCTGTTCCCCATGTAGCAATTGTATCAAGAAATTAAGGTAATATATCTTGTCTCCCATGATCAGACCGTAATCCGCCTCTCCCCTCGGCACGTATAACTCATAGTCCCGTTCGTCCATTTTCTGAACGAAATTCCCCACGTTAAAACGCAAAATCTCGTTCACCCCGGCAATATCATACTGGCTATATTCGTCAAGCGCCTCCGGATTGAGCTGCACCCATTTCCGGTAAAGAATAATTTTCTCCCCGCCATTCCGATTATCCGCCTCCAACAAATCCGGACGGGCTCTTCGCTCGATAATTTCCTCCGGGACTTTTCTTTCCGAGATAAAATCCACCCCGTCCTTGATCTTGCCAACCACTCTCTCGTTCATACTGATCGTTGTCTTCCGGTCAAAATAGTTCTTCCCCAGCCGATGGGCAAAGTAAAAACGCATCAACTCCTTAATCCGGTCCTTCAGCATATAGCTCACCACCAAAGCCACGAATAACGGCATCGTGAAATTCCCGTATTTTTTCTGAAATGAAAAAGCTACCACCGTGGCAAATATCATGGAAAGTCCTGCCGCAATACTATAATATATCTGCTCCACCAGCACCCCATCCTTTTTCTTCGATGCCTTCAAGAACAAATCACTCTCCGCATATTTTTTCAGCATCCCCCGCCGATAGATTACCGTCCGATTCCGATCCTTACTCTCCGGATCTGCCACGAGATAACCGTTCTGTTTCTTGTAATCAATCTCCGAATGTACCAAAGACAACAATAACGTCACCATCCGACCATAACACCCCGGATCAGTCGTCTTCAACCCGTCCAGCAACTTGAATGTATGAAACTCCACCAGATTGGAAAGATACTCATCCCCGAAAGAGAAATAATTCAACGCCTCCCGAGGAATTCCCGGCACGTTAATAATGGTCTTCAAATCCCGGTATCGTTTCACGATCAATTGCACGTATTCAACATACCGATCGACCATCCCTTCCCGTTCACCACTTTCCACCTCATGATGAATCGTCTCTCCCGCCATTCCCCGAAGGGCACTTTTAAAAATGGATGTAAACATCTTGATCTGGTACTCGTAAGAGGCTAACGCATCCCTCGTCCCATCCGCCACCAAATGCTGGAATGCATCCTCCAAAAAAACAAAAGGCGTCCATTCGCCACCCGCAATCTCCTCCAACGTATAGATCGGGGTGATCAAACGCACGTTGGACTTCACATCCCGGTAAAAAGCCTCCTTGGGATAAGTCGAGGCATTAATATCCAAACTATGAGGTACGAAAAACCACGTGTTCATCCTGAACTCGTTCTCCCCCGTATCCCGATCGACATGGTAGCCAACCTTACATTCCACAGAGTACCGATCATGCAATTTAACCTGAATATCTATCATATCATAAAATCACAACGCAAGATACGAAAAAAAGTAATACACTAAACCCAAAGGATCTACCTGGCAGAAGAATATCCTACATTAAGTATTTATAAAATTGTTAATTCAACTATTTAGGAGTAATTTGTACACATTTATTTGTTTCCTGTTTTTTTAATACATAACTTTGTTACACTATTAATCTAAAATACAAAGAGCATGAATAGGCAACAAATAATTAAAGCCGTAACAAAAAAAACCGGCATATCACGAAAAGACACGGCAAAAGTATTTTCTTCCATTTTCGAGACTATTTTAGAAAGTCTGGAAAAAGAAGAATCGGTACGGTTAATGAATTTTGGTAGCTTTACCGTAAAGACTTACAAACCACGCAAAGGCTATAATCCAGCTTCGAAAATAGTTGTCCAACTCCCGGAAAGAAAAGCCATCCGCTTTAAATTAGCTAAACGTGCAGTTTCAAAAAGCTTAAAATAATAACTAACAATATACAATCACTGAATTCTTTCTCTTCATAAAACAAAGGGTTCAGTGGTTATCCTCCCTTCAAAGAACGTTTACTTCCCCGTTCCTCGTTGTCAACACACTCCCATCATTCCATAAAAATATTTCAATAACATTTGACTCGCATGAATATTATTCGTAAATTTACGAACAAACAGTCTCCATTATAAAATCTTTTTAAAGATATAATCATGAAAGAATACAAAACATACATACCGGTCGCACTTATCATCTTGATGTTCCTTTCTCTCATAACCTTTCACAAAGACATTGCCACCTACATCTCGCAAAGCAAGATCGAACAATTATCCACCAACACCAAAAAAAGTATCAGCGACTCGATTGCCCAAAAATACAACTATCATCATAACGGGGGAACTTACGATTACACGTTCATTGAATTTGGCTCCACAGGCTGTCACTCTTGCCGCCAAATGGAAGAAGTCATGGAGAAAATAAAAACCGAATACAAAGGGAAAGTAAATGTAGTTTTCATAAACTTAATGGAACCAGAGAGTAAAAGATTCTTCGAATACTACGGGGTCGCCACAATTCCCACCCAAATACTACTTGACAGGAAGGGAAAAGAGTTCTTCCGCCACACAGGTTTTTATTCGGCTGACGAACTATCAACACATTTCACGATGAAAAAGTAAACGGAGAAGGATTGTTGAAATTTCAATGAAAATAGGGAACTCTAAAAATAACAAGAGTCCTGAAATTCAGAACTCTTGTTAAATGGTCGAGATGACTGGATTTTAATACCTCTACAAGTAGCTTCATCATTAATAAATTAACTCTTGTCTCTTTTGTCTATATTAATCCATTTCTTAATGAACAAATTCAACTTTTCAATAGCATAAAATTTCGCCCTTTGCTATTTTTGTTAACTATAAAAAATGGTATCCCAAAAATGTTCTATTTTATGAAAAATAATTATAATTCACTATTCGATTACGTCTCGTTATTTATTCTCTAATAACCTTATAATCCGATCTTTCTCCCGCAACAATTCATTCTTTGCCTCCAACAAAGCCTCTTTCTCCTTCAATAATTTAAGCAAGTATTCTATTTCTTTTGCTTGGTCCTCCATCATCACGTTATGCTTTCCATTTTGAACCTTATTACCATTCCCGGAAACAGTACACGATTGTTCCTTTCCATAAGATTTCCGGTCAAAAAAATCATCAATAGAACATTCGAAAAAGTCCGCAATAGCTTCCAAATTATCTGCCGTTGGATTGCCCCTTTCCGACAATATCGTGTAAAAAGATCCTTGACTAATTCCCGTACGCTCACATACGGTTTTTATCTTGACTCCTTTAATCTCTGATAAACGCTTTATATTCTGACCGTTAAACATGATTATATCTTTAGACCGTTTATAAATTACTCCTTTATATAATAAAATCCTATTTTATATTTGAATTATTTATTTTATAAAATAACTTTGCATTATAAAGTTAATAACAAAAAATATAATTCAGATGGAAACAGCCGTAAAAACGAAACAAATTACTTTTCGGGAATGGTATGATTCTCTTGAACCTCTTGAAAAAAGAGAATTCAGAAACGAGTTTATCCGCGTGTCGGGAATACAATTTTCGACTTTTTATACCAAGTTGCAACGTAACAGTTTTTCCAAACTCGAAAAAGAGGCTATCCAAAAACTCATTGGAGAGCAAAACGAAATTACCTTTTAAAGATGTCATTTTTATTCACAAAGTAAAATCATCTCGAAACACAAAACAACATCAAAAATGATGATAATATGAACGGTATTGATTTGGATATAAATATTCTTCGCCAAAACATCGCTTTTATCCGTGAAGAGATCACGAGGATAACGACAATCAAAGAACAACTAGAAACCAATCCCGGGGCACGCTCTGATGATGCCACCAAAATACTTAAAACTTACGGGGAAATACTTTCAAACCTAAGATCCTTGTTAAGACACGAATATGACGCTGAATTAACTGACAATCAATAAATATAAACAAAATCCCGTCTAGGTCACCACACTTCAACGGGATTTGAAATCTAAAAGATTTATGGATACAAATTTAAAAGAAAAAGAACCCCTAACCAACATTCCGGCAGGAATATTCCACGGAACCGAGGTCTTTTACATCGGAACTAAAGCATTTGCTTTACACGAGGGGATTGTAACAACTTTTGAAAATTTACCAAGTATGATCAAACAAGTGTTTTTCAGAGTTTTTGTCAAAGACAAGAAAGCACAACATTTTTTCGAAACAGAATTAAACATCACGAGTATTGAAGTCCAATTCAAACAATGGCTGTTTTGCTCGTTCGGAGCTTTGGATTCAACCCCGGATTACTTGGACGGTAAATTGATTCAAGACTCGTTTAATTCTGCCTGCAAGCGAAAGAATTGTCCCGGCAGAGGACGTCTTTGCGGCCAAGCGTCTTCTTTAAAAGATCAAGATGTTGCCACCCTACAAGAGATCATATCCGGTAAATCGGTAAAACAAATCGCGGACACGTTACACTTGTCCATCTCCGGAACAAGATCCAGAATTAATAAACTTAGAGATAAACTAAACGCGGGAAACATGGCTGCTTTAGCGGCCAATGCCGCCACGATTATAGGTATGGTTGAGTAACGAAGTCCCCCCGACGTGAAAAACCACATGAAAAAACTTTTTCTCAATTTGTTAGATTTTGCAATCGTCGGGGCGATAAATTGTCGCCCCGGCACTTAAAAAGAAAAAAATGTACACGGTAGCTAAAATATTATTCGATCATAAATGTATTTATTCGGTCAGAGATTTCGAGAACGCCCGAGATTCAATACAAGGAAATTTAAAGATAAAATTCCTCAAATTCAATTATCACGATAAATCCCAAAAGATACTCCAAGCTTTCGGAATCATCCACCATCCGAAATTCGGGCGGATTCAAGTTTCATGGAATTACGAGGGCAAAGCGTTTATAGCAAATGAACACTTTCCAGAATTTGATATCCCGGTAAAAAATTATCACAATCAAGTTTCCAGATAGATAACCAACGAGAAGATCATGTTTACATAGATCTTCTCGTAAAAAAAATCACATTATGAAACTATTATACATTGATCTATTTTGCGGGGCCGGAGGAACTTCAACCGGGGTCGAACTAGCCAAACTTAATAGTAACTCATGCGCTAAAGTTATTGCTTGCGTGAACCATGACGCTAAAGCCATCGCCTCTCACGCGGCGAACCACCCGGAAGCGGTGCATTTCACGGAAGACATCAGAACGCTAAAACTAACACCACTTGTTTCTCACTTGGATAAAATGAAAAGATTATACCCGTCAGCTTTCGTGGTTCTTTGGGCTTCACTCGAATGCACAAATTTTTCCAAAGCAAAAGGAGGGCAACCACGAGATGCAGACAGCCGAACACTAGCAGAACATTTATTCCGGTATATTGAAGCCATAAATCCTGATTACATCCAAATCGAGAACGTGGAAGAATTTATGAGTTGGGGACCAATGGATGAAAATGGTAAACCGATCTCGATGTTTAAAGGTGAGGATTATACTCACTGGGTTTTCAATGTAAAATCATACGGGTATGATTTCGAATACCGGATTCTCAACGCTGCCAATTACGGGGCGTATACCACCCGGAAACGGTTCTTCGGTATCTTCGCCAAGAAAGGATTACCGATCGTATTCCCGGAACCGACACACGCCAAAGAACCTCGACAATCTCTTACCGGAAACCTAGAGAAGTGGAAACCAGTCAAAGATGTTTTAGATTTCTCGGATGAAGGTAATTCAATTTTCGGACGGCAGAAACCATTATCCGAAAAAACACTGGAGAGAATATACGCTGGATTAATCAAGTTTGTTGCCGGGGGCAAAGAGGCATTCATGATCAAATGGAACAGTATGAATCGAAATGGTAAATATCAAGCTCCCGATATCGACGCCCCTTGTCATGCTGTAACTTGTCAAAATCGTCTAGGAATAGCTCATGTTAATTTCTTATCAAAATACTTTTCCGGTCACCCCGAAAGCAAAAATATCAGCGTGGACGAACCAGCACATACAATTAAAACGAAAGATAATCACGCTTTAATAACCTCTGATTTTCTCGCAGCTTATTATGGGAATGGGGATAACGTTCGTTCGATCAACTGTCCCGCCTCGACAATCACAACGAAAGATCGCTTATCACTTGTTTCGCCATTTTTCATGAATTATTACTCTGGTGGAGGTCAGTTATCAGAAATAGATCATCCCTGCCCGACAATAACAACCGTACCGAAACAACGTCTGGTGTTTATTGACCAACAATTCGGGAAGAGTCGACCTGCCGGGATTGATCGCCCCGTTGGTACGTTGACTGTCAATCCCAAATATGCCCTAGTGAAATGCCAACCATGGATAATGAACACGAATTTTAATAACGTGGGTAGTTCGATCGAGGAACCGTCTCAAGTGATCACGGCCAACCGGAAATGGCACTACTTGATGAATCCCCAATTTCACTCTGCCGGGGGATCAATAAATAATCCTTGTTTCACCTTAATCGCAAAAATGGATAAAAGACCACCTTATTTAATCGTAACTGAATCCGGACAAATCGCAATCGAAATTTACGATACTGATAGTCACATGGCTCGTAAAATAAAAGAGTTCATGGCCTTGTATGGTATAGTAGATATCAAAATGAGGATGCTGAAAATTCCTGAACTCAAGAGAATCATGGGCTTCCCAAGAAGTTACATTTTAATCGGCACGCAAGCTGATCAGAAAAAATTTATCGGTAACGCCGTCGAGGTAAACATGGCAAGAGTTTTGTGCGAGGCTTTAGCGAAAAAGTTGCATGAATTGAAATTAACTCCTATCACACTAGTAGCGTAATATTTAATAATGGACATCAATTCAACGTATGGAGTCCCAAAGATACAAGCGAAGAAACAATATCCTCTATCGTCTACGGAAGAAGGGCGTTCGTTGCGTGACAAAAGAACGAACGATATTTATCCCATACGGTAAGAATCCATACGATATACTCCAGGTTAGGCAACTTCTATCGGAGTTCAATTTTGTTGTTCAAGTTTATATCGAATAAATCAATTAGAAAAAGATATGAAGACAATAACAATAAAGCAACCTTGGGCTTCTTTAATAGTACATGGCATTAAAGACATTGAAAATAGAACATGGAAATGCCCGAAGAAGTATATCGGGCAAAGGATATTGATTCATGCAGGAAAAAGCTCCGCAAACTTTTGGGACTACCCGGTTGCTAGACAAGTCGATGAATTTATTCGGCAGATTTCAAAATCGGGAACTGATTGGAGTCAATATCCTTTCGGTTCTATTGTTGGCAGTGTTGAAATTGTCGATTGCGTGCGAGAGCACCCGTCAATATGGGCAGAAAAAGATGTTTGGAATTGGATACTTGCTAATCCCATTCAATTCCGAGAACCAATCCCGTTTAAGGGTAAATTGAGTTTTTGGAACTATTCGGGTATTCCCGAACCGGAGTTTGACGAAGACGGACATAGAATCTGCATTTGTACGATGAATATAAAAGAAGAGAATCAGGTTATACGTATGGCAGATCACTTCGAATGCCTCTACTGCGGAGGATATTGGAATAAATAATCAATAGGAAAACAATTTGAATCATGGCAATAGGTAATAATTATTAAATACAAACTATGAAAATCCATTATTTTTATAGAAAACCAAGTGATAATGGTTTTTACCATATAGAATTAAAAGCCTTTTTGGAGGAAAAAGAATTCTCCCGGCTAGGTGAAAAAAGGCTTAGTTTTAAATATTTAGAACAACTGAGACTATGCGTGTCTAAAGATCTACAATTTTGCGATTGTAAGCATGAATTTGGACGAGATAATTGTACCGCCCATTTTGCTCATTCTCGTGAAGAATTAACGAAAGATTTGGGAAAATGGGAGTTTTATCCCCTTGATCGTCGAAACTACGAGAGGTTTAGAAAAGTGGCATTAGAAATATACTTGAAACAACAACTGGTAAATTTTGATGATTTCAAAGGGAAACAAAAGGGTATATACCGGGTGATCATCGGAGATTAGTTCAAAAGGGAAACCGGGAATGAGATGAGACAAGAGAACGCAGATGATTTTATTCAAATGGCAAAAGATTTTGCCAAGGCTGAAAGGGAACTGGGTGTTCAAAAGTGGGTTTCTATCAGTATCGAACGTGTGGATAAGAACCGTAACAAGGAACAAATTTTCAATTATGATTTACCTCGTGAGGTTTATGAACGTTGGGAGTGGGTGGTAAACTGGAGACGGGCCAAGCTTGTTTGTAAATACCCGAAAGATCACGTGAATTGCTATTTTAGTTTTTATGACAAGCGTTTAGGGAACAATCCAAAGTTTACTGCAGACTTGAAAACTCTAACTTCCGCAAAAGCGCAAGTCACGAGAGTACAACGGAAAATTGATGAATACATTGCCTATAACAAGGCAAACAACTTGTTTTTCGATGAAAATACCGATGAAGACTTGTTGAAAGCGAGAAAGAAACTCGTGATCAAGATGGCTAACGTGAAAGCGGCAGAAGAACGATTAAAACAAAAAATAAAGCAGGTTAAGGAGAAAACGATATGAATAAAGATCGAAGAAAAAGATTGGAAGATTTATCAGAGCAGATTGATATAATCAAAAATGAACTAGAGGAGATTCGGGATGAAGAACAGGAGGCACGTGATAACCTACCCGATAATTTACAGGAAAGCTCGAAAGCCGAGCGCATGGATGAAATTATTCAAGCGATCGAGGAATCTATGGAATATTTAGAACAAGCCTGTGATGGTATTCAAGAGGCAATCCAGTGTTAATAGTTATAACTGCAAAAACACGATATGTATAAAAGAAAATATACAACCGTTTTATATATAAGGATAGAGCAATACATTGCTTTTGTTCGAACGTTACGTCGTTGCCCTAATTATGAATTTGTAAGTATAAAAATGAGTTACGAGCAATGTAAAGATGGTGTATATCGTCATTTCGGGTTATTCCGGATGACGATAAGATTCAGATCAATTCCGTGTAATCATGGATTAGAAATGTTCTATTTCGGAAAAATATTTCAACAGGAATTGGATAAAATGAAGTTGACTAATTATTAAACGAGTATGAAAACATTTAAAGAAATATACGAGGAAACCGTTAAGAACAACGGTTGTAACGCAGGCGAGACATTCGCCAAATCCATGTTCGAGGCTGGTCAAAAGTCCGGTATTAACGGGTATTTGAAAGGAATAACAAGTTGGGAAGATTGTTTTCAATTGGCTCAATTCCTTTTAATAAAAATGACAAGAGCGGGCATCGGCATGAACGCGGCAGAAGTGGCTATATCCGTTGAAATGAATCATGAAAACTCAAGATATAAATCCCGGATGGCCATCCAGTACTCCAGGGAAGGTGAAACGTCTCTGGAAGAAAAAGCTTATGAATTAGCAGACAAGATATTACAAGAAGATTCAAGTAATTATGATTCCCGAGAACAATTGAAAAAAGCGATTCTAGTCGGGTATAATTTACACCACGAGGATTTCGATGATTAATCTGCCCCCGAAAAATCATGATATATCATTGAAAAGGAAGACAATCAATAGAAGAAACGACTCAATTCAAATTAACATGAAACTAAAAGAATTCTCAACAACCGGAATAAAATCCTTGAAAGGTATAGCAACCATAACATTCACGAAGTCAGGTTGCATCAGTTTTAACAGGAAAGCCGTGGAGACAATAGGCCTAAAAACCGGGGATAAACTTATTTTCTTTCAAGATGAAGAGAACCCGAAAGACTGGTACATGAAAATATCGGAAGATAAAGGAGCCGAATTACGAGCCACGACGAGCGGTAACGGTGGATTGGTTTGTAATTTCGCCGTGGTTGCTCAAAACGTTTTCACGAGTACAGGAACTTCCTCTAGGGTAAAATTCCAAATCTCGACTCATCCAGACAATGACATGTACGCCATAATAACCAAAAACGAGATCTAGCAAACTCATATCAAATATCTACCTGAAAGTTAAAAACGTTTTTCACGATATGAAAACCAGGGACACGAAACTCGTTATTTGTACTCGTTGCGGGGGCCACGGCCAATTACGTTTCGCCACGGGTGATGAAAGGATACATGATTACAAAATTTGTGACACTTGCGATGGGACAGGCATATTGAAAAGAATTGTCACTATCGAGTACGAAAAATTAAAAGGACATCCAACATTAAACACGCATGAACCTGAGCGAACACAAAATGAAAAACCGGGAGTGGATCCGTGAATACATCCAATCCATGGGCGTAATCGCTTTCCAGGAATACGAATGTCGCGTGTGGGAAGCTCTCGAACAATTAAAAGACAATTCTTTTTACGATATCCGGAAAATCGTGAAAGAAGAAAACCTAGACCTATTTATTAAACTTTGCTGTAAATTTATCCTAACACACCCGGAATACGAGTTCAGCGAGGATTACACTAAAATCATAAAAAGATGCTACTAAAAAGAGAACATTGGAAACCGGCAGAAAAACAATTCGTGATAGACAACATCGGGAAATTATCCCCTCACGAGATGGCCAGACACCTTAGGAAAACGGAAAAGGCCGTAGAACAATACATTCACCGGAATCGGATCATCGTGAACGAGAAAGTAACCCGTAACGTTGTTAAAGAGATTCTCACGATCAAATTCAAGGACCCGGGATATTTTAACCCAACACGAGCATTTTATGATGCCGTGGGGATATCACAAAAAAGATGGTGGGCTCTATACAAAGGGCAGCAACAGATCAACGAAGATGAATATTCTCGGTTAATTTCACATTTTGATATCACCATGAAAGAAGTCCTTGAAATCAAACAATTATCTCTAAATTTTAGCGAGGATGGCAATAGCACAGGAAATAATTGATCGAATACTCGGGACAGCCGATATCGTCGGCATCATAGGGGAACACGTAAAACTCTCGAAAAGAAGCGGACAATACTGGGGTATGTGTCCGTTTCATAACGAGAAAACAAGTTCTTTCACCGTTTCCCCGGCAAAGGGAATATACAAATGTTTCGGATGCGGAAAAGGAGGTAACGTGATTAGCTTTCTCCAGGAACATGAAAAGATGTCTTTCCCTGAAGCCGTCCGGTATCTCGGGAAACGTTACAACATCGAGATCCCGGAAAAGGAACTCACCCCGGAAGAATTACAACGAGAGAAAAAAAGAGAAGCACAACAGGTCGCTTTACGAGCCGCCACGCTCCTATTTACCCGAAATCGCTTTTCAAAGGAAGCGAAAGAATACTTGATAAAAAGGGGATTCTCTCCCGAGGATTCGATTATAGAACGTTACCAGATCGGTTATGCCATGGCTCACCGGGCAACATCCGAGGCTCTGAAAAAACAGGGATTTTCCGACGAGATGTTATTCGACATTTCCATCGAGGGGAAAAGCGAAAGAGGCACGTACTACGATTATTTTCAAGATCGAATCGTGTTTCCTTATTTCAGCATTACCGGAAGCATCATCGGTTTTCAGGCCCGTTACCGTCAGCCGAAGGATAATGAACCCAAGTACCGCAATAGCCGGGAGACCGATTTATTCAAAAAAGGAAATATTATTTTCGGTTTATATCAAGCAAGAAATGCCATCATCAAGGAAGATAAAGTTTTCTGGACGGAAGGACAATTCGACGTTCTCTCATGGGTAAAATCCGGGCTAGAGAACACGGTAGGAGGTTCAGGGACAGCCATGACCACAAATCACCTCAAACAACTTATTCGCTTCACCCGAAATATAACACTCGTTTTTGACGGCGACAAGGCCGGACAGGCCGCCACCATCAAGAGTATCGAGAACCTTCTGCCGGAAGGGGCAAACGTTCGTTGCATACCATTACCCGACGGGGAAGACCCGGATAGTTTCGCCCGGAAGCTATCCCCGGATAAACTCAAGCAATACATAAAAAGCACGGAAGTCGATTTTCTCTCTTACTTGATTGACGTTTACAAAGAGACCTTGGACGACCCGATCACGAGCGAGGAAACCCTAACCCAACTTTTAAAATTACTCGCCCACGTGGAAAAAGCACCCCTTCGTGAAGCCTATCTCAAAAAATTATCTGCCACCTTCAATATAGAATTCAAAACACTAACCGAACAACTAAAAGAATTAACCCGGATGATTCCCGCCCGGGAAGAAGAGATGCAAACGGGGTTTTACGGGGTAGAGGAAGCTATTGAACTCATTCAAAACACGGGAGAACCGTGTATTCTAACGGGAGAATTTTCGACATTCACCCGGTACTACGGGGATACGCCCGTTATTTATTACAAAGGCATTCCCGGGGCTGATCAAATACAGAACCTCTCCAGATCTATCGAATTTTTCGAGTATTACGAGCCGGAAAAGTTAAACTTCGACGTGAATCATGAATCTTCCTCTTTATTACTCTTGAAAGAGATTTTCAAGGCCAAATCAACGATTAACATCAGGATTCCGGGAGAAGACACCATCGGGTTCGCTCAATACTACGTGAACATGTACAGCCATTCGCTACCCAACTCGACAGACACGGAAAAAGCGATTATGATTGATCGTTGCGCGGAAACCATCTCTTTCGCTTCCGATACAGTTCGAGCCATCATGGCCACCTCTTGGCAAAAATCATTCGGTTTAACCGCCAATCAATATAAAGAGATCTTAAAACCACATCTGGAGAAAAGGAAAGCGAAATCTGCCTTGATCACACAGCGGATAGATATCGACGATTCGATACTAAACTACGATCCCGAGGCCCTACCCGATTACGTCGAACAAAACGAGGAATATTCCCGTGTTTACCGCCGTCACGGATTCTATCCCCTCATAAACAAAGACGGGGATCCGGTCTGTTACATGTTCCGGAACGGCCAAAGTGGCCACGTGCAAGTTGCCGATTTTTACATGATCCCGTTATTGCATATCTACGACAAGGATTCAGAATACAACAAACGTGTTATTAAAATCAACCGCTTATACTCCAAACAACCGATATACATTGAAATTAAAAGTAAATCCCTGGCCTCCCTTCAATCTTTTGAAGAGATCCTCTTGAACGAGGAAGCCCTTAACTTCGAGAACGGGGACGTGAAACATTTCAAGCGAATCCGGCAAGCGATGAGTTACAATTACACGAAATGCGTGGAGCTGAAAACTTTCGGGCAACAGCAGGAAGGATTCTACGCTTTCGCCAACGCCATCTTTCACGAGGTGGATAACGAGTACCGCATTGATTACACTAACGACCTAGGGGTCGTCACGCATGATGATATAAACTATTATTCCCCGGCTTTCAGCAAGATTTACGCGAACCTTCGTACCGATAACGACAAGTACGAGCAACTTCGAAAATTCACGTACCGGGATATCCCGGTGGATAAACAATGTTCCTTCAAAGAATGGGCATCACTCATGAACGAGGTCTACAAGATCAACGATAACGGGAAATGGGCAATCATATACGCCATCATGTGCGCTTTCCGATCCGATATTCACGTGATCGACCGGTTATTCACGGCGTTATTCTTTATCGGTCCCACCATGTCCGGGAAAACCCAGATCGCCATTTCCATTCGTTCCCTCTACGTTGATCGGGACGCACCCTCCTTTAACCTGAATTCCGGTACCGATGCAGCCTTCTTCACCCTCATGGAAGGATTCCGGGATGTTCCTCAAGTTCTGGAAGAGTATAACAACAAGGATATCTCGAAAGATAAATTTCAAGGTTTGAAAGCGATCACGTATGACGGTGACGGGAAACAGAAACGCAAGGGAGTTTCCGACAAGGATATTGACACCTCGAAGGTAAATAGCCCGGTTATCATTCTCGGCCAAGAGACCCCGCAACGTGACGATAACGCCTTGATGAACCGTGTCGTGTTATGCGAGGTTCCCAAACGGAATGAAGAATACACCACCCGGGAGAAAGAAATCTTTGACAAGCTAAAAGAACACGAGAAAATCGGCTTATGCAACATTCTTTTCGAGGTGTTGAAATTACGGCCGATCATCCGACAACATTTCAAGGGACACTTGAGAGAAATCGACAAGAGTCTCACGAAAGCGATCGTGGCCGGAAGTAACGCCTCCGGGGACATGGTACGTATCATCAAAACTGTTTCCCTGTTCCTAACCACGTGCAAATTGTTAGAGAAGTTCGCCCCACACCTAGAATTACCATTCACCTATGATGAATTTTTCAACATAGCCATCAGTAAAGTTAAGACGCAACTTGAAATGATCTCCCACACGGACAAGCTCGCCGGGTTCTTCAAGGCCGTCGAGGTGATGATTAACAACAACACGATCAAAGAAGGACGAGATTTTGCCATCAGTCAACCGGGAAAACTCACGTTAAAACTCTCCGGAAACGAGAAAGAAGTCCGGCAACTTTCCCCAGCCTCCATGAAAGTTCTTTTCCTCCGGATCTCGAACGTGTTCACCATGTACAACCAATCATCCTTTAGAGACGAGGACACGACACAATCAACGATCGAGCAAAACTTGAGGTCGAACCCCGCGTATATCGGTATCGTGAGTTCGCGGAAATTTTCTTGGAATGTCGTGAACGAGGTTCCCAAGGGTGATCTTTCTAACGGCAAGGAATCATCCGAGATGATCAGAATCGTGGAACGCAAGGAACAAACAACAAGCTGTCTAGCTTTAAACTACGAGATATTCAAACAATATTTCGATATTGATTTGGAACGAAATGCCCCGGACGAAACCATTCCGGAACCGGGAACACAAAGCAAATTAAAAGAGATGATCCCGGCAAGTGACGAGAAACCATTTTAAACACATAACAAGTTGAACAAATATTTAAATTACCAAAACATGAAAACAGAAACCATCAAAATCGAAAGCGGCAGTATCGAATGTCCGGTTGTAAACGAACAACGTTACGTGGCAATAAAGCCCGTGTGTGAAATTTTAGGAATTGACTATCCGACACAAACAGAAGTGCTAAAATCTCATCCAGTTTTTAATTCAACCATTGGGTTAATCCCAATAGTTGGAGGTGACGGAAAACAACGAGACATGCTTTGCATTTCTTTGAAACGCTTCTTCCTTTGGCTCGGAGGTATTCATCCCAACAAGGTAAAAGAGGATGCGAGAGAAAACGTTTTAAAATATCAAATATTAATATGTGATATCCTTTACGAGAAATTCGTGGAAGAGCCTGAATTTCACAAAATGAAAAGCGAACAAAAAGAAAAATTACGCCAACAACTTGACGTTGTTGATGAATCCCGAGAAAAACTACGCAAACAACTTAAATCCGTGGATAATTTAACGTGGGAAGATTTCAAGGCCAATAAACAACAATTAAAATTACTATTCCAAGAATAACTTCAGGAAATAAATTTCCTGAAGAAAATTAATTTTGTGATTTCGCAACTTCTTTCCATATTTGCAATGTTCAATACTAAATACATAAAATAAATATAAGATCTCCTTTGGCAAGACGAGTGAATCCTCGTTACCCCAAAAATGAAATAGATTCAATATAGGGGATCTCAAATATAAATGAAGGTATGAAAAAGTTTTTATTAGTTATAATGGCATTATTTTTCTTGTTGTGTGCTTGTTCCTCCGATGATAATGATACCCCACAAAAAGAAGAAGAAAAAGAAGAAGACGTAAGATATTACGTGAAATACGAGGTAACAGCCAAGACACAACATATCAATCCCATCAAAACGATCAAGTTCACGACCGAGGAAGGTAGCAAAACAATAGAATTGACGGGATCTCTCACTTCCGAATGGGAAGCAACCTACGGTCCCGTTTCTAAAGATTTTGTCGCACAGCTAGAGTGTTCTGTAAATAACTACAATTATTCTCAAACATTTCATGCTCGTATTTACATATGCAGGGACAAGGAACCTTTCGTGATCAAAGCAGAGGACGAAGACAAAACGATCTCCTTGAAATACGCAATAGATTTTTAAAAAATTCCAACCTCATTGTTGAAAGAACAAAAAGAAAAACAGTACCACCAAAGTATCTTTCTCTAGCGATGGAGAAGATGTAAATAAACATGGAAATTCCTTGTTTTTATTTTGCCATATCACAACTTTCCCCTACTTTTGTAACGCTTAAAGTTTAATACGTAAGGTGGAGATAGACCACCCCGGATTCACGAAGGTGGATTTTTTATATCTATCAGGAAACTATGTTGCAAGATACGCGGTGTATACCCCCGTGTCCATGTTATAATGGCGTGGACGAGCCTTACGTAAGACTTTAAGCAGCGGGAAAGGTACACCGTTTTTATATGGTACCTACAAATGCTTAAAATTACGTAACATGAAAAAACAATCTCAAACCCCATCACCCCGGGGCATCATCGCTCAACGAAACAAGGTAAATACCTTCCGAGAACTATTCCTGAACAACCTTGACTCCCCTCACGTGGAGATTTACCGCAAAGCATGGGCGAAAGCAAGAGCGAGATTATCCGAGATGCAAGCTACCATCCATTTTTGCAGGAAGGAGGTATGCCATGAATAACCAACAAGCATCGACCCAAGCCGAGAAAGCCGTTATCGAATCTTGCATCCGGGACATGGAAAACATCTGTCAAGCCATTCAAGGCATCTACCCCGCCATCAACTCGAACATCCCGACCTCTCGATTCACTAACTCGGAAAAGGAAGCCTGTAACTTCATCGAGGCCATTCAAGCCGCATTCGTATCTGCCGGAAATCTATTAACGTCCGTCATCAGAAAGGAGGTTAAACATGTGTAACGACAAATACCTGGAAGCTCTCGAGGAATTAATGGACTCGTTCCTTGAACGATATTCCCCCGCCGACACGTGGCAGGAATCAAACGAGCAATACACCTCCACCGAGATACTCGAGATGTTTAACTCCGTTTACCCTATCCCCATGGAGGACATTTACGAACAATTACGGGAGAAGGGATTCAAGTGCGTTCCCGTGGCCGGCCAAGGTAAATTCGTCTGGCTATTACAAACGAGATCATGAGAACATTTTAAAGCATCACGTTTTGGGGATACCATTTTCACGGTATCCCTTTTTTTATCCCCCCGTCCCCCCGGTATAAAATGAATAGAAATAAGAGTGTGTTTTACAAGAAAAGTTTTTCAAAAAGTGCGACCTACCGACCTACCGACCTACCGACCTACCTTGGAAACATTTCTCGAAACTTGACAAGCACGTAATACACTATAATATAAATATTTAATAAGAAAATAAATAATATATACATGAAGTAGGTTACCGGGTAGGTTGGTAGGTCACGGTAGGTCGAGTAGGTCATCTCTATTTTTCACGGCAATTATTCAAAAAAATTCCCGACCTACCAAAACAAGCCAAAAAAGCCCCGGTAGGTCGAGTAGGTCGACATTTTTAATTGAAAATATTCCGATAAAACATTGTCAAGTGCGTTATAATTGAGTATATTAGCAAAATATTCCGATAAAAAGTAGGTCGGTAGGTCGGTAGGTTACTAAAAAATTAAAAAACTATACACGAAAAATAATTTAGCCATTCACAAATAGATCGAGATGAACTATTACACCATTACAGTTGCCGTTAAACCATACATCCGGGCGTTTCTCGAGAATAATTTCGGTTCCCCGGTAGACATCCGGAAAGATCCGGAATTAAATAACATGGTTGAATTCCTGTTGAAAGAAGGAGCGACACGTCTGGACAAGACATTACAGATCAAGTACACTGATACCGTTTGCTTCCGGATATCAAGGGACACCTTTCACCGGTACGGCTTCACTCTCACGAAGACGGCCACGCAGCGACTTAATTGTTACCTGGAACGCCGGATCAAATTTTTCGCTCGTGTTTACATCGCTAACAACCGGAGTATCGGGATCCCTTTGGCCAGATGTATCCGTGATTTTCAAGAAAAATTCAATTTCCCGGAAGACGTCTGGAGTGCCGAGGCCATTCGAAAAGACTTCACGAGAAACGGTAAAACCGTCCAGTCGAAATTCATCACGAACTTTAAAAACGAATTAAATAAAATATTTCTGGAATTTATGTCCGAGAGTGGGACATTATCCAAATCTTTCCCTAAATCGGGACAAGAATAAATATCATATATAAAACATATAACCATGAATAACACCGGAGGTTTAAACAAAATATTTATCTGCCCCATTTCCAATTTATCCAAAGATGGAAAAATCATATCCAGGGACAAATTAATTAACATCCCCTTCACCTACGACACGGGTGAACGTTCTTGCTCGTACAAGGAAGACAAAAAAGGAAAATATTATGATCTACAAATCAAATGTCAAATACCCCGTTCAGATAAGGCAGAAGAACTGATCAAAACATTCCCGCTACTTTACGTTTTAATAACGATCGACACGAACGGGATCTCCAGGTTGGAAGGAAACAAGGAAGAACCACTCCACCATGAATATGATCAAAAAAGCGGCAGTGACTTTTCCGATTTCAACCACGTCGAACTTAAATTTTCCCGTAAATTACGCCTCCCTCCCACTATTTTGCCGGATTAACTGTCCTTTTTATATTATCGACAATGCCATAATATTGCCTGAAAAACAGTATTATGGCAAAAGTTATTGAATTCGATATTGACGGTTACATCTCCTCTTACGGTTATAATAGCCGGTACGTGAAATCATTTTTAAAAGAAGCCGGGAAAGATCAAGTCATCTGCCACTTATGCAGTCTTGGAGGAGAATTTCTCGTTGGGGTGAGTATAAAAGACGAGTTCTCGAAACATGGAAACGTGCTTGTTGACATTTCCGGTTATGCCGCCAGTGCCGCCACGTTCATCGCACTCGGGGCCAAACATACTCGCATGAGTGAATCTTCATTCTACCTTATCCATAAAGTCCTAAGCTGGGTTGATGCCTGGGGCAGCATGAACGAGGATCAGATCTCCGAGTTGATTTCCGATCTTGAAAAAATCAAGGACGAGAACGAGAAAATGACCCTTGTCGCGGCAAAAGCGTACGCGGATAAAAGTGGTAAATCCATCACTGATATTCTCAACTTGATGAAACAAGATACTTGGTTAACCGCGGATGAAGCCAAAGAATGGGGATTCGTGGACGAGGTGTACAAAACCACCACTCGATTCGATTCTTCCCGTGTCTCGGAGAAGTTCAACGCACTAGGCCTTCCCCGCCTACCTTCCGGGGAAAGAACATCATCAAACTTGGATGTTGACACCATCGTGAACAAAGTCGTGTCCGGGATCAAAAATATCATGCCCAAAAAATCGCAGGTACCCGAAACAAACACGAACGATAACCATAATCAAAAAACAATCCTCATGAACAAATTTGACAGAATTAATTCCATCTTGAAAGTGGAACACTTGGAAAGCACGGACGGGCAAGGATGCTACTTGAACGCGACACAACTCCAGGCCCTTGAAGATGCCATCTCCCAACGAGACCAACAAATCAGCAACATCAAGCAATGTGAAACGGAGTACAACAACGCTGTCACGACCCTTAACGAACTACACCCCGATATCGCGGCAGAAAGCTCCTTCCCGAAAAAAATAAACGTCATCCGGGAAAAACTAGCCGCCAAGCCGGGAACCCCCATTTCCGGGATTCACGAACAGAAACACAAAGAAGATGGCGTTGACTGGGAGAAACTCAATTCGATGAAACACATGCAAGAATAACCTTTAAACAAGTAATAAAAATGGCAGCAGATTTATTAGTTAGTGAAATCGTACAGGCCTACGGAGCCTACTATTTAAACAGTGGTCAAAACCTTAATAATATCATTAAAATATTAACCCAAGGTTCCGTTACTCCCACTCACATGACCCCGATCAAGACAGATAACGACGTGTACAGGATGGCCTCATTCGATATAGGTCCGATCGTCCAACCTTTCAAAAAATCGTGGACCCCGACCGACCCGGGAGAGTTCCATCCCCAAGAGATCAGGAAACGCCGGATGAAAGTAGACCTTGACATCTGGCCGGATGATATTAAAAGTTCCTGGTTGGGTTTCTTGGCAGGGCAAGATCTTTCCCGTAAAGATTGGCCTTTAATCCGTTTCTTGATGGAAAATTACTTGATCCCGAGAATCCACCAGGACATGGAATCCATGGTCTACTATGACGGGGTGTACAAGGCTCCCACGGGATCTACCGCGGGAAAACCGGAAGAATCCATGGACGGCCTGAAATTATTATTACAAAAAGGAGTCGATGACGGTTCCATGAAACTCCTCTCTATCGGGGCATTGGATAAAACAACTGTTTTCGATCAAGTCGAGGCCGCGATTGATGAAATTTCCGAGATCTATCAAGGGGTAGAGATGCTCGTGTGCATGGCCCCAATTTACGCTAGAGCCTATCTTCGTGATAAACGGGCACAAGGTTTTTACGACATTAAATCGGCCCGGGAAGTGAACCTTGGAATTGATTTCTCCCCAAGTTCAGTCGTTCCGTTACCTTCCATGGGTACCAGTACTGATATGTTCATTACCCCGAAATCCAACCTTATCCACGTCACGGATGAAACCATGAACAAGGAAACATTCAAGGTCGAGGAAAGCAAGCGTTGTGTTTCCGTGATGACAGACTGGGGTGAAGGTGTAGGTTTCGGAATCAACGAGGTAGTCTGGACAAACAAGACCAAAACTTCAACTGAGGACCAGAAAGAAGGAACAGGAGAATAAATATTAATAACCGTGTTACCCTTGGATAGGGTAACACTTAAATAATTAACAAGATGGATTTCGCAGATATTGATAAAAATCTCCCCGACGGGAAGAACATGGGTGGACTTCCCCAGATCGTGTATTTCTGCCTGCATACCGACGTGCTAACGTTCCCTACCGAACCTAAAATGTCCGACGAGGATATAACCCTGGAGAAAATGGGTGAACTAGTAGGAGACCTTACCTTGAAAGAAGGTAAAAAAATGCATTCTTTTTACATCACGGACGATGAAGGAAAACTCGATTTCGAGAGCGTGGGGGAAAAGGATGGAAAGAGCTTCTCCGAGAAGTTAAGAATTTACAATCCCGGGTTACAATCGAAATTATTAGGCTTCGTGAATATTGCTAAAAATGAAAGCCTAGTTTTCCTTGTTCCGGATTGTAATGACAATTACTTCTTGATGGGAGATACCCTCCGGGGAGCAACCCTCGACAGTATCGAGAACATGACCACGGGGCAAAAAACAGAAGAACGTCCCGGCGCGGGAATGGTCTTCGCTTACAAAACAGCGAACGTCTATCGTTATGTCGGGAAATTCCCGGCCAGCACCCCCACGGAAGTAACAGCATGAATACCGGATCCCGAAAGGGATCCTTTTTAACACCACAAGCACATGGGAAAGATTAACAACCAAGTTATAGAGATCCGGAACTGGCTGAACTCGGACAGGAACTACAATGACGGGGTATTCCTGTACAACAAATACGGGAACAACGATAGTTTAAAACGTATCTTCCCCGGTCGGGAGAAATTCCAAGCGCAAAAACTCGCCTACGAGTTGGCAAAACTGGCAGGCTTTTCCTTTTCCGATTTCTTAAAAGATCAGGTGATTCAAGAAGAAGTAACACCCGTATCCCCGAAAAAAAACACGACCGAGAACAACGAAGACACGGGCTTAACCGGACAAACGAATCGCAAAATGATCGAATACCCACCCCTAATTCGCAGGGTAATACACGAAATGAGCCGGCTATACAACGACCGGAGTATGCTAAAGACACAACAAAACGCGATCCCGGACGAGAACACTCCGGAAAACGTCGAAAAACGAAAGAATCTCGTGGATATGATCGAGGCCCTTTCCGGGCGCATCCAGCTACTTTTCGAGGCGAAAAAAGCCTACCTCGAAAGAGGCATCATCCCGGACGAGAACGCCCTATTTCCCCTGGAGGAATCGAAACAATCCATCGAGGAGTTGCAAACGAGATTGAAAAATCTCCGGAGTTATATCTCGAAAGATAAAAACATCTTAGTTTATCAACGAGAAACAAGACAAGAAAAACCGAACCCGATGCCGGACAGTCCGAAAAAGGAACGAATCTTGAAACGTATCGAGAAAAACGAGAAAGAAGTACAAGAGCTTGAAAAGCGGATTAAAGATGCTACTGACAATAACTGATATCGTGAAAAGAAAACAAACTGAAGAACCGGAAGCACAAACGCCCCCGGTTCTTCGTTTAAAATCTCCTCTCTGCAAAAAGATTTCAAACCCGGAAAGTTCCCTCCACGAGGAAATCGGGCAAATCTCTCACGACGAATGCATTCATTTTTGGTCATTCGGATCTTACTCTCTACATGAACTCATGTTCTACTTGCTCAAGCAAACGGGGCCAGCACACGTGAACCTATGTACCTGGTCTATCAGTCAAGACGCCATAGAGAAAATCACGAGAAAACACAACAACGGGGAGATTTTATCCATTCGTTTCTTGCTTGACCCGAGGGTAAAAGTTTGCAAGGCAAAACCCTTGCAGATGATCACCCGTAATTTTCGACACGCCATCACCCGGGTACACGCGAAAGTAGTAACGATCGAGAACAACGAGTGGAAAATATCCATCGTGAGCAGCCAAAACGCCACGAATAATCCTAAACTTGAACGAGGAGTTATCATCATCTCGGATGACATCCATGACTTTGACAAACAAATCATAGACAATGAATTTAGAAAGCACGAAGTTAGAAATGATCGAGCAACTAGCGGGATTATTTTACACCCCGAGGGAGATTGCCATCATCCTGGAAGTTGACCCGGAAGATCTCGACAATGAAATCGCTTCCGAGAACGGCGAAATATATACCGCTTACATGAAAGGATATTACAAGAGTGACGTGGAACTCCGGAAAAGTATCACGGAATCAGCCCTACAAGGTAGTTCCCCCGCACAGGCCATGCTAAGAGATATTCAAAAAATTTTAAAGATCAGATCATGAGAAAAGCGTTGGAAGACCAAGATTTTGAAAACATCAAATCATACTTGTTAGAAGGTAACGAGGCCGCTTTACCCGCCCATCAAAAACTCATGCTGGATCGCTGGGTCGCGGTGTCAAAGCTCCTTGACAAGAATCCCGTGATGAAAAATGCCGTGGCCATTCTCCGGTTGAAATTCCCGGGTTTAAGTCGGACGCAAGCGTACGAGGATTGCCGAAACGCCATCCGAATGTTCAACTCGAAAAAAGACTTCGATTTTGACTTGTGGCGTAACTGGTTACTCGATGACATAATAAAACTATGTATCAAGGCCCGAGAATCCGGGGATCTGAAATCATGGGCATTAGCACAACGTAACCTGATCGCCGCCCTTGGCGAGGCTCCGGCACAAGATATCGACCCGAAATTACTGGAAAAACACCCGATCGTAATTCCGATCCAGGTCAACAACAACACGTACAACGTGGATTTCAACAAGTTTTTAAGTCTATCCATCGATCAACGAACGAAACTTGCCGATGCTCTCGTCGCCCCGGCAACGGACGAGGATATTATTAAAATCATGAAATCATGATCCAAAAATTACAACTGAACCCGGCGCAACAAACCGGGGTTATCTTGCAAGCCAAGAATAAAGTGGATATCTGGGGACGAGGTACCGGGAAATCGGCGGGCATCGCCTGGGATATAAACCTGATCAATCGCTCCATGCCCAGGGCACTGACTTCCGTGACCGGGCAAACCTTCGGGCAATTACTCACCCGAACACTCCCCTCCACGTTTAAATTGCTTGAACTCATGGGATACAAGCAACACGTTTCAGCAAAAGATCCCGGTAATTACATTATCAATCGCCGTCCTCCCGATCACTTTATCACGCCCCATGAAAAAATCATGAAATACGACAACTTCATCAGTTTCTCGAACGGGAACGGTTTGTTACTACTATCACAAGACCGGGCAGGATCTTCCCGGGGACCATCCGTTGACTACGAGATCCTGGATGAAGCCTTAACCATCAACAAACAACGATACGATGAAGAGACATCCCCCACGAACCGAGGAAACGAGGGAATATTCGGTCCTAAAAGCCCCAGGCCAATTCCTTGGCACCACGGTTTTCACTATTCAAGTTCCATGCCCTACACGGCAGAGCAAAAATGGCTTTTAGAACTAGGTAATTATTACGAGGAAGAACGAGAGATCCGGTTGTTCGAAGTATGGAATCAAATCATTCGCCTTCAACTAGAATTACTCGAATGTGAATCCCGGGAAGAGTTCAAACGAATCTGGAACGAAACCATTCGTCTCAAACAGAAAATCGCTCCATTCGTGAGTAAAGAAGGAACGTTATTCACCTTCGCCAACGCCTTCGACAACATAGATAACGTCGGTTTCTCGTATATCAAACGAGAATACCAGAAACAAACGTTACTAACTTTCCTGATCGAGATCATGAATATGATCGTGGATAAGGTGGAGGATTGTTATTACCCTCTCTCCGATCGTCACGTCTATTATAACTCGACAAACGACAGTTACATCCGGGATGTTGCCGAGAACACGAATTTTGATTGGAACAAACTATCGGAATCCGATTGCAGGTACGACGCAGATTGTGATCCCCGTTCCCCGATCGAGTTATCCTTCGACTGGGGAGCCCGTATTTCCCTCATGACCGTATCGCAAGAACGTCATTTCGATTTTTCCACGGGGCTCGTGACCGATTACCCGATCCAAACGTTCATCAACGAGTTTTTCGTGAAACCGGACGTTCCCTCCACCATGATCAACGCCTTGATCGACAATTTTTGCAAATATTACACGCATCACGAAACAAAAATCATACATTACTACCGGGATCGTTACGGGGATCACCGTCAGGCAAACAGTTCTCAATCATATAACGAACAAGCCATTGACAGGCTACAAAAAAACGGCTGGACAGTCATCCCGTTTATACATCACGGCATGGAACCCCCACAACACGATAAATTCTTACTTATCCAGAACATATTGAAAGAATCCGACCAACGTTTCCCAGCCGCAAGATTTAACGGGGTAAAATGCAAATACACACTCATTTCCATGAACAACACCCGGGTTATCGAACGGGACGGCCGCTTCGGGAAAGACAAGAAAAGCGAAAGCGCTCACTCCGGGGTTCTACCCGAGGAAGCAACCCATTTCGGTGATGCCGTGGATAAAATTTTCTGGACGAAATTCAACAATTGTCTCTACAAGTCAAATTATACATTCATACCCATCAGGCTAAAATAATACAAGACATCTTTAAAATCCAACATGAACGTAAAAAATAGAATCATTTAAAAACAAGATAAACACCTACCCTGTTTCCTCCCGAACGGGATTTTACTTCAAAATCTGTCCTTTTTTCCATGTTCACTCTCCTTTATTTTAGCGGAAAAACAGGAGTAACATGGCAACAACAATCAAAAGAAACCTCGTTTTAAAAGAACTCGATATAAAAGAAGACCCAACCACTGGAAAGCAACGTGTTTTTTCTATCACTTTTGACAAGAAAAACGGGGAACGGGTTTACTATCCTCGTGCCGTTTCCTGTGGTCTAAACATGGATCTGAAAGCGAACCGTTGCCGGGGAATCCTTGCCGTTGACCAAAACGGGAACGCAATCTCTCACCCAACACCCGTGGGGATAGACCGGATCATCAAGTATAACGATTTAAGCGTTATTTTCTAATGGCAGCGACAGTTATATATAACGATCAGGGAGTGCCATTAATGGCCTACGGGAAAAACTATTTCGCTTCAACCGCGGGAATCCCAGAAAAAACAAAGTATACAGAGCAAATTCAAGACGTTGATAATACAGTCACTATCGGGGAACACGTGTGTTGTTCTTGGGCATCCGGGAATAACTTCCCGCAAGAAGCCTCTAAAGTTATCAGCCGGACGGGAGTTTTAAACACCGGGTTAAAATTCATACACAAGGTTGTTCTCGGTCAAGGAATATTCCCTTGTCGTGTCAGTGGTTACGATGAAAAAGGGAACGAGAAACTCGAAGTTGTCAATCATCCCGAGATCATCAACCTCATGCAATCCCGCATGATCCGCCGTTATCTTGCCAACAGTTACCGGGATATCTTGAAATTCGGGATATCCTTTCCACAACTTATCCCCAATCAAGACGGTAGCAAAATCGTCGGAATAAATACCATTAACGCCCTTCATTCCAGACTAACCAAACCCGAGAATGGTCAAATAAAACATTGTATTGTTTCCGGAGAATGGCCTGATGTAAACTCTCGCAACATGGAAGTTTACCCGGTACTCGATAACTATGACCCCTTGGCGGATCTCGAAATCCTCCGGTATGAAGGCAAATTAAAAGGTAAATCTTTCATTTACCCTCTTCGAGACGAATGGGATAACGATGACATTTACCCTTTACCTTCGTGGTGGTCAGCAAAATTAGCGGGTTGGATAGACGTGGCAAATAAAATCCCCGCCTTTCTCGCGAAAGCATACGAGAATCAAATCACCTGGATGTGGCACGTGAAAATTCCATACGCTTACTGGGATAAACGATTCCCAGTAGCAGATTACCCGGATAAATCAATCCGCCAACAAAAAATCCAAGAAGAAATGGATCTGATCGAGGAGAGTTTAACCGACTCGGCAAACGCCAACAAGGCTATTTTCACGCATTACACGATCGGCACAAACGGGAAACCCGAGGAGCAATGGATTATCGAACCACTGGACAACAAATACAAGGCAGATGATAAACTATTAACCTCAGCCGCGGCAAACTCCGAGATATTGTTCTCGCTCATGGTAAACCCGAACGTTCTCGGTGCCGGGATGCCGGGCGGGACCTACGCGGGAAATCAAGGCGGAAGCAACATCCGGGAAGCATTTCTTGTGAACGTGGCCATGGCATGGCTTGACAGGCAAAATATACTGGATCCTATCGAAACCATGTTACAATTTAACGGTATTAAAGACATCCAATTGAGATTTAGAAACACGATACTAACCACGCTGGACACCGGTTCCGGCACGCAAAAAGTAATATCATGATTTTCTCGACAGATAAAACGACCCTTTTACGGGAAATTCAAGAATTCCTCCCGTTCGCCTCGAACTACGATCTTGAACGAGTAATCCCGTTACTGGAAGACACGGAAAAACATTTTCTCACCCCACTCCTTGGCACGGCTCTACACGAACGTCTAACGAAAGACATGGGAACGTACAACGAAGAGATCAAAATGTGCAGGAAAGCCGTGGCCAATATCATGGTTTACATGAATTTTACCTTGCTAAACACGCAACTTCTCCCGGGTGGTTTCACTCGAATCAGCGGGGAAAACACGAGTTCCTTGTACAAGTACCAAGAAGAAGACTTGAAAAAGATATTCCGGCGTAACGGTTTCGATCAGCTTGATGTTATCGTGGAATATTTCATGAAGAACCGGGAACGTTTCCCTGAATTCGAAACATCAGACTATTACATTTCCGGGCAACACGAAGTGATACCGGATCGTTTCGTGTTCTCGAAATTTTACAAAACAATATCACACGTCGTTTTCAAACACCTTCAACCATTCATCCACCGGGCTATCGACCTGGACATCTCTCCCATCATCACCATAAACGAGACGGTCTTGCAAGATACCAACCTTTTACAACTGATTCGCCCGATCGTGGTTTACCTTGCCGTGGCTTACGCCATCGAGGATTCGGGGGTGAATATTGATGAAACGGGGGTCTGGCTTGAAAACAAGATTCCCGCGGACGGAATTATCGAGAGAAACCCGTTATCGAAAGAGACAAGCGATGCCTTGGTCACACGATATCGAGAACTCGCCTCACGGTACATGGATCATCTCACGAAAGAAGTTTCCGGGGTATCGGAAAACATTAACGTGTTCGCTAGGGATAACAAGAACAAGAAAACTATTTGGATATAAACCAAAATATCATGAACAACATCAAGATAACATATCATCATTGGTTCCGGGAAAAGAGCATTGAAACGACTTTCCCGTCATGTTGGTCCGAGATGACACCAAGACAATTCCTTGCCTTAACATCTCACCCGGATGATCATGAATTACTTGCCGTCATGCTAGATATACCCAAGCGAATCGTGAAACGGTTATCATTATTGCAGATCCACGAGCTGGCCAACCTTTTTGATTTCATAAAACGAGATCAAAAAGTCTCATCTTTCTCTTTAACTACCCTGCGAATCCCGTCCGCGGGAATCCTTCATTCCCCGAACCCCAAACTACAAGAAATGCCATTCATGCAGTTCGTTTACGTGGATACTTTTTACATGAGTTACGCCGTTGATCCACGTTTCGAAACATTATGTAAACTTGTATCTTACCTGTATTCTCCTAAAACCGGTTTCAACAAGATAACAGCAGACGCTAACATAGACAAGATAAGAAAACTCGACAAAAAGACACTAGAGGCTATCTCCTTAAACTACGGGCTTATCAGGAAATGGATCACGGAACGTTACCCCCTCGTTTTCCCGAAACACTCTAACACGAGAAAAAGTCACGATTCTTCCTGGCTTGACGTGTTCGACAATATTGTCGGGGACGATTTAAAAGACCGGGATAAATACGCCGAAGTTCCCGTGAACGCCGTCTTCAGGTTCATAACGAAAAAAATCAAGGAGGGAAGAAAATGAAACAGGAATATTCTGATATAGCGAACTATTTCCAAGACTTGGCACAAAAGCACAAGGAAATAAAAGAATTCAAACGTTACGAGTTAGATGAACTTCTTTCAAACGCCATGTTCGCATGTTACCCGGCCCTCGTGCTAGAGGGATTTGACTTCGACTTTTCCGGCTCCTCTCCTGACAACGTGTTAAAAAACCGGACAGGTGGGTTCAATATAGTGCTTCCCTGCAATATCAATAACGCGGAGGAAAGAACACAAACCCTTGATCACCTCGAAACGATCGGGGACCAGTTCATCATGAAAATCGCGAAAGACAAGAAAGAGCGTCACCCCTTGCTCACCACTTTCGACCTGTCTTCCATCGAAGGTATTCATTTCGCGAACCCAGCTCATGGAATCGTGTTTTGCCGTTACACCTTCACGTTAAGAACAAAAATCGTAGAGGATCTATCAGTATGGGAGTAGAATTATTAAAAATACCGGCTAAACTAGCCCCTTCCGGGAATCCCATGAACTTCAAAGTTCGGGCGGGGAACTACGCCATTTCCGGGCATCGACTCACTGCCCAAATTCAAATCGAAACGGTTCCGGACAGCGGGATTTTTCACGCCTTGCCCGTCATGAATCTGGATCCCGATGAAACAGGTGTGGCAGATTTGGACGTTAGCACTATCATTCACCGGAGAATGCAAACAGAGCTACCGGCTTTCGAGGATTCCCGGGTTACCCGTCTTTTAAAATCCACGCTTCGTTACAAGGTCCTATTCTCGGAATACTATGGGAATCAATCAGCGATGAAAGAAACGAGTATTTTAACTGCAATGAAGTGTCGCTTGAATTTCTATAATTATCCCCTCGAAACAATCGAGGATTACATTATTCAAGGCAAAAACTACTTGTCTCATCGCCCGGAAACAATCGACACCCACCCCGGGGAAATTCATTATCTCGTGGTATTAACCCTGTTTCCGGACACTTACACGACAAAACTATCTGCCCGGTATTCGGATGGAACTGAAAACACGATAGACTTGCATACTTTCACCTCTGTCACGGAATACAACGTGTTCGCCATCCCGTCTGGCTTGAAACACTTGAACCTCGCGAAAACAGGTATTTCACTTGTTTCTTACACTATATGGGTTGAAAATTCTTCTCACGAGATCGCTTTCAAGAAAATAACATTTAACGTGTTTCCCGGCAACCCGGCAAATCGTTGTTTCTTGTTTGGAAATCTACTCGGGGGTATTGATACCATAATCACGGAATATCAATCCGATTCACTAAAAGTGGAACGAGAAGCCTTCCAAAAATACCTGCCCATGGATTACAAGGCAAATAGTTACAACATCACGACATTCGTATCCGGGTACACGAATATTTTCGAGGCCTCGACCGGATATATCAGCCGAAAATTAGCAGAAGTATGCAAGGAAATGGCCATCAGTGAAACCGTGTTCCTCGTGGGGAAAAAATCTTTCATCGCTATCAATATAGACAAAGGAACTTTTGATATTGCTAACGACAAGGAAGATCTTCAATCATTCACGTTCAAGTATTCCCCAGCCTTTGAAAAAGACTTGATATTCCTTTCTGTTGGTGCAAGCGAATCTTATTCAGATAACGATTATAATGAAGATTATGACTAGCCTGGAAGAATTAAAACAATTGATCGACTATATTCATCGTCGATTACCGTCCGAAGAGAAAATCGACGCCGCGGAACATAATCGTATCCTAAAAACTCTTGTTGACACGCTGGCCGGAATCGGTGCGAACGTATTTTTAGGCATCACCACACCCGAGACTATACCGGAACAATCCCCGGCTATCAAATGTTTTTACCTGGCAACAAAGAAAGGGAATTACCCTCATTTCGGAGATCTTGTTATAAACAGTCCCCTCGCAGTAATCTACTGGAACGGCTTTGACTGGGAAAAACATGAAATCGAAGTTTCTGTAAACGTAAATGTAGACATTAATGATTTCGTTGATTTAAGTAATTTCGCTAAATTAACGGCAGATAACGAGTTTGTTGGAAATCAAAAAATAATAGGCTCTCTCGAAATTGGAGAAACTCGGGGAAAACTTCGTCCAGCAGTAACCCGCAACAGAGAAATGGCTGATGGTAATGCAACTGTATGGGATGACTTATTGAAAGTAATCAAAACTGTTAAACAAGTACCCGATTCAAAACTATTTAATGAACACGCTTGGGAAGACTGGTTTAATCAGGCACTTCGTACTTTCGATGATGTGAAATTTAAGAGTCTTAAATCTACAGAATTCGAAACCAAGGTAAAAGGATGGATAATAGACGCCATGGGTGACGCGGAGTTCCGTAAACTAATCCTTCGGGAAGGTTTCAAAACGGCGGATTTCATTCCCGGTGTTCTTGGTGCTGGCACGGGCATGGTTGGGACGGAAGATTTCACTACCGGGAAACTGACGGTACGGAATTACATGGAGGTGATGGCACTCGCCATTGCACAGGTATTTTGGCGTGGAGGGCAAGACGTGTATTCTCCATCAGGAATGAAGGTCAACAAGGTGGAGGAATATGGCGATTACTGGCGTTGCTACATGGATACATCCGAGGGACAGGTTAACACTTGCACGATCGGGGCGCAGATGCGTTGTGACAAGTACGGGGATGGCAAGAAAAAATATTACTGGAACCTTGTAACAAATACTGGGGAGAATTATATTGATTTGTCGAAGACAGACCGGGACGGTGTTGACGTGCCGGAGGTGGGGGATGAACTGGCGCAATTCGGACACAGGACGGACCCGAATCTCTCTTGGATCCTTGTTATTTCCTCGATGTCGGAGGATGCTGGGATGACGATGTACGCCGGGGTGGATAGTTACACGCTCTCGGGAAAATGGGCTATTAGAGTGGGTAAAGACCCGAACGGGAGTAACCGGGTGGGAATATTCACGAAAAACGGGGAGTTCTCTGATGTTATCGAGGGGTTGGAGGAAAAAATTCAAGACGCCATAGCCAAAACAGTAGACATAACCGCACCCTCTCAAGTGTTTAAATACGAGGCGGCTTACACGGGTACCCCAACCCCGGCAAGCATCCTTTTAATGGCACTCCCGAGGAATTTCACGCCGACGTCGTACCAGTGGCAATTTTTAAATGGCAGCACTTGGACGAACATAAGCGGGGCGACCTCCTCGACTTATTCGGTTGCACCGGGTAACACCACGTTGTTTCCTCCCGGTGTTTACACGAGAACATTCCGGTGTGTATGTAACGGTGACGAGAAATTGTCGGATAATTTCACGCTTGCCAAGTTAGCGGATGGTGCAATAGGGCAGCCCGGAGTGGCGGGCAAGGGGGTAAAAAGTACAGTGGTAACCTATCAAGACTCTACCTCCGGCACGACGGCACCCACGGGAACATGGTTAGCAAGTATTCCACCCGTGGCGGCTGGTTCTTACTTGTGGAGCAAGACCGAGATAACGTACACGGATAACTCTAAAAGCACGATGTATTCCGTGGCAAGGATGGGAACGAATGGTACTAACGGGAACGCCGGGAACGGGGTAAGCGGCACGGTGGTGACGTACCAAGCCTCAACTTCCGGCACGACCGCACCGACTGGGACGTGGAGTAACACCATTCCCCCGGTTTCGGCAGGTTCTTTCCTTTGGACGAAAACGGTAATCAGTTACACGAATGGAACAAGTTCGACAATTTACTCCGTGGGTAAGATGGGAAGCACGGGAGCGGCGGGGAAAGACGCTTACACGATCCTGCTAACCAACGAGGCTCACACGGTGGCTTGCGATGCCAACGGGAATCCGTTACCGGGAGAATTGGCGAAGGCGAAAACGAAGATAACTGCCTACAAGGGGACTTCTAAATTAGCGGCAGTTCATTCCGGGGCAACGACGGGGCAATTCTATGTCGTTAGTTTAACAAGTGTTGGCGGAGCATTTCAATTAAATGGTAATGACGAGATAACATGTACAGCCATGAACGCGGACACGGCGTCATACACTTGTAAAGTTTATCTTGAATCCACTTCTTTCTATGTGGAGAAAACATTTATTGTCACGAAAGCGAAATCCGGGGAAAATTACTGGAAAACTGACGTGTGGTTGGACGCGTCCTCCTATGACGCTGACAAGTGGATACCTTTTACCGGTACGGCTTTGCAAAGAATGGGATACAACAGGATATGCGTTTCGGTGGCGCTTAATAGTGGAACTAAACCGGCTTGGAGTACTCATGCCTCTGGTTTCTCGGTTGACTTTGATTTCGACATGCAAGCGAGCGGGTGGGGAACGACTGACGCGCAAACTCTAATTTACGCTGACACGTTCAAGTTCTGCCCGGAGTCCCCGGCGAGTTGCGGGCAAATGACGTATTCAAGCATCCCGGTTTTGTACCTGCGTGGAGGGGGCAAGTATCACGTGAAAACTGATTTTCCCGTCACGTGGACACCAAGGCCCGACGGGTACACGTGGACCAGTGGATCGTACACGCAATCGGTAAGCCCGCAAACGAGTAGGCCGAAGCCGGTTGGGACAAGCATAATCGGTCGTGGTGTTAGATCGGTGGCGAACAAGTACGCCGTTTCGTCAAGCAACACGACAGCCCCCACGTCGTGGTCAGACACGGTACCATCCACGACGACGATGAATAGATACCTTTGGAATTACGAGATCATAACCTACACGGATGGCACGACGACGGAAACGAACAAGCGGGTGATCGGGGTGCATGGAGCCACCGGAGCCACGGGAGTGGGGATTAAATCGATCACCGAGTATTACCTCGCTTCCGCTAGTGCAAGTGGCGTGACAACATCCACGTCGGGATGGACGACCGGGATGCAAGTCACCACAACGACAAAGAAGTACTTGTGGAATTACGAGATTGTCACGTACACGGATAATAGTAAATACACTAGCACACCCGTGATCATCGGGACTCATGGTGCCACCGGAGACAAGGGCGACAAGGGTGCAGCGGGGAAGGGCGTGAAAAGCACGACCGTGACCTACCAATCTAGTACTGGCGGTACCACCGCGCCAACAGGCACGTGGTCATCAAGCATTCCGGCAGTACCTGCTGGTTCCTACTTGTGGAGCAAGACCGAGATAACGTACACGGATAACCAGAAGAGTACCGTGTATTCAGTGGCGAGGATGGGCACGAACGGGACTAATGGTAATGCCGGGAACGGGGTAAGTAGCACGACTGTAACTTATCAAGCATCAACGTCTGGTACTATCGCCCCCACGGGGGCATGGAGTGGCACGATTCCATCGGTGTCGGCGGGTTCTTTCCTTTGGACGAAAACGGTAATTAGTTACACGAATGGAACTAGTTCGACAATCTACTCCGTGGGAAAGATGGGTAACACGGGAACCCAAGGGATACCCGGCGAGTCTGTCAACGGGAAGATGTTGTATAAAGACCCGGAATTTAAAGTAGGGTTAAACGGGACTAGAACTTATGGTGCGCAAAATGGCGGGGGAACCGTGGTAATATCTCGCACGAAAAAATCAACAGGTCAAAATC
>JAHZBN010000069.1:0-3330 GCA_019423345.1 Butyricimonas sp. | reverse complement strand
GTAAATTCCAATTTATTTATTTTTGTAATAGAACAGTCAAAAATAACTTATTATGAAATTTATACATGAACAAATCTCGGAAATAATTTCTGAACTCGGTAATTTTTAATATTTTGAATACAGATATAAAATTTTACAACCATCAAAAAAGAATACAATTTTGTTTTTCATATTCTTCTATACTCCCATTCTTAGAAGAATTCTTATGATCCATATATCACCATGGTATGAAATTTGTTTTATCCGATTCAAAACAACATACATCTATTATCGCGGGAATTATAGTTTGAAATTTGTAGAATAATCTTGTAAACATGAATATTGAAGAATTCAGAGAATATTGCTTGTCCTTGAAAGGAGTACACGAGAAGATGCCTTTCCCGAATGTTCCCGATAAATACAGTCAGGACGTTCTATGTTTTTACGTGGCAAGCAAATGGTTCTGCTTTGTAAATATCGAAGTATTTGATTTTTGCTGTATCAAATGCAATCCAGATGAAATGGAAGAATTACGAGCCACGTACACGGGCATAAAACCCGGATGGCATATGAATAAAAAACACTGGATCAGCGTTTATTTTAACCAAGACGTACCAGAGAAGAAAATCAAAGAGCTGGTCAAAAAATCCTATGACATTGTAGTCAAAAGCCTGACAAAGAAAGAACGGGAGGCATTAGCAAATTTTGAGGAATAAAATCTTTCTATTCCTCCTCTCTTTTTCTACCGCAAATACCAAAATCTGTAATTTTGGTATGTATCTCTGTAATTTATATACAAATGAAACGACAGAGGCGATGTAATTTTGCAACATAAAATTATGAACACAACATACTAGAATAATCATTATAAAAAATCATATTATGGCAAAAAGAATTTTAATCCTTTCTTCCAGTCCCCGAAAAGGCGGAAACTCTGACACCTTGTGTGACGAATTTTTGCGGGGAGCTAAAGAAACGGGAAATGAAGCTGAAAAGATTTTCTTACGAGATAAAAAGATTAATTACTGCACGGGGTGCAGCACGTGTAGCCTGCATCATAAACCCTGTCCGCAAAAAGATGATGCCGCAGAGATTATTGATAAGATGGTGGCAGCAGATGTTATCGTCATGGCAACACCTGTCTATTTCTACACGATGAGTGCCCAGATGAAAACCTTGATTGACCGGTGCTGTGGTCTCTACACGGAAATGAACGACAAAGAATTCTATTTCATTGTCACGGCGGCAGAAGATGATAAAGAAAAAATGATGCGCACCGTGGACACGTTCCAAGGATTTCTTGATTGCCTAGAGAATCCTACCATCAAAGGGGTTATCTTCGGACTAGGCGTATGGCATGTCGGAGAAATCAAAGGGAACCCAGCCATGCAGGAGGCATACGAAACAGGGAAACGAGTATAAATTTATAAAACTATGTATCTAGAAAACATTAACTCCCCGGAAGACGTGAAACGTCTTTCCATTGAAAATTTAAATATACTAGCAAATGAAATTCGTCACGCTTTACTAACTAAACTAAGCGCTCATGGTGGACATATCGGTCCTAATTTAGGAATGGTTGAGGCCACGATAGCCCTACACTACGTGTTCAACTCGCCAGTGGACAAAATCGTGTATGACGTGTCGCATCAAAGTTATGCCCACAAGATGTTAACCGGACGTAAGGATGCCTTTCTTCATGCGGAAGAGTACGATGAGGTAACCGGTTATACCAATCCGCAGGAAAGTAAACACGATTTCTTCACGATCGGTCACACGTCAACCTCCGTAAGCCTTGCCTGCGGGTTAGCCAAAGCCAGAGACCTGAAGAGAGGCCGTGAAAATATTATCGCCGTGATCGGTGACGGTTCTCTAAGTGGTGGAGAGGCCTACGAAGGATTAAGTAATGCGGGAGAAACAGGTACCAATTTGATCGTGGTGGTCAATGATAATGAAATGTCTATTGCCGAAAATCATGGTGGTTTGTACCAGAACTTGAAAGCCTTGAGAGACTCTGACGGGCAAACACCTTGCAATTTCTTCAAGTCTCTCGGGCTTGATTACATCTACGTAAAAGACGGTAACGACATTACCGCTTTGATACACGCCTTCACACAAGTAAAAGACATTCCCCGTCCCGTGGTTGTACATATCCACACGCTAAAAGGGAAGGGATACACTCTCGCAGAAACCTACAAGGAAAGATTCCACTGGGGTATGCCGTTCAACTTAGAGACCGGACAACCGTTATCTGACGGGGGGAACACGGAAGATTATTGCAATTTGACAGGAAAATTCCTGCTGGAGCAAATGCAAAAAGACCCTACCGTGGTGGCGATTTCCTCGGGAACACCCGCGGTAATCGGTTTTAATCCCGAACGCAGACAACAAGCCGGAAAACAATTCGTTGATGTGGGGATCGCCGAGGAACATGCCGTGGCTCTCGCATCCGGTATCGCTGCTAATGGCGGGAGACCCGTGTACGGTGTTTACAGCACGTTTATCCAGCGGTGCTATGACCAATTGTCACAAGATTTATGTATCAACCGGAACCCGGCAGTCATTTCGGTATTTCTTGGAGGTTCTGCCGGAATGAATGATGAAACTCATCTCGGATTCTTTGATATTCCACTTATCAGCAATATTCCGAATATAGTGTACTTGGCCCCGACTTGCAAAGAGGAATACTTCGCCATGTTGGAATGGGGTATCAAACAAACGACACATCCCGTAGCCGTTCGTGTTCCGGGACCGGTTGTTATCGAAAGCGGAGAGACCTTTGACACGGATTATAGCGAATTAAACCGTTATAAAATTACCTGTCAAGGAGAACGGGTGGCCATCATCGCACTTGGAAATTTCTACCCTTTGGGAGAATCCGTGTGTCAAAAGTTGCAAGAGGCAACCGGCATCCGGGCCACACTGATCAATCCCCGTTATATCACGGGACTTGATAAACAGATGCTGGAAAATTTAAAGGCCAATCACCAGCTGGTGATCACGCTGGAAGACGGTGTACTGGATGGTGGTTTCGGGGAAAAGATTGCCCGCTATTACGGGGATTCCGAGATGAAGGTCAAGAACTACGGTCTGAAGAAAGAATTTGCCGATCGCTTTGTTCTGGAAGAACTGTTAAAAGAAAATCATTTGACAGACACGCAGATCACGAATGAGATTCGGGAAATCATAGATAAAAAACAAGACTAAGTTTTAGGTTAATATGTAGCAACCAGCAACTAAAAAAGTGGACACCCCCTTTTTTAGAGCAAAAGTCCGAACTTTTATAAGTTCGAACTTTCAAATATCTCAACAATAAATTCCCCAACAGCTAAATCACCCCGAAATGCCGTA
>JAHZBN010000068.1:0-3938 GCA_019423345.1 Butyricimonas sp. | reverse complement strand
TAGATTTGCAAAGATGAAAAAAGAAAGGATTTACACACTTTTTGAAACACTATCTTGCAAAAAGAAAAATAGATAGAATTTACACACTTTTTGGGACACTATCCAATTGTGGATGATGATAGTGTATCTGTCCGATATGTGCTTTAAAAAAATGGAAACAAAAAAGAGTCTCGAATATTTACTCGAAACTCTTTTTCTTGGCGGTCTGGACGGGACTCGAACCCGCGACCCCATGCGTGACAGGCATGTATTCTAACCAGCTGAACTACCAGACCAAAATGTTTTCAAAAAAGGCGGTTCGGACGGGACTCGAACCCGCGACCCCATGCGTGACAGGCATGTATTCTAACCAGCTGAACTACCAGACCAAAATGTTTTCAAAAAAGGCGGTTCGGACGGGACTCGAACCCGCGACCCCATGCGTGACAGGCATGTATTCTAACCAGCTGAACTACCGAACCAGATTTAAAAACAACCTCTGTTGTTTCTGATTGCGGGTGCAAATATAGCCTTTGTTTTTAATTCTACAATGATTTTTTCTAAAAAAATTCACGATAAACCATTTTTCTCCCGTCACTTTAATATATCAAGGTTAAAAACTATATTTGCAATAAATAACATTCATACCATGCAGCAGCCAAAAGAATACTATCAAGCACAAATGTCACGCCTTACGATCCTCTTAAAAAAACACAGACAACGGCGTAACGGTATCACCCTCGCAAAAGTCTTCTTATTCCTGTTAGCCATATATTTTATATACACCTTCGCCAACACAGAATACACGCCTTATCTCATCGCTTTTATTGCTGCCATAGTACTATTCATCATCACGAATATATTCGAAACCAAATTATTAAAAGAAATACAATTCCTGCACAAACTTGAAGAATGTTCCCGTGTGGAACTGGAATATCTTGCAGGAAACTTTAAAAACCTTCCGACAGGCGAGGAGTACAAAGACCAGACTCACCCTTACGCTCATGATCTTGACATATTCGGGGAAGATTCCCTTTTCCAAGCCATCAACCGTACGGTTACACCTCACGGGAGGGATAAATTGCGGGGATGGTTGCTCTACCCGTTAAAATCCGGGCAACCCATCATCGAGCGTCAACAAGCCATCGAAGAATTTGCCCGCAAGCCGGAATGGTGTCACGTTTTCCGAGCCAAGGGCAACAGTCAACGTATTACCCATATGGCCATGCAACAAATCGAACAATGGCAGCGAGAACAAGTCGAGCTACCACGCTGGACACGTCCTTTCCTATATATCCTTCCGATACTGACGATTTCTGCCTGGATATTGTATATTGCTTCTATACTCACGTTAAATATTCCATTATTCCTTTCCTGCATATCTCTTTTTTGTAGCTATCTACCAGCTCAAAAAACATTACGAACCCATATGCGTCTGGATGAATTCACCCGCTCGTTCAGTAACCTTCACGAACTAATCGGACATTTTTCTACATTTACCTGTTCTTCCGCCAAATTAAAAACATTGCGTCAACAACTATTCAACGAAACATACAATGCAAACGAAGCTTTACGTTCTCTGCATAAAATACAGGAAAGTTTCGACCAGCGCTCTAACGCAGTGGTTGCCATGTTTATGAACGGACTTTTCATGCGGGAATTACACCTTATCCAGCGCCTTGTTTCCTGGAAACGCCGTTATGCCACAGCCATCCCGACCTGGATTGAAATCACAGGCGAACTTGACGTTCTAGTTAGTCTGGCCAACTACAAGTATAACCATCCCTATTTTATCCACCCCATCCCCGGTGAAAACAAGCTATTACGAGGTACAGCCATCGGTCACCCCCTCCTACCCGCCAATGAATGTGTAACCAATAATTTCGAAGTAGCCCAGTTACACGAATTCTATATCATCACAGGAGCGAACATGGCGGGGAAATCCACCTTCCTACGTGCGATAGGGGTGAATCTTGTACTTGCTTGTTGTGGAGCTGTCGTTCGGGCTGAATGTTTTGAATTCCAGCCTACGGCCCTCTTTACCAGTATGCGCACCGTTGATAACCTGGCAAAAGGAACCTCTTATTTTCATGCCGAATTACTCCGATTACAACAACTTGTCAACATGGCACAACACGAAGAACGTTTGTTTATCATTTTGGATGAAATTCTAAAAGGAACTAACTCCCGAGACAAGTTGAACGGTTCCCGTCGTTTCCTTCAAAAATTACTTACTTTACCTGTTGCCGGACTTGTTGCCACGCATGACCTTGAACTCGGAGAACTCGCCAACACAATACCGGACAACTTTTTTAACCGGTGTTTCGAGATCACGCATACGGATGATGATATTGCCTATGATTATAAACTGAAACCCGGTATCAGCCAAAACATGAATGCATCCATCTTGCTTGAAAAAATGAAACTCGTGTAAGAATCATCCTATCGAACATTCCTCTGTAGTTTCCGTTTAACACGATAAAACAGGAGAATATGAAAACAATGATTTTGATCACGCTACTTTTACCCATGGTACTTCTCAATGGATGTAAGGACAAACCTCAAGGCAAGGCCTCCAACATGCCGGACAGCACGTTTGCCGCAACACCTGCCATTACCAGTAATTATTACTTCGCCGGAGAATACCTGTATCAAACAGATAAAGCAACCTTAAAGGATCAAGCCACAGGTTCCACGTTCACCATCAATAACGGCGAAATAGCAACCCGATTGGCAGAACAATATTTAGCGCTAAAGCTACCTACCGGAAAGAGAGTCAGCGCTCAATTACTCGGACATCTCTCCCCGGCGAACGATGTTGAACACACTTCCACGAACGGCCTTACCGTTACTCAAATCATCGGCTTACACCCCGGAACAAATCCACGTGGCGCACGACTCACGGGAGACTACATAACCTATGTACCCAACAATATCAAGCCAACAGAACGGTTCACGTTCTCACTACATCCTGACTACACTTACACGTTCAGTATTTATAATCTAAGTGCAAACTCCTCCCGTGATGCTACCGGAAAGTGGTTTCTTTTAAACAAGAATGAAATTCAATTCACTAATAATCCTCTCACGAGTTTCACGAATGAGGCCTTTATCAATGATGACGGGAGGCAATTAACCTTCAAGCTCAGTAAAAGAATTTATTATAAACAAGAATAAGAAATTTCCCTGTAACATATTACTTATGCACCACCATGACTCACGCCATAACAATATAATAAGCAATATCTTACCGGGAAATCATCAAAATACAACCAGAAACTCGAATTCTACCGGACAAATAGTCTACAGTTTCACAACAGGTGATACTTCCGCCGAGGCTAAAGGCAACATAACAACATCATTCTCCAACAAAGCAGATGAATCCACATGCTTATGAACTTTAGCCTTTTTAGGATCTTGAACCTCGGATAAAGCAACATTCGTTTCTTGCTTTTCTCCTACTTTTACCAGTAAACGCACGGTCACGATCTCACGTGTATTTTCCAATAACGTGGGGTGCGTATGCACCACAAAACAATGATCTGTTAACCTTCTACGCCAAGCAATAGCTTTTTTCACTTCGTTAGCACGAAGTAACGCTAAACTCAGATTTTCTTCATCAGTTGAAAGAGATGTACTATAACTATCCAACTGCAACATGATACGCTCTGCCTCAATATCTTCCTGATAGCGTTTTACCATAGAAAGAATACTATCCAACTCTACATTATTGGATCCAAAATGCACGTAAAACGTTGCTCTACAAGGAACAAAACGAAATACACGTACACTATCCGATACTTCTTCAACGGGAACATATCTCGTCGCCCCTACTCCCGGGATAGACAGGAGAGAAAAGAACAATAAAAATACCTTTACACTCATTTAATTCCTAGTTATACACGTTCGTTCCTCTTATCCCCCACATCCTCTTTAGGAATAGCAAAGAACGATCATTT
>JAHZBN010000067.1:0-4305 GCA_019423345.1 Butyricimonas sp. | reverse complement strand
CGGGGAGAACAGAAATTCCATAAATGTAAGATAAATAATTGAAGTTTTTTAGAATAATATAAGTGGATTTTGGGAGAGTGGATGAAATCTGGTGTTTTATTGTTATTTACTTATTTGAATTATACAATGTGATATATTTTTTTGTATACTTACAATAGTATTAACTCAAAATAAAAGGATATGAAAGAATTATTGCGTTTTGTTAGTGTGATAAGTATTGCAATTTGAAGTTGAGATTACGGCTCTGATACCTGGTATATGGAAGAGAATGGTGGAAATTGGATACACTGTAAAAACTGGAGATGCTATTGGAATAATTGAAAATGATAAAGGAATTTTCATGATAGAAGTTCCAGATAAAGATGGAAAAGAAATCTCTGGTATAGTTACTGAGATTGTAACAGAGGATGAAAATTCAGTAGTACTGGATCAAGGGTTAATTGTTATAACTGTAGAAGGAGAATTATCTGCTAAATCAATTTTAGTTATTCCTGGTATATTGAAAAGTCAAGAAAAGAAATGATATGTCCCTTTATTTTCCATAAAAAAGCCGGTGAAAACCGGCTTTTTTCATATTATTATATTGAATTTATTCGAAGTTAGCGAACTCCCCTTGTTTCAAAAATTCAACGGCAGCCTCGATGTCCTGGTACATCACCCGGTCTTGGCTGTTGAATGGTACGATCGTGCGGAATTCGGCCAAGAAGTTTTCCAAATATGCTGATGTTTTCGTCGGCCGTTGCATATCTATGGCTTGTGCGGCATTCATTAATTCGATCGCCAGCACTCTTTCCACGTTCTCGATCACTTTCACTGTTTTGGTTGCGGCGTTACCACCCATGCTGACATGATCCTCCTGCTCGTTGGATGACGGGATGGAGTCCACGGAACACGGAGAGCACAACTGCTTGTTCTTGCTGACGATAGCAGCAGCGGCGTATTGCGGGATCATGAAACCGGAATTCAAGCCGGAATTGGCAACGAGGAATTCAGGAGTTTTACGATCTCCGGCAATCAAGCGGTATACCCGTCTTTCAGAGATGCTACCCAATTCGGCGATAGCGATGCTCAAGAAATCTAATACCAAAGCTAGCGGTTCGCCGTGGAAGTTACCACCGGAAATAATCAAATCATCTTCCATGAAAATAGTCGGGTTGTCGGTTACCGAGTTGATTTCCCGTTCAACGACAGATGCCACGTAAGCCACGGTATCTTTCACAGCCCCGTGTACTTGAGGCATACAACGGAAAGAGTACGGGTCTTGCACGTGAGTCTTTTCCATTTTCTGGAATTCTGAACCTTCCAGTAAGGTGCGGATATTACGAGCCGTTTCAATTTGTCCCGGATGAGGACGAGCCTCATGGATTTGCGGTAAGAACGGATCGATGCGTCCGTCGTATGCTTCCAATGATAAAGCCCCGATAATATCAGCATATTTTACCACTTTGAAGGCATTCAATAAAGCGTAAACAGCGTGAGAACTCATGAATTGAGTACCGTTCAACAAAGCCAATCCTTCTTTAGCTCCCAGTTGGATGGGCTCCCAGCCGAATTTGGCATTAATTTCTTTTGCTGGATAGATTTTATTCTTGTAGAACACCTCACCCTCGCCGATCAACGGCAAGAACAAGTTTGCCAACGGGGCCAAGTCCCCGGATGCACCCAAAGAGCCTAATTCTTTTACCACGGGAAGAACGTCATGGTTGAACATATCGATAATACGTTCCACGGTCACTTGTTGTACCCCGGATTTTCCCAAAGAAAGAGCGTGAGCTTTGAGCAACAACATCAAACGGATAATATCTTTGTGTACGGGTTCTCCCAAGCTACAAGCGTGAGACATGACCAGATTAGCTTGTAACTGGCTTAAATCTTCTTGTGAGATGGAAATCTTACACAAAGAACCGAACCCGGTTGTGATTCCATACAAAGGCTTGTCAGAAGTTGCGATTTTATGATCCAAGTAAGCCTTGCAATCATTGATCAGTTTCTTGCTCTCGTCTGATAAAGCTAATTTATACTTCTTAGTTAAAATTTTTTCGATCTGCTCGAAAGTTAATTTCTCTGGGGTTATATAATGAGTCATTGGATTTTAGATTTTAAATTTTAGATTTTAAATTGCACACACACGAGTGAGGCTTTTGCCTCGCGAGTTTGTAAGGTTCAACTTTATGAATCTTACAAATTTTATAAACCACTTCCCGGTCACGGGAATCTAACATCAAATCCGTGGCTTTTCAGCGGGCGTTGTTCTTTGCGGTATAGTTGCATACTTTAATTCTCGCTTTTAAGTTTGTCTACTAGGCTGGAAATAGCTACACTTTCTTGTTCTCCGGTGAGCATATTTTTCAGCGAGACCACGTTATTGTTTATCTCGTTTTCACCGACTAAGGCCACATAGGGGATACTCTTTTTATCGGCGTAAGTCATTTGTTTCTTCATCTTGGCGGCTTCCGGGTATATCTCGGAATTGATTCCTGCGTTCCGTAAGGTTTTCAGTACGGGAAGACAGAAAGCCTCTTCTTTTTCCCCGAAATTCACGAAAAGTACACGGGTGGTTGCCGTGGAATCTTTGGGGAAGATGTCCAGTTGGTTCATCACGTCGAAGATGCGGTCGGCCCCGAAGGATATACCGACACCCGACATATTTTTCATCCCGAAAATTCCCGTCAAATCGTCATAACGTCCTCCTCCGGTAATACTCCCGATCTCTACCTCCTTGGCTTTTACCTCGAAGATGGCTCCGGTGTAGTAACTCAAACCGCGGGCAAGTGTCAAGTCGAGTTTTATTTCTGTTTGGATATCCAGTTGATTCAAATAACGGAATACGGTAGAAAGTTCTGCAACTCCTTTTAATCCGGTTTCGCTGTCTTTTAAAATTTCTTGCAAGCGGGTCAACTTCTCTTCGTTGGAGCCTTCTAAGCGTAATATGGGTTGCAATTTTTCAATAGCCTCTTCTGACACTCCTTTTTCCCGGAGTTCGGCATTCACGTTTTCGGCACCGATCTTGTCCATTTTGTCAATGGCAACGGTGATGTCAACCAGCTTGTCGGGGTGGCCGATCGTTTCGGCAATTCCGGCCAGCACTTTTCGGTTGTTGATCAACAGGCGTACATTTATTTTCAGTCGTTTGTACACCTCGTCCACGATTTGTACCAATTCCACCTCGTTCAGTAAAGAATCACTTCCCACGACATCCACGTCACACTGGTAGAACTCGCGATAGCGTCCCTTCTGCGGACGGTCGGCTCGCCACACGGGTTGAATCTGGTAGCGTTTGAACGGGAATGATATTTCATTTTGGTGTTGTACCACGAATCGGGCGAAAGGCACGGTTAAGTCATAACGTAGTCCCTTCTCGCAAATTTTGTTGGTCAGCCGGGGAATATTGCGTTCCTCTACTTCGCTATTGGTAACAGACGCCAGGAAATCTCCGGAGTTCAGAATCTTGAAAAGTAATTTATCCCCTTCCTCGCCGTATTTTCCCATGAGGGTGGAAAGATTTTCCATTGCCGGAGTTTCCAGCGGCAAGTAACCATAGAGTTTGAATACGGACTTTATCGTATCGAATATATAATTTCTTTTCACCATAACTTCCGGTGAATAGTCTCTTGTTCCTTTCGGAATAGATGGTGTCTGTGCCATGTCTTCTTTTTTAGCTTTTATCTTAATAGTGATGCAAATATAAACGATTCTGATTTCTTTTGAAACTCTTCGGTGGAATAAATATTGGGTACTGATGGCGAGTCTATGTATTTTTAAGGTAAACTCATTGAAATACTTGGTATATATATAGGTAATAATCTTCCGTAATACTTATCTCAGGCTTTTCTCCTCCTTTCTCGGGTATGGTGGAAGGGCTATGAAAGGGGGATGAAAGGGTGTGGAATGGGACATGGGAGATTATTACCTTGTGAAATGACGGGTACTGCTATGGCATTAAGCTATCTTTGCTCGTGATTTCATAGAGATTCGATTATAAGTTCATTTAGACCACGGAGCATTCATCCAGCATTCACCTTCGATTAAATTGATTTTTAATACGGTTATGTTTGAAATATGGGTGTGTCGTGTAGTATATTTGTTATATGGAGAAATAGGTTCAGATGTCCCGAGAGGAGGGAGAAGGCATAGTTGAAAACAGGCGGAGATTAAAGCAAACGTGATCGAAATCTTGTATTTTCCCGACACGGAAGTATAATTATAAAGAGAATCATTATTTTTGCTTGCAATAAGGAAAGGTGGCCTATGCAGGATGAGTTAATTTTGTTTCGGAAAATGCAGGAGGGGGATTGGTGTGCATTC
>JAHZBN010000066.1:0-4857 GCA_019423345.1 Butyricimonas sp. | reverse complement strand
GAAAGAACTCCTTGTCCACCGAATCCTGCTATAATGATTTCTTCTGTCATAATCTTTAATTTACGATTTATGATTTGGGATTTACGATTCTGGATAATCTAAAATAGTAAATCTAAAATCTCAAATTATTAAATGTCTTTGATGTCTCCTAACGGGTATTTCGGGAACATGTTGTCTACCATCCATTTGTTGGCTTCTACCGGGGTTACTTTCCAACCGGAGTTACATGTACTAACGATTTCCACGAAAGAAGTACCCTTGTCTTTCCGGGTGTTCTCGAATGCCTTGCGGATAGCGGCTTTTGCTTTACGCACGTTAGCCGGGGTGTGAACTGACTGACGGGTTACATAGCAAGTTCCATCCAATTGTGCAAGTAATTCGGTTAATTTCATCGGGAATCCGTTCAATTTAGCGTCACGTCCGTAAGGAGTAGTAGCGGTTACCTGTCCCAAAAGGGTGGTAGGTGCCATCTGTCCTCCGGTCATACCGTAGATTGCGTTGTTGATAAAGATTACCACGATGTTTTCACCACGGTTACAAGCGTGCATGATTTCCCCGCATCCGATAGATGCCAAGTCTCCATCGCCTTGATAGGTGAACACGTAACGATCGGGGTGAACACGGCTGATACCGGTTGCAACGGCCGGAGCACGTCCGTGTGCTGCTTCTGCCCAATCAATATCCAAATAGTTATAAGCGAGTACAGAACATCCTACCGGAGATACACCGATGGTCTTGTCCTGGATACCCATTTCTTCAATTACTTCTGCGATAATTTTGTGAACCACGCCATGGGAACATCCCGGACAGTAGTGCATCACGTTATCGGTAAGCACGGGAGTTTTCTTGTAAACAATATTCTCCTCTTTTATTATATCTTTTAATTCTACTGACATAGCTTATGCTCCTATAATTTGTTTTTCAAGTGCTTCAACGATCTCTTCCGGTGTCGGGATTACTCCTCCGAAACGTCCGAAGTGTTCTACCGGGATGTTATTGGCCACGTTCAAACGAACGTCTTCTACCATTTGACCGGCACTCATCTCTACAGTCAAGATACCTTTAACTTGTTTAGACAAGCGTGCAATTTCTTTCTTCGGGAAAGGATACAGGGTAATCGGGCGAAGGATACCTACTTTGATTCCTTTTTCACGGCATAGTTGTACTGCTTTTTGGCAAATACGAGATGCTGATCCATAAGCCACAAATATGTATTCTGCGTCTTCACATTGAATTTCTTCGAAAAGAACGTCGTTTTCTTCCATCGCTTTGTATTTCTCTTGAAGTTTGTGGTTGAAAACCTCTTGTTTGTAAGAGTCCAGTTCCAATGAAGTTACCGTGTTGTGAGAACGGTGTGCTTTCTTACCGGTTAAAGCCCAATTGTCAGACATCTTGTCGATTTCTTCTTGTGTCCAGCGGGGTTTATATTCGCTCAATTGAACTTTTTCCATCATCTGTCCGATAACACCATCGGCAAGGATCATGGCCGGGTTGCGATATTTGAATGCCAAGTCAAAACCAAGTCCTACGAAATCGTTCATTTCTTGAACGGAAGCGGGAGCAAGTACGATCAAGTGATAGTCTCCGTGACCACCACCTTTGGTTGCCTGGAAATAGTCACTTTGTGCCGGTTGGATAGTTCCCAGTCCTGGGCCTCCACGTACAACATCAATCACCAAGCAGGGAAGTTCTGCTCCTGCCAAGTAGGTTAAACCTTCTTGCATCAACGAGATACCGGGGCTGGATGATGATGTCATTGCCTTTTTACCGCAAGCAGCGGCACCGTATACCATGTTGATAGAGGCCAATTCACTTTCGGCCTGCAATACGACCATTCCTGTTTCCTCCCACGGTTTGCGTAACATGAGAGTCTCCATGACTTCGGATTGCGGGGTAATAGGGTAACCATAATAAGCATCACATCCACAACGGATAGCAGCTTCGGCTAATACCTCGTTCCCTTTCATTAATTTTACTTCTGCCATTTTCGGTAGTTTTTATTCTTATTGTACATTCATTTTGTAAACGGTGATCACCGAGTCCGGGCATACCAACGCACAGCTGGCACATCCAATACATGCTTCCGGATTTACCATCTCGGAGTAGTGGTATCCTTTACCATTCACTTCTTTTGCCAAGTCAAGAGTTTTGGTAGGACACGCAACCACGCAAAGGTTACATCCTTTGCATTTTTCTTTGTCAACGACGACAGCGCCTCTAAATTTTGCCATAATTGAATTGATTATGATTTATAAATAAATTCTCTTTTTGCCTTATACTTTGTAACACATTTACGGGATAAAATTACAAACTTAAATTGAATCATGAAATAGTTTTCCTGTATTTTAACATTGTTTTACTTTCACGCTAAGGTTATCGTGCCGAAGCTTTTCCCGATTCAATTTCAGTAAATTGAAAACTTGGAGTTGAAAATTGAAAATGAGATTTTTGTAAGACATTTTCAATTTTCAATTCTTCATTTTCAATTATTTCATGTGGTCTGCTGCGAATCGTTTCAAACGTTCTTCCAGTTCCGGCATCCGTTCCAGTCCGGTTTGAGAAACGCAAGCGCGAAGACCTTGTTTCTTGGAACCCGTGTCACGCAACGGGATGGCTGATATACCGTAATACAGGATCTCTTTCGTGAGGTCACCACCCGAGAATCCCGGGTAGATAATCGTGAAATAGAACCCGTCGGCGATAGGTTCTTCCAGATCCCGGTCGTACACGATCTCGAAACCGTACTTGGTGAACAGTTCTTTCATGGCATGGGCTCTCTCCGCGTATTCCCGCACCCCGTCGAGGATATTGATGCGTCCCTCGTTGGCGGCTTTCAAGATGGCGGCCATGGCGTACTGGCAGGAGTGAGTGGTCCCGGATGATAAGGTGTAGATGATCCGGTTCACGATCGTATAGCCTAGGGTACCCATTCCCCCGAAACGATCGTGCAGGTTGTCGTATTTCCGGTTGTATAGAGCGTCAGAAATACACATGATTCCCAAACGTTGTCCAGCGTAACTAAATAGTTTGGAACCGGAGATCATGACGATGTAGTTGTCCGTGTATTTGCCAACTGACGGTTGGAACGGGGCTTTGCCCGGAACGGAAAGATCCCGGCGGAAATCCATGGCAAAATAGGCCAGGTCTTCCAGCACGATCACGTCATATTTGGTGGCCAGTTCCCCGACGATTTTCAGTTCCTCGTCCGTGAAACATATCCAGGCCGGGTTATTTGGGTTACTGTACAGGATGGCAGCGATGTTTCCCTTGGAAAGATGTTCTTCCAGTTTCTCCCGTAATTTTTCGCCCCTGTAATTATAAACGTCAAATGATTCGAACGGTTTTCCGATGACTTGCATTTGTGTTTTTTGAACGGGGAATCCCGGGTCGATGAAAAGAACGGTGTCTTTTCCTTTTTTACATTCCGTTACTGCCATGAAGGCAGCGAAACAGGCCTGCATGGAACCCACAGTCGGGATGATGCCTTCCGGCTTGATGTTGATGTCCACGAAGTTCTTCACGAATTTGGAACCTTCTTCCTTGAATTCCTTATGGCCTTCCAGCATCGGGTAGAATTGAGCACATCCGGCACGTAGCGCCTCGATCTCGGCGTCGATACCTATTTTAGAAGGGGCAAGTCCGGGAACGCCCATTTCCATGCGGATGAATTTTTCCCCGCTTTCGGTTTCCACCATGTTTACCACTTTCACGATGTCGCGTATCGTGGCATCTTCCATGTCGCTGATTCCGCAGGCTGCCAACTTCTGGTCAACGATCTTTTTGTCAATTAGATTATTTTGCATGACTACTTTATATGATTTATTCTATTTTTCTCAGTATGTACGCGAGTTTAATAAAAAATTGTCATTATATATTCCGAAATCGTTTTAAATTTGAAGTGGTGTGTCTAATTTAGTTTGATTCTGAAATTGATTTTATCGGTTGAAAGTTCGATCGGATTCTAGGTGAATTGTTCATGGAGGAATCCCCCTTTTCTAGTAAAATGTGCGAACCAAGAAATTTTCTCATCGAGGGTGTAATATTTAACATTATTTGAGAAATTGAGGCGTGATTGAGTGCTTTTACCTTAGTGATGTGTAAGCCGTGTATAGTGAAGAGTGAATGGCTTGTTTAATAGTTTAAAAATTGAAATGATGGATGTATTTTTTCCAGAACAGAGAAAGAGACGAAAATGGACGATGAATGGGATCACGTATTATTACAAGAACGGAATGTTGTGTTAATGTATGGGTCATCGATCCCGGTTGAGAACGGGAAAGAAAAAGAATGGGCAACCTTTGATTCCGACACCGGAACAAGTGAAGGCACTGATGATGTTTAAACAGATGAATTTCTTGAAACGTTATTTTTTTCAGTGCAAATAATGGGAATTCCAATTTAGGATTTGGCTCCCGGGGTAGCAGAACAGAACCGAATGGCGAAATTTCATCGGGCAAATGAGGCGGCCTGTGGTGAATGGGAAGTAGAATATTACTCGATTTTTAAGTTTAGCGAGGGTATTTTTATGATGTTTACCCTTTTGCCCTGAGGTCGTTGCCTGAAATTGTGGCCAAACGAGGGGGCGGGTTGTTTTCAGAATACCGGATTCGAGGTTATCCGTCTCGATGGTATTACGTTTGTACCCGTTTTTCTCTAGGCAGGACAAGTATACTTTCTCTACAAGCTGTTATTTCCAAGTTTAAGTGTCGGACGATTCTTGTTGAAACTCGAAAGGGAAGTCTAAATATACTTTCTTGTACTGTCCCTTTCTAATCTCTTTTTGTTTTCGTAGTTTTGCTGCTAGAAGTTACGAAAAGAGTGTAATTTATTGGAAATGAGCGTAGGTTAATTGCTCTT
>JAHZBN010000065.1:0-4924 GCA_019423345.1 Butyricimonas sp. | reverse complement strand
ATTCTGACATTGGTTTACTAAGTTTACTGTAAACTTTTTTCAGGACAATACATATTCCTTGGGCTATCTTTTCGCTATATCATGAACATAGCATCAACATAACAACAACACAGCATAAACACATTTTTATATTTATGCTGTGTTATTGTTATGTCAGAAGTGTACATTTGACATAGCGCAGAGATAGCCCAAGGATGAATCAAGAGGAGCTTAGGGGTAATCCCATGTTATATTCTTTCCGATGGACAAGGCCTTTGGCCGCTATCTCTCGTGTTTATCGGTAAGTGATTTCAACGACATGATCTATGTCTGCGGGGACACTTCCCAGTTGTAATAAAATACCTTCTTTCGTTTTCGTGTATTTCACCGGAGTTTTGTCCTTGAAATGCACGATGGCCTTCACTTTTTTATTGGTGATCGGGAGTAAAAGCTGGTCTTTATCCAAATTTAGAATGTGAACGTAGAGTTTATTTCCTTTTTGGGTCGTGACACCCCAGTCTTGGTGAGGGATGGTTCCGGCACGAGTTCCTTGGATAGTTTCACCGTAGATTCGCATCCATTCACCGATTTCTTTCAAGTGTGTTACCGATCCTTCGGGGAAATCTCCTCCCGGACGGGGACCCACGTTTAATAATAAATTTGCATTATTCCCGGCGGCTCCTACCAGCGTGTGGATGAGTTGTTTCGTGGATTTGAAATTTCGATCGTTGATATTATATCCCCACGTGTTGTTCATGGTTTCACAACTTTCTAACGGTAGGTCGCTGATTTCTGCGTCAGCAGAGTACCCGGCTTTGTTTTGTCCCGGTAGATCCCGTTCGAACATTTGGAAATCTTCCCCGTCAAAAGGGGCTTTGTGATGATTATTCCCGATCAGGCATCCCGGTTGAAGTCGGTGAATCAAGGTGTATTGTCTTTCCAGTTGCCAGTTTGCGTCGGGTTTATCCCACCAACCATCAAACCAGATACCACCGATTGGGCCGTAATTGGTAAGTAATTCGGTTAGCTGGGCATCCATGAATCTCAAGTAATCTTCCCACGTGCCGGAAGGGGTACGCCCCGTATTCCGTCCCGTGCGTCCCCACGGGTAATAATCCGGACGGTGCCAGTCGATATGGGAATAGTAGAAGAATAGTTTAAGCCCGTGTTTCTGGCAGGCCTCGGCCAATTCCTTGATAACATCCCGTTTGAAAGGGGTAGCCTTGACAATATTGTAATCTGATTGTTTCGTGTCGAACATCGAGAACCCGTCGTGATGGCGGGAGGTGAAACAGATGTATTTCATCCCGGCATCCTTGGCGATGCGTACCCACTCGTCGGCATTGAATTTTGAAGGGTAGAACCCGTCAGCCAGTTTTTGGTACTCTGCTTCGTTCAGGCTTTTATTGGTCAACACCCATTCGCCGTCAGCCAGCATACTGTATATCCCCCAGTGGATGAACATACCGAACTTGGCATCCCGGAACCATTCCCGGTTGGTAAGATTCTCCTGTGAAGGAACATATTTTTTTTGAGCAGAACAAAATACAACGGTTAATAATAAAAGCGTGGTAATGAATGTATTTTTCATGTTAAGGATTAGATTAAATTTTCACGAAAGTAATAAATGTAAAGAAAATGATCAAATGTTTAATAAATAAAACGGGGAAAACTGTTGAAATAAAAAGGTGCCCCAAGAGTTTTTTCATGACGTGTTTGGTTAATTTTTTTTGGTTGATGTTCTGGTGCGAAAGCTAAAAGCTAATAGGAAGAGGAGGGAGTTAAGCTGGAAAATATAGCATGAAATTTAGTCCGTTTGATAAATAATTTGAAATAAATTTTCAAAAACGCTTGTATGTTCGAAATAAAGCGTATCTTTGTCCCAGATTGAGTTGAATTATTTGTATTTAAATCACTTTCCTATCAATGTATTTGTATCGTTAAGTAGACTTTTTTCCAATGAGACCATTCTCAATCGTTTTTTATTAATTAATTAAAAATTGTACTTGATGAACATTTACATTTCAAATTTAAGTTATGGCGTTGATGACGCAGATTTAAACACGTTGTTTGCAGAATATGGTGAAGTTACTTCTGCAAAAGTTATTATGGATCGGGAAACTGGTAGATCAAGAGGATTCGGTTTTGTCGAGATTGTTGATGAGGCAATGGGACAAAAAGCAATCGATGAATTGAACGGTGCTGAATATGATGGTAAAGTAATTACCGTGAATGTGGCTAAACCGAGAGAGGATAGATCAAACGGTGGAGGTCGTGGAGGATATAACAGAGGTGGCGGAAGTCGCGGAGGTTATAATTCAAACAGAAGATATTAATATATTATATTTCTGGAGGAAAGAGGCTTGGAAACGAGCCTCTTTTTTTGTGTACACTCGGCATGAGTATAATCTAAGGGGTGAAAGTTTCGGGTAAACCCTAATAGCAGGAATTACATAGCCTTAGATTAGGAGGGTAGCGAGGTGGAATCTGAAGGAAAACGGGGCAAACGTCTGGCCTAACGTGCAGAAGCTTCGTGCAAGGTATGTGACCGTGAATTAGATTGCAACATAAATCAAAGTCCTATAGCTACTCGGAGCGGTTGGTGTAAATGGAGCTGGTATAAGATGGAAAGATAATGCCCTTATTCGAAGAGGACTCACGTACGTCATGATTAGTTGTAGATCGGTCAGAAACTGAATGGAATGAGGAAGTGCATACCTTTATGTGGATATGTGAAGACAACATCGGATAAGTGTCATTCGACAAGGAGTTTTTGCTGGAGATTATTCTTGGTCCTTCGAGCCTCAATATCTTAAAATGAATAGTGAAAAGACAATCGTTTCTTGTGTAGGAGATGTGAAGTTCTTCGACCACTTTTTATGTCATGAAAGGAAAGTGTCTTTTACGGTGCAGTCTAAATCTAAGTCCAAGATGATATCCAAACTCAAAGAATTAATAAGTTGAAGTAACGGATGGGAATATGAACGTAGGAAACGGGAATTCAAAGAAGACGAAGGGTTAGAGCGGGTACAATCATCTCTCTCAAATGAAACGGCTGTGTCTTATAGTCGATGAAAGATTTAAGGTGACGGATACGTATGTATATATGGAAATCTTGGAAGAAATCAAAGACAAGAGTGGAGAACCTAAGGAGGTGTGGTATTCTTGAATGACAAGTATAGAAATGGGGGAATGCTTGGTTTGGGTATTGGTGTATAGTTTTATATTGGTTACAGCGATGTTCCTCAGTAAGTTACGTAGTGTTAGGTGTATAACTTGATGGATCCTTGTTTCGAATGGTTTTAAAATAGGAACTGCCTGTACGATGGTGTGATAGGTTGGTAAATACGAAAGTAGGAGATAAATACCTATGATTAGTATTTACCTCTTATTCGATTGTGATACCAGTATCTCTATGATATTAAAATTTCAATTTAATAATTTCGAGAAGGAATATTTTGGGGAGATTATTTTACTTTTGTCGAAGAATTAAACACATAAAAATAGAAAAATATGACAGCAAATTGGTTCGAAGCGAAAGTGAAATACGTGAAAGTAGGAGAAGATGGGAAAGAGAAAAAAATGTCCGAGTTGTATTTGTTGGATGCGATGTCTTATACGGAGGCGGAAAGTCGGATTACCGAGAATTTGAGAGAGATGATCCAAGGGGATTTTTATATCGTGGGATTGAAGAAATCGAATATCACGGAGTTGGTGGAGTCGAATGATGGGAATGATGATAAGTGGTTCAAGGCCAAAGTGGCTATTATTGATGCCGATCAGATCAGTGGCAAGGAGAAAAAATCGAACCAGTATTACTTGGTTGCGGGAGCGGATATTGACAGTGCGTTGGCTAATTTGCATAAAAGTCTGTCAACTTACGTGGTGCCTTTCGAGATTAGTTCCTTGGCGGATACAAATATTATGGATGTGTTCCCTTATTTTTCTGATGATGCGGAACAGCCGATTCCTTCTAACCTGAAGCCTTTAGATCATATCGAAGCGGATTTGTAAAGTCGGGAACGTCCAAAGTATATATGGTCTGTGTATCTAAAGTATTCATAGACTTTATAAACTTTGGATTTTATAGGCTGTACAGACTTGCTTCTTTTCTTTTCGAAAACGTTTGTGAGAAAGCATTATGGCGAGCTTTATTTTGTTAATATACATGGTATTTTGTTGATAACCAGTGAAATGGTTTTTGTGAAGAAGGGGGCGTGATTTTTTGATTAAAATTTGGCTTTATACTATTAACTTTTTACCTTTGCCGGATTAATTTTCTTCGGGTCGTTTGTTATGAACAAGAGACATTTTGTTATTGTTTTTGACGATCGGGTGAAACTTGAAAGAAATTCAAACGTATTTGGAAATAATTAATCTATAAAGTTATGAAAACAAGAATAGAACATGATTTACTCGGCAATAAAGAAGTGCCAATGGATGCGTATTATGGCGTTCAAACTTTGAGAGCTATCGAGAACTTTGCTGGAATCAGCGGATATACGATCGGAATGTTCCCGAACTACGTGAAGGCTTTGGCCATGGTAAAATGGGCTGCTGCAAAAGCGAATTTTGAATTGGGATTGATTCCTGCCGATATCACAAATGCGATTACAGCCGCTTGCGAAGAGATCATCGATGGTAAATTGGCAGATCAATTCCCGGTAGATATGGTTCAAGGTGGTGCGGGAACTTCTACAAATATGAATATCAATGAGGTTGTTGCCAATCGTGCATTGGAATTGTTGGGACACCAAAAAGGTGAATATGAATATTGCCACCCGAATAATCATGTGAATCTTTCTCAATCAACAAATGATGCTTATCCTACTTCTTTCCATTTGGCAATCATTTTAACCAATAAGGAAGTAGTTGCTGAAATTAAATTGTTGGTTGATTCTTTCAGAAGAAAAGCAAAAGAATTCGAGCATGTATTGAAAATGGG
>JAHZBN010000064.1:0-5094 GCA_019423345.1 Butyricimonas sp. | reverse complement strand
TCGAACCGGGGACACAAGGATTTTCAGTCCTTTGCTCTACCAACTGAGCTATGGTACCATCGCTGAATTGCGAGTGCAAATATAGAGGTTTTATTTCAATCTGCAAGGGCTGAGGCAAAGAATCTCGAAAGATATTATTTCCCGCTTTGTCGAAGACGGATGCAGAGGTATATCATCCATACCATGATGACCATGGATGCATAGGGAACTGCCGGAACGAACAGGAACCATAGTAAAAAGCCGATGATCAAGAGATTGAGGTAGATGAACAAGTATTTATTGATGATCCACGGTAGAGTGCGTTTACCAAGGAAGAAAGCGGTGATGAGGTTTAATGGATTTGCCCAGAAGGCATTAAAATTAGGGAACATTGTGGGATGTTTCGTGAAGAAACACAAAAAGACGATGAGACATCCGACAACGCCTGTCGCGATAAAGAAGGGAATAGCGATAGCTTTTAGCAAACGGCGGCTTTTTACCTTTTGTAAAAGTAAAATGAGTGCAAGCGTACAAATGGTAAAAACAAAGAACGGGGAGAAGTACCAGGGAGTTGAAAGATCTTGTTCCGAGGCTTCGTATACCGTTTCTATTGGTTGCACAAGTGGAGTTCCATTATATGCTGCGGAATCTAAATGATACATGAGGTAGTCGGGAAGAAACATTTGTTCCCGGATGGTTGCCGTGGAAGTTGCGGGAGACCCGAGGATAGTGTGAATGCCCCATTGAATCCACGGGGAACGGCCTAGATATTCGTCCAGAAGATTCCAGAAACTTTTCGTGGAAGATTGGGCTATCCACGTGATTTGATTGCCCGTGCTTTTCTCTATAATGTCCCGAACCCGGGTTGAACAGTTGTCATATAGAAAGTTGTAGAGGTATTCTCGGTTGACTGGTTGATAATTCTCGACGAGTAAGTCCATCAAGTATTGCTTTTGGATGGAATCCAAATTTAAGGTCTGGGAATACACGCTACGCTCGTCATGAATGTAGGAAGATAAAAAACGACGAAATTCGGAACACGATAATTGGTAGGGGAGTAGACCACGTGCAAATTTGAAGTAAAATCCTTGGGTTGCAAAATCAAAAGTCCCGTAATTGAAAACAATATCCATGTCGTTTGCCTTGTCAACCACCCGGATGCCCGTGTGTCCGAACAGCGAATAGAGTTCGTTACCCGGGGAACACGTCAGGATGCTGATCGTGGCGTCTTTGGACAACTTAATAGAAGCCGACGTACTCGCCGTGAGTAAAATCAAGAACAAGGATATGATGAATAGTTTTGTTTTCATGTGTTTCTGTATTATAGTTTACACGGGGGATATTCAATGTTACAAAGAAATAAGGCATTTCCGGGAACAGAAGTTCCTGCTTTACATCGATCCTTACTTTCGATAATCTGCTGGAATTGTTCCAGCGTGATACGTCCTTGTCCTACATCCAACAATGTTCCCACGATGGCACGTACCATATTACGCAGGAAACGATCGGCTTTGATCGTGAATACAAGTTGTTCATCCGTTTCTTTCCAGTTGGCCTCCATCAAATGGCAGATGTTCGTTTTTACATCCGTGTGCAGTTTGGAGAAACTGGTGAAATCCTCGTAACGCAGGAGAAGTCCACAAGCATTGTTCATTAACCGGATGTCCGGTAAGGGATGCGGCCGGTAGGCAAACGTGTAAGTAAACGGATTCTTGTTTTTATTGATATAATATTTGTACGTACGCGAGATAGCCGAAAAGCGAGCATGTATGTCAGGCTGTACGGCGTAAATATCTTTGATTGCGATGTTTTTTCCCAAGAAACGATTGAGCTTGTTCGTTAGGGCTTGCGTGTGGTCTATGACAACATCACAATCAAAGTGGGCCACGAAAAACGATGCGTGTACTCCCGTGTCTGTTCGTCCGGCTCCGGTCACGTTGATTTCCTGTTTTAGCAGGAGGGTAAGTGCTTTGTTGATTTCTTCCTGGACAGAGGGGGCATTGGGTTGTATCTGCCAACCGTTGTATTCACTTCCGTTATATGCTAATTCAATAAAATACCTGTGCATGTTTCCACTTTTTTAAGACTCAAAATTAACAAAATTCCGTGAGAGTAGAAGAACATGAAACGTTTTTTACTTTTCTTGTTCTCCGGGTCGAGGGAATGTCATCCACGGATAAAATTCAATTAACTTGCAACTTGTGACACGAGAATCTGTAACGGAAGATTATAAACGTTAATTTTTAACGCTTGTATCCTGACATTATATGCTGATTTTACGTTATATTTGTGAGTCCGTAGTATTTCAAGGGTATGTTAAATGTTGAAAAGGAATGAGCAGTATTGTAGAAAATTTGAAAGAGATTGCTGGTAGTTTGCCGGAAGGAGTAAAATTAGTTGCCGTATCGAAAACAAAGCCCGTGGAGGCGATAGAGGAGGCATACGAGGCAGGGCAGAGGGTATTCGGGGAAAACCGGGTACAGGAATTGGCGGAGAAGTACGAGATACTTCCCAAAGATATAGAATGGCATATGATCGGTCATTTACAAACTAATAAAGTGAAGTATATGGCCGCTTTTGTTTCTTTGATTCACGGTGTGGAAAGCTTGAAATTGCTGGAGACAATTGACAAGGAGGGAAGGAAACATGACCGGGTGATCCCTTGCCTGCTGCAATTTTATATAGCCAGTGAGGAAACTAAGTTCGGGTTGGATATGGAAGAGGCGAAAGCTCTCTTGGATAGTGACGATTACAGGCAGATGAAGAACGTGAAGATCGTGGGTGTGATGGGAATGGCAACGAACACGGATGACGAAGGACAGGTCAGACGGGAATTTCATCACTTGAAAGAGATTTTTGACGAGTTGAAGGCAACTTATTTTGCGGGAAACCCGGAATTTAAGGAATTATCCATGGGGATGTCCGGAGATTACCGGATTGCCGTGGAAGAAGGAAGTACGATGGTACGTGTGGGGAGTTCCATCTTCGGGGCGAGAAATTACGCGAATATATAATTTGAAAGATTCATTATTAACTATTTAAATAAATCATTATGGCAGATTTGAAGACGAAATACATGGGACTGGAGTTACGGAGTCCGATTATTGCGGGAAGTTGTGGTTTAACGTCCGACGTGGAGAAGATGGTCGAGATGGAGAAAGCAGGAGTGGGAGCCGTGGTGTTGAAATCAATTTTCGAGGAACAGATTAACGAGGAGACTTCCGGTGTGTTCAAGGCCGGTTACGGGATGGGTGATGCTTACCCGGAGGCCGAGGATTATATCAAAGCGTACATTCGTTCCAACACGATACAGAAGTACGTGGAATTGGTTCGTAATGCCAAGAGTCGTTTGACGATACCCGTGATTGCCAGTGTGAACTGCTTTAGTGGTGGAGAATGGGTTTCGTTTGCCCGCCAGTTGGAAGAGGCCGGGGCGGATGCACTGGAGTTGAATGTATTTATTTTGCCGGTGAACGAGTTTAAGGAGAGTGTGGAAGTGGAAAACGTGTATTTCGAGATAGTGAAATCCATCAAGAGCCAGATAAAGATACCTGTTTCCGTTAAGATTAGTCATTATTTTACGAACCTTTCCGCTTTCGTGGATAAAATTAAGGCTTACGGGGCGAATGCAACCACGTTATTCAATCGATTCTACGAGCCGGATATTAATATTAATACTTTAGAAATGGGGGCCGCTTCGGTGTTTAGCACTGCTGCCGAATTGAGGACAACTCTGAGATGGACCGGTATTTTGGCCGGGAAGGATAAGAGATTGGAGATCTCTGCTTCCACTGGCGTGCATGGTGGTGAGGCTGCCGTGAAATTATTGTTGGCAGGGGCTACGACAGTTCAGGTTTGTTCTGTCCTTTACGAGAAGGGTATTCACGTGATCGAGGATATAAATAATTTTGTCGGGAAATGGATGGACTCGAAAGCTTTCAAGACGATTGAGGATTATCGGGGAATGCTTTCTTATTCGTCTATCGAGAACCCGGATCTTTATGAAAGAGCCCAGTTCATGAAATACTTTAGTAATAAACAATATTAATTTATGAGAAGTACATTTATCTTGTTGTTGTGTTGCATGTGCTTTGCATGTGCGAAGTATCCGGGAGTGCCGGAAAAATACCATGCTTTGTTGGACAAAGCTTTAGAAACGTCGGGAACGAATCAGCCGGAATTGGCAAAGGCGTTGGAAAGTGCTACTCCGGAAATGAAGGAGGGTGTGGCCTTTTTGATTTCTTACATGCCGGAGCGGGATTTGAAAACGATGAAAGGGGATGATTTATTGTCGAATGTGAAATTGGCATACGAAGCTCGTAACCGTTTTGCTTGGGCGAAAAGCGTGCCGGATTCTATTTTCTTGAATGACGTGTTGCCTTACGCTTCACTAAATGAGGAAAGAGATCAATGGCGTGCCGATTTCTACAAGAGATTCGTTCCTTACGTGGAGAATTGTAAAACATTGGAAGAGGCAATTAAAGCCGTGAACAAGAACATCCGGGATGAAGTGAAGGTGGATTACAACACGGCCCGCGAGAAACCGGATCAGAATCCCTCGGAGTCTATTCGTCAGGGTATGGCTTCTTGTAGCGGTCTGTCTATTCTATTGACTGATGCTTTGCGATCAGTGGGTATTCCTTCCCGTATTGCCGGGACTGCCAACTGGCATGATAACCGTGGAAATCATAATTGGTGCGAGGTTTGGTTGGACGGTAAATGGTATTTTACCGAGTATTACCCGAATGAGCTTGATCGTTCGTGGTTCCTTGCCGATGCCGGGAAAGCTGATCCCAAAGATCGTATGCACGCCATCTGGGCCTCTTCTTTCAAACCGACAGGGGAGAGTTTCCCGTTAGTTTGGGACCTTAGAAATAATGATGTGCCTGCTATTAATGTAACTCAACGTTATTTGGATATTTATCAAGAGGTTTATCAATCTCAGTTGGCTGGGGGAAATTACGTTCCTTTAAAGGTTATGATGTTTAAAGATAAACGTAATATGCGCAAATCTGACGATCGGGTAGCTGCTAACGTGGATATTTTCTGTGGTAAAGATCAAATTGGTGGTGGACGCACTGCCGGACCGACACAGGATATGAATGACGTGTTGGA
>JAHZBN010000063.1:0-5242 GCA_019423345.1 Butyricimonas sp. | reverse complement strand
TGGTTGATTCTTTCAGAAGAAAAGCAAAAGAATTCGAGCATGTATTGAAAATGGGACGTACCCAACTTCAAGATGCGGTACCGATGACGTTAGGTCAAGAGTTCGAGGCTTATGCTGTAACATTGGAAGAAAATATCGAACGTTTGAATGAGGCTGCTAAATTGTTCTTGGTTGAGAACATGGGGGCAACGGCTATTGGTACGGGTATTAACTCGGAACCGGAATATGCTGAGATTTGTGCTCGTGAATTGCGTATTATCAGTGGGGAAGAGTTTGTTTTGGCTCCGAACTTGATCGCTGCAACTCCTGATACGGGAGCTTGTGTATCTTACTCTTCAGAGTTGAAACGTTTCTGTGTTCAGTTATCTAAGGTATGTAATGATTTGCGTTTGTTGTCTAGTGGCCCGAGATGTGGTTTGAACGAGATTAACTTGCCTCCGATGCAACCGGGATCTTCTATCATGCCGGGTAAAGTGAATCCGGTTATCCCGGAAGTGGTTAACCAAGTATGTTTCCGCGTGATCGGTAATGATACGACCGTTATGATGGCTGCAGAGGCTGGTCAATTGGAATTGAACGTGATGGAGCCGGTGATTGTTTACGCTTTGTTCAACTCTATGCAGATGTTGACGAAAGTAATGGATCGTTTGAGAATTTTGTGTGTTGATGGTATTACGGCTAATGTGGATCGCTGCAAAGATATGGTGATGAACAGTATAGGTATTGTTACAGCTTTGAATCCGACTTTAGGATACGAAAATTCATCTCGTATTGCCAAGAGAGCTTTGTTGGAAAACAGAAGTGTTTACGACTTGGTTTTGGAAGAAAAATTATTGACGAAAGAGGAGCTGGATAACGTGCTCCGTCCGGAATTAATGATTGCTCCGAAAAAATTCTACAAGAAAAAATAACTAAAAGTGTTTTAGTTTCGTGGCAAAAAATGTTACTTTCGTAAGACTAATTAATTTAAAGCATAAGTTATGAAAAAAGGTTTTAATCAAATGATCGCGATTGTGATGATTGCAGTATCATCGGTTGCTTTCACGGGATGTTACGGTTCTTTCTCTTTGACTTCCAAATTGCATAATTGGAACGGACAAGTGTCTAATGCAAAGTTCGTGAATGAATTGGTGTTCTTGGGATTATGTATTCTTCCAGCATACGAGTTGTGTTGTTTGGGTGATGCATTGATTTTTAACTCAATTGAGTTTTGGGGTGGCCAAAATCCGGTAGCCATGAAAGCTGGAGATATTGAAGAGGGACAGGTTATGTACGCCGGACATCCTTATCATGTAACAAAATCTTTGAATAAAGTTGTTGTTGCTAGTGAGGAGACCGATGCTGTTGCTGAATTCCAATATTTCCCGGAAGAAGAATCTTGGTATCTAATGGATGGTCAGAATAAGGCTAAATTGATGAAAAACACGAAAAAGATGATGAAAGCTGTTGTAGCTATCGACTAATTTTTTTCTGGTTTAGATAATAAAAGGACGTCTTCGGGCGTCCTTTTTTTGTGTCTCCTTTTTTGTGTGATAACGAGAATCTGCTCGCCATTTTTGTATCGGTATGTTGAAGGTAAAGGAGGAGTTTGTTGCTTGTAAATGTGAACGTGAATAAAGAATACATTTATACTGACTGATAAAATTCGGATGAATACCGAATATAATATTTTAATTAGATTGTAGATATATTTTATGAACCTTATTATATATAAGGTTCATATAAGGTTTCTATAAGGTATCTATAAGGTTTATGACGGTATTCGTCTGAATCAGATCCATGAATTATTATGAAATATGCCATTACTTGACCGCTGATAACTATCGTCTTAGACCTGTTTTGCTTGGATTGTAGGGTTGAACGGGTGGGATTCTTGGACGATGGCGAAAATGGAGATACGACTGGTCTTGGAGTTTTAACTGATATATCTCCAGTTGATTTTCGTTTTGAAAAGACGTTTTACTTGGGTGGCAAAGGTTTGATTCTCTTCTTTTTGTAAGAAAGGATCGTCTTCTAGGATAATTGTAGCCGCTTGGACTGCATCGTTCAGTATGAGTCCGTCCTTACCGAGATTGGCAACTCTCAGGTTACAAGTCAACCCGCTTTGTTGTGTCCCTTCGATGTCTCCCGGGCCGCGAAGTTTTAAATCGACTTCGGCAATTTCGAAGCCGTCATTCGTGGAAGTCATGGTCTCGATCCTTTTACGGGACTCGTTAGACAGTTTATAGGAGGTCATCAGAATACAGTACGATTGTTCGGTTCCCCGTCCGACACGCCCACGTAATTGATGTAGTTGGGACAATCCGAAACGTTCGGCACTTTCAATGACCATGATAGAGGCATTGGGAACATTCACTCCGACTTCGATCACGGTGGTCGCCACTAGAATACGGGTTTCTCCCGATACGAAACGTCTCATGTGTTCCTCTTTCTCTGCTGGTTTAAGTTTCCCGTGAACGATGTCTGCCGTGTACCCTAGGGGGGCGAAATAACTCATTACGTGTTCATAGCCTTCTTCCAGGTTACGGTAATCCATCTTTTCCGAATCGGAGATCATGGGGTACACGATGTAGGCCTGCCTGCCGAGTTCCAGTTCTTTCTGGATGAATTTATAGACTTGCAGGCGTCTTGCCTCGAAGGCATGATGCGTGGTGATAGGTTTCCGGCCGGGAGGAAGTTGGTCGATTACTGATACATCCAGGTCACCGTAGAGGGTCATGGCGAGAGTCCGGGGAATGGGAGTTGCCGTCATGACCAGCATGTGTGGGGGAATCGTGTTCTTTTGCCACAGTTTAGCTCGCTGGGCAACTCCGAAACGATGCTGCTCGTCGATAACGACAAGTCCCACGTTTTTAAAATTCACCACGTCTTCCAGTAGGGCGTGTGTCCCGATCAGGATTTGTAGACGTCCGTCGGACAGGGCCTCGTGAATGATTTCCCTTTCTTTTTTCTTGGTGGAACCTGTGAGTAGGCCGACGCTGATCGGGGTGTCCTTCAGAAGCCCGGATATGGTTTCGTAATGTTGGGTGGCGAGAATCTCCGTCGGGGCCATGATGGCGGCTTGGTAACCGTTGTCGAGGGCGATCAGCATGCACATCACGGCGACAAGGGTTTTGCCGCTTCCTACGTCTCCCTGCAACAGGCGGTTCATTTGCTTGCCGGAACCGCAATCGGAACGGATTTCTTTGATAACCCGTTTCTGTGCGTCGGTCAGAGGAAAGGGTAGGTGATTGTGGTAGAAATTGTTGAAATAATCCCCGACCGTGGTAAAGAGATGGCCTTGGAAGGCTGCTTTGCGGTTAAATTTCAGTTTTAGGATATTGAGCTGAATGTAGAACAACTCTTCAAATTTAAGCCGGTATTGTGCCTTGCGGAGCATATCCGGGTTTTCCGGGAAATGAATGTTGTACAAGGCTTCATGCAGGTAGATCAAGTTGTGTTTTTTGATGAACCATGCCGGGAGGGTTTCTTGAATCCTGCCGTTGATAGCTTTGAAAATATTCGCTTGTATCTTGTTGATTAGTCGTGAGGTCAGGTAACTTTTTTTCATCTTCTCCGTGGTCGGGTAGATGGCTTGGAAACCCACGAGTTGCTTGGCACTCGTTTCGTACAGATCCATTTCCGGATGGACAATGTTCATCTTGTGGTTGAAGATGGTGGGTTTACCGAAAATCAGGTACTCCTTGTCGGGGGTGATCTGACTGGAGAGGTATTTGTGGCCTGTGAACCACACGAGTTCCAATTCTCCGGTTCCATCGTAGGCCGTGGCGACCATACGTATCTGTTTACCCACTCCGACGGATGTGAGGTTCGTGATTTTGGCTTTTACCTGAATGTAGGGGAGGTCTGATGTGAGTTCTCGGATCGTGTAGACACGGGTCCGGTCAATGTATTTGTAGGGGATGTAATAGAGCATATCCTCGTAGCTTTGGATGCCCATTTCCTGCTCCAACAACGAGGCTCTTTTCTCTCCAACACCCGGTACGAATTTTATGTTCAGTCCTGCCAGTTCCAAAATACAAGTTTTCGATGGTTCATTTCTCGAACGAAAGTAAAAAAAATAGATGACTTTAGTTGAGCATATCGGGAATAAATTTTAATTTCGTGGAATAAATAATTTGGACAGACAGTTTACCGGGAGATGTATAATTATTTAAAACAACGATTTAAACATGCCATTCGTTTTCGACATAAAAGGGGATACGGGGTACATTCCCCGTTCGTTTTTGATTTGATAACGAATGTAATAAAGGAAAAAGCGGTCTATTACGATTTTGAACGAATTGAATCGAAGGGAAACATTCGGGAGAAAGAGCGGAAATTGTATCGTTTGCTTTTTCGGTTGGCAGAATATTTTTCTTATCGGAACGTGCTGTGTGTCGGGGTTCGATCGCCGTGGGTTTCCATGTATCTGGCGGCTGTTTCGAAACAGATGGTATTGCTGAACGGGGGACCTGTATGTTCGGGAGCCGAGTATGCGGAACAGGTGAAACCGGGAGATTTGAAAGGTCGCAAGATAGATATGGTTTTTTTGGGGAGAGCGTTCGAGGAGGATTGGGATGAAACTTGGGAAGAGGTTTTGCGAGCGCACAGGCGAGGGCCGCTATGTATAGTGATTAAAGATATTTACAAGGGACGTTTTAATTCATTGGCATGGAGACAATTAAGGCAGGAGGGGACAGTTTCGATTGACATGATGTGGTACGGGATCGTATTTTTTGACACGAGGTTGCAGAAGGGAAAGTATAATGTGATTATATAAGATGAAAGCTAAAAGTTAGAATGGAAGGGTAAGCTTTATGCGGTTGGAATCTAAAATCATTAAATCTAAAATCATTATGAAGGTATACACGAAAACAGGAGATAAGGGGACTACGGCTTTGATCGGGGGAACCCGGGTGGCAAAGAATAACGTGAGGTTAGAGGCTTACGGGGGTGTTGACGAGTTGAACAGTCATTTGGGGATGATTCGGTCGTACCCGATTGATGGGGAGAGTGTGAAACAGTTGATCGAGATTCAAAATGTGCTGTTCGTGGTCGGGGCAAATTTGGCGACGGACACGACTGTGAGTAATATGCAGAAAAAATTGCCTTGCACGGATGAGGACGTGGCTTTTTTGGAGAGGGCGATAGATAAGATGGACGAGGAATTGCCGCCATTGCAATATTTCGTGTTGCCGGGAGGACGGCCGGAGGTATCGGCTTGTCATATTGCCCGTACGGTTTGCCGTCGGGTGGAACG
>JAHZBN010000062.1:0-5296 GCA_019423345.1 Butyricimonas sp. | reverse complement strand
AAAAAGTTGACTTGTCCAACAAGTAAACTCATGCCTGTACCGTAAATTAGTATATAAATTCCATACAAAATTATAGCATTATGGTTCCGTAGCTTTACACTAAGAATTCATGGATAAGAAATGAAAAAACTCTATCTTTGTCTCCCACTAGCAAATTTAAAGTAGATCGCATATGAACATTGTTGGGAAGAGAGTGGCATACATCACGTTAGGATGCAAGTTAAATTTCTCCGAAACCTCCACGATCAAGCACAGCCTTGAACAGGAAGGAGCCGTGACCGTGGGAGAAAAAGATGGGGCAGATATATTCGTGATTAACACGTGTAGCGTCACGGATATTGCAGAGAAAAAAGGACGGCAGATGATTCGGAAAATCATCCACCGAAATCCCGGATCCTACATTGTTGTGGTTGGTTGTTATGCCCAACTCAGAGCGCAAGAAATCATGGACATTGAAGGTGTCCACCTGGTACTAAACGCACGAGACAAGTTCAACGTGGCCCACTATTTGAACCACCTCGAAGAACAGGAACGACACGAACCACATTCTTGTGATATTTTCGGGGTCAAAAACTTCGATCTTGCTTACTCGTACGGGGACAGAACCCGGTGTTTTCTGAAAATTCAAGACGGATGCGACTATTTCTGCTCTTACTGTACGATTCCCTTCGCTCGCGGACGTAGCCGCAGTGCTACCATTCAAGACGTGATCAAGGCAGCCCGAGACGTGGCTTCCAAGGGTATCAAGGAAATCATACTCACGGGAGTAAATACGGGGGATTTCGGAAGAGAGACAGGAGAAACGTTCCTCGATCTGGTACGAACACTAGATGAACTAGAAGAAATCCAGCGTTTCCGAATCTCCTCCATCGAACCCAACCTGCTAACAGATGACATCATTCGCTTCGTGGCCTCCTCCCGGCGTTTCATGCCACACTTCCACGTACCTCTTCAATCCGGGAGTAACGAAGTGTTACACTTGATGAGGCGACGTTACGAACGAGAACTTTTTGCCGAGAAAGTACAGGAAATCAAAACACTTATTCCCGATGCCTTTATCGGAGTGGACGTGATTGCCGGCATGCGGGGAGAAACGCCGGAGGCGTTCGAAGATGCCCGACAATTCATTGCCGGACTAGATGTTTCCCAGCTACATGTGTTCCCTTATTCGGAACGTTCCGGAACAAAAGCTCTGGACATCCCGTATATAGTCCCACAAGCGGAAAAACATCGCCGGGTGAATACACTTCTCGATATTTCCGAACGGAAATTACACGATTTTTACACGGCACACGTGGGACAAACCCGCCCGGTGCTGTTTGAAGAAAGCGATATTGCCGGATCGATCGGTGGATTCACGGACAATTACATCCGTGTAGAAATACCCTATGATCCTTCCCTAGCAAACCAAATCGTACCCGTGAAGCTGAAAACCGACATTTTCAGCTCGTAAATACCGGACTTCACACGGCACAAACCTCCGGAAGAATACAAACTTTACGGAGTAATTTTATATTTTTGTTGCCGTAAAAATTATATTTAAAATAAAAAACAAGGTATTATGAATGTCTTAGTTACTGGAACAGCAGGGTTTATCGGTTTTTATCTTGTTCAGAAACTACTGGATGCAGGACACACCGTTTATGGAATCGATTCTATCAACCATTATTACGATGTAGCCTTGAAACACGACCGCCTGCATGCCTGTGGCATAGACCATCCCGTTCCTAGCAAAGAAATCATATCTTCCCGGAACACGAATTACACGTTCTGTCAGTTGGACCTGTGCGACGCTGAGGCCATTCATACATTATTCGACACACATGCTTTCGACTGCGTGGTAAACCTTGCCGCACAAGCCGGGGTCCGATATAGCCTAAAACACCCGGAAAGTTACGTGCAAAGTAACGTCATGGGTTTTATCAATCTACTGGAAGCCTGCAAGAAAACGAGTTGCAAAAAATTCATATACGCCTCATCTTCTTCCGTGTACGGGAACAACCAATCTGTCCCCTTCAAAGAGACAGACGCCGTAGATCACCCGATCAGCATTTATGCCGCCACGAAAAAAAGTGACGAGTTGATGGCAAACGCCTACGCTCATCTCTACGGTATACAAACTATCGGATTACGATTTTTTACGGTATACGGTCCCTTGGGACGCCCGGATATGGCTCCCATGCTTTTTGCCAACGCCATTCAACACGACGAGGTGATCCGCATCTTCAATAACGGGAATCTCTCCAGAGACTTCACCTACATCGAAGACATCGTGACTGGTATCGAGAAAATCGTGTCAACACCGGGAATCCTACGGGAAGACGTACCTGGTACCCCCGCCACGATATACAATATCGGACACGGTACCCCCATCCAGCTCATGGATTTCGTCCAGTTGCTGGAAAAGAACTTGGGGAAAGAAGCTCGTAAAGAGTTTGTCGGGATGCAACCGGGAGACGTTTACCAAACATGGGCCGATACCACCCGCTTACAGGAAGACTACGGGTATACCCCGCAAATATCACTCGAAACGGGAATCGCCCGCTTTGCCGAATGGTTCAAATCATACAACAAATGACACACATCAACAAGATACGGGCCGTGTATTTCAGCCCGACAGGGACAACCCGCAAGATCGTAACCGCCACGGCCAAAGGACTTTCCAGAGCATTGAAAACCAGTCTCGAAGAACACGATTTTACTTTACCCAAGGCAAGAACACAACCCTTGCGATTCACGGACTCTGATCTCGTGGTGTTTGGCACCCCGGTATACGCCGGGCGAGTTCCAAACGTACTGTTACCCTATTTGAACACGATGCAAGGCAACGGGGCTTTAGCCATTCCAGTCGTGCTTTTCGGGAACCGGGATTACGACGATGCGCTAATCGAATTACGAGACATTCTTGAAAACAACGGACTCCACACGATAGCCGCAGGGGCATTCGTGGGTGAACACTCTTTCTCCCGGATACTGGCAAAAGACAGGCCGGACATGAAAGACATGGATATAGTGGATGAATTCGTTCGCAAAATCTGTGAAAAGTACAAGACAGACACGCTATCACATCCCATTCCGGTTTCCGGAACCCCATATCCCTACCGGGGATATTACACACCTCGCGACCGGCAAGGCACCCCGGTAGACATCCGTAAAGTGAAACCGCTTACCAACGACCGTTGTAATAACTGCAAGCATTGTGCAAAAGTATGTCCCATGGGGTCTATCAGCTATGAAAATGTAAGAGAGCTTACAGGCATCTGTATCAAATGCGGAGCATGTATCAAGAAATGTCCAAAGCAAGCGAAATATTATGAAGATACAGGATATTTATATCACCAGCATGAATTGGAAGAAGGTTTAACCCGACGTGCAGAAAATACCTTTTTTATTTGAAATTTGCATAACTTTCATTAAATTTGCAGCATATAACATAGTCAATCAACAAACAGGACAATGGTCAAGGAAATATTTAAATTCTCCATTAGAAGACTAATTCAAACGAAAATAAATGGAGGAATTGTTCTCTTATTCGTGGCCCTTGCCGCCATGTTTATCGCTAATTCCCCTTTACAGGAATATTACAATATTTTATTTTCTAAAAATATCACACTCACGATCGGAAGTTTCAATCTTTTTGATCGTCATGATGGCAATCCGATGACATTGCTGGATTTCATTAACGACGCCCTCATGGCTATCTTTTTCTTCTCGGTAGGATTAGAAATTAAACGGGAACTACTCGTTGGAGAACTCTCGTCTCCCCGGAAAGCGTTACTTCCGGTTGTGGCAGCCTGCGGGGGCATGATCATCCCGGTCCTGCTTTTCTGGCTAATCAGCCCATCCGGTCCTGCCATGCGGGGAGCTGCCATACCCATGGCAACAGATATCGCATTCTCCCTAGGCGTTCTCTCGCTTCTAGGCAAAAAAGTTCCATTAAGCTTGAAAATTTTCCTCACCGCTTTTGCCGTTGTGGATGATATTGGTGGAATCATCGTTATCGCCCTATTTTATAGTTCACATCTAACGGTGGAGTATTTAATTGCAGCGATGATTATTGTTGCCCTCTTGTACATCGGTGGTCGGCAAGGAATTCACAACAAATTGTTTTTCATATTCTTCGGTATCATCGTTTGGTGCCTATTCATTAACGCTGGAATCCATCCCACAATTGCGGGAGTTATCGTGGCCTTTACTGTTCCGGCCCGTCCGAAACTACATATATACAAGTACGTGAATAGTATCCGGGAAAGCTTAAAAAGACTACCGGAAAATTCAAATGAAATCATATTAAGCAACTCTGAACTTTCTATATTAAAAAGTATCGAGTCTGCCTCGGATAAAGTGGTTAGTCCTTTACAAGCCATGGATGATGACCTACGTACCCTTGTGAATTACGTGGTAATGCCCCTTTTCGCATTTGCCAACGCTAGTATCTCCTTTGAAGGGTTCACGCTCGCCTCTCTGGAAGGCGTATCTGTAACGATTTTTGTTGCCCTTGTACTCGGAAAACTCATCGGCATCTTCTCGTTCACCTACCTCTTTATAAAATGCGGTTGGTTAACCATGCCCGACAAAATGGATATGCACTCCCTTTTCGGAGTATCTCTATTAGGAGGAATCGGATTCACCGTGTCCCTATTCATTGCAACTCTTTCCTATGCGGGAATGGGTGCGGAAGGAGCCATGTTATTAAACCAAGCAAAAATCGGTATCATTGGAGGCTCTCTGTTTGCTGGACTCTGCGGTTACTTCTACTTGAAATACGCCTTGAATAAAAAAACTCAAAAATCGCTTTGAAAGTCAAATAAAGTCCTTATATTTGCATCCGCATTGGAGAGGTGGCAGAGTGGTCGATTGCGGTGGTCTTGAAAACCGTTGTACTGCGAGGTACCGGGGGTTCGAATCCCTCCCTCTCCGCTGAGGAAAAACAGAGAACAAGAGAGTTAGCACACAAAGAGCTGACTCTCTTTTACATTCTAAAGGATTGGCGGTTTCGTAAAGCATTCATGAGAAACCCGAAACGGGCTTCATTACCAAACATCATGATGAATCCTATCCTCCACTCGAATTTCTTTCTGTTTACAGATATGCGCATTTTTTGCAGCATAACCAATAGCAAGAAAACAGGTGAATTCGTATTCTTCAGGGGCTTTGACGAGTTTTTTCACGTATTCTGGTTCATTGCCAATGGGGATACGGAACGCACACGCCAACCCCTCTGCGGTTGCCGCCAGGAGGATATTTTCCACAGCCGCCCAAGCTGAGGCAAAATAATTCAACGAACTTTGGTCTG
>JAHZBN010000061.1:0-6098 GCA_019423345.1 Butyricimonas sp. | reverse complement strand
TTTTTTCATAGATTTGTAATTCAATTAAATTAAACATTTATTCTGCTCGTCGCCCAACGAGCGGGTACATAAACGGGATCACCCAATCCCGTTTATTATTTATCAAAAACAGTCAATGTTCGACCTTTCAATTCAAAACGTACATCTCCGGATATTTCAAACTTCCGCAACACATCTTCCACGGAGGAATACATCGGTAACTTACCACTATATACCACACTCTTCGCACTTTGATTCATGTAAAAAATTTCAAGATCATACCATCTTGCCACGATCCGCAAAATTTCTTCCAAGGCTATATCCTTAAAATAAAATAAACCATCTTTCCAAGCCGTGAACTCATTCACGTCCACGGGAGAAACACTCAACGTTCCGACACCTTTATTGTAATATGCCTGTTCTCCCGGTTTAATTTTCCTCTCCGGTTGTCCATCCCGCAGTATCGCAACACTTCCCTGAACTAATGTCGTGTAAACTCCTGGTTCATCAACATACGACTTTACATTAAAAGCTGTTCCCAGCACTTTTACTTTCATCTCATCCACCTCCACGACAAATGGTTTCCTTTCATTCCAGGTAACTTCAAAATAAGCCTCTCCTTTCAAACTCACGCTACGCACATCCCCGTCAAACCGAGAAGGGAACTCCAACTTCGTACCTGAATTCAAATATACCTTTGTACCATCACACAATTCCACGCTATAAGTTCCCCCATACGGTACATTGATTGTGTTACACCCAGTCTCTTGCAATGAATTCCCCGCAGAATCCTGCTCTTTCACTTTCAAAATCCCTCCATTGTTATCAAAAGCAACATTTGCCCGATTATTACGGACAACAGAAGACAAAGTATCTAATCGATATTTTAACCCGGAAGCCATCTCCAATGTCACTGTCGCTTTACCCGGTTTAATCTTCTCCGCCACAGGTAAATTTACCACATCAACCTCCCGCTCCAACAATAAAAACGCAAAAATACCCGCCACTACCACAACCGACGCTACCGCCACCCAAGACAAAAGCAAACGTCTCCTTCCATATTGTCCCTTTCTCAACCGAACCAAAGCCTTCTCTACATCAAAACTTTCCACTACACGCAATTCATTCTCGACACGTTTTTTGTCCTTCAATTCTTCCGCCAGCTCATCCAATCCTTTTACCTTAGACAACATCTCTTCCACACTTTCCTTCTCCACCCCGGAAAGTTCCCCCCGGCTATACCGTAATAACTCTTTTGCAAATTCAAATGGATTCTTCATCTTTCTCGTAAAATTTCCCCTATTACAAATAACTTCGGGAAAAGGATTACGCAAAAGACATTTTTTTCTACTTCATCTTATTTTTCCAATAAAACCCATTTTACAGCATCCCCAATCATTATTTGAAACGGTTCCCCTTCATCACTCAACGAGACAACACTTCTCCCCGGTTTCCCGTGAAATTTCCCTATAGACAACCATCCTTCCGCATTACGAGTATCCACTAATACTTTTTCCTCCTTATCACCAAGAAAAACGTTATAAACTTGTACTCGATTTCTTATCTCAGTATATTCAACTTGCGGTAACAAAACATGTTTAAATGAAACTCGTGGTATGTATACGAATATCTCATATATACCTTCCTTTTCTAAATTTGCACTCCATTCCAAACAAGACTTCCCCTTACCCACCAAACGAAACATCGCACTTTTTACAACACTACCATAAGCATCATTATCCACCAACATCTTCCATGTATCGTTTAAAAACACATATGATACCAGATTCTCATATTTTTCATCCCCTTCTTTACAATTAAAATAATCTCGCAAATGGGAAGAATTATTTACCACCCGAAAGTCATCATCTTCATTATCTACAATAATTTCATTTGGATTTTTTGAAAAGAAAGTCTTATCTATATATCGCTCATACCCGTCTATTCTAGGCCTCCCTTCTTCCATATTACACGCTATAACTATCTCATCCGGAATATTAGCAGAATAACCCATACTCAACTTAAAATACGGTTGACTCTTTTCAACAGGTAGTGCAACTTCTTTCCCCTCCCCAGCTTTTATTTTATAAAAAATATCTACAGGTTCTTGAATCTTTCCCCAAGGGACATGAATCATTGTATTTGTAAATGAAGAACTTGATGACTGTAATCGAATGAACCCATCCGTATCACTATCATTAAATACACTAAAATATACGATTGTCGAGGTCCAATCTTCTTCTTCCTTTGAAACAACTCGTTCTACTGAAAAATCCTTTACTAAGAAACGAGGTATACTCTCATTAGTATACCATAAATACAAATAATTTGTCCAGTCCACTCCATAACATTTTTTTAAATCTGTATTCAATTGTCCGATATCAATCGATTCAAATTTATTATTACCTATATAATTAAGGATGAAATTACGAATAGAATCTCTAGGTATTCCCTTCCATTCAAAATAATTCAAGATTTCTTCTGATTTCAACAATATAATTTCATACATGGTACTAAGGGAGATGTCTCTATCTGTCAAAGCATACTTTAAACTGTTATGACTCAGATAATTTATTGCATCTAATTTTGCCCGATTAAAAACATCGGCATCCATATCCAGTTCTGCTATTTTTTCTTTTAAAATCAAATTACAAACAGCATTTAATACTGGATAATCTTTCGATTGAAATTGAATTATTTCATTAAAAAACAAAGGATATATTTGATACGGATTCGGCTCTCTCTGAAAATTTTTAGAGAAAAGTTCTGCCATGTTCCAACGAGAAAGTCCAAAAAATTCTTTCCAAACAAATGTGTTATCTTCAACATCATCAGATAATAACAACTTTTCCAAATTACGAATCCAATCGCTGATCATCGAAGTATCTCGAATCTGAAACTTTCCCGCACCACGCTCCGGAAAAAAAACTATCTCCGGTTGAATAAATTCACTCTTCAACCTATCATTTCTATAATAGGAAGCAAACGTAATAGGAACCTCTGTCAACACAAAGCGACGATAGGGATAAGACTTTCCCATCGCCTCCTCTGTCTGTTCCTTCAGTTCAGACAACTGTTCTGGATACACGTTTTTAACACCTGTCAATAGAGACTTGTTTCTCTTATATATATTTAATTCACAATCAACAGAATCAATCAATATTGTAAAAGTCTCAAAATTACCAATACAAAGAGAAAGTCCATACAACGGATAATCCGTACTGAACATTACACAATCCTCCCCCTCACTCCTTAATCCTTGTGAAACAGCTGTTTTACCTTCCAGATTTTCGACTCTCAAAGTATATCGAGCTAGATCCCTATCCAGCATGTATGGATCAAACGGATTAACTGGCGGCTTCACCATTGGATACCATAAAACCTCTGGAATCAACAATGTAAAATCATCATTCTCAAAAATATAGCGTTTCCCAAAGCGACATGCCAAATATTGATTATACTTCGTTTTCAAAATTGATTCCTGAGGTATATCAAGATAACAAACATTTTCATCAATTTTTCCTTCACACATCACATGAATGCATACAGAATCTCCAATCGCCAATGTTTCTTTCACTCGAATAACTTGATGCTCTTTTTCAAATACCGTTTTACTTCCGTTAACCTCTATACTCTTTACATCTAGAGTAGGATTTAAATATAAAATAATTTCTTGCAAATCTTGTTCTGCCATATTTTGCACGACTAACCTACTATCTAACACAATTTTCCCATCCTTCCGTTTATAACATATATCCTGAGAAATCATTTTACCTTTAGGCATTTCCTCATATTTGCTATAGACGTCTACATATTTTTGACGTAAAGAAAAATTCTTTTCATTTCTTATGAAGAAATTAATACCTAAAACAAGCCCTACGGCAAAGAACAGCAAGATTCTAATAATCCTTATACCAGATTTTTCACACTTATTCGACAAACGATGAAAAGTGAAAGTAGATAACTGAATCATCCCTATTCCGAAAAACAACCAACATCCCCGCTGCAATAAAAATGAAATTAAATCTGAGAATCCGGTTATTTCAGACCAAACTCCGGGAAGAGTAACTCCAATAAAGTCAAACAATCCATACAAAGAATCACGAATATAAAAAATTACTATTACAATATATGAGAAAGAAATCATTAAACTCAATAAACGATTCTTTACAACACGTTGGACAAACAAAGAGAGACCTAAAATCCAAATAATAGTAGGCAAAAACAATGTAAACCAATAAAATAAATAAATAGGAAAATAGAAAGGAGCATCACTTAAAAACAAATGAATAAACATTGCCAATACCAAAGAAACTATCCCCGTTATCCCAAAAGCATAAATAAAACCTAAACATATTCCCCAGATATATTCAGTATTACTCATGGGCCGATAATAGATAGCATCCATAGTATCTAATTTTTCCTCTTTCCCCATTACCCCTTGTGTAAGAAAAAGCAAAAGAATGATATAAAAAACTGAAGATAAATATACATTCATATACGGAATAAACGAAGCAAGAGTGTATACCCCAGAATGGCATTCTGGACTTATATTACTTTGATAGCGTACATGAAAGTATGATACCAAAACAAAAAAGAAAAGCGAATACAACAGATACAACCGATTTCTTAATAATAACCTCAGACTATTTCTTGCAATTATACTAAAGCGATACTCTTTCATAAAATTATGTTTCAAATAATAACTTAAAGTTTTAGGAACCTATATACAAGTTTATAGTAAACCAACATTCTCCCAGCTTCGCTATACTACCTCTATAAACAGAAGAAGAGCTAAGTTTCCCTCTATCTTTAGGAAAAAGTACCTACACCTCCTCTATAAAAAGAGGAGGAGACTCGAAGTGACGGAGGAGTCTGAGCATGAAAACAAGCATTACCTTCATATACTGTAAAATGGTACATAATTACCAAGTTTTATTCTATTCGGACTGCAAGACCAAAATAAATAATATCCTTCCCGTTTTTTTTATTTCGTAAATAAAGATTTAAATTACCAGAAACCGTCGGATAACTACTACTTATCGGAAGCGTAAATTTAGCAGTATACACCTTCCCTTTTTGTAATGGATAACTAATTGATTCTATTTTACCAATAGTTGCCGGCATTGCAATCCCTTGAATCACAAATTGAGTATACACATCTGCATCATATATATCCGCAAGACATTCAAATTTAATTGTAATAACATACGACTTTTTCTTTTTCAATATTAATGGAAGCTCAGGATTATCCGTAACTTCAACACTAATTATTTTTGCCTCTTGTGATCCTAAATCTGAAAAAGGAAGAGTATCCGCCAAAATTATACTAACAAAAAATGTAAAAACTAGAATCAATAACCATTTCATACTTTTCATGACATTACTATTTATAATTACATATAATTTCTATCAATTATATTACAAACAATTCCTTAAAAAGGATTATATAAAAACAACCTTTTACAAAAATATTGTACAAATAATTATCTATAGTTTCAATATTTAATTGACCCAAAATTACACATGAATAGAAAAATCAAAATTATAGAAATAATAACAGAGGGTACAGCCCTTTCAACTTTTCTCGTAATTGAATTTTCGCCTTATTCTTTTGAACTTTCACGGTATTCACGCTAATCGAGAGCTGTGTGGCAATCTCTTCATTGCTGAACCCATCCACGTACGCCAACCTAAAAACCCGTCCACATTCCGTTGGCAGTTCCTGTATGGCTTCCATGATCTCTTGATAAACTTCGGCTCGTACAACATTCACAAAAAAATTATTCTCGTCCTCCGGAGCATTTTTCTGAATAGATTCCAGTATATCAGAACGGATACCGGTCGTTTTTATTTGATTCAGGCAACTATTACGAACAGCCTTATAAAGATAATGTTTCAAATGCTCCTCGTTATCAAAACTTTCTTCCCAGTTCAAAAGCTTCATAAACACATCCTGTACTACATCCTCGGCCTCATCCTGCTCTTTTAGATAATGATATGCAAAATAACAAAGTGTTTGATAATAACGCCGAAAATAGCTATCAAACACCTCCCGTCTCCGTATATTTATCTTCTCTCCATTCTGCATCCTTGACATCAATAATCGATCGTTTATT
>JAHZBN010000060.1:0-6342 GCA_019423345.1 Butyricimonas sp. | reverse complement strand
TGTTCTATTACAAAAATAAATAAATTGGAATTTACACACTTTTTGAAACACTATCCGAATGTTACATGGAAATTACACGAAAAAAATGCCTACATTTAAAATTTACGTCCCTAAAGATTATAAAAGGAAAGATGATAAATATCCCGTGTCAATTCGAGTGACGCAGGATCGTAAACACGCGTACTTGAAAACGGATTTCTATGTCGTGGCCCAGCAGCAGAATAAGAATTTTGAGATAAAAGATAAGACTCTCTTGAAGTTGTTGCTGGAAAAATGTGAAGATGTTATTGTCCGTGGTTTAGGGAATGACGTGAGTAATTATTCTGCTAAGGATATTGTTGAATTTATAAAGAAGAAGCAAAACGAGGTTAGTTGTATCGATTTTATTGCTTTCGCTAGAAAGCATATCTCTAAATTATTCGAGGCTGGGAGGGAAAAGAGAGCAAAGCATATTCAGACGACAATTAACGCTCTTGTTGATTTTTCCGGGCAGGAATTGAATATAGTAAAGGTCACTTCTAAATTTTTGGAGAAGTTTGAAGAGTTCTTGCGTTCAGAACGGACAATCGTGCGAGTAAACCAGTTCGGGCGGGAAGTGACAACTAAAAGAAAGCCATTGACGGATACAGGGGTCCACGATTACATGGCGGATATTCGTGCAGTGTTTAACGAGGCCATTGATTTTTATAATGATGATGAGCTTGGTGATCCGGTAATCAAGCATTACCCGTTTCGCAAGTTTGAAGTGGTAAAACCTAATCCCCCGAAGAAACGGAATATCTATTTTGAGAATATCCGTAAAATCATGAATCTTGAAAACGGGTTGAGGCGTCAGGAACTTGCCCGGGATGTTTTCATGCTTTCTTTTTTCCTTGTTGGGATGAATACCGTTGATATGTTCAATGTACCTTATTCAAGTCGGAAGAATGGGAGAATCACTTATCAAAGAAGCAAGACCAAAGATAGGAGGGAAGATAATGCAGAGATATCAATAAAAATAGAGTCGGAGGCAGAGAGATTGATGAAAAAATATGCCGATCCGGGTAAAGTTCGATTGTTTTCGTTCTATAAATTGTATGGTGATAGCTTGACTTTTAATGGGGCCGTAAATAAGGGGTTTAAGCGAGTTGTGCAAGAGGTTAATGAAAGTATCGAGAAAGAGGTAAAAGAGGCTAAGAGTAAGCAAGAGAAGGAGGAATTACGGTTTTTTCTGATCCCGGAAGACACGAAGGCTTATTCTGTCCGGCATTTATGGGCCACGATAGCAAGAAACGTGTTAAATATCTCGAAGGATGATATTGACCTTTGCTTGAATCACGTGAATGAAGCTCATAAAATGGCAGACGTGTATATTGACAAGGATTTTACTAGAATTGATCAAGCGAATAGAAGGATGATTGATTTGTTATTTCAAATAGGAGATTAAATAATATTTTGTACAGCCATAAAATATTAGTTGTAGTATTTTGTAATGTAACTAAATTTAGTTACATTTGTAATAAGAATAAAGAGTATGGGAACTAAAGAAAAGTTGGTTGAACGTTTTAAAAAGCTACCTAAAGATTTCACTTACGAGGAAACTCTAAAATTACTATCTATTTTTGGGTATTATGAGCATAATAAAGGAGCGACTTCGGGGTCTCGAGTTCGATTTAAAAATGAACAAACAGGGCAGTATATTGATATTCATAAACCCCACCCGGGTAGTATAATGAAGGAATGGATGATGAAAACGGTATATCAACATTTGAAAAGTAATGGTTTAATAAAATAGAAACGGGGAAAATTATGGATTACTTGGAATACAAAGGTTATAAAGGGTCCGTCGAGTATAGTAAGGCTGATAATTGTCTTTTTGGAAAAGTACTCGGGATGAGTAAAGATTTAATTCTTTACGAGGGGAATACTATTGATGAATTACGTGCAGATTTTGAGGCTGGTATTGATAATTACATTGCAGGTTGTGTGGCTGACGGGATAGAACCTCGTAAGCCTTATAGTGGGACTTTGAATATTCGAATTTCACCAGAAATTCATAGTAAGATTGCCATGCTTGCGCAGGAGGCGGGAACTACTATAAATGGTTATATCAAACAAGCTTTAGAAGAACAGCTTAAATTGGCACATCAATGATGATCGGGCTATTATGAATTTAAAAGAAATCAGTAAGGATATTTACGACGTGGATGCATGGATGGATGAGCAATACGGCAAGGTTGGAAGTCCTGAACGTGAAGAGCTTCGTAAAGAGGCTTATGCTTATTGTGTGGGACAGATTATTCATGATGCAAGGAAGCAAGAAAAAAATGAACAAAAACAAAGAAAAGTGGACCTAAAATATCTTTTAAGGCCCATCGTAATAAATTAATTAGATAAGAATTATGATGCGTTATTAGTGTCTAGAGACATTGGATAGGGCATGTGTTTAGACAATAATTTGTTTATATTAATGTGTTGTTCTGAACAATATGTTTTAATGATTTTAATATGTTGGTAAATGTTAGTGTTATTGATGTTTACAAGTATAATTTGTCTCAATTATGACCTATTGAAATATAGAATTTAAACCTTATATTTGCATTCGTTTATTGAAAAATAAGCGGATTTAAGGTAGGGCTTAGAGTGGTTATGCGAGATGTTATTTATTGATGTTGTTACATAATTGTTACATAAGCCTTCTTTTTGAGTGTTTTTTATATTTTGATATTTTGTGTTTAAACCTAAACTTTATATTTTATGAAACGAGTTATTGTGATTTGTTGTGTATTGATGTGTTTTGGGGGAGTAGAAATGGCACAAGCCCAATCATTGAAGGACATTTTGAATTCATCGAAGGTAAAGGATGTGGTGAATCTTGTAACAGGTAACGTGATCAAATTCTCGGATCTTCAAGGAACTTGGAACTACGTGGAGCCTGCTTGCAAAATGACGAGTGGGGATTTGTTGAAAGAAGCGAGCGGTTCGTTGGTAACTTCGGCATTGGAGAAAAAAATGGTGAATATTTACACGAAGTTGGGGATTGTTCCGGGGAATTTCAGCTATACGTTTAGTAGTGATAGTACGTTTACGAATACGATAGGAAAGAAGGTATTAAAAGGAACGTATTCTTTGGACGAGAAGACACGAGTATTGACATTGCGTTATATGTTGGCAAAAACGATCACGGTGAAAAGCGTGGAAGTGCAGTTGGTGAAATCAGGAGAACAGGTGTCATTACTTTTCAATACAGAAAAACTTATGAACTTTGTCAGTGTATTATCTTCTGCTTTGAAGAAATCAGATAAAACGACTCCTTCACTAATGGATGGGTATGATGAGATTCTTTTAGGATTTGAGATGAAGAAATAATTTGTAGATGGCAAAAGAAGAAACGGGGACTTTGATTGATTGGTCCCCGTTCTTATTTATTAAAATCTGATTCCTAATGTTAGTCTGAATTCGTTGTCTTTGAATTTCGTTTGGAATTCAGGTGATTCGATCACTTGACCTTTTGAAGTTTCGTAGTAATAGAATAGACCATTTAGTTTGGAGGCCTTGTGAAGATAAGCAAGGTCGGCGTAAAATACTCCGAAATTTAATCCTAGACCACCCGTGATTATTTGAATGTCATTCTTTTCATTCATTTCTCCTTTCGTGTAAGGTGAGGCAGAATAGGCATAACCACCCCGTAAACAGAACACGCTATTAAATCGATATTCTGCTCCGGCACGGAAATTATGAGTACTCTTGTAAATAGCTTTTATCGCATTGTTAGTTTCTAAATATTCATTTTTGGCACCATCATTTGAGTATTTTGCAGTAGTATAATCGACATATTCATAGTCAAAACTGATAATAGCTCTTTGCCCTAGAACTGTTGCGGCACTTGCCATAAGTCGCCATGGTGTTTTTAATTTATAGGAATAATCGGTCCATGCGCTTTCTCCATATTCAAAGTTTTCCGTGGGGGTGGCGTCTTCAACCGGAAGTCCTGTGAATTTAGCAGATACATTGTTATTAGCATAGGCATCAAGATCGTAATATGTAGGTGTATGAATAGCAAAACCTAGACGGAGAACTGGAATCGGACGATATATAAAACCTGCTTTGAAATTTATCCCGACACCACTACTTGTAAAGTCTTGGTACATACTGAACTTTTCCAATTTGTTATTTGTTTCTCCAATAATTTCTTCAGTGTACACGGAAAACGATTTGTAATGTAGTGATTGAATTCCTAAAGTTATACCAAAGTAAAATTTGTCATCATAATTAGCCCCTGCCGATATGGCATATTCACTTTGAAAACCCCGTTCTCTCGTGTATTTATAATGTTGTAACTGATCTATACTTCTAATTGGAGTTTGGTAGTCATAGTCCTTGTTTTCTAAAGCCTCTGGGCTTAAATAAAGCATATATGCATCATAAGCAAGTCCTGTGGTAAAATCATTTAATTCTTTCGGGGATAAACCGTCTGCTTCCTCTTTCCATATATTTGATAAGGATGAATCTCCATTAGTTTCATAATAGCCTTGAAAAATATTTCGATTGAAATTATTTAGGTTCGTATAATTAAAACCGATGTTGATATTTTTCCATTTATTACTCATAGGTTGGAATGATAATACGAATCCCAATCCTCCTAATAGATACATATTTTTTTCATTATCAATACCTTTTGTTTTTGCGTGAGCAAAATCGAGCATGGATGTAAAACTGATTTCAGATTTACGGAATACTCCAATACCACCTGGGTTTGTGGATAGGGTTGTTAAATCTCCACCTAATGCACCGAATGCTCCTCCCATTGCGGTAACTCTTGCAGAACCGAATGGGGTTTGTCTGGAAAATCGAAGGGCATCCTCTTCGTTTTGAGCTGAAACGAATAAAGAGAGAAAAAATAATATCGGAAATATATATAGTATTTTCATAGACAATTATTGTTAATTAGACTTATCTTCTACTACCCGAATTTGTACGTTGAACAGGTCCGCTGCTTCCACTACTGGAACGTGTCGTTGAGCTGCTTCCATAGGAACTAGATCCGCTGTTTCCTCTAGAATAACTTCCTGATGAATTGCTAGAGTTATTATGGAATGGATTGTAGTTTGAGCCGGACTCGTAGCGATTGCTGTTTGATCTGGATTGTATAGCGGAACTTCTTGATGTTCTCGAATAGGTACTATATGACCGGGCATTTCTATTCGTTGTGTATTGTTTTTTCGGTGCGTAACGAGTTGTTACTGTCGGTTTATTGGCACCTCCCCAATCCGGGCGATGATTACCCCAGTTTGGGTTATGATGTCCATGTCCCGGACGGTGTCCCCAGTGTGGGTGATAGCCGTAGTAGTGATTCCAATAAGGATTCCATCCCCATGGATCGTAGAAACCATGTCTCCATCCCCACGGGTTATAGCCGTAACCATAGTAATTGTTCCAGTATGGATCCCATCCCCAAGAGTTACCCCAACCGAATGAGGCTCCCCATCCCCAACGGTTCCAGCCAAAACTTACGTTGTTGCTCCACGCAAAACTATCAAAACGAGGATCGTTCCAAATCACGGTCCAGATGTATTTGGGGTAATTACCGAAAATTAATTGAGAGTATAGTCCCACGTTCGAACTGCTTGGGAACCACCAGTAGCGACCATCAATCGTGTATACGTTCCAGTCGGAACTAAACGAGAGGTTTTGGGCGATTTCATATCCGTTTCCAAAATAGGCGAAACCTTCCGGGTAACGATTCATGATCCGGACACATTCTTCCAAATCATTTTCACTACCTTTAAAGCCTCCTATCCAGTACCCGTCATCTGCCGGAACTGCGATTCGATTAACAGTTTGTCCGGTTCTAGCTTCTTCTTTTTGCACCTGTTTCTCAGTTGCATAACGTGCCATACCGATGGAATGAGATTTTGGGTTCACACTGTTATCTATTTCCTTCGGGTAAATTTTATCATTATTCGTGTTTTTGCTGATTTGAGAACTAGAAGAAGTATTCGGGGTAATGTCCACTCCGGTCTTGTCTTTAATTTCTTGAGCGAAGAGGGAACGTTTACCAGGAACATAGTAGATATCATCTTCCTGCGCTCGTGTGAAATTTTGCGAGGAAGAGCAAGCGCCTAATAGGACTGCTAATGCTGAAAAATATAATGCTATCTTCATAGTAATAATATTAATTTCTTTCTTGTATGACAAATTCATTGACTATTGGTTTATTTACTTCTAACAAAATGCGTACCATTCATTCGGTGTTTCCCTGTTACAAGCATCCCATACGGCTTGTTTTGTATTCTATGTTATAAAAATAGAAAATAATAATCGGATTTCCTAGTTTTTGTTTTAAATTTGCTGCTGTTTTAT
>JAHZBN010000006.1:0-147599 GCA_019423345.1 Butyricimonas sp. | reverse complement strand
TTAATTCTGACATTGGTTTACTAAGTTTACTGTAAACTTTTTTCAGGACAATACATAAACAAGATTCCCGAACGGAGGTGACTTTGGTGAATGGAAAAGCCGATGTGAGAAACGGTGATATCAGTGAAATATTGGAGCCAAGTCAACAATTTGTGATGGACTATGGAAGCCGGGAATATCAGGTGCGTTCTGTGAATGTGAGTACCTATGTGGATTGGAAAAGCGGAATTTTGAATTTTGATACTATGCCTTAGGAGTTGGGGGATAAATTGGGACGTTGGTACGGGATGAAATTCTTTTTTAGCAAGGAAAGCCTGAAACGGTTGAGGTTTTCCGGGGCTTTCAAGAAGTATAATGATATAAATTATGGTGATTATATACTACTTTACAGGACGTGTCGGTGATGCTTGTTTTGATACTCAAACTCCTCCGTCGGCTTTGCCACCACCTCCTCTATAAACAGAGGAGGAACTGGTATTTTTTACTGAAGATCAAGAGTATTTAAACTCTCCCTCTGTTTATAGAGGGAGTACCCCGAAGGGGGGGAGGGAGTTTGTTTGCTGTAAATTTGTATATAAGTTCCAACCTTTTAAATAAGTGCAGATAAATGTATTGTCTACTGTTTTATACTTGTATAAAAATGCTGAGTAACGATGGAAAGATTTGTTTTGCAATAACTTATAAAAATGGAAAGACTTTAAACGGGTCGAACTCCGATTTATTTCCATTTTTACCTCCCCGGGCATCCCTTGAGATAAAAGGCCTTCTTACTTTGTCCAGAATTTCCGTAAAAGCACGATCGCTTCCCGCCGTTTGTTGTAGACGGTTTGTAAAGCGAGGCCTAGTTTCGCGGCGATCTCCTCGGGTTTCCAGCCTTCCAGGTACATACGAATCACCGTGGCGTAATCATCGGGTAATAGTTGCAAGGAATCAAGTAACATGTTGTAGACCTCGATACGTTCCATTTCATTTGAAAACTCGTATTCTACCTTGCACTCCAGTTCGAATCGTTGTTGGAATTCCAAATGCTTGATTTTATTTTTGTAAGCATTTTTCAAGGCGATAAAACAGAAAGTTTTAATGTAGTCTAATGATTTGAATTGAACGGATCCTCTACACCAAATATCTGTTACAACGTCTTGAATGGCATCCTCGGGCGGTATACTTAGTGGTTCAAATAAACTATTCGCATACAGATACAATTCCTTGTATATCATACGATAGACAATGCCAAATGCACGTGCGTCTCGCTTGTTGAATGCATTTAAAAGTTGCTCATTTGAGTAATCTAGTGGAAGACTCATTCGTTCGTTGTTTTTTTACAAAAGTAATTTTTTTTTTTTAAAGATAAATTCCACGGTAGTTTTTCCTGTTTCAGTTTATATATATATAAAAAGAATAGTTATGACAGATCAAGAATTAGAAGAATTATTAAATATGACGGTTCCATCAGACAAAGATGTTGAAGCTGCGGGTAAGCGATTTGATAGACGTATTCGTCGCATGATATGGCGTCGTCGCATGATAGGAATTTCAGGTTCTGTTGCCGCAATTGTTACATTGGGGATCGTGGTTACCTTGTTATGGCCAAAGGAAGATAAAAAAAATGCGGTTAAAATGGCTAAAATAGAGACGCCTGTCATCGTTCCCACGTTGGTTCTGCCCAATGGAAATAGCGTGAATCTAATAGAGCAAGAAATCGATGACATCTCCCCGGTGTTCAAGGTACAAGAGACAGGAGAATCCGCTTGTGATACGATTCCTGAAAATAGGGAAATAGAATACAACACGCTAGTAATCCCGGCAGGGTACACGTATGGAATTACGCTTGCTGACGGAACCCGCGTGTTGTTAAATGCCGGGAGTCGATTAAAATACCCGGTTGAATTTCTTGGTGATTCACGCGAGGTGAAGTTGACGGGAGAAGCTTATTTTGACGTGGCGAAGTCGAGGCTACCGTTCGTGGTGAATATTGATAGTTCTAAAATCCGGGTTTACGGAACACGTTTTAACGTGAAGGGGAGACACCAGGGAACGGTTGAGACTGTACTGGTCGAGGGGAAGATCGGGTTCACGCCACCGAATCGGGAAGAGATCAAGGTCGAATCAGGGGAATTGGTCTTCTATGACACGGAAGTTGATAGGGTAGAGACAAAAAAAGTGGATACGGGATACGCCATAGCATGGATGAATGGTGTGTTTAAATACCGGGACAAACCGTTGAATCTTGTACTGGAAGATATTTCTACCTGGTACGGGGTTCAATTTGACGAACAGGTCAACTTGAAAAAAATAGAGATAACCATGAGTCTAAGTAAAGAGACTCCGATTGATGAAGTTATCTCGTTTCTTGAACGAATAACTGATTGCAAATTTATAAAAGAAAGGGGGTATTACATCGTGAAATAAAATCGAGGTATCAAAAAATGATTCCGCCGGGCCGGATCATTTTGAAAAAAAATCGCTATCATTTAAAATTAGGCCTTTAACGATAGCGATTATCAAACGGTAAATCAAATTTACTATTGTAATTCAATTTAGTACGACAAAGTTATGCAAAAAAATCTGATCGGTGGTACTCGTATCACCAAAAAAATTGTGTTGTGCATATTCTTGGTATTTACAACACTATGCGCTATGCCGGGGAGCACTTGCGGGGCGACATCTCGTGTGCTTGAAGACATCCAGAAAAAAGTAACCATTTCGATGAAGGATGCCACGTTAGAAACGATTCTTGCCGAGATTAACCGGCAAACGGGTGTCGATTACGGGTTCCAGAGTAACGGGACAGTGGATAAAACTCGTCGATTTTCCTTGAACGTGAAAGATGTTACGGTGGAAAATGCCCTTGAAATTTTATTAAAAGATAGTCCTTATGACTACATTCTTGAAAAAAATCGAGTTGTGATCGTGGTAAGGGAGGTAAAACCGGTTCAGGTAGTTACCGTAACCGGGCGTGTCGTGGATGAAAAAGGGAATCCCATACCCGGGGCCACGGTGCTTATCCAGGGAACCACTCAAGGGGTTGCCACGGATACTGATGGGTATTACTCGATTAATATGCGGGCAGAGGATGTTTTACGGGTTTCTTTTATCGGTTACAAAACGGAAGTGGTGCCGCTTAAAGGAAAAACGAAATTGAATATTCGCCTAAATCCCACGGCCGAGAATATCGAGGAGGTGACTGTCGTTGCCTTCGGTGAACAAAAAAAAGAAAGCGTGGTATCGGCCATTACCACCGTGGACGCGAAAACCTTGAAATCTTCAAGTAGTGACTTGACCTCACAGTTTACCGGGAAGATCGCAGGCATCGTCGGGTGGCAAACAGGGGGGATCCCCGGTGCGTTGACCGAGGAAGAGATGAATACCAAATTCTACATTCGGGGTATTACCTCGTTCCAGACCAACGCTAACATCGACCCTCTTATCTTGATTGACGGGGTAGAATCCTCCAAGCTGGATCTTTCCCGCATGGTGCCGGAGGATATCGAGAGTTTCAGCGTGATGAAAGATGCTTCTGCCACTGCCATGTACGGGGCTCGCGGTGCGAACGGGGTTATTTTGATTACCACGAAGAAGGGAGAGGAAGGTAGCGTGTATACCTCTGTTCGTTATGAGGCGGTATTGAGTAGACCGACTAGAGAAATCGAGGTTGTAGACCCCGTCAATTACATGAAAATGTACAACCAGGCGTTGTTGGCTCGTAACCCGGATGCCACGCCACAATATAGTGTAGAACGTATTGAACGCACGGGTTCCTCGCTTTACCCCTCTTGGGTGTATCCGGCCAATAACTGGTACGACATCATGTTTCACGATTACTCCATCAACCACCGTGCCGGTCTAAACATCCGGGGAGGTTCCCGTTTGGTTCAATACTACACGTCCGTGAACTACGTTCGTGATGTGGGAATGTTAAAAACAGATCGCTTGAATCAATTCAAGACTAACATCGAGAACAATACTTTCACTTTCCGCACGAACTTGAATATCGACTTGAGTGCCGGAATTCGTTTGAATATCAACACTTCAGCGAACATTGATAATTATCGTGGACCTTACACGGACGTGTCCGAGGCATATTACCTGGCTTTTAATGCCTCCCCGGTAGATTTCGCCCCGACTTATCCCGGGGATGAAGCATCTAGCTGGCCACATCTTCGTTTCGGGGCCGTGGACCGAAAAACGGTAAACCCTTACATGTTGTTACATCAAGGATACAAGGATCGTCGTCGTTACTCGGCGGTAGCTCGCGCGGAGTATATTCATAACCTTTCCTCTTTGCTCAGGGGGTTGGAGTTACGAGCCTCCGTTTCCATGAACCAGACCGGGTACTACGCAAGTGCTTACAAGACGACACCCTACATGTACGCGTTAAAAGACTATGATTTTGAAACCGGGATACATCTGTTGAATGCATTGAACAATGCGGATGCATCAAGAACGTTGGAAAAAGATAGAAATGCGTCAGGGGATTCTCAATCCACGCAAATGAGTTACGAGGTCCGGGGATTGCACGTGGCCGCTTGGGGACAGCACCAGACCAGCTTAACCCTCGTGTTGAATGCGCAGGAAACCACGACTTCGGCAACTTCAAGCGTGCTTGATGGCATTCCTAATCGAAACATGGGATTGTCCATGCGTGGTACTTACGGTTTTCGAGATAGGTATTTCGCAGAAGCCAGCTTTGGGTACAACGGGTCCGAGCGTTTTGCCAAGGATCACCAGTTCGGTTTCTTCCCTGCGTTTGGCGTGGCTTGGATCGCTTCCAAGGAAAAATTTCTTGCTAACCACACTGCACATTGGCTGTCGTTCTTGAAATTCCGTTTCTCGTGGGGTAAGGTCGGGAATGACGGGGTTATATCTACCCCGCGTTTCACCCATTTACCATTGTTGGATTCTGAAAGCACAATAGACCCGAGCCCGAGTGGGACCTCCATGGCAAGACCTTATGTCGCTTCTTACCCGGATGACAAGCTCACGTGGGAAATAGCCGAGCAAAGTAATATCGGTATAGAAACCAAGTTCTTTGATGGAATAGTGGAGATCAACGCTGACCTTTACCAGGAGATTCGCCATAACATCCTCGACTATCGTTACACGATGCCGTCAACCACCGGTTTGGAAAAACCGCAACTGGGTAACGTGGGTAAGGCTCGTTCTAGGGGAATAGACCTTTCGGGTAAGATTCAGCATGCCTTTACCCCGGATCTTTGGATGATCTTGAACGGAACATTCACGTACAACAAGGCAACTTACAGGAAGATAGAGGAAGCTACCAGCAAACCGGCATGGCAACGGAGAGAGGGACATGAATTATCACAACAGATCGGTTACATTGCCGAGGGACTTTTCCGTGACCAGGCCGAGATTAACAACTCGCCTACCCAAGGTGGAGATGTCATGCCGGGAGACATCCGTTATCGCGATATAAACGGGGATGGCGTGATCGACGTGAATGATGCCACGTATATCGGGTTCCCGACGACACCCCGGGTGATCTACGGATTCAGTGGTTTCTTCAACTTCAAGAATATCGAATTCAGTTTCGCTTTCCAGGGATCTGGAAAACGGGCATTCTTTATGAATCCCAAGGATATTAGCCCGTTCGTGGACAACCGGGCCATGTTGAAAGCGATTTATGATGACCACTGGAGTGCCGATAACATGAAGGAACGTCCTTTCTGGCCGCGTCTTTCAACTCAATCCATCGAGGTGCATAATCCTCAGGAAGCATGGGGTGGATCGGAACAACGTAGATCAACCTATTTCATGCGGGAGTGTAGTTTCTTGCGTTGTACCTCTATTGAATTGGCTTACAATCTCCCGCAGGAATTCCTGCAAAGGTTGAGAATGCAAACGGTGAAATTCTACGCTCGTGTCAACAATCCCTTCTTGATCACTAATTTCAAGGTATGGGACGTGGAATTGGGGGACAACGGTTTCAACTACCCGATCCAACGTACATGGTCTGTCGGTTTGAACCTAAGTTTCTAATTTAAACATATATACAGTGATGAAAAAATATTTATTATCTCTACTTTGTGGCATTCTTCTACTCCCGGGGTGTAATTACCTCGATATGGTGCCGGAGAAAGACATTGAAACGATAGAATCACTTTTCGAGCAACGTACGAAAGTCGAAAACTGGTGGAAAGGACTTTACTCCGAGTTGAACATGATATTTGCCAATTTTAGGGTCAACGTGGCTTACCTCGGGGCGGACGAGTTCGTTACCTGTCAAGCATTGTATAGTGATGCCACATATAATCTCGATGGACTCAAGGTAGCCGATGGGCTCCAGATGTCCCAGAATCCCTACGGGTCAATCTGGTACCGAATGTACGTGATTATCAGAAATTGTAATATCTTCCTTGAGAACGTCGATCGTACTTACGACATGACCGAGGAGGATCGCAATTGGTGGAAGGCGGACGTGAAAGCGTTAAAAGCATACGTTTATTTCGAACTGGTACGCCATTACGGCCCCATCTGCCTAGTACCTCAAAATATGCCGGTCAACTTACCGGTGAAAGATTATCAACTACCCCGCCAACATGTAGATACTTGTTTCAAAGAAATCGTTAATTTACTGGACGAAGCCATGGAATATTTACCCAAGCATGGGCAAAGGGTATCCAATTACGGGTACACGTTCTCTCTTGAAGGGGCGTATGCACTGAAAGCTAAAGTGTTACTTTATGCAGCGTCACCTCTTTTCAACGGGAACGCGTTTTATTCCGACTTTAAAAACAAGAACGGGGAGTTACTTTTTAATTCCACTTACGACCGGAATAAGTGGTTGTTGGCAGCAGAGGCTGCGGACAAGGCCGCTCAAATGTGTGAGGATGGAGGACGATCATTGAGCGGGGGATCAACCGGGAAAAAGACCGATTTATTGAATGTCATGTCAGATGTAGAGAGGAGCATGTTCTCTCGTTTCAACAACGAGGAGTACTTGATCGAATGGAAATACCCCGCCACGTTCCACGAATTCATTTTGCCGCGATTGATAGGTGATGATGTTAATTTCGAGAACCTGGCACTTGGTTGTCTCTCCCCATCCATGAAGATGGTGGAAATGTATTACACCGAGAAGGGGCTCCCCATTGATGCCGACATCTCTTGGAACTACAGTAATCGCTATAAACTGGGTTCCGAAAGTAGTCCAGACTACGAGGGCGTGATTCCGTTGAATACTTCCGTGGTGAATCTTCACTTGCGTCGTGAACCCCGTTTCTACGCTTCCATCGCTGGGGACCGGATGTATTGGCAACGTGGAACGAACACGGCGGAGACAGACTACAACTTGCTCGTGAAGGCTCACAAGGGAGAAGAACCGTGGGGCACGCAGTACGACTTTATCATCAGTAACTCCTGGCAAAACATTAACGGTTACTGGTTGAAAAAACACCTCTTCTCGTGGATCCAAACCTTGGGCTATGGTAGTAGCCTGCAAGGGAACGAGACGGCGGCCATCATTCGTTTGGCTGAAGTGTACTTGATGCAAGCGGAAGCTTGGAATGAATATTTGGATGCCCCGGATAGCCGGGTGTATGATCCGATTGACAAGGTGCGCGAGCGTGCCGGGATCAAACCGGTACGGGAAGCCTGGGGAAGCTATTCCAATAACCCGACAAAAGTAACCACGAAAGCCGGTATGCGTGACATCATCCAACAGGAAAATAACATCGAGTTCGCTTTTGAAGGTCATCGTTACTGGAATCTTCGTCGTTGGTTGATCGCTCACCAGGCTATGAACGAGAAGCAATACGGTTGGAATGTACTTGGAACCACGGATCAAGCATTCTACAACTACGAGACAGGACCTATCGTGGTATGGAGCAAAAATAAATTTATAGCACCGCGTGATTATCTTGACCCGATTGATGCCGAGGAAATATTGATTTCCGGGATGGTCCAGAACCCGGGATGGGGTGGTAAATAAATGATGGATTCACGATTGTAGATTTTAATCCTTAAAAAGATAGAATGATGAAAAATACCATTTTCTTGTTACTATGTGTACTCGGACTGTTTGCCTGCTCGGATGACGATGTGATTTTCGAGCCTTCAAAGGAGGGATTGGAGATCAAGTTCACCCCGGTTGAAGGTGGAGCGATGATGCACTATAAATTACCCAATAACAGTGATATTTTCGCCATGAATATCCGTTACAAGAACTGGCAGGGGCAGGATGTATTGAAAACTTGTGGTTATAGTGGCGACTCTGTGCTGTTGGACGGTTTTACCAGAAGTCAGGAAGAGATAAAGGCCCAGATCTCTTTTGTTAACCAAAATAACGAGGAATCTGAACCAATGGAGTATCGATTTTCGACTTTGGACAGCGCTCCTTGGTCTTTCTTCGATAATTTGATCGTGAGAGCTTCTTGGAACGGTTTCCAGGTGATCTACAAGAGCCCGTCCGTGGTCACCGGGATGGTTCATGTTTTTTACTTGGGAATAAACCCGCTGACCCAAAAGGAGGACACGATCTTGATGAGTAGTTTCCCGATCACGCAACGCGGGGATACGCTTAATTTCGTACAGAAACAGGAGAGATCGAGTAACACCGTTATCGTGCGCACGGAGGATTTTAACGGTTATCGGGTGAGACAGGAGGTATTCCCTGACATTGATGCCTTCCGGGCCAAACAATGGCCGATAACGGCAGATGATTTTAATGATTTCGGTTTGTCAAGAGAAAGTGATGTTGCCAAGACGGGGGTGGAATACTTGTTTGACGGGGAATTACGAGGTCGGGAACGTCTGATAGCTGCCGCCTTCAATGATCCATTGTTGCGTAATGGCATAGTGGTTTACGGGGCTTATTTAGCCGGGCCTCACGCTTTTGAAAAACCGCTTATAGTCGATTTAAAGGAACAGAAAGTACCGGCTTGGATACGTCTCTACTGTCTTTATCCATTGAATGCCAATCATGTGGTTGCTCCTTTAACTTGGGGAGAGTATTGGGTAGGTTCTTATGAAGATAAAGTGCCATGCAAGTTATCGGTATATGGTAACACCACTTCCCCGGACCCGGATGCTGAAGGATGGGAATATCTTGGTAGTTTGAACCAGGCCCCGGAGCGACAGGCGGCAGCTCAAAGGTGGTCGTTTCTGACGACAAACTTGTTATTGGCTCCCAAGGATGTAAATGATTTAGAAACGAGAGATCCGATCTACGTGGATATTCAATTCCCTCCCGTGAATCAAACCTATCGTTACTTGAAGATACTGGTACACGACACGTTTGACTCGTCGAGCGAGAATGATATTAATTTTAATATGGAAGAATGCTTTACCTTACAGGAGCTGGAAGTTTATGTAAAAAAGGATTAAGTTATGGGAAAGAGAAAATATATCATAAACCTGTTTACGGCGATAGTGCTGTTCGTGGGTTGTAGCGAGAGCCTTGAAGACACGTATAGTGATTACACCGGGGATGGCAAGATTCGTTACGTGGCAAAATGCACGGAAGTTCACACTACCCCGGGTTGGGAACGATTACTCGTGGAATGGATAAACGGGACAGATGCCACGGTTGATAAGATAAAATTAGTATGGTCATGTGAAGATCGGGGGGATACGATTCTCCTGCCCGCGACGGCTGAATCTTACGAGTTGACTTCCCTGATAAATGGAACATATCGTTTTGATGTTAGTGCGCTGGATGCTGCGGGAAACGAGTCTTTGATCGAGACCACTTACGGGCGGCCTTACACGCGGGAACACGAGATCATGCTGGCCTTCACGCGAGGAGTAGTGAAACCATACTTCGTGAATAACAAGTTGATTTTTTTCACGGACCAATGGAACGAGAACATTGAAGAGATAAAACTCCAATACAAGAACACGCAAGGAGAGACCCAGTATTACGTGTTTGATCCGGAAACGAGTTATAATTCTTTCATTACGATTGATGGCGTGAGTATGAACCCGACGGATACGGTCTACGTACTTCGAAAAGGGAGATTGGAGGGCTGCCCGGATCTCATCGAGTTTGACCCGTTGGCTTTGAGTCGTGAGAAGATTTACAGTTCCGGTTTCGTGAACGCTATTGAACGTCGCTATGGTTACTCGACCAAAACGAAAGAGCAGGAGGATGAATTTAACCGGTTCATAGAGGAAACCACTGAATTGGAGTTCGACTATGATATCGAAACCTTCGAGGACGTGCTTTATTGCCCGAACTTGAAGAAGCTTGTTTTCGCCAAGAACCGGTATTTGGATGAAGCGCATGGCTACTCGGTGGATGATGATCATCCCAGGTTACGGAGCGAGGCGGAGAGAAGCATCCAAGTTTTAACCAAGGCAAGCGAGCCGGACGTGTTGGGGTTACAGATCGAATACTATGGAGGTTGGAATATACCTTATTTTGATGAAGAATTACCATTCATGGTGTATATGGGATATCCCACGCTCCCCGAAATGGAGATTATCCAACCGGAAATGTTAAAAACCTATAGTGATGGAAATAAGGTATACTGTTCTCCTTCGGATCTTTACGCGGAATTGGATAACCTGCTAGACAACGATTACGAGACCGTGTGGACAACGACTTCTAAATACGCTTCTCCTCGTACCTACGATATGTCGATGGAGTTATTGGAGGTGACCGAAATCAAAGGTATCATGATATCGCAAGTTTTGTATCACCCGATGGCGGATAAACGTTCCCCTTATTTTATGCCTTCCCAGATAACTATTCAGGTATCCACGGACGGGGGAAGATGGGAGAACGTGACTTACTTCGAGACCAATGAGCTGGGACGTGGTTCGGGTGAACGCACCTTGTTACAGTTTCCCGATGGCCCTCGTCCTGTGAGGTACGTGAAATTCACTTTGCAAGATGGGACAGACCAGGGAGGTAATTGTATGATCACTTTGGGAGATATTGTTTTCTATAAGTAAAATATATGCGAGGGAGGGTGTCCACGTTACGAGACGCTCCCTCGTGAAACACGATTTAAAAGTATGTTAAGAATCAATCATATTATCAAGCTCGCCGTTAGCGGGGCGTTATTGTTGATCTTTTCCGGGGTTTTGGGCCAAGAACAGGAGGATCGTCTCTTGCAAGTGTTGAAACAAGAATTGGAATACAACCTGCAAGAATTAAAAAAACAAGATAGTGCCCCTTATTACATGAATTTGCGAGTGATGGACGACTATTCCGTGTCCGTGACAAGTTCGTTTGGAGCGGTTGCGAACACGAGTGAAAATCGTACGCGGATGCTAGTACCGCAGATTCGTTTGGGTAGCCCGGAACTGGATAATTTCAAGTATAACGACCAAGGAGTTCCTTCAGGGGCTCTCGCGAAGGGAGCGCAGGGAGTTCTTCTTCCGTTGGACGATAGTGCCACGGATGCCATTAGGGAGGCGATATGGCGGGAAATCTTGAAACGCTATGAATTTGCCCAAGTTATGCATGATCAGGCCAAGACTAAAGCTTCCGTGAGCGTGGAGGACGAGGACAAGGCCCCCTGTTTTTCCGAGGCTCCCGTTGAACACTATTACGAGGCTCCCGTACCTGCGGAGTTACAAAAAATAGACATCCAAGCCTGGGAAAAACGAATGAACGAGGTTTCAGCCGTATTCAAGACTTGCCCGGAATTACGTCAGGGATCAGCCAATATCAGTTTCCAAGTATTACGGACCTATTTCGTGAGTAGCGAGGGAACAATCGTTGTACAAAACCGGGTGGCTGCCCGGGTGATGTTGATAGCGTCACTGAAAGCGGTGGACGGGATGGAATTGCCGTTGAACAAGGATTATTTCGCTTATTCTCCCGACGAGTTGCCGGATAACGCACGGATGATAGCTGACGTGCGAGACATGATCAAGCGTTTGTTGGCCTTACGTGATGCCCCGGTAGCAGATCCATACACGGGACCCGCAATCCTGTCAGGTCCTGCTAGCGGGGTATTTTTTCACGAGATATTTGGTCACCGTTTGGAAGGTCATCGTTTGAAAGAGGGGGGGCAAACCTTCAAGAAGATGGTGGGAGAGCGGGTACTGCCCGTTGAATTTCAAGTGTACTGCGATCCCTTGTTAAGAGAATATGCTGGGACAGACATGTATGGTTATTATGTGTATGATGACGAGGGAGTGAAAGCCCGCCGTGTCGACAACGTGAAAGATGGGGTATTGAAAGAATTTCTAATGAGCCGGGTTCCGTTGGATGGGTTTCCGGCAAGTAACGGCCACGGGCGTACTTCCGGTGGCGGGGATCCCGTGTCGCGACAATCCAATCTGGTTATCGAGAGTACTCGCCCTTATTCGGAGGACGAGTTACGGGCCATGCTGGTTACCGAGGCCCGGAAACAAGGGAAAGAGTACGGTTACTATTTTCGGACGGTGACGAGCGGTTTCACCTACACGGGTGAAGGAGGAAGCTTGAACTCGTTTAATGTTACCCCTTTGGAAGTATACAGGATCTTCGTGGATGGCCGTCCCGATCAATTGGTACGAGGTGTGGACATGATTGGAACGCCTCTTTCCATGTTTTCTAATATCACGGCTGCCGGGAGGGAACCGAGCGTTTTCACTGGGGTTTGCGGCGCAGAATCGGGTTGGGTTCCCGTGACGGCATCCTCACCCACGATATTCGTGAGCCAGATCGAGACACAACGTCGGGCTCAGGCTCGTGATATCGCTCCGATCTTACCTTCACCCAAGCCGGGAGAGACCGTCACCGGGGAGACTGACAAGGTGATCTTCGAGGCCATGCGTTCCGAGTTGAATCGTAACAACGCGGGCTTGATCTTGCCGGGAGGACCGAAACCTTATTACATATCTTACACGGTGGCTCGTTTCCGTCATTTTCAAATGGCGGCCTCGTTGGGGGGATTGATATTCTCGACTGTTTCTCCTTGGCAAATGAGCGGGGGAACTCAAGTCTTGCTCGGGGATTACCAAAACAACAGCGACGTGAATTATTCGGAACAAATCGCACCAGTCCAGTTACCCTCGGAGACGGACTACGACGTGATCCGCCGTGGCTTTTGGGAATCATCGGACCTAATGTACAAGTATTCGCTAGGGATGATGGCCCAAAAGGCGAATTACCTGCAACAGAATCCTCGTCCTTCTGAAGAGGAAAATCTCCCAGATATGCAGGAATTACCTGCGGTGACGAAGGTACAGGAACGGGGTGTCCCCTTTGAGATCAACCGGGACTACTTGGACCAGATGGTTACGGAAGTGTCAGCCGTGTTCAACGAGTACGGGGATATTTACAATTCTAGCGTGTCCATCAGCGGGATGGAAATTGACATGTATCGTCTTACCACGGAGGGCGTGCAATTGAAGCAACCCGGCGGGCAGGTGACCCTCACGGTGAGTGCAGAAGTTCGCTCTGGCGAGGGTTCGAAACTGGGAGACTCTTTCTCTCTTTCCTTTTTGACCCCTGCGGAACTCCCGACAATCGAGCAACTGAAGGACAAGGTAAGGGAGTTCGCGAAAAGATTACTGGAATTGAAAATGGCTTTGCCGGTAGCCGAGTACTATAACGGGCCGGTGCTGTTCGAGGGTGGAGCCGTGGCCACGATTTTTGCAAATAATCTATTGAATCCCGGAGGATTGATCGCTTTCCGCTCCTTGGGTTCGTCCCAGGGGAACTTGGAGAACCAGTTCGGTCAAAAGATTCTTGATGGTCGATTGACTATTAAGAATTACACGGCCATGAAAGAGTATGACGGGACACCGTTATACGGTTATTACGAGATTGATGGCGACGGGGTGACGCCAGAGGCCGAAATGACCTTGGTGGAAAAAGGGGTGTTCAAGAGAATGTTGAACGGGCGTTTCCCCACGTTAAAAGCTCCGGTCTCGACGGGTAGCGCTCGTTTCATTTTCTCCCCGCAAAGCCCGACCGTGACGACGGGAACGGGAACGATTCACATCCAGGCGGAGAAAACCGTCTCCCCGGAGAAAATGAAAAAGGCATTGATCAAGGCTGCCAAGGAAGCTGGCCTACCGTGTGCGTACATCGTGAGAGGTGTTCCCGGCTCGGCCCTGGTGGTTTACCGGGTGGACCTCAAGGACGGGAAGGAGACACGAGTTCGTACCTCTGGTTTTCGTATGCCAGATTTGACCAAGTTGCAGAAAATCATGGCTATATCCTCGAGGGAGGAGGTCATGAATTACTTGCCTAACAACAGCCCAGCCTCGATGATCTATCCTGCCGGGATGATCGTGGAGGGGATCGTGATCGACAAGGTTAACCCGAAAACTGTAAAAGAACCCGCGTTGAAGGTTCCTAGACAACGGGAACAAGAGTAATTTAGAATGTTATATCATGAAAAGGTTGACCGTGAAGTCCTGTTCAAGATCCTAAGCATGGACTTCCGGGACTCCTTTCTAAAACCCGAACGAGAAGATGAAAAAGATTTTATTTACCGTATGCATGTTATTGAGTTGTGTCGTTGTGGTTATGGCACAAGTCGATAGTTACAAGATAGAAGGCCGTCTCGGCAACACCGTTAATGGTAAACTGGTGTTACTTGCCAACACCAATCAAGGGGTGATCGAGATCGGAGAATCGACTGTCACGAACGGCGTGTTCGAATTTACCGGTCGCATGCCTGATGTCACGGTGGTTTATTTGGCCCCGGTGAAAAAAGAGCCTATATTAGCGACCTTCGTGCTGGAGAATGCTAACTACACGATCACGATGGGAACGAACGAGTTGATAGTGGAAAGTGACGGGGCGGCACAGAAGGTATGGAAAGAGTTTTACGAGTTGGAGAAGTTCTTGTTGCAAAACCAGCAGCGACTGGAGATGCAAGCCCGGGCCAACCCATCGCAATTGCAACGTTTGCAACAAGAGTTTTCAAAAATAGAGGATAAAGTACAGGCAGACGAGCTGGCCTTGATCAAGAAACACAACGATTCCCCCGTGTCGGCCCTCGTGGTGGCCTCCAAACTGGCGGCGACCTTCGATGACGCGGCCTTGAAAGAACGTTACGAAGCGCTTGGGGAGAAGGCTAGGGCCACCACTTACGGCAAAGAAGTGGCTGCCGAGTTAGTCAAGTTGGAGAAAGTGGCCATCGGTGCCATTGCACCCAATTTCAGCGCTCCTTTGGCTGATGGTGGAGTACTCTCTTTACACGAGGCCAAAGGCAAGGTAAAAGTCGTTGACTTTTGGGCATCTTGGTGTGGTCCCTGCCGGGCAGAGAACGTGAACTTTATTAAAATTTACAAACGCTATCGTCCTCAAGGTCTGGAGATCATCAGTGTATCTATCGATACAGACAAACAAGCTTGGTTGACCGCTATCGGCCAAGACGGTTGTGACTGGAAAAACGTATCCGATTTGAAAGGTGAACATTCTGAAATCGCTACCGAGTATTGCGTGAAAGGAATTCCCTGCACTTTCATTCTCGACGAAGAAAATCGCATCGTGGCCAAAAATCTCCGGGGTAAAGACTTGGAAAAAAAGATCAGTGAAATGCTGAAAAAGAAGAAGTAGACAACTGCACGGGGGTAAATCAGGGACCGCCTCTAAATTCATACAAGGGGCGGTCCTATCTTAAAGAACTAAAACATACGAGCTTATGAAAACAAAATTATTCCGCGACATCGGTTATTTGGTATTCATCCTGTTAGCACTTGGTAGTTGTGTCAACGAGATGGATATGGTAGAAAACGAACAAGGGTTGGAGGCCTTGAGTAGTAGGACATCGCCACCTTTTGCCGGGTACGAGGAATGGGTGAAGAAACTCATCGATTACGATAAATCTGCTGATAGCAAGAGTTATCTTGGCAAAGTAGAGAATTTTCTTCAAAGCATATATCGTTTTATTCCCGAAATGCGTTATGTTGTAGATGATTTGATAAACAGGGGGTTCAAATTTCGAGTAGCGGTAAAATATAATGGAGAAAAGAAATCTTGGTTTAATCCTAATCCTTCCGAAATAGGTTTTTCTGGAGAAGTAAATCTTAAGATAGAAAACATGATACACGAGTTGTTGCATTTTTTTGCTTTTTACACGGTTGACGAGTACCGGAAGCAATTGTATGCCGCTCGGGAGGAGTACGAGATAAGGGTTTTGACCGATTTATTTATGCGTCGTGATTTTAGTACATTTCCGTATAAATACCAAGGAATGGAAAAAGAACATAAAGAATACCTACGTTATTTAGAGTGGCTGGATAAACTTCTTGAGAATGAGATTCAGAGTATGGATCAGTTCTCATCCGATTTTATTCAGTTTGGTCTATCACGTCTTTGGGGAATTAAAGATAAAGAAATACAGGTAACAGATTTAATAGGTTATAGACCACGATTGTTAGGTATAATTTGGTTTTACGGTAAAATTGAATAATACGAATTCATTATATTAATTTAAAAACACGAAAAGATGAAAAAAATAATTTTAACACTATACGTTTGTTTATCATGTATCATGATAGCAAATGCACGATGGAATCCAAGTGTTGTGGATACCTTACCCAAAAGGGTTATTAACGGTTTGGAAGTTATTCTAATAAGAGAGACTTATGAATCGGGAAACATTTTTTGGACATTGAGAGTCTCTGATTTTAAAAAATGTTTTCAGCGATTTGAAAGTAAATACCCAGGGGGAATTAATTATAATCTAAATTCCGATGAAGTGAACAAGTCTATTTGGGACTGGGAGGATCAACTTTGGGAAATATTTCCTCCCGAGATAAAAGCTTTAGAAAGATTTAATCTTAAGCTTTTTGTTGATAAAAATGGACAAGTTTTCACCGTGGAATTTTCTATGCCGGACGAAGCGTTTCAGAAATTGGACGGATTCCCAAAGAACACATTAAAAAATTTTTACCACAAATTAATAAAGGAGAAATGTGAAGCTTTCAAAGAGGTAGATTTACAAGTTTTGGATCCAGATAGCGAAGGAGGTCGACAGGTTCTTTTAGAAGTATGTGGTTCGTTTGGAAGTGGAAATGAGTACACGACCATTATTTTGAATAAGACCGGTTATGACATGTTTGGTACGTTTAGCCCATGGAGATTGCCGAAAGACGAGTTTAATAGATTACTAAAAAAGAATGAGGCAGAGATGAACGGTCAACAGACAGATAAGTAGATAATTAAGCAAGAGAAACGTATGGAATTAGGACCGCCTCTTGGATGAGTTTAAGGGCAAAAAGATAAATATACAAGTTGATGAGATCAAAACTATTTAAAGAGATATATTTATCATTCTTATAAGCTAAAAATTGATGAATTGCAAAATGCAAATGAAATTTTATTCAAGATGAAAAAAAAGAAAAGATTTTCCCAAAGTAATAATCGTGAATGTAAGAATTGATAACTAATATTTATATAAAGTGTTTCATTTAAAAAATTAATGATGAAAAAAATAGTAATTTTAATGGTTTTCTCATTGATTATGTTTTTTTACAGTTGTAAAAGCGACAGGGGAGATAAAGCTCAATTAACTGCTAACGAGTGGCAATTGAAAGAGATGGTGACGACAGCTGGAAAGGTACAACTACCCCAACAAGTACTCATACTTGTATTGACGGATACAAATATGGTGTACGGTTTTTCAGGATGTAATCGTCTTTTCGGGAAATATTCCACGGAAGGGAACACGTTCAAATTTAGTTTCCTCGGTGGCACGAGGATGAGTTGCCCGGATATGAGGATCGAACAGGCGTTCTTGAAAACATTGGGGCAGATGACTATTTACTCGATCAAGAATAAAGAACTGAAATTAACGGATAAGGATAAGAAACAATCCATGGTATTTATCCCGAGAGAGCCCGATCAAGAACTCAAATAAATATAATAACGGGCATCTGGCAATGGCGGATACCCATGCTGCCGCCAACAATTTCCTTAACGCACTGGAACGGATTCCGGGCATCATCGACCAGTACAGGGAAAAGAACGGAATACTGGAAAAAGAAATTCCCCGGTTACAGGAAATCACCGGTAAGGAATGGAAGAAGGAGGACAAACTGAAACGGCTGAAAACCGAACTTGCCGTGTTGGAGCGCAGGATACAGCTCGACTTCCGTACTGGAACGGACGCAGGAGGACGGCGAGACGGTACAGACCACACCGGGTATTCCGGACGGGCAGGCGACGGTATCGGCATCCATGCTTTCCGGAACTACCGGTACTTTGCAATTCTCATGCGGACATGTACAGACCGCAAGAAAGAAACCCGTAGAGGAGAACGAACCGGGCAAGGACTTCAAGTTGTAAAGAGGACCGGTAATCAAAACGGGCAGGGAAAGATGGTTTTTCTGCCCGTTCCGTCTATTTGTCCGCTTTCTTTCCGATCCTTTCCTACAATACCTTGCGGAGGTTGTCGGAAGGTTGCATACCCAGTTTGCGGCGGATATGCGTCCTTGTACTGCTGATGTTGCTCTCCTTCTTGTCGAGGATAGAGCAGATGTCGCTCTGCTGCTTTCCTTGCAGGATCAAACGGCAGACCTCACGCTCGGAGACGGAAAGTTCGGGAAAGAGTGTCTCCATTTCGAGCATTCCGGTTTCCCGTATGGAAAGATACTCACTGACGTTGGCGATAACATTCCGCTGCAAGTCCTCTCCCAGCATATTGAGCAGGCTTTCCACCCGGTTGAAATCGTATTTTTTCCTGGCCAGTTCGACATAGGCCCGCACCTGCTCCTTTGTCATATCCATCATGTCGAAAAGCTGCCTCGTCTTTTTTCAGCGATACGTTCTCCCTGTCCAGCGAGCGCATGTTCCTCACTAGGTGACTGCCCAGAATGCAGGCAACGATGAAGATGACAAGGAAGACACCCAGGAAATTGCCAAGCGTCCCTTCACCCGTGATAATCAAGCAGGCAATATAAGTTCCTATGTTCACCCCGCAGAGTACATAAGGCGTATATTTAAGGTAGGTAATCAGTGAGAAAAGGATATTGACCGCCAACAACACCGTGTTACCCACTATCAGCATCAGGTGGTACCAATCGGGGGTGAGGGCACAGTAAAGCATCTCAACGGAGGTGGCTGCCTGCGTGCTTATGAGCATGCCGCAGAGCGTAAGGGAGAGCGAATGTTTGCGGTACATATACCCGCTAGAAAGCAGGATGACCGCAAGTATATAGCCCGTGTTGAGATAAATGTAGAAATCCCCTTGAGAACCGCTGACACCGAGCAAGGTCGCACTTATGCCCACGACAATAGCCGCCGTGTAATAAACAAGCACGTAAAGCTGCTGTCTACCCAGAAAAGAAGTCTCCCTTTCAAGGAAGGACAGCAGCAGTAACCGGAAAGGTTTAATGAATCCGTTTTTCATAATTCTTCGTTTTAACTTGGCTTTTCCAAGGGGTGCATGTTTCAAATTTTACCCTCGTTCAAAGTTTATTCTTTTGGCTATCGGATGGAGAAGTTTCAATTGATGTGCGTAGACCGATTTTTCCGGATAATAATTTACTTATAGAGGAAAGTGATATGAGGTTAATAACTATGTCATTTCAATGGTTATTTCCTTGTTTGATTTTGATCTTGGCACTTATTATCTGGTTGAGAAGAAGAGGGCGTTAAGTGATTGGAGTATGGCGAGGCCGTGATAGCGAATTGCTAAGTGTGAGAAGTATTCTCGGGGAGAGTAAAATGTTGGAAAGAACATACCAACAGGCTCTCCCGAATAATACTAAAATATTTGCATAGATATATAACAATTTTGGGGATAATGGAATAAATCATTATTTTTGTAGCACTATGAGTGCTATTATTCAGTCCAATAAAGATTTTGAAGTGTTCTTTCGAGAAAATTTTCCACCCGTGTATGCTTTCATGAAACGTTACACGGGGGATGATGAACTAGCGGCAGATTTAGCACAAGAGACTTTTATCCGGGTTTATGAACGGCGGGATGAGATTGTTTCTGTTGATTACGGGAGAGCTTTTTTGTACACGATAGCTCGCCACTTGTATTGGAATCATTGTAAGCATCAGCGGGCGAAGGAAAATTATTTCACGCAATTAGATGAGAATAACGTGGATGATTATGATTTTTTGCAGGAGGTTACCCGACAAGAAACCATGCGGATATTATATACTGCTATTGATCGGTTGCCACCACAGACTCGTAAAGTGATTCTTTTAAATCTGGAAGGGAAAACTAATCCGGAAGTTGCAGAAGAATTAGGTATCTCCGTGAACACGGTGAAGTGTTTGAAAAAGTCTGCTTACGAGACATTAAGAGGATTATTATCAAAAAATTATCTTGTAATTTTGCTATTCCTATTAGGGAAGTAAATGTTAAATCTTTTCTTTTTTGCATTTTTTTTCTTGTTTGACCTACCCACTTTTCATTTGAAGTAATCTCTATGATAAAATAACAAATGTGAAGGTATGGATTTACTAAAAAAACGTTTGGATATTGCTAGGCTTGTTGCCGAAGAGTTGACCGGAACGATTGATGAAAAAAATCGGATCGTGTTATCTCGTTGGTTGGATGAGGACGAGCGACACCGGAAGGAATATACGAATATTCTAGAATCGTTAAAGACTGGGAACGAGGTTTGGAAGGATCAAGAGCGGGGGAGACAATTAATGGAATCCCGATGGAGAGCGGTGAAATCTCATACGGTCCGGAAAACAGGTCGGTGGATTACGTGGAGTAAATATGCAGCAGTTGTATTGTTGTTCGTGAGTATTGGGATTTTTTGGTTGGTAAATGAAGAAAAACAACAAGAGATGGAAGATATCACTGTTGCCAAGATTGAGCATGGTAGCATGAAAGCGCAGCTTGTACTTGCTAATGGGAAAAAAGTGGATTTGAGGCCAGAAACAAGCTTACAATTAGAAGAGGTGGGGGGAACCCGAATTTTGACATCGGATAATAGGGTAAAGTATTCGGGGAAGGATTCTTTAGCCGGACAGCCGGCAGAAGTGAAATATAATACGTTGATCGTGCCGCGAGGAGGTGAATTTTCGTTGGAATTGGCTGATGGAACCCGGGTGTGGTTGAATGCGGAATCGAGGTTGCGTTATCCGGTGGTTTTCATGGGGGAGGAAAGAAAAGTTGAGATGGAGGGAGAGGTTTATTTTGAGGTGGCAAAGAATAGGGAAAAACCTTTTATTGTAACCGTGAATGGGGTTGATATTCGAGTTTTGGGAACAAGTTTTAATGTCTCGGCTTACCAAGAAGAGGTGGTGACCACGTTGGTAGAAGGAAAGGTACAGTTGAAAAGAGGTGATGAGCAGGTTGTTTTATCGCCTAATCAGCAAGCAATATGGTCTGATGACAAGTTTAAGGTGAAACAAGTTGATGCCCGTAATTATGTGCTATGGAAAGAGGGAATTTTTTATTTTGAGGATGTTGATCTAGAGAGGATACTGGATGATATGGCCCGTTGGTATAACGTGAATATTTTTTATATGAATTCGACATTGAAAAAGATGAAATTCTCTGTTGAAATTAAACGCTACGAGGATATAAACGAGATACTGAGAAGAATAGAACAAACTAAACGTGTGAAATTTGAAATAAAAGATCGAACTATAAACGTGTATGAATAGGAAAGACAGACAGCACCCCCATGCTATCTGTCTGGATACATTCAATATTTAATTCAATGTAAAACTCAGAAACAAAGTTATGGAAAAAAAATGTAACTCGAGCAGTTTTATGCAAATAAGGCTGCGAAAAACATTGTTGACTATGAAATTTTTGTGCTTTTTTTTCTTGTTGTCCGTTTCTGTCTCGGCTGCAAGTTATTCACAGAATGCGAAATTTACTATTTCGTTGAATGATGTCGCTCTGACAGAAGTGTTTTCTACTATTCGGGCAAATAGTGAATTCACGTTTATCTACAATATGGATGACGTGAGAAATATCCGGGTGAAATCACTAAATGTTCATGACGCTTCTATCCGGGAGATTCTGGATGCAGCCCTTCAGAACACGGGATTTATTTACAAGATTGAAGATCGTGTGATTGTGATTCAACCTCAGGAAATGAAAGAGAAGAAGAAATCCGTGAGAGTGAAAGGATGGGTGCATGATAAGGGTAAGCAACCGTTACCAGGTGTGACTGTGAGAATGGTGGGTGTTTCATTAGGAACAGCAACCAATGCTCAAGGATGGTTTGCGATAGACCTGCCCGTGGAAAAAGGAACGTTGGAGTTTTCTTTCATAGGGTATAAGAAGAAACAAATTAATTTTACAGACAAAACGGATACTCTTCGTATTGTATTAGAGGAAGATTTCCAACAAGTGGAAGAAGTTGTTGTCACGGGTATCTTTAACAAGCCGAAAGAGAGTTTTACGGGTGCAGTGACTTCTGTGACAAAAGAGGACTTGAAGGCGAATTTTTCACGGAATTTAATTCAGACGTTGGCAAATATTGATGCTAGTTTATTAATTGTTCAGAATAACGAGATGGGATCGGATCCGAATACGTTACCTGAAATACAGTTGAGAGGAGTATCAACCATGCTTGATCTTTCCGATTTGGAAACTCATACTCGACGTCCGGAATATAATCAACCGTTATTTATCATGGATGGTTTTGAGGTGGATTTAGAACGGGTAATGGATTTGAATCAAAATGATATAGAGAGTATTACGATTTTGAAGGATGCGAGTGCAACTTCTTTGTATGGTTCTCGTGGTGCTAACGGTGTGATTGTTATCACGACGACCTTGGCGAATGCTGGGGCACTAACCGTATCTTATGAAGGACGATTAAATTTACAGATTCCAGATCTTGGTACCTATGATAATTTAATGACAGCTTCCGAGAAATTTGAGATGGAAAAGATATACGGGGTTTGGGATCGTTTGGAGTCTTATTTGCCGAATGGACAGAGTTATCAAGATGCGTATAATGAAATAGAAGATGCTATTGCTAAAGGGGTAAATTATAATTGGTTAAAAGTGCCGACTCGAACCGGAGTAGGACAATTCCACTCTTTACGTTTTATGGGAAGTCAAGAGAATTGGAATTACATGCTGAGTTTGTCGTATGATGATACTAAAGGTGTAATGAAGGAGTCTGAGCGTAAGAATTTTAATGGGACGATGCAGTTAGGATATCGTAAGGATAAATGGAATGTACGTCAGAGTCTTGCTGTTGGTTTTAACAGGAATCAAAATTCTCCTTATGGAGAGTTTAGTTCTTACGTACAGATGAATAGATATTGGGTTCCATATGAAAAAGATGGAAAGCCTGTAGAAGAGTATTATCATCCGTCTTCTTCCTATGGACCTATTGAGAATCCGTTGTATGATCATACCGTTGGCGTGTGGAATAAAACTAAGTACACGAATTTACGCAGTAATACAGCAGTTGATTTTACAATTAACGAGCATTTAAAGGCGCAGGCAACATTTGGATTGAATTATAAGAATACAAGATATGATGGTTTTACGCCTCCAGAACATAAAGATTTTCAATATATAACAGAAATTGAACGGAAAGGCTCTTTTGGGCGAAGAGAAGGGGAGGAAACCATGTGGCAAATTCGTTTAATGTTGAATTATAATAATATTTTTTCAGAGAAGCATATGATAACTTTGGGACTTAACGGGGAGTTGAGTGAGACGATAGCTGATGATGTTAATTGGAGTGCCACCGGGTATATATCTTCTAATGTTAGTCACCCGGGAATGTCAATGTCTTATCCGAGTTCAGGAGGAACAAATGGTAGCGAAAGTACTGTGCGTAGGGCATCTTTAATTGCTACGGCTAACTATTATTATGATCAGCGTTATTTTGTAGATTTTTCTGTTAATTATAATGGAGGGTCTTCTTTTGGTAAAAATAATCGTTTCCAATATTTCTACTCTTTGGGAGCTGGATGGGCAGTTAGTAATGAAATGTTTGTGAAAGAGCATTTGCCATTTGTTAATGAGATGCGTTTTCGTTACTCTTTCGGGGTTACGGGGAATATGTTTGTTGGTCCAGAAGTATCTATGGAGGTATTTCAAAGAAATTCGTCTTATGTTTATTTAGGTGGAATCGCTTGGACATTAGGACAGTTCGCTAATCCGAATTTGGAGCAGCAGAATACTTTTCAACATAATGCAGGTTTAGATTTGAAATTGTTTAATAGTCGTATTGAGTTTTCGTTAAACTATTATAACTATTTGACTAATAATACTTTGACGGATATGAATTTGCCGATATCACATGGCTTTGAGCGTATTATGGGTAACGTTGGAAAAATACGGAATGAAGGGTGGGATGGAAATGTCGGTGTACAATTGTATCGTGATACGGAAAAAAGAATTAATTGGCGCTTGTTTGCTTCATTCTCTAGACGAAAGAATACTTTAGTGAAATTATCTGAAGGATATAAAAAGCGAGTAAGTGGTTATAACGCAGGTATGAGTAATCAAGAAGATATACTGAAGTATAGGGAGGGTTATTCCCTGGATGCTATTTATGGATTGCGGACGGTAGGGGTTGATCCGACTTCTGGGCAAAGAATATTCTTAAAGGCTGATGGAGTTACTACTACTTTGGAACAAGATTCAGATGATTTGGTTTATTTGGGAGATCGTCAGCCGAAATTGAATGGGACTTTTGGTACTTCATTTTATTATGGAGGGTTTAGTGTGACCGTTGGTTTTGGCGTGAAATGGGGAGGAAAAGCGGTAAATTTCACGGAATTAAGCAAAGGTGAAAATGCATCTACATTGTATAATATGGATCGTAGAATGATGAAACATAGTTGGCAACAGGTAGGTGATCAAGCTCGTTATAAAAATAAACATGGTGATTATGCCGGATTAAGTACATATACATGTGATGCTTTCGTGCATAAAGATAATGTATTCAGTTGTAACAATATTAATCTTTCTTATTCCTTCTCTCAAAATTGGTTCAAGAGAGCTACCGGATTGGAAAGTTTATCCATTTCGGCTTCTTTATCGGATATTTTTTATATTTCTACGATTGAACGAGAAAGAGGAACAGCTTATCCGTTCTCGGTTAATCCGAATTTCTCAATTTCATGTACATTTTAAAGATTTACATTATGATGAAGAAAATGATAAATGTGATAGGGTTGGGTATATTGCTGAGTGCCTGTACGGATTGGTTGACTGTACAGCCGGAAACTTCTATGACTGCAGAAACATTGTTCCAAACGGATAATGGAGTGAAATATGGATTGAACGGGGTATACACAATTGCACAAAGTGTGTATAGTCCAACGGGACGTTTGGGAGGGACAGGAATTGTCGAAAATATGGCTAATACTTACCTTTTTACGGTAAATTCAGATGGCGAAAAATGGGCAAATCATATTTATGAGGAGACGGATTCTCAAAAAGATGTGAATCAGTATACTTTTTTAACTCCTTATACGATGATTGCTAATTTGAATTCTTTGCTTAATGAGATGGTTGCTCATCGAAATAAAATTACGCCGGAAGTGTATGCAATGGTTCGCGGGGAGGCGTTTGCATTACGAGCTTGTTGCCATTTTGATTTATTGAGAATATATGGTCCTGTTCCTTCTAGGGTGGATGTTGGGAAGGCGTATTTGCCTTATGTTCGAATTAATACTCCGGATAATTATGAGTATCACACTTTTGATCAATTTATGGAATATGTGCAAGCGGATTTGGATAGTGCGGAGTTTTTATTAAAACAGTATGACCCAGTATTGACGGCTAATATTTCTAATACAGAATATTCTACTTCTCCATGGCCTTTTCGTAAAAGTCGAATGAATTATTATGGAGTATTAGGTTTACAGGCTCGTGTGGCTTTATGGATAGGTGAGAATGAGAAAGCGTTACGTTATGCTAGATTAGTGAAAGATGCTAAGGATTCAGAAGAGTCATGGGCGCAGTTACAGTTCAGATTGACAACACCGAGTGATGATGTGAATAGTTTTACCACTACCGATTTGTCTCATTATTCGGAGCATATTTGTGGAGTGAATTGTGACAAATTTGATTTTAATTATTCAGGCTGGTCTTCAAGAATGTTGTCTTCAAGTAATGATCCGAGTTATAGAGAGGTATTATATGGTGAAAATTATGCGGAGGATTTGCGCTACCAACATTTTTGGCGGACAGGGAGTGGAACTTGGTATGCTCCAGATGGGAGTATGTTGGATGAATATTTAGTGACTTCTATTACGATTAATAAATTTAGTCAATTTTTGGCAAATTCCACGAATAATTGTAAAGATAATTTCCCGATAATGCGTTTACCCGAGATATACTTCATTATTATGGAATGTGGGCCATTGGATGAAGCGAATACTCTTTATGAAGAATATTGCGCTGCTCGTAATATCGAATATATCCCGTTAACCGAAATGGATCGTAAGGAACGTATTATGCTGGAGAGTATTAGGGAATATGTGGGAGAAGGGCAAAATTTCTTTACATATAAACGTAATAACATGAGGCGTATGTTAGGAACTACGGTTGATTGTTTAGAAGATCAATATATTGTGACAATTCCAGAAGCTGAAAGTTTGGATGTAAAATAGTGAAATTATGAAAAATGTATTAATAATGATATGTTGTGCCTGTTTATTGGGGGCATGTGATAAAGCAGAAGTCTCTTCCATATATAGTGGACCTGATGGCATTCATTTTTATTATGATCAAGTAGGGCCTTTTGATGCGGATCCTTATCCTAATTCTAGTGAAACAGGATCTTTATCATCTTCTGAAAAAATCGATACTCTTTGGTATAAGATTGATATAATGGGAAATGTGAGTGAAAAAGAAAGAAAATTTTCTTTGAAACAAAGTGTTTTATCTTCAATGGACAGTTCCTCTTATTACACAGGAATTGCGACAGTGGCCGTTCCTGGGGTAAATTATGTTGCTTTTGATGATCCTCGAATGGAGGAATATTACGTGATCCCTCCTCGTACATCAAGTGTATTGGTACCGGTGATTTTATTGTATGATCCGAAGGTTGACTATGGATCTTCTTTCTCTAAAAGTTTTTGTTTGCATTTTGAGATTGTGCCGAATGATGAAGTCAAAATATTAGATTCGAGATTTTATCGAGGTAAAGCTAAGTTTACGCAATGGAGTTGGTAATCAGCTTCGCTGCTAAGTGAATCCGAACGGTCTCGAATCGGCTATGTTCGGCAGATAGAGAGCTTGCTCTCTATCTGTCCTTACTTTGCTATTGGATGTGTGGTCAATTTTACAACGGGAATGTTTGTATGTTATGTAAAAAATAGAAATTATGAAAAAGTTTGTATTGTTATTCATTTATGTGTTTTTGATGTTGCCTGTGTTTGCCCAAACGAATTTTCAAGAATTGAGTTTAGAGAAAGCATTGGAGAAAGCGAAGGGAGAGGGGAAAATGGTGTTTATTGATTGTTATACCTCATGGTGTGGCCCCTGTAAGATTATGGCCAAAGAAATTTTGCCATTGAAAGAAGTGGGGGATTTTTTGAATGAGCGATTTGTGTGTGTGAAGTATGATATGGAGAAAGGAGAAGGGGCGGTGATTGCTAAAAAGTATAGAGTGGATGCTTACCCGACGTTTTTGTTGGTAAATGCGGACGGTAGTTTGATCAATCCTATTGTGGGAATGACTTCTTCGGGGCAAGAGTTCGTTTACAAGGTGAAGTTGGCTTTGGGGGAGATTTCTACCGTGAAAATGGATTCGTTGTATGCAATCGGGAATCGGATGAGTCGTTTCGTACTTTCTTATTTGAAGGCTTTGGAGGTGACAAAACAATATGATAAAGCAAAATTGGTTACTACCGAATTAATGGAGAATTTGGGTGATAGCGAGAAGTCGTATGTAACGTACTGGTTCCTTTATGAAAACCCGAATATTTCACCGGTGGGCTCCGAGAATATTAATTATTTGTTGAGTCACGTAGATAATTTTCGTAAAGGGGTGGGGGTGGAACCCGTAAATGTAAAGTTAGCGTCTATGTTTGAGACACAATTGGAGGATATGATTCGTGGTAGAAATAAGACGACAGATATGGCAGACGTGGAGGCTATCGAGAAAAATTTGGAGGCTTGTAATTTGCCGGGTAAGGATTATTTATACGATTACGTGAATCTGTTGAAAGGAATGTTTTCATTGGATGCTGATGCAACATTCGCTGTTTTTATGAAAATTTTTCCGACAATGGAAGAAAGTAAATTGAGTTACTTGTATTTTCGTCCGATTACTTTCCTAAAAGGGAAATGGAGTGAGCAGCAGAAGAAGGAGTTGATTGATTTATCGTTAAAGTTATCCCCAAAGGTGAAGAATGTTACGTTGCAGGATGGATTGAAATACTTTACGGAGGAGATAAAGAAATATTGACATTCTTTATCTTCGGCAAGAGAGCGTGGCAGTATTTTGTTTAACCACTCTCAGGATGTTGTGGTGGAGCTGTTTAATAAGCCTTGTCTAGTATCAACAAACTACCCCCTTTAACTCCCCCACTACACAGGTGAATCGTTGATTACCAGATGGTTTTTTCTCCAGCGTAAGGAGATGGTGGGGGAGGTAGTCGTTTAAAAATAGACTTGTTAGACAGTCCCATTAGTTCCTCTTTTGTTGATAGAGGAAATTGGCGATTCTGTATGAGCGGATAGAGGTTTTAATAGTTCGTAAAAATTGGAGATAAGTATGAAAAAATTACTCGTTATATTTTTATTGTGTTTGCCCTTGTTCAGTTGGGCGATTGAAGAAGGAGAGGTAAAGGTGTTGAAAAAGGGAGATTTATGTCCGAAATTTGTATTTAAAGATACGGAAGGAAAAGAGGTGTCGTTGGAACGGTTTAAAGGAAAATACGTAGTAATAGATGTGTGGGCTTCATGGTGTCAGCCTTGTAAACGAGAATTCCCGTATTTGAAAAAGTTGGAAGAGAAGTGTAAAAATAAAAACATTGTGTTTGTAAGTATTTCTAGTGATGCCCAAGAGAGACGTTGGCGTTTTGAACTTGGTTTCTTGCAAGAAAAGTTGACCTTACAATGGTGGATTGACGGTAATGAAGAATTTTCGAGAAATTTTGAAATTACGACTCTTCCTCGAATGATATTATTGGATAAGGAAGGTCGAATAGCTGAATTGAAATTGCCAAAGCCTTCTGATGTGAAATTCGTAAAGGTTTTGAAAAAGTTGAAAGGATTGTGATTTTACATGGTTTGGTTATTTTTTATAAGGTAATTTAATATGAGATTGATTTATATACAGTTGTTAGTAATATTCAGTGTTTTTACGGGTGGATGTAAGCAAGATGTATTGAAAGGAAGTTATTCCTTGAGCTTAACAATCGAGACAGACCCACAGAATAAACTTTTTATATTTTATAAAGGGGAGAATGATAGTATCCGAATAGATTCTGCGATTTACAGGGATGGGAGATTTGAATTGAAAGGGCAAGTTCCTTGTCCTCAGCGGGCATTGGTCCGCTTGGAGCGGAGAATTCCGACTTTTTTTGAGGATGCTGTCAGGTTCACGGATGATGCCATGTTCGTGTTTCTTGAAGAGGGTGATATTCGGATAATAGCTGAAAAGACGTTGAGAGGAGCTAGAGTAGGAGGAACTCCATCTAATGATGATTTACAGGTTTACACGGATAGTATCCGGTTTTATCGTGATTGGTTGGATGGGTATAGGCAAAGATTTGGGGTGGCTTATCGTGATCGAGATAACGTGGCGTTTGACGTTTTGCGTAAGGAGAATGCCTTGATGGAGAATGAGCTTAAGAATACGGGAAAGAATTTTTTTGATAGTCATCCGGGATCTTTAGTTGCCTTGGATTGGCTGGCTAGGTCTTATAATATAGCTCGGGAGAAATCGATGATTATCCCGTTGTTTGAAACGTTGGACGAGGAGGTAAGAAATTCTGTGCCCGGACAGAAATATAAGGCGTTGTTGGAAAAGATAGTGTCCGTGGAGATTGGAAGTTTAGCTCCGGATTTCACGGCCAAGAATGTACACGGGAAGGAGGTGACGTTGAACTCTTTCCGAGGGCAATATGTGTTGCTGGATTTTTGGGCTTCGTGGTGTGGCCCTTGCCGACGGGAGAACGTGAATGTGTTGAAGGCGTATAATCATTTTAAAGATAAAGGTTTCACGGTGATCGGCTATTCGATTGATAGCTCCGAAAAAGCATGGTTAGGGGCTATTGAGAAAGATGGAATGCCTTGGGAACAGTTGTCTGGTATAAGTGGCGTGAAGATGGATGTTTCGAAGTTATATGGGGTGACAGCTATTCCTAGTAATTTTTTGCTTGATCCGGCGGGAAAGATTATAGGGATAGATTTGAGAGGGGAAAGTTTGGAGAAAAAGTTGGAGCAGATATTTGAGAAAGAGAGGTAAAATCTGTAAGTTGCATAGAGGGATATTTTAAATTGTTTGGGAGTTATACTTTTTTAGTAAGGTGTACTACCTCTTTTGAGGATTTGAAATGTCATGTACATGAGGATTATTGAATTAAAATAGATTAGTATGAAGATTATGAATTATTGGAGGAAATTCTTGTGTATTGCTTTATGTTGGGTTATATCCGATTCCGTTGTGTGTCAAGGACAAAAAAACGAAAAAGAGGTCGTATATCGTGACTATACGCACATGGAAACAGATCTGTTGGATTCTTTGAAACGGGATGAGGTAAAAACATTATTCCGGGGGGTGAATGTGTTACGGCAGCAGGCTCAACAGGTAAAAGAGAGTACTCCGGTCCGGTTGGAGCCTCGACGAGCAGAGAAGAAAAAATTGAGTCCACAAAATCTGGTCGAGAAGAGAAGGGGTAGTGTGTTGACAATCAACAAGTATCATCGTGCGATGATGCGTCCGGAAGGTGTGACTGGTTGGGCAACGGCAGTCGTGTTATCGAATGATGGAATTTGTGTTTCGAATTACCATGTATTTTGGGAGTTTCTGGACTCAACAGCTAAGTTGAATCCACAGGATAGTATTATGTTTGTTGCCACGGAAGAGGGAAGGGTATACCCGATTACCGAGATATTGAGTTTTAACAAAGCTGCAGATGTGACTTTTTTCAAGATCGATACACGGGGAGATATGCTTACCCCGATACCGTTGGGAAATGACCTCCCGGCAGGGACAGGTGTACATTTGTTAAGTCATCCGGAAGGATATTCATATGCATACACGAACGGGGTGGTTATGCGAACAACGACTTCTGACGCTAAAGATCCCTTTGCACGCCGGATGGAACTTACGGTTGATTACGCCAAGGGGGCAAGTGGGGGGCCTATTATGGATGATTGCGGAAACATGGTGGCGATGGTGTCTAGTATACGTGCGATATTTTATTCTAATCAGCCGCCTTATAGCCAGCAGATGAATGTAAAACTGACAATTCCTGTGAGTTCATTGAGGATGTTGATGCAGGGAAAGAATGAATAAAACTAGTATATATTCGAAAAAATATTTATTTTTGCCATGTATTATTGTAGGTATATCGAATGAAAGTTTTTGTGAAATATTGCGTGTTGCTTTTGGTGGCAGTAATCTATCTTGGACAAGGGATAGATTCTACTCGTTATTTAGCAAAGGTAACGGAGCAAGAACGACTTATTTCACATGAGAAGGATGATTTTGAACGGTTAGCCATGTTGACCGCGATGAACGGAAATGCGTTACCGGTCAACACGGTTCAGGATGTAACAAACGTGCAACCTACTTTTCGTTATTTGCAAAAAAATAATATTTCTGTTTATTTAGAAGAATATAAAAGAGTTTTTACTCCTTATTTTAGGTATATTGAAAACGATTATCTCGACTCTTTCGCGTTAAAGCAGGATGGTGGATACTATGTCTTTGCTTTGTGCGAAATCATTGTATGATTTTTGGTTTATTTGTAAAAACGCTACTCGTTAATAATTAGCGGGTAGAGTTATGTCTTGACCGAATTGTATTCGGGAAAATGGACATACGCATGAATATGTGGAAAAATAAACTATTTAATTATATAAAAATTATAAAGTCATGAGTGATAGTAAATTTGAATATATCGATGATGTTCTCTTGAATGTAGATAAAGATAAAATAGAAAAAAAGAAAAAATCTCCCATAAAGCCTTTAGCATTGTTGATCTTGGGGGCTGTAATCCTTTGGTATGGTGCGAATTATATTAACACTGCTCAGAGTGACACGCTTTCTTCTGTTGTTATTATGCTCGGTTTAGGTGTTGCAGCATGGGGAATCGTGGCATTTTTGGTAAAGAAAGAGCGTTACGTTTATAAACCAACGGGAAAGGTGTTGAAGAAACATAAAGTGTATGTGGCTGCAAATCAGTCTTCACGATTGTATGATATTTTGGAGCAAAATAGGTATGATGATTTACAATCATTGACCCGTTCCGGACAATCTAATTTAAGCTTGGAGGCTTATTGTAGTGACGATGAACAATATGCTTTGTTACAAGTCATGGAATTCATTCCTTACAATGACGTACCGATGACTCCTGTCAAAGTATGTGAGGGGACTCAGGCAAAACAGGTAGCTTATTTCTTAAAATAATACTTTGAAATATTAAGTATTCCAGAGCTCCCATGAATAATCGGCTTGCAGATGAAGCATCTGTAAGCCGTTTTTAATTTGTGCACCTTGTTGTTTCCCACGGTACATGAATTCGGTTATTTCTGGATTATAAATAAGGTCGAAAAGGTAGTGATTGGGGGTGAGAAGGTGGTAAGGAATATCCGGACAATCGGTTACATTAGGCCACATTCCCACTGGGGTGGCGTTAATAATTAAAGGGGTATTCGGAAGGAAACGGGCGACTTGATCGTAGGCAATTTCAGAAGGGGAATGAGGAGTACGGCTCACTGTAAGTACTTCTATTCCCAAGGAGGCGAGTGCATGCCGGACGGCTTTGGATGCACCGCCAGTACCTAAAAGTAAAGCTTGTGTAGGGGATGTCTGGATAAATTGTAATAGAGATTCTCTGAAACCTAGGATGTCGGTGTTGTAGCCGGTCAGGATGGGACCGGCAATGGTATACTCCACTTTCACTGAATTAACGGCACCGATCTTTTGGGCCTCCTCGCTGATATAATCTAGGTAAGGAATGATCTTTTCCTTATACGGGATTGTAACGGCAAATCCTTTTAGCGAGGGGGTTGTTTTAATGACTTGTAGTGTCTGTCCAATATTGTCAGATTCGAAATTCACAAATTCCGCATCTATTTTTTCTGCCTTGAACTTCTTTGTAAAGTAAGTCTTTGAAAATGAATGTCCCAAAGGGAAACCGAGTAATCCGAAAAGTGGCATGGGAATTATAAAGTTTATAAACTATTTTTTTACTACTACGGCTAGCTTTTCAATACCCCAGATGAGCAAAATACCAATGATACACATGAGGATTGCCTGCCATACTAAAGGATCACTCCCGTTAACTTGCTCGAAGGTGCTGGGAAGAACGTTTTTCTCGACATCAAAAGCGACCCCGTTAACCAGTTCTGTGTCTGTAATTTTCCAAGGCCAGATTTTATTTAGCGATCCGACCATGAAGCCTGTCAGTAGGGCAACGGTCATGCCGTGATAGTTTTTCAATAACCAAGATAGTAAGTGTGAGAAAGCTACAATACCTGCAACGGCACCAACTAAGAAGGTGAGTAGAACGGGAATATTAAATTCGCTGACGGCAGTAATGATGTATTCGTATTTTCCTAGAAGCAACAATATGAATGCTCCGGATATTCCCGGTAAGATCATGGCACAAATGGCGATCGCTCCGGAAAGAAGGATAAACCACCAATCATCCGGAGTACTGGTCGGGGTGAGTACTGTGATCGTGTACGCGATGATGGCACCAACGATTAACGAGGTGATGGTTAATATATCCCATTTTTTTATTTCTCTTGACACCATGAGGGCAGAAATAACGATGAGACCAAAGAAAAAGGACCAAATGTATAACGGGTGGGTTTCTAGCAAGTATTTCATCAATTTTGCCAGTGAAAATATGGATATGGCGATACCTGCAACGACAGAAATCAAAAAGTTTCCGTTAATGTGTTTCCAAAACTCTTTTAACTGGAAGGTTCCCAGTAAACGTAATGCTTTCAGGTTTATTGACCGAATCGACTCGATCAACTCTTCATAGATACCCGTGATAAATGCAATAGTACCTCCTGAAACACCTGGGATCACGTCTGCGGCACCCATGGCACATCCTCTAAGTACTAATAGTAAGTAGTTCTTTTTCTTCTCCATGAACAATAAATTAATTTCTTGATTTTAAATTTTAGATTTTAGGTTTCCTTTTACGAATCAACATTTTTGATTCGTTTATTCTACTTTAAACACATTGCGGTGTTCAAAACGTAATAAGTCAAAGACTATTTTTACCGGGGTAAAGGTGGATAGCGGGACTTCCACGAATATGGTGTTCCAATTGGCCATGGCACCATTCCACAATCCAGGTAATTCTTGAACTTTAATGTCTTTCCCGCCTAATGATTTGCTGGTAATGAATCCCTGTGTATTATCGATGTATTTGGTCAAGTCATATTTCTTACCTTTATAATTATAGGTACTACATACGATATCCACGGGATTAAAGTGAGTTGATTGGGTGAATATTTTTTTCTGATTTCGATCTTTCAGGTTGACTTGAGCGCTTTCCACGATCATCAAGCGTGTTGCATGCTCGTTGTCTTCAACCCAGAACGGTCCTCCACCTGGTTCACCTTCATTTTTCACCATTCCGCATACACGTAATGGTCGATCGAGTAATTGTTTTAAATAAGCTACTCTTTCCTTACGATCAGTATGAACTAATCCCTCTTTGGGTTTATAACCAAGGTGATCGTAGATATATTGCTCGATTTCATTTAGATTTTCGTCTGTAATACTACTTTTCTTGCTCAAAACTTTTATGTAATTGAAAATCTGGTTCTGTGTTTTCAATAAAACTCCGGCAAGGATTTTCTTGAATTTTACCGTGTCAGCTTTACTACGGTCAGGGGCCACGTTGTCAATGTTTTTGATGAAAATCAAGTCTTCTTTCAGGTCATTGAGATTGTGAATCAATGCACCATGACCTCCGGGACGAAACACGATGTTACCCTCGTTGTCTCTCACGAGATTACCTTCCATGTCAAGACTCACTGTGTCTGTTGCAGGCGATTGAACAGAATACGTGATGTCGTATTTCAAGTTGAATTCTTTCTGGTAATTTTTGAGAACAGATTTCATGAGGGCCTTGAATTTGCCTATATGTTCTTCTGATACTGTGAAATGTATATGAGCTTCTTTACCGTCGTTGGCGTAAAGTGCCGCTTCTACCAGGTGTTCTTCGGCAGCAGTACGGATGTGGTCGCTGTAGATGTGGAAGTCAATTAATCCCTTGGGCGTGGCATTGTAATTGAGGCCCTTGGGGGTAAGGATGTATTCTAGGATTTCCAAGAGCTGGTTCTTCCAAAGTAATTTGTCCAAATCAAGGCGATCTTTATAAAGGGCCTCTTTTAGGTGTGGGTAGAATGGAAATTCCTTTAATTTCTCGAAGAAGGAGAAAATGCTTCCGGGTTCTTTGTCCTGCCGGAATTTCAAATAGTCTTCATCGCTACCGGTGTATGTGTTGAAAAACGTGTTCAGTGTTTTGAACATACGTGAGGCGGAGCCGGAGGCCGGAACCATTTTCACGATTTTCAACGAATTCATTCTGTCCTCGAAGATGCGGATGAATTCATTGGCTTGTTCGTCATTCAAACCGTGGATTCCGTTGTTTATTGTTGCCGCATCCCGAATCTGTACAAAGTCAAACCCCTGCTTGAAGTTTTCAAGTTGGTTTTCAATTTGCTCGGGTTTTATTCCCCTGCGTTTAAATTGTTTGAGATCACTTTTCGTGTACATAATTTCAGGTTTGTAAGTACGTAAATAGTTTTGCAAGTTACGAATTATTGTGCAGAAAGCAAAATTTGTCTTTTACGTTATAGACTGCCGGGAGAGTTTCTGACTCTGAAAGTTACAGGCGCTTGTCGTAAATTTGTAATTTGTTAGCTTGTAATTTATACGAAGAAGAAGACAATTAATTGTCTTCTTCTTCGTCATATAATTCTTCTTGATTCTCTAATTCGGTTTCGAAAAATTCTTCCGCTTCTTCCATGAGAGATTCAATGTCGTCTGTGCAGAGAGGCTCTTCGTCAATCCAGTAAATTTTCTGGTTGCTGTAAAAGCCATCCATGTCACATTGAATAATACATTGAGGCTTTTCCGTGTGCACAACATATACTAGATCTGGTGCTTCTTGGGAATTGTCTGCAATAAGAAATTTTGGTAACATGATGTTCACTGTTTTTAAATTTACGTGGCAAATATAGAAATAATTGAAAACGGTGATATTGAAAATTGAAAATTATTTTAAGGGTGGAATTTACTGGGGAAAATAATGTATCTTTAGGGCGAGAAATGAAATAAATATGATCGCATCAAGTTTACTATCAAATGTTGTACCGGTATTGAAGAAAGATGATACTTGTGCCCAGGCATTGGGGTGGATGGACTTGTTTCGGGTGTCTCATTTGCCAGTCTTGGATGGTGAAACGTACATGGGGTTGTTGTCTGATGAAATTATGTATGCGCACGGGAGTATTCATGATCCGATCGGTAGGTTGGATATACCTAGGGAGATGACTTTCGTGTACGAGGATGCACATATGTATGATGTTATCGGGGTTGCCTCTTCCCGGCTTTTGTCAGTGGTACCGGTTTTGAACCGGAAAGAGGTATATCAAGGAGCTATTTTGTTAACAGACATCTTGCATAATATTGATAAACTTTTGTGTATAGACGATCCTGGCGGGATTATCGTGTTGGAAGTAAATAAAATTGATTATTCTTTGGCCGAGGTTGCCCAGATTGTGGAATATAATGAGGCGAAGGTGTTGAGTTGTTATGTTACGTGTATGCCAGATTCTAATAAAGTGGAGATTACTCTTAAAGTGAATATGGTTGGAATAGGGCCGATTTTAGACACTTTTATCCGTTATCGTTATGTGATCAAAAATACTTTTGTTTCCGGTGAAGACATGAATGAAGAGATGAGAGATCGTTACGGGCAGTTGTTGAAGTTTATGGAAATGTAGGAAGTTTTAAATTAACTGAATCTAAAATAAATAGATGTGTTCAAAAATAAGTAAAGTTGCGATTTACGGACGGGTGATTCATGAAGAGTTTTATCCTTATTTCAAACAAATGTTGCGTGATCTGAATGAGCGAGAGGTTTGTTTGACTTGTTATAAACCTTTCTATGATTTTTTGAAGGAAAAATGTGGCATTCCCGATGTTTTTCAAGCGTTTTATGAGGAGGATGTTGATCAGGATACGGATGTTTTATTCAGCGTGGGAGGGGACGGAACATTTCTTGATTCCGCAATGCGAGTAAAAAATTATGGTATTCCCGTGTTGGGCATCAATAGCGGACGGCTGGGTTTTTTGGCTAATATAGCTCAAGAGGAGATTCCTCAGGCTATTCATTGGTTGTGTGCCGGAAAGTTTGACGTGGAACAACGTGCGTTGGTGAAATTCGAGATGGAAGATAATCCCTTTGCTGAATTTAATTATGCATTGAATGAGATAAGTATATTGAAGACAGAACGTTCCTCTTTATTGAAGGTTCATGCTTATATCGGGAAAGAATATCTTACGACATATTGGGCTGATGGCGTGATCGTGGCCACGCCTACCGGGTCTACTGCCTACTCGTTAAGTTGTGGGGGGCCGATTGTGGCTTTTGATTGCGATAACTTGATCGTAACTCCGGTAAGCCCACATAATTTGAATATGCGTCCGTTGATTTTGCCCGGTAACGTGCAAATCCGTCTAAAAGTGGAGAGTCGTTCAGGAGACTTCATGTTGGGTGCTGATTCTCGTATGCAAAGAATGTCGGATAATCATGAATTATTTATATCTTCGGGCGATTTTAAAATGAATGTTGTGAAAATGCCTGATCATAGTTATTACGAAACGTTACGTAATAAATTGAATTGGGGAGAGGACAAGAGAAACAAGAAAGATAAAAGTTAAAAACTAAAAGTTGAAACGATTTTAAATAATATGGTTAATTTTATTGGAGAGTGAAAAGTAATTTTCAATTTTCAATTTTCAATTTTCAATTAATTATGGATAAAGAGAATATACCGGAACACGTGGCAATTATTATGGATGGAAACGGAAGGTGGGCCAAAAGTCACGGTTTGGAGAGATGGGAAGGGCATAAAAAAGGAGTAGATGCGGTAAGAACAGCAATGGAGGCTGCCGGGGAGATCGGGGTGAAGTATTTGACGTTATATGCTTTTTCGATAGAGAACTGGAATCGTCCGAAGAAAGAAATAGACGTGTTGATGGGGTTGATGGTGGATGCTATTTTGGCTGAAACTGATAATTTGATGAGAAAACAAGTCCGGGTGAAGGCTATCGGGAATTTGTCGGATTTGCCGGAAGAGGTATATAACAAGTTACAGGGATTAATAACGAGAACGGCATCTAATACCGGGTTAACTCTAGTGTTGGCATTAAGTTATGGGGCAAGATGGGAGATTTTGGCTGCGGCCAAGCGGATAGCTCAAGATGTGCGGGATGGCAAAATAGAAGATGTTGAGGTATTTACAGACGCAGATTTTTCCACCTACCTGACGACGTCTGGAATTCCTGATCCCGATTTATTGATCCGAACAAGTGGTGAATGTAGGCTTAGTAATTTCCTTTTATGGCAATTAGCGTATACGGAACTATATTTTCTTGATAAATTTTGGCCTGATTTTGAAAAAGAAGACTTATATTTGGCCATTCGTAATTTTCAAAAAAGAGAAAGACGATTCGGGTTAACCGGAGAGCAACTAAAAAAGTGACTCAGATGACAGGAAAAATAACGCTTTTATTAATCTTTATACTGTGTGTTTACGGGGCAAAGGCCCAAGTCGCAGATACGACACTACAATACGATATTTTTTATTCTTCACCTAAAACTTATGAACTAGCTGGAGTGCGAGCAGTTGGGGGTGGGGAGAATTATGATGAGGATTATCTGGCACAGATGGCTGGATTGTCAATCGGAATGGCAGTACAGATTCCCGGTGAAACAATCACTCGTGCAATCAAGAGATTGTATGGGCATGGAATCTTTTCGGATGTATCGATTGCCATAGATAAGATCGAAGGTGATAAAGTTTATTTGGCTTTATATATAAAGGAGCGTCATAAACTTTCCAAGATTAATTATGTCGGGCTGAAAAAAGCAGAGGAAAATAAAATCAAAGAAAAGATGAATTTGTTACCGGGTGCCCAGGTGACAGACTTGATGAAGTCAAATCTAAAGATGCAGATCGAAAAGTATCTGAAAGAAAAGGGATATTATAACACGAATATCAGGATTATTCAACGTGATGATCCGGACCATAGTAATTTCGTGATCTTGGATGCTATCGTGGAGAAACATAACAAGATCAAGATTGACGAGATTATCATTACCGGAAATAAGTTAATGAAAGATGGTCGTCTGAAAGGAGCCATGAAGAAGACGAAAGAGAAATCTCTGCGTAATTTCTTCAAGTCGGCTAATTATATAGAAAAAAATTACGATGAAGATAAATTCCTTCTTGTTGATAAATATAACGAGAAAGGTTTTAGGGATGCCGTGATCCTTTCGGATAGCGTGGTGCAGATTTCACCTAAGCGGGTAAAAATTTATATTGATGTACAAGAAGGAAACAAATACTATTTTAATAATATTACATGGGTGGGGAATACCATTTATTCTTCAGATGTTTTGAGTGATGTGTTGAATATCAAGAAAGGTGATGTTTATAATAGTAAATATCTTGAGGAACGAATGACATCAGATGATGATGCTGTTTCTAATCTATATCAGAACAATGGTTATTTGTTTTCCCGGTTGGTACCGGTAGAGACCATATCAGGAGAAGACTCCATTAACTTGGAAGTCCGGGTGGTTGAAGGTCCCCAAGCGACGATTAATAAAGTAATCATCAAAGGAAACAACCGTACGCACGAGCATGTGATTCGTCGGGAGTTGTATGTTTATCCCGGGGAATTATTCAGTCGTGAGGATATTATACGAAGTGCCCGAGAGTTAGCAAATATGGGGCATTTTGATCCGGAGCAAATCCAGCCTGATTTAGCAAATGTGAATGCAGAAGCAGGAACAGCAGATGTTGTATTTAGTTTAGTAGAAAAAGCGAATGATAAAATCGAGCTTTCCGGAGGATGGGGAGCCGGTATGATCATCGGTTCTGTGGGATTAACTTTCACGAATTTCTCTATTCGTAATATATTTAATTGGGATTCTTACCGTCCTTTGCCGCAGGGTGATGGTCAGACGTTTAGTTTGAAGGCTCAAACGAACGGTAAATACTATACTTCTTTCAGTTTGTCTTTCCGTGAACCTTGGTTAGGTGGAAGAAAGCCGAATTCATTGAGTGTATCATTGTATTTCTCCCGGCAAACGGGATATTCCAGTAGTTACCGGAACTCTTATTATATGAGTAATACTTCTCAGATGTACGACTCTCGTCAGTTGATGTTGACTTACGGTCTTAGCGTGGGATTAGGACGACGTATTAACTGGCCGGATAACTGGTTTACGATGTATAATGAAATTTCGTTCCAGCGTTATCAGTTGAAGAATTGGCCGTATTATATCTTCAGTGATGGTAACTCTAATAACTTGTCTATCGCAACGGTTATCAAGAGAAGTTCTATTGATAACCCGCTATTTACAAGAATGGGTAGTGAATTCACATTCTCATTGACATTGACCCCGCCGTACTCCTTGTTCTCAAATCGTCATTTCGAGGCTGAGAAGGATCAAGTGAAGTATAGATGGATCGAATATCATAAGTGGAAATTCAGCGGAAAGATTTTCATGCCGTTGACTCGTAGTGAAAAACGTCCGTTAGTGTTGTATGCTTCGGCACAGTACGGGTACTTGGGTTACTATGATAAGAACAAAAAATCTCCGTTCGAGGGATTCGAGATGGGGGGTGACGGAATGTCAGGATATAGCTTGTATGGTAGAGAGTACGTGGGATTGCGTGGTTATGAAAACGGTTCATTGACGAATGCCGGTTCATCTTTTATTGCCCCCAAATCTTCTGATGCAAGCTTGTATTCCAAGTTCACGATGGAGTTGCGTTACCCGATTTCTTTAGCACAATCAGCAACGATTTACGCTTTAGGATTCTTGGAAGCAGGTAACTCTTGGTACGAGTTGAAAGATTTCGAACCCTTTAATTTGTACCGCTCTGCCGGTGTCGGTTTGCGTGTATTCCTCCCGATGTTTGGTTTGCTCGGTATTGACTGGGGTTATGGATTTGATGATGTGCCGGGACGTAGTGGTGCTGGTGGTTCACAATTCCACTTCGTGTTGGGACAAGAATTTTAACCATTAAAGCATAAATTATTTTTGGCTTCTTTGCATACATTATGTATGTAGGCTAGGAAAAGGAATTTAATTTTATTACTTTTGTAGATCATTTTAAAGACAAACATTATGAAGAATACGTTGAAATTATTTGCTTTAGTAGCATTTATGTTTGCTGCTTTTGCTACTTCTGCTCAAACTGCAAAACCAATTAAGTTAGGTCATCTTGATGTTCAAAAGGTGATGACAAGTATGCCGGAATTTAAAAAGGCACAAGATGATTTAGCAGCTAAGGAGCAAGAGATTAGAAAAGAGTTGACAGCAATGCATGAGAATTATCAGAAATTGATGCAAGAATATCAGGCCAATGCTAAAACACTGACTGAATTAAGCCGTACAGCTAAAGAACAAGAAATTCAAGGATTGGCAGAGAGAATTCAAAATTTCCAACAATTAGCTCAAGAACAAATGGCTAAAACACAGGAAGATTTGTTAGCACCAATTATTACTAAAATTCAAAATGCAGTTCAAGCCGTAGGTAAAGAAGGTGGTTTCACTTATATTTTTGCTGCAACTCCTAATTTCGGTCAAGGTGCATTGTTGTACACGGCTGACAATAGTGAGGATGTGTTACCGCTGGTAAAGAAAAAATTAGGTATTCAATAATTTATATATATAATGAAATAAAGTCGCCCTTTTGGGCGGCTTTTTTTTTGCATTCTTTGGGAATAAAAGGTATATTAGCAGCTATAAACTTAATATAATAGACATATGTCTTGTCCGATTGGGGTGTTTGATTCCGGATATGGGGGATTGACGATATTGAAAGATATTGTAAAAGAGATGCCTGAGTATGATTATATTTACTTGGGAGATAATGCTCGTACACCTTATGGAACTCGTTCTTTTGATGTTGTTTACAAGTACACGCGAGAGGCGGTTTTAAAGTTGTTCGGGATGGGGTGTAAGCTGGTTATCCTGGCGTGTAACACGGCCTCGGCGAAAGCTCTACGGACAATACAGCAAGTCGATTTGCCCCGGATAGATTCTCAACGAAGAGTGTTAGGAGTTATTCGTCCCAGCGTAGAGGCTGTGGCGGATTTTACAGGGAATGGGCATATCGGAATCTTGGCAACTTCGGGAACCGTGGCGTCGGAGTCATATTTGTTGGAGATTGCCAAAATTCATTCGGAGAGGGGATTTCTGGTCACGCAGCAGGCTTGTCCCATGTGGGTTCCGATCGTGGAGAATAACGAGATGAATTCTCCGGGGGCGGCTTTCTTTGTACAGAAGTATATAGATACAATTCTACAAGCTGATCCGCAGATTGACACTCTCGTGTTGGCTTGTACGCATTATCCGTTGTTGAGAAGTGTTATTGACCGCTTTATTCCGGAAGGGATAACCGTCATCCAGCAGGGTGAAATTGTAGCACGAAGTTTGAAAGACTATTTGCGGCGGCATCCGGAGATGGAACGAGAACTTTCCCGGGGGGGGCAGATTGAATTCTTGACCACGGAGAAAGGTGGAATGTTTGATAAGATGGCAGCGCTATTTATGCAGGCGGAAGTGACTTCCCGGCATATTGAGCTGTAAAATTTAGTAATTAAGCGATTTATGATTTGTGATTTACGATTAATATTTTAATCTTAAATTTAGAATCTTAAATCTAAAGTTATTTGGGTTATGGACGAGCAGGAAATGATAGAAACGGCTTTCGATGATTTGATAAAATCTTTGCGAAAGGGGACGACTGAGGAGAGTATGAAAATGATTCGCAGGGCATTTGAATTTGCCAGGGAAGCTCATCAGGGGGTTAGACGTAAGTCGGGGGAACCTTATATATTGCATCCTTTAGCCGTGGCGAAGATTGCGGTAAAGGAGATCGGATTGGGTACGAAGTCGGCCGTAGCCGCACTCCTGCATGATGTGGTGGAAGATACCGATTACACGGTGGAGGATATTGCCAATCTTTTTGGTCCTAAAATAGCTTCACTCGTTGACGGGTTGACGAAAATCAGTGAGGTTATGGGGTCTAACACGACCAAGCAGGCCGAGAGTTTTCGTAAGATGATTCTGACGTTGGCGGATGATGTGCGGGTGATTCTGATCAAGATTGCTGACCGTTTGCATAATATGCGAACGCTTGATTCCATGCCGGAACATAAACAAGTGAAGATAGCGAGTGAAACACTCTATATATATGCCCCCCTGGCGCATCGTATGGGATTGCATGCGATTAAGACGGAGTTAGAGGATTTGAGTTTGAAGTACGAGAATCCGGTTGAATACCAGGAATTGGAAAAACGAATTCATGATTACCGGGATGAACATACCGGTTTGTATCAGCAATTTATTGCTCCGATTCGGGAGCGTTTAACAGAGAGTGGGTATCGTTATGATATAACAGCACGAACGAAAAGTGTCTACTCTGTATGGTCCAAGATGCAGCGTAGACACATTTCTTTTGAAGAGATATATGATTTGCTTGCCGTGAGGATCGTGTTCGATCCGAAGGATAATCAACCGGAGAAATGGCAATGTTGGAATATTTACTCGTTGATTACTGATATGTATAGTCCAAAACCGGAGAGAATCCGGGATTGGGTCAGTGTCCCGAAGGCTAATGGATACGAGGCCTTACATCTTACTGTTATGGGGCCCGGGGGGAAGTGGATAGAGGTGCAGATTCGTTCCCGTCGGATGGATGAGATTGCCGAGAAGGGATTGGCTGCACACTGGAAATACAAGGGGGATAATGCTGAAGCGAGTAACGAGGTGGACAAGTGGTTGGCGGGTATTAAGGAGATGTTGGAACAACCGGGAACTGATGCGTTGGAATTTTTAGACGAATTTAAGCTTAATCTTTTTGCCAAGGAGATCCGGGTGTTTACCCCAAAGGGGGAGATGCGAACACTTCCGAAAGGAGCTTCCGTTTTAGATTTTGCTTATGATATTCACACGGAGATCGGGAATTCATGTATAGGCGGCAAGGTGAATCACAAATTGGTCCCGATGAGTCATCGGTTACAGAGTGGCGATCAGGTTGAGGTGCTGACCAGCGATAAACAGAAACCGCAGAGTGATTGGCTTGATTTTATCGTTACTGCTAAAGCTCGGAATAATATACTTATGGTTTTCCGGAGGGAGAAAAAAGAGCAAATCCGTATCGGAACGACCATGTTTGAAAAATTGCTGGAAGATATGAAACTGCCTTTCGGGGCGGAAAATCTGAATAAGGCTTTATTGCATTTGAAGTTGCAGCATAAAGATGATCTATACGTGAGTCTTGCTAAAGGGCATTTGGACATAGAGGACGTGCGTAAAGCCTTAAAGAAAAAGTCAGAAAATAAATTTGTCAAGTATTGGAAACTCCAGTTCTTCAAGAGCGATAAGGATAAGTCCGTACCGGACAAAGAGGAAGAAAAGGGGAAAGTGATTAATGATATTACTGATGATGCTTCTGATTTTATCATTGCTCCGTGCTGTAATCCGATCCCGGGTGACGATGTCGTCGGCATGAAGATTGACGGGGATAAGATTACTGTGCATAAGCGGAAATGTCCGGAGGCAATCCGATTGATGTCCAGTTACGGGGACAAAATTGTTCCGGTGAAATGGGTCAGTCACAAGATCATGTCTTTCCTTGCTGTGATCAAATTAAATGGTATTGATAGCATAGGAATCGTGAGTGATATTACGATGATTATATCAAAAGAGAGTAACGTGAACATGAGGACGGTGCATTTTGAAACCAAAGATGGGATTTTTGAGGGGATGATCCATTTGTACGTGCATAACATGGCAGACTTGAATAATTTAATGATGAAGATTGCATCTCTGAAGGGAGTGGAGAACGTTTCCCGGGTAGAGAATTTAGATGTCTAAATTAAATTTTGTCTAAATAAGGATAGAACTTCGGATAATTATTGTAACTTAGCGATGTTGTAAATAGAATTAGCTTTGGACTCAATGGAAAAAATAAAGGAGACGGTAAAAGAGATTTTTACCACTTACCTGCAGCAGAAAGGGCATCGAAAGACGCCAGAGAGATACGCTATTTTAGATGAGATTTATTCTCATTCCGGGCACTTTGATATAGAATCCTTGTACGTGTTTATGAAGAATAAAAATTACAGGGTTAGTCGTGCAACATTGTACAATACGATTGATTTGTTATTAGAATGTAAGCTGGTGATCAAACATCAGTTCGGGAATAATATAGCTCAATTCGAACGAGCATACAATAACCGGAAACACGAACATATTGTATGCAAAGTGTGTGGGAAAGTGGAGGAATTCGCTGATTCTCGGTTGGAGGAAATCGTCGAACATGTGGAAGAAAAGTATGATTTTACCGTTCATCATCATATGCTTTATATTTATGGTATTTGCAGCAATTGTAAGTTGACAGGTAAGAAATAAATATTAATTTTGCACGTTTGTTTCATAAAAATATAGTATCAGATGAAAGTAGATGTATTGTTGGGATTACAGTGGGGAGATGAAGGTAAGGGAAAAGTAGTTGACGTGTTAACCCCGAACTATGATGTCGTGGCTCGTTTTCAAGGAGGGCCTAATGCAGGGCACACGCTTGAATTCGAAGGTCAGAAATATGTACTTCGTTCCATTCCATCCGGAATTTTTCAAGGAGATAAAGTCAATATCATCGGTAATGGTGTCGTGATTGATCCTGCTTTGTTTAAAGCGGAAGCAGAAGCATTGGCGGCGTCTGGGCATGATTTGAGAAAAAGACTTCATATATCCAAGAAAGCACATCTGATTTTGCCGACCCATCGATTCCTTGATGCGGCTTATGAGGCTGCCAAGGGTGATGCTAAAGTGGGGACTACCGGAAAGGGGATCGGACCGACATACACGGATAAAATTAGTAGAAATGGTGTTCGTGTAGGTGATATTCTACATGATTTCGATATAAAATACGCAAAGGCGAAAGCTCGCCACGAACAGATATTGAAAAGTTTAAACTTTACTTACGATTTAGCAGCTACGGAGAAAGAGTGGTTGGAAGGAATCGAGTATCTGAAACAATTCGAGTTAGTGGACAGTGAGCATGAGATTAACCGATTATTAGATGATGAAAAATCCATTTTGGCTGAAGGGGCTCAGGGGACCATGCTAGATATAGATTTTGGTTCTTATCCTTTCGTGACTTCTTCCAACACGGTTTGTGCGGGGGCTTGTACAGGATTGGGAGTTGCTCCTCGTCGTATTGGAGAAGTTTACGGTATTTTCAAAGCATATTGTACCCGTGTAGGTAGCGGACCGTTTCCAACGGAACTGGAAAATGAAACGGGTGAAAAACTTTGTGAGTTGGGACATGAATTTGGTGCCGTGACTGGTCGTAAACGTCGTTGTGGATGGGTCGATTTGGTGGCGTTGAAATACGCTATCATGATTAATGGCGTGACCCAGTTGATTATGATGAAGAGTGATGTGCTGGATACTTTTGACACGATTTCTGCTTGCGTTGCTTACGAGGTGGATGGAGAAGAGGTAGATTATTTCCCGTTTGATATTACAGAAGGAGTAAAACCGATCTATACCGAGTTACCGGGTTGGAAATGTGATATGACAAAAATGACTTCAGAGGACGAATTCCCGGAAGAGTTCAATAATTATTTGGCATTCTTGGAAGAGGAGACTGGGGTACCGATCAAGATTGTGTCTGTAGGACCGGATCGGGAACAAACGATTATTCGCTATATGGAATAAAGAATATTTAGATAAAATAAAAAGACCGTCTTGCTGTTTGGTAGGACGGTCTTTCTTAATTATAAAAGAGATTGTAGATAATATACGCCGATTCCGGCCAGATAACCGAGAAGGGCAATCCAGGTGATGTGCTTCATGTACCACATGAAATTAATACGTTCCATACCCATAACGACAACTCCGGCTGCAGAACCAATGATTAGGATGCTGCCACCGATTCCAGCACAATATGCAAGGAGTTCCCAAAATGTTCCATCCGTCGTGAAATTCATGAGGTATGGTGATAAGGTGCCGCTTGTGTGAATCAAGGGATACATTCCTATGGCGGCAGCGACAAGCGGAACATTGTCGATCACGGAGGAAAGAAAACCTATGATCATGTTTATTAGGTAAACGTTGTGTATTTTGTTATTTAAGAACGTGGACATTTGGTCAAGTATGCCTGCTATTTGTAAGGTAGCGACGGCCATAAGGATCCCCAAAAAGAATAGAAGGGTACTGTAATCAACTTTTGTAAGTATGGATGGAATACGGTGTATCTTTTCTGGGGGAAGGTTTCTTTTTCGATTATAGAGAATTTCTGTATATGTCCACACGCCTCCCAAAGCTAGCATGATCCCCATGAATGGAGGGAGATTCGTGAATTCTTTAAAAACAGGAACAAATAGGAGGCTGGCAATGCCGATGATCAGGATGGTTATTTGTTCTCTGTGACTGATGGCTAGGAGCGTGTTTGTGCTTGTTGTTTGTTGAGGTTCTGTTTCCCCCTGTAGCCAGTAGGTTGTGATGGTTAGTGGAATGATTAATGAAACCAGACTTGGGAGGAATAAGTGACGGATAATATTCAGAGAGGTGATGTTATCATTAATCCAGAGCATAATCGTGGTAACGTCCCCGATCGGGGTCCATGCTCCACCCGCGTTAGCGGCAATAATAACGATGCTGCCGAATATCCATCGTTCTCTTTGCTCGTCAACTAGGCGGCGAAGTAACATGATCATGACAATGGCTGTGGTTAAGTTATCAAGTACGGAAGACATGATAAAAGTGATCAAGGCAATGATCCACAATAATTTTCGTTTGTTACGTGTGGTGATATGGTCCGTGATCAAGGTGAACCCGTTGTGTGTGTCAATCCATTCCACGATTGTCATTGCCCCGAGCAGGTAAAACAAAATCTCGGCAGTATCTCCGAGGTGATTAATAATTTCGTTGTCAGTATGTGGAATGAGAGTCCATAGCAGTGTCCCTAGAAGGAGTGCTATGGCACTTTTATTAATTCTAGTCTGATGTTCCAGGGCAATCAGAATGTAGCCGCTAATAAACAGAATTACGAGTAATAATGCCATATCTTATTGTTGGGTTAATAAAGTTTTTTTATCCTACTGTATCTTTCATACGCAACTTTGCGTAGATTGGTTTATCTTTGTGTGAAGATAAGAATCGAGTAAAATAGATACGGATATGATGACATGGGATTTCTTCTTTAGATTACTTGTGGCCGGAGTTTTAGGGGCTATCATAGGCTTGGATCGTGAATACCGGGCGAAGGAGGCGGGATTTAGAACTCATTTCTTGGTAGCTTTGGGTAGCGCTCTTTTTATGATTGTGTCGAAATATGGATTCTGGGATATTCTTGGGGATACGGGGATTGGTCTTGACCCGAGTCGTATTGCGGCTCAAGTGGTGAGTGGTATCGGTTTTTTGGGAGCGGGGACTATTATTATCCAGAAATTATTCGTGAGAGGGTTGACCACGGCTGCCGGGATATGGGCTACTTCTGCCATTGGACTTGCAGTTGGAGCCGGGCAATATTGGCTGGGAATCAGTGCAATGTTGTTGACTTTGTTAGGCTTGGAAGGTTTAGGATATCTTTTCCAAAAGATTAGCCAGAGGAATGTATTGTTAATATTTACGACAACAAGTCAAGAGGTAATCAAGGAGGTTACTGACGAGATAAAGCGTAAAAAGCATACGATCAGTTCTTACTCTACCGAGTCGTCCAAGTTGGGAGATATGACTACTTTTCGGGTGACGATGGTTATTCGAACCCATAAGGCTGGAGATGAAACTTTGCTATTCCAGTTTATACAGCATTTGCCGGATGTGATGGTTGATCGGATGGAATAATAAAAAGCGACCTTAGGTCGCTTTTTATTTAATTTCCATGTTTGGAGTGTAGTTTTAGTCGCATCAGACGAAGATCTTCTTCAGAGTAGTCGCCTTCGAATTCCTCATAGGCATCCCCAATATTGTCGCTCTTGGCTTCCATGAAGTAATCCATGATTTCTTGTTGTTGTTCTTCATCCAGAATTTGGTTGATGTAGTAATCAATGTTAAGTTTGGTTCCGGAGAAGACGATGGCTTCCATTTCTTTGATCAGTTCTTCGAAGGTAAGACCTTCCGCAGAGGCGATGTCTTCCAGATCAATTTGGCGGTCAATATTTTGAATGATATATACTTTGAATTTCGATTTGTTGGCAACGGTTTTAACCACCAAGTCTTGCGCTCTTTCGATCTCGTTGTCTTCAACGTATTGTTTGATTACCTCTACGAATTCCTGTCCGTATTTTTGAGCTTTTCCTGAACCTACACCCTGTATGTTGGCTAACTCTTCCAACGTGATCGGGTAATTGGTACACATATCCTCTAGGGACGGATCTTGGAAAATCACGTACGGTGGCAGATTGTTCTTTTTGGCAATCTTTTTCCGTAAATCTTTCAGGATGGCAAATAAGGTGTTGTCGAGTGCTGATACTCCCCCTTTTTCCTGAAGTTTCTCTTCTGATTCTTCAAAGTTATGATCTTCCATCAGCATAAAGTCTTTAGGTTCTTTTAAAAATTCGTGGCCCTTTTCAGTTAATTTTATGACCCCGTATTGTTCAATGTCTTTTTCTATATAATTAGCAATTAAAGCGCGTCTGAATACCATGTTCCAGAACTGTACGTTCTTTTCAGAACCGACACCAAAAGATTCCAGTTCGTCATGGTGATACGATTTTATCATGGAATCGGTTTCCCCGAGAAGAATATTTACCATGTGGTCCACCTTGAATTTCTCTTTTACTTCAAGGATGGCATTTAAGGCATCGATTAAGTATTCTTTTCCTTCGAATTCTTTCTTCGGGAATAGGCAGTTGTCACAGGCTCCACAATTTTCTTCATCATAGTTTTCACCGAAGTAGTGTAATAGAACTTTTCTGCGGCAAAGAGAAGTTTCTGCGTAGGAAACGGTTTCCATGAGAAGTTGTTTCCCGATTTCCTGTTCGGCAATCGGTTTACCCTGCATGAACTTTTCCAGTTTTTGGATGTCTTTGTAGCTGTAAAATGTCAGGCAATATCCTTCACCTCCGTCTCGTCCAGCTCTTCCGGTCTCCTGGTAATATCCCTCAAGACTTTTCGGAATATCATAATGGATGACGAATCGTACGTCCGGTTTGTCTATACCCATACCAAAAGCGATTGTTGCCACGATGACATTGACTTCTTCCATTAGGAATTTGTCTTGATTGGCACTACGGGCCGAGGCATCCATGCCAGCGTGGTAGGAGGCAGCCTTGATTCCGTTAACGCAAAGGACTTCCGTGAGTTCTTCCACTTTTTTACGGCTCAGACAGTAGATAATACCTGATTTGCCTTCGTTGTTTTTGATGAATTTGATAATATCTTTTGTCGGGTCTACCTTCGGACGAACCTCGTAATAGAGGTTGGAACGGTTAAAGGAAGATTTGAACACTTGGGCATCCAGCATATCTAGGTTTTTCTGAATATCGTGTTGGACTTTCGGGGTAGCAGTTGCCGTTAAAGCGATAATCGGTGCTTTCCCGATTTGCTCCACGATCGGTCTGATCTTACGATATTCGGTACGGAAATCGTGTCCCCATTCTGAAATACAGTGTGCTTCGTCAACCGCAAAGAAGGAGATGCGTACTTTTCGTAAGAATTCGATATTACTTTCTTTGGTCAGTGACTCTGGGGCTACATATAATAGTTTTGTTTTACCACTCAACACGTCTTCTTTCACTTTTAGAATATCACTTTTGCTAAGAGACGAATTCATGAAGTGGGCAACTCCCTCCGATGCGCTGAACGAGCGCATTGCATCAACCTGATTTTTCATTAAAGCAATTAGCGGTGATATCACTATTGCTGTTCCGTCAAGTATCAAGGCCGGCAACTGGTAACATAAAGATTTTCCTCCCCCCGTTGGCATCAGTACAAACGTGTTGTTCCCGGCGAGAACGTTCTTTATTATCTGCTCCTGGTTTCCTTTGAAGTTATCAAAGCCGAAATACTCTTTTAATTTAGCATGTAAATCTATTTGCAATCCCATTGTTTTTTTAATTTTCACACACCCCATTTTTACACGGGTGCGCAAATTTATAACTTAATTTGTTTTTACAAACAAAATCTTCTATAATAAATCTATCATCACTCGTTTTTGAGCTATCATAAAAAATGATACTTTTGTCCCTAGTAAAGTTATAGCAAAAAATGATAAGTGCAATAGTTTTTTTCTTTTTTTGCTGTAAGGATGACTTTTGAATGAATATTTATAATTAGATAGTCATGGTAGATATAAAATCGGTTGCGTGCAAAGTGATTCAAGATGAGACAGTAGCTATTCAAAATCTGATAAACTACATAGATGATGATTTTGAGGCGGTTGTTAGATTAATTTATGAAAATAAGGGGCGGGTGATTATCACTGGTATTGGAAAAAGTGCAATTATTGCGACAAAAATCGTGGCAACGATGAATTCCACCGGAACTCCGGCTGTGTTTATGCACGCTGCGGATGCTATTCATGGTGATTTGGGAATGATCCGGGAAGAGGATGTGGTAATTTGTGTTTCTAAGAGTGGAAACACTCCGGAAATAAAAGTTTTGATCCCGTTGATACGGAATAACGGAAATAATAATATCGTAGCAATGGTGTCAAATACGGACTCTTTTCTGGCTAAAAATTCGCTTTATGTGCTAAAAGCGAAAGTGGAAAAAGAGGCTTGTCCTTTAAATTTAGCTCCGACAAATTCAACTACGGCACAGTTAGTGCTGGGAGATGCGTTAGCAATGTGTTTGGTAGAGTGTCGCAGTTTCTCAAGCAGGGATTTTGCGAGATTCCATCCGGGCGGAAGTTTAGGAAAGCGTTTATACACGCGGGTGTCGGATGTTTACGATAGCACGAATCGGCCTTGCATTACGAGAGAAGCGGGAATTCGCCCCGTGATCTTGGCCATGTCGAAAGGACGTTTGGGTGCGGTGGCTATCGTGGATGGGGAAGAACGTTTGGAAGGAATTATCACGGATGGTGACTTGCGGCGGATGATGGAGAAATACGATGATGTAGACGGGTTGATGGCAAAGGATGTCATGTCAAAATCCCCCAAGACTATATCAGAGGACGAATTGGCATATAATGCCTACCGGATGATGGAACAGAATAGTATCACTCAACTGGTTGTTGTTGATAAAGATCGTCATTACAAAGGAATGGTACACATACACGACATATTGCGTGAAGGAGTGGTTTAATTGATGATTTGTGATTGATGATTTATGATGGGGTATTATCTTCATCTTGCATGGTTGTTCTTGATCAGAAATCGTGAATCAGAAATCGTAAATTTTTTTGTAATGAAATATTTGAAGTTGTGTTTTGTCTTATTGTTATTGGCGTGGGTATCTGTTGTAGAGGCACAGACAACGAAGGTTCGAGGAAAAGTTGTGGATGCAGAAACTGGGGAACCGATGCCATTGGTGAGTATCGTGTTTGTGGGTACCACGATCGGTGTGACAACCGATTTTGATGGGAATTATGATATGGAGACACGAGAGGATGTTAGCGAAATCATGGCATCTTTTGTCTCTTATGAGCGTCAGACGGTGGCGATCAAGAAAGGAGCTTTTAACACGATCGATTTTAAACTGGTACCGATCGTGACGCATTTGGATGAGGTGAAGGTAAAACCCGGTGAGAATCCGGCTCACGCTATCTTGCGGAATATTTCAAAGAATAAGAAGAGAAATAATCCGGCTGAAAAGGATTCATATAGTTATACCACCTATACCAAGATGGAACTGGATATTGCGAATATGAAACCGGGATTTAAGAATAAAAAATTGCAGAAGAATTTTGGTTTTATTTTCCAGTACATGGACACTTCCGCTATCACGGGAAAGGCTTATCTGCCGGTAATGATCTCTGAGGCTTCGGCAGATTATTATTATCGCCGTTCCCCGAAGTTATCAAGGGAGATTGTGAAAGCCAGCCGAATTTCGGGTATCGAGAAGGATTACAGTTTGGCCCAATTCACGGGGCATTTACACGTGAACGTGAATTTATACGATAATTACATTAATATTTTTGAGGTGAATTTTGCCAGCCCGTTGAGTGAACACGGCTTGATGTATTACAAGTATTTTTTGGTAGATAGCGTGCAGAAGGAGGGGCGCAAGATATACAAGATCCGTTTCCATCCGAAGGGGAAGTCTACCCCGGTATTTGACGGGGAGGTAAATGTAGACTCCATGACATGGGCGTTGGAGTCCGCTCGTTTGCGTATGGCTAAAGGATTGAATGTAAACTGGATTAGAGATTTGGCTATCGAGAATACGAACGAATTGATTAATGATTCTACTTGGTTTTTGAAGCAGGATAAAATATTGGCCGATTTTACCGTGCAGATGAAGGACTCGTCCAAGTTGATCTCCTTTATGGGACACCGCCAGATTGATTATTCGAACGTGAAGGTGAACGCGGATATCCCTGCCGAGATACTGAAATTGGATAATGATGTCATCATTAATAAGGATGTTCTTCAAAATGATGAAAATTACTGGCAATCTGTGCGTCCTTACGAGTTAAGTGAAAAGGAACAGAATATATATAATATGGTGGACTCAATAAAGAATGTCCCGTTATATAAAAATATATACGATATTATCCAGACTGCCTTGCTTGGATACTATAACACGAAATATATCGGTTTCGGTCCTTATTATAAATTAATGAGTTTTAATAAGTTGGAGGGGTGCCGATTCCAGTTGGGAGTTAAAACTACAAGAGATTTTAGCAAACATGTACGGCTTACCGGATACGGGGCGTATAGCACAAAAGATGGTGAATTTAAAGGAGGAGGAACCGTTGAATATATCTTTAATAATCAACCGACATCGAAGTTCACGATAGGAGGCCGGCATGATGTGTTACAGTTGGGAGCCAGTGAGAATGCTTTTACCACGGGTAATATATTGAGTTCGATATTTTCCAGGGGGAACAATGACAAGTTGACACTAATTAATTCATTTGATGTGCGCTACGAGAAGGAATGGTGGCAGGGATTTTCGAATTCCTTTGCATTGGAATATCGCCAGATGTTCCCCACGAAGTATGTCGATTTTGTTCGCCCGAACGGGGAGGTCGTGGATCAGATTCATACAACCCAGTTCCGTTTGGGAACACGTTTGTCGTGGAACGAGGTTGTTGTGCGGCAGACTTTCGATAAAGTTTCCATGGGATCTGATTTCCCGATCGTGGGAATTGACGTGGTGGCGGGGTTAAAGGATATCTTGAATGGGGATTACGAGTATTACCGTCTGGAATTGTCCGTGAAACATGATTTCGATATAGCCCCGATAGGGTACAGTGATATCATGTTATCCGGGGGAAAGATATTTAACAAGGTTCCTTACCCGTTGTTGAAGTTGCATGAGGGGAATGCCACCTATTTTTATGATCCTTACGCTTTCTCTTGCATGAATTTCTACGAGTTTGCGTCCGATTTATGGGGAGCCGTGTTCTGGGAACATCATTTTAAAGGATTTTTCTTGAATAAGATCCCGTTGATGAAACGGTTGAAATGGCGTGAGGTGGCAACTGTGAAGGCCTTGTGGGGTACGTTGTCGGATAAGAACAACGGTAGTCTGTCTAACACGGATGCTATTTTTCGGTTTCCGGAGGGCATGTCTTCTGTGTCAAAACCTTATATAGAAGCCGGTGTCGGGATCGAGAATATTTTCCGTCTTATCCGAGTGGATGCCATCTGGCGGTTGACGCATCGGGGGGATCGTTCGGGGCAGGACGTGGATAATTTTGCGATTAATTTCTCGTTACATCTAAATTTCTGATATTTTTCAATTTTCAATTTTCAATTTTCAAGTGTAAAAGACTATCTTAGCGCGGTAAAATAGTAAGATATGAAATTAAGAGCTGAGGACTTAGTAAAAAAATACAAGAGCCGTACGGTGGTAAAAGGAGTTTCCGTGAACGTGGAACAAGGGGAGATCGTCGGGTTATTGGGACCGAACGGGGCAGGGAAAACCACGTCATTTTATATGATTGTGGGATTGATTAAACCGAATGGGGGACGTATTTTCTTGGATGACACGGAGATCACGACAGAACCCGTGTATCGTCGTGCCCAGCTTGGCGTGGGATATCTTGCCCAGGAAGCTTCCGTGTTCCGGCAGTTGAGCGTGGAGGATAATATCAAGGCCGTTTTGGAGATGAGTAATTTACCGAAGGATTACCAGCGTCACCGTTTGGAGGAGATGTTGGATGAGTTCGGTTTACAGCATATTCGCAAGAGTAAGGGGATTCAATTATCGGGAGGTGAGCGTCGGCGTACAGAGATTGCGCGGGCTTTGTCAATTGCCCCCAAATTTATCCTGTTGGACGAACCTTTTGCCGGTGTGGACCCGATTGCAGTGGAGGATATTCAGAGTATCGTGATTAAGTTGAAAGAGAAAAATATCGGGATTCTGATCACGGATCACAACGTGCAGGAGACATTATGTATCACCGACCGGGCTTATTTGTTGTATGACGGGCGGATTTTACAATCCGGCTCTGCGGAGGATTTGGCTAATGATCCAGAAGTTAGAAGGGTTTATTTGGGAAAAAACTTTGAATTACGCAGGAAAAAATAAAAAAACGGTCAAATCGTTTTGCTTTTCACGAAAAAGCAATATATTTGCACCGTCAAAATAGCAAGCGGGCGTGGCGAAACTGGTAGACGCACTAGACTTAGGATCTAGTGCCGCAAGGCGTGGGGGTTCGAGTCCCTTCGCCCGCACTTGAAGAGATGGCCGCCTTACAATGAGGTGGCCTTTTTGTTTGTTTTATCAATTATTGTATTATCATAGAGAAGTATGAATGTAACAAAGAACCAAATCGACGATCTTAATGCAACCATTAAGATTCAATTGGATAAGGATGATTACGCAACTCGCGTGAGCGACGCGTTGAAAGATTACCAGAAGAAAGCGGTGATTGATGGTTTCCGGAAAGGGAAAACTCCTTTCGGTATTATCAAGAAAATGTACGGTAAAGCCGTTTTGATTGAGGAGATCAACAAGTTGATCGGAGAGAGTTTGTCTAATTATATCCAAGAGAACGATTTGAATATCTTGGGTGAGCCACTTCCGAGCGAGACAGAACAGAAGGAGTTGAATTTGGATGAGGAAAGTTTCGAGTTTGTTTATGATATTGCTTTGTCTCCCGCGATGAACGTGAAATTGAGCAAAAGAGAGAAAGTTCCTTATTACATCATCAAGGTCGATGATGAAATGATAGACAAACAGATTGAAAGCATTTGCAAAAGCAATGGAGAGTTGACCCCGGTTGACACGATCGAGGGATCTGAATACGTGAAGGGTGAGTTGATCGAGTTGGGAGAAGATGGGAAACCCAAGGAAGGTGGAATCCATGTTGAAGATGCTTCATTGTCAGTTGAACACATGAAGGATGAAGAGCAAGTGAAAGTTTTCACTGGCAAGCAAGCCGGAAACGAAGTGATTTTCAACCCGTCCAAAGCTTATCCCAACAAAACGGATTATGCTGCTTTGTTACAAATAAGCAAGGAAGAGGCCGAGCATGTTACTTCTGATTTCTGCTTTATCATTAGCGAGATCAAACGTTACGTTGAGGCAGAGGTGAACCAGGCTTTATTTGATAAAGTTTACGGGGAAGGTAACGTGAAGAGTGTTGAGGAGTTCCGTGCCCGTGTGAAAGAAGATTTGGCTAAACAGTTCAAAGCTCATAGCGAGTACCGTTTGACGGTAGATGCTCGTGACAAGATGTTGAAGAAAAACGAGGATGTGGTTCTTCCTGAAGCATTCTTGAAGCGTTGGATGTTGGCTACCAATAAAGAATTGACCCAAGAGGCTGTTGATAAAGATTTCGATTCTTACCGGGATGAATTCAAGTGGCAGTTGATCAAGGGCGATATGATCAAAGAGAATAACATAAAAGTTGAGGACGAGGATATGAAGGTCGTTGGACGTGAGGTTGCTGCCGCTCAATTACAACAATACGGGTTATACGGTTTGTCAGACGAGCAATTGGATGGTTTTGCCGTTCGTTTGCTTGAGAATGAGAAACAGCGTGCCAGTCTTTACGACCGTGCATTGGAAAACAAGATTTTCAGTGTTATTAAAGAGGGCGTGAAACTGGAAGAGCAAGAGATTTCCATGGAGGATTTTGGAAAGTTGTTCGAGAAGTAATTAATGCTATATAATGGTAAACCCCGTCTCGTTGAGGCGGGGTATTTTTTTTAGAGATTATTCCAAGTTATAGAACTTATCTAATCCTTCAGCTTTTCTCTTTGAATGTCTAATTGTTTTGGGGTAGAAAACCCGATGTAATCCCTTTCATATCCCGTCCATATTAATACTCTTCCCCGACACGCTCACAGAACACCTATGCTACACGGACGCTCCACGAGCGAAGGTGTACCGAAGATGTAGCGAAAGTGTACCGAGGATATCCACTGTTTCGATCGGAACTACAAAGGTTCATTACCGTAATCAATCCGGGTCTTCATCAGCTTTCGTGGATGAAAAGTTGACACGACCGTGTAGGGCGTAAAAAAAAGCTACCCTTTAAGGATAGCTTTTTTCAGTAGTTTAGAAAATTTCTTATTTCATGTGCAGTTTTGCACGAGTGATGTATTTCTCGATGTCGCGAGCTTCATAAGAAGCGGGAAATTCTTTCTCCAATCTTTCGTACATGTTCAATGCACTTTTATAGTCGTTGGCTTTTTCGAAAGCAAGTCCGGCTTTCATCATGATAACCGGGGTGGTTGCCATATTGGTCGTTCCGGTAGTTGCTTTTTGATAATAGCTAGACGCTTTTTTGAAATCGCCCAATTGCATGTAAGCGTCACCCAAGTTTGCCGTTACCATACTGGAAAAAATCACATCGTCAGAAGAGAATTTTTCCAAGTGTTTAATGGCGTTTTGGTTGTCACCCAAGTGCAAATAACAGATTCCTGCATAATAATTAGCCAAATTTCCGCTAGGAGTAGAACTGTATTTGTCAATGATTTCCAAGAAACCGGGGGCGTTCCCATCGCCGTTAAGAGCCATGTTGAAAGAGTCTTTTTCAAAAAGATTCTCGGCAACGAACATTTGTTTCAATGCTTCTTCTTCCATCGGGGCTTTGTAGAATCTATAGTATCCCAAGATCACGCCTACCACGATGATAATAACGAGGACTCCTCTTACCAATAACTTTTGATTTTTCTCGATGAATTGTTCGGTTGAAATCGTGGCTTCTTCAATTTGTTCAAAGCCATCCGCACGTTTCTGTTTCTCTTTTGACATGGTTATATGTTTTTGTTATTTACTTTTCTTATTCCTAGACGTATCGCTCGTCAACGTGCAAAATTAATTTTTTTTTTTATACCAAAAGGATCTCCGTGAAATTTTATGCAAAAAATTATCTGTCCGGTGGATTATATCCTTCTTTTCCTTACTTTTGGTTGTTTGTTTCACGTTTGCGTTGGAACTTGTTGCTTGTAACCACTAACAGTTGAAGTGAATGATTTTAAAGAACTTGAATGTTGTCAACTATAAGAATATTGCCGAGGCGAGTGTCGCGTGTTCTCCCCGGTTTAACTGTTTTATCGGGAATAATGGCGTGGGGAAGACCAATATTCTGGATGCCGTGTATCAGTTGTCAATGTGTAAAAGCTATTTCAACTTGCCTGATGCGCAGAATATTTGTCATGGGGAGGCTTTTTTCGTGATCGAGGGACAATACATGCACGGGGACGAGGAAATTGACGTGTATTGCGGGGTGAAACGAGGACAGAAGAAGATTTTTAAAAAGAATAAAAAGGCTTATACCCGACTTTCCGATCACATCGGGTTGTTGCCGTTAGTTATTATTTCACCCGCGGATGTGGTATTGATTGATGGTGCTAGCGAGGAGAGAAGACGTTTTATTGACGGGGTGATCAGTCAATGTGATAAGGAGTACTTGCAGTTATTGATTCGCTATAACCGGGTGTTGATGCAGCGAAATAGTTTTTTGAAGGAATATGCGGGACAGTCGATTGATACGGATATGTTGTCCGTGTGGGATGAACAACTTGCGGATAGCGGGCGTGTTATTCTTGAACGGCGTAGGGCTTTCGTGGCGGAGTTGGAAGAGATGTTCCAAATGTATTATGATCGGGTTTCCTTGGGGAGGGAAAAGGTTATGCTGGAGTATTCGACGACTATAAAGAATGATGATTTCTTGGCTTCATTGTGTGGTAGTTTCGAGCGGGATCGGATATTGACTTACACGACGGTGGGAGTGCATCGGGATGATTTGAATTTGAGCCTGGAAGGGTACCCCGTGAAAAAGCTAGGGTCTCAGGGACAGAAAAAGAGTTTCCTGACAGCGTTGAAATTGGCACAGTTTGCTTACTTGGTGAAGCAGAAGGGGGTGAAGCCGTTGCTACTGTTGGATGATATTTTTGATAAGCTGGATGCTGATCGGGTAAGCCAGATCATTCGAATTGTTTCAAGTACGGACTTTGGTCAGGTTTTTGTTACGGATACCAATCGTGAACATATAGACGAAATTTTGAAGCAACATGCCATGGAATACAAGATATTTCATGTTGAAGGGGGAGAAGTGAGGAATTTGTGATCTGTGATGCCACGATTAAAACGTGTTAGCCGGTAGGTAAGAACCACGTGATCGTAAATCATAAATCACAAAATTTAGTGGGATTTGAAATTTAAAATCTAAAATTCATTCGGGTTGTTCAGAAAATCGTATTTTTGTAAAGTGAATTTAATTATGAAATCATAATAAATAGGAATGTTTTGAAGCAGGGTAAGACGTTGACAATGGATGAGCTGGTAAATCTTTACTTGGAGCAGATGGGGTTATCCCGTCAGTTCAAAGAGAGGGAGGTGTGCCAGGTTTGGCCGGATGTCGTGGGGGGAATGATTGCTTCCCGGACGAAAAGTTTGCGAATTTCAGAGGGAAAAGTGTTCGTGAGTTTCACTTCTTCCGTGGTAAAGAACGAGATTCTGATGGTGAAAGAGGGATTAATAAAAGCCCTGAATGATCGGGTCGGGGATAATGTTGTGAAAGATATTGTAGTGTTCTAGTTGTAGAACATTTAATAAGGATATAGATGAAATTAATTGATACGAATGATTTTTTGCTTGGCTCTCATGGGTTGAACCGTTTTCGAGAAAGCTTGGTATCCAAGTTGGTGATGTATATCTTGCGGTTGCATAAACTGGATAAGTTGAATGTGAAGGTAAATGATGATGATCCGGAAGTCCTTTTGGATAGTTTGATCGAGGCTTTGGGGGTGACTATCGAGGTGAGTAAGGAGGATTTGGAAAAAATTCCTAAAAACGGTACTTTTATCACGGTTTCCAATCACCCGTTCGGGGGACTGGATGGTATCGTCCTGGTGCGTTTGCTATGTAAATTACGTCCGGATTATAAAATCATGTCTAATTTTCTGTTGAAGAAAATTGTTCCGTTACAGGATTATATATTGGGGCTGGACCCGGAGGAGGGCAAGAAAGATTCAAATATGCGGGTAATTAAAGAGGCGATACGTCATGTCGTTGACGGGAAACCCTTGGGAATATTCCCTGCCGGAGAGGTTTCTTCTTACCAAGCAGACTCGAATCATGTGGAGGATAAGGAGTGGGATTCTTCGGTTTTGAAGTTGGTGAAAATGGCGAAAGTGCCTGTTATTCCGATATATTTTAAAGGTTCTAACAGTTTGTTGTTTTATTTACTGGGGATGATTCATCCGGTATTGAAAACGATTAAGTTGCCTTCCGAGTTGTTGAACAAGAAAAACAGGGTGGTGAAGTTAAGGATCGGGAACCCGATCAGTGTGGAGACTCAGAATACATTTCATGATATAGCTCAGTATGGTAAGTTCTTGCGGGCGAAAACTTATTTATTGGGATCTGCGTTAGAAGTGAAGAAGTTTTTTATTAAATCACAGAAAGCAATGCCTAAAGCAGAACCGATTGCGGCAGAGACCGAGAGTGCAGTATTGAAGAAAGAAATCGAGGGGGTAGCGGAAGACTACCTGTTGTTTAACATGAAGAATTACGATGTATATTGTTCCCCTTCCGTGAAGATTCCGAACGTGTTGAACGAGATTGGTCGTTTGCGGGAAGTTACTTTCCGTGCGGTGGGAGAAGGAACGAATCGTAGTATCGATTTGGATGAATACGATCTTTATTACTATCACTTGTTTATTTGGGATCGGGAGGAAGAGAAAATTGTCGGGGCTTATCGTGTAGGGAAAGGAAAAGAGATTATTGACCGTTACGGGATGAAGGGATTTTATATCAACTCGTTGTTTAAGATGCGGAAAGAGATGTTACCTGTGTTGTACGAGTCGATCGAGTTGGGACGTTCTTTTATCACGGAGGAGTACCAGCGTAAACCACTCCCCTTGTTCATGTTGTGGAAAGGTATTCTTTATTTCTTGTTGAAGAACCCGGAGTATCGTTATCTGATCGGTCCGGTGACAATTAGCGGGAAGTATACGGAGGTATCAAAAGAGCTGATTATGCGTTTTATTCAGGAAAATCATTATAGTCATGAACTGGCAAAATACGTGATTCCTCGTTCTAAGTATCAAGTACATTCGGAAGAACCTGGGGTACAGGTAATGCTAGATGCTGCCCAAAAGGATATATCCGTGCTGGACAAAATGATCGGGGATATCGAGCCATCGAGCGACAAGTTACCAGTTTTACTGAAGAAATATATTTCATTGAATGCCAAGATTATCGGTTTTAATATCGATCCTAAGTTTAATATGTGCTTGGATGGTTTACTTATTTTAGATATTTTTGACGTGCCGATGAAGACGATCGAGTCGTTGTCAAAAGAGATAAATGATGACACGATATTGAGTCGATTTTCCTCGGATAGTGTGGAACTGTAAATTTCCGGTAAAATAGCATGTACGATATATTGTATCTTTTCAAGGGAATGTTGGTTGGTTTAATGGTGTCAATACCATTAGGTCCGATGGGGGTATTAATTATCCAGAAAACCTTGCATAAGGGTGCGCTATCAGGTTTTATTGCCGGTATGGGAGCTGCTTCTGCGGATTTCTTTTACGCTTCGGTGGCGGCATTCGGGTTGGGGTACGTGATAAATACAGTGCAGACTCATGAGTTATTGTTACAAATTATCGGAGGGATTTTTCTTCTGTGTATCGGGTTAAAAATCTATTTTGATAACCCGATTCGCCAGATTCGTCAACGACGTCAGGGCCGGGTGAGTAAGACCGGGTTGTTGGGAGATTATCTTTCATTGTTTTTTTTGACGGTTTCCAATCCGATCACGGTGGTCGTCTTTATGGCAGTTTTTGCCGGAATGTCCGTTTTCGGAGAATCTTCTTCTATGCTGGGAGAGTTGTTGGTGGTGATGGGGGTGTTGTTAGGCGGTGGCGTGTGGTGGTACACGCTCTCGACTTTGGTAAATATCTTTCGTAAGAAATTCCGGTTACGCGTGTTAATCACGATTAACCGGGTTTCCGGGTTAGTCATCACGATTTTGGGGGCACTGGTTATTTTAGCCGCTTTCGCTCCTTTTAAAAACCTGGTGATTCATTAATTACCTGATTCGGATTTTTGAATTTAATTTTCCGTTCTTGATTGGAAATGTCGGGAATCTCCCCAAGTCCCGTAGGCTACTTTACAACCGCTTTTAAAAATGCTTTCTTCCAGTTTGCGCATGGATTCTGCGGCTCCTTCATGGGTTCCCGGTTTGTTCTCGTAGAGTTTGTAAAGGGTACGGTTCGTCGTGGGAGTAATGTTGGGCATCACCACGTTCGCCCCGATTTCCAGTGCTTTTTCTCTCCCAGTGGGTTCAATAGCCTGAAGAGCCGTAGTGGCTGCAATGTTAATGTCTGGCATGAGAAGCCGGAGTGCCGCTACCATGTGAATGGATAAGCGTAATCTTTCCTGAAGGGGAAGGAGCATATGACGGTACTCGTACAGGGGGGTCGCATGGTGTTCTAGGTAAGGCCCCATGCCTACCATGTCGATGTCCATGGATTGCAGGAACAGCAAGTCGTTTGCCAGATCGGTGATGGTTTGAAACGGTAGTCCGATCATCACACCGGTACCCGTTTGGTACCCGCAGAGTTGCAGGCTTTCCAAGCATTTCAAACGCGTTGAATGGGAATGAAGTGGATTGTTCGGGTGAATCTTTGTGTATAATTCGGGATTGGATGATTCGATGCGTAGCAAATAGCGATGTGCCCCGGCATCTTTCCAGCGTTTGTAAGTATCTTCCGTTTGTTCTCCCAGCGAGAGTGTGATACCTAACTCGTTGTTACTGTTTTTTTTGATTTCTCGTAACAAACGGGTGATTCTATCCACGAATTCTTTATCGGAACGTTCTCCACCCTGTAACACGATGGAACCGAAATGATGCGTGTAGGCAAAGCCTGCGGCCTCAATGATCTCGTTGTCCGAAAGTGTGTATCGTGCAGTTTCCGTGTTGGATTTTCGGATACCGCAGTAATAACAGTCTTTGGTGCAAATGTTTGAAATTTCAATTAATCCCCGGAGATAGACGTTGTTGCCGATGTTTTCGTTTTTTACTCTTTTGGCTTCCGAGTAAAGCCGATTTTCTTCTTCTCCCCGACAAGTCAGCATGTTTTCCAGCTCTGGGAGTGTATACATCTTTTTCATGTTGATTTTCCTTTTCACAAAAGTAGGAAAAAGGCTTGATTTTACTAAATTTGTTCCAATGAAAAAGCTTATCAATTTTAGACTTGATGATTCTAGATTTTAGATTTCAGCCGCACGAGGCGAGCGTTTCTTTTAATCGAATGATCTCGAATCTTCAATCTAAAATTTAAAATCTAAAATTAGAACGTGGTGAAGAAAATTGCATTAATCGTTTTTGGGATTGTCCTTCTCGGAGGAATAGGATTTGCGCTATGGTGGGTGAACGAGCGGGAACGGGAGGTTGATGTCCCGAAGGAATCCTTTATTCCCTATAATTCTGCTGTAGTGATTAATGTGAATGCGAATGCGGATTTATTACCGAAGGTCGCTACCGCTTTTAACCGGGAAATTAAGGCATTTCGGAAAAGTATGTTATCTCGGGTCATAGATACGTTGAAACAGGCGTCTCAGGTAGATACTTCTTCCTACGTGATGGCGATTCGGGTGGAGGGAAAACAATCGATTCGGTTTCTGTACGTGTTAAATCGGAGTGGCCTGTTTTCCAGGGGGGATGTACATGCTTTTTTGCAGAAAATGTTTGCCGGGGTGCAGGTGAAAGAGCGAAAATATAATAATCAAAAGATATACTTGGCGAGTCGGGGAAAGGATGAGGTGTGTTACGCTGTTGTCGGTGGTATGGTACTGGTTTCTAACTCCGAGCTATACGTGGAGGATGCCGTGAACCAGTTGAGTAATCCCAATGAAGATGAGAAAGATGGGGCGCCCCGTTTTAAAAACGTGAATCGTTATTTTTCTGCGGGAGCTGGTCTGAACGTGTTCTTGAACACGACTTGTTTCTCCGATCTATTTCCTTTGTTGTTACAGAAGGATTTTATCGCTAAACAGACGAATATTGCCAAGTGGTTCAAGTGGGGGGCGTTAGATGGTGAAATAAAACCGAGTGGCGTCAGTTTTAATGGTTTTGTGCATTATGACGGGTTGAAAGCCGCTTTTCCCGTTGCGTTTAAGGGACAACTTCCCCAGGATTCCAAACTGGATGCGGTGATGCCTGCCGACGTGAAAAGTGTTAGTATTCTGGCTCTGAGTGACGTGAAGAATTATCTGGCATCTCTTGAGACTTATCGTTATGGGGCGGGACAGATCGAGAATGTTCGGAAAAGAAAACAGGAGTTTGCTCGTCTTTTCGGGGATAAATTGGATGAAGAATGGCAGGCTTTGTTGAAAGGAGAATGGGGAAAAGGGACGCTTTCTTATGACGCAAGCCGGAAACAGGAGGAAGGGATCGTGGTGGTTCACGTGAAAGCCGGGAGCCTAGCTAGAGGATTACTGGAAAAGATGTTGAAATCATATGCCTCGAAGTCCGGGATCTCTGAAACTTCGTTATATCGTTCATTTGCCTTGGATAAAGATAAAAAAGTGAGTTACTTTAAGATGCCAGTACCCGATTTTGCCGGAGTGATGTGGGGATACGTGTTGGGGGGAATAGCAACGAATTACGTGTTAGTGGAAGACAATTACGTGGTGTTTTCTTCTTCAGAAAGAGGCCTTCAGGTTTTCGCAAGTGATTACATGCGTCGTTTGAGCGTGAGAGATCAGGAATGGTACCAGAAGTTGAGAACGAAATTATCCTCGAAGTTTAACTGGATGTATTTATCCGAAATGGTTGCGATGTTGCCATATTATGAACAAGTGACTAAAGGGGCTTTGCGTGAATTGTTAGAGAGGAATAAAGAGGGAATGGAGGTATTTTCTTCTTTCGGGTTACAATGGGTGTGCGAAGGTGATATGTTGTATCACACATTGTTTTTAAGCACGGAAGAGGTGGAACCGAAACAAGCTCAGATCATGTGGCAGACACGGTTGGATGCTAGAATGAGCATGAAACCGACGATTGTGGTGAATCATAACACGGGAGAACGTGAACTTTTCGTGCAGGATGAGGGAAATACAATTTACTTGATTAATGATGTGGGACGGATCTTGTGGAAATTGCCGATCGAGGGGAAGATCAATAGCGAGGTTTATCAAGTGGATATGTTTAAGAACGGGAAGTTGCAATATTTATTTTCTACACCCGGTCATCTTTATTTGATTGACCGGAATGGTAATTATTTACCTCGGTTTCCGCTGGCATTTAAGTCTCCTTGCGAACGGGGAATCTCGGTGGCTGATTACGAGAATAACAAGAATTACCGGGTGTTTGCTCCTGGGGCTGATCATCACGTGTATTTGTATGAGGTGTCTGGTAATTTCGTGAAAGGTTGGGATGTTCCAAAGAGTGATAATGATATAGTCTCTAAAATTTATCATTTCCGGGTGGAAGGGAAAGATTATCTCGTGTATGCAGACCGGTATCGTTTGTATATCTTGGATCGTAAAGGGAAAGAACGGGTGAAAGTATCTACTTTATTGAATTTGTCCGCTAACACGTCTTTGTACCTGACGAAGCAGAACGGCCAGATGAAGATGGCTTTTATGGATGCTAACGGGGAGATCGTACTGGTTGATTTCCGGGGCCGTGTTGAACGGGTCAAGGGAGAAGAGATGATTGGCGGTGGAATGTTCAACGTGGAGGATGTTAATAATGACGGGCAGGATGAGTTTATTTATACGTTGAAAAACAGGATTGTGGTGATGGATAACAAGGGGAAATTGTTATTCGAGAAGCATTGGGAAGATTCGGAATTGGATTTTCCGTATATCTATCGTTTCTCGGCTCGGGATTCAAGAATCGGGATTATGGATGGTAAAGGAGAACGTCTTTTCTTGTTGGACATGAAAGAGGTTTCCAAAGGTTTTCCAATACGGGGAAATTCACCGTTTTCAATAGCTTTTGGAGATAATGGAAGTGCCGGTTTTTACTTGTTTGCAGGGAGTGACGGAACGCATTTACTAAAATATCGGGTGTTGAGATGACAGGAGTAAAGTTGGTCCTACTCAATAGTAACTTTATACCAACGTTTGTATCTGTTCGTTGAGGGGGTAATATCTTTTCGTTATCCCTCTGTTCCCTATATCGGAGGAATAATGAGAGTATAACGACGAGATAACGAACGGATGTAAGCGTATCTATTTAGAGAACAAAGTGTTGAATATAATAAGTATTGAATAAAAATGATAAAAATCAGATTGTTAGTACTTTGCGTGCTTGTGAGTACAGGGGTATTTGCCCAGAATGTGGGAAAATTAAAAAATTACTTGAAGGAGAATGTATTGGAAAATGTGGCAGATCAAGGGTTTGCCGACAAAAAATTGACAGAGAAGGGTGCGATTGAGGCGGAACAGGTTTTGCTTGAGGCGTGGAAGAAGGAGGTGAAGAAGAAATATCATCGTTTTTGGGTGTTGAAGAATTTTTCCAGGGACGGATTGCAGATGAAGTTCGATTACCGGGTATTTGGTGAACTTCCGGAAGATGGAAGGAGTTTATTTATTTCTATGCATGGAGGGGGGAATGCACCGGAAGCGTTGAACACGCAGCAATGGAAGAATCAGATTCGTTTGTATGAACCCCGGGAGGGTGTTTACGTGGCCCCAAGGGCTCCCTGGGATGATTGGAATATGTGGTTTAAACCAGGATTGGACGAGTTTTTTGACGCCTTGATTCAGACGGCAGTCGTGGAGATGGAGGTTAATCCCGATAAGGTATATTTGTTGGGGTATTCAGCCGGTGGTGATGGGGTATGGAGAATGGCTCCCCGTATGGCCGATCGTTGGGCGGCGGCTTCCATGATGGCCGGGCATCCGGGAGACGTGTCGCAAGTGAATTTGCGTAACGTGCCTTTCATGATCTGGATGGGGGAGAATGATGGAGCTTACGATCGGAATAAGTTGGCTGTAGAGAAAGGGCGAGTGATGGATTCTTTGCAACAGGCAGAACCGGAGGGGTATATACATGAAACACATATCGTGAAAGGAAAGGGGCATTGGATGGATCGGGCGGATACCGCGGCAATTGCGTGGATGACAAAATATAAGCGAAATGCTTTGCCGAAAAAGATTGTTTGGCGTCAGGAGGAAGTTATGCGTCCTTTCATGTACTGGTTGGGAGTTGACCTTGAAACAGCTCGTCCGGGTATGGCAGTGGTGGCAGAGCTTTCCGGTAATGAGATTAAAATAGAAGCGTGTGATTATCCGAAGTTGAGAATTTATCTAAATGATCGGATGGTGGATATGGATAAACCTGTTAAGGTGACTTATAAAGGGAAGGTTTTATTTGAAAAGAAGCTGGCGAGAACGGCGAAATGTATGGCACGAACTTTATGTGAACGAGGCGACAGTGAATTGGTGTTTAGTGGATATGTGGAGGTCGAAATATAACTTTGGGAAAAGGTTTCCTTAATATCAGCCCCGAAAGTTCAATATCTGACTTTCGGGGCTGATTGATATTTATGAGCTTCTTGGTAAATTAAAGAGCGTTGGCATCAACAACCACGTCTTTATTGTATTCTCCGTTAGCTAATTTTTGAGCAACGTTTTTGAATGCTTTTACCGTGTACTCCACGTCTTCTAAGGTATGCATAGCAGTCGGGATCAAGCGGAGTAATAACTGGCCTTTCGGAATAACGGGGTAAACCACGATAGAACAGAACAGGTTATAGTTCTCTCTTAAATCCATGGCTACTTGGGTTCCTTCTGCCACGCTACCAGATAGGTAAACGGGAGTTACAGGAGAATTGGTTCTTCCAATATTCAGACCGTCAGCTTTTAATCCGGCTTGTAAAGCACGAACAATAGTCCATAATCTCTCACGTAATTCCGGTTTGGTTCTCAATAATTCCAAACGTTTGATCGCACCTTCAACCATAGGCATGGGGAGTGATTTTGCGAAAGTCTGAGAACGCATATTATATCTCAAATACATGCAAATATCTTCATCACAAGCGATAAATGCTCCGATTCCGGCCATTGCTTTCGCGAAAGTGGCAAAGTAAAGGTCAATACCGTCCATTACTCCGAAATGGTCACCTGTTCCGGCTCCATGAGGTCCCATGGTTCCGAATCCGTGTGCATCATCCACGAGCAAGCGGAAGTTAAAGTCCTTTTTCATGGCAACAATTTCGTCTAATTTTCCGAGGTCACCAGCCATCCCGAACAGACCTTCCGTAATAACTAGAATACCACCACCGGTGTTTTCCACCCATTTGGTCGCTCTTTCCAGTTGTTTACGCAGGCTTTCCATGTCATTGTGCTGGTACACGTATCTTTTTGCGGGAGACAAACGAAGACCGTCCATGATACAAGCATGGTCTTCAGCATCGTACACGATACAATCATGACGGCTGGTCATGGCATCAATAATGGAAACCATTCCCTGGTAGCCGAAGTTTAATAAGAACGCGTCCGGTTTTCCCACAAATTCTGCCAGTTGAGATTCCAAGTACTCGTGACGAGAAGTTTGCCCACTCATCATACGTGCCCCCATCGGGTAAGCCATACCGTATTTTGCAGCGGCCTCAGCGTCAGCTTTACGTACTTCCGGGTCGTTTGCAAGACCGATATAATTATTTAAACTCCAGTTTAAAACTTCCTTACCACGGAATTTCATGCGGGGACCAATTTCGCCCTCTAATTTCGGGAAAGAGAAATAGCCATGAGCTTGTTTGGCATATTGACCAATGTTTCCCTTCTGTTGTCTTACTCTTTCAAAAATGTCCACTTCGATAAATATTTTGAAATTCTTAATCTTATTATTTACAATGTGGAAACAAAGGTAACTAAAAAAATGTATTCCAAATGAGTTCTTTTGAAAAGTTGCAGTTTCGGGAGTGGAAATACGTTTAAATACTTAGTTGCTTTTTTGTCCTGGTGGAAAAAGTTACAAGTTTATAGGTTACAAATTGCAGGTTATAAACTCGCCAAGTCAGTTGCTTGGGCGCTTTTAATTTAAAATCTAAAATCATCAATCATAAGTCGTAAATTATTTTGTGGATTGATATTTATAATTTATCTTTGCGTGATGCAAAAAAGGCACTTTATGATGAAGAATTTTATAGGATTTCTGCTCGTAATAATTTTGATGAGTTCATGTAGTGAGTATCAGAAACTCTTGAAAAGTGGTGATTCTCAAGCCATGTATAAGAAAGCGGTAGAGTATTATAATAATGGAGATTACACGAAAGCTTCCAATTTGTTTGATGGGATTCGGATGGTTTTTCAAGGAACATCCAAGGCTCAGAGTGTAGCTTATTACCGGGCTTTCTGTAGTTATAACCAGAAAGATTATGAAGTTGCAGCGGAATTATTCAAACAATTCGTTTCGATTTATCCGGAAAGTTCTTACGTGGAAGAATGTTTGTACATGATCGGGTATTGTAATTTCTTGGCTTCTCCGAAAGCACGATTGGATCAAACGGTAACCGAGAAGGCGATGGAAAGTTTTCAACTTTATTTGAGTCGTTACCCGAATTCTTCTCGCAAAGAGCAAATTAATGAATACATGGACGAGATGCGGGACAAGTTATCTTACAAGGATTACTTGAGTGCAAGAAATTACTATTTGAGAGAAAAATATAAATCGGCTGTAGTGAGTCTTGAGAATTGTTTAAAGGATTACCCGGGATCTAAATATCGGGAAGAAATCATGTATATGTTGTTCAATTCCAAGTACGAAATGGCTGTAAATAGTGTTGAAGATAAACAATACGAACGTTATAATGCGGCTAAAGAGGAGTATTATTATTTCCTTGATGAATACCCTGAAAGTCGTTATGCCAAGGAAATGGCTCGAAAATATGAAATCATCAACGAGTTCTTGAAACCGTATGATGTTGATGAAGAAGAATAATCAGATAAAACAAATAATATTCAAATTAACCATGGTAGATTTTAAGAAAGTTAAAGCACCGAATAATACTATTACCCGGAATCCGGCATCATTGGCCAGTAAAGCGGATAACATCTACGAGGCAGTAGCCGTGATCGGTAAAAGGGCTAATCAGATTTCGGTTGAAATGAAAGAGGAGTTAAGTAGGAAACTTCAAGAGTTTGCCTCTTATGCGGATAATTTGGAAGAGATATTTGAAAATCGGGAACAGATCGAGATTTCCAAGTATTACGAGCGTTTGCCGAAACCCGTGTTGATTGCTACCCAGGAATTTGAGGACGGGGACATTTATTTCCGTGTTTCCTCGAAAGAGAAAGGTGATGCAAATAATGCAGACGAGGAATAGCCCCTGTCTTTAAGGAAAAGAATATACCTGAGAGTGTTATACTTTCAGGTTTTTTGTTTTAAATTTGCCAAGCAAGTTTATCTTTCTTCGGTATTTGAATTCGAGGAACGTGAATTTATAACGTTATAAATAAGTGATGTTAAAAGGAAAACATATTATATTGGGAGTGACGGGCAGTATTGCCGCATACAAGGCCGCAACATTAACTCGTCTGCTTGTGAAAGAAGGGGCGAGCGTGAAAGTGGTTATGACCCCCTTGGCGAAAGAGTTTATTACTCCCTTGACAATGGCGACTCTTTCCAAGAGTCCGATTATGGTCGATTTTTATAACCCGGAAAATGGGGATTGGAACTCTCATGTTGATTTGGGGTTGTGGGCTGATTTGTATCTGATAGCTCCGGCCTCCGCGAATACGATTGGAAAGATGGCAGGAGGTATAGCAGATAATCTTTTGCTAACGACATATTTGTCTGCAAAATGTCCGGTGATGGTTGCTCCGGCAATGGATTTGGATATGTATAAACATCCGGCAACGCAACGAAATTTGAAGGTATTGCAATCTTTTGGCAATATTATTATCGAACCGGAGAGTGGGGAACTGGCTAGTGGCTTGATTGGGAAAGGACGAATGGAGGAACCGGAAAGGATAGTTGCTTTTATTGCTGATTATTTTGCTCGACAGGAGGATTTCAAAGGTAAAAAAGTGGTGGTAACAGCAGGACCTACTTACGAGAAAATAGATCCTGTACGTTTTATCGGGAATTACTCTTCCGGGAAAATGGGATTGGCTATTGCGGAGGAATTTGCAGGACGGGGGGCAGAAGTGGTACTTGTGTGTGGTCCTGTAAATCTGAAAACGAGTCACCCTGCGATTCGTCGAGTGGACGTGGAGTCTGCTGCTCAGATGTACGAAGTAACATCAAAAGAATTTGTTAACAGTGATGTTGCGGTTTTGAGTGCTGCTGTGGCTGATTTTACCCCCAAGGAAAAAGCTGATCACAAAATTAAACGGGGTAAGGATGATCTGTTGCTGGAATTGTTACCGACAAAAGATATTGCTGCTGAATTAGGAAGAATAAAAACTGCGTCACAATTATTAGTTGGGTTTGCTTTGGAAACGAATGATGAAGAGGTGAATGCTCTTTCTAAGATGCAGCGAAAGAATTTGGATATGATCGTCTTGAATAGTTTGAATGATAAGGGTGCGGGTTTTAGTGTAGATACGAACAAGGTGACAATTCTGGATAAAGCGGGAGATAAGACTGTCTATGAGTTGAAGACAAAAGTGGAGGTTGCTAAAGATATAGTAGATCAGATCGCTTTCCGGTTGTAGTTTATACATGGGATTTTAGGGTGAATTTTTTTTCTTGTAACTGGTTCGTTTGCAGGAATTCTCGTTTTTGTGAGAAATATTTTGGAAAATAAATTGGAAAATCGTTTTGTTCGGATGGAAATTATGCATAATTTTGTATTCCGATATGAAGATAGACCATCAAAATATTCGGCGAAGATTGTTTTTATGCCTGCAGTTTAGGCAGAGACATAATCGTTGTTTTAACAAGATACAGAAAACCAACATTGTCGTTAGTTGACATTGTTGGTTTTTTTTATATGGGAGAGTATGAACGAACATAAACACTTTTAATATATAAAATTATGAATAAACGTAGCTTAGTATCCATTACCGACTACTCGAAAGAGGACATTTTGGAAGTATTGAAAATAGCTTCTGAATTTGAGAAAAACCCCAATCGTAATTTATTAGAGGGTAAGGTGGTTGCTTCCCTGTTTTTCGAGCCATCTACTCGTACGCGTTTGAGTTTCGAAACAGCTATTAGTAGAATGGGAGGTCGTATTGTCGGATTTTCCGATGCTTCATCCTCTAGTACGACAAAAGGGGAATCATTGAAAGATACGACCAAGATGGTGGATAACTACTGCGACTTGATTGTGATGCGTCATCCTTTGGAGGGGGCGGCTCGTTTTGCCAGTGAGGTGGCTGATGTGCCGGTAATTAATGCAGGTGACGGTGCTAATCAACATCCGACTCAAACCATGTTGGATTTATATTCTATCTATAAAACGCAGGGAACCCTTGAAAATTTGAATATTTTCATGGTCGGTGATTTGAAATACGGAAGAACGGTTCATTCTTTATTACAGGCCATGAGTCATTTTAACCCGACCTTCCACTTTATTTCTCCGAAAGAATTAGAAATGCCGAAAGCCTATAAGTTGTTCTTGGATGACTTGCATATCCCTTATTACGAGCATACAGAGCTGGATGATGTGATCAATGATGCGGATATTCTTTATATGACACGTGTACAACGTGAACGTTTTGCAGATCCATTAGAGTACGAGAAAGTGAAGAATGTTTATATCTTGAAAAATTCCATGCTAGCGGGAACAAAAGATAACATGAGGATTCTTCATCCGCTACCTCGTGTGAATGAGATCAGCGAAGATGTGGACGATAACAAGAAAGCATATTACTTCCAGCAAGCCTTGAACGGGGTATACACTCGTCAAGCAATTATTTTCAAAGCATTAGATTTAAAATGGTAATTAAAGGATAAAAAGATATGGCAGCAAAGAAAGAATTACAGGTTAGTGCCGTGGAAAATGGAACGGTAATAGATCATATTCCTGCAGAGAAATTGTTTGACGTGATTAACGTATTAGGGATTCAAAATCTGGAAAATACAGTCACTTTTGGTTATAACCTAATTAGTAGTAAATTAGGTAAGAAGGGAATTATCAAGATTTGGAATAAATTCTTAAAAGATGACGAGATTAACAAGTTGGCTTTGGTTGCCCCGACAGCAAAAATCAATATAATAAAAGATTTCGAAGTTGCGGAGAAAAAAGCAGTTATGGTGCCGGAACGAGTGGAGGGAATTGCTAAATGTGTGAACCCGAAATGTATTACTAACAACCAGAATGTTCGTACGAAATTTGATGTTGTCGGGAGTTCGCCTATCGTGTTGAAATGTCACTATTGTGAGAAATTAACGGATCAAGAACACATTGTAATCATTTAATGATATAAAGCTATCAAAAAATAGAGATACATGTGTATCTCTATTTTTTTGCTTCTAAACTTCTCGCTTTTTGTTTGTTCTTTAACGATTTACTAGTTATAAACTTGATGTAATCGTAAGAGGAATATTTTTCCACTTTTTTGGTGATCAGATTGAACCTTTCTCTTGTTTTTTGTTGCTTTACGGCTAAAGTTCCAAAGTCTTGAATCGTAACTTTTTCACCTGCTTCAAGAGATTCCAGTATACAACTGATAAAGGTGTTAATGATTAATGCTGAAGTTGCTTGGGTGTGTCCACTTCTTTCTGCTACTTTTTTAGTGAGTTCTCTTTTGTTCATAATCAATTTGTTATATAATTCTACATCCTGAATGTGAATTCGATTTTCATATGATTTAACGCCTTATTTAAAACAATCTGTCAGACTAAACGTTCATTTTACTAGACAAATATACCAAATTTTAGGAGAAACATGATGAATTCTTGCAAAAATATTACTAACAAGACCTTTACACGAAAGAAAAGGTATATAAATAAATTTTATCATTCGTGCAAAAAGCAGTGTCAAGTTTAATGAACGTTTTACTTGACACCTGTGTGATTTGTTTGTTTATATTTGTGATTCTGAATTTTTCTAATAAAATGATTATTAATGTCTTTGTTTTAATTTATTTTATAGAGCGGAAGGATTATGACAATAGCATATTTAAGAGTAAGTACAGGCAAACAACATCTTGAGAATCAAAAGGAAGAGATTGAAAAATTTGCCGCACGAAAAAACTTAATAGTAAATCGTTGGGTGACGGAAATCGTGAGTGGCAAAAAGAAAGAACATGATCGAAAATTGGGTCGATTGTTGAAAAGTTTGAAGAAGGGAGACATCCTAATCGTTACTGAATTATCCCGATTAAGCCGGACTTTGCTAGACATAATGTCAATACTTCATCGTTGTCTTGAAATGAATATAACGGTTTATAGTACAAAAGACGGTTATGCTTTTGATAATAGTATTAATAGTAAAGTCTTGGCTTTTGCTTTTGCCTTGGTGGCGGAAATCGAGCATAATCTGATCTCGATGAGAACGAAAGAGGCTTTAGCTCATCGGAAGTCCGAGGGAGTACGTTTGGGGCGCCCGCCAGGAAAAGGGAAACAAAACGTGTTGTTGGATAACCGAGAAGAGATTAGTCATTTGCTTGAAGAGGGAATGTCCGTGTCGGCTGTCTGTCGAATTTATCATGTATCGCGAGAAACTTTTTATGCCGTAAACCGGAAGTATCAGCTTTTCTAAAAAAGAAAAAGCTGAACGTATACGACGTTCAGCTTGTATGGAGAATTAAAAGTTCTATTCTTCCAAGAAATTAGGATACATATAGTTTGTTGCCGGAACAAACGTTTCTTTAATGGCTTGTGGTGAAACCCAACGCAATAAATTGAAGATCGTTCCTGCTTTATCATTAGTACCGGATGCACGCCCACCACCGAAAGGTTGTTGATCAACAACAGCTCCTGTTGGTTTATCGTTAATGTAGAAATTACCGGCCGTGTGAGTTAAACGCTCTGTCATTTCTTCGATGTTTGCACGATTTTTAGAGAAAATAGCTCCGGTAAGAGCATAAGCCGATGACTTGTCCAAAATATCCAATGTTTCATCTACTTTTTCCGGATCATAAACGTAAACGGTTAAAATCGGACCGAATAATTCTTCCCGCATGGTAATGTAATCCGGTTTGAAAGCTTGGATAATGGTCGGTTGGATAAAATATCCGGCACTCATATCGTAATGCCCACCGATAATTACTTCTGCATCTTCCGATTTGTTTGCTGCATCAATTGCGTTAGACAATTTAACGAAGGATGCCTCGTCAATAACAGCGTTTACAAAGTTCGTGAAATCTTCAACTCCACCAACTTTTATGCTAGCCATATCTTCTTGCACGTAATTTTCTACTTCGGGCCAGATATTGGCAGGAATGTAGGCGCGTGAGGCAGCAGAACATTTTTGTCCTTGATACTCGAATGCCCCGCGTACGATGGCTGTTGCCACTTCTTTAGGACATGCTGTCGGGTCAGCGAAGATATAGTCCTTACCTCCAGTTTCCCCAACAATTCTCGGATAACTTCTGTATTTATCAATATTTTTCACGATAGTAGTCCAAATATCATTGAATACTTGAGTTGATCCGGTGAAATGTATACCTGCAAAATCTTTATGAGAGAAAATAACATCGGCAGCTGTTGGGCCTGAACAGTAAACCAAGTTGATAACACCGTCAGGTAATCCAGCTTCTTTTAGAATTTCCATAATCAGATGTGCCGAGTAAACGGCAGTCTTGGATGGTTTCCACACGCAAACATTACCCATTAATGCCGGGGCTCCCGGTAAGTTCCCTGCGATAGAGGTAAAGTTGAATGGAGTAAGGGCGAAAACAAATCCTTCCAAAGGACGCCATACTGTACGATTCCAGATTCCCGGAGCGGAATTCGGTTGCATATGGTATATTTCGTACATATTTTTCACGTTGAAACGGAAGAAGTCAGCTAATTCTGCCACACAATCGATTTCTGCCTGGAAAGCATTTTTGGATTGTCCTAACATGGTTACGGCATTCATCCGTTGACGATAAGGTCCGGCTAAAAGATCAGCCGCTTTTAAGAAAATAGCAGCCCGACTTTCCCAGCTCATTTTTTCCCAGGCCGGCTTAGCTTTTAATGCAGCATCAATTGCCATTTGCACGTGGCTGGCATCCCCTTGGTGATAATGTCCGAGCAGATGATGATGATCATGTGGCGGACGAATATCTACCAGTTTCCCCGTGCGAACTTCTTGCCCGTCAATGATCATTGGAACATCGGCAACGATAGAACGCAATTGATTGATTTGTGACTTCAATTCTTTTCTTTCCGGAGAACCCGGTGCATAACTTTTGATGGGTTCATTGGTAATGTTTGGTAGTTTAAATACTCCTTTGGGCATATTTATTCTTTTATGTAGTTAGTATTCTTTCTAAATTTCCCAAATATAAAAAATATTTGATGGATAAAACAAGATATTTGTCATTTTTTATATGATTTCGTCGGGTTGCAGGTTATTTTTATGTACAAATTTTGAATTTGCAACCTGTAACTTGTGAACTTGTAACTTGTAACGCACGGGTAAACTCGTTTGCCCGTGTCTATAAGTTTCGTATATTTGCACTCGTTAAAATATAGAAGGTTTTATTTTGCATGATGATATATGATTTCAATTAATAATGTAAGTGTTTTATTTGGAGATTATGCGTTGCTTGACTCTATCTCTTTTCTGGTGAACAAAAGGGATCGGATTGGTCTGACTGGGCGTAACGGGGCCGGAAAATCTACATTATTGAAGATATTGGCCGGGGTACAGGAGCCTTCCGAAGGAAGTGTATCTGTTCCTTCCGGGTTGAAAATCGGGTATTTGCCACAGACGAAAGTGTATGCAGAAGGTAAGACCGTGCGGAAAGAGGCGGAAACAGCGTTTAATGATGTGTTGGATTTGCAGGCAGAATTGGAGTGTTTGCATCGGGAACTGGGCGAGCGTACAGACTACGAGTCGGATAGTTACATGGCGCTGATTGATAAATTGAACATGAAGACCGAGATGTTGCATATGCGAGGGGCGGATAATATGGACGGTGAAGTTGAGGTCGTGTTGAAAGGATTGGGATTTCGACAAGAAGATTTGGAACGGCGGTGCGAGGAATTTAGTGGGGGATGGCGTATGCGAATCGAGTTGGCTAAAATATTATTGGCACGTCCCGATGTTTTTTTATTGGACGAGCCGACAAATCATTTGGATATAGAGTCTATATCTTGGTTGGAGTCATTTTTGCAAAGTTATCCCGGGGCTGTGGTTCTCGTTTCACATGACCGTGCATTTTTGGATAATATTACTACCCGGACGATAGAGATCTCACTGGGAAAGATATATGATTATAAGGTATCGTACACGCGTTTTACTGAATTACGTAAGGAACGTATCGAGCAACAGCAACGTGCTTACGAAAATCAGCAAAAGCAGATTAAGGATACGGAGGATTTTATCGAGCGTTTCCGTTATAAGGCGACGAAAGCGGTACAGGTGCAATCCCGGATCAAACAGTTGGAAAAGATAGAACGAATCGAGATAGAACAGGAAGATTCTGCACGGATCAATGTGCGATTCCAGCCGGCAGTACGTTCGGGGGATATTGTCGTGAGCGGGCGGGATTTGAGTAAAGCGTATGGTGATCACGTGGTACTGCATGAAGTAAATTTTGATGTGCTGAGGGGAGAGAAAGTTGCTTTTGTCGGAAGGAACGGAGAAGGTAAAACAACTTTGGTGAAAATGATCATGGATCAGATTCCCTATGAGGGAAACTTGAAGATCGGGCATAACGTGAATATCGGGTATTTTGCGCAAAATCAAGCTGATTTACTTGATCCTGCATTGAGTGTTCTGGATACGGTAGATCAAGTGGCAGTAGGTGAAATTCGGAAAAAAATTCGGGATATATTAGGGGCTTTTCTGTTTTCCGGTGAGGATGTTGACAAGAAGGTGAAGGTGCTTTCCGGGGGAGAGCGTACTCGCTTGGCAATGGTACGTTTGTTATTAGAACCTTATAACGTGTTAATCTTGGATGAGCCGACGAATCATCTGGATATGCGTACGAAAGATATATTGAAAGATGCGTTGAAGAAGTTCGAAGGTACCGTGATTGTCGTTTCTCATGACAGGGATTTCCTGCTTGGATTGGCAGATAAGGTCTATGAATTCGCCAACAAGGGAATAAAGGAATACCTGGGAGGTGTTGCGCATTTCCTAGAGGCTAAGAAACTGGAATGTTTTCGGGAATATGAGCAGATGCACCCTCGAAAATTGCAACAGGAGGATGTTGTGGAAGAGGAGATTGTTTCTGAAAATAAAATTGCTTTTGAGGAACGGAAACAATGGAATAAAGAGATTAAAAAGTCAGAAGTGAAGATCGAGAAGTTAGAGGTAGAAATTGCTGATTTGGAACAAAAAATCGGGGAAGCGGAAGGAAAAATGGCAGAAGGCGTGATTAATGATGGGTTATTAAAAACTTATGATGAGATGAAAAAACGCTTGGAAGTTTGTATGGAAGAATGGGAAGAGGAGAATGGGCATTTGGAAGAATTAAAAGCTAGAAATTAATAATAACGAATAAGATGGCAAAGTTTAAACAAGAGTGTATTTTCGGAATCCGGGCCGTGATGGAGGCTATACAGGATGAGAAGGAAATTGACAAGGTTATGTTCCGTCAGGGAATAAAGGGGGAGTTGTTCCAACAATTATTTTCGCTGGTGCGTGAACGTCAGATTCAGTTCCAGTATGTACCCGAAGAGGTGTTTAAACCATTTGCCGGGAAAAATCATCAAGGAGTTTTAGCAGAGGTTTCTCCAATTCCTTACCAAGACATAAATACGGTCGTGGATACTGTGGTGGCGGAAGGGAAAATGCCATTAATACTTATCTTGGATCGGATTACTGATGTCCGAAATCTGGGTGGAATTGCCCGTACGGCAGAGTGTGCTGGGGTGAGTGCCATTTTAATTCCGAATAAGAATTCTGCAAAAATATCTTCTGATGCGATTAAAACATCTGCCGGGGCTTTGTACCATTTGCCTGTTTGTCGGGAGAAGAATCTCAAAAAGACGATAAAAGAATTGAAACGAAGAGGGTTAACTTTATTTGCTGCCACGGAGAAAGCGGATAAATTTTATACCGAAGTGGATATGAAAGAGGGATGTATGATTATTATGGGAGCGGAAGATACCGGTATTGATGAAGAGTTGTTAGTGTTGGCTGATCAACAAATTAAAATTCCCCAGTATGGGAAAATAGAATCTCTGAATGTTTCTGCTGCTGCCGCAATCTTGGTGTATGAGGCGGTGAGACAAAGAAGGTAGAAATTTTACTTGGTACAAACGAAATAAAGCAGACATTTGTCTGCTTTATTTCGTTATTTATTTGATTAAAGTCTTCGATCATACCAAGAATCTCGTTTGGTTAATTTCAAATCCCTCAATAAAGAGGATCGGACGTGAATTTCAAAGTTGTAAGACTGGTGCTGTCCGAACGGCATACAGTTGAATGTCATTTCCCAACAATGCAAGTCTCTCGTGACACCAAAGCTGGTTGAAGTTACTTCTTTGTTTTTAATATCATATCCCGATTGAAAGTTTATCTTCCATTTGGGGGTTAACGAGAGGTCTCCCGAGAAGTTAACAATCTGACTAATCGTTGGACTTCTATAAGGACTGGGCCTTGAATAGGTAAAATTGTAACTGATACTTATATTCCAAGGAACATCGAAATCCATGTAATCATCGTAAAACCCTCCTACTAGGTCATTCTTTTTTTCTTTATTTTGTCCGTTATCTGCGGAAAAACTAAAATTGGTAGAGATTGTTGCGTTGGTTAAACGTCCTAGTTTTCCGTGATATTTATTATATCTTACATTATTTGTATCTATTGCGTAAGGGTCAATGGTACCACTGAAATTCAAATCTACTTTGTTATTCAATATTTTGGTACGTGCGCTTATGGAGATATTTGAAAAGTTCATACTATCAGCGAAAGGATTATAAGATGTTGAAATTCTGAAACTTTCCAAAAGTTTTACTTTTTTGAATTCTTCGTCTCCGGTTGTATCCTTGTCATTTCGGACTTTCATTTCGACATTGTTATCCAAACTGAAACTAATACTCCCGGATTGTTTGCCACCAGTAGTGTTCGGACGATAGGTTAAACCTTCGTGAATGTCATATTCAACCTCTTTTTCTCCATCGAAGTAGCTCTTTTTGTAGTTACCTAAGGGTTTGATAGCGGGGGTATAGGATGCCGATATGGAAGGACGTATCATGTGCCGGATGGCAACGACTTTACACCCCGGTTTGAACATGAACATACCATATATGGTTGGGGTATACCCGATTGATCCACTGGCTGAATAATCGTGCGAGTAATTCAACCCGGGGACATCCCGTGTGATAAATTGCCCACCGTTAGCACTCGTGTCCGGGATCCATATTTTTTCAATGGTTTTGAGGTTCAAGTAACCGTTGTAATTTAAAGAAGGAGTGAAGGTCACGTCCTTGGCAATCTTAAATTGTAAACTGATCGGAATATTGTGTTTAAATCCATTACTCCAGTCTCTTTCAAAAGAAGATTTGAACAACTTGTCTTCTTTGGTTTGGATACTATTTCTTAATTCGGCAGAATAAGATACACCAATATTATCATACCATTTCATTTCACCGCTTTTCCCTTTTTTACGGAAAGGATAGATTTGTGTCATTCGGAGACTCAAATTCGGTAATGTTATAGCAATAGAGGAATCCCGGCTATTCTGGCTATGATTGAATGAACCACTCAAACTGAACGGGCTTTCCGGCCATTTTTTACTCCACGAAATACTGGATTGCTTTCTTTGGTTGGCAATTCCGTCCACCGTGTTGGCATTATAGTAGTTGTTATTAGCGGATGACATATCCACGGAAGCTGAGAATGAACTGTACGGGTTTGCTTTCCCATCTTGCGTGTGGGTCCAGCGTACAGACCAGTCAGATGATTCCTGATAATCAGGCAACCCCTTTTCACTGACATAGTTTTTGCTGATCGTGAAGTTCAGATTTCCGTTAAATTTGTACCTTTTACGGTATTGGGTCGCGTATTGTAACCCCCAAGAACCGTTGGTGTAAATGTCCCCGGTGATGTTCATATCAATATAGTCATTGATATAAATATAGTATCCACCTCCCCTCAAGTTAAATCCTCTCATTCGTTCCTCTCCGTAAGTGGGCATGATAATTCCCGACGTGGCTTTTTTCGTGATCGGAAAAAAGCCGAAAGGGATAAAGATCGGTAAAGGAATTCCTTCCAATTCCAAATTGGTGAAACCGACGAATATCTTTTTGTCTTTGATCATTTTCGCCTTGCTCATGTTTAGCCCAAAGTGAGGATGGTCGTGTTCGTCGCAGGTCGTGTACATACCGTGTTTCACGCAATAGACTGAGTCACTCATTTTTTTGGTCGTTTTCCCTTGAATATAACCTTCTCCTTCCTGGGTGATAATCTCGGTTACGTACCCCTTTTTCGTGTCAAAATTATAATGTAATTCAGTACTTTCAAATTCCTGACCACCATCTTTAAATTTGGGTGTCCCTTTTAATTTGCCGACAGAATCGGGTACTCCGGTTGCCATGGCTAATTTTTTATCCATGTCCAGCTCGATGTAATCGGCTCTTAACTCTGTCGTGAGGTATTTCACGAAACCATTTCCGTATAGATATACTTTTTTCTCTTGTATTGAAAATCTGACAGAATCGTCTGCGTTATAATCGATCAGGTCGTCGAATAGAGGTTTGGATTGTGTGGAATCCTTACGAATAGTGTCTATCGGGATTCCTGCAGAATCGTAAACGATACGAATGCTATCACCGGGTTGTCCCGTTGTGTCAATGGCCGTGATAAAGAGATTTTGTCCGAAAATAATCTCGGACGCCAAGCCATTCGATGAGAGTATTATGGGCAGGGCGATCATTGTTAAAATGATACATTTCTTAATAAAAAGCCCTGTATATAATCTAACTTGCAATTTTATAATTATTTTTGTGACTAATTATTGCATCACGCATATTGCATTTTTGCTTTGCAAATGTAAGAAATAATGGTTGTTAATGCTCATGATTCTTTTTAAAAAGTTTTAAATACATGATAAATCAGTGCAGGTTCATATGTTTCTTGTTGGTAATCTTTTTATTAGAAGGTTCAAATTCTTTGATTGCACAAGAGGCTTTGGGTAAAATTAATTGTATTTGTATTGATGCCGGACATGGAGGAAAAGATCCGGGGGCCATCAGTGGAAAGCTGAGAGAAAAAGATATAACGTTGGCAATCGCTTTGAAATTGGGGAAAATGGTGAAGAGTGCCTATCCTGATTTGAAGGTTGTGTACACGAGATCAAAAGATGTCGCCGTGGATTTGAGAGAACGGGGACGGATTGCGAATAAGGCCAAAGCGCAATTATTTATATCCATTCATGTGAACAAGTTTTCTAAATCAAGCGTAAGAGGCGTGGAAACATACGTGCTGGGGTTGCATAAGTCGGAGGCCAGTTTTCAGGTTGCCATGAAAGAGAACGAGGCTATTCATTACGAAGAGGATTATTCTGTGAAATATGATGGTTTTGATCCGAAAAAGGCAGAGTCATATATCATGTTTAATTTTTTGAAGAATAGCCATTTGAAGAATAGTATGGAGTTTGCCGCACCTATACAAAAGGAGTTAATTGCTAGAACTCGTATGCCGGATCGGGAAGTAAGGCAAGCGGGATTTATCGTGTTGATGGACGTGGGGATGCCGGCTGTTCTGATCGAGACCGGTTTTATTTCGAATCCGAATGATCAAAAGATTTTAACGTCTGAATCGGGACAAACGAATATTGCCCGGGCTATATTTACGGCTTTTCAGGCCTATAAGAATAACGTGGAACGTAACAGTGTCGTGTTGACCGGTGGGCAGGATGAACAAAAAGTGATACAAAAGCAGACTCCGCAGGTGCAAAAGCAAAACCAGAAAACTTCCACGGTAGAAAAGAAAGAAGTAGAGAAGAGTGTAACGGTTTCTGGTAAGAATGATTTGTTTTATGCTATACAAGTTGCCTCTTCCAAGACACAAATAAAAGATCTTCGATATCTAAAATTGAAAGACAAGGTGGAGGAGCTAAAGGGAACAGACCGTTACCGGTATTACGTGAAGAAAACTTCGAGTTACGAGAAAGCGTTAGAGTTTCAACAAGAAGTTCGGAAAATGGTAAGGGATTGTTTTGTTATTGCTGTTTATAAAGGAAAACAAATTACCGTGGTAGAGGCAAGAAAGTTAGAACAGAAGAAATAAATGAAGAAATAAAATAATGCTCATGAAAATAAGAAGAGAAGCGAAATTAGCCCTAACTGCGTTGGCTGCGGTTTTTATCTTGATTTGGGGAATAAATTTCTTGAAAGGTTCGTCCTTGTTTGAATCCAAAAGTACATTTTATGGCGTGTATGATAGTGTAGAAGGATTGAAAGTGTCTAGTGGTGTTATTTACCGAGGATATCAGGTCGGACAAGTAATTTCGATTCAATTTACGGGAGAACGGTTCGATCGGGTACTCGTGAAGTTCTCTGTGGATAAAGGGCTGGAGCTGCCATCAAATACGCTGGCCATGATTCAGAGTGCTGATTTAATGGGGTCAAAAGTTGTTGCTTTAGTACCGGGAGATTCCCACGTGTTTGCGGTAAGTGGAGATACCTTGCGATCCCAGGTGGAGCGTGGACTTATGGAGCAGGTGAGCCAGCAAATGTTGCCATTGAAACAGAAAGCCGAGCGTTTGCTGGGATCATTGGATTCAGTGATGTTAATTGTTCAAGGGTTGTTTAACGAGGAGACAAAAAAGAATTTAAGTAATAGTTTCGGAAGTATTGATCGAACGTTACGTAATTTGGAGGGAGCCTCGGGAAATTTGGATACTTTAATACAAGGAGAGTCCGCAAGAATCAGTTCTATCTTGCAGGATGTAAATAGCATCACGGGTAATTTGAGAAATAATAACGAAGAGATTTCTAATATTTTGGGTAATGTGTCTGCGATAAGCGATTCTTTACGACAAGCAAGTTTACACCAGACGTTGATGAGTTTGGATTATATTTTGGCTACAACCGATTCAATAATGAATAAAATAAATAGAGGAGAGGGAACGATAGGTGCTCTTTTAAATGATAATGATCTCTATTATAATTTGAATCAAGTGAGTGAAAATTTGAATCGTTTATTAGTTGAGTTTAGGTATAATCCGAAACGCTTTATAAATCTTTCTCTGATTGATTTTTCTTCAGGGAAAAATGCTCTTGAAGAATATGGCGTGGTGATTTTCGAGTCTTCAGAACGATTGGATATTAATTCTGAGTTGTATGTGCAAAATCCTGGATTGAAGGAGGTTAAGTATAAGGACAAATATCTTTACATCATTGATAGCTACAAAAAATTGAAACCTGCCCAAAGGAAATTAGACGATGTTATAAAGCGTTATAATGATGCTTATATTGTTAAAATTGACTTTATTTGAAAATTAGAATTGTTCTAAATAATATTTTTAGGAGACTGGATTTTGTTAACATAAAAATCAGATTTTAAGAATCAAAAAAAATAGCGTATTTCATTTTTTTTCCTTAGGTGCTAAAGCTTTATCCCTATGATAGGTTAATTAGAATATTGCGTTTATGTTAAGAATTTATTGTAAAAAAGACGATTGGTAATTGAATTATTTTTGGATTAAAGTATTGGTTATCATTGATGTATGTCTAAAAGATTGATATCTAAAACGTAAGCAAGAATCGATAAAAAACAAGTGAAAGCATCATTTTTTTTCCAAGATTTTTTTTCGAATTTAGCATTCCATTTCCTAGAAATAAGATAGGGATATAAACTAATAGATAAATGAAAAGGGATTGTAAAAGTGTTTGGTCGGAATGTCTAGACTTGATCAAGGAGCAGGTGTTACCAAGAACGTTTAAAACTTGGTTTGCACCGATTCGTGCATTGAGTTTCAAAGATGATGTGTTGACAATTCAAGTGCCGAGTCAATATGTTTATGAATGTTTGGAAGAGCATTTTGTGGATATATTGAGAAAGGCTGTTCGTACCGCTATTGGTCCGAATGCAAAACTTGAATATTCGGTTGTAGTAGAAGAGAGCCATCCTCGTGACCCTCTTTCTGTAACGATGCCTTCCAATAACATGAAAAAGGTGGAACCAAACACAATATACGTGAATGGTAAACCGGATCGTGTTGCCCCTAAAAATCCTTTTGAGCGTAATAATAATCGTTTGCAGATAGACCCTCAATTGAATCCTTCCTACACGTTGGACAGTTATATCGAGGGAAGTTGTAATCGTTTGGCAAAGTCTGCTGCCGTGGCTATTGCACAAAATCCGGGAGGTACGGCTTTTAATCCCTTGCTAATATATGGTGGATCCGGATTGGGGAAAACTCATTTGGCTCAAGCTATCGGTATGGAGGTAAAACAAAATTATCCCAACAAGGTCGTGTTGTACGTGACCACGAATGTTTTCCAGACTCAATTTACGGAAGCCGTACGCAAAAATGAGATAAATGATTTCTTACATTTCTATCAGTTAATTGACGTGTTGATTTTGGATGATATTCATGAGTTGGCCGGTAAGACTGCCACGCAAAATACATTCTTCCATATATTTAATCACTTGCATCAATCGGGAAAACAATTGATTTTGACATCTGATCGTTCACCGGCTGAATTGAGTGGTTTGGAAGAACGTTTACTTTCCCGTTTCCGTTGGGGATTGTCTGCCGAAATAAAAGCTCCTGATTTTGAAACTCGTATGGAAATTGCTCGTTTTAAGGCGCATAAAGATGGTATTGACTTCTCGGATGAGGTATTGGAATATATCTGTAAATATGTAAGTAATAACGTGCGGGAATTGGAAGGAGCAATGATTTCTTTACTGGCTCAGGCTACATTTAACCATAAAGATCTGACAGTTGATGTGGTGAAGGATATTTTGGGTAAAATGGTGAAGAATCAGAAAGTTGAGTTGACTGTAGAACATATTCAGCAGGTTATTTGTAATCATTTTAACATGGCGCCCGAAATGTTACAGGAGAAGACGAGAAAGAGGGAAGTTGTTCAGGCTCGTCAGTTGGCCATGTATTTCAGCAAGACTTACACGAATGCATCGTTGGCATACATCGGTAAACAAATTGGTAAGAAGGACCACACAACCGTGTTGTATGCTTGTAAGGCGGTTACCGATCTGATGGAGACCGATCGTGCTTTTAAGGCTCAAGTGGAGGAACTCCAAAAGAAACTTTATTGCCGTAACTAATTATCACGTTCCTTATGGAGGAGGATAAATATAGAACCGTAAATGCGATTGCCGAAGGCCTGTACAAGGAAAAAGGCAGTCGCTTTATTTCTTTTATTTATCCCGTGAAATCCGAAGAAGAGATTAAAGATATTGTTACCGGGCTTAAGATGAAATATTATGATGCCCGACACCATTGTTATGCTTATTGCCTAGGAGCAAACCGGGAGCGCTTCCGGGCGAATGATGACGGGGAACCTTCTTCTACGGCGGGTAAACCTATCCTCGGGCAAATTATTTCCAATGACTTGTCCAACGTGCTTATCGTGGTGATCCGATATTTCGGGGGAATTAAGTTAGGGGTATCCGGTTTGATACAAGCCTATAAAGAAGCTGCCGCTGATGCGATCAATCATGCCGAGGTCGTGGAGCGTACCGTAGATGAAGTTATTCACGTGCGTTTTACTTATGTCGTGATGAATGACGTGATGAAAGTGTTGAAAGAAGAAGAACCGGACATTTTATCCCGAAATTTTGAGATGGAATGTGAGATAACTTTGTCTATCAGGCAGAAAGATATGCCTCGTCTTAGGGAACGTTTGTTGAAGATCGAGTCTTTGAGCATCGAAGAATAGCTGAAATGGAAAATCAAAAAAGAAGGAAAAAGTCTTGATGCAATTTCATGTATCCCCTTCCCTTTTTTGGGTATACATTGGAGTATAAAAAAAGAATCCGCTATAATTTGTTTATTATAGCGGATGTAATTTGAATTGTGATCCAGCTGGGACTCGAACCCAGGACCCCAACATTAAAAGTGTTGTGCTCTACCGGCTGAGCTACTGAATCCTTCAATTGTGTTTCCCAATTGCGGTTGCAAAGATAGTCATTCTATTCGAATTTCCAAAGGACAAGAGGATTTTTTTTCAAAAGTTACATAGTCTTTTTTCCTTAAATAAGTATTGGTAAATTATTTAAGTAATTTTAAAAAAAACGGAATTCTCGGTTAAATAGGTTTGTTGGAGGAAATATTTTGTAGTAATATTTGCTATTTTGTTGTATTTTGAATGAAAAATATTGTGTTTTATCTTTTAATCTCTAACTTTGTTAGGAATAAATGTTGAACTGACATGAGTCAGTATTTATTGTGTGAGGAGAAATCATTTTACAATTAGATATGGACAAGAGAGAAATAGTTAAAACTGTGGCCCCAAAAAATGGTATGTCACAAAAAGATGTGGCGATGATATTTGATGAGATTTTCAGTACAATGTTAGAAGGGCTAAAAGAGGAGGGGTATGTGGTGTTATCGGGCTTTGGATCTTTCAACGTGAGAAAATGTGCTGTTCGTCATCGGTATGTTCTTTCAACCCAAAAAGTTGTTTTGTACCCCGAAAATAAAAAAATTATTTTTAGAGTGGCGAAACAATTTAAGTTTAAGGCAGATGGCGTGATGGAAGAGAAATAATTTGAAATTCTGTATGAATGAAAAACGCCCGGGAATTACTCCCGGACGTTTCCTTTTATATAAATTGCAACCTAATTTTATTTTGATTTCGGTTGGAAGATCATATCAACAACATCGGCTCCCTTGAATAATTTTTGGGTGAATTTCTTCACGTCTTTTGTTGTGATCTTGTCAATAATATTATCGAAGTTTTTCGGGTCGGTAACATCAATTCCACGAAGATAATAAGTTTGAATTGCACTCATCCAATATGCATTGTGAGGTTTGCTTTGTTCATTATTTTTTTTCAGGATAGTAGTTACCTTGTCGATCTCTTCTTGGGTCGGACCTTCCTTCATTAATTTGTCGATTTCGGCATAGATTAATGATTTCAAGTGTTCTGCTTTATCCGGATCGCAATCAAAGCTCATGGTCATGCTGTAACTTTCATACGGTTCTTTAGAAGAGCCAGCTTGAACACCGACACCATAGGTTCCTCCTTCTTTTTCACGAATGTTGGTCAAGTACCTTTGATCCATAACTCCCCTTAAGATGTTTAAGCAAAGATTGTTGTGAATGCTTGTTTTCATCTCTTTAGAGAAACTAGTGATTACAGTTGCTTTCGGAGTGGTCAGATCTAATTCAATAACTTTTTCAGTTCTTCCTTTCGGTCCTCTCACTTTGTTATCCACCCAATTTTCTTTCCGGTTGTAAGATTTTACAGATCCCAAGTATTTTTCAACCAATGGTTTTACGGTTTCTGCATCAATGTTACCCACGATGAAGAATGTAAAGTCGCTGATGTCTTTGATACGGTCGCGGTAGATCTCCTCGATTTGTTCAATACTAACTTTATCTAAAAATTCTTTACCAAACAACAATGTTCTCGGACTATAATTGCTCATGATCATGTTAATAGAGTCTTGCATAATCTTTTGAGGATTGTTGGCTGAGTTCTCGATGGCAGCGTAGTTACGTTGCATCATGGTATTGTGTACTTCTTTGTCAAAACGAGGTTTCTCGAAACGCAAGTAGATCAGCTGCATCAAGGTTTCGAAATCATTCGGAGTAGATGCACCACCGACTGATTCTGAAAGACTGCCAATGCTAACACCGGCTTGGGCTTGTTTTCCCGTTAATAATTTTCTCAAGGTTATTGCGTCATAGTCTCCTAATCCGTAAGCTCCGATAAATTGATCTGTTACTTGGGCAGATGCTAATTTATCGATACCATATAATGAAGTACCACCCTTACTGTAAGAACTTACTTGCACTTGGTCTTTTTCGTAGTCGGCTTTGCGGAATACCACTTTTGCCCCATTTTCCAAAGTCCACTCTTCAGCATCGAATTGCGGTAATTTTTTGGTAGCGATAATCTTGGAACCTTTCAAGTTCTCGTTGATTAAAGAAGCCTCTGTTACTTGGTCTTTATAAGGCTCTAAATTAGAACTCTCAACTTTGTCCAACACGGCGATGGCTTCTTCTTTCGTGATGTGTTTAACTCCTTCAGACGGGCCTTGTGCCACGATTACCATGTTTTTCCGGTTAAGGTGTTTTTTAGCTAAAGCTGAAACTTCATCCACGGTGATGGTCGGGATAATAGCTTTGGCAAAATTGTAATAGTAATCGAAATCTACGATAGGTTCTCCCTCAAGGAAGTTAGATTGCATTTCACTGATATAGTCTTCGGAGGTAGTTTTGTCTTTTTGTTTGTAAGCAGATTCCAAACCTACTAACATATTGGTTTTTGCTCTTTCAAGCTCACCTTCCGTGAAACCGAATTTCTTTACTCTTTCGTTTTCGCGATAAATTGCTTCCAGTGCTGCTGCTTCTTCATTTGGTTTTGCCGTGGTAGAGATAATATAGGTACTCCATCCTCTTACAATGCCGCCACCGAATCCGGCTTGTGCGTTAATGAAAGGAGGATTGCCTTTTTGAAGTAATTCAGAAACACGTTGTCCCAACATGGTATTGTAGAAAGATTGAAGAATACTATTTTTCAGGTATTCATGATTCTTTTCTTCTTTCGGGGTAGAGGGGTATTTGATATACACACTGACAGACGATTGAGTTACTTCTTTGTCCGTTGCGCATACGAAGTAAATATCGTCGTGAGGGTTAACCGTGAACTCTTCTCTCACGGCCGGATTCACCGGAGTCGGGATTTTGGAGAATAATTCTTTTACTTTTTTCTCCATCTGGTCTACATCGAAATCACCGACAACAGCAATTGCTTGCAAGTCCGGACGATACCATTTGTGATAATAATCACGAAGGGTCTGGTATTTGAAATTTTTGATAATGTCCAAGTTACCGATAACATCTCTTTTTGCGTATTTAGAGTCTTTTAGTAATACCGGCATGATTTGGGCACGGATACGGAAACTCGGGGTTCTTCTGGTTCTCCATTCTTCAGAGATAACTCCTCTTTCGCCATCGATTTCGTCATCGACTAATAAAAGATAATGTGACCAGTCGTGAAGTACGAGTAGACAAGTATCTAATAAATCAGGATTGGTTGTAGGAACCTCGCTGATATTGTAAACTGTCTCGTCTTGTGCCGTGTAAGCATTCACGTTTCTTCCGAATTCAACACCGTGTTTTTCCAACATGTTGGTAATACCTTTTCTTCCCGGGAAATGCTTGGTTCCGTTGAATGCCATGTGTTCCAAGAAGTGAGCTAAACCGTCTTGATCATCATTTTCCAGGATAGCTCCCACGTTTTGGATGATGTAAAAACTTGCTCTTTCTTTGGGTTCCGCGTTATGGCGGATGTAATAAGTCAATCCATTAGCTAGTTTCCCGATGCGAACGTTCGGATCCATGGGAAGTGGTGCCTTCATGTCATATTGGGCGAACAGGTTAGTGCTGATCAACGCCAATAAAGCACACACGATTAATAATTTTTTTGCCATACGAATTATTTTAATGTTTTAATGTTTGTGTCTGCAAATATAGCAAAGTGTAAGTAATTTTGTTCTGATACGTTAATTCTTTAACGTTAATTTAGGGGTTAAGTGTGAAAATAGGGAAAAATAGAGGGGTTTTTAGATTATTTAGAACGATTCGTTGTTAATGGGGTTTAACTTATCCGGCTGTTTATCGTATACGCTTGTAAAAGTTTAGGAAAGATATGATGCTATTGAAAATAGATATAAACAAATGGTTTTCTTGGTTGAATTTGGGTATTAAAGACCCTTCCACGGCCTCGGCGGTAGAGGTCCTCTTGCAGATTGCGGTAATTTGTCTGATTGCTTTTTTATTTACATTTTTTCTGCGTAAAGGGATAACCCGGGTGATCGGGGGAATGGTGCGTCGAACGAAAACCAAATGGGATGATATTTTTTTCGAGGAGCGTGTTTTTCAGAAAATATTTAATCTGATACCACCTATATTTATAGATTTTGCTTTTAAAATCGTGTACGGGAAATGGCAACATATAGAACTTTTTCATCGGTTTATCGTGGCTTGGATACTCGTGGTTGCCGGTTTCGTGATTGTTGCCGTGTTGGATGCGATAAACCGAATCTACGACTCGTACCCGATAGCGAAAGATCGTCCGATAAAAGTTTTCGTGCAGGTGATTAAAATTTTCGTGATTTCAGCTATTATCATTACAATTATTAGCGAGTTTATCGGGGAGTCCCCTCGTAATTTACTGGTCGGGTTGGGGGCGTTTGCTGCGGTTTTAATGTTGATATTCAAAGATGCGATATTAGGTTTTGTGGCCGGAGTTCAATTACTGGCCAATCAGATGGTGCGTATCGGGGACTGGATCGTGATGCCGAGCAATAATGCCAACGGGACGGTGTTGGAGATCAACTTGTATACAGTGAAAGTACAAAATTGGGATATGACGATCACGACGATTCCCACCTATCAGTTAGTGTCCGCTTCTTTCACGAACTGGCGGGGAATGGAGGAGGCTGCCGGTCGTCGGATCATGCGTTATATTAATATAGATATGCTCTCTGTTCATTTCCTTTCGGATGAGGAAATCGATACTTTACGGAAATCGAATGTCTTGAAAGGGTATATTGAAGATATGTTGCCGAAGTTAAACGAGCAGAATAAAGGAAAATCTGACGTGTTGGACGAGAGAAGGTTGACTAATTTAGGCATATTCCGGCAATATGCGGTACGTAAGCTGGAGGCAAACCCGGATCTAAATATGGGTATGACATACATGGTTAGGCAATTACAGCCGACAGCAACAGGCATTCCCTTAGAGGTGTATTGTTTCTCCCGAAAACAAGAGTGGGTGGCGTATGAAAAGGTGCAGGCCGACATATTCGATCACCTGTTAGCCGTGATTCCTTATTTTAATTTGCGAATCTATCAATACCCGGAGATTATCAAAACCACGAATTGATTCAAGAGCTGACTCATTTTTCAATTGCCACGATAAAGTTTATGAATCCTCTGGCTGGGAAAGTTGGATTTTTATACTATTTTTGAAGGCTAAAAATAATTGGATGAGCAGTAAAAAACGAAAATATTGGAATAAGCTGAGGAATCGCTATAAGTTGACGATATTTAACGAGTCTACTTACGAGGAGGTAATGCACCTTCGGCTCTCTCCGTTACATGTTCTCACGGCATTAAGTACATTAGCCGTCGTCTTGATTATATTGACGATCATGCTGATTGCTTTCACGAATTTGCGGGAGTTCATCCCGGGTTACCCGAGTCAACAGTTGAGACGTCAGATTACACAAAACGCTTTACGGGTTGATTCTCTATTGAATGAAGTGCAGAAGAAGGATCGTTTTCTTCATTCCATACAAACTATTTTGAGAGACGAAAACTTGGACACGACGAGTTTCGTGTCGATGCAACAGAATGTGAAGGTAACCTATGATACTTCAATGTTAGGTATGTCGGAAGAAGAGGCCGGTTTTCGGGAAATCGTGGAAAAAGAAGAAAAATACAATTTAACCCTTGGGCATGTCAGTTCTTCCGATGATGATTTTTATCATTTCTTCTCACCATTGGATGGGGTGGTAACCAATCATTTTGATGAAACGACTCGTCATTACGGGGTGGATTTGGTGGCCAAGCAAAATTCAAATGTTTTGTCCGTGCTGGATGGCGTGGTCATTTTCACGGATTGGACAATTAAGACGGGTTACGTGATTCAAGTACAGCATAATGGGAATCTGGTTTCAGTATATAAGCATAATTCGGTATTGTTGAAAAAGCAGGGAGATTTTGTCCGTGCGGGAGAGGCGATTGCAGTGGTAGGGAACACGGGCGAAGAGACAACCGGACCGCATTTGCATTTTGAGTTGTGGCAAGCGGGAAAAGCATTGAATCCGGAAACATTCATTAAGTTTAAATGATTCGCAAATAGTGTTTTTGGAGATTGTTTTGAAATGAAAAATATCGCAATATTGGGATCTACCGGGTCAATCGGAACGCAGGCATTGCAGGTGATTGACGCTAATCCGGAGCGGTTTAATGTAGAAGTTCTCACGGCAAATAATCAGGTGGAATTACTGGCACAACAAGCCAGAAAGTTTAAGCCTAACATGGTTGTGATCGGAAATGAAGCAAAATATTCCGAGTTAACTGAGTTGTTGAAGGACGAGGATATAAAGGTATATGCCGGGAGTGAAGCCATTGCTCAAGTCGTGCAAACATCCACGATTGATGTGGTTGTTACAGCCATGGTTGGGTATAGCGGGTTGTTACCCACGATTAATGCGATTAAGGCGGGTAAGACGATTGCTCTGGCTAATAAGGAAACCTTAGTTGTTGCCGGAGATTTAATTAACCGGTTGGTTGAGGAATACAAGGTAGCGATATTACCCGTGGATTCCGAACACTCGGCTATATTCCAGTGTTTAGTGGGCGAACATAACAATCCGGTGGAGAAGATATTATTAACGGCGTCCGGGGGACCTTTCCGAGGACGGGATTATGAATATTTGAAGTCCGTAACGGCAGCACAGGCATTAAAACATCCGAATTGGAGCATGGGGGCAAAGGTTACTATTGACTCCGCATCCATGATGAACAAAGGTTTCGAGGCGATCGAGGCAAAGTGGTTGTTTGGGGTAAAACCTTCACAAATAGAGGTATTAGTACACCCGCAATCCGTTGTCCACTCGATGGTTCAGTTTCAGGATGGAAATATAAAAGCACAGTTGGGGGTTCCGGATATGCGTTTACCGATCCAGTATGCACTGACTTACCCGGAACGGGTACATTCGGAGATACCGCGCTTGGATTTTGGTATTTATCCTGATCTCACGTTTGAAAAACCGGATGTAACGACTTTCCGGAATCTGGGATTGGCTTACGAGGCCATGAATCGAGGAGGGAATGCCCCCTGTGTGTTGAATGCGGCCAATGAAATTATGGTGGCAGCCTTTTTGAAAGATGAAATTTCTTTCACGGCCATGTCGGATGTGATTGAACGAACGATGGAAAAAGTGAGTTATATTGTCCAACCTACTTTGGAAGATTATATCGCTTCTGACCAAGAGGGTCGACGAATAGCAAAAGAAGAGTTTCTCAATCTAAAATCTCAAATTTAAAATCTAAAATAGGTATATGGATGTATTAGTAAAGATATTGCAGTTTTTGTTGAGCCTTTCGATTCTGGTTATGTTGCATGAGTTGGGGCATTTCGTGGCGGCAAAAATATTTAAAGTACGAGTGGAGAAGTTTTTTATTTTCTTCAACCCGTGGTTTTCCCTGTTTCGTTTTAAAAGGGGAGAAACTGAATACGGGATGGGATGGTTGCCTCTTGGCGGATACGTGAAGATTGCAGGAATGATTGACGAGTCCATGGATCTGGAGCAAATGAAAGAACCGGCAAAACCTTACGAGTTTCGTTCCAAACCGGCTTGGCAAAGATTGATCATCATGATCGGTGGGGTACTTGTTAATTTTATCCTGGCGTTTTTCATTTACATTATGATTCTTTACGCATGGGGAGAGCAGTACTTGCCTACCGAGAATGCGAAATATGGAGTTGTATGCGACTCTTTGTTGCTTGATGCCGGGTTGCGAAATGGAGATATGATATTATCCTTGGACAATAAAAAAGTAGAGAATTTCTTTGAAATTCCGGGGTATATTTTAATGGAGAACCCGAAGACTATACAGGTTATGCGGGATGGTCAAATGATGAATATAAATCTTCCTTCTACGCTAATCGGGGAGATGCTGGCCTATTCCTCGAAAGGGTTTAAGCGGATAGCTTTACTGACACCTCGTTATAAATATGACGGTTCGATACAAGGGTTTGCCGATGAATCGCCTGCCCGGAATGCCGGAATGCTGGAAGAAGACCGGGTGTTGGAATTAGACGGGCATTCGTTTACTTTCTATGACGAGTATATTGATTTGATTCGTTCACACCGGGACAGTATATTGAATGTAAAAGTCTTACGTGGAAGTGATACCCTTTCTATCCCTATTGTTCTCGGAAGTGGTAAAGTGATTGGGGTGTATCCGAAAGTGATAAACGATTTCGAGTACGCCGTGAAAGAATATTCCTTCTTTGGTGCTATTCCTGCGGGAATTAATATGGGGTTTGACTGGATCAAATCCTATCTGAAACAATTCAAATTATTTAAAAACCCGGAAGCTTTCAGGTCCGTGGGAGGATTTATTTCTATCGGGAACATATTCCCCAGCGTGTGGGATTGGCGGGCTTTCTGGGAATTAACGGCTATGTTGTCTATTATTCTGGGCGTAATGAATCTCTTGCCTATTCCGGCATTGGATGGAGGTCACGTGATGTTCCTGCTCTACGAGGTGATAACACGTCGTAAGCCGAATGAGAAATTTATGGAGAACGCCCAGATCGTGGGAATGTTTTTCCTGTTGTTTCTGCTGTTGTTTGCGAACATCAACGATATATTGAAATTATTTGTTTAGCTGTAAAATGTACAATTATGAGTGAAATGGTTGAGCAATTCCGGGCATACCGGGCTAAAATGAACGAGAAAATACTGGCTGCCGATAATAAAGTGATCAAACGGATCTATAATCTGGACACCAATACATATATGGATGGTGCTTTATCCTCAAAAGTAAAAGAAATGCTGGGATTAGCGACGTCAATGGTGTTGCGTTGTGATGATTGTATCAAATATCATTTGGAAAAATGTCATCAGTATGGGGTAACCACGGAAGAGTTGTTCGAAATATTCTCTGTTGCCAATCTGGTGGGAGGAACCATCGTGATCCCTCATACTCGACGGGCTTTGGAATATTGGGAAGAGTTGCAGGGAATGACTAATTAATATATTGCCGAATTCGAGCAAAATAGGATGGGTTCATAAATAGATTTTATACCTTTGTACAATATTTGTATAAAGGGAATTGTCATGTCGACGAAAAATGTTTTGCGGATAAGCTTATTGTTTATTTGTTGTTGTCATGTTTTTTTGACAAAAGCGAATATCCATGATCGAGGGTATATATTAATTCTGAATTCTTATGCAGAATCTGACGTGTGGGCAAACCACGCTATCGACAGTATACGGAAAGATCATTCGATAAAAGAAGATATTTGGGTTGAATCCTTGGACATGCTTTTGGTGGATAGTATGGCGGGATTGCAGAAAAGGAGGGATTATATTTTGGCAAAATATGATACCGCTCCCAGGTGTATTGTCATGTTGGGAAATAGTATCTGGTGCGTGTTCGAGGATGTTTTTAAAGGAATCTGGAAAGATATTCCTGTTATTCTTTGTGTGCGGGAAGATTATGTCAGTCCGTTGGATGTCATGTTGAAAAGAGAAGAGATCAACCCGAAGGATATTATCCCTTTACAGGATAAATTGAACGGATTGAATGTTACTCTTATCGAGTGTCCCGTTTATATCCGTGAAACGATTGACGAAATGAAACGATTGCTCCCGAACATGAAGAAGATTGTCTTGATATCGGATAGACACTACGTGAGTGCGCAGATACGGGAGAAAATGAGACACGTGTGCGAGACATATTTTCCGGATTTGGATGTGTCTTATTTTATTGAAGGGCAGATAAATATGGATCAAATGCTGGATTCCATTTATTCATATGACGTGAATGAGGTCGGGTTACTTTATTTTTCATGGGTCCAACGTAAGGAAATTGCCGGAAATAAATATTTGTCCACGAACAACCATAAAGCTATCAGTTATTTCGATAATCACCCGGTCTTCACGTTGGAAGATAATGGAATCTATGACGGGGATATGGCTGGAGGATATTTCTACTTGGGCAAAGATTTTGCACATACGGTCATGCGGACGTTAAGGGAGGTCTTGGATGGAAAGGAGGCAAAAGATATTCCTTTGCAAGTGGCGGGAAAACCGAATTATTATCTCTCTTATCCGATTCTTCAGAAGGCCGGAATCCCGACTTCTTTGTATCCGGATAATGCGGTTTATTTATTTGCTCCGGAAGGATTTTGGGAGCAGGCTCGTTATATGTTACTAGCCATTATCGTATTACTATTTATCACGTATCTGTTATGGATACGGTTACGGTTGTTGAAAAAAGAGAGAGTGTTACACGATCGGGAGTTGGTTCTTTTGGAAAAATATAAAGCGCTTTTCACGAATATGCCGTTGGCTTACATGAAACATCGGTTGATTTATAATGCCAAAGGGGATGTCGTGGATTATCAAGTGGAAGAAGTAAACCCGATGTTTGAAGAATGTTTTGCCAAAGCGGAGAAGGTGGTAGGTAAAAAAGGTAGTGAATTACGGGGAAGTCGATATAACGAGTTCGTCGTGTTGTACAAAAAAATGTTTATCGAGAAAAAGTCATTTACCTTTGAATATTATTACAGTGCAACACAGAAATACTATGAAATAATAAATATCGCATCCACGGAACAAGGAATGGTCGATATTTTTTGTGTGGACGTTACTGATTTGCGGAAAACAAGATCCATGTTGGAATCTGTGAACTATAAATTGTCAATGGCTCTTGACGTGGCGAATATAACTCCTTGGCGTTGGGATTTGGAAAGACATACCGTCTTGTGTGATGTGAATCGTCCAATTGAACTAAAACATTGTACTGATAATGAGGATTCTTTAGCGGTTCCTGAAGAACAATATTTTTCAAAGATACACAAAGACGATCGGGAACGTGTAAAAGCGGCTTATTCGGCTTTAATTGCCGGGAAAGTAGCCAAGATCAGGGAGGAATACCGGGTATTGGATAAAAGAGAACATCATTATTCTTACGAATGGGTAGAGGCTCAGGCTACCGTGGATCAGTGGGATAAAAATGGGAAACCTTTATCTTTGGTGGGATCTTCGGTTGTGATTACCACTCGAAAACAGATGGAACTGGCTTTGCGTGATGCGAAAGAACATGCGGAAGAATCCAACCGGTTAAAATCAGCCTTTCTTGCTAACATGAGCCACGAAATTCGTACCCCGTTGAATGCTATCGTTGGATTCTCTAATATATTGGCATCGACGGAAACTGAAGAGGAAAAACGGGAATACATTAATATTATCGAGAATAATAACACCTTACTTTTGCAATTAATTAGTGATATTCTTGATCTTTCCAAGATTGAGTCCGGTTCGATTGAGTTTGCTTATTCGGAATTTGACTTGAACGCTTTGATGCGAGGATTAGAACAAACCTCTTGTTTACGACTGACTTCCGCAAAGGTCGAAATTGAATTTGACGAGTATCTTCCGGAATGTTGTATCCGTTCAGAGAAAAATCGATTAACACAAGTGATTACCAATCTGCTCAATAATGCGATAAAATTCACGAAAGAAGGAACGATTCGTTTCGGTTATCATCTTTTGGAGAAAGACTCTCTTTATTTTTATGTGTCTGACACGGGATGTGGTATTGATGCAGATAAAAAAGACGCTGTGTTTGAACGATTCGTGAAGTTGAACAATTTTGCACAGGGAACAGGGCTTGGCTTGTCTATCTGTAAGACGATCGTGGAACGGATGGGCGGTAAGATCGGGGTGGAATCGGAAGTAGGACAAGGAACAACTTTTTGGTTTACGATTCCTTACGTGGCTGTAAAATTGCGTTGTCAAGAAATAAAGGAAGAGAAAATCGTTCAGCAAGTAGTCGAGAAAAATAAACTCAAGATACTGGTTGCTGAAGATAATCCGAGTAATTACATGCTTTTCGAATCCATATTGAAAAAGGATTATCAATTGATACATGCGTGGAATGGCCGGGAGGCCGTTGAATTGTTTAAAGAACACGATCCACATTTGGTTTTAATGGATATAAATATGCCGGAGTTGAATGGTTTTCAAGCCGTGCAGGAAATCCGCAAGATTTCCTGCACGGTTCCCGTGATTGCGGTTACAGCCTATGCTTATGCTTCTGATGAAGAAAAAATCATGGCTAGCGGGTTTGACGGCTACACGGCAAAACCGATCAATGCAAATTTATTAAGGAGTAAAATTATTGCTTTGTTGGAGAAGCATCTTATTTTACTCTAGTGATGTTTCTAAAGACCTGTATCGAGATATTTTTATTGTGTGTCTCCTGTGTTTCATATGCCCAGATGGGGACGCGGGAACGAGTCGTGTTTTATAATACGGAAAATTTATTTGACACCCGAAACGACACGCTGATGGCAGATGACGATTTTACTCCCTGGGGAAAACAGCATTGGAATCGGGAACGTTATACCCGAAAGTTACTCAATATCTCGAAAGTGTTAAACGGTCTCGGGGCGGGAAAGTTTCCGCTACTCATCGGCTTGAGCGAGGTGGAGAATCGGAATGTTGTTTCAGACTTGGTAAACAAAACGGTGTTGGCGGATGGTAATTATGGTATTGTACATACCGACTCCCCGGATACAAGGGGAATTGATGTTGCTTTACTCTACCGGAAAGATTCATTTCGGCTATTGCATAACGCTTTCTTTCCTGTCCACTTAAAAAGCGGGGAGACCACCCGGGATATACTTTATTGTGAGGGTATATTGGCCCCAAACGATACTCTTCATGTTTTTGTTTGTCATTTCCCTTCTATGCGTGGTGGGGAGGCGAAAAGTGAATGGAAACGGGTAAAAGCAGCATCCGTCGTAAGGCAGAAGGTGGATTCTATACAGGATATTCATCCCCGGGCCATGATTTTGATTTTGGGAGATTTGAACGGACGGGCGAATACATCTGCGCAAAAGACATTGAAAACTCGAAATCCGGAATCCGGGACAATTGAATCTGAAAACTTTTACAACACCGGGTATTACTTGCTAGGAAAAAACTATGGTAGTTATCGTTACAAGGGAGAGTGGCAGACGCTGGATCACATCATCGTTTCCGGGAACCTGTTGAACGGGGAAGCTGGTTTGCAGGTGTCCCGAAGAATGGGTATCTATGATGCGGATTTTCTACTTGAAGAAGAGCGAGGGACTTTCGGTGTTCGTCCGAAACCGACCTATCGGGGGCCTCACTACATTGGAGGATACAGTGATCATCTTCCGGTCTTCATCGATTTAAAGAAATAATTGCTGTTTTACAATAAAAAGATTACTTTTGTGGCAAAATTCATAGAACAAGATATGGACGACTATCATCAACAGTATTAATCTGAATAGGGGTTTTCGATAAATGCCTCTATTCATAAATTGAAGGAGGATTATTATGAGAACTTTCCTAATGGGTAAAGTAGGGTTCGTGGAAAAGAAAGTATGGGAACCCAATTGCTGGATTAATGTTGTTTCACCCACTCAGGACGATCTTCGCTACCTGATCGACGAAATGGGAGTTCCGGAGGCTTTTATAGATGACGTTGAAGACGTGGACGAGCGTTCCCGTTTGGAAGTAGAGGATGGATGGACGCTGATGATCCTGCGTATTCCCTTTAAGTCGGTAGATACAAGTATTCCTTTCATCACAGTGCCTTTGGGGATTATCGTGAAGAAGGATATGTTCGTAACCGTGTGCTATTACGAGACAGAAATGATACCTGATTTCATCAATTACGTGATTCGTAAAAACTTGGAGATTGCCAATAATTGGGATCTTGTTTTCCGTTTGTTTCTTTCTGCCTCCGTGTGGTATTTGAAATACTTGAAACAAATCAACGCCCAAATGCACATGGCAGAGGTCGAATTGGAACGTTCCATCCGGAATGAAGAATTACAACGGTTGCTGAAAATCGAGAAATCGTTGGTATTCTTTATCACTTCTTTGCGTGGGAATGACAACTTGTTGATCAAAATGAAGACCTTGAAAGTGCAGCGGCAATTCTTCGACGAGGATTTGGTGGAGGACGTGGAGATCGAATTGCGGCAAGCTCAGGATTCGGCCCGTATTTATAGTGATATTTTAAGCGGTACAATGGATGCCTACGCTTCGGTGATTTCCAATAATTTGAATATCGTGATGAAACGGATGACGTCCATCTCGATTATATTAATGTTACCGACCTTGATTGCTAGTTTGTACGGGATGAATGTTCCGAATTCTTTGGAGGAAAATCCTTATGGATTTTTGATCGTGATTGTTATCTCGATACTCTTTTCCGTGTTCGGTTTCATCGTGTTTAAATGGCGGCATTGGTTTTAAATAAAATATCTAAAACATCTCGTTATTTTAACAAACTATTAACGGTTTGTTGATAAACTTTTGGGGATATTTGATGTCATAACAACAGTGTTGTGAATACTTGTCTAAGCTTTGCTGAAACAGGCATTTTTGGTATGTAATGATTTAAAATATGAACAAAGGTTTAAAGAGAGTTTTACAAATTGGAATTCCGGTCGTGATCGTGGGAGCAATCGTGATCCCTCGTTTGGATTTTTCTTCGGATAAAGAGATGTCAACCCCGACAACAGCTCCCAAGGCGACTAACCGGGGGGCTTTACCGGTATCGGGGATCGTGGCATCTATGTCAACTTCCGGTAATGGAATTCCCGTAACGGGATTATTGGTTGCAAATGAAGAAGTCGAACTGGTTTCGGAAACAGCCGGTAAAGTTGTGAAGATCGCTTTTGAAGAAGGGACGTTGGTGAAGAAAGGAACCTTGTTAGTGAAAGTGGATGATTCGGATTTGCAGGCTCAACTCGCTCGTGCCGAATTCCAAAAAGAATTATTGGCAGCCAAATTGGAAAGACAGCGGATACTATTAAAGCGGGAATCCATCAGCGTGGAAGAATTCCAGCAGTTGGAGACCGAGTACAATATGAATCTGGCTGATATTGAATTATTAAAGGTTAAAATTGCTCGAACTGAAATCCGGGCTCCTTTTGACGGTCGAATGGGATTTCGTTTCGTGAGTGAGGGGAGTTACTTGCAACCGAGTACTAAGGTGTCCACGATTGTTGATAATTCTTATTTAAAAATTGAATTTTCTATTCCTGAAAAATATATTGACCTGCCTTTAGTGGGTAGAAAACTTACTTTCCAACCTAGCGGGATGGAACATCAGATCGAGGCAGAAGTGTATGCTGTTGATCCACAGGCGGACGTGGCTACTCATACCATAAATCTGCGGGCTCGTTACCGGAATACTAAAAATTTGGTAGCGGGAATGTTCGTGAAGGGGGAGTTGATGACAGCTGAGAATTTGAAATATATACTTGTTCCGACAGAGGCCGTCGTGCCGGAGATGGACGGGAAACGTTTGTGGGTAGTAAAAAATAGAAAAGCTACCAGCGTACCCGTGCAAACAGACAGTAGGGATTCCCAATTCGTGGAAGTAACTTCCGGAATACAGGTGGGTGACACCGTGTTAACGGGAGGCTTGATGCAATTGCGTGAGGGAATGATCGTGAATGTCAAGTTGAATAAATAGAGAAAAAGTTTAGAGTTTAAAATTTAGAGTTTAGATTCTAAAATCTAAAATCATAAATCTAAAATTAATCAGTGGTATGAGTTTATCTTCAACCTGTATAAAGCGTCCGGTGCTGGCAACCGTGTTAAACTTGATTTTGGTTATTGTCGGTTCCATCGGGTTGCTATATTTAGGCGTGCGTGATTACCCTAGCGTGGATCCCCCGGTAATATCCGTGTCGACCTCGTTCGTGGGGGGCTAACGCCGATGTTATTGAAACACAAATTACCGAGCCTTTGGAGTCGGCCATTAATGGTATACAGGGAATCCGTTCGTTAAGTAGTACGAGCCGTGATGGACAAAGCCGGATCACGATAGAATTCGAATTAAGCGTGGATTTGGAAACGGCAGCTAATGACGTCCGGGATAAAGTTTCCGGAACGTTACGTCGGTTACCGCAGGATATAGATCCCCCGACCGTGTACAAGGCGGATGCGGATGCCCAACCTATTTTTGCTGTTTCTTTGCGTAGTGGTCAACGTTCGTTGATTGACCTGAGCGGATATGCCGAACGCTATTACAAAGAACGGTTACAGACTATCCCCGGAGTGAGTAGCGTGGATATTTGGGGAGAAAAACGTTATTCCGTGCGTTTGCGTATGGACCCGGCTTTACTGGCAGCACATCGGTTGACCCCGATGGACGTGCAGTCTGCCGTTGAAAAAGAGAATATCGAATTACCTTCCGGGCGAGTGGAAGGAGACAATACCGAGTTGACAATTCGTACTTTGGGACGATTAATGTCTATCGAGGATTTCAACAATCTGGTCATTTCGAGAGAAGGATCAAAAATTGTCCGTTTTAAAGATATTGGTGTGGCGGAAGTGGATGCCGAGAACACCCGGAGTATAGCCAAACGTAACGGCCTTCCCATGGTGATGTGTGCTTTGATTCCCCAGCCGGGAGCAAACTACATTGATATTGCAGACCGGGCTTATCTCGTGATGCAGGATTTGGAAAAGGACCTGCCGGAAGATATTGATGCCACGATAGCTTTCGACAACACGGTATTCATCCGGAGTTCAATCAACGAGGTGGAGGACACGATTTTCGAGGCTTTCCTCTTGGTTGTTTTGATCATTTTCCTTTTCTTGCGGAGTTGGCGGACGACGTTAATTCCTGTTCTGGCAATCCCCGTGTCATTGATTGCATCCTTTTTCATTATGTACGTGGCCGGGTTTACCATCAATATATTGACCTTGCTGGCTGTCGTGCTGGCCATCGGTTTGGTGGTTGATGATGCTATTGTGGTCATGGAGAATATATTCACGAAAATAGAGCAAGGAATGTCCCCGTTGCAGGCGGGATTCAAAGGATCAAACGAGATATTTTTTGCCGTTATCGCGACAACAGTGGTGTTGGTGGCCGTGTTCTTCCCGATCGTTTTCTTGGAAGGAACCACGGGGCGTTTGTTCCGTGAATTTAGTGTGGTGATTGCCGGAGCCGTAGTGGTTTCCTCTTTCGTGGCGTTGACATTTACACCGATGATCTCCACGAAATTATTGACCCGGAATGCCACGCAAAACTGGTTTTACCGGAAAACAGAACCTTTTTTCGAGGGAATGAACCGGGTGTACCGTCGTTGGTTACAGCGATTCTTGAAAGTCCGTTATTGGTCAATCATTATACTCGGGGCTTCCGGTGTAGCTATTTATTTCCTGTGGTTATTGATTCCCTCGGAAATGGCACCTTTGGAGGACCGTTCGAATATTCGTTTGAATTCTGTCGCTCCGGAAGGAGCTACCTACGAGTATATGGCCCGTTACGCGGATGAAATTTCAACCTTTGTGGAACAAACCGTGCCGGAACAAGAGAAAGTGATTCAATTCATCGGGGGAGGACAAACAAACCGGGCAAGCTTGCAATTGTGGTTGGTTGATGCAGACAAGCGGAAACGGACTCAACAGGAGATTGCCGACGAGTTAGCTATAGACGTGCGTCAGTTTACAGGAGGCCGAACGTTGGTTTCCCAGCAACAGACCTTCGGTGGCCGGCGGGGAGGACTTCCGGTGGAATACGTAATCCAAGCGAAAAATCTGGATGATTTGAAGGCGATATTACCTATTTTCATGGACGAGGTGAACAAGAGTTCGGTATTTTCGGCATCTGATTTGAATTTGAAGTTCACGAAACCGGAGTTGACCATTAATATTGATCGGGACAAGGCTGCCAGTATGGGGGTTTCCGTGCAGGATATTGCCAGAACACTTCAGTTGACCATGAGTGAGCAACGGGTGGGTTACTACATCATGAATGGAAAACAGTACCAGATACTTTCCCAGTTGGAGCGTCAAGATCGAAACAAACCGAGTGACTTGAAAGGAATATACGTGCGGAATAACAATGGCGACTTGATTCATCTGGATAATCTGATCACAACGTCCGAAAGTTCCATGCCGCCACAGTTATATCGTTATGACCGTTTCGTGTCAGCAACCGTTTCTGCCGGACTGGCAAAAGGCGTGACCCTTTCTCAAGGACTGGAAGAGATGGATCGTATTGCAGGAGAGGTATTGAGCGATGACTTTAAAACCACGTTATCTGGAACATCCAAGGACTTCGTGGAAAGTTCTTCCAGTTTGATGTTCGCTTTCATGTTGGCGTTGGTATTTATTTATTTGGTACTTGCTGCGCAGTTCGAAAGTTTCCGTGATCCGTTAATCATCATGTTTACCGTTCCGTTGGCATTGATCGGGGCTATGGTTGCTTTGTGGTATTTTGGGCAGACCATGAACATTTTCAGCCAGATCGGTATCATCATGTTGGTCGGGTTGGTTTCGAAGAACGGTATCTTGATCGTGGAATTTGCCAACCAGCGTAAGTTAGCCGGTTTGTCCATGCGTGAGGCGATCGAGGATTCGGCCGTGTCTCGTTTACGTCCGATCCTGATGACGAGTTTGTCTACCGTGTTAGGTATTCTTCCGATGGCAATGGCCACGGGTGCGGGAGCTGAGAGCCGTGTTGCCATGGGTATCGCTGTAGTGGGGGGTATGGTATGTTCCACCCTGTTGACACTTTTCGTGATCCCGGCTATTTACACTTACCTCTCCTCGAAAAAAGTAAAAATAATAGAAGAGATAGAAGATTGAATGAATTGAAAGATTTGCAAGTAGAATAAAGAATAATTATGAAAAAACAGAATTTACGATATATGAAATGGATAGGGAAAATGATCGTTTTATTGTTCATTTTCAATTTTCAATTCTCAATTTTCAATTGTTCCGCACAACGTGTAAGTTTGGATGAATGTTTGGAAAAAGCCTTGAAATCAAATTTTTCCATTAAAATCATCAGGAACGAGGCTCGGATGGATAAGAATAATTTGAATTACTCGACTTTCCTACCGACATTGGAAGGGACTGCGAAACAGACACAGACCCGAAATGACACGAAGACCGAGAATAGCGTGGGAGAGGTGAATAAGATGTCGGATGTAAAAACGGATAACTACACTGCGGGGGTTGCTCTAAACTGGCGGATATTTGACGGGTTAGAGATGTTCACCACCCATGAAAAACAGAAAGAGTTATTGGCAATGGGCGAACTTGCCGTGCAGCAAGCCGTGGAGAACTTGATCTTGAACGTGAGTGCAGCTTATTATAACGTGCTGGTACAACACCATAAGTTGATAGCAGCACGTCATTCTTTGGAACTTTCGAATGAACGTTATGATGAGGCCAGAGTACGTTACAAGATTGGGAATAGATCCGGGTTAGAAGCTCAACAGGCAAAAATTGATTTGAACACGGATAGCTCTACCTACGTGCGGCAAAAGGAGGCTTTAAAAAGTGCCTATATCACGTTGAACAAATTGATGAATACGGATTTGCAAATGGTGAACTACGTGCAAGACACGATCTTGCTGGGGCCGCAACTGGCATTGGGTACCTTGGAGCAAAAAACTTTGGAAGGAAACACCACCTTGTTGATCGCTAAAAAAGATCAGAAAATTTCCGCGCTGGATTTAAAAAATGCCCGTGCCGTATTATTCCCGACGCTAGATTTCAATTCCGGGTACAACTATAACAAGACAGATACACCCTCTTCCAGTACCACGTTGAACCGGTCAAACGGTTTTTACTGGGGATTCTCGTTAAATGTTCCTATATTCAGCCGTTTACAAAACCGGACGAAGATCAAGAATGCCAAACTGGAATTGGAAAATACCGAACTTTCCTATCAGGAGGCGGAAAAAGAAACACTGGGAGATTTGGCGTTGATGTATAATTCCTATGAAAACAACCTGCTGATGGTAAATTTCGAGATTGAAAGTGCTAGTGTGGCTGAGGCCAATTTGGATGCGGCTTTAGAAAAATATAAGATCGGGTCGCTTTCCGGAATCGAATTCAGGGAATTTCAACGTAGTTACATTGATGCCGTCGACCGGAAGTTATCCGCTATCTACCAAGCAAAAGTTTCCGAATTGTCGTTACTTCTTCTTAGCGGGGATATTCGAGGCTCGTTCGGGTCGGAGTAATCTGTTATCAGTTCTTAACCATAAAGCAAGTGAATGATGAAAATAGTCGTGTGGTTCAGTGTTTCATGGTTTTATTCGTGACTGTTATTCGTAACGTGTCGATATACCGTTTTTGAAATATCTGCGATAATTCGGGCTGTTGCGGCCTCACTTTCTTCTGAGTCCTTTATAAAAACAGCGATCGTGTAGCTTTGACCATCGGGCAAGTACACGAACCCGACATCGTTTATCCCGATAATTTGTCCTTTGTCATTCCGATCACCGGTCCCGGTTTTATGACCGAGGATTGCTTTGTTTCCTTGCAGAGGGCGTGCTAACCGATCTTTTCCCGTTTCGCAGGACATCATGGTCGTTTTGATAAATTTTTGGTACTCGTCATCGAATAGCGGCACGTTCAACAGTAATTCAATCATTCTTACCGTTTCAAGTGGAGTACTCCAATTCAGGTAGCATTTGTTTTTATCTTGGTGCATTTCGTCTTCGGTGGCTTTGATTGCGAAATGTCTCATGCCCAAATTGGTGCGGATGTAGTGATCCGTAGCCTCCGTGCCTCCAGTTTGCAGGAAAAGAATATCACAGGCATTATTATCGCTTAAATGTAAGGTGTACTTTAGTAATTCTTTTATCGAGAGAGAAATTTCTCCATCCGGGTACAAGTCTCGGAGCGGGCTGTACGTGTCCGTTTTCAGATCAACTTTACGAATATAAATAGATGTATCGAAAGACAAGCCCTTCTTCTCGCAATAATCGGCAACTGCTAAAGCCTGATGCAACTTAAACACGCTCATCATCGGGTAACGTGCATCATTATTAATCGTGATCGTATCTTTACTATTAATGATCACGGCAATACCAATTTGTGCTTTTTTATTCGCTATGACTTTTCGTAATTGTTCCTCCAATCCCTTCTGCTCGGCTTTGATTACAATCGGTAACACGAGTAAAAAGAGGATAAGAAATAGTTTTCGGGATGTTATATTAACGTGTGTCATGCGAGCCTGTTTTTGATTTATGACGTTGTTTTTTTGCCTTGTCCGGGGAAAGTCCTTATCCACCTGTCAGCAAATTTACAAAATTAATTCGAATCCCTTGAAACCTGCTAGTGTCTTTTCCCATGTTGATGCGAGAACAGTTTATTTTATAATTGGGCCAGTTGTTTGTCGTCTTCAATAAAAAGTTTACTTTTGCATAGATAGAGGTCGTGTTAGTTATATGCGTATCATGATAGGAAATGATTTAAATAGTGATTCTTTTGAAAGTTTATTTAAATCCCATTTCGGGGATTTGGTCGGATTTGTGTGTAGCTACGTGAACGACGAAGAGGTGGCTAAGGACATCGTGCATGATGTGTTCCTCGTGGTGTTGAAGAATCAAAAGAAATTGGATACTTCTTATTCTTTGAAGTCCTACCTGTTTACCTTATCCAAGAATTACGCCTTGAATTATTTGAAACATTTGCGTGTCGTGGCTATGAACGAACGGGAAGTTGTTGAGGCGTTGCAGAATGCTGATGAGGAATTGGATGATTATGAACAACGTATGGCCCGCTTGAACGAGAAACTCGACGAATTGCCTGAAAAACAACGGGAAGTACTGATGAAATGTTTTGTTGAAGGCCAAACATACAAGGACGTGGCTGACGTGATGGGAATTAGTGTAAATTCGGTAAAGACTCATATTTCACGAGGATTGAAATTCCTGCGAAACGAGTTGAAGGGGGAAATGGTGATGTTATTCCTGCTGAAACGGGAACGAGTATAAATGTTTGAAAATTGGGATGTTAATTTAAAATAGTGAAAAAAATGATGAAGTTAATTGTATGTATCGTAATGACGTTGACCCTGTCAAACGTCTTTGGACAAGAGTCCAATAACGGAAAAAAATTATGGGCAGACTCTTTTTTGAATAAGAAAGCCCCGGAATTTGTGGTGGAAGAGTGGATTTCCCAACAACCGAAATTGAAGGGTAAATTCATTCTGATTGACTTTTGGGCAACATGGTGTGGTCCGTGCCGGAAAGCTATTCCTGAATTAAACGAATTCGCTAAAAAGTTCGGGAAAAAGTTGGTCATTATCGGAATTTCAGATGAAACTGCCGATAAAGTGAAAGAGATGAAAGACCCGAATATTGAATATTATAGTGCAGTGGATACTAAAGGAGTAATGAAGAAAGCACTTGGGGTAAAGGGAATTCCTCACGTGATTTTGATTGATCCGAAAGGTATTGTTCGTTGGGAAGGGTTTCCTTTCCTGCAAGGACATGAGTTAACAGCTGAGGTTATCGAGAAAATAATGAAGAAATATAAATAGAGGTATTCCTTTATTTTCCGGAATAATTTGAAAACAGGATTTTCGAGAGTCCTGTTTTTTTGTTGGATGCTCATACATGGGAATTTAAGTATTTAACGTGAATTCGATATAACTTACCGTTTTTATATCGAACTCTCGTCAGATATTTATTCGTTACCTTAAAATACCCCTAACCGAGTGTTTTTGTATTCATAGGTTTAGGGATTTTCAACAAAAGATCAGTTTGAATTAATGTAAAATGTTGTCAACAATTTGCTATCATATTGTTATCATATTGTAAGCCGCTCCCATTCCGCTCCCATTCCTCCCCTATTCCGCTCCTATTAAAATAGCAAAATATTAGATTACAATAGTAAATGTTAACATCATGATAAGTCTATTATAACAAATTGATTACAAGATGATAGTTTTATCAGGTAGAAATTTCATCAAAATGCTTAATTCTAACGTGAGTTCGATATAAGATTAAAATTATTTTCCTGGTTATTAGGAGTACAGTGCTCCATGGGTGGTTTTTCGGGTTCAAACTCCACTTGATTATCAATGACAAGGGAGAAATCATGTTATGTAGTTACTATGTTTATGAGGTAGTGAAAGGGGAGAGCAACCATAACGGAAGGATCAACTATTCCCGAACAAAAAATATTTAATTTTTGTCACCCATTTGAGGAGGCTTGTTGTGTTATTGTAAAAATAGCAAAAAATGGATTATAAGGATGATGATATAGAATTTGCCAATAGGTTACTTGCTCGGCGGGAAGAGTTGAATGACGAGGAAGTGACAGCATGGTTGAAAGAGAAAGATCATGTTGAGTTATTGGACGAGATTGCGGCAATCCGGCAAAAGTTGTCGAGACAAAGCTATGGAGAGAGTGGTGAGGAAGAATTCCTGTATTTAGAAAAGAGTATTTATGATCGGAAGAGTCGTCGGATGACTTTGCGCTGGTCGATTGCGGCTTCGATTATCTTGTTGGTGGGTTTATTCGTGGGACGCACGATAAGCGGGGTTCGGGATATACACGAGGAGCAAGAGTTGGCAAAGAGCGTGATGCAGCCCGGAACGTCAAAGGCTATTTTAATGATGGCTGACGGGAAAGAGGTGGTGTTGGAACAAGGGCAGAATTTGAATATTTTGTTGAATGAACGAGTACGGGTGGCTACCAGCAGTCAGGGAATCGTGTATGAAGAGCATGGAAAAGGAATGGTAACAGAAGAGTATAACAAGTTGACAACGCCTGTCGGGGGAGAGTATTCATTGGTATTATCGGATGGTACCAAGGTGTTTTTGAATGCGGATTCCGAATTGAAATATCCGGTAGAATTCAGTGACGGGAAACGGATCGTTGATTTGAAAGGAGAGGCCTATTTCGAGGTACATAAAGATAGCTTGCGTCCTTTTATCGTTCGAATGAACGGGGCGGAAGTGACTGTTCTGGGAACATCGTTTAACGTGAACACTTATGGTGATGACGGGCAGATCTACACGACACTGGTGAACGGATCGGTTCGGGTGTCATCCATGAAGAACAAGCAGGAAGAGATTCTGAAACCGGGGATGCAGAGCGTGATGAATGTGCAGTCGGGACTATTGACCGTGAGAAAGGTGGATGTGGAGCCATACGTGGCTTGGAGGGAGGGACGGTTCGTGTTCCGGGCGATGACACTGGATTTGATCATGCGCCAGTTGCAGCGTTGGTATGATTTCGAGGTGTTCTACCAGAATTCGGAACTGAAAGATTACGAATTCCGGGGCGTGATTAAGCGGGATATGGATTTGGATAAAGTGTTGTCCGTGATCAAGGCAACGACAAATGTTGATTTTGAAGTAAAAGGAAAAGTGATAACTATTATAAAACGTTATAGTGAAAGGAATGGGGATTGCCGTTAACAATCCTCGCTAAACTTCATCATGAAGTATTTTTATTAACCCAATTACAAAGCTATGAAAAAAAGAAGTCTGTGAATGAGGTACATTCTATACGAGCGAGAGAGTTTTTTTACTCCCGTTTCGTGAACGTGAAATATGATATGGAGAAGGGCCGGGGGTAGCTAAAGAGCTTGGTATCGGGGAGTCTCGACATTCCATGAAACAAATGGAGACCATGGGAACATTAGTCGTCCGTTATGAGCGAGGCGAATGGGATAAGGAATTTTTGTTGAAAGATTTACGGGCCTTGGCGAATGCGAGCGAGGTCCACCGGTTGAGAGAAGTTGCCGGAGTTTTATTCGGGTAGTTACCGGTTGTTGAGAAGATTGATTCTGCGTGTTGGATTTATTTGGGGACGTGATACGAAAACGGCACTTGCTGATGTAGGAGATCGGGAACGTGATCCGGACGTTGAAAATGAATGATAAATGACGATTGTTGGAGTACGTTAGCCTGGCTAATGCTTACAAGGAAAAGAATACTGGTGAATTATTGGAATTTAGTAAAAGGCATTTCACGTTTTCTTTGATGCTGATGTGATGATGATAATGCTCGTATCGGTCTATTTCTTCTTTAGGAGGATAAAAATGGCTTTGATAGATTTTATTCAAGTGGAAAGGGTAATTATTCCCAATTTGAAAATACAGGAAACCATAAACTATGTGACCTATTATTTTGAGAAACTGGAAAAGCAGATGTAGGGTTGAATGTTACTTTTGGGATACACCCTGTGGTGGGAGAGTGGTCTGGGATTCCCCGGATTACTGTTTTTGTGTCTGGGGGTAAGAAAGTTGTTTTTTGTCATTTTTTTCAAGATAAGTGTTATTATAAGCAATAGTATAGCTTACATTTGGACGTTATGTTGTCGTTATCCTATCGCTAAAATGGGATTCTATGAGGACGAGGGAATAATGAAGGGGGAATGGAGGGATGATAGCAAGATATAAGTTTTGGTGGGGAGAAATGCAAAGGCTGGATAGAGGCGATTGTTTTCAAGGTTGTATATGAAAAATGGCGATAAGTGGTTGGTTTGTTTGAATTATTTCATATTTTTGAAGATCAATAAACGAACAGTACATAAAATCAGGCCAGCGAAGTGGTATGGAAAATCCTCAAAATTCTCAATATTTGAGAATAAGGAAGATTTCTTATCAGCTATGGAGGAAACAGTTTATAAAAATAAGGATACTCGTGATGATGGACCAGAGTGGCTCTCAACAGTGATTGATAATTATGAAAAACATTATGGTGTAAAATTATCTATTCCAAGATGGAGTGATGTTATGGACAAATACATTAATGATTAAATCATAGTGATTTAGCGATAAGTGAGACTGTTATAATCTGATAGATGTAAGATAATTTTAGTAAAATAATACAAGATGACATATACACATTCAAAAGACTATCTAATAGAATTAGCAAATAATTCACAAACTCAAGGTTGGTTAAAAGATCTTATTATCAAGATAATCAACAGTAACGGAAATATCTCCGATTCCGAACTTACAGCGTCAGTTGCACAATTGAAATTAAATGCAGCAAGCGAATTGACAATACCGAGTATAAATGTAAATAATACTCATTCAGACATACGTTTCATTTCGCTAATACATCATACTGGTGTATGTGCGTTAGCGGACGAACAAAGAATAGATTTTTCTAATGATATTACTCTTTTATATGGGAAAAATGGTTCAGGGAAAAGTAGTTATTTCCGCATTTTAAATGAACTGATTGGAGGTAATCATCAAACAGAAATTCGTTCTAACATATATTCAGATATACAGAAGCCGATAAATATAGAATTAATTTATTCTGAAGGCGTTAATGTTAAGAATTTATCATGGGATGGAAATAGTAGGTCTGTAAGTCCATTAAATTTATCGAGTGTATTTGATTCGAGCTATACAATGACATTCCTACAAAAGAGAAGTGCCGATAGCGCAATAGTCTTGCCTTATGGATTGCATCTTTTCACTGCACTAACTTCTGCAATGGACAATTTGAAAAGTAGAATACAAACAGAAATAGATGGTGTTATAAAAACATTACCACAAATTAACAAGGAAGGTCTTTCAGAAGATGTTGTTAGAATACTTACACAACAAACTTATAGAAATACTCAGAAAAATTATATTCAAGCAAGATATATTTTTACAAATGAGCAATCGGAAAAATTAAAATTGCAAGAAGAAAAATTGAAAGTCTTGAAAGAAACAAACTTTGAAGACAAAATACAATTAGCATCTAATGAACAACAACAATATATTTTGCTACTTAAGCATCTAAAAGAAACAGAAAACAATCTTCAAAAGCTTTACATTGAATCAAAATCTATTATTGAAAAAATTTCAACAGTTAGGAAAGAAAGTGAATTGGTAAAACAAAAAATATCTATCTTGAATGAGATAGGTAATACCAATTCTAAAGAATGGAAAACATTTATTGAGGCAGGAGCTACTTTTGTTAAAACCAGCAATTTGAATGAAAATGTTTGCCCATATTGCCGTCAACCAATTGTAGATAACGCTGTTAATATTGTTACAGCTTATGCAACTTATTTGTCCGATAAAAGTATAGAGGAACTTAAAAATTTAGAGCAAGCAAAAAATACCCTAAAACAAAGAATATCAACTGTTGTAACCAATTTTACTATTTCTGCGCAATTCAAAGTACTTATAGATACTAGAAATAGTGAGTCCGAATTATATAGCAAAATATCAGCCTCTCTTCGTCAACTAGATAAACAAAAGAGGATTCTTTCAGATGCGGTAGAAAATGAGCAAAATAGCAATCCTTTAGTTTTTGATTCTACAAATGTTGCAATTTCTGCCATAGAAACTATATGTGAGGAATACAACAACACTATTAATAACCTTCGAGAAGAATTAACAAAGAAGAAGCAGACTGTCTCAGAATTATCATTTCAAATGAAACCTCTGATTGAATACAAATTAATTTCTTCTCAAAAGGATTTGTTTGTGGAATGGTTTGAAAAAATTGATAATGTTAATGAGTTAAAAAAGTGCCAATTGGAATTATCAACAAGAGGTATATCTACATTAGCAAGGACAGCAAGCCAAACACTTGTTACGGAAAATTTAAAGACTAAGTTTCAAGAAGAACTTGATGCTTTAGGTCTAAAAAAATTAAGTGTCAATTTGACTGATGCAGGAACATCACGAGGGCAAGCATTTATGCAATTGAAACTATTTAATAACAATTCTGTGTCTGACGTATTAAGTGAAGGTGAACAAAAAGGAGTGGCGTTGGCTTTATTCATTGCAGAAAGGAGAATGCAGTTATCACAGAATCCAATAATTTTGGATGATCCTGTCAATAGTTTAGACCATTTTATCACAGCAAAATTAGTAGAACGTTTATCAAGATTAGGAAATCAAATAATAATTTTCTCACATAATTTGCTATTGCAAACATCATTAGTGAATCTTCGCGGAATACATGAATGTGGAGTTAATCAAAAGTCATCTTGCGGAAAACCAACAAAACACTTGTTTATGTACTCTGTAACATCACATAATCGTAACAAAAAGGGTGTAATAACAGAAAAGAAACAAGATAATGTGGCTAACAACCTAAAAAATGCACAAAATCTTCTGAATAGGACTCCATTTAGTGATGATTGCAGTATAATGGTAGGTGCTGTTCTTCGACATACAATAGAGCTGATTATAGATGAGAAAATATTCAACAATCAGATTCCAGTTAAATTTCATGGCAGGAAAAATACAATACAGTGGGAACAATTAAAAACCCTTAATCCCGATGTAACTATGATAGACAAACTGAATGGACTTTTCAGTCGATTGTCTGGTGGTGACTTACATTCAGGTATAGAACAATCTGACAATCCCATAGATCACGATGAATTAGAGGAAATCTACAATGAGTTAGCAACAATATAGAAAATTATTCAATGCTTTTTGTCCATCCAAGGATTTTGGCTACTTTTGCAGTTAAGTTGAGTTATTTGACAGCAAAACATAGCAAAAGGCTGAAAATCGCACGGTTGCCAATTCGTTACTGCTATTTCTCAAATACTCCGCTAAATGTTTATTCCTCAAATGGTTGCGTCAAACCATTGAAAATCTAAAATAAAATCATACCTTTGTATTTATAATGTGAAGGTGTAAGATGAATGCGGACAAAGGATTATTAGTTAAACGAATTTTTCAAGGAGACGAAGAAGCGTTTAAAATTTTGTATGAAGAGTTTTTTCATGCATTGCTTGCTATTGCCTGTAAATATGTGGAGAGTGAGGTGGCGAAGGATATCGTGCAGGACACTTTTTTCAAATTATGGACTACACCTCATAAGTTTTTGGTGACTACAGATTTGCGTTTTTACTTGTACCGTTCTGTGCAGAATCAATGTTTGAATTATATTCGGGATAAGAAAGTGGAGGATCGTTATCGTGATCGAGCAGAGGTCGTTTCAGAAGATTTCTTTTATAACACGGTATTGGAGGAGGAGATTTTTATTCGTTTACAACAAGCCATAGAAGAACTTCCGGAGAAATACAGAAAAGTGATAAATTTGAATTTGGAGGGATTGAGTGATAAGGAAGTTGCCTTGCGTTTGGGAATATCTGTTGATGCTGTTAAACAGCAGAAAAAGAGGGGGAAAGAGCAATTAAAAGAAAAGTTGAAGCATCCATTCTTGTTTTTGCTAATAAATTTTTTGTAGATTTTGTCACTTTTTATGATGTTCCGTGTCTTGTAATAAAACACAAGCAAACATGACGGAGCAGGATAAACATATTACTCATATTGCCGATTTAATTGTGGCGGAATTGACCGGGAAAATTGATGATGCCGGTCGAAGAGAGCTTGAAAAGTGGAAGTATGAGACACCTGAGCATTTACGGTTGTATGATCTTTATCAATCAACGGATATTGTCGCTCATAAACTTGAATTTATTAAAGAATATAGTGCTGTTGAAGCTTATCAAGAATTTGCAGGGAGAGTGATACTGGCGAAACGTCGGAAGAGAACTTGGATGTTATATCGTTCTGTGGCTGCGGTGATATTATTATTTCTGTTAGGTGGAGGTTTTTATTTTTTCCACGATGTAGAAGATGATCCCATTTCTTTTGTTCAGAATATACAACCGGGATCTTGTAAGGCAATATTAACAGAGCCTGACGGGAAAAAAATCGATATTTCTGATACAACTTTTTTAGCTTTTATTCAAAAAGATGTAACGTCAGAAAAGAAAGATGAAGAGGTGACAGAAGCTCTTTATCACACGATTACGATTCCACGAGGTGGTGAATATGATTTGATTTTGAGTGATGGTAGTCGCTTGAGAATGAATTCTGAATCAGAAGTTCGGGTTCCGGTGACATTTGATAAGGAGCAACGGGAAATTTTTATGAAAGGAGAGATTTATTTTGACGTAGTGCGGGATTCTTTGGCTCCTTTTGTGGTTCATACTCGGCAGGGAGATATTCGTGTGTTAGGAACCTCTTTTAACGTGAGGGATTATCAAGATGAAGATTTTTTAGAGACAACTTTGGTAGATGGGAAAATTGCTTTTGAAAGAGAGTGTGCTTCTAGTTATTTGAAACCGGGAGAACAATTACGATTGAATAAAGAAGATGGAACAATTATGGTAGGGGCTGTTGATGTACTTTTATATTGCTCTTGGAAAGATGGAAGGTTTGTTTTCAAGAAACAACGTTTGGAAGAGATCATGAATACGATTGCCCGGTGGTATAATATTGAAGTGTTTTACGAGAGTTCGTCCGTGAAAGATATTTTGTTCACGGGAAACATAAAACGATACAGTGATTTGGAACAAGTTGTTAATATGCTGAAACTTATTAATAAAATAGATATAGAGATTAAGGACAGAAATGTTTTTGTAAGAAGTAATGAATAAAAAACAGGTGATACGCCAATATCACCTGCGAGAATCCTGAATAAGATTCAGGGTAATTATTTATCTTAAATACAAATGTATGAAAAAAAAGTTCAAATGCAAGGGCTGGTATTCTGGTCTGAGAAAATGTTGTCTTATGATGAAATTTTTTATGTTATTCATGTTGCTTATGGTACTTCAAGTGAATGCCAAGGTAAAATCGCAGGAGCCATTGTTAAGTGTAAGTGTAACTCGTGCTTCTCTGGTGGATGTTTTGAAAATGATAGAGTCGAGGAGTAATTATACGTGCCTTTATAGCCATGAAGAGGTTGCTAAAGTTAGGAATTTAACAATTGAGCTAAAAGATGTGTATGTTCGGGAGATTCTAGATGTTTGTTTGAAAGGAACTAAGTTGGGGTATAAAATTGTAGATAAAACAATTGTTATCCAGAATTTGAATGAAATAGAGCAAAAGGATAATGACGTGCAGGAGAAATTGATCACAGGTAAAGTGACAGATAAGAATCGTCTCCCTCTTCCCGGAGTAACTGTATTGATAAAAGGAACAACCATTGGCGTTGTAACTGATACCGATGGTGTTTATAAGCTTTCTTTGCCAGATCAAGAAAAGATAATACTTGTATTTTCTTTTGTTGGAATGGTTACTAAAGAGGTGGAAGTTACGAATCAGAAGGAGGTGAATGTTGTTTTAGAGGAAGATATTGAAAAACTTGATGAAGTAGTTGTAACGGGGTATTCGAATATCAGAAAATCAAGTTTTACAGGAAATTCTGTAATGGTAAAAAAGGATGATCTTTTGAAAGTTTCAAAAACCAATGTGATAAAAGCAATACAGGCTTTTGATCCTTCTTTTCGAATCAAAGAAAATAATGCTTGGGGATCTGATCCAAATGCTATACCTGAAGTATATATTCGTGGAGAATCAGGAATTTCCGCAACTAAACAATTGGATAGGGATCCACTTTCTAAATCTAATTTAGTAGATAATCCTAATTTACCAACTTTCATCATGGATGGCTTTGAAATTAGCGTGACGAAACTATATGATTATGATCCGAATCGAATCGAATCAATTACGATTTTGAAGGATGCGGCAGCTACAGCTCTTTATGGTTCAAGAGCTGCAAATGGGGTAGTTGTCATAACGACGGTGACCCCACAGGTGGGCAAATTGAATGTTTCTTATAATTTCGTGGCAGACGTGACCATGCCTGATTTGAGTGATTACAATTTAATGAATGCTCGAGAAAAATTAGAGACAGAACGTTTAGCTGATTGTTTTGTTGAAGATCCAGAAAAAAATGGAAATCTTGATGAATATACATTAATGACTGAATATTATGATAAAAAGGCTGCGATAGAGAGTGGTGTGGATACCTATTGGTTATCCAAACCTTTACGGACAACTTTTAATCATAAGCATAGTTTGTATATTGATGGAGGAAATGAAAATAGTCGCTATGGTTTGGATCTACAATATACGAATGAAGATGGAGTTATGAAAGGTTCTTTTAGAGATCGGATTGGGGCTGGTTTCTTTTTTCAATATACGTATAAAACATTATCTGTCCGAAATAATATTTCATTCCAAATGACCAAATCAGAGGAATCGCCTTATGGTAATTTTTCTGATTATACGAAACAATTGCCTTATCAAGCTATTAAAGATGAAAACGGCAACTATCTTGAGACTTTGAATACATTTGGAGAAACTAAGGTTGGGGGAGGGTATAATCCTATTTACGAGGCTACATTGGATAATTTTGAGGAGTCTTCTTCGGAAGAATGGGTGAATAATTTGTCTGTAAATTGGAATATTCTTCCGAGTTTATTACTAAAGGGGCAGGTGAGTTTGACAAGAACTACCAGTGAAAGTAGAAAATTTTTAGATCCATTGTCACAAAAAAATTCAACAAAGTTATCGTTGGATAATCTTGAGTCTGGAGAGTTAAATATTTCTAATGGCAAGGGTTTTACCTATGATATGAATTTTACTCTTTCGTATAATGAAGTTATAGGGAATCATATGATTAATGCATTGGTTGGTCTTAGCGTGAAGGAGACAACATCAAATTCTAATTCTGCTACTTATTATGGCTTTCCATCTGGGAATTTGTCTTCACCAGAATATGCTAAGGAACAAAGGGATAAGACTATTTATTCAGAATCTACCAATCGTTTAGTAGGTTTTCTTGCAACATTGAATTATTCGTTTAAAGATGTATATCTTTTGGATGCTTCTGTCCGAGTGGATGGTTCTTCTGCTTTTGGTGCGGATCGTCATTATGCTCCTTTCTGGTCTGTTGGTTTAGGTGTTAATCTACATAAATTTGATTTTTTATCTAATTTAGGATATGTCGATTTGCTAAAAATAAGAGGTTCTTTTGGACAAACAGGTAAGGTGAATTTTCCTGCTTATGCAGCGCAAACCAGTTATCAAGTGTTGACGAATGAATGGTATAAAACTGGCTCTGGGGTAATGTTAATGGCATTAGGTAATTCGAATTTAACCTGGGAAACAACTAATACCTTGGATGTTGGAGCTGAAATTGCTCTTTTTAATAATTTAATTTATTTAAAGGGAGCATATTATGATAAAAAAACGATCGATTTGGTTACGGATGTGACAATTCCAATTTCAACCGGATTTTCATCCTATAAGGATAATATTGGAGAAGTTTCGAATAGAGGTTTCGAATTTGATCTTAGAGTTCATGCAATACGGAATAAGGACATGAACTTGTATATCAATGCTAATCTTGCTCATAATAAAAATAGGATATTGAAAATTTCAGAAAGTTTGAAAGCGTATAACGAGAGGGTTCAGCAGAAATTTGAAAATGCGAGAGTGACTGATTCAGAGGTTGCTGTGCCTTATTTGCAATATGAAGAGGGTGGTTCGTTGAATTCGATTTGGGGAATACGTTCTTTAGGAATTAATCCTTCTGATGGAGAGGAGATTTATCTTCGTAAGGATGGGACTATGACTAATAAATGGATTGCTTCTGATCAAGTGGTACTTGGTAATACGGACCCTGATGCTCAAGGTTCTATTGGTTTTAATTTTACTTACAAGCGGTTTAGTTTGTTTACGAGCTTTATGTATGAATTTGGAGGTCAGCGTTATAATCAAACCTTAGTTGATAAAGTGGAAAATGTAAATGTACTTGCTAATAATGTTGACAAACGTGTTTTGACGGATAGATGGAAAAAACCTGGTGATCAAGCTCAATTTAAAGCTTTGACTCAAGGTCGGGCCGGAATTGCAGCAACTCGTCCGACTTCTCGTTTTGTTCAAGATTATAATGCGTTATCATGGGGTTCTTTGGAGTTAGGGTATGATTTTGGGAAAGATATTACAGATGCTTTGCATTTGAGTATGATGCGATTGACGTTAGGGATGAATGATATTATGCATGTGTCGAGCGTGAAACAGGAACGTGGATTGAGTTATCCATACGCTAGAGCTGTAAATCTTTCATTAAAAGTAACATTTTAATAAAAAGTCGTTGTATTAGAAAAATAGAAATTATGAATATAAGAAAGTATTGTTTTTTCATGTTGATAATTTTATCTTCATGTACGAGTTGGTTAGATGTGACTCCGAAGGATATGATTGTTGAAGATGAGCTGTTTGACAGATACTTGGGATATCGGAATTCGTTAAATGGGATATATGAACGAATGGCTGGAGAGAGTCTTTATGGAAAGGAAACATCATGGGGTTTTTTGGATGTTGTTTCTAATATTTATCATGATGGAACGGGATTTATCGGGAGGGATAATCCCTATTATAAAGCAATGAATTATAATTATGAAGCGACGGAAATACGTCCAGTTATAGATAAAATTTGGGCAGAATCGTATAATATTATAGCAAATTCGAATAATCTAATTAAGCAACTAGAAAAGGCTGATTCTTCTATGTTCCCTTTAGGTAATAGGGAAAAGGAACTGATTTTGGGAGAAGCGTTGGGAATTCGAGCTTTTTTACATTTTGATATGTTACGTTTGTATGCTCCTGCCCCAATTGTTGATGATGGGGAAGCTTATTTGCCTTATTATGAAGAGTTTCCATCGTATGGAGAAAAGAAATATACCGTGAGGGAAGTTTTGGACAAAGTGATTCGAGATTTAGAAAGAGCTCGGGTTTTAGTTGCTGCGTTTGATACGTTAACTCCTAATCATTTAAATCGCTTGAGTGGTAGTAATTTAAATGCGCGTTTTACGATTAGTACGTATGATGATCATGAGGACATATTTTATGCTTATCGGGGATATAGGATGAATTATCCAGCAATTGTATCTATTTTGGCGCGCGTGTATAATTATGCAGGTATGCATGATGAGGCTTTTAAATGTACTCAAGAAGTAGTCAAATTGGTAGCTCCTTCTATGAATGATTTAGTGTTTTATTTTACTCTTGCGTCTGATGTAGTTTCAGATAAGAAAATGATGAAAGATTTGATTTTTGCTTTGTCTTCTCCTAATTTGTATACTAATTATGAACCTTATTCAAAACAATCTCAAAGTAGTGGAGATGCTTGTTTTTTGCTTAAAGAATTTGATAATATGTTTGATGATGTGTCCGATTATCGGAAAAAATATTTGATGACTCCAGTAAAGACATATAATATGCCAAATCGGAATATTGCTATAAGTGGAGATGAGGAAGGAATAACATCTGATATGTTACCAGTAATTCGTTTAAGTGAGTTATATTATATACAAGCAGAGTATTATGCTTCAAAATCAGATTGGGGGGGGGCCGTTTCAGTGATGGATGAGGTTCGTAAAGGACGAGGTTGTACAGGTGGAATGATTACATCTAAAATAACGGATTTCGAATCTTTTAAAATAGAATTACTGAAAGAGGTTAAAAGGGAGTTTATAACGGAAGGACAGATTTTTTTCTACTATAAAAAATTTAATCAAAAATTTACAAGCACGATGAGTCAACAGAACTTTGTGTTGCCACAACCGGATGCAGAAACGATTAATTAAATGTTATCATGATGAAAAAGAAAAATTGTTTACCATATTGTATTTGTGTATTTTGTATCGTATTTATTTTCCAAATACAAGGATGTGATTCATCAAAAGTGGATTATTATAATGGAAATAGGGCATTGTATTTTGAACGCGAACAGTTTATTGTTACGGAAAATGGGAGTGGTTATGTGCGTTTGGATACTGTAAATCTGAATTTATCACATTATCCAGGAATAAATGAGGTTCGTCATCCATTCAAAATACGGTTAATTGGAAACGTGTTGCTAGAAGATACAGAATATGAGATGATGAAAATAGATTCTTTATCAACGGCAAAAGAGGGAATGGTTTCTTTACCCGATCGATTATTGTTTAAGAAGGGCGTTGTTGTAGATTCGTTATGGGTAACGGTTCATAAGAATAAGGTCGAAACTGATGGAGAATATTATGTTACTTATAAATTAATTGAGAATGAGAATTTTACTGTAGGATATACTGGATATACGATGGTAAAAGTATGGTTTAATAATTTGATAAAAGCCCCCTTGTGGTGGGATAAGGAAGTTGAAGATATCTTTTTGGGAGAATGGTCCCAAGAAAAATTTGAAATATTAGTACAAGTTACTGGAGTCTTTTCTTTTGAAGGCTTGTCTGCAACCGAGAAAAGAAAATATTCTTTACAGTTGAAAGAATATATAGAAGAAAATAATTTGTCAATGACAGTACCTGTTTATTAATTGATTTTAAATTTAGAAGATATGAAAAAAGTTTGTTTTTATATTTTTTTATCATTGATATTTATATCCTGTTATGATGATAAAGGAAATTATGATTATGTTGATATTGGTAAAATTGATATTGAAAAATTTGATTGGATTAGTGTAACGATGGGGGATACGGTTAAAATAAAACCGAAGTTTAATATGGAGATTCCAGAAGATGCCTCTAATATTGTTTATAAATGGACTCTAAATGGTGAAGAGCGGCCTGATGACCCACATTGGAATAGTCGTGATTTTTATTGGGTTGCAGATAAAAAAGTTAGAAATGCAACTATTCAATTGGAAATAACAGATACTCGTAATGGGATGAAATATATGCAACGGACAATGTGTTCGGTGAGTGGTGAATTTAATGCGTTTATGTCATGGATGATTCTTTCTGACGATAACGGGAGGTCTGTGTTGTCTTTCTTTAAAACATTGGATATGGAATATAGTCCGGATTGGACTTCAGTGATGATTACTGATTCTAAGTTTTATGCAGATTTGTATCCGTTTAGGAATGGAGGAGAAGAACTGGGAAGGGGCCCCTTGCATATGCAGGAACATTATCATAGATATGGAAGTGATCCAGGGAATATTTGGTTTTTTTCAGAGAGTGGTACCGTTGATTTGGAAGGAGAGGGATTGACGAAAGATATCGATTTAGAACAAGCATTTTTAGGAGAAATACCTTCAGATGTGACAATTGTGGGAGGCGTGTCAATGATGCAAGTGGATGTATTGTATGACCAGAAAGGAAGGTTGTATTCCCGCGTGAAATCAAATAGTGAATTATTTCATTCTGATTATTTTTTGCCAGAACCATTGAGATATCAAGGTGAGGTTTTAGAGCAATGTGAACCAATTTTAGGACGTTATACAAAATATGGAGCTGGTTATACTCCTATTATAGATAGAAAGAATCATCGAATTTTGGCAATTAGCGATGGGCGTGATGCTATGCTCGGTTCTGGTGAAATTATAGAGTGTCCTAGTGAAATATCTGAGGTATATGGTTATGAAATTCCAGAAAAGTATATTCCTTTGAATGATTTTAGTGGTTATGAGATTCTCTCGATGCAATATATGTTACCAGGGAGTTCAAGTAGGGATAATTATCCTGGATTTATAATTTTGTTTAAGGATTCGTTTGGTAATTTGTTTCTTCAAGAATTTTCGTTAGAATTGGAGATTGATATGGAAAAGGGGACTTATTTGAAGATGGCTCGAGTAAAGGTGTATGATATGAATTTATTAGGAGAGGTTCCGTCTATTGTTTGTACACCTCCATATCCAGCATCAACAAATTATACTTTTTTTGCGCAAGGTAATGTACTCTATTATTTTGATAGAGATGCAAAAAAATTGGAACCTTACGTGGAGTTTGAATCTCCTATAACAGCATTAGATGCAGAATCAAATTTAATGAATATGTTGATGGGGGTTGGTTTGGAGAATGGACGTTTTTATGTTCTTGATATAACTAATGCTAAAAATACACCGGAAAATAAGCGAGTAATAGCTTCTAGTCCCAAGGAAGTCAATGTAGGAAAAATTATTCAAGTTCGCTATAAAATAGGGAGTGGACAAAGTAGTTGGACTTAATTGTATTATATTAGGTAGATTCACATTTAAAAGATGTGTGTCTACCTATTTATTATCATGGTGGGAAATAATTCTTGTTTGATGTTTTATTGATAACAGTTATTATGTGATTGGTAAAATTTTCAAAGAGGGAGAGGATGGTATGTAAATAATGTATGTATGGAAAATTCTATTGTTACGGTAGAGCATTTGTCTCATCGTTATTCAGTACGGTGGGCAATTAAAGATATAAATTTTGATATAAAGAGAAATGGGGTCGTTGGATTGTTAGGATCGAATGGCGCAGGGAAGTCTACCACAATGAATATTATTTGTGGCGTGTTAAATCAGACAAAAGGTAATGTTTTTATAAATGGAATTAATTTAAGGGAAAATCCTGTTGAGGCAAAACGATTTATCGGTTTTTTACCTCAGCAACCGCCTTTGTATTTAGATTTGACAGTTGAGGAATATTTGAGGCATGCAGCATTTTTGCGTTTAATGTCAATGGATGAGGTTCGGAATGCTGTGGAGATTGTTTTAGAAAAATGTGCACTTACGTGTTTTCGTGATCGATTAATAAAAAATTTATCAGGAGGTTATCAGCAACGAGTGGGTATAGCGCAAGCTATAGTACATAATCCAAAGTTTGTAGTTTTGGATGAACCAACTAATGGCTTGGATCCTAATCAGATTGTAGATATCCGAAATTTGATTAGAGAGATAGCAAAAGATCATGCAGTTCTGTTATCTACGCATATTTTGCCAGAAGTACAAGCTGTTTGTGATGATATTAAAATGATTGAAAATGGCGAGTTGATTTTTTCAGGTAGTATGGAAGATTTTGATAATTACGTGGCTCCCGAGAGTTTTGTGATAGAGTTTGGTAAAGCTCCAGATAAAGTTGTGTTGGAAACTTTGGGTAATAATGCCGGTGTGGAGGAATTGGGTAATGGATGTTTTCGGATTTTTTTTCAAGATGATAATGGAATTACTGAAAAATATATCGAAGCGAGTGTAATAAATAATTGGGAATTAAAGAAGTTGATTGTGGAACGTTGTTCTTTGAATGAAATTTTTTCTCGATTATCAAGTAAAGCTAAAAATAGAAATTAAAATGAGATTGACTAATTTAAAAACTACTATTAGAGTAGCTAAGATTGAGTTAAATATAATGTTTTATTCACCAATAGCTTGGTTGGTTTTAATTGTTTTTGCAGTACAGGTGGGGATGGCATTTGCTGAGGGGTTAAATGCTCAATTGAAGTTACAGGAAATGGGTTATTCTTTATGGCGGATTACTTCTAGGGTTTTTACGGATATGGGAGGGGTGTTGACATTGATTCCTGGAACTATATATCTTTATATACCTTTGATTTCCATGGGATTGATGAGCCGAGAGTTCCAAGCTGGATCTATTAAATTGTTGTATTCTTCTCCTGTGAAAAGTTGGACAATTATAATAGGAAAATTTGTTACCATGATTATATATGGTACATTTTTGATGGTAATATTAGCTGTATTTGTTGTGATAGCTGCTTTTACAATAGATAATTTTGATTATTCTTTGGTGTTGTCGGGAATGTTAGGGGTCTATTTACTGATACTGGCTTATTCTGCGGTAGGATTGTTTATGTCATCTATAACAAAATATCAAGTTGTTGCGGCAATTGGCACTTTGGCTGTTTTGACACTATTGGATTTTATAGGAGAAATTGGTCAAGATTGTGATATTATTCGAAATATAACTTACTGGTTATCTTTACCTAGGAGAGCTTATCCTTTTATAGGAGGATTGATAGCGAGTGATAACGTTGTTTATTTTATTATTGTAATTAGTTTCTTTTTAGCTTTAGCTATTTTGAAATTGAATTTAGAGAAGTCTATTGTATCATTTAAAATGAAATGTTTTAAATATGGGGGAATCGTGATTGTTGCTTTAATTGGGGGATATATTTCTTCAATTCCTTATTTTAAATATTACTATGACGCAACTCATACTAAATCTAATACTTTATCAGAAGATAGTCAAAAAATTATAAAGGAATTAACTGGAGGTTTGACGATTACTACTTATGTGAATGTTTTGGATGAAAATTTTACCATGGCTATACCTCGTAATAAAAATAGTGATATGGAGCGTTTTGAACAGTATTGCCGTTTTAAGCCAGAGATTGAAATGAACTATGTTTATTATTATGATAAAGTTGATAATCCTGAATTGGAACATAGATTTCCCGATAAAACAGACAAGGAAAAAATGGAAGTGTTATGTATGGCTAATCATTTGAATCCTAAACGAGTTTTATCACCAAAAGAAATAAAGGAAAGTATTGATTTATCTCCAGAACATAATCGTTTAGTGAGGGTGATAGAACGGGAGAATGGACAAAAAACTTTTATACGTTTGTTTGATGATAATGTGAAACATCCTAGTGAAGCTGAAATTTCGGCTGCATTAAAACGTTTTATATCTCCGGCTCCCGTTGTTGCATTTTCTTTAGGATACGGTTCTAGAGAGATTGATAATTATGGGGGAAAAGGATATTACTTGTTTGCTAAAAATCAGTGGTTTAGACAATCTATTGTAAATAACGGCTTTGATACACGAAGCATAGATTTAGATAGAGATACTCTTGATAATACAATTGATATATTGGTTATTTCAGACCTGTGGGAACCTTTGTCAGGTGGTGCAATGTTTAAAATTCGGGAATATATTAATAATGGAGGGAATTTGTTTATTTTGGGAGAGTATGGTCGTAGTAAGAATATGAACAAACTTACGGAGCAGTTAGGAGTATTATTTTCAGATGAAATTTTGGTAAATGAAAATAATGGAGCTTCTCCAATTGTTTTAGCTGGTAATTTTACATCTCAAGCGGGAGAGATGTATTCTGTGTTTGATCTCATGAAACGATATGATTATCAGATAGCTTTCCCTACTACACTGGCTATAGATTGTTCTGGCGTAAAGGATTTTGAGGTGACTCCTATATTGATGTCGCATAAAAATGCTTGGTTAGAAAAACAGACCACAAATTTTATAGATGGTGATTTTGAGTGTGATCCAGAAGCTGGAGAAGTAAAAGGTGAATATTCCGTGTTTGTTACTTTGAGTCGCAAGATTGGAGAAAGAGAACAACGAATTATTATTTCAGGTGACTCTGATGTGATTAGTAATGAAGGTCTCACGTCGAGTTATCAGGGAATAAAATCCTTGAATTATAATTTGGTGTTGGGTTCATTTCGCTGGTTGTCTTATGGAGAATATCCTGTTGATACTAAAAGGCCTGAAGATGCTGATTTAAAAATTATTCTTCCAAAGGGAAGTGGTGTTTGGATTAGTTATTTCTGTATCGGTATTTTGCCTTTATGTATTGCTGTTATGGGAATTTCAACAATCATTCGTAGACAACGTAAATAATAATATTATGATGGATAAAATAGTTGAAGTGAAGCATCTTTCACATCGTTATGGGATAAATTGGGCAATCAAAGATATAAATTTTGATATAAGTTCTAATGGCGTGTTTGGGTTGTTGGGGTCAAATGGTGCAGGAAAATCAACAACAATGAATATTATTTGTAATGTGTTGACACAAACAGAAGGAGAAGTTTTGATTAATGGTATTGATTTGAGGAAAGAACCAATTTTGGCTAAAAAATTTGTAGGTTTTTTACCTCAAAAAGCACCTTTGCATTTAGATATGACGATAGATGAGTATCTTTATCATTGTGCAGATATTCGTTTAGTGCCTAAATCACAAATTCCAGAGGCGATAGAGAGGGTTGAAGAGAAATGTGGGATATCTCATTTTAGACACCGGGTAATTGGTAATCTTTCTGGTGGTTATCAACAAAGAGTCGGGATCGCTCAAGCGATTATTCATGCTCCTAAGTTTGTGATATTAGATGAGCCTACGAATGGTTTGGATCCAAATCAAATCTTGGAAGTTCGACATTTAATTCAGAGCATCGCTCAAGAACGGGCTGTATTAATTTCTACGCATATTTTGTCTGAAGTTCAAGCTATTTGTGATCATATAATGATGATAGAACATGGTGACATGGTTTTTAAAGGTTCTATAGATGAATTTAATAATTATATGTCACCTAGTGTTTTGTTGGTTATTATGCATAATGCTCCTAAGAATGACGATGTTTTTCAATCAATAGAGGAAATTGAACGAGTGGAGCGCTTGACTCGTACCCGTATTCGTCTTCATTTTAAGGGAAATCCTCAAATTGTGACTCGGGTGATAAATGAGTCTGTTCGTAATGGTTGGCAACTTCGGGAGATTTCTTTAGAAAAAGAATCTTTGGATAAAGTGTTTGCTAAATTATCTGGTAAGTTTTAAATATTTAATTGATGAGAACGATAATGAGATTGATGAAAACGGAACTTAGAGTTTTGTTTTTTTCTCCAATCGCATGGATAGTGTTAATTGTGTTTGTGTTTCAAGCTGGAATGAGTTATTGTAATGTGTTGGAGTTCGATATGCGAAATGTTGCGATGGGAAAGAATGCATATAATTTGACTTACTATTTGGTTTGTGGGTATGGAGGTGTTTATGCAAAAATGTTGGAAAGTCTTTACTTGTATATACCCATGTTAACCATGGGGGTAATGAGCCGGGAATTAAGCAGCGGATCAATAAAATTGTTATATTCTTCTCCTGTGTCAAATTTGCAAATTGTATTAGGAAAATATTTAGCAATGGTTGCTTATAGCTTGATTTTGATTTTGTTGTTATTAATCCCCATGTTTTTTACAATATTTAGCATTAAAGATGCGGATATTCCTTTTATGTGTACAGGATTGTTGGGGGTTTTTCTGACGATTTGTTCATATGCTGCTATTGGAGTGTTTATGTCGACAATAACGAAGTATCAAGTTGTTGCTGCTATTGGTACCTTTATTATTTTGGCTATCTTAAATTTTATTGGAGGTGTCGGTCAAGATATTAGTTTTATAAGAGATATAACATATTTTCTTGCAATATCCGGACGCTCTAAAGTTTTTTTGGAGGGATTAATATGTAGTAAAGATGTAATATATTTTTTGCTTGTTATATTCATGTTTTTGGCTTTCACGTTGATTTGTTTGCGAGGTGAACGACTGAAAAAATCAATATTGAAAACGAGTATGTGCTATTGGATAGTTTTTATACTCGTTTTGCTTGTAGGGTATATTTCTTCTCGTCCTAAATCACTTATTTATTATGATGCTACGGCCAATAAAAGAAATACCTTGTCGGAATATAGTCAAAAGGTTATTGATCAGCTTGATGGAAAGTTAAGTTTGACAACTTATGTTAATTTGTTAGATGATACTTGGAGTATAGGACTTCCTAAAATGCGTAATATAGATAAGGGAAGATTTGATAAATATGTACGTTTTATTCCAGATTTAGATATAAAATATATCTATTATTATGGGAAGGGAACAAATTCACATTATGATGATATATATAAGGGGTTGAGTTGTAGAGAGCGAATGAGAAAAGTATGTGAAGGGTATGGGTATGATTCAACCCAATTTATTACTGCAGAGGATGTGAATATGATAGATGATATCTCTGCCGAAAATGGACGTTTTGTAAGAGTGTTTAACTTAGATAAAGGGCAAAAGTCTTTCTTACGGCTTTATGAAGATAATAGAGTTCATCCATCGGAAAGAGAAATTACAACAGCTTTAAAAACATTAGTTGATAAGGCTCCGGTTGTTGCCTTTGTTGCAGGACATGGAGAACGTGATTGTGATGATTTTGGAGAAAAGGGGTATGGTATATTTGCTACGAATAGAACGTTTCGTTATGCTTTAATTAATCAAGGTTTTCAAATTCGAAAGGTATCTCTTGAGCAATCAATTCCTACAGATGTGGATATACTTGTTATATCTGATATGAAAGTACCTTTAAAGCCAGGTGAATATATGAATTATTGCTCCTTTTTGGATAGAGGTGGAAATATAGTCATATTAGGAGAGCCTGGTAAACAAGCTAATATGAATCTTTTGTTGGAAAAATTAGGACTTAAATTTTCTGATGGAATCTTGGTTTCCCCAAGTAAAGAGTTTTCTGATGAGATTGTTATATCGTCTATAACAGGAAAAGCATCGGATGTTTCTCCTTCTTTGGGGGCATTTGCTAGAAAAGGAGGGAAAGTCGTAACTCCATCGGCTTGTGTGGTTGAAGTAACTGATTCTACAAAAGGATTCAAATTATCTCCAGTATTGATTTCTCCGGAAAAGGGGGGATGGTTGGAGCATGAAACTACTGATTTTTTTAATCAAAAATCAGTTTTAAATGCGAGAATAGGTGAAGTTGAAAAAGCTTATCCTGTGATGTTATATTTGACACGTTCTTTCGTGGAACGAGGAGAACAGCGAATATTTGTTGTCGGAGATGCTGATTGCATATCAATGAAAGAGTTAAGTGGGGGAAGAGCTGGAGTTGAGTGTTTAAATTTCAATTTAGTTACAGAAATGTTTCGTTGTTTGTCGTATGATGAATATCCGATTAACACAAGTTGGGCACGTATGACTGACGATGAATTGTATCTTTCTTTAGAGTCTTTAGTATGGTGTAAGATAATGTTAGCTTGGGTTCCAGCATTATTTCTTATGGTTGGGAGTATAACCTTTTTGATTCGTAGGAAGAGAATGTGATATGATAAACTCTTGATTCAAATCTGTACCAACAAAAAGTGATTGAAAATTAAGATTGTTAAAATTTTGAAGAAGTGTCTGTAAATGAAGTCGGGGGTGTAACTTCGGACTTCATTTTTTCGTAATATAACCTTGTTAATATTAAACATTTCACGAAAATGAAGAAAAAGAATGAGAAGGTTATAAATTTTTATTTAAAGGGGGGATTTGATTCGTTTTTGTAAGTAAAATAATTAATTCATGTTAAATATTAAGTTAAAATCGACTTTTGAGTCACCCTTTTTGCTCCTAAAGGTGTTATATGGGTGTAAGTTCAAATTTAAGTATCAAGTATTATGTTGAAAATTGTATTAATCGTAGGTGTTTTATTATTCAATCTTGTTGGAGTGCAAGCTCACGAGAAGGAGATGGATACATTGGATAATTTGGTGAAGAAGTTCGAGGCGAATCCTGCGGACCCCAAAACGACAATTCAACTTCTGAGAGAGTTGAAAAACCAAGGGAAGCCGAATCGTGATGTTGTGAACAGGTATTTTCAGACTCAGAAAGAGGCGGACTACTTGAAGGATTATAACTGGTCGATTATCCGGGATTACGTGGATGATGTGAATGCTCCCCAGATTAAATATTTGTTTAACAATCAGTCCAAGTTCATGCAGAACTTCTCGAAGGATGATGTTTTCCAGAAGTTGGATAACGTGTTTGTCGGTCATTTGGAACAATATTATAACAGTAACAAGATCGAGTATAACAAGTATCTGGATTTTTTGAAGAGTAGCGGTTACGAGCATTATGACGTGGTGGCTGACTATTTTTACATCAAGCAATTGCGAGCAGAGCGTAAGTCAGAAGATTATTTCTACAAGGCTAGAAAATTATTCCGTTATTTCCCCGAGAACAGGAAAATGATCAAGGAAATTACCGATGGAGCATTGGAGATCATGAATGATGTTTCCCGTTTGAAGGTGATTCAATTGTGGGCGGGTAAAACTGTTGAGTCAAAGAAGGATTTTGATGCCCTTTACAATTATGCTTTGATTTCTAATAAATGTGGTTTTGAGGATGTTGCTAAAAGGTATGCTAAGATTGCTACTTCTTTGGCAGAAGAGTCTTCCAATCAGACCATGATGGAAAAAGCAAAGAAATTGTTACAGTTGGTAAACTAAGATTTCTAACAAAAATATAGCAGGGGGTGATCGCAAAGATTACTCCCTTTTTTTGTATCTTCGCAATCTGAACAGATAAGATTGAAAATGGAAAAGAAAGGTTTGATTGTTGCTGTTGACGGGCATTCTTCTACGGGAAAAAGTACCGTATCGAAGATATTAGCCGCACGCTTGGGCTATACGTATATTGATACGGGAGCGATGTATCGGATCGTGACATTGAGGGCTATGCGAGAAGGGGTGATACGAAATGGGATCGTGGAGGATGAAAAATTGAAAGAAATTCTACCAACAATTGTTTTCTGTTTTAAATATAACGAGGAGAAAAAACGTTATGAGTCTTACATGAATGGTGAGTATGTAGAGACGGCTATTCGGGGACTAGAGGTTTCTGATAACGTGAGCTTGATTGCTTCGTTGCCTTATGTGCGGGAATTGCTTGTTGAAAAACAGCGGGAAATGGCAAAAGAAGGAGGGGTGATTATGGATGGACGAGATATCGGGAGTGTTGTATTTCCTCATGCGGAAGTGAAGTTTTTTATGACAGCAAGTCCTGAAGTACGAGCCCAGAGACGTTACAAGGAACTCCTTGAGAAAGGAGAGCAAGTGACATATGAAGAGGTGGAAGCGAATGTCCGGAAACGGGATTATATAGATGAACACCGGGAAACAAGTCCTTTGGTGAGAACGTCGGATGCTGTGTTGATTGATAATGGCGATATGACCGTGGAGGAAGAAGTGGAAGAGATGTTAAAGATCATTCGTTCGAAATATGAAAGTAGAAATTGACGAAAATTCCGGTTTCTGTTTTGGAGTTGTGAATGCGATTACCAAGGCGGAGGAAGAGTTGCAACATGGAAGATTATATTGCATAGGAGATATTGTGCATAATAGTTTGGAGATGGAGCGATTAAAACAATTGGGATTGAGTACGATAGATCATGATGAGTTTGCCCGGTTAAAGGCATGTCGGGTGTTGTTCCGGGCTCATGGTGAACCACCGAGTTCTTATGAGCTGGCAAAGAAGAATGGAATTGAGGTGATTGATGCCTCGTGTCCTGTGGTATTGAATTTGCAGAAGAAAATACGAAAGGCGTACGAGGAAGTGAGAGGGAACGGGGGGCAGATCGTGATTTATGGAAAAAGAGGACATGCCGAGGTGAACGGGTTGGTGGCACAGACGAATGATGAAGCGCTGATTATTGAGCAAGAGGAAGATTTGAAATCTATTGATTTTTCTCGTTCGATAATCCTGTTTTCTCAAACGACCAAGAGTTTGGATGGTTTCAAGCGTGTCGTAGAGTTGGTGAAGGAGAGTGCGAGGGCCTCTGTGGTAGTAAACGATACAATCTGCCGTAAGGTAGCAAATCGAATCCCGCAGTTGAAAGATTTTGCAGCAAGACATGATGTGATCTTGTTTGTTAGCGGGGAAAAGAGTTCCAACGGGAAGCAACTTTTCGAGGTGTGTCGGGAGGTGAATCCCCGAACTTATTTTGTGCAGGGGGTGAAAGACCTGCGTGATGAGATGTTTGATAAAGCCGGAAGTGTCGGGATTAGTGGGGCAACTTCAACACCGAGGTGGGTGATGGAAGAGATAAAGGAGGAGTTGGAAGCTAAAAGTTAAAAACTAAAAACTAAAAATTAAATTATAGAATTGGGGGTATAGAGATTAACATTTTTGATTTCCAATTTTCAATTAAACATTGTTTTTATGGGAAAGATTAAGAAAATAGGAGTTTTAACTTCAGGAGGCGATGCTCCGGGAATGAATGCCGCTATTCGGGCGGTTGTGAGGGCCGCTATTTTTAATGGTTGTGAGGCTTATGGTATTTACGATGGATATGAGGGATTGATAGAGGGAAATATTGTGCGGATGTATTCCCATGACGTGAGTAATATTATTCAACGCGGAGGAACGATCTTAAAGACGGCTCGTAGCGAGGAATTCCGTACGCCGGAGGGACGTACGAAAGCTTACGAGAAGATGCAGGAATTGGGAATTGATGCCTTGGTTGTGATTGGTGGGGATGGTACTTTTTCCGGAGCCCGGTTATTCTGTCAAGAGCATAATGTGCATGTTGTCGGAATTCCCGGTACGATAGATAATGATCTTTACGGGACTGATTACACGATCGGGTATGACACGGCGGTAAACACGGTGGTGGATGCCGTGGATAAGATCCGGGATACGGCAAGTGCTCATAATCGGTTGTTCTTTATTGAGGTTATGGGACGGGATGCCGGATTTATTGCGTTACGGTCGGCCGTGGCCACGGGGGCCGAGGCTGTACTGGTTCCGGAAATCGAGACGGATTTGAATGACTTGGATCGTTATTTGGAGCATGATTATAAACCTCATAAGTCAAGTGGAATCGTGATCGTGGCAGAAGGTGATAAATCAGGTGGTGCATACACGATTGCCGATCAGATCGCTAAGAAACATCCCGAATATGACGTGCGAGTAACTGTTTTAGGTCATATCCAAAGAGGAGGATCACCTTCCGCTTTTGACCGCGTGACGGCTAGTACGTTGGGAGTGGCGGCAGTGGATGCTTTGTTGGATGACCAGACTAGTATTATGGTTGGGATTATGAATAAGGATATTGTTCATGTTCCTTTTAACAAGGCTATCAAGAATTCAAAATCGTTAAATCATAATTTGTTGGATATTACGGAGGTTTTGTCCATTTAGAATCTAAAATTAATTCGTTTGTTGTACGCGGATGTCATTATCCCTCTGGGAGTGGAAAGTTTTTTTACTTATTCGGTACCGGAAGAATATGAACATTCGGTAACGGTAGGTGCGCTCGTGGTCGTTTCATTTGTTAAGAATAAACGTTACACGGGTGTTGTCTATGCGTTGCATACGAATCCGCCTGTCGGATTTGAAACAAAACCGATAGAACGAGTTATCGAGGAAGGATTCGCTCTTTCTGGTTCTCATTTAAAATTTCTATTGTGGCTCAGCGAGTATTACATGACTCCACCGGGAGAGGTTATGCGTGCAGCATTACCTGTTTCGATGCGCTTGGAGAGTTACACGAGTTTGAGTTTGGTGAACGGCTGGGAAGAACGGTTGGTAGATGAAAGTGAATTAAGTCGGGATGAGAAGGAGATCGTGGGAGTATTTCGAGAAAGAGGTGAGATATGTATGGCCGAAGTCGAAAAACTCTTGAGGAGAAAAGATGTCTATGTTGCTGTTCGAGCCTTATTGGAAAAAGAAATTATTGGAATCAAGGAATCGGTAGATGATCTATTCAAGCCGAAAATTGAACGTTTGGTGAGATGGAAGCGAAAGTTTGCGAGTGGAGAATTGGATGGGATTCTTGATAGCTTAAAACGGGCGAGGACTCAATACAAGATGCTGTGTGATTGGGTGTATTATAGCGACGAGCATCGGGTAGAGGGGTTGCCTAGAACAGAGTTTATTCAGAAAATCGGTAGTTCAGCCTCGGCCTTGAAAGGATTGTGTGAACGGGGTGTGTTGGAAATTGTTGTGCAGGAAGTCAGCCGTTTAGAGGTATCTAAAGAGGAGGTGGAGGATGTACACGCTTTGTCGGGGGCGCAAGAAAAAGTTTTGGGCGACATTCAAGGGTATTACAAGGAGAAGGAGTGTGTCTTGTTGCAGGGCGTAACTTCTTCGGGTAAGACTGAAATATATATTCATCTGATACAAGAGACGCTAAGGCAAGGAAAACAGGTGTTGTATTTGTTGCCGGAAATTGCGTTAACGGTACAGATCGTGAAACGATTGCGGCGGGTCTTCGGGGATCAAGTCGGCGTTTATCATTCGGGAATGGCGGATAGTGCCCGGGCAGAGATGTGGCGTAAACAGAATGGTACGAATCCTTATCCCGTGGTGTTGGGTGTGCGATCATCCGTATTCTTGCCTTATAAACAATTGGGGTTGGTTATTGTTGACGAGGAGCATGAAAGTTCTTACAAGCAAAAAGAACCGGCACCCCGCTATAACGGTCGTGATGCCGCTATAATGCTTGGAAAGATGAGTGGGGCAAAAATATTGTTGGGTTCTGCAACACCTTCTTTTGAAAGTTATCAGAATGCCCTAAGCGGGAAATATGGTTTCGTGCAACTGACAACCCGTTACGGGGAAGTGATGATGCCGGAACTGTTGTTCGTGGATATGAAAGAATATCGTCGTAAAAAGATGATGAAAGGGAGTTTTACTCCGGTTTTGTACGAGGAAATGAAACGGGTGTTGGAGAATGGAATGCAGGTGATTTTATTCCAGAATAGACGAGGATATTCAACTTATTTACAATGTGACCGTTGTGGATCCATCCTGAAATGTAAACATTGCGATGTGAGTATGACTTATTATCGCTACCGGAACACGCTAAATTGTCATTATTGCGGGAGCCTGCGGGCCGTTCCGGCCATGTGTCAGGAGTGTGGACAGGGACATTACGTGAATCGTACTCCGGGAACGGAACGGATCGAAGAGGACGTGAAACAGTATTTTCCAGAAGCTCGGGTTGCTCGAATGGACTTGGATGTGATGAGTAATAAGGCAAAATTCAGGGCTTTAATCGATGATTTTGAAAGTGGAAATTTGGATGTGCTGATCGGCACACAAATGGTTTCGAAAGGGTTGGATTTTGAACGGGTGAAACTTGTCGGGGTGATGGATGCCGATAGTCTGATGGGTTTTCCCGATTTTCGGGCAGAGGAGCGGGCTTATGATATGTTGATGCAAGTGAGTGGACGCAGTGGACGAAAAGGTGAGCGCGGAAAGGTGGTAATTCAGGTGACAGATATGCAAAGTCGAGTGTTTCAGTTGGTGAGGAAGGAAAACTATAGAGAGTTTTACACTCAGTTATCCCAAGAACGGGAAATGTTTAACTATCCCCCCTTTTCCCGGTTGATTCTGGTAGAGTTGAGGCATATGGATGGGGTGGTTTTGAGAAATGCTGCGAACGAGTTGGCTAGGTTGCTACGGGAACGATTGGAACGTAGGGTATGCGGCCCGGCAGAACCGGATGTGTCTCGGGTTAGAAAAATGTATCGGATACAAATTCTGATAAAGGCGGAACAAGGTCTTTCCCTGTCAAAATTGAAGGCTTTCTTAAAGCAGAAAAGTGATGAATTGGTGAAAACTCCTATTGGTAGGGGGGTGCGTATTTATTTCGATGTTGACCCGTTATAATTGGTTGTATTTTGTCGCTAGTATCGAACGTTGAGCATTATTTATTTCTTATTTTTTTGGAACGAAGGCCGTTCCGACTGTTTCCTCGAAAAATAGTATAAGTTATTGTTAAGTCATAAAACCTTGATTTTTGCTTACTTTTTGAGATAGGTTTGTTAACAAGTGTGTCATAAGAAAAGGTGAAATGTTAAAAAATAGACCATGTCTTAGTAATGTTCTGCATTTTAAGAGGAGATTAGAAATTATTTGGGAAAACCTTAAAATTTGTTTTAACATTATTTAGTGTCTTTGATTTTAACATTTGGCGGAATAATCTCTATTTTTGGAAAAACAGAAAACGGTGGAGATATAAGTTCTCTTTTTGAGGAAATTGAAACCGAAGTAGAATATTTACGTTAGACAAAGTAGTAATATAAATCAATATAAAAATCAATGATATGAATACGGTTGATATCAAAGCATTGAATGAGCGCATACAGCAAGAGAGTTCTTTTGTGGATATGATTAGTATGGAGATGAACAAAGTGATCGTCGGACAGAAGCACTTGGTAGAAGGACTGATGATCGGTATGCTTTCTAATGGACATATTTTGTTGGAGGGAGTTCCCGGTTTGGCGAAGACCTTGGCGATAAATACACTAGCACATATTATTAATGCTAAATTCAGTCGAATCCAATTTACCCCGGATTTGTTACCGGCTGATGTTGTCGGTACGATGATTTATTCTCAGAAAAGGGAAGAGTTCGTGGTGAAGAAAGGACCGATTTTCGCTAACTTTATTCTGGCGGATGAGATTAACCGGGCCCCGGCGAAAGTGCAATCGGCCTTGTTGGAGGCGATGCAGGAGCGTCAGGTGACTATCGGGGATATGACTTACAAGTTGGAAGAACCATTCTTGGTGATGGCAACCCAGAATCCGATCGAGCAGGAAGGTACTTATCCTCTTCCTGAGGCTCAGGTTGACCGTTTCATGTTGAAAGTGGTTATTGATTACCCGAAAAAAGACGAAGAAAAATTGATCGTTCGTCAGAATTTGGAGAAAATTTATCCCCAGTCTAACACGATCCTACAGCCGGAAGATATTCTGCGGGCTCGAGAGGTGGTAAAGGAGGTTTACTTGGACGAGAAAATCGAGAAATATATTGTTGACATCGTGTTTGCAACACGTTACCCGCAAGAGCATGGCTTGGAAAAATTCGTTTCCATGATTGCCTACGGGGCATCTCCTCGTGCTAGTATCAGTTTGGCCAAAGCAGCACAAGCGTACGCTTTCATTAAACGTCGTGGGTATGTAATTCCGGAAGATGTTCGTGCTGTTTGTCATGACGTTTTGCGCCATCGTATCGGTTTGAGCTACGAGGCAGAGGCGAACAATCTAACTAGCGAGGATATTATCAGTGAAATCTTGAATACAGTTGAAGTGCCTTAGAAATTGAAAATTGAAAATAACATGGTTTTCAATCTGAGATTTTCAATGTGATTTAGAGTGAATTTAAAATCTAAAATCTATAAATCTAAAATTAATAAGGTGGAGACTTCAGATTTATTAAAACGTGTCAGGCAGATTGAGATAAAGACTCGGGGATTATCGAGTAATATCTTTGCAGGGGAGTATCACACGGCTTTTAAAGGTCGGGGAATGACGTTTAGCGAGGTGCGGGCTTATCAATACGGGGATGACATTCGAAGTATTGACTGGAACGTGACAGCTCGTTATAATCACCCTTACGTGAAAATATTCGAGGAAGAGCGTGAGTTGACCGTGATGTTGTTGATTGACGTGAGTGCCTCGCGTAATTTCGGTACGGTGTCGAAACTGAAAAAGAATCAGATTACCGAGATTGCGGCTGTGTTGGCATTCTCTGCTATTCAAAACAACGATAAGATTGGCGTGATCTTCTTTTCTGATCGGATCGAGAAATTTATTCCGCCGAAAAAAGGACGGACGCATATTTTGCATATCATTCGGGAATTAGTGGATTTTTATCCGGAACACAAGGCAACCAATATTTCTGTGGCGTTGCAATATCTGACAAATGCGATCAAGAAACGGTGTACTTGTTTCCTGATTTCTGATTTCATGGATGATCACGATTTTGAACACCCGTTGATTATTGCCAATAAGAAACATGACGTGGTGGCTTTGCAATTGTACGATCGTAGAGAGAAAATATTGCCTCCTGTCGGGTTGATGTACTTGACGGATGCGGAGACGGGGGAAAGTGTTTGGGTGGATACTTCCGACAAGAAAGTCCGGGACGAGTTCGAAGCGTATGGTATCGAACGAGATAAAGAACTGGATCGGATATTCAAACATGCCGGTGTCGATATGGCATCTATTAGCGCTGATGAAGATTACGTGAGGTCATTGATTACGTTATTCAAGAAAAGAGGGGCTGGATATTAATTGAACATTGAAAATGGAGAATTAAAATGAAAAATAGAATTATTCTATTCGTAATTATCCTACTAGGTTGTGTTAGTGCTTTGAATGCACAAAATCGGGAATATAGTGCCGAGATTGACACGAACTATATTATGATCGGGGATCAGATTCATTTCCGGATGAAAGTAAAGGCTGAACCGGGTGTGAAAGTGGCATTCCCTCAATTGAAAGACACGATAGCACAAGGGATCGAGATTATATCCGGACCAGTTCGTGATTCTATCATGGAAAAAGATGGACGGGTACTCGTGCAGGAAAGTTACGTGATAACTTCTTTTGATTCGGGCGTGTTCGTGATTCCGCCGATGCCTATAGAGATTCAACAGGAAAGTTATAATAACACACTCAGGACCGATCCGTTACACTTGATCGTGAATACTTTCGTGGTCGATCAGCAGAAAGGGAATTACGATATTGTGATGCCTTTGGCTGCCCCGTGGACATTTGCCGAGATATTACCTTACTTGTTATGGACATTGTTGGGGATCGTGGTGATTCTTCTGATTGTCTGGATTATCAAAGTTCGGAAATCCCGTAAGAGTCTTTTCCATCACGAAAAACCGGAAATCCCTCCGTATGTGTTGGCCATGAAGGCTTTGGAGGAAATCAAGAAGGAGAAGTTATGGCAGAGTGGAAAGACCAAAGAGTATTACACGCAATTAACTGATACGATCCGGAATTATTTGGATGGAGAATTGGGAATCTCAGCGATGGAACAGACTTCTTTCGAAACCTTGAAGGCTTTGGAGAAATGTGAGCAGGTAGATGCAAAACAACGGGATAAGTTGGCAGATATGTTTGAAACGGCTGATTTCGTGAAGTTTGCTAAAGCAGAGCCGTTGCAGGATGAGAACGTACGGAATCTGGATATTGCTTATGATTTTGTACAAGAGACTAATGATACGATTCGAGCTGAGCATGAAAAAGAACGCCTGGAGCAGGAGTTGAAAGAACAACAGGAGAGGGAGGCGAGAGAGAAGGCAGAAAAGGAAGAGAAGGAAACCGGAGAGGAGAAAGATAACGGAAATTAATTTATGATTTATGATTTACGATTTATGATTTGTTTGCAATCAAAACCTTAAATCAAGAAATTAAATAGAATCTAAAATAGAAGATATGTTTGGATATGAATTTGCAAATCCCGAGTACTTTTGGTTATTGTTGGTACTGATACCAATGGTTATCTGGTACATATTCAAGGAGAAACGCTCGCATGCTGATTTGAAGTTTTCTTCAATTCGGGTGTTCAAGCAAATGAAACGGGGTAGCCGGATTTGGTTACGTCATTTGTTGTTTGCAGCTCGGGTTTTGGCCATTCTATTTTTGGTTTTGGCGTTGGCAAGACCGCAATCCAGCTCGAGTTGGCAGACCTATAACAGCGAGGGTATTGATATTATGCTGGCATTGGATATTTCCGGTAGTATGTTGGCACGAGATTTTACCCCTGATCGACTGGAGGCAGCCAAGGAGGTTGCAACTAAGTTTATATTGGAGCGCCCTCAGGATCGTATCGGACTGGTTGTTTTTAGTGGGGAAAGTTTCACGCAAAGTCCTTTGACAACGGATCAAGCCGTGTTAGTCAACGTGATGAAGGATATTCATAGCGGGATGATTGAAGATGGAACAGCTATTGGCCTCGGGTTGGCAAATGCGGTAAATCGTTTGAAGGATAGCAAGGCGAAATCTAAGGTGGTCATCCTTTTGACGGATGGAGTCAACAACCGGGGAGCGATTGCACCGATAACGGCGGCAGAATTGGCAAAAACGTTTGGTATTCGGGTCTACACGATCGGGGTCGGAACTTTAGGTGAGGCTCCTTATCCCGTGCAGACGCCTTTTGGGATGCAATTACAGCGAATGCCGGTTGAGATAGATGAAGATATATTGACCCAGATTGCTGACATGACAGGCGGTAAATATTTCCGGGCAACAGATAACAAAAAACTGGAGCAAATTTATCAGGAAATTGATCAATTGGAGAAGAGTAAGGTAGAAGTCAAACATTTCAGTCGTAAGAACGAGCAGTATTTCTATTTTGCTTTGATCGGGGCTTTGTTATTAATTGTGGAGGCGTTAGGGCGATACACATTGTTGAGGAAAATTCCATAATTGTAAGTTTTAAATCTTAGATTGTGAATTGATGCAATCCGGAATTTAAAATCTAGAATCATTAAATTTAAAATTGAAAGGGTTATGTTTAGATTTGCACATCCTGAATTATTATACTTGCTGATTATCATACCATTGTTGATTGTTTTTTACGTGGTAGCAAGGATTCGGAAGAAAAAAGCGATTGCTGAATTCGGGAGTCCCGAATTACTGTCAACACTGATGCCTTTGCAATCTTATAAGCGGGAGACATTAAAATTTATACTTGTTCTGGTAGCTTTGTTTTTCGTCATTCTTGGGGTTGCGGGTCCTCAGTTCGGGTCAAAATTGCAACAGGTAAAAAAAGAGGGCGTGGAGTTGATTATTGCGTTGGATGTGTCAAATTCCATGATGGCGCAGGATATAAAGCCCAGCCGGTTGGATGCGGCGAAACAGGCCATTTCCCGAATGGTGGAAAAATTAAGTGATGATAAAGTGGGATTGATTGTGTTTGCAGGGGATGCTTACGTGCAATTGCCGATCACGACGGATTATTCTTCAGCTAAATTATTCCTATCTGGAATCAATACCGATATTGTCCCGATACAGGGTACGGCGATAGGAACGGCAATAGATTTGGCTGCGAAGTCGTTTACCCCGGACACGGAGGCATCGAAAGCGATTATCGTGATCACGGATGGTGAAAACCATCAGGACGATGCTATTGCTGCGGCTAAAGCTGCCCGGGAAAAAGGTATCTACGTGCATACGATCGGGATGGGATTGGCACAAGGAGGACCGATCCCGGAGAAGGGAAATCCCGGACAATACATGAGAGACGGGAGTGGTAACCCGATTATATCCAAGTTGGACGAGGAGACATTGAAAGAGATTGCCAAGGCCGGAGAGGGAATATTCGTGCGGGCAAGTAATTCGAACGTGGGATTAAACACCTTGTTGGACGAGATTGATCGTATGGACAAGACATTGTTGGAAGAACGGGTATTCAGTGATTATGCTGAAAAATACCAGTATTTCCTGATCATGGCATTGATATTCGTGTTGTTGGATTTCATGGTACTGGGACGTAAAAACAAGAATTTCTTGAAGATCAATATATTTGGAAGTGAGACGAAAAGTGTTGGAACGAATCGGTAAATTTTAAACGAGACATTATGGTGAAGATATTGATAACGATGATAGCAGCTGTAGTTATAAGTTTACCATCGGCTGCGCAACAGGAACGAAAGTTTATTCGGGGCGGGAATGATCTGTTTAATAAACAGGATTTTGAGAAGGCTGAAGTGGAGTATCGTAAGGCTTTGGATACGGAAGTGAAATCATACGAGGGTGCGTTTAACCTGGGAGATGCGCTTTATAAACAGAAAAAGTTTGACGAGGCATTACAACAATTCCAATCGTTGGCACAGAATGAGAAAGACAAGGAAAAGTTAGGAGAGTTGTATCACAACATCGGAAATACTCTTTTGGCCATGAACAAGTTGGATGAGAGTATCGAGGCTTATAAACAGTCGTTGAGAAATCGTCCGAATTCCCAAGAGACAAAGTATAACCTGGAGTTTGCCCGCAAGCAGAAACAGGATCAACAAAATCAAGATCAAAATAAGGACCAGAATAAGGACCAGCAGGATCAAAATAAAGATCAACAGAATCAAGATCAGAACAAAGACCAAAATAAGGACGAGAATAAAGATCAGAACCAGGATCAAAATAAAGACCAGCAAGATCAGAATAAGGATCAACAAAATAAAGATAAACAGGATCAAGATAAGCAAAACCAAGATCAGAAGGATCAACAGAATAAAGATCAGCAGAATAAAGATCAGCAACAGCAGAATCAACAGGCTCAGCCTAAAATCTCGAAAGAAGATGCCAAACGCTTGTTAGAGGCCTTGGAAGCGGACGAAAAGAAAACACAGGAAAAGGTACAGAAAGATAAAGTTCAAGCTCAAAAGGCAAAGAAGATGAAGATTGAGAAAAACTGGTAACTTTGTATGTTTTTCAGAGGGATAATAAAGAATTAAAAGATAAACAAATGAAGTCATTCATTATCATATTGCTATTATGCGTTTTTGGTGGGTCTAAGTTATTTGCCCAAAAGACAGAATTTATCGCGTCCGCACCTTCCGTTGTGGAAGTCGGGGAGCAATTCCGTCTTTCCTTCGTGTTGAACGCTAAGGGGGAGAACTTACAGGTTCCCACGATAAAAGGATTTGATTTACTGGCAGGACCGTCATTGAGTACGTCTTCTAATATCACGATTATCAATGGCGATATGAAGCAAAATCAAGAGTACACGTACACTTATATTTTGGAAGGGCAGGAAGAAGGAGAGTTTACGATCGAGCCGGCCACGATCACCGTGGACGGTAAAGAGTACAAGTCCCAGCCTTTGAAGATAAAAGTGATCAAAGGTTCCGGGAAACCTCGGAATAATACCCAAAGTTCCGGGGATGTTTCTGAGAGCCGGGGAAGTACTTCGATTACGGATGATGATTTGTTTCTGCGAATGGAAGTGAGCCGTAACACGCTTTACGTGGGAGAGAGTTTGACTGCCACGTTAAAAGTATATGCCCGGGTAAATCTGGTTGATGTGCAGGGGAAGAAGATCCCGCCTTTTGACGGATTCCTGACAGAAGACGTGAAGATTCCTCAGATCCATTTGGAACGTGAGGAATATAACGGGAAAATATATGATCGGGTGGGCGTGTTACAAAAAACGATTCTTTTCCCGCAACATGCCGGGACGTTAACGATAGAGCCTTACGAGTTGTATTGTCTTGTTCGCCAACGGGTGGGGAGTCGTGGTGGAAGTATCTTTGATGACTTTTTCGGGAATTCCCGTGATGTCCGAGTACTCTGCAAGAGTAAACCCGTGAAAATTACCGTGAAACCTTTACCCGAGGCCGGAAAGCCTTTAGGATTTAGCGGTATGGTGGGAACCCTTGCCATGACAACCTCTATGTCAACAGATACCTTGAAGGCGAATGATGCGTTAACGTACAAGGTGGTATTACGCGGGAATGGAAACATGAAATTGTTAGAGGCTCCGAAAATCACATTCCCGCATGATTTTGACGTGTACGATCCGAAAGTGACTAGGGATATAAACGGAACATCCGGAACCGTTACTTTTGAATATCTCGTGATTCCTCGTTACGCGGGGGATTACAAGATTCCAGCCGTGCAATACTCCTATTTTGACCCGCAAGCCGGGGCTTATAAGATGTTGAAGGGAAAGGAGTATTCTGTTCGGGTTGAAAAGGGAAATGAGTCCAGCCAAGGATCCGGGGAGGCAGCCTTACAGTCATTCAAGAAAGAAGATGTCAGGATGTTGGGACAGGATATTCGTTACATCAAAACTCACAAGAACGATCTCCGTCCGAAAGGCGTGTTGTATTTCGCCACGATGGAATACTGGTTGAGTTTCTTGATTCCTTTTGTACTTTTCGTGGTCGGAATGATTCTTAATCGTCGCCGGATCAAGGCAAATGCCGATTTGGTACGGGTGAAGAGTAAAACGGCGAACAAAATGGCTCAGAAACGTTTGCGGGCAGCCTCTGTTGCGATGAAAGCCGGAAACTCCGAGCTATTCTATCAAGAGACATTGAACGCTTTATGGGGGTATGTAAGTTATAAATTGAACATAGCCGCATCAGAATTGAATCGGGACAATATCAGTGATCATTTGACTCGTCGGGGGGCAGATGCGACGTTAATTCAGAGCTTTATTGAGGTGCTCGATCATTGTGAGTACGCTCGTTATGCCCCGGGTGCTAATCAAGGAGAAGAGATGGATAACGTGTACAAGGATTGTATATCTATTATCACGAAATTGGATAAAGCGATATGAAAGCTAAAAGTTAGAAGCTAAAAACTAAGGTTAAAAACTAAAAGTTGAAAAGAATGAAAAGGATATATATAATATTGATGTTGCTCTTATCCGGTGTGGTGACCTATGCTACTGATGTCAAGACGCTGGCGGAGGAGGCAACTAAAATGTACCAGGAAGGCGACTATCAGAAAGCGATTGATTTGTATAACGAGATGTTATCCGATAACATGGAATCCGCAACCGTGTATTACAATTTGGGAAACTGTTATTACAAGCAAGGGGAGATTGCGAAAGCCATATTGAATTACGAACGTGCTTTATTGTTGCATCCGGGTGATAATGATATAAAATATAACCTGACGATGGCGCAAAAGGCTACGGTTGACAATATCAAGGTATTACCGGAACTTTTCCTTGTACGTTGGTATAATGCTTTCGTGACCGCTTTCACGGCTGATCAATGGGCGTACGTGTCTGTTATTCTGTTTATAGGATTTCTGATTATGGCAGCATTGTTCTTCCATGCGACATCTATATCTTTAAAGAAAAGTTGGTTTACCCTGGGGATCATCATGTTGTTGGTGTCCGTGATGACTATTTTCTTCGCTTTGAAACAATATCACCGGGTGACCGACAGGGATAGTGGGATTGTAATGACTCCCAGCGTGGTGGTACGTGGGGCTCCGGATAATAGCGGGACCGAATTGTTCGTGATCCATGAAGGACTGAAGGTACAGGTTATCGGAACTCTAGGAGATTGGTACAATGTTCGTTTGGCCGATGGAAACGAGGGGTGGATTGCTAAAACGGATTTGGAAAAGATATACGAAAAATCTCTGGAATAACCTCGAAAAACGGGAGAAATGACGCTAAACGACTTAATA
>JAHZBN010000059.1:0-6855 GCA_019423345.1 Butyricimonas sp. | reverse complement strand
AATTCTGACATTGGTTTACTAAGTTTACTGTAAACTTTTTTCAGGACAATACATATCTCTGCCTTTGGATATCAACGGATCACCAACGCAACACGTACGTATCATAGACACTAAAGTATGTATATGCTGTGTTCATGATGTGTACGTAATATGTACATGATCGGGGGAAAGGATAGTTCAACTTTAGCCGATTATTGAACAAACAAAAAAGAGGAGAAATATTGGGGAGGCTGGAAAGTCTATATTTTATTCGAGAAACTCCCCTGAAGAGGGAAGGGAGTTTGAATATAGACTTTTAGACATCCCCAATATGGTTATACTTATTGTAAATTTACTTTAAACCACTTCTTTCTAACAATGCGTCAACTGTCGGTTCTTGTCCTCGGAAACGTTTGTAAAGAATCATCGGGTTTTCTGATGCTCCTTTCTCCAGCACGTTACAGCGGAATGATTCGGCTGTCGCCTTGTCGAAAATGCCGTTTTGCTTGAATAGAGAGAATGCATCGGCATCCAGTACTTCAGCCCATTTGTAGCCATAGTATCCGGCAGCGTATCCTCCAGCAAAAATATGTCCGAAAGCGGGAGAGAAGGCACTACCTTTCACGACAGGCATAATCTCTGTTTTCCCGATGGCTCGTTGTTCGAAATCTACAAGAGGTTCGGTAACAGGTTCGGTGATTGTGTGCCATGCCATATCTACCATGCCAAAACTTAACTGACGGTCGCTTGCGTACCCGGCTTGGAAATTGGATGATTTCTTGATTTTGTCAATATATTCCTGCGGAATTTTCTCTCCGGTCTGGTAGTGTACGGCCCATGTATCAAGCCACTCTTTTTCGAGCGCATAGTTTTCCATGAATTGCGAGGGTAGTTCCACGAAGTCGCGGGACACACCGTCCATGGATGTGGAACCGTAAGTACATTTACTGAACATTCCATGAAGAGCATGGCCGAATTCATGCAAGAAAGTAGTTACCTCGTTGAACGTCAGTAAGGATGGTTTCGTGTCGGTTGGTTTCGTGAAGTTCATCACGAGTGATACCAACGGGCGCTGATCTTTACCGTCAACCATTTTCTGACTGCGGAATTGAGTCATCCATGCTCCGCCTCCCTTGCTTTCCCGCGGGAAAAAGTCCGTGTAGAGAACGGCAAGAAACGATCCGTCATTGTCATATACCTCGTAGGTTTTTACCTCGGGGTGATATAACGGGATGTTGTTTACTTCCTTGAATGTAATGCCGTAGAGACGGGTTGCCAGGTCAAAGACACCCTTCTGCACGTTTTCGAGTTTGAAGTAGGGTTTCAGCATCTCGTCGTCAAGGGCGTATTTTTCCTGCATTAACTTGTTGGAGTAATAAGACCAGTCCCAGCGTTGCAATTCTCCCTTTAATCCCGCTTTGCGGGCGAAATCCTCCACCTCTTTTTTATCTTTGAGTGCATAGGGGTAAGACGCCTCGTGCAATTCGGCGATGAAATTATTCACGATCTCCGGGGTGTTGGCCATGCGATCGGTTAAAGCGTAATTTGCGTAGGTCGGGTAACCCATGAGTTTCGCTTTTTCCAGACGCAGGGCGGTGATCTTCTTGACTACTTCCTCGTTGTTATACTCGTTGTTTTTGTATGCCCGTGTTGAGTTGGCACGATACATTTTTTCTCTCAATGTCCGGTTGTCAGCGTATTTCATAAGAGGCCCCATGCTCGGGTAGTGGAGGGTGAAAATCCATCCTTCCTTGCCCCGTTGTTTGGCCGTCATAGCTGCCATTTCCTTGGCACCTTCGGGGAGGCCGGAAAGGTCTTTTTCGTCGGTCACGTGCAACTCGAACGCGTTGGTCTCGGCCAGTTCGTTTTTATCAAAGGTCAGGCTTAATTTACCTAGTTCGATGGAAATCTCTTTGAAACGTTCGCGGTCGGCACCTTCTAGGTTTGCTCCCCCGTCGATGAAGGCTTTCCACGTGTTTTCGAGTAACATGGCCTGTTCCTGATTCAGGTTCAAAGTTGCTTTTTGCTCGTGAACTTGTTTTACCCGTTCGAAAAGTTGCGGGTTCATATAAATAGCGTGGCTGAATGAAGTCAGTTTCGGGGACACGTTTTGAGCAATGTCCTGCATCAGACTGTCGGTGAGACAAGCATTCAAGTTGAAGAATATGCCGGAAATGGCATTCATTTTTTCACCGATGTTATCTAGTGCCACGATCGTGTTTTCAAATGTTGGGGTCTCTTTTGAGGAGGCAATTTGCTCTACCTCTTTCTTGGCTTCCTCGATAGCCACGTCAAAAGCCGGTTCGTAGTGCTCGGCCTTGATTTTATCGAAAGGAGGCGTTTGATGGGGTGTGTCAAAATTCGATAAGAGCGGGTTTTGTTCCGTCTTTCCGCAAGATGCCACAAGAAGAATAATTGCAGCCATAAAAGTTGTTTTTCTCATTGTTTTTATTGATTTTGTATTCGAAATTTCGGTCACGAAGTTACAAATAAGTTTGTAAACTCATTTCTTTTTCCCCTTGAACACGATCTTGGGTTCCACGATCATCGGGATCACGGTTACCGTGATGTCAAGGTTAAGTTGATCCTCAGTCACTTTCCCCTTGTGAGTGTAGGAAATGGTCTGTTGACCGACAGATACTTTACCGCCACCTTCCAAGTTAAGAGTGGAGTCGGTTTCGGTTACTTTACTCAATGCCGGGTTAACCGTGATGCCTTTCACGGGCATGGTGAAGTCCACGAGATTCAGCGTGACGTTCTTGCTGGTATCCGCCGTGATGCTGATTTTACAGGGAATCGGACCTTCGGGAATAAGCGTGTTGCTGTTAGCGTCGGGTTTGAGCATAGCCTTCACGTGGTCGGGTAGGATGATTGTGGCCTCGCCCTCGTATAGGCCGGGTAAGGAGGAAACGTCGTGTACCCGACGATCACTACAACTGTTGCAAGATGTTAATAGTGAGGTTGTTGAAATAACAACTAATAATATCCCTATAAAGAAAATATTCCGTTTCATGAACTATTGATTTATTTTTGTATTTTCGACCGCTAAAAATATAAACTTTTATCAATTAAACCATCAGGATTATGAAATTTGTAGGATTACTTCTTCTTTTATGTTTTGCGGTCGGGGGATCGATGAATGCCACACCGGTGAATAACGCGAATAAGAAAGACTACGCGGCAGCAGTTGCCGGGACGTATAACGGGGAGGCTTTTATCGAAATCATGCAACAGAAGATGAAGTTAAAGCTCGAATTGCAACGGACTCATCGGGATAGCGTGATCGTGGTAGTGAAGGATTTCATGTTACCCAACGGGCAGAAGTTTAGCTATCGTTCAAACGGGGTTTCCGTGAAACCGGAAGTGAAAGATGGGAAGACCGTGTACAAGTTGAATATTTCGTTTACTTACACGTATAATGGAATGCCGATGAAAGTGACTGCCACGGGGACCGTGAAAGACGGAGAACTTGATTCTTTGGTGAGAGCCACAATCATGGATGCGATGGAGACAAAAGTGACTTACAAAGCGAAGAAAGCTTAGTAAAAGTTATGTAATTCCATTTAAAAAACAAGGAGAGGAAATGTTTAACAGTTCATTTCCTCTCCTTGTTTTTATGTTACTTTAATAAATATGCTACCTCAAATCGATAACGTCCACTTCCGGATGGGCATCCTTGTCAAAACGGAAGAAAGTGACGTCTAGTTCTTTCTCCGGTTTCTTTAAACTTTTAATCGTGATCACCACGTCGTTCCCGTCTTTACCGAAGGACGTGACTTTTTCCACCATGTTTGTTTTTGTGTTGATCCATACCCCAATCTTGGAGATCTGTTTGTGAGATTGTTTCGGGGTTAACTCGATGTAGGCTTTGCCATCCTTGTCTTCCACCAACTTCTGGGTGAACTTCTGGTTGTGAATATCGAACAGTATAGAAGGATTCAACATCTCGTCTTCGTTCTCGTCCGGGTTTTTGATGTTTACCTCTTCTTGATCCGGCATGTACGTGTAGATTACTTCCCCGTCGAAATAGTTGATCACGTCCATCACGTCAATGCGGTACATCTTGTCTTTCATGTATGCCTTCCCGTGATGTGTTTCATTAATATCTTCTGCCTTGTTGATCATGGAAAGATCAAAAACGATTTCCACGGCAGGGTAGGACTTGATATGTTCGACTGTTTTATCCAGAATTGCCTTTGCTTTTGCGTCTGCCTGGGCGAGAGCGAGAGAACTGCATAACGCCAAGACCATGAATGTCAGAATGTACTTCATACAATGTGTTTTTTATATTGTCTTTTTCTTAAAATCAAAAGCAAATATAGGGATTATCCCGTAGATGCAAAAACTTATGGGAAAATTTGCTACTTTCGCACCGTTTTTTGAAAAAGGAAATGGACAAGTTTAAAGGGATTCTATTCGCGGCATTGTCAGCGGCTACTTTCGGGTTGATACCATTGTATGCAAACCAGTCTATACTAGACGGGGTTAACAATGAAACAATATTAGTGTACCGTTACGGGATAGCGGGAAGCGTGTATGCTATTTATTTATTGATCCGGCGAATGAATATGAGACTGACCCGACGAGAAGTGAAGGAAGTCACGCTTGCAGGGGTTGGAGGGTATGGAATCACGGCCTTTTTCCTGATGTGGTCGTATCATTATATGCCCACGGGTGTGGCGACGGCGATTCACTTCTTTTATCCCGTGGTCGTCGCGTTGCTGATGGCTATCTTCTACAAGGAACGGCTACCCTTGGAGGTGAAGGCGGGGATCGTGCTGGCGATATGTGGGGTGTACCTGTTGTCTTGGACTCCCGGGGAGGTGAAATGGCTAGGATTATTCTTTGTGTTGATGTCCACGGTGACTTATGGGTGTTATATTACCGCATTAAACCGTCCCGTGTTAAAACGGATGAATCCAGACGTGCTAACTTGTTACGTGTTATTATTCACTGCGCTGTTTTACTTGATCTTGGCCGTGGCTCAGGGAAAAATGGAGATCATCACGAGACCCCGATTTCTGTTGGATATGGTGCAGTTGGCCATATTGAGTACAATCGTTTCTGCCCGGTTGCTGGTGGCTGCCGTGAAATTGATCGGTTCTGTACCGAGTTCCGTGTTGGGAACATTGGAACCGATAACGGCTATCGTCGTGGGAGTACTTTATTTCAATGAACAACTGACTTACGCGAATTACCTTGGATTATTGATCGTGATCGTTGCCGTTCTTGTCGTGATTTGCAAGATGAAAAAATAAGGGGGAAAACTTCCGTTATTATGATGTAACCTATTTATTTTTGGCTATTTTTGCGGGTGAAATTGACTTTTAAGAATATCGTATGCTGTTGTTTATAACTATAAACTTTTACACAATAACTGATATATTGCTAGCCGCTTTTATATTTTACCAGGTTTATAAACTGGTGAAAGGGACGGTTGCGATAAATATTTTTGCCGGGATTTTTACTTTCTACGTGGCATGGTTGCTGGTAAAGGCTCTGAATCTGGAGTTGGTTTCTGGTATCTTGGGACAGTTTATCGGTATGGGAGTGATTGCTTTGTTGATCGTGTTCCAGCAGGAAGTTCGCCGCTTTCTATTATTATTAGGTAGTAAATATAACCTGCAAAACATATTTAACTTGGAAAGGCTTTTTACCAAAACTTCTATAAAAGATGAGGTTGTTGCCGCTATCGTGCAGGCCTGTGATTACTTTTCTAAAACAAAAACGGGTGCTTTGATCGTGTTGTCCCAAAATTCCGAATTGTATAATTACGCACAAACAGGCGTGTTGATTCGTTCGATCGTGTCGGAAGAGTTGCTTGAAAATATTTTCTTTAAAAATTCTCCCTTGCATGACGGTGCGGTAATTATTGCGGATAACAAAATTCTGGCGGCGCGGTGTATTTTGCCGGTTTCCGATAACACGAATATTCCCGGGAGTTTGGGGTTAAGACATCGTGCGGCAATTGGAATGAGTTCCGTGACCGATGCTCACATCATCGTGGTCAGTGAAGAAACCGGAAATATTTCTTTTGTGAAGGATGGGCATTTCAAGGTGCGGATCACCCCGCAAGAATTGAACAGTTTCTTGCACAATGATTTCACGGGTTTCGTCGTGAATAAGTAATCCTGTTGTTTCTCTTTTATCATATTTGTAAATTATTCGTTCGTGTACCTTGGTTCGCTTGTGGTCTATGGATAGAAGGGGACATGAACATTGCATCTTCATAGCATGAACACTGACGGGTGTTGTTGATGAGTTAGAGGAGGGTATCTGTCTTGTTTATTTCCTAGTTTATCCCATGATATTCCATAGAACAAACGCTGGTCACAGGTGGAAGATAGGGTATAAAGACGTATCATTTCCGAATCAAAGACGAATCAAAGACGTTCACGAGCGGCTTTATACCGGCTTTGTACCGAGGTTGATACCTGTCTTTTACCTTATTTCAATAGTATTATCCTGAAAAAAGTTCCCATTCTAACGTTTTGCCAATCATGATTTTGGCGCGTATTGATGAAAATAATTGAAAAATAATTGTGAAAATATTTGGAGAAGGGGAAAAGTTTGCCTTATCTTTGCACCCGCAAAACAAGAAATAGTGCAAGCATGAACGAGGTTAGAAAGGTGGTTTCTTGTAAAGTTCTTGAAATGTTGAAATGGAAATAAGACAATCCTTCTTTTGCTTGAGTAATTCAAAATATCGAATTACGAGGCTCTTTAAAAAAAAGTTTGAAAAAACTTCGGAAAAGATTTGGAGGGTAACGAAAAAAGGTCTTATCTTTGCATTCGCTTTCGCTCTTAAAACGAGCGAGGCTAAAACAAGAGACAAAGAGTTCTTTAAGATATTGAGATGAACAAAACGTAGCGAGC
>JAHZBN010000058.1:0-7480 GCA_019423345.1 Butyricimonas sp. | reverse complement strand
AATTCTGACATTGGTTTACTAAGTTTACTGTAAACTTTTTTCAGGACAATACACAATCCCTTTCTCCGTCGATAGTCTAGCACATGAATATAGCATGAACATAGCATATACATACCATGAACACTAACCAGTGTTCATGGTATGTATGGGGTGTGTATTTGTACTTGTCCTAGCTTATCTTCGGAGCAGTCATAGGCGAGAGAGGGAGTTGTCCGGTCTTTTTGTATTGAATTTTTTTGATTCGCCTGTTGTCAACTTCGAGTACTTTGAATTGATGTTCTTTGTATGTAATCACCTCGTCCTTATGAGGAAGTTCCCCCTTAATTTCAAGGATCAGTCCGGCCAAGGTGTCTGCATCACCCTCCACTTCTTGGAAAGAATCCTCCTCTATGTCCGTGATCTTGTAGAAATCGTTCAGTAGCGTGGAGGCCTCGAAAATGTATGCCCCATTCTTGTCCCGCGTGTAAACAATTTCCTGTTCGTCGTATTCATCATTAATGTCGCCCACGATCTCTTCGATAATGTCTTCCATCGTGACGATTCCGGTGGTTCCCCCGTATTCGTCAACAACAATCGCCAAGTGTACCTTTTTCGTTTGGAACTCTTCCAGTAGGTCGTTGATCTTTTTGGTTTCCGGGACAAAATAAGCCGGACGAATTAAGGTCTGCCAGCGAAAGTCCTCTTTCTCATCCAGATGTTGTAATAAATCTTTCACGTAGAGGATCCCCGTGATGTTATCCAAGTTTTCCTCGTACACGGGCATACGTGAGTAGCCGTGTTCCGTGATGATCTCTTTCACTTGCTGGTAACTTGAACTCCCGTCAATAGCGATTACATTGATGCGGGGACGGATGATGTCAACCGCATCAATATTACCAAAACGGACAATGCCTTCCAAAATGTCTTTTTCCTCGTTGATAGCCGTGTCCTTGGTTAATTCCAAGGCTTTGGATAATTGGTCGATGGATAAATTGTCTTTTTTATCCATGCGCTTGCTAATAATAGAGGTAGAGCCGATCAACAGGGCGGATAGCGGACGAAATAGGTGAGACAGGAAGGTCAGTGGACCTGCCATGAAAATCACCATGCTCAACTGGGAACGGTTGGCGTATAATTTAGGAATGATTTCTCCGGCCAGTAAGATCACGAACGTTACCACGATCACTTGGATAATGAAACCTAGCGTGGGATAAGCCGAGAAATCAAATAATGAATTTACCAGGTAGGTGGACAACACGACAATGGCCACGTTCACGAAATTGTTGGATATTAAAATCGTGGCGAGTAGCCGATTGGGTTTCTGTTGCAGGTTGCGGGCCTTCTCGTATCCGTTGTCTTCCAAGTATTTCAATTGCGAGGGAGAGAGTGAGAAATAGGCAACCTCCGAACCGGAAATTAATGCCGAGCATAACAATAAAAGCAATAGGATAATGACGAAAATTAAATCGATGAGGGTGAATGCACCTGTAAAAATCTGTCCGGCAAGGGGAATATAATCTGTGTCCAAAATTTATATAATTGGTTAAACTTAAATATCGCCGAAAGATACATATAAAAACCAAAAGATAAAAGATAAAAACTAAAAGTTTGAAGTAAAAGATTCCAAACGTATGGATCTGGCTTTAAACAATTAGTTTCTATCTTTTATTTTTATCTTATAATTTTTATCTTTTAGTTTAGAAAGGGAGATCGTCACTGTCGTCACCACCGCTTAAATCGGGTGCTTGTGGCATATGCGTATCTTGAGGTTTATCCCCGTTATCCTGTTTCCGGGATAACATCTGGAAATTATCCCCGTAAATCTCGGTCGTGTATCTTTTCACCCCGTTCTGGTCATCCCAAGAACGGGTTCTGATGCGTCCCTCGATGTAAAGCATCATCCCCTTATGAACGTATTTCTCGGCTATTTGAGCTAGATTTCGCCAGAGAACGATATTGTGCCATTCGGTTTGAGTTACACGTTCTCCGTTTTTATTATTGTACACTTCTGACGTGGCAAGGCTGAATCTTGCCACGGCAACACCTCCTTCGAGATATTTTACGTCCGGGTCAGCCCCGACATTACCGATAAGAATAACTTTGTTTACCATGTATAATATGTATGGATTAAAATTTGTCACAAATTACGGAATAATTTCGGAGAAAAAAAATAATCCCAATGCCATCTTGTTATGATTCGTGATTTATTCCCGATCATAGAAAGTAATAACTTTGTTGTTACCAGTTTAAATGAGGTGCAGGCAAGGTAAAGGCTTGTTGGAAAAAGTGGTGCAGGGATGTGTCCGATGTTGACAATTAAATATATAGAACACAAAAAATATTGACAAAAATGCGGTAGTTTGTTTCATTGTTTGTGGAAAAGATATATATTTGCAGTCTGAAATTTAGAAGAAATGAAATATAATATTGAATACTAAATACTTAAAGAAAATGACAAAGGCGGACATCGTGAATGAAATTTCAAGAACCACTGGTATCGAGAAAGCTGCGGTACAAACTACAGTTGAAGCTTTTATGGAAGCAATCAAAGGTTCTGTGATTGATGGAAAAAATGTATATTTAAGAGGTTTTGGAAGTTTTGTAGTGAAAAAGAGAGCTGAGAAAACCGCTCGTAATATTTCTAAAAATGTAACGATTAAAATTCCTGAACACTTTATTCCTTCGTTCAAGCCTTCGAAGAGTTTCGTCAATCAAGTGAAAGATCAAGTAAAATAAGAAAGGAGTGAAATTATGCCAAGCGGAAAAAAAAGAAAGAGACATAAGATGGCCACTCACAAACGGAAAAAGAGACTGAGAAAGAACAGACACAAGAAGAAGTAGTCATCGTTTGTGAGTTAGAGATTATAAACCTAAGGGCTATGCCTTTAGGTTTATTTTGATTAATACATTAATTGATCAGGTAGTGAATACTGAGTTAGTCATAGATGTAAAAGCGGAAGAAGTAGTAATCGCCTTGTTAAAGGACAAGCGGTTGGTAGAGTTGACAACGGAGAAGACTAGCGTTAAATTTGCGGTAGGTGACATCTATTACGGGAAAGTGAAGAAAATCATGCCCGGTTTGAATGCCGCTTTCGTTAATGTCGGTTATGAAAAGGATGCCTTCCTGCATTACCTTGATCTCAGTCCCCAGTTTTATTCTTTGGATAGCTATATAAAGCAATGTATAGCCCGGAAGGGGATGCCTGTAGCCAAGTTAAAACTGGAGCCGGAAATCAGTAAAAACGGGAAGATCGGGGACGTGCTTTCTGTTGGCCAATATGTTGCCGTGCAGGTTGCGAAAGAACCTATTTCCACCAAGGGACCGCGTTTGACCTCCGAGTTAAGTATTGCCGGGCGTCACCTAGTTCTGATGCCTTTCTCGGAAAAGGTATCCGTGTCACAAAAGATAAAATCGGTTGAAGAACGGAAGCGTTTGAAAAGACTGATTGAAAGTATACGCCCCAAGAATTTCGGGGTGATTGTGAGAACTGTCGCCGAAGGCAAGAATGCCGAGTTATTCGATAGTGAATTGACGGAACTTGTAGAGCGTTTTGAAACTGCGTTCAAACATCTTCGGGATATAGAGCCTCCCAAGCTAATTTTGGGAGAGATAGACCGGACCAGCGTTATTCTCCGGGATATATTGAATCCCTCGTTCGAGAACATTTATGTGAATGATTTAGCATTGAGTAAAGAGATTAAGCGTTATATCAGCACGATAGCTCCGGAGAAAGAAGGTATCGTTAAATTTGTGTCAACCGAGGTACCGATCTTCGATCATTTTGGGGTGGACAAGCAAATCAAGTCTTCGCTGGGACGTACTGTTTCGTTTAAAAATGGAGCATACCTCATAATAGAACACACGGAAGCTTTTCACGTGATAGATGTGAATAGCGGGAATCGTGTGAAATTGGGCGACGATCAGGAGTCAAATGCTCTGGAAGTAAACTTGGCTGCTGCCGACGAGGTGGCACGTCAGTTACAATTGCGAGACATGGGGGGTATTATCGTGATAGACTTTATTGATATGCAACAGGCGGAAAACCGCCAGAAGTTGTTCGATAAGATGCGTTCGGCGATGGAACTCGATCGTGCCAAGCATACCATACTTCCTCTGAGTAAATTCGGATTGATGCAAATCACGCGCCAGCGTGTACGTCCGGAAATGACCGTGACGACCACGGAGACTTGTCCCGTGTGTCATGGAACCGGTAAAGCCGATGCGGCCGTTTTAGTGATTGATAAGATTGAGGACCAGCTAGAGTTCTTGGTTGAGGAGAAGAAAATCAAGAATCTGGTATTGAAAGTACACCCTTTCGTGGAGGCGTATTTGAAAAAAGGTTTCTGGTCTTTGCGTAGGAAGTGGGCTTTTAAGCACCATATCCATTTAAAGATGATCGGAGTTCCCTCTTTTTATATTTACGAATATAAGTTTTTTAATCGTTTTAATAGAGAAATAGAGCTCGAGTAGGTGTTTTTACTTACAGTTTCGTCATTCGATCTTAAAACGATGTTAAAATAGTACCATGAATTTGTGTGAGAACAAATTATGTGGTACTTTTGTATCCACTGTGTGATAGTGCATACGATTTCGAGAAGCATGCAAATTGATGTTTTATTAAATAATTTTTTATGAAAAAGAGACTATTGACGTTGATCTTTACGTTGTTCGTGGGAACCTTTTCGGTTTTCGCCCAAATGTCTGACCCGACAAGTTGGACATTTTCCCAGAAGAAAACCGGGGATAACGAATACGCTTTAACCTTTAAAGCAACCATTCAACCCGGGTGGACGGTTTATTCCATGTCAACCCCGGCTGGTGGTCCCATGCCTACATCAATTACTATTGAGAAAGTGGGAGAGGGAATCGAATTAGTGGGTACGGCCGAGGAGAGTGAACCAAGTAAAAAGCATGATGATGTTTTCGGAGTCGATGTGTGGTATTATTCAAATAATTACACCGTAACCCAAAAGATCAAAGTTACCGATCCTTCCATTACTACCGTGAAAGGAAGTGTTGAATTTCAAGCTTGTCAGGAAGGTGCTTGTGTGCTGGGAGAGAAGGATTTTGCGATTGAGTTGGGTAACAAAGGTGCCGATAAAGCTGCTATTGCTGCTGCCGATGAAACGAAGGATGCAACCGAGGATGATTCCTTATGGTTGTTCTTCTGGGTCGCTTTTGGTAGTGGATTACTGGCAGTTGTGATGCCTTGTGTGTTCCCGATGATCCCGATGACGGTGTCATTCTTCATGCATGGTGATAGCAATAAAGCAAAAGCAAAGGCAAAAGCTATTTTCTTTGCCTTGTCTATCGTCGGAATCTATACCGCTTTAGGATTGATTATTTCGTTCTTGTTAGGGCCGGGATTTATTAACTGGTTGAGTACGAACTGGCTGCCTAATATTTGTTTCTTCATTATATTCATGATCTTCGCTGCCTCCTTCTTTGGTGCATTCGAGATTGTGTTGCCGTCTTGGTTGGTAAATAAATCAGATAAACAAGCTGATAAAGGTGGTTACATCGGAGCTTTCTTCATGGCATTCACGTTGGTATTGGTGTCATTCTCTTGTACCGCCCCGATCGTGGGAACCGTGTTGGTTGAGGCTGCACGCGGATCTGTATTACGCCCGATTATCGGTATGTTAGGATTCTCTATTGCTGTGGCATTGCCTTTCGGATTCTTCTCTTTCTTCCCTTCAAAGTTAAGCAATCTACCGAAATCAGGAGGTTGGTTAAATGCGGTGAAAGTTGTATTAGGATTCGTGGAGGTTGCTCTTGGATTCAAGTTCTTGATGGTAGCAGACCAGACTTACCATTGGGGTTTGTTAGACCGTGAGGTTTATATCGCTATCTGGGTAGCCGTATTCACATTACAAGCATTGTACTTGATGGGTAAAATCAAATTCGCTCACGATAGCGATTTACCATATATCGGAGTACCTCGTTTGATCATGATCATTATTACCATGTCATTCGTGATCTATTTGATTCCGGGTATGTTCGGGGCTCCGTTGAAAGCTTTGGCCGGATATTTCCCGCCACAAGAAACGATTGACTTCGATATTAACCGTATTGTGCGTGACAATGCGAAAGAGATCATGAAGAGTGGCGTGCAGGTAGGTGGAACACAAGGTGCCGCTAATGCCGCATCCAACGAACCTGTAAAATACTCTGATTTCTTGCACTTGCCCCACGGGTTGGATGGTTATTTCGATTACGATCAGGCATTGAAAGCCGCACAAGCTCAAGATAAACCTTTGTTCATTGATTTCACCGGTCACGGTTGTGTGAACTGTCGTGAGATGGAACAAAGCGTTTGGTCTGATCCTCGTGTGCTTGAAATGTTGAAGAATGATTATATCATTGTGGCTCTTTACGTGGACGATAAGACCAAATTACCAGCAGAAGAGGTATACGTGTCAGAGTATGACGGAAAGAAGAAAAACACGCTTGGAAAGAAGAATACAGACTTTCAGATCAAACAATTCGAGTCAAACGCTCAACCGAACTATATTTTGTTAGATAGTCGTAAAGGTAACGAGAAAGTATTGAAACCGCACGTATTACAACCCGCCAGAGGTTATAATAAAGATCGGGATGCTTTCGTGAAATTCTTACAAGACGGTTTGAAAGAGTATAAAGCTCGTGCCGGAAAGTAATCTATCGAATGATTAGATATTTGAACGCCACCTCAAAAAGGTGGCGTTCAATTTATATACTTTAGATATTGCGGGTTTTCCCGTTAATGGTCAATTTACCCACTTGCAACAAGGATGGGAGGCAGAATGATATAACTCCGATAGCTAATATCACGAGTCCACCAATAACAAACGTGTTTGTAATTCCCACGTGATCGGCAATAAACCCGGTACTCATTAATCCGAGCATGGAGGGGAGCATACTAAGGCTCATGTATATGGAAAATACTCGTCCGAGTATTGCCGGGTTGATTTTCGTCAGGATAACGGCTGTGAACGAGGCAAAGTATAATGACCCGATCACACCTTCAAATGCGGTAAACACGGCGAACCAAATAAAGGCATTGGGAGATAGTAGGCCAGATGCCGTGAAACCGGCTCCCAAGAGGATGTATGTCAGATTGATCAGTATGATTTTGTTGATCTTGTATTGTTTGATACTCAAAGCTACTCCCCCATAGGGCTCCGACTCCCCAAATGGCTTCAATTAGGCTCATTTGAAAAGCATCTCCCGAAAAGTGATTGAGGGTTATTAAAGGGAAAAGTACGCTGACTGGCATGATAAAAAATGTGGCTATGATCGAGAGGATTAACAATAATGGCATTCCCCGGTGGCTGACTACCTCCCGTTGAGCTTCTTTTAGGTCTTGAAGGACGTTGTTTTCTCCCGCATGTTTACCGGGTGGTGGGTTCGGTATTTTGACGAAAGTTAACGAGGTACAGGCGAGTATGGCTCCGATCACGTCGAGCATAAGCACGACAGGCATGGCCAGCGTGGTAATGGCTAGGGCGCCTAAAGCTG
>JAHZBN010000057.1:0-8258 GCA_019423345.1 Butyricimonas sp. | reverse complement strand
TAGATTTGCAAAGATGAAAAAAGAAAGGATTTACACACTTTTTGAAACACTATCGGATCGGTACCGTTCCTCCGCAGCGGGGATATTCGTTGAGGTTAAATGTTTCATTCTAAAATTATTTTCAATATCTTTATACAATTATGCTGTACGGAAGAAAACAAATAAGCACGCAAAGCCCCTTGAAACACTGTATTTCCTCGTCGTTCCCAAAATTTCACGAAGAGATCTTGTATCACATCTTCAACTTCTTCATAAGAATCTAAAAAATTCAAGGCAAACACACACAAAGGCTTATAATATAAGTCAAATAATCCTTGCAATCCGGATTCATCACCCCGATTGATCTTCTCCAGTATTTCCTTTTCATCAGGAATAATCATGCATAAATATAATCTAAACAACCGATGGGAAACAAATATAGAAAAATAGTTTTACCGGACAAAAAGAATAGCAAGATTTTCCCCCAGTAAAACGGCTCACATGAAAAAATAGTAACCGTTTTTCTCATTCGTTAAGCAAAATGCTTTTTCCTTCAAGCAAAAAGATTTTCTTTTCTCTATTATTTCATAAAAAGAGTTCGAGCAACTGTTTTTTCTTCACGGGCTTTGTCAAGAATGCGTTACATCCGGTCTCCATGGCACTCTCTCGGTCAGAATCGAAAGTATTGACCGTAAGCGCAATAATCAAGATTTCGGTATCGAATTCCCGAATTTTCCGGGTTGCCTCCAAACCGCCCATAATCGGCATTTTCAAATCCATCAACACGAAGTCGAAATTTCCGTTACGAACCGCATCAACAGCCTCCACAACGTTCTCCGCTCGCATAAGATCATAATCCTTAAGCACATGAATTGACAATGCATAATTACTATCATTGTCTTCGCCCACCAAGATCTTCTTTCTTCTAGTTTCAAATCCACCAGGCCTATCACACGGAGGCAAAGAAGACAAATCCGGACACGGACATCTCACACGGACCCATCCCCAAAAAGTCGAACCGACACCCGGTTCAGATGCAAACCCGATTTCTCCTCCTGCAGCCTCGATGATGGCTTTGGAAATCGCAAGTCCCAAGCCAATCCATTGTGTAAATTCGTTAAGTTTCTGAAAACGTCCGAAAACCTGACTATGCAACTTTTTCGGAATGCCGCATCCTGTATCTTCAACATAAATAACCGCATAACACTGAATTTACCCGCTTGCTTTCCAGTATACCCGACTCAATCTTCGATAAGTCTAGAATATCATTAATAAGCCGTAACAACAATTCATTGTTTGACTCAATCACACGCTCACACTCTGTTCTTTCGTCTGGATCATCGCTATCGATTAATAGCTCGGAAAATCCAACAATCGCATTCAGTGGCATACGTATCTCGTGGCTCGTATTGGTTAGAAAAGCAGATTTTAGCCGATCTGGAAGTTCTGCCCTCTCTTTCAGTTCCCGAGCTATCTTTTCCCATTTCGTGTTGTTGAAAGCGATACCTGTATAACAGATGATATTTCCCCTTTTGTCCCACTCAGACAGTAGCCCGGTCACTATCAGAGACTACCATTCCTGATCCCATTTCATCCGGGAACGATATTACAAGGCAAACTCCCAGGCTTCTCCCCGCAACATTGTTTCGATATTCTCACGTATCCGTTTCGTATCATCGTGATGTGCCGCATTCAAATAATCCTCCGGTGAAATGGCTTTTCCGAAACAGAAATCATTAACAGAATCATTAAACACCCTATATTGTAATGTCTACACGTCAAAATCCCAATAGGACATCCCTATCGTTTCAAACGTTAGCTCCATCTTGTAATTCCGTTCTTTAAGTTCTTCATTTAATTGATGAAGTTTAGAGATGTTCTGTCTGAAACCCGTGAAACGAGAGATCTTACCGTTTTCCTCTTCTTCAAAAGGTACTCCTGTGATATTACAATATCGCCATATTTCATCGTATTTTACCTGCATACGACAGGTAAAATTAATATTACTTCTCTCCCCCGAAAGCATCGTTTGCAGTGCATCATTGACCAAAGACCGATTTTCCGGATGCATGACTTCCAAGTACTCATTTATGGACACCGATCGCCCGCCAACATAGTCGTTGACGGGATCGTTACAGGATTCGAATTTTCATGCCTTCACATCGAAATCCCAATGAACGATGTCATTGATTTTCATAGTCAGTTCGCATTTAGCTTGTAGTTCCTGTGCCCGTTTTGCCATTCTGAATTTTTCAGTTACATCTAATTGAGTCCCGACAATCTGTAGTTTACCCCAGTATTCCGTGGAAAGTCGCATCCGAATTTCATAATGACGAAGGTCTTCCCCATTAGACATACGGACTGTCAAAAAGATTCACCATACCTATTACCGTGCTCGGCTCGACACCATAAATTTGCTAGGCTAATTTATTCAATCCACGCAAGATTCCCTGGGAATCATAAATTTCGACACTCATTGGAAGACGTGCAAACACCCCTTCCGAAAAAAATCAGTTCACTTAGCAATGCAGACATATCCTTTTCAAATGATATTTTACCTGCGTCACAGGTATTTTCTTTCGTTTCCTTCATGATAACATTAGGAATTCTTTATTGAATATCCACCCAGACAAGAAAGCAAGTAAAGCCTTTGAAATAATATTCAAATAAGTATTTCTCCCCGACATATCTGGGGTAAACCTACGCTTCACCTTCGCTCGTGAGCGAAGGTGTACCGAACTTGAACCGAAGAAGAAGCGAAGGTACTTCCTGTTTTCACCGAAACTACAACAGATGCTGTGCGTATGATATTACAGCTCTCCTGTAACGAAATAAAGGTTATAGCATCCGTATTATTTACCCACGATAACTTCAAATATACTCCCCGGTAATCTTTATACCCTAAAATCTCTTTACAACCTACATCAATCCGGGATCTTTACTTTCTTTGGTTCTTCATACTGAAACCGTTCAAATTCTCGTAACACTAATACCATATCATTAACGAACTCATCACTACACCCTTTTTCCATCGCAGTCTGCAAGTACATCTTTAATGTCGCTATTGCACACACGTCTTTTCCCGTCAAAACAAACGCCGGAACATCCTCCGTTAAGCATTTATGCAAAACTTGATGTTGATCTTTCATTCTATTTCAATTTATTATTTACTATATGCGAAGATACAACATCTTCAACTCGTTATTACCATCCTACATCATAAAATAACAGTATCTTTATAAAACATCATCCCTCTTATCCCCGTAAAAAAGTAATAAAACATAAAGTATTATGAAACATATCACTACACTCATCGCACTAGCTCTAACGCTAGGGACACTAGTCCCCCTTGCCGCTCAAACTAAAATGACAGCAAAAGAAAAACGTACACAAACAAGACAAGAGCGGAAAATAGCTCAACAAAAAGTAAAAGAACAATTATACCAAGACGCTATTCGTGCCTTGGAAAACAACACGTTTGTATTGGAAGCAGATCGCCTAATTTTCAAACGAGGCAGATCGGCAAGTGTCAGTTCTGTCAAAAACTTCATTTCCATGGCAAACAAAAAAGCCACGGTACAAGTCAGTTTTGACACCCCTCGTCCACTTCAAAACGGGCTGGGAGGTTTTACTGTAGAGGGCAACGTTTCAGACATCCAAATGAAAAAAGATAAAAAAGGAAACATCATTTATAGCTTTCTCGTTCAAGGTGTCAGCATTTCCGCTCAAGTAAGCCTTACCCTTCACCAGGGTTCAAATAATGTATCGGCAAACATCTCACCTTCATTCCACTCCAACACGCTCACCATGACCGGAGAATTAGTCTCACAAGAAAAAGCTCGTGTCTTTGAAGGGTTTAAACGTTAAACCTTTGAGAGGTAGAATTAGGGACCAAAAAATTATTCCCATAAAGATTCTACCCTTTCCTATAACAAAAAGGCGAACTGTTATCAGTCCGCCTTTTCCTTCAAATAACAACAATTTTAAATATTATAAAACGTGGTGAAAGCTTTTATCACGTAAGCATGATCCAACACCCCGCCCGTTTCCCGAACGGAATGCATTGCCCACATAGGATTACCAATATCCACTCCACGCATTTCCATTTGTGATAATAATATATTTCCCAAAGTTGAACCACCAGCCATGTCTGAATGGTTTACAAATTCTTGACAAGGCACTCCGGCCATCTTACAAATCGTCTTAAACACGGCAGCAGAATCCCCGTCCGTGATGTATTTCTGATTCGCATTGATCTTGATCACGGGACCACCGTTTATTACCGGGTGATTCGTGGGATCATGTTTCTCCACGTAGTTCGGGTGAAGAGCATGAGCCATATCCGCAGAAATCATGAACGAATTGTGAATTGCACGATACAAATCTTCCGGCTTTCCTCCCAACCCGAAAACAATACGCTCAATAATCGTTCTCAAAATCGGAGAACCGGCACCCTGTTTCGTTCCACTTCCCACTTCTTCATTATCAAAAATAGCAAGAATTTTTGTCTTACGACATTTCTCGGAGGCCACGAAGGCTTTTAACCCGGCATGAGCCATGGCTAAATCATCCAGCTTACCACTTGAAATAAACTCCTCGTTCACTCCGAACAAACAGCCTTTCTCGTATTCATATAGAGTCAAGTCAAAATCAAGTATATCTTCTTGACCCACACCCATCTCTTCAGCGATAAGTTTTATCAGGTAATTATCTTTTTCGAAAGTTTCATTTATCATGGCGATCACGGGAAGCATATCTTTCTGTTTGCTCAACGGGTTACCTTGATCGTTCACGGCACGGTTGAAATGGATGGCAATATGAGGAATAACCATCAACGGACGCTTGAAATTCACGAACTGAGTCGCAGGTTTCAACGGGTTCAAGCTACGCAACATAACCCGTCCGGCCATGGACAATGGTCTGTCGAACCACGTGTACATAATCGGCCCCCCATACACTTCCGTATTCAATTTCAAATACTTCCCGGCAACAGGCATCGCGGCATTCGGTTTAATTTTAAACGTCGGAGAATCGCTATGGGCACAAACGATCTTGAACCCTTCTTCAGCGATCTCCCCGCTACCAATCTCGAAAGCAAAAAGCGAAGAATGATTTTTCGTCACGAAATACTTACCTCCTTTTTCTATTTGCCACGCCTCTCCCGAGAAAAGTTGTTTATAACCATTACCTAGTAATTCTTTTTTGGCATTTGCCACGGCATGAAAGTTTGTCGGACTTTCATGTATAAACTCTACTAATTCTTTAGCGTATTGTTTTTCCATTATATCTTGTTTTTTTATTTCATTTCTTCGAGCCCCAAGATAATCATTTTTTACTACACTTTTTGCCTTAAAATCTAAAAAAGTCTTGTTTCCTTGTTTAATTTCATCATAAACACGCTTACCAAACATGACAAAAGGAGGACTTATCATATTCTCTTTATTATAACGAATCTCTCCTCCCGTCTCCGCATTTACCACATGACCACCCGCAGCTTCCACTAGCACTTGCCCTGCCGCAACATCCCATTCCGAGCATTTCCCGAATTTGGGACATATATCCACCTCTCCTTTAGCAAGCATACAATGTTTTGATGACGCTCCTAACGGGACGAGTTCAACCTCATGCCCCAAAGATTTTAAATAATCGACATATCGTAACTCCCATTCCGTTACATGAAAGCGACTGACAGCCACCCTCAACTTTGAACTTTTTTCCCCGGCATTCGGGAAGATTTTTTCCCTCCCGTTTTTTATCATCCCCTTCTCCCCACTAGCAAAAGCCCATAATATTTCACCATCACACACGTTATAAATCATCCCGAATACAGGTTTTCCCTTTTCCACAAGAGCCATATTGATACAAAAACGCCCATTCCGATATATAAATTCCTTCGTGCCATCCAGCGGATCAATAATCCAAGCGTATGTCCATTTCTCTCGTTCTTCATAAACCGGTAATGACGCCTCTTCGCTAATCACCGGAATCCCCGGATATAACTTTTTCAAAGCACTTGTAATATACTCACTCGAAATTTTATCCGCTTCTGTCACGGGGGTATTATCTCCCTTTAACTCTACATTAAAATTTCTCTTATCATACACCTCTTTTATCAACTCCCCCGATCGCTCAATAATATACTGAATATCTGTTACTTTTATCCAACTTACCATATTAATCAATTCATCTAAAACGATTTGTTAAACTTACAAATAAAATTCATTTCATAGATCATATTCTAATAAGAAAATTAACAAAAATACACCTGCATTCACACGGACAAGACATAATTAAACCTATTAATTAATCAGTTACAATGACATACACATACAACGATTCAAAACATAGCTCCACAGGCACAAAATATTAACCAATATTAACCTAATTAATAACTTTTATTAACAATTAAAATTAGTCTAGATGCAACAGACACTTTATCTTTGCATCGTCTTTAAGAGATTGAAGATTTTTCATAAGTTTGTATGGTTTAGGTTAGTAGTTAGTAATGTAATCTTAAGAGTCGACATTCCCCGTCGGCTCTTTTGTATTTAAAAACGAGAGGTACTAATATTTTTTAGAAACAAAAATTAACAATTATGGATGGAATCATCGAAATTGAAGGAATGGAATTTTTCGCTTTCCACGGATGTTATGAAACAGAACGTGTCGTGGGAAACAAATTCATGGTTTACGCCCGTATCGAAACAGATTGCAGCAAAGCTGCCCAAACAGATAACATCGAAGACGCATTAAGTTATCTCACCGCCTACGAGATTATCGCCAAAGAAATGATGATTACCTCACATTTGTTGGAACACGTGGCCCAAAGAATGATTGATGCACTCTATAACGCTTTCCCGCAAATTTCCCATGTAACTATCAAGGTTTCAAAACTAAACCCGCCACTAGGAGGAAAAATCGCAGCCACGAGTGTTACTTTATCCAAATAAATTGCAGTAAGGTATTGCAAAATCCAAAATATCGCCTTATCTTTGCCACGCAAAATCGCAAAAGGGTCGGTTGGCCGAGCGGTTAGGCAGCGGTCTGCAAAACCGTGTACAGCAGTTCAAATCTGCTACCGACCTCAGGAAATCAGTCACTTACAAGGTGGCTGATTTTTGTTTATAATGTTCTTTTAGGCCACAAGCCATTACCCATACTGCTCCTCCTTAATCTACATATTTAAGAATATTCTCAAATAAACAAACAAAATACATTGATTTACGTTCATACTTAACAAAACATTTATAATATTAGCAAGCATGAAAAAGAAAAAAACTAACCCTTGGACGATTGTCGGAATTACTATCGCCATTATTCTATTAATATATTGGCTCTTAGCAGCAACGATACTAGAAGAAGACGAAAACGTAATTCCCATTCTAGATGGAACAGAGCAGGTAATCCCTTAGGATTCCTGCTTTATCTCTTTATTTTTGAATACTTACATCTATTTTCTTAGAAATTATCGAGTCAAGAGATATTCTCCCCGCACCCGTAAAAAACAGCAAGATATAAATACCTAAATATAGGAAAGGTAATTCCTTTATCTGAAATGGATCATTGGCATGCACAACAAATATAACCACCAACATAGAAAATACCAACGGGATTGTTGCTAATCGAGTAAAAGCTCCCACGATAACGAATAAGGAGCATCCAACTTCAGCTCCAATAATCAAAATCAATGACAAAGTACTTCCTAAACCTATTGGATCCGGGAAGGTAGTAGACAATTCGGAGAACGACGTCAACTTGGCTAAACCATGAGTCAACATAGTTATCCCAACCAATACACGCAAAATCAACAAGCCCAAACTCAAAAATTTTGGGTTGGGGGCAATAATAGACGAAATCACTTTTTTCATAACAACATTTTAAAGATTTAAATAGAATAGATAAACGTGACACATTCAATTAATGTTACACTTTTAAGTACGAATTTATAAATATAGCAGTTTTACAAAATAAATCGTAGTTTTGCGAAAAGAAATCTAAAATCATGATTATAGTTATTAGCTTGATGGTTTGTGGCATCATTTTAGGGTATGCTTTTAAAGAGAGAAATTTGAAATTCGTGCAAAAACTCATTAATTATGCCATATTTCTCCTCCTATTTCTTCTAGGCATCACGGTGGGAGCTAACGAGGATGTAATGAATAATCTCGACTCTATCGGCTTAGAAGCTTTACTTATTACACTAGCAACAATCGCAGGAAGCGTATTATGCGCTTGGGGTGTCTATCGTTTTTTCTTCATGTCCACGAAATAATTCCATC
>JAHZBN010000056.1:0-9103 GCA_019423345.1 Butyricimonas sp. | reverse complement strand
GACTATTCTATTATTTTTGTACACAGAAACGAGTTACTTGAAAGCAATTCAAGGTAGAACGCAGCAGATTGTACCGTTGCCAAGTCATTACCTCAAAATCGGGTAATTCTCCCAAAGTCTTTTGTATAAGGCACTAACGAAAGTTTTCCAGAATTAAGAAAAATTATTGGTTTTTGTAGCGTGATAAATCATTTTACTTTGTAAATTTGTAATCCGGTACGATTTTTCACTCGTGCCGGGTAACAACCTGTAATAGTTTATCATGGAAAATTTTATTGTTTCGGCACGTAAATACAGACCTGCAAGTTTCGACACGGTGATCGGGCAGCACTCGATTACATCCACGTTGAGGAATGCAATTCTTAATAAGCAACTGGCTCAGGCTTATTTGTTCTGTGGACCCCGTGGAGTGGGCAAAACAACTTGTGCCCGTATATTTGCCAAGACGATTAATTGCATGAATCTACAACCGAATGCCGAACCTTGTAATGAGTGTGAGTCGTGCAAGGCGTTTAATAGCGGACGTTCGTTGAACATTCACGAGTTGGATGCTGCCTCTAACAATAGCGTGGATGATATTCGGGGTTTGGTTGATCAGGTGCGGATATTGCCGCAGGTGGGGAAATACAGCGTGTATATTATTGATGAGGTGCATATGTTGAGTGCCTCGGCTTTCAACGCTTTCTTGAAAACATTGGAAGAGCCGCCTGCCCATGCTATTTTTATTCTGGCAACAACCGAGAAGCATAAAATATTACCGACGATCTTGTCACGTTGTCAGATTTACGATTTTAACCGGATAAAAGTACCCGACACGATCGAGCATCTGAAACGAATTGCAGCTAAAGAAGGTGTACAGGCAGAGGAAGAGGCGTTGAACGTGATTGCGCAGAAAGCTGACGGGGCCATGCGTGACGCTTTGTCGATCTTTGATCAAGTCGTAAGTTTCTGCGGGAAGGATTTGACCTATGATAAGGTGATCGAGAATCTGAACGTGTTGGATTATGATTACTATTTTAAGTTGACAGATTTATTCCACGATGGTAAAGTAGCCGAAACATTCTTGCTTTTTAACGAGATTATGGAGAAAGGTTTTGATGCAGGTAATTTGGTTTCCGGGTTGGGGCGTCATTTCCGTGATTTATTGGTTGCTAAAGAAGAGGTTACGGTGCAATTATTGGAAGTGAGTGCATCCATCAAGGAACGTTATTTAAAACAGGCGAAAACTGTAACATCCGAATTCATATTTGATGCTTTGAAAGTGATCGAGCAATGCGAGATGCAGTATAAAATGCGTGTGGAGAAACGTTTATGCGTGGAACTTACCTTGATCAAGTTATGCCAAATTAATGAACTAAAAAAAAAAGCCTTAGCATAGAGGAGTTTACTGGGCTATTGAAGATTGCTGATTTTAACGGGAAATTCCAGCAATCGGGTGGTGGAACAACGGCTCCGGTTGCTGGGGAAAAGCCTTCTGTCCCTGCCGGAAAAACGAATACTTATAAGGTAGAACCGCCACATTCCTTTAAATTGAAAATGGCCATGGCGGAGACCCGGGAGAGCTTTCAGGTCCGGCAGGAAGAGGGAGGTGCAAAAGTTGAGGATAACCGGGTAAAAGCACAAAGCGAATTTACAATGGCGGATGTGATTTCCGCGTTGGAAACTTACGTCGCAACTTCGCAGGAAGATACGACCGTTAAGATTGCCTTGACTTCTCACACCCCAAAAGTGCAAGGGTTTGTCATCACGCTTGAGGTTGATAATGACTTTTTATTGTCCAAGGTGACGGATATACATCCTTATTTGCTCTCCTTCCTTACCAAAAGACTGAATAACGGTTTTATTACCTTGAATGTTCAAGTTTACACGGAACCGGAAAATGGCGAGGAGAAAAGACGGCTTTTCACGGCTAAGGATAAATTCGATCATTTTGTCGAGATCAATCCTGCCGTGAGTGAGTTGAAAGCCTTGTTCGGGTTGGAGATAGAATGATGTAATTTTAAATTTTAGATTTTAAATTTCCAGCCACACGGGGCGGGGGAGATGTCTTTTTGATTCCATTTTAAATTCTAAACTATAAACTTTTCTTCATTTTCAATTCTCCATTTTCAATTGTTAAATCGTTTCTCCTGCGGCGAGGTGGAGCAATTTGTCTTTTTCACCGACGATCCAAACCACGTCACCGGCCTCGAAGATGGTGTCCGGAGTAGGGTTCATGGTGGAGGTGCCGTTGCGTTCGATACCAATGACGAGACAGGCAGCTTTATCACGGATGCCGGATTCTCGGATGGTGCGTCCCACGAGTGGTGTGTTGGCCTCAATGGTGAATTGTTCTAGGCTGACTTCTGGGGGACGCTGTTGTTCAAGCTCGAGTTTCCGTTTTTCTATGCGGTTTTCGACAAACTCACGGAAGACGTTGATTTCTTTGTCCGTGGCGGCCACGATGATATGGTCGAAAGGATACAGGCGTTCTTCCCCACCGGGGATGTTTATTCGTTCTTCTCCCCGGATGATTGTTACCACGCTGACACCGCAGGTCTGGCGGAAATTCAATTCCTTTAGCGTTTTGCCGACACTAGGAGAGGATTGTGACACTTCAAAGTCAGCGAGGTGGAGATCTCGGTCAAGTAAATGTTTGACAAAACGTTGCTTGATGGGAGACTTGCGTTCTTGTTCCTGCTGGCGAGCAGTGAAGTTGCGCAAAAAACGGCGTTCCAGTTGTATGGAGTATTTTTTTAACCGTTTGGAATAGATGAAGAACAGAATGACCGCGGTAGCGATCACCAGCAGGAGGCCGGCTGCGACGTTCACGAGACTGGATATGACGAACATCACGATCCCGATGCAGAGTGCTACCCGTAGAACGATGAGGGATACGAGTGGCCCCCGGTTGTATTTACTATCACTCCATAATTGTCGGAATTCTTCGGAATGGTTCTTTTTCATCATGATAGCCCGTAGGAAGGGGGAGATGAGTAGTAAGATGGCAACGGTGCTGACAAGACTGCCCTGTATGCCGGGAAGTTCTTTTCGGATTAGCGGGGTCAGGTATTGTAAGAAAAGAGCTATGGTGAAGACCGACAGGATGGTGTAGGTGATCACTATGCGGCATAACGCTTTCAGTAGTTGGTGCCATGTGCTTTTATGGTGTATAGTGTTCGTTCCCGTGCTATACCTGTCAAGGAAATGAATCCAAGGGGCCGGTAGATGTTTGGTCACGAACTGGTAGGTGGGGGCTGCCAAGCGAATCATGTAGGGGGTGAAAAAGGTGGTGATGACAGAGACTGTAACCACTATGGGGTAGAGAAATTTGTCTGTCACGTGCAGGGTCATACCTAGACTTGCGATAATAAAAGCAAATTCACCGATCTGTGCTAACGAGAATCCCGATTGGATAGCAATTCGGAGGTTTTGTCCGGACAGAAGGACACCGGATGCGGCAAACGTGATTTGTCCGACCATGACGACCACTGTGATTAGTAATATCGGGAACCAGTACTCGACGAGCATGGCAGGATCGATCATCATCCCGACCGAGACGAAAAAGATTGCCCCGAAGAGATCTTTCACGGGTTTAATGAGGTGTTCGATGTTCTCGGCCTCGATGGTTTCCGCCAGGATGGACCCCATGACGAAAGCCCCCAGTGCGGATGAAAAACCAGCTTTCACGGCAAGTAGAACCATACCGAGACAGAGTCCGAGTGACACGACTAATAAAGTTTCCCCGTTGAGCCATTGTTTCGTTTTTTTCAGGAAGGTCGGAATTAAGAATATTCCGGTAATAGACCAGAAAACGAGGAAGGCGATGAGTTTAAGGATACTATCGACCATTTCCATACCTTCAAAATGTTTGCTGACGGCCAGCGTGGAAAGTAATACCATGAGGACTACGGCGAAGAGGTCTTCCACGACAAGAATTCCGAAAACGACTCCTGCAAAACGCTGGTTGCGGAGGCCCATATCGTCAAATGCCTTGAAAATGATGGTGGTGGATGACATCGAGAGCATTCCCCCAAGGAAAAGGCTATTCATGTGTCCCCATCCGAGTGACAATCCGGTAATGTAGCCCAACATCATCATGGCACCCACGATGGTGAGGGCGCTGATCATGGCGGTTCCTCCGATGTTCATGAGTTTCTTGAAACTAAAATCAAGTCCCAAGGCAAATAGGAGGAAAATGACCCCGATGTCAGCCCAGATATGAATATTCTCGGCATCCATGATCATGGGGCCGCCAAACGTGTAGGGACCTGCGATAATACCTGCCATGATATAGCCCAGCACGACAGGTTGTTTTAGCCATTTAAAGAGGATGGTTATCAATCCGGCGGAAAATAAGATAATCGCCAAATCCGATATTAGGACAGGAATGTCTGACATGATGTTTATTTTTGCGGATGCAAAAATAATGATTTTTGATTTGGATGAATAAATATCAATTATCTTTGTGTAGATATGAGAAAAAAAATCAACATTCAAAAAGGGGCCGTGTTGGGGGCGATACTCACGACGATAGTTGCGGGAATGTTGCTTTCCGTGGTACAGGTTGTAGTGAAATCACCGTTGCTGTTGGGGGAGAGATTGTTGTCGGGGGGAGGATGGATTCAAATTGTGCTGGCTGCTCTTTTCGGTGGATGGCTATATTTACAGATGTTCGACCGGAAACGACGGGGAATGTGGCGGAGACGCATTTGGCTGCTCTTCTCGATCGTGTTCTTTAGTCAGTTATTTTTGGGGATTTTCGTGGATAGTATGTTTCTGATGTCGGGAAAACTCCATTTCCCTATACCTGGACTGATCCCGGCGGGGGTATTTTACCGGGGAGAGGTGTCATTCATGCCGTTTTTGTTTCTCGTAACGATTCTATTGTCCGGGGGTGCGTGGTGCAGCCAGCTCTGTTATTTCGGGGTGTGGGATAGTCTGGCAGCGGGAAAAAATGGAAAACGGGAGGTCCCTTCTTCTAAAATGAGGTCCCGAATGCGTTGGACGGTATTGTTTGTATTTATAGGTGTTGCTTCCGCGTTGAGAGGTTTCGGGGTTCCGGTGATTTATTCCACGGGGATTGCGGCTTTTGCCGGGATGGTGGGAATCATGGTTATTGGGTTCATGTCTAAAAGGCGTCATGTTGCCATGCATTGCTCTTCCTATTGTCCGGCGGGGACGTTGGTCATGTACTTGAAACACGTGTCTCCATGGCGATTGCGTCTGAACGATCGTTGCCGGCATTGCATGGCTTGTATGCGGGTGTGTCGGTATGGGGCTCTGTCGAAAGTAGACGTGCTGAAAGGGCGTCCGGCAATCAACTGTACTTTGTGTGGAGATTGTCTTGCGGGATGCGGTCATGACGCTTTGGAGTATCATTTTGGGGGAATCTCTCCTATATTGGCGGAACGCCTTTGGTTGGGGACTACACTGGTACTTTTCACATGTTTCCTTTCTATTGCCCGGGTTTAAATATGTGGAAAAAAAGATTGCATATTTTGGTTTTTTTAACGTGCATATCCGCGTAGGGATACTACATTTGTGTGCTAATCAATAAAAAATATGAAAATAGACCGATTTCTTCAATTATTTGTGGTAAAGGAAAAAAAGTTTTACCCTTTGTATATCGAGCAAGCCGCTAATATAGAGGCTGCAGCCAAACTTTTGGTGGAGTTATTACAAGAGCAAGACCCTGAAAAACAGAAAGCGCTGTACAAGGACATCAAGGAGTTCGAGCATAGTGGAGATATGATCACCGCTAAGTTATACGAGGAATTGAACAAGACGTTTGTTACCCCTTTCGATCGCGAGGATATTAATCTGTTGAGTGGCCGTATGGACACGTTCCTTGATTTTATTCACGATGCCGCGAAACGAATGTTGATGTACCGTCCGAAGAGTGTGAACCAGTTGTTGATTGCGATGGGGCAATGTATTGTGGAAGATGCTCGTATCTTGAAGGATATTATGAATGGATTGGAGTATATCCAGAAAAAACCGCAGGAGATTAACGAGAAATGTGTTCGTATCAAACAGATCGAGCATGACGTGGATGATTTGTATGAACAATTTATGAGTGATGTTTTTGCGAACGAGAAGGACGCTATCGAACTCGTGAAACTGAAGAATATCGGTCAGGTGTTGGAAGACGCTACCGACCGGGCAAAGGACGTGGGGGATATTGTGCGAGGTATTATTATTAAATTTGCCTGATCGCTATGTTGACAATCGTTCTTTTAGCTATTGTGATCGCTCTTCTTTTCGACTTTTTGAACGGAATGAATGATGCGGCCAATTCGATCGCTACGATCGTGGCGACACGTGTATTTTCTCCCACGATGGCTGTTTGCTGGGCAGCATTTTGGAACTTTGCCGCTATCTTTATTTTTGGGGTGAGCGTGGCTCACACGATGGGCGAAGGAATCGTGGATCCCTCGAAAATCAATGAATATCTTATTTTGGCAGCTTTGATCGGTTCGGTGATCTGGGTTTGGTTGTGTACTCATTTCGGTATGCCGATCAGTGTGTCCCACGCTTTGATCGGGGGATTGATCGGTCCGGTATGGTTCACGTTCGGGGGCGACGCTCTGGTTGCTTCCGGGATATTCAAGATTGCCATCTTTATCGTGCTGTCCCCTTTGATCGGTATGATACTGGGATTCTTCATGATGTGTCTCACGATGTTCGTGTTTCATAAAAAACACCCGATGAAAGTGGAAGGGTTGTTTAAGGGATTACAGTTGTTTTCTTCCGCTATATTCAGTTTGGGACATGGTGCTAACGACGCACAGAAAACGATGGGTATCATTGCCATCCTGTTATATAGTGTTGCAGGAAGTAATACTTTCGTGAGTGATTATTTGTACGAGAATACAGGAGAGTTTCATGTTCCCGCTTGGTTGATTGTTACTTGCTACTCGGTGATCGCTTTAGGTACGATTATCGGGGGAAAGAAGGTGATCAAGACTTTGGGGGACGGGTTGGCCCGGTTGAAACCCGTGCAGGGATTCTGTGCCGAGACATCGGGAGCTTTGACATTGATGGGAACAGCCGTGTTGGGGATTCCCGTGAGTACGACTCACACGATTACCGGCTCTATTATCGGGGTTGGAATCACGAAAGGGGTTGCTTCTGTTCGGTGGGCTACGGCCACGAATATCGTGGCGGCCTGGATTCTTACGATTCCAGCAACCGTCGTGATGTCCGGTCTTGTTTACTGGGTGATGGGGTTGTTCTTGGCCTTGCCGGAATAAGTATATAAAGTTTGTAAAGTCTATAAAGTTCATAAGGTTCTACTTTATGAACTTTTTTATGCATAATATCATAACTTTTTGGGGCTCTATCAAGTTTAAATAGATAGATTAACCTAAATTTTATAAGTTATGATGTTTATATGGTATATTTTGATTGGTATTCTTGCTGGGTATCTGGCAGGCAAGATTGTCCGGGGAGGTGGAATGGGTTTGTTGGTGAACCTGATTGTGGGAATCATTGGTGGTGTGTTAGGAGGCTGGCTTTTCGGCATCATGGGAATATGGACAACGGGTGTTATCGGGAGTTTGATCACGGCGACCGTGGGAGCGATTGTTTTGCTGGCGATTGTTTCGTTGTTTAGTAAAAGAAATTCGTAGATAATGAAAGAGAAGGTCCGAGGTATTTATATACTTTTATGCTTTTGCGTGTTTACGCCCTTGGTGTTGCAAGCCCAGACAGACGAGGAGAAGAGGATATTGCAGGAACGGGAGGAGATAAGCAAGCAGAAAAAAGGCGGTTCCGTGGTGGTTGATGAGAAGACCGCATTGGTGTTGTTTGATAACACGCCGAGTTTTGGTATTTTCCGGGATAACTATTTTGTTACCGGGGTGCCCACGAACCGGAAGATTGATAAACATAGTGCGGATGCCAAATTTCAGATCAGTATCCGACAACGTCTGACGAAGAGTATTTTACCTTTCAGAACCTTCTTGTATTTGACTTACACGCAGCGTTCGTTTTGGGACATTTACGGGAAGTCCAGTCCATTTCTGGATAATAATTTTAACCCGGGTATCAGTTTGAGTAAAGCGTTGATTTACCGTAATCAATTGATGGGAGTGGCGGTCCTTTCTTTTGAACATGAGTCGAACGGTCGGGATTCGCTGGCTTCTCGTAGTTGGAATTACATTTCTCTTTCGGGATCGTGGTTTATTGATTATCGTTTTTTTACCCAGTTGAAATTGTGGGCGGGATGGGTTGATAAGGAAGGAAATCCCGATTTGTTGAAGTATAAAGGATACGGATTTATTGCGTTTAACTACCAAAGTGCTGATGAGCGTTTATGGTGTTCTGCCGTGATTAATCCCCGTCGGAAGTTTATCAATATGAACACGACGTTGGAGATCAATTTCAAGCCTTTACCGAAGGCTAACGAGTATTTCTTTTTGCAGTATTATAACGGGTATGCGGAGAATCTTCTGGAGTATGATCGTTACGTGTCGATGGTGCGAGTGGGCATTTGTATCAAGCCGATTTTGAGGAATTACTACTAAGTTCATAAAATCCTTACTGATTTTAGATTTTAAATTTTAGATTTCCACTCACAAGCCCACGCTTTTCCAACTTTTTCTTCCCGTTTGCGTATACTTTATCAACAATTAATTAATAAAAAACGTTATGTACAAGTTGATATTGGTACGGCATGGGGAGAGTGTTTGGAACAAGGAAAACAGGTTTACCGGGTGGACGGATGTCGACTTGAGTGAACGGGGCGAACAGGAAGCACGTCGGGCGGGAGAGCTGATTAAGAAACATGATCTTTTCTTTGATGTAGCTTATTCTTCCGTGTTGAAACGTGCGATTCGTACGCAGCATATTTTGGCAGAAGTTGCCGATCGGGTGTGGGTACCTGAAGTTCATCACTGGCGTTTGAACGAGCGACATTACGGGGCATTACAGGGATTAAATAAAGCGGAGACGGCAAAGAAATACGGGAAGGAGCAGGTGCATATATGGCGAAGGAGTTTTGATGTGACACCACCATTGTTGGAGCCGGATGATTCTCGTTGTGCCGTTTTCGAGGATAAGTACAGGGATGTTGATCCGGCCGTTCTTCCTTTGGGGGAATCATTGGCATTGACAATCA
>JAHZBN010000055.1:0-10017 GCA_019423345.1 Butyricimonas sp. | reverse complement strand
ATAGATTTGCAAAAAGAAAAATAGATAGAATTTACACACTTTTTGGTACACTATCAACATTCGTGTAACATGACATCATAAAGGTACAAAAAACTATGCTTTTTTACACGAAAAAAGAGGCCTAATCTCTTCGAAAAGGCCTCTTTTTATAGCTAACTTCTTGATTTTCACTGGAGCCAATTTGGGGACTCGAACCCCAGACCTACGCATTACGAATGCGTTGCTCTACCAGCTGAGCTAAATTGGCGATAACGGGTGCAAATGTACGACTATTTTTGTAATTTGGAAACGATAAATCAATTTTTTTCAACTCAAAACCGCACATTTTTTATACATTTGCGGCTACATTTTAATTATCAATAAGATGAAAAGAAGGATACCGACAATTATTTTTCAATTTGCTCTATCACTTTCCCTATTTTTATTATTAATCACGAACGTTTCGGCCCAAAAGAACGCTGTAGAGACCTCCGGAGATGTCATATATTACGCAACTCCTGTCTTCTGTTTGGCTACCACTCTATTGAAAAAAGATTACCAAGGAACCAAGCAACTTGCTTTCTCTGCAGTTATGGCTGTTGGAACAAGTTACATCTTAAAACACACGATTCGTAAAAAACGCCCGGATGGAAGTGATCATCATGCATTTCCATCAGGACACGCAACGGTTACTTTTCAAGGAGCTTCCTTTTTACAACGCCGATATGGTTGGAAATTCGGTGTCCCCGCTTACCTTTTATCCATTTACGTCGCTTGGGGACGGACTTATTGCGATAAACACGATTGGTGGGATATTCTTGGTGGTGCTGCCATTGGCATCGGTAGTTCCTATATTTTCACCAAACCCTACGGTCGTACACGTATCACCCTCACCCCTACCGTACTCCAAAAGTACCCTGGAATCCACGCTTGTATCACTTTCTAACAGACTTCTAAATATTTTGTTAAAATAGTATTTAAAGAAATCATAAACCTTTTTTTAATCATGGAACATCCATATTATATGTCTATTTTTGTTTAAATCAGAACAACATATAATATGCAACTTCATATCTACAACATAATCTTTCTTTTATTCACGCTGACCACACCCGTGATCATGTTCGCTCAAACGCAAAAGAATGATACAATTAGAAAAGATACAACAACCACAATACCCGAAAAAAAAATTATCAAATACACACTAAAAGGTATCGTAACAGGAGAGACTGATGACGAAACTCTACCAGGTGCACACATCTACGTTGGAGAAGATAAAAAACCAACTACGGTAACTAATGCGATGGGAGAATTCACCCTAAAAGACCTCCTTCCAGGAGAGCTGGTTATTACCGCATCCTTTGTTGGTTACCAAGCTACAACCCAAAAATATCTGGTAAAAGTAGATACAAATGTCGGAATAATTAAATTACTTCCGGAAGTATTGGAAGAAGTCGTTATTACAGCAAAACCACCTTTAATCATTCAGAAAGGTGATACAACAGAATTCAACGCAAACGCCTTGAAAGTCCCGGAGGATGCAGAATTGGAAGATTTGTTGAAAAAATTACCCGGTTTTCAAATCGTCGACGGGAAATTAATGGCAAACGGGGAAGAAGTCAAGAAAATCTATATTGACGGAACCGAATATTTCCTTAGTAACCCGATGGCTGCCCTCCAGACACTTCCGGCCAGTCTTGTCAACAAGATAAAGATGTTTGACGGAAAAAGTGAAGAAGCTGATTTTTCAGGATATGATGACGGAAAAAGATTCCGCTCATTAAACATTGAGACCAAAAATCCTAATCAGTTGAAAGTATTCGGTAAAGCTAACCTAGGATACGGCATTTCAGAAGACCTAGAAGATTCATTTAAAGATAATAACTATAATCTAGGCGTTTCAGCTAATGCCTTCAACAAAAAGCAGAAATTTTCCATACAAGGAAGCCTACGTAACACCAATCAAGGTTCCGAACTTCCTAATGCACAATACCACGGGAAAGGTGGGAATAATCGAGGGAAAAATTACTCCGTGGACTTCGCCAACACTTTTAGTAAAGGTACTGATATCGGAGGAAGTTACAATGGTAGCAACAGCGAGTCTTATTCTGCCAATTCCAGTATTCAGGAATATTTCCCTTCTGAAAGTTTCCAGAGCAACATTTATAATTCAGAATCACATTCGTGGTCTGAAAGTTCAAGTCATAACGTGAATACCCGGTTTAATTACTCCATGAACAAGAAAAACAGGTTCTACTTCACCCCTTCTTTTTCATTTAGCAAATCAGATAGTCGATCATTGAACATGAATAGCAATATTCAAGACAACGACACGATAAATATCACGAACAGCAAAAATCAAAGTCACAGTGAAAATCACTCCTTCGGGGGTAATTTCTCCTGGATGCACGCCTTCCAGAAAACGGGCCGGACATTCACTCTAAACGGGAATATAAATATCAGTAAAAACGAAAACAATAATACACAACAAGATAGTAGTATTATAAACAAGAGAGATACGTTACGAAATCTCATTAACACCTCCGAAGGTATATCCAATTCATACACGGCTTCTATTTCTTATTCAGAACCGTTAACAGAAAAAGCCCGATTATCATTCAACTACTCTTTCAGTTACAACAAGAACAGTTCTGACAAAGAAAGTATGTCATACAAAGACGCACTTTTCACGGAAGTCATTGGTATTGACACCGCCTTAACGAATAAAACCAGTACCATAAGAACAAGTAATAGCCTAGGCATCCGTTATGGATACAATCAAGAAAAATTTTATTTCAGTGCCGGAGGCTCAATCAATCTATCAAGAGAAGAAAACAAATACGAATACTTGAATGCACCGGACTCTAACGTGAGAAATAATTACCTGAACCTTTCCCCTCAAGTAAATTTCAGCTATAATTTATCCAAAAGATCAACTATGACTTTTTACTATAACGGGAATACAGATTCCCCCAGAGCCGAGCAATTACAAGATATTCTTGATGTGAGAGACCAATTAAATATTTCAACAGGAAATCCCAATTTGAAAAAAACATTCTCACAATCGGCCTCGATGACTTTTAGCCGAAGTATTGTAAGCGAAGAAAATTTCAGTTTCCTAAACGTAAATCTCAGTTTCCGGAACTCATTTAACAATATTGCCACGGCAACACAATTCATTTCAAAAGACACGGTTATCAACGGTTACCAAATATTGCAAGGAGCACGACTCACACGGCCCGTAAATTTGAACGGACAATGGGGGCTTTCCATGAATTCCAGTTATTCCTTCGAAATCAAATCTTTAAAATTAAGATTAAGTCCTTCTTTATCTTACAGTTATTCTCGAACACCTTCAATCTATGATAATATAAAGAATTTAACAAATTCTCATAACGCATCATTCGGTCTTAACATTAATAGCAACATATCAGAGAACTTGGATTATAACGTATCTTCCCGCACCTCTTACACCAATTCGACAAGTACGACCACGGAAGGCTCCAGTTCTTTCTCCCAATCAGTCAATGCGAGTGCCAAATGGGTGTTCTGGAAAGAATTCATCCTTGCCGGAGATTATTCATATAGTTACACGCTAAGTAAAAAAGGTGGAAACGTAAACCAATCCAATAGTCTCTTAAACATGGAGATCGGAAAAAAATTCTTGAAAAGAAAACAGCTTCAAGTCAGGTTCAAAGCAATGGACATTTTACGCCAAAGAAATTTGTTAAATTACAGTATTCAAGACCTGTACACACAAACAAACTATAGCACCAATGAGCGGAATTACTACATGCTAACGGTTTCCTATCGCTTCAACTCCATAGGTAAAAAGAAAGAAGGAAGAAGTCCGGAAGGAACGCCTCCCCCCGGATTCTTTTAAAATTTAATTTCTCAACGAACATAACGCACCCCTATCCGCTCCTGTATTTGCGTGGGGGATAAATCCGTGTCAACCTTTATTTTATAACTCCTTCCCGGAATTATATCTATATAATTATCTGAAAAGAAAGTTGGTATTCCCGGAATATAGAACATGACATTACAAGCCAGTTTATCCGAGGAAACCCGAATAAATTTCTCTCCATTCTCCTCCCCTGCTTGAATAGAGAAGTGAGGTTCTGGCAAATTCATATTCTTATGATACACGAAATAAGCATTCTTTTCATCTAGAACCCGATCACCTTGTCTCAAACATACCACAAGCATCATCTCCTTCTCCGAACCTCCCCCAAGCAACGATTTCCGGTTCAACTTCCACAAAACCGTTGAAGTATTTGCCGCTACATTTACCTCTTTCTCTGCCAAGGAAACAGAATTTCCTTGAAAATCCAGTACCTCAATAATCAGTTTCCCTTGAATCTCCTCCAATCTGTCACTCACGGCATAAATTGCCAAGGAATCCCCCTCCCACTTCGGAGCAACGATAACCTCTTTAAAACAATCCCGCATCACGTAATGCGCCGCTTTCCATTTATGGTAATAATCCGTCGTCGACCAACTGGCAACAGGCCAACAATCATTGATCTGCCAAATCAAGGAACCCATACAATAAGGCATATTCCGACGATGTGCCTCGATACCCATCTTTGTAGAAAGTCCCTGCAACACGTGGGTCATGTAAATAAATTGTTCAAACTCTTCCGGAACCCGGTAATACATTTTCATATAATCCAGGATACGCCCGTTACCAATATAACTCCTTTGATGTGATTTCATCACCTCCGATTCTATATCATAATCCTCCGGCAGTGCATACGTTTCTATCGTGCTCATTTCCGGGAAGGACTGAAACCCGTATTCACTGCAAAAACGGGTAGTCACCTCATCAAAGCTTTCCAATGGTCGGAAACCATGCCACACCCCCCAGTAATGCTGGTCGCCCGAAGTAGTCCCGTCCAATCCGTGCTGATCCGGTTCCGGCCCTGCCATCGGCGAAGAAGGCCAGTAATCATCCCCATCCGTGTAATCTTTCACCACCTCGGGAAGTATCTCGTGAAAAACTGTATAGTAAGCCTTGAAAACCGTATCCTGTTCCTCCTTCGTGAAAGCATTCTTCCATCCCCATCCCCCGGGCGCACCATATCGCCAAGCTAAAGCGTTTTCATTATTCCCACACCATAAAGCGATACTAGGATGATTCCGGATTCGGGTAACATTGTCAATAGCCTCCAGACGCACGTTATCCAAAAACTCTTGATTCCCGGGATACATCGCGCAGGCAAACATGAAATCCTGCCATACCATAATCCCGTACTTATCACAGAATTCAAAAAAAGCATCATCCTCGTATATCCCACCACCCCATATTCTGATCATATTCATGTTAGCATTCGCTGCATCCAACACCATTTTCTCGTACAAATCCCGGGTCACACGAGGCAGGAACACGTCGTTCGGGATAGCATTAGCCCCCTTGGCAAAAACGGGTACACCATTCAACTCGAAACCGAAAGATTCTCCCCATTGATCCTTTTGTCGAACTAACTTCAACGACCGTAACCCTGTCGTCACCTTCTTTTCCGCCACCATACCTCCCCCGCTGGTCACCCGAATCGTGAAATCGTACAGGTTCTGTTCCCCCAGCCCGTTACTCCACCACAAACGGGGATTCCGGATCACATAAGGTATAGATATTTTATTCTCTCCCTTTTTCAATTCTTTTTGCTCTCGCAACAACACTTTCCCCTCGTTCATAATCGCCATTGTGACATTTTGTTGCTTATCCGAATTCACACACACCTCCGCAACCAACTGAGCCATTTCCTTTGTCACGGAAGGCTGGCGAATAAACACATCCTCCACCTTCACGTCATTCCAAGCCTCCAATATCACCGGACGCCATATACCGGAAGTCACCAAACGAGGCCCCCAATCCCAACCGTAATGGTAAGGAGCTTTACGAGTGTACACGCTAACCCGATCATCTCCCATGCCACCTCGAACACTCTGATCATTATCCGCGGGTAACCTCAAACCGTAACGTTCCATCTCTTCCCGCCCCTTAAGAGTCGGGGAAGCGAACACGATATGTAACTCGTTCCGACCTACTTTTAATTTCCCCTCAACATCAAACCGCCACGTCCGGAACATATTATCCGTACTTCCCAACTTCTCCCCGTTCAAATAAACATCGGCGTAAGTATCCAACCCCGTGAACGTGATTCGTTGATTGACCTTTTCCCCTATTTCCTCCGAAACCGTGAACTCTGTCCGGTACTCCCAATCCTTCTTATCAATCCATTGCAACTGCAACTCATTCATTCGGTAAAAAGGATCTTCAATCTTCCCGTTGGCCCGTAAATCCGTGTGTACCGTACCGGGTACCGTAGCAGGTAACCATGTTCCCGAATCCCTTTGGCGAAATTGCCAACCGGAATTCAATTCCATACGAATCTCTTTTTCGGTTGAACACCCGATTATTCCCCAGGTGACACAACCGAAAAACAGAATCCAAACTATTTTATTCATTAGACTTTGCCTCTTGTAGAATATGTTTCGCAAAATTATAACCCAAAGCCTCGTAACGTTGAGTCAACAACTTCGCCCGATTCAAGAAATTAGAATACTCTCTATCTGCCTGCGGGGTCCATGCCACCTCTGCCAATGCAGCCATACGCGGCAATAACATATATTGGGCATGACTAAAAGTAGTGATATACTCCGTCCACAAGTTAGCTTGCACCCCGATAATTTTCTTTCCTTCCTCGGCAGTCAATCCTTCTGTCGGGTCCAAACTGTATACTTTCGCCACATCAACAAAACCACCGATACCAAAAGGTTCCTTGTCAACATCTTTGGATTGATAGTAATCAAAATAAGCGTAGTCATTCGGCACCATCACCACCTCGTTTCCTCTCTTGGCCCCTTTAATACCGCCCGTCTTACCTCTCCACGACATAACAATCGCTGTTTTAGAAACATCACCTTCCAATATCTCATCCCAACCGATAATTCTCTTGCCTTTCTCTTTCAAATATCCCTCAATTCGGTGAACGGTATAATCTTGCAGTTCTCCTTCTTCTTTCATATTCTCCTGTTTCATCCGGGCCTGACATTTCTTACACTTTTTCCAAGCATCCCTCGGACACTCGTCTCCCCCGATATGGATGATCTCTCCGGGGAATAATTCCGCAACCTCATCCAACACGCCTTCCCAAAACTCAAACGTTTTCTCGTTACCGGGGCAAAATACTTCCGGGAACACTCCCCACATCTGACACACCTCGTAAGGTCCACCCGTACATCCCAATTCCGGATAAGTAGCCAACGCAGCAAGTGCATGTCCGGGAAGCTCTATTTCCGGAATAATCGTGATATACCGATCGGCAGCATATTGAATAACATCTTTAATCTCCTCCTGCGTGAAAAAATACGGTCCGTATGGAGTACCGTCATATTTTCCGGTATTTTTACCAATCACGGTTTGTTTCCGCTGACTTCCGATTTTCGTGAGTTCCGGGTATTTTTTAATCTCGATACGCCACCCCTGATCATCCGTCAAATGCCAATGGAACACGCTCAACTTATGCAAAGCCAACATATCGATAAAAGTTTTCACCTCATCCACCGTGAAAAAATGACGACACACGTCCAACATCGTCCCCCGGTACCCGAACCGAGGTTCATCTTGAATCTGTACATTTTGAATCCGAATCCGATCCATTTTCTCCCCTTTCTCCACGCCCACAGGCATCATCTGCCGTAAACTCTGCATAGCATAGAAAACAGCTTTCGAACTTCCGCCGTTTATATTAACCGCATTCTTCTCCACCGTTAAATCATAAGCATCCGTTTTCATAGATGGCTCGACAACAATATTAATCGCATTTTTCCCAGCCTCCCCGTTCTCCACGGTTAAAGCCTTCCCGAAAGATTTCTCAACCAATGTACTCATAAAAGTACAAGCCGGTTGCAAATCATCCGCCCCCTTAACCACGTTAATCACTGTTTTCGGGGATAAATAAAAACCACCATCTACAACTGTTACTTGCTGAGGTTGAGGAATAATATTCACTTCCTGATTCGGTTCGCCGGCACATCCGCCAAATAAAATAATACACAATACTACGATTGAAACAATACTGATTTTTTTCATAAACGCATTTTTAAACACAACAGCCAAGGTAAGTTAAAATTCATTCATGCACAAATATTCTCAACAAAAACACCTAGATTAAATCACAAATCGTAAATCACAAATCATAAATTTACAAGCTTCCCCTTGGCAACTCACCTCACATACTGCACCTCCTTATCCCTGTACCTTCCCATATCCGAGATAATAACCTTCTCCCCGACCGTCAGCCCCTGCAACACCTCCACGTATTCGAAACCACTCTCGCCCAGCATAACCTTTCTCTTTTCCACCCGCTCTCCGTTGACAACCCACAGGTCATAATCTCCCTGCCCCATGTAATAAGCTCCTGTTGGCAAACGCAACGTCTCATCCTTCATGGCATGAGTGACGTGTACATCCACTTTCAGCCCTGAACGCAATCGGGTATTACCCTGATCATCCAAGAACACGACAAACTTGATGACCCCGTTATTCACCGAAGGTGTGACATTCCCCACGGTACCCGAAAGCTTCTCTCCACCGATCACCACGTTCACCCGGTTCCCTGCGGTAATCTTATCCGCGTAACTGTCGGCAATCTCTCCCTCCACCTTAAAGCTTGCCAAATCAGATAATATAGCCAAATTACTCCCCTGCGAAACGGAAGCCCCGACCTGATCGTTAATCCAGGTCAACGTGGCGGAACGAGGAGCCATCACCTGTGCCTCCCCAAGCGTCTTAAACAACAAATCCATATTCCTTTTGGCAATCTTGTAATCCAACTCCAGCGAGCGAATCTCCGACCGTGAAGTGCTCTTTTTATTTTCATATTTACGTTTTAATTGCTCCAATTGCATCTGCTTCACCGTGTAATTCAATTCTGCCTCCCGCACCTTTTCCCTCGTACTGGCCCCGATACTATCCAAATAGCGCTCGTTATTCAGCGACACCAAAGTTCGTTTCAACATCATCTCGTCGATGTCCACCTGCATCTTCATTTCCGCCAAATCACTCGCTATCGTTTTACGCTGCAAATCCAATTTATTTAATTGCATCTCCAACGACTCCTTCTTTGTCTCGTACTCTGTCCGTATCGTTTCCAAATCCAACTGCAACAACGGTTCATCCTTCCGAACCCGGTCACCCGACTTCTTGTACACTTCCAACACCTTCGAAGACACCGGAGAAGTGATGATCTCTTCTGCGAAAGGAACCACCTTCCCCGTGGCATACACGGATACCTCCACGACCCCCTCGTCCACCACACCGAAATTCACCTCTGCCCCTCGAATCTTGGGTTGAAACATATTAATCAAAAAAGAAAACACCCCCACGCCTATGACCACGATCATAGAAACTTTCACGATCATCTTCCGCTTACGTCGTCTTTTTATCTCCGGAGATATTGCCTGATCCATAATCTAATATTTTTCTTGTTGATAAATTATATCTTCTCTCTTCTCGAAATCATACAAAGTCAACCTGCGTAAAGTATAAAAATACACCCATGACGAATACAGCTGGCTAACATAAGTACGCCGGGCATTATCCTGTTCCGTCTGTGCGGCATTCAAATCCAACACGCTGATCTGCCCCAACACGAAAGTCTCGTATGCCGTCTTGTAACGTTTGCGGGCAACAGTATCCGCCAAACGCACGATCTCGTTCAACCGATTCTGTTCCTGATATTGTTTCACTGCCGTCATCACATCTTGCTCGAAATTCAATGTTTCTTTCTCCAACTGCACCCGTGTAATCTCGGCTTGCGAGCGAGCCAATTCCACCTGTCCTCGTCCTTTTCCCCAGTTCAATATCGGAATACTTATTCCCAAACTGACCGCCTCCCGGTTACGCAAATTCCGGTAAGTTTCCTTAAAGGTTCTATCACTTCCCGTGAACCCGATAGAAGCGTAAACGTCCGCCTTGAACCCTCTCCCCGCTTTCGCCTGTGCCACCTGCTGACGTGCTTGCAGCATCCG
>JAHZBN010000054.1:0-10300 GCA_019423345.1 Butyricimonas sp. | reverse complement strand
ATTCTGACATTGGTTTACTAAGTTTACTGTAAACTTTTTTCAGGACAATACATAACCTTTCTTTATGAGATGAACATAGCATGAACATAGCAAGTACATAGTATGGGGACACTGGGGTGTGTATATGTTGTGTTTGTGCTGAGTTGGTGTTGTGTTCATGTCATAGAGAAAGGGTACCCCAACCATCGAGAAAGGAGGGCGAAGGGAAATGGTTCGATATAAAATTGGGGGGAGTATTTCTCAATACTATTACAAATGTTTTAGAGCTAATTTGATCAGATTTTCCACAGTTTCTACCTTCTCAGAAGCCAAAATCTTGTCCAAAGTTTTCGTTACCTGGGCTCGAGCAAAGCCCAACATCACCAAAGCAGCTTGTGCCTCTTCCCGAACTGCACTCGTAGAAAGACTCAGCCCCTCTACAGGAACACCCTCTTTACCTACCTTATCCTTCAATTCTATAATAACACGCTGAGCAGTCTTCACGCCAATTCCCTTCACGCTCTTTATAGCATTTACATTCTCTGTAAGTATCGCCCCAGTTATCTCCTCCACCGACATTGAACTCAACATGACATTCGCAGTATTAGCGCCAATCCCGGAAACAGAAATCAATGCCCGAAACAAACTTCTCTCCTCCTTAGAAAAAAAACCATACAACAAATGAGCATCTTCCCGCACGATCTGGTGAATATAAAGCATAACCTGATTCTGGGAAGCGATCTTTGAATAAGTATTAACCGAAATATGAATATAATACCCGACCCCGCCACAATCAACAACCGCATTTGCCGGAGTTGCCTCCACTAATTCACCTCTTATATATTCGTACATAACAATTGAAAATTGAAAATTGAAAATTGAAAATGACAAGGCATCTCAATTTTCAATTCTATGTTTATACTACTAGCGGAAACCGATAAGTTTACGCACTTCTTTCATCGTGGCTACCGCACTAGCCCTTGCTTTCTCGGCCCCGGCCGCAGCAACCTTATCCAGATTATCCGGGTTAGCAGCGTATTCTATGATTTGTTCCCGAATCGGAGAGCAGAAATTAATAATATCTTCCGCCAACTGTTTTTTCAAATCCCCGTAACGAATTTCACAATTATTATACTTCTCATTGAAATAATCATACGTGTCTTTCGAAGAAACGACATCCATCAAGGTAAATAAATTCTGGATCACCTCCGGTTTCACGCTGTTCGGCTCGGTTGGCCCACTATCGGTTACGGCTTTCATCACCTTTTTACGTATTGTTGCAGCATCATCAACCAGATAAATAGCATTTCCCTCGGATTTTCCCATCTTCCCGGAACCATCCAATCCCGGAATCTTGATTCCTTCTCCCGTGTAGGAGAAAGATGCCGGTTCCGGGAACAATTCACTCCCGTATATGGAATTAAATCTCCGAGCAAATTTTCGGGCCATCTCCATGTTTTGCTCCTGATCTTTTCCGACAGGCACTTTATGAGCCCTGTGTATAATAATATCCGCAGCCATCAACGTAGGATAGGTCAACAAACCTGCATTCACGTTATCCGGCTGTTTACGAGCCTTTTCCTTAAAAGTAGTCGTGCGCTCCAACTCGCCAAGATAAGCATTCATGTTTAAATACAAATACAACTCGGCAATCTCCTTTATATCACTTTGTACGTAAATTGTCGCCTTCTCTGGATTCAAACCACAAGCGAGATACTCCGCCAGAATCTTCCGCACGTTCTCCACCACGTTACCCGGGTGCGGATGCGTCGTCAACGAGTGCCAATCAGCAATAAAAAAGAAACATTTATACTCGTCCTGCATTTTTAGAAAATTCTTCACCGCACCAAAATAATTTCCCAGGTGCAAATTACCCGTAGGCCTAATTCCACTTACTACTGTCTCCATTGTCTGAAATTTACGAATTTAAAACATACAAAGATACAGTTTTATTCGTTTTGTACAACTATGTATCAAAATGCTCCGAAAACAATACTCATCATCACACTATATAACCACCTACTCATGAACCGGTAAAATTCATTTTTATTGTATTTGGCAGAAACAACCGTCTCTCGTTTATCTCATCCTAATTAAAACAATGATTACCAATACATTACACTCATTTCAAACAAATACACGCTTTTTAAAACGTTTTCAGCAAAGTAAGATATTGATAGACAAGGAGAAAAAAAATATTACAAAAATGGATGTTGTTATATTATTTTTCCTACTTTTGAAACGCAAAGTCTAATTAATAATTTTAATTTAAACATGGAAGGTTACGAAAAGAATGACGGTATGGAAATGAATGATCGGGATGAGATTTATTCAAAACCGGTGAGAGCAGGGAAAAGGACTTATTTTTTTGATGTAAAAGCTACTCGTAATAACGATTACTATCTAACGATTACTGAAAGCAAAAAGAAACTCGAAAAAGACGGTTCTCAGAATTACGAAAAGCACAAGATCTTTTTATACAAAGAAGACTTTGATAAATTTGCAGAGGGGCTTGACAACGCTGTCGCTTACATCAAAGCAGCTCTTAACGGAGAAACAATGGCAGTCCAAGAAGAAGTTGAAACAAACAAATTTGACGACATTGATTTTGACGATCTATCCAAATAACCAAAAAAGCTCTTCGTGATGAAGAGCTTTTTTATTATCGTATATATCCGTAAGGAATTTTTGCCAAACCTTCTGCCAGTTGATTGATCCCCTTTTCCAGTTTCCCCTTCAGCAACATTTTCATCATCATGTTCAACTCCGCCTCCGCCGTTATACGTAACCGGGTATCATAAGGGCCGTTATCCAACAACTGAATCCATACTTGGAATTCAAAAGGCAAACGTCCGTCCCCCTCCAGTTTAATCAATTTCGGTTCTTCCCTCTCCACGATTTTCATTCCCATTTCACCAACGCCTTTTACCATAAAAGTACAGGCATCTTCCGTGGTGCGAACGTCCTCGATCTTGTCAGCTAGCTCCGGCATTTGATTACCGGCCCCCATCTGGCGAGCCGTTTCGATCAATTTCCCAATCTTCGAGAAATCAGAAAGAAACGCATACACGTCTACAATCGCACTATTTATTTTCTGAACTTCACTAACAACTCGTGTTGCCATACCTTCTATTTATAAGATTCCGGGCTCAGACGCCACTCCTTCAACTTAGCGACATCGCTCTCCTGCACGTACCCGGTCTTCTGGGCCAGGTCGATCATGGCGTTATAGTCGCTCAACGTATCCAGTACGCAATGAGCATTCGTGAAATTATCTATCGCTTTCTGGAATCCATAGGTGAAAATAGCCACCATTCCCAACACGTCACATCCTGCATTTCTCAACGCTTCCACGGCTTGCAAGCTGGAACCTCCGGTAGAGATCAAATCCTCGACCACGACCACTTTTTGACCTTCTTTATATTCACCTTCAATCAGATTTTCCAACCCGTGATTCTTGGCAGCGGAACGCACGTACACGAACGACAACCCCAGTTCCTGTGCAACCAAAGCACCTTGAGCAATAGCACCGGTAGCCACCCCAGCGATCAATTCCACCTGTGGGTATTTTGTTTTAATCAAATTCACGAATTGGTCCCGGATATACGTACGTACTTCCGGGTAAGACAAGGTCTTTCGGTTATCGCAATAAATGGGAGATTTCCACCCAGATGCCCATGTAAAAGGGTGATTTGGTTCTAATTTTATCGCTTTGATCTGTAGCAAATGTGACGCTACTTGTTCTGCAACAGTGTTCATATCTGTCTATTATTTTAATGGTTATTCTTTACTTTCAAGGTGCAAAGGTACAAAGTATTTTTCAAAAGCCACTCGGATAGCATACTGAATCTCGGGATATTCTCCTTCCAGCTTGCCGGGTTCGAACAACGTGCTAATACCCTGCAAACCGGGAACAATCGAGTCAATAAAATGAGATTTTCCCTCGTGCAGACCGCGTAATCCAAACGCACCCATAGCCTGTAACAAACGCACCAGCACGAAATGATAGTATATTTCCCGAAACTTTTCCGCATATCCCGGCTCGCTCTCCGTCAATTCCCGAATATAGAAATCTAATAATTCTTCCTTTTGACTTTCAGGAATTTTCACTATCGCATCATATAATAAGGAAGCCACGTCATAGTGCAAAGCCCCTTGCCTTCCTCCCTGGTAATCGATAAAATACACCTCGTTATCAACGACCATGATATTTCTGGACTGGAAGTCCCGGAACATGAAACCATCTGCCCCAGCCATGACCAGTTTCGCCGTCAACCGATCAAAATCATTCTCCAGCCGATCCTCGTCGGCCTCCACTCCCGCCAATTTCAAAAAACAATATTTAAAATAGTTCAAATCCCACCGAATACAACGTTCATCAAAAACTGGACGAGGCAAACATCCCGAATAATCCAACCCTTTTCCTCCCATCAATTGGAATTTCAGCAACTCAGACAAGGCTTTCCGATATAATTCCAGCGTATGCTCGCTCAGAAACTCCCCCTCGCACTCCCGTTCCACGACATCCAGCAACATATCCGGCCCCAGATCATCCTGCAAATAACAAAACCCGTCCTCCGAAACACAATACACATGTGGAACATGCAAGCGGGATTTTTCAAAATGTCGTGTAAAATCCACGAACAAACGATTCTCCCGCAAGTTCTCATGATACACTCCTACGTATGTTCTGTCTTCCGTGAACACCCGGTAATATCTCCGGGCTGAACCGGACACCGGTAACGGCTCCACTCGCCGTGCCTCGTTACCATTATATTGCTTGAAAAGAGTTCTTATTTTTTCTTCCATCATTTCAATTATTTGTCAACTCTGTTTTTCTTTCTCCTCTTTCCTGTAATCCAACACGTATTTTTGGTCATTTCAAGTAACGTCAATCAACATACTCACCGTGTTCGAAACATTCAAATAACCTTCCCGAACACGCACGTCAATTTTCCAAAAATCGGAATCATCTATTATTTTTATCTCGCAGGCAAAAGTAAAGAAATTTCACCGCAATGTCAGCATATAAATGAAGAACAAGTATCCAGCTGACGTGAAAATACTTTATGGAATCAATAAAATGACACCGTTTCACGAAAACACGAAACCGCTGCATTTGCAACGGTTTCCGTGTTTCTGTTTCATTGATGGTGCCCAAGACAAGACTCGAACTTGCACAGCCGAACGGCCACTACCACCTCAAAGTAGCGTGTATACCAATTTCACCACTTGGGCATTTTTTTACGGCGCAAATATATAGTATTTTCTCGTTATCGCAAAACAAATAAGCGGTATTTTAACCCGAATTCCACGAAATAAACAACAAAAGATACACTCAGTTTTTACCGCTTTTTCCAGTAACTAACAGCAAAACAATGCGTTTTATCCAAACTTTCATTTCTCACCTGGTGATACACCTTTACACGATTTTCTTCCTTCTCAACATGACATCCGGCACACACGACACTATCCGGCAACACTTCATGTTCGTAAATAATTTCCAACTCCGTGATCTCGTGATCCTTCAAGAACTCGTAAGACAAAGAATTGGTAACCCAACGCACATACGTAGCTTGAGTGACATGCTTGTTGAAATCGATATTATCGTATGTTGCCGTGAAACGCCGGATATTTTCAAAGTTTGTCGGCATCTTTTTCGTATCCAACTCGAAAGGAATTTCCCGAATACCATCCACACAAAAAGCGGCGGTTTCTGTCACGCAAGCCGGCAAACGCACGGGACGACGACGATTTACATCTATCACCATCCACTCTGAAGTAGCCCGTAATAAAACCTCTTCTCCTGCCACCATTCTAAAATCACGAATCGCAAATAAACGGTCAATACCCGACGGCCATGTTTCCAATGTCACATTCTCCCCCTGTTCAGGCATCCGGTTAATCAAAATATGCAACTTATGCAGCATCCATGTCAATCCTTGCTCGTTCAACGTGGGCACGTCTATTTTCAGCGCATAAGTCTGCACGTTCGCCACGTCATTAAACAGATCGCACAAGGACTTCATGATCAACCGTCCTTCCAAATCCGTATAATGCCCCCGAATATCTATCTCTTCCGAATATTTTACCATCCCGTTCTAATTTTAGATTTAACGATTTTAGATTCCAAACGCACAAATAAATACTCTTGATTTCACTTTAAACTTTAAATTTTATATCACGTTTACTTCCGGTTCTAACCATACTCCAAACTGAAGGAACACGGATTTCTTTATCTCGTTAGCCAAATGTGCAATTTCTATGCCAGTTGCCCCGCCCGTATTCACTAACACTAGCGCCTGTTTTTCATGTACCCCGGCATGGCCGACAACTTTTCCCTTCCATCCTGCGGCCTCGATTAACCACCCGGCAGCCAGTTTCACATGGTCATCATCCACGGGATAAACCGGCAGTGCAGGATATTTTTCCTGCAAAGTATCCGCAATAACACGTTCAACCATCGGGTTTTTAAAAAAACTCCCGGCATTAGGCAATACCTTCACGTCCGGCAATTTCGCTTCCCGTATACGAATAATGGCTTGGCGTATCGCTTTTAACGAAGGTTCACCCAAACGAATTACTTCATCCTTCACGCTCCCGTAATGCAACTTGAACTCGGGATGTTTCGTCAAACGAAAAGTAACATACGTTACCAGAAAGCGATTCTTCCACTCATGTTTGAAAATAGAATCCCGGTAACCGAAACGACACGTTGCCGCATCAATCGTCACCTTTTCTCCTTTCACGATATCCACGGCCTCCACCCGGTCAATACATTCCCCCGCTTCCGTCCCGTAAGCCCCGATATTCTGCACCGGAGTAGCCCCGACATGCCCGGGGATCAGTGAAAGATTCTCCACCCCCCCATACCCGTGTTCGACAGCCCACGCCACGAAATCATCCCACACAACACCACTTCCTACACGGACAAACACGTATTTATCATCTTCCCTCACGATCTCGCACCCTTGCATCACGGGATAAAAGACAACCCCGTCAAAATTCTCCGTGAACAAGAAGTTACTTCCCCCTCCCAAAAGCAGAATTTCCTCCGGATCTAACGCGTATGATCCCACGAATTCCAATAATTCGCTCTCTTGATCACACTTCACAAAATATTTACAAGTCACGTCTATACCAAACGTATTATATTCTTTTAAACTAAAATTTTCGCTAATCTCAATCATTCTATTTCTGTCTATTAATCAACTTCACGATCTCTTTTCTTTTGCAAAGGTAAAATATATCAGGAAATAAATCACTAAATTTGTCCCATTAATCCAATGTGTCTATGATCTCATTACCGCCAGCATTTACAGAAAGGATGCAGCAGCTCCTTGGGAACGAATCGGAAACCTTTTTCCAAGCGTTAGTTTCGGAGTCTCCCACTTCCATCCGGTTAAACCCGAAGAAAACGGCAAACACCGATCTCCCCTTCCCGGAATTACTTTCCCGACAAGTACCCTGGTGTAGTAATGGCTACTACTTGAAGGAGCGTCCCTCGTTCACCTCCGACCCGTTGCTACACGGGGGAGCTTATTACGTGCAAGAAGCCTCCTCCATGTTTCTGCAAGTCGTTCTTCAGCAGATAACCGGGGATACCCCTCTCCGGGTTCTCGACCTATGTGCGGCCCCGGGTGGTAAATCCACGTTACTGGCAAGCAATCTGCCCAAGGATTCACTGCTGGTCTCCAACGAAGTAATCAAATCCAGAGCCTCTATTCTCAAAGAAAACATTATTAAATGGGGATATGATCATATTGTTGTCACCAACAGCGACCCCAATCGTTTCACTGGAATGAAAGGAGCGTTCGACATGATTCTCGTGGATGCCCCCTGTTCCGGGGAAGGTATGTTCAGGAAAGACGAGAAAGCCATCACGGAATGGAGCGAGAATAATCTGCGTCTTTGTGAAGAGCGTCAAAGAAGAATACTTTCCGACGTGTGGGATGCTCTCGCCCCCGGGGGGTATCTCGTGTATAGCACGTGTACCTACAATCCGGGAGAAAATGAAGATACATTAAACTGGATTTTAACCACGTTCGATGCATCATCCGTTGAAATCCGGCATAATTTTACAGCCATCACCCCGTCCCCCTTTCCTCTCCACGGGTACCATTTCTACCCGCACAAAACTAGCGGAGAAGGTTTATTCATGGGAGTCATTCAAAAAAATGACGGGACACCCTTTACCATGAAGAAAGAAAAGCGAGCGACCCCATCCTCCGCAGTCAAACTCCCGGCAGACATCCTCCCCCTCCTGCCGGACATGACAAAATACACTCCTTACATTGCGGGAGAAACATTAGGCATCCTTCCAAAACAACACGCCGAATTTATCCAATATCTATCCTCCAAAGCCGGGGTCATTTATAAAGGATGTGAAATCGGAGAATGTATTAAAGGGAGGACGAAACCAGCCCATTCTCTGGCTCTATACCACAAACTGCAACAAAAGCACGTTATCCGTCAAGAAGTGGATCTCACCACAGCCCTCCAATTTTTACGCAAAGAAGACATCCGTTTCGAGGCCCCTCAAGGGGAATGGATTCTCATCACCTACAAAGGCACCGGACTCGGCTGGGTAAAAGAAGTTGGCAACCGGATGAACAACTACTACCCGAAAGAATGGAGAATCAGACAATTTTAGATTTTAAATTTTAGATTCTAACCACTCAAGTCCTCCCAGCTGCCGCAAACAAAGCGCCCCGCAAGGGTCCACCGACCCGACCTTATAAACTTTATAAACTTTTATCTACTCTTACTCTTCCTCCACCGAACAATACCGTTTGATAATACTGTAAGAATCCGTTAATCCAAGCTCCCCGGCCTTACTCAAATCCACGTTAGCAGCACTCCGGTTTCCTTGGTATATGTAGAGTAAACCTCGGTTAAAGTAAGCCTCGGCTATATCCTTGTCCACTTCCAGTACTTTCGTGTACATATCAATTGCTTTCTGAATCTCACCGCTCTTGGCATACACGTTAGCAATATTAAACATGGCAAAAACGAACTCCGGATCAATCTCCAAACATTTGTTATTCCCCTCCAGTACCAAAGAATAATCCACGTTTCGCTCCACTTTTTTCTCCTCACCCACGACACGGGAAGTCTTTTCTTCTATCGACTCGATGTAATCGTACATCCGGGAACGGGCGCTTGCCAAGTTCATCAAAGCGAACAGATGATTCGGGTCACGCTCCAACACTGCACGGAAATCCTCGATCGCTTTCGTGTAATCTCCCCGGTTCAGATACAACGACCCGCGCAGCAACAAAGCATCCGTGACATTCTTGTTTTTCCGAATATCTGAAGACAAACTCTCGATATAATTATCCTCGAATTCCCTCGGGTAATTAAATTTCTTATTTGAAACTGTCAAAGCTGGGTTATAATTATGCTCCTGATTAAACTTCATGATCCGCTTGTCGAAATATTGCACTTTCCCTTTCCGCAACGTATCCAGCGACAGGTACTGCACGATAAACATATCCTGCAATTCGATAATCACGTTCCGGTCTTGCAAACGTCCGTTAATCACGTCTTTCATCCGGTCATCCCGGGAGTTTATATCTATCAATCGCTTGAAATTCTCTGTGGTATCTACCAAGGCATTCTGGTCTCCGTCTTTCATCCGTCGATACCGATCCATGATCTCCTCCGCCTTGTAACGGTCCTTTTCGGCCGCATCATAATCCCGCATATCCATACTCGTCGCGGCCCTTGCCAGATATGCCTTCACGAAATCCGGGTATATTGATATACTTTGAGAGAAGTCGTTATAAGCCCCCTCGTAATCCTTGATCTCCATCTTCAATAACCCGCGATTGAAATAAATCAGTATGTTATCTGGGTTCATTTCCAACACCTGGTCAAAATCTTGAATGGCATTATTCACATCCCCGATTTCCGATCTCAACAAAGCCCGATTATAATAAGCATACGCATAAGTACTATCCACCTTCAAGACTGCCGTGTAATCCTCCAATGCCTCGGGATATTTCTTCATCTCGTACCACGTAATCGCCCGGCTCATAAGAATCCGCTTGTTTTCCGGGTTAATCTTCAAAGCCTTGTTGTAATCCTCTATCGCGTCGTGATACTCTTTTGCTTGAAATCTTAAATATCCCCTCAAACCATAAGCATCATCCGAAAACATATTCAATTTGATGGCCATGTTACAATCTGCAATGGCTCCTTCTTGATCACCCAGTTTCTCCCGCATGATCGCCCGATTCAAATATGCCGGTAATAAATTTTTATCGATAATCAACGCCTTCGAATAATCCTTCTCCGCAGCCTTGTAATCTCCCATATC
>JAHZBN010000053.1:0-10512 GCA_019423345.1 Butyricimonas sp. | reverse complement strand
TGATACGGCTTTGATACCTGAATACATCGAATATACAACCCGTAAACAACGGGGGGGGCACCCTGCCCACAACTATCGAACACGCAATTTTTCTAAAGTCACATCTTCGCTAATTTCTCTTTACCTAAGGCCACCACATCATCAACCACCTCTCCACCGTGACCTAATCGGCCCTGGTAGGCAAGCAAGCGATCCATACAGGCTTGCACACGTTGTTTATCAGCTAATCGTGTAAACAAATAACGGAAAATAGTCGCACGCAACCAAGGCGCATCAAGCAGAAAATCACAATCCTCAAATGCCATAAATCGTTCGTATACTTTATCTATATCCCCGTCAAGCATAGCCTTTACCACTAACAGATCAGCCGATATTTTTGGAAATGCTGCCAAGCCTCTGAAATTCGAGTCTCATCAACCATCGGCAAATCCCGTTTATAATTATAGACAAGCATGTTCCACAAAACCACGACGTCTCTCATCACCTGCCATCCAACGCTCCAAACACTCTCGTTCCTCGTCGGTAAGACAACCGTCTATTTGTTTCCGAATTAAAGTCCACTCGATTTGCTCTTGATTCATATCTTTTATCAAATTTTACACTAAAAGACATGAACTCTTATTTTGGGTGACAAGAAATCAATTTATTTTATTATTTTTCAAAAAAAGATATTCGGGAAAAGACAAGAAAGATTTTCTCTTAATATCTTATAAGCTCGTTTTAAATGAGTTCGCACGGTATTTTCTGATAATTGAAGTAAATCGGCTATTTCCAAATATTTCTTTCCCTCCATCACATGTAGCTCCACAATTCTACGCTGTTGTTCGGACAATTGTGACAAAGCCTTCTGAACAAGAGCAATCAATTCTCTATCATCTTCAATATCATCATCTGCAAAAGACAAAACCAAAGCTTCAGCTTGCCGCTTTTTGTATTCATCCCAAAGTTGCAAACGCTTAAAATAACGTAAACAAGCATGTTTTACCGAAGAATAAAGATAAGCTCTCAGATTCAAATTCTCCGGCAAATTTTTTCGTTTCTCCCACATCTCGGTAAAAACAGATTGCACGATATTTTCCGCTTCTCCTTCATCCATAACATAACCATAGGCAAATAAAAACAATGGGCGATAATAGTAACGAAATACCTCCTCGAATTCTTTTTCCGAAGTAATTCGATTATTTACCGTACCATTTTCCATCGATTTATCCCTAGCCATTACATCTGTATTCCAAATACCACACAAAAATAATAAAATTTAAAACATACAAAAGTCTTTCTCGAAAAGAAGAATCACTTGACACTGCGCTTAATCTGCTCCAATCCGGGCCGTAAAAGAGGAGAATCCTTAAAGCGTTCTCGAAAAATTTCCTCATCAAGCGATAACCAATCCTCCCGACTCATCCGCATCAACCATTCATTCGGGGAAAATTCCTCTACATGATGTAGTACGGCTTTCCGATTCCACGGACAGACCTCCTGACAAGCATCACACCCAAAAAAGCGATCTCCCATCTTTTTCTTCATTTCTGACGGGATGTCATCTTTTCTCTCGATCGTGTTATAAGCAATACAAAGGCTAGCATTCACTTCATGCGAGGAAAGGGCTCCCGTGGGACAAGCCTCCACACACCGGTTACACTGACCACAAAAATTCCGCTCTTCGGGCAGAGAATACCTTGAAGGCTCAAAATCCGATATAATAACACCAATAAAACAATAGGACCCCAAACGAGGATGAATCAACAAAGAGTTCCGGCCAATCCATCCCAATCCGGCTCGTCGGGCCCACTCGTGTTCAAACACCGGAGCGGAATCCACGAATGCCCGGCCCGTAATCTTTCCTCCGGTCACTTCTTCCAGACAAGTATGCAATTTAAATAACCGGTCTTTCACCACCCGGTGATAATCTTTCCCGTATGCGTAGCGGGCAACTACCGGAATGTCTTCCGATTGGAGTTTTGGAGTATAATAATTAGTCAGAGTTACAATCACAGAGCGGGCCCCTTCAACAAGTAAAGCGGGATTCTCCCGCTTCTCTATATTATTCGCCATGTAATTCATTCCTGCATGAAATCCTTGTCCGATCCATCGCTCCAACCGCTCCCTCTCTCGGGATAAAACATCCACCGGAACAACACCACAAGCATCAAACCCGCACTCTCTGGCTTTTTTCAATAATGACTCCATTTATGAACTTAAATATCAAACCCCAATTCCAACCGGGCCGTTTCGCTCATTCTTTCCGGAGTCCACATCGGCTCGAAAGTCAGGTTTACCGTGGCTTCATCAATCCCGTCAATCGTCAACACGACATCATGCACCTCCTGCACGATCTGGTCGGCAATCGGACATCCCGGAGCAGTAAGGGTCATGGTAACAATCACCTCGTTTTGTTTCGGGAATTCAATATTATAAACGAGTCCTAACTCCCATATATTCACCGGAACCTCCGGGTCATAAACGGTAGATAACTTTTCAATAACTAAATCTTCCATTAAACTTTTTCCCATATCTCTCGTTATTTTCCCTCGTATGCCAAGGCATAATACTTTATTTGTTTAACCATCGACAATAACCCGTTAGAACGTGTCGGAGACAGGTGTTGAGTCAAGCCGATCTTATCGATAAAATCCAGATTAGCATTCACAATGTCGTGAGGTGTCTGACCAGAGAATACCCGGATCAATAACCCGGCAATACCTTTCGTGATAATGGCATCACTATCGGCTTCAAAATACAACTTACCCTCCCGTAGTTCGGCATGAAACCATACCCGAGACTGACATCCTTTGATCAGATTGTCCTCCGTCTTATGCGTTTCATCCATCGCACTCAAGCCATTACCTATTTCTATCAGATAAGCATATTTATCCATCCAATCATCATACATGGAAAACTCGTCCACGATTTGATTCTGAATCTCTTCTATCGTCATTGCTCTTATAATTTGAAAATCTTTTCTATCTTTCTTAACCCTTCACAGAAAATATCTATTTCTTCCCGGGTGTTATACATAGCTATGGAGGCACGAGCCATTCCCGGTACTCCATAATGTTGCATCACCGGTTCCGCACACAGTTGTCCTGTACGTATGGCAACTCCCATCTTATCCAGCAAAGTGCCCAGATCGAAAGGATGTATTCCCTCAATACCGAACGAAATCACGGAAGACTTATTCACGGCATCCCCGTACAAAATAATGCTTGGAATCTCTCGAATCTGCTTCATAGCATAATCCATCAAGCCATGTTCATATTCAGCAATCTCCTGTAAACCGATACTTTTCACGTACTCCAAAGCCTCACCTAAACCGACAACCCCGATAAAATCCGGGGTCCCCGCCTCGAATTTAAAAGGCAATTCATTATAAGTCGTTTTCTCGAAACGAACTTCTTTAATCATTTCTCCCCCGCCCTGCCAGGGTGGCATTTGCTCCAACAGATTACGTTTTCCATACAGAATACCAACTCCCGTAGGCCCGTATACCTTATGCCCTGAAAAAGCGAAAAAATCACAATCCAATACCTGCACGTCAACCGGGATATGTTGAATGGCTTGAGCCCCATCAACCAAAGCATAAGCTCCGATTGCATGAGCAGCGTCTATCATCTCCTTCACTGGATTCACCGTACCCAACACGTTGGAAACATAAGCGATACCAAGCAATTTTACCCGTTCATTCAAAAATCCCCGGAACACCTCCATATCCAACTCACCCTTATCATTAAAAGGCACAACTTTCAACACGGCCTTCTTACGTTCACACAACATTTGCCAAGGAACAATATTGGCATGATGTTCCATTTCCGTCACGATGATCTCATCACCTTCCCGTATAAAAGCCTCCCCGAAAGTGTAAGCCACGAGATTGATACTCTCGGTTGTTCCCCGGGTAAATATCACCTCATCCGTGGACTTCGCATTGATAAACTCTCTCACAGTTTCCCGGGCTTGTTCATTGGCATCCGTACATTTATTACTCAGATAATGTACTCCCCGATGCACATTGGAATTGTAACGTAAATAATACTCCGTCATCTTTTCCACCACCCGTAAAGGTCGCTGGGTCGTTGCTCCATTATCCAAGTAAACCAACGATTTACCATAAATCTTTTCCTCTAATATCGGGAAATCCTTTCTAATCCGATTGACGTCAAACATAAATTATTTCTTACAATGCATCACACAGTTGTGACACTTGGTTAATTCTCCTCTTAAGCGTTTATCCACCAAATTATCGATCTCGTCCCGAAGAGGTGCAAGTTTCACCCGTCCGACAATCTCATGCGCAAAACCGAACATCATCATCATTCGAGCCTCTACCTCCCCGATCCCGCGGGAACGAAGATAGAACATGGCCTCTTCATCAATCTGGCCAACCGTGGCTCCATGGCTACACTTTACATCATCGGCATCAATCACTAATTGAGGTTTCGTGTTTACTTGTGCCGTATCCGTCAATAGCAAATTATTATTTGCTTGATAGGCCTCCGTCTGCTGGGCATCGGGACGCACGACAATTCGTCCGGCAAAATTAGCCAATGCCGCATCATCCAACACACCTTTGAAATGTTGATTACTCGTACAATGAGGCGCAATATGATCAATAAAGGTGAAGTTATCCACCTGCTGCTTCTTATCCGACAAATACATCCCGTAAAGATTACTCTCGCATCCCTCTTCCGTCAAAGCGGCAAACAGGTTGTTACGAATAAACCCGCCATACAGGGAAATCACGTTTGCATCATAGCGGGAATTACGCTTCTGTGAAACAAACACGCTGTTTATCTGGGAAGCCTCGATATGTTGATTTTGAACATGATAGTATTCAAAAGCCGAGTTCTCCCCGACAACGACCTCCGTGGCATTATTGGATAAGAAATTATCATCGGACAACGTGTGATCACAAACGAGAATAGTCGCTTTAGCATCACGTCCCAAGATCACCATATTCCTCTGGAACGACATCAAATCTGCATTTGCCCGCATCAGGTTCACGATTTGCAACGGACGCTCCATTACCACCCGATCCGGAACATACACGAACACCCCGTCTTGGGCAAATGCCGTGTTCAACGCCACCAATCCATCCGCATCCGCCGGTTTCGTGTACTGGTTATAATGTTGTTCAAATAACTCCTTGTATTTCACGCTAGCCTCTGCAATGCTGCAAATTACCACGCCTTCAGGTATTTCCGGCATTGCATTCTCCTGCACGAACCAACCGTTGATCGTCAAAATCAGATTGGTATCCAGATTCGGCACGTGACATTTGAATATCTCGCCTACTTCAACCTCTTGCTTGATATACTTCAGCACCACCCTATAATCCCGGTCAAATACCGGTAAGGTATCCGCATAAAGATAATCCTCCGTTTTATAGGGGATTCCTCCCAAAGCTTCGAAACGTTGAAAAGCCTCCTCCCGGTGTCGGTTCATCACGTCACCGCATCCTTCTTGCAGTAAACGTTGTCCCTCCCGAAACAGAGTCGCAAAATCATTATTTATCTTTTCTAATCTTTCCATCTTCTATTACTTACCGGACTCAACTTCCTGTTTAATCCAATCATAACCATATTTCTCTAGCTCCAGCACTAGCTCTTTGCCAGCCGTTTTCACGATACGACCGTCATACAACACGTGTACGACATCCGGCACAATATAATCCAGCAAACGCTGGTAGTGAGTGATCACGATAGTAGAATTATCCGGACGTTTCAGTTTGTTTACCCCACTAGCAACAATACGTAATGCATCAATGTCCAAACCGGAATCTGTTTCATCTAGAATAGCCAGTTTCGGTTCCAACACCGCCATCTGGAATATTTCGTTCTTTTTCTTCTCTCCACCGGAAAAACCTTCATTCAGAGAACGGTTCAACAAACGACTGTCGATGTTGACCATCTCCATCTTCTCCCGGATCATTTTTAAGAATTCGCTTGCCGGATAAGGAGGTAATCCCTTGTACTTACGTTTCTCGTTTACCGCTGTCTTCAGAAAATTAACCGTACTCACCCCCGGAATCTCTACCGGATACTGGAAACTCAAGAAAATCCCTTCCCGTGCCCGGTCTTCTGCCGGAAGGTCCAACAGGTTCTTCCCATTAAACCAAACCTCTCCCTCCGTCACCTCGAAACACTCCCGTCCTGTAAGTACAGCTGACAAAGTACTCTTTCCAGCCCCATTCGGCCCCATAATTGCGTGAACTTCTCCGGCATTCACCTCCAAATCAATCCCTTTCAAGATTTCTTTTCCGTCTATCGCGGCGTGTAAGTTTTTTATCTTTAGTAAACCCATTTCATTTTAGATTTTAAATTTTAGATTTTAGATTTCAACCACTCGAACCATCTCTACTCCAAAATCATAAATCGTAATTCATAAATCGTAAATCTATAAACTTTTAGTCTTTATCCCTTAACTTTTAGTTTTCTTATCCAACGCTCCCCGCTAAACTAATTTGCAACAATTTCTGAGCCTCAACGGCAAATTCCATTGGCATCTTGTTGATCACATCTCCGGCATACCCCTTAATGATCAAACCGATAGCATCTTCTGTTGAAATTCCTCGCTGGTTGCAATAGAATATCTGGTCTTCCCCGATTTTAGAAGTCGTTGCTTCATGCTCTACCTGTGCCGTAGGGTTCGCCACTTCCAAGTAAGGGAACGTGTGAGCCCCGCATTTATCTCCCAAAAGCAAAGAGTCACATTGAGAGAAATTCCGAGCATTCTTACAGTTTTTCACCACCTTCACCCGTCCCCGGTAAGAGTTGGAACTATATCCCGCGGAAATACCTTTCGATACAATCCGACTACGGGTATTATTCCCGATATGAATCATCTTGGTCCCCGTGTCAGCCTGCTGGTAATTATTAGTTACAGCCACAGAGTAAAATTCGCTGACAGATCCATCTCCCTTCAATATCGTACTCGGGTATTTCCAAGTTATAGCCGAACCTGTCTCTACCTGAGCCCAAATCAATTTAGCATTCTCCCCTTTACAGATTCCTCGTTTCGTCACGAAATTATAGATACCGCCTTTCCCGTTTTTATCTCCCGGATACCAGTTTTGCACGGTACTGTATTTTACTTCCGCATTCTTCTCTACCACAATCTCCACTATAGCCGCGTGTAATTGATTCTCATCCCGCTGCGGTGCGGTACACCCTTCCAGATAGCTCACGAAACTCTCCTCTTCCGCCACGATCAAAGTACGCTCAAACTGTCCCGTGTTCGCCGCATTAATTCGAAAATAAGTGGATAACTCCATGGGGCAACGCACTCCTTTCGGAATATAAACAAATGATCCGTCACTAAACACGGCCGAATTTAATGCCGCAAAAAAGTTATCCGAATAGGGAACAACCGAACCCAAGTAACGTTTCACCAAATCCGGATGATTCTTCACCGCCTCGGAAAACGAACAAAAGATCACCCCACGCTCTGCCAGCGTCTCCTTGAACGTCGTCTTCACCGACACGCTATCCATCACGGCATCAACCGCCACCCCGGATAATGCTTTTTGCTCATCCAAAGGAATTCCCAACTTATCAAATGTCGCTTTCAATTCTGGATCGACCTCATCCCACGATTTTTTCACCTCTTGTTTCGGGGCCGCATAGTACACGATATCCTGATAATCAATAAGTGGGATCTCCAATTTCGCCCACGTGGGCATTTTCATCGTAAGCCAATGCCGGTAAGCCTTCAAACGGAATTCCAGGAGCCATTCCGGCTCTTCTTTCTTTTGTGAAATCAAGCGGATCACCGATTCATTTAATCCTTTCCCAATCATCTCGGTTTCCACATCAGAAACAAAACCGTATTTATACTCACCCTCTGTTACTTCATTCAATATATCGTCTTGTTCTTTAGCCATAATTTTTATACCCTATTTTATCAATCTGTGCAAAAGTACAAAAAAATATAACCTGTCAATCATCTATCAGGTAGATAATATCTATTACGTGATAAATCAGTATTATGATTCATTCTCATTCACAAAATACCTCTCCATAAACCTGTAACATAAGGCAATCACATTATCATTTGCTCGATTCATCAATTTAGCGTATTTTTGTTTTGAATATTAAGAACTGAAACATGAGTGAAAACAAACCATTGACGAAACTATCCACGTTAGGGGAGTTCGGACTGATCCACCACCTGACACAAGATATAAAATTAAAAAACAAATCTTCCCTGAAAGGAGTTGGTGACGATGCCGCCGTACTCGATTACAAGGACAAAAAAGTACTGGTCAGCACGGATATGCTGATTGAAGGGGTACATTTCGATCTAGCTTATGCCCCATTGAAACATCTAGGATACAAGGCTGTTGCAACAAACGCCAGCGATATATACGCCATGAACGGAACCCCCCGACAAATTACCGTTTCCCTTGCCGTTTCTAACCGTTTCTCCCTAGAGGCAGTCGATGAATTGTACGAGGGGATTTATCTTGCCTGTGACCACTACGGGATCGACCTCGTGGGCGGTGATACAACCTCTTCACAAACAGGAATGTGCATCAGCATCACGGTTATCGGGGAAGCCGATGAAGAAGACATCGTTTACCGTAACACCGCACGAGAAAATGACTTAATTTGTGTCAGCGGGAATTTAGGAGCCGCTTACATGGGACTTCAATTACTAGAAAGGGAAAAAGTCGTATTTAAGGAAAATCCCCATGCACAACCGGATTTCTCCGGGTATGAATACATTCTTGAACGCCAACTCAAACCGGAGGCCAGGATGGATATTATCCAATTACTCAAGGAAAAAGGTATTAAACCGACTGCCATGATGGACGTTTCCGACGGTCTCTCGTCCGAGGTATTACACATCTGCCACGATTCCGGTCTCGGTTGTAATATCTACGAAGAGAAAATCCCGATTGATTACCAAACTTTCAAAATGGCCGAGGAACTTAACATGAACGCCACCGTGTGTGCTCTTTCCGGGGGAGAAGATTACGAACTATTGTTCACGGCCCCACTCGACGCTTACGACAAACTAATTACCATGGAAGAAATCAGTATCATCGGACATACTTGTGCAAAAAGCGAAGGTTATAATTTAATCACCAAGGACGGTAATTCATTTGAACTGAAAGCCCAAGGCTGGGTAAACTTTAACCCGTCCGAAGAAAAATAACAGACAACCATGAACAAACTGGAAAACGTACTTGACGAATCTTTACTACACACTGCCAGTGGGGACCGGAAGGCCCTCCGCCTGTTACTAAAGAAAGTTATCCCCGATCGTTTTCATTATTACCATGAAAGCCGGGCTATCACCCGCCAAGAGGAATATGCCGATTTGTTATACAAGATTCTCCTACTCGAACTGGATGAAGAAGAAGAGGAAAGCATCGAGCTGGCAGAACTCGCTTATCTGGGCATCAGCGAGTGCATCTCGTCTGCCCCGGCACACATCTACGAGTGTCTCAAAAAGCGTATCATCCTGATGCACTATTTCGCAGACTATTTCACGGATAGCCTAATCGAAGTCTTTTTGAAAAAATACCGGGAGAACAACTTGTTGGAAGCCCGAAATCTAGCCTTGGAATCCATCGAACGGATGCAATTGTTTGATATTTTCTTGATAGAACAGAATTTCGATGACCGTATCGACCGGGATGAACAATTGACTGATGTCTGCAACGGCATAGAACTCGCTCCCAACCTCACGGACGAAGAACTGACGGAAGCACAATTAATGCACCAAGTATTATACGCCTATCTGAAGGCGAAGTACCGCAAATGATATAAAAAAACAGAGAGCTTTCTCAAACTCTCTGTTTTCTTGATTCTTAACGATTCGAATTAAATCTTCTTTCTCTTGGGAATCTTTGCCCTCTATCGTCGCCACCTTCTTCTCTGGGTCTAGCCTTTTTCACAACGATTTTTCTTCCTTGGAATTCAGTTTCGTTTAAGGCATTGATTGCGTTGAAACCTTCCGTTTCATCTTCCATCTCAACAAAACCAAAACATTTAGAGTTACCAGTTTCTCTGTCCATAATAACTTTGGCTGAAGAAACAGAACCATGCTCCGAGAAAAGAGCCTGTAAGTCCTCACTTGTGGTCGTAGAACTTAACTTTGCTACAAAAATATTCACAATAAAAATAATTAAAATTAATAATACATATAGAAGGGTACGTAGAGGTATATCTTTGGTTTCAACGATAAACAACTATTTATCTTCTAATGCGACAAATATAAGTAATTTCTTAACAATCAAAAATTAATCACGCATTTTTTCTTTATTTTACACTAAATTCATTCCCTCATCATAGACGCTGAATCCCAGCTCATTTTCCAACTCCCGATTTCACCTCCATCATTTTTTTTAATTATCTTCTACTTTTTTCTCCCTAAACGCTTGCAATTTCAAAAATTTCCCCTACCTTTGCACCCGTTAAACAATAACGATGGTGCCATAGCTCAGTTGGTAGAGCAAAGGACTGAAAATCCTTGTGTCCCCGGTTCGATTCCTGGTGGCACCACTGA
>JAHZBN010000052.1:0-10821 GCA_019423345.1 Butyricimonas sp. | reverse complement strand
CGATTAGCTGCTTAGCGGAGAGACTCATTTGTTCTACGGCCATCCAGGTCACGATGTTTTCCCGGTTGACGAGATAGACACGGGGAATGGTGCTATTGGCAAAAAGGGAAAAGACTTTTTTGTTCGGGTCAAGATAGAACGGCATGGTAAAGTTTTGTTCTTTCCAGAAAGCGTTGACGACTTCGACTGTTTCTCCGCGGGAGATGGTGACGAGTCGGAAGGTAGGATGGTCTTTCAGTTCATTCCACACGCTGTCAATCTTCGGGAGTTCCCGCTTGCAATCGCCACAGGTGGTAACGAAGAAAACTAATAGGGTTGTGTTTCCCGATAAATCGTCACTATGAAGTTCTTCTCCGGTTGCGCTTTTCACGGTGAATTCCGGTAATTTGTCGTTTTCTTCGATATAATTTATGACATCTTCTTTTTCGTCTTTAATACAGGAAAGAAGAAGTAAGGTAAATGCGAGTAACGTGACGAATATTGTTTTCATCTTTTACTAATTCAGTTTCAATTAGACCGTGAAATTAGCGAATAACATCGAATTATAAAAATATTACGTATTTTTTGCCTTGTGAAGTAAGTATATATACACAAGTGGGGAGCCTAGAAATCGTGTATGTTTGTATGCGGTAAAAAAGAAGAATAGTATGAATAAGATATTGCAAGAAGATTTTGACTTGGCTCCATGTATGGTTGCCGGATATGAAAGTTTTATGAATGGTTTGTTGAATATCGTGCATTCCGGGCCGATCTGCGAGAGCGTGGGTGAACAGATCAAGTCGTATGTGCTGGATTTTGTTCAAAGTCACCCATTGGATTCTTTTGATCGCTTTTCGGATGAGACCTATACGCGGAATTATATCGGCCGGGATACGGAATCCGGCTGGGAGGCTATCGTGATGTCGTGGAAGAAAGGAAACCGTACGGCCATTCATGCTCATCCTCAATTTGCTGGTTACACGTTTGCTGATGGGGAGTTCTTGGTTGAGGTTTTTGAACCTTTTAAAGAGGGGATTCGTCTGGTTCAAGAGATGACAATTAGCGATATTCACGGGTTATATGCTATCGGTGAGGCTGGTAAATTCAACAATCATATTCACCGGATTACCTGTTTAAGCGATACGGCCCACAGTTTACACGTGTATTCGGATGATGCGTTGAAAGGGGAGAAGCTGGACGGACGAATAGTGTATTAATTTTACATTTTACATTTTAGATTCTGGCCGTACAAGGCCGATGCTTTTTCATTCTAAATTCTACATTACTTTAAACTTTTCTTTATTTTCAATTGTAAAATATTATTTTTGTCGGCGTGTGTGAATGTTAGTAATAAATTAATAGTATGAGTGTGACAACAAAAAAGAAAGAAAAAGTAAAGTTTAGTAAAGCGTTTTGGGTTGCCAACACGGTAGAATTGTTAGAGCGTGCCGCTTATTATGGGGTGTTCGTCGTGATCACGTTATATTTGAGTAATGTCTTGGGATTCACGGATATTCAGGCGGCCACGATTGCGGGAGTTTTTTCCGCTTGTTTGTATTTATTGCCGACATTTTCGGGTGCGCTTGCCGATAAGATCGGTTTTCGTAAGTCGATGTTATTGGCGTTTACCTTGTTGTCGTTAGGTTATCTGGGATTGGGATTATTCCCGAATTTTTTGGCCTCGACGGGATTGGTTGAGTATGGTTACGTGACGAAGTTCACGGGATTACAAGAAAGCGGTTATCGCTACGGGATTATCCCGATCATGATCCTGATTATCGTGGGGGGATCGTTCATTAAAAGCGTGATTTCCGGTACGGTGGCCAAAGAAACGGATGAGAAAAGTCGGGCGAGAGGATTTGCTATTTTTTACGGGATGGTAAATATCGGAGCTTTCTCCGGGAAGGTTCTTGTCACCCCGTTGCGTGATGCCATGGGGCATGAGGGGATGATCGTGTTGAATTATTTCTCTGCGGGAATGACGTTCCTTGCGTTGATTGCGATTTATTTGTTTTACAAGAGTGATAAACACGCCGGGGAAGGAAAGACTTTCGGGCAGATATGGACGGCTTTGGTGAAAGTGTGTACTAACGGACGGTTGATTGTTTTAATCTTGATTATTACCGGGTTCTGGATGGTGCAACATCAGTTGTATGCCACGATGCCGAAATACGTGACCCGTTTGGCGGGAGAGGCAAGTGCCATTGGTTGGTATGCTAACGTGAATCCTTTGGTGGTTGTGTTGACCGTGAATTTGGTGACTTCGCTGATGCGTAAAAAGTCAGCTTTGTTCTCTATGACCTGTGGTATGTTTATTATGCCGATCTCGGCTTTGTGTATGGCCTCTGGGAATATGTTGGGCGGTGGTGAGATTCTTGGATTGCATCCGGTGGCCTTCATGATGATCGTGGGGATCGTGTTCCAGGGATTGGCAGAAGTGTTTATTTCTCCTCGTTTTTTGGAATATTTCTCTTTACAAGCACCAAAGGGAGAAGAGGGAATGTATTTGGGTTTTAGTCATCTACACTCCTTTTTGTCATCCATTTTCGGGTTCGGGTTGTCTGGATTCTTATTGAGTAAATATTGTCCGGCTCGTGAATTATTTAGTAGCGAGGCCGATTGGGAGGCTGCCTCTGCAAATGCGCATTACATCTGGTATTACTTTGCGGCAATTGCTTTGGTGTCAGCTGTGGCTCTGATTATTTATGGGAACGTAGTACGCCGGTTGGATGCGAAGAAGGCGGCAGTAACACAGTAATATTCATTTTATTAAATAGTAAAATGCCGGTAGGTTTTCCTACTGGTGTTTTTTATTTTACTTTGAATTTGCGATAAATTGAAGGTGTTGTATATTGGGAACTCTTAAAGGTTATTGTTAATAATGAGTGATGTTCGAGAGAGATTGTATTGTGTGTAAAACCGGGACATGGAGTTTATCCGGTTGAAATGTTTCCTTTGACGAGGGTACTTGGTCTTGAGTTTTGATATAATTATTTATTGCTATCGTTGTTCCGATAAGGAAAAGAACGATAGCCAAGATTAATGCTCTTATCATGGCTTTCAATTTTAGGTGAGTTTAATCTTACGGGAGATGTGATGATAAGGTTACAATGCAGGTCTTTGGCGGTGTTTACTTCATCAGTTCTTTGATTTTTTGTTTTATCTGGAATGAAAAGTTATTTACGGTAACGAATGGTTGGTTTTCTTCGTAAGAATTTTCAAATTCTTTGTTAGCTTTGTGGGAATGATGAAAGATATGAAGACGGTTATAGATTTATTTGAAAGAAGTTGCGAAAAGTTTCCGGATAATCCTTATTTATGGGAAAAGAAAAACGGGAAATTTGCGGCTACATCATATATGGAGGTAAAGCGAGAAGTATTGAACTTCGCGGGAGCTTTGTGCCAATTGGGAATGGATAGGGGAGACCGGATTGCATTGTTAAGCGAAGGCTGTAATGCTTGGGTGTACTCGGAATTGGGGATGTTATACGCCGGAGGCGTGAATGTACCGCTATCCATTAAGTTGACGGATAACGAAATTGTTTTTCGGGTGGAACACTCTCAAGCTCGTTTTTTGATTGTGTCTGCAAACTTTTTGAATCGAGTCCGGGGAATTGAGGGGCGAATCGGAGGGGTGGAAAAGATTATAGTGATACATTCAGATATAAATGAAGGTAAATACGTATCCTTTGAGTTATTACAACGAGAAGGGGAGATTTGGCGGGGAGAACACAAGGAGTTACTGAATGACCGGATTCGTGCCGTGACGGAGGATGATCTGGTAAATATTTCTTATACTTCGGGGACGACGGCTGAGCCTAAAGGAATCATGTTGTCCCACCGGAATTATGTGACGAACGTGTTGCAATCAGATTCCTTGATACAAATTCCGGCATATTATCGGATATTATTGTTTTTACCATGGGATCATAGTTTTGCCCATACGGTAGGGCTTTACTCTTTTATGTATAACGGGGCCTCGCTGGTTTCTGTCGATTACGGGCGGTCGGGAATGGAGTATTTGCGTAATATCCCGGAGAATCTGCAGGAAGTGAAGCCTCATATATTATTGAGCGTACCTGCCTTGGCGAAAAATTTTCGAAAGAATATTGAGGCGGGGATCAAAGCGAAAGGACGTTTTACGGATAGATTTTATCATCTGGGATTGAAGATTGCTTATACATATAATGGTTTTGGGGACGATCGAGGACGGGGATGGAAGGTGTTGCTGAAACCTTGGGTGAAGTTATGGGATGCCCTCTTGTTCTCGAAACTTCGGAAGCAGGTATTTGGTGGAAACCTTCGTTTTTTTGTGGGAGGTGGAGCCTTGCTGGATATTGAATTGCAGCGTTACTACGCGGCTTTGGGAATTCCGATGTTTCAAGGGTATGGGTTATCGGAGGCTTCTCCCGTGATCAGTTCGAACACCCCCGGACGTTATCGTTTCGGTTCTTCCGGGATATTGGTAAAACCGATTGATTTGAAAGTTTGTGATGAGGAAGGACAGGAATTACCCCAAGGGCAAAAAGGGGAGTTGTGGATAAAAGGAGGAAACGTGATGGCTGGATACTGGAGAAACGAGAAGAGTACGGCCGAGACGATCGTGGACGGCTGGCTGCATACAGGCGATTTGGGGTATCTGCACCCCGATGGTTGGTTGTACGTGCTGGGGCGTTTCAAATCCTTACTGATTGCGAATGACGGGGAGAAATACAGCCCGGAAGGAATCGAGGAGACCATTGCCGAACAGTCGAAATATATAGATTATTGTATATTATATAATAATCAATCCCCGTACACAGCTGGGTTGATTGTCCCGAGTAAAATGGCGTTACGGGAGTATATCGAGAAACAGGATGTTGAATCGGATTCCATGGATGCCTACCGGGTTATGTTGAAAAAGATCCAGAGTGAACTGATGGCTTACCGGGTTGGCGGAAAACATGCTCATTTATTTCCGGAAAGGTGGCTGCCTGCCGTCGTAGCCGTGTTGCCGGAGGCGCTGAATGAACAGAATGGCATGATAAATTCGACCATGAAAGTCGTAAGAGCTAAAGTTTATGACCGATTTAAAGAAGAAATCGATTATCTTTACACCCCGGAAGGAAAAGAAATTACTAATAAGCGTAACCTTCAGAATTTAAAGCAATTAATATCTTGAATTGAAAAATAGAAAGTGTTGTCATTTTCAATTTTCAATTTTCAATTTTCAATTATTATGAAGCGTCGATCTACGAAACAAGTTAAGATTGGAGAAATATATATTGGATCGGAGTATCCAGTCTTGGTACAATCTATGTTAAATACCGATACGATGAATACGGAGGCTTGCGTGGAACAAGCGATACGGATTATTGAGGCGGGAGGTAAGTTGGTGAGGATTACGGCTCCCGGGGTGAAGGAGGCTAGGAATCTGGAGAATATTCACGCAGAGTTACGTCGAAGAGGTTACACGACACCGCTTTCTGCGGATATTCACTTTAATCCGGAGGCGGCGATCGAGGCTGCCAAACACGTGGAGAAAGTGCGTATCAATCCGGGGAATTTCGTGGATAAACGGGCTACTTTTAAGACGCTGACTTATACGGATGAGGAATATGCCGCAGAGTTAGAGCGTTTGCGTGAAAAGTTCTCGGCATTTTTGAACGTGTGCCGGGAATACGGCACGGCGGTGCGGATTGGTACAAATCATGGTTCCTTGTCTGATCGAATCATGAGTCGTTATGGAAATACACCAGCGGGGATGGTGGAGGCTACCATGGAATACCTGCGGGTGTGCCGGGACGAGAGATTTGATGATGTGGTGATTTCCTTAAAATCGAGCGATTGCCGGGTGATGGTTGAGGCGGTACGTTTGCTTGTGAAGGAGATGGAGAAAGAGGGGATGGATTACCCGTTGCATCTGGGAGTGACGGAGGCCGGAGAAGGAGAGGACGGAAGAATTCGGTCAGCCGTGGGTATCGGTACTTTATTAAATGAAGGATTAGGCGATACGATCCGGGTGTCCTTGACGGAAGAACCGGAACAGGAGATTTCCGTGGCGAATCTTTTAAATGAGATCTGTTGTTTACAGGATTTGAAAACGGAACCGATGCATTTGGAAGGGCGTTACTCTCATCCTGTAATTGTTGCGGACATATCTAAGGTGGAATGTCTTGATGAGGCTGTGATGGCCGGTCTGGATTTTCACGTGGCGACAGAGAATGATCCCGTGTATGGTGATATGTTGAAAGGTGGGATGCGGGCTCCGGAGATGATCTACACGGAGGCTTTGGGACCGGAGTTGACGAAATTACCGGATTCCGTGACTGTGGTCGTTCCTTTTGATAGTCTGGATATTGCCCATGTGTATAACCGTAAGGCGGTCGCCTTGATTGATGCTAAAGATTTCGTTCGGTTATCGAAACCCGTGGAGGGGGACAGTATTTTCGTGGAAGTACGTGACGGAGAAATGATAAATACCGAGCTTGCCGGAAAGTTGGAACGGGAGAAAAATGCGATCGTGGTGTTGAATCCTGATAATCCTTCTAGCGCTTTGTGCCGTTTATATTTGGGAGAGTTGGAGCGTTTGGGGATAATGAACCGGGTAATTGTACGGGCCACGCTTGACGAGTCGGATTCCAACAGGTTGAGTTTGTGGATGGCTGCTCATCTGGGGGGGATATTCCTTGACAGATTGGTTTATGGTTTGTGGTTGTCATGTCCCGGTATTCCGGATATGTTCTATGGGGTACATTTGAGTCAGGATATATTGCAGTCGGCAGGAGTGCGTCGTTATAAAACAGAGTTTATCAGTTGTCCCGGATGTGGGCGAACATTATATAATTTGCAGGATTCCGTGGCGAAAGTAAAGAAAGCATTTGCTCATCTAAGTCGTTTGAAGATTGCCGTGATGGGGTGTGTCGTGAACGGGCCCGGTGAAATGGGGGATGCGGACTACGGTTACGTGGGTGCCGGAAATGGGAAGGTGAATCTGTTCCGGGGGAAAGAGATGGTGCGTGTGGCCGTGCCGGAGGAGGAAGCCATTGAGGCATTGAAACAATTAATAAAAGAGAACGGAGATTGGAATGACTGATACGAGAGATACTACACCTTTGGTTTTAGGTACCGAGAAGATCGGAAAATTATTGATGCAATACGCTATCCCGGCGATTATTGCCATGACGGCCTCTTCACTTTATAATATGGTGGATAGTATATTTATTGGTCATGGTGTGGGACCATTGGCGATTGCGGGGTTGGCCATTACATTTCCGTTTATGAATCTGGCAGCGGCTTTCGGGTCGTTGGTGGGAGTGGGAGCCTCAACGTTGGTTGCTATTAAATTAGGACAGAAAGACAAGGAGAGTGCTACCCATGTTTTGGGGAACGTAGTGATGCTGAACGGGATAATCGGGTTGGTATTTATGACCGTAGCGTTGCTGTTTCTTGATCCGATATTACTCTTTTTCGGGGCAAGTCCGGACACGTTACCTTATGCAAGAGAGTATATGCAGGTGATTTTGGCGGGGAATCTCGTCACGCATATTTACATGGGATTGAACGAGGTGTTGAGAGCTTCGGGCTATCCGCAGAAAGCAATGGCTGCCACGTTGACGGCCGTTATCGTGAACTGCGGGTTGGATGCCTTGTTTATCATGGGATTTGGTTGGGGTATCCGGGGGGCGGCATTGGCAACCATTACGGCACAGATTATCGCTTTGGGATTTGAGTTACACCACTTTTCCCGTAAAAAAAGTTTTTTGCATTTCCAGAAAGGAATATTCGGACTGAAACGTCAAATCGTGGGGGGAATGCTGGCAATCGGGTTATCTCCGTTTTTGATGAATTTGTGTGCCTGTTTTGTGGTGATCCTGATTAACAAAAGCTTGAAAACGTATGGAGGAGATTTGGCAATCGGGGCGTACGGGATTGTGAACCGGATTGTATTTTTGTTTATCATGATCGTGATGGGTTTTAATCAAGGAATGCAACCCATAGCGGGGTATAACTTCGGGGCCCGACTGTTCGATCGTTTGATTCAGGTATTGAAATACACCGTCTTTTGCGGGGTGGCGGTTACGACAGTCGGTTTTTTGGCCGGACAGATCTTTCCCCGATCGTTAATTTGTCTTTTCACGTCGGATGAAACATTAACTAATATAGTGGTGGAAGGTTTGCGAATCGTGTTGATCTTTTTCCCCGTTGTCGGTTTCCAGATGGTGACATCCAGTTTCTTCCAATCTATCGGGATGGCTAAGAAGGCCATCTTTTTGTCGTTGACCCGGCAGTTGTTGTTCTTGATCCCATCGTTATTGGTGTTTCCTTCTATTTGGGGAACGGTTGGAGTTTGGATGAGTATGCCGGTTGCAGATTGTATCGCAACGATTGTTGCCGCTTGTATGTTGAGATGGCAACTGAAACGTCTGAAAGCGTGAAGAAATTTATATTATAGCGGTTACAGGTTTGAAAAAAATCGATAGCTTTGTAAAAGAATAGATTTAAAAGATCAAAATATGGATAATAAATTTGTTATTACAATAGGCCGCCAATTCGGAAGTTGTGGCAAAGAGATTGGGCAGGAATTGGCAAAACGTTTCGGGATCACGTTCTACGACAAGGAATTAATTTCTTTGGCTTCGAAAGAAAGCGGTTTGTGCCAGGAGTTTTTCGAGAAAGCTGACGAAAAGAATTCCGGAAACTTGTTACAGGCTTTTGCCGCCGGATTTACCTTCGGGCCTTTCCAGTACAATGATTTTCTTTCTAACGATAAGCTTTTTCAAATCCAGTCGGATGTGATTCGTAAGGTGGCCGGGGAACATTCCTGCGTGATCGTGGGACGTTGTGCCGATTACATCTTACGTGACAATAAGCGTTGTATCAACGTGTTTGTTCATGCAGATATGGAAAAGCGCGTGAAGACCGTGATGAATCGTCAGCATATATCGGAACAGGAAGCCCGTGAGTTGATTCGTAAGATGGATAAAACCCGTCCGAATTATTATAATTTTTACTCGGACAAGGAGTGGGGCGTGGCATCATCTTACCATTTGTCTGTTGATTCGGGTCTATTAGGAGTACACAAAACGGTGGATTTCATCCAAAAGTTTGTGGAAGAAGCACTAAAAGACTGAATGATCTTTGATTAACGATTTATGATTGGCTATTTTTCAATCATAAATCGTTAATCAAGAAATACTTTAGCGTGTTAGGTCGAAAAGTTCCGGTTCTTTTCTATCATGGAAGTTCTTGAAGAGAAACTCTGAAAAAGGAGTGTTGAAAACTCTGGCTCCGTTAGGACATTCTTTCACGCAAGCGCAACATTTAATGCAAACTTCGGGATCGCTTACGATCTCTTCTTTCAATTCAATGGTTTCAACGGGACAAATTTCGATACAATATTGACATTGTGTACATAGTTCGTCAATGGTGATCGGGGTTGCCGGAGTTCTAGGTTTATTCTCTTTATATGGGAAATTTCCTTTCACATCCAAAACCGGCAATTTTTTTATGTCAGTATATTGATATAGTTGCTTTATAATATTCTTCCCGAATTCGGCCGCTATTTGTATGTCGGACACATCGGGGCGTCCGGCTGCCGTGGGGAATTCCTCCGTGCTATACGAGTGTTCCCCGATAAAGGCTCCACCGGCAACAGGGACAAAACCCAGTTGTTTTGCGGTGTTCCGTAATTCAAGTAAGGCGTCCTCGTAATCCCGATTTCCATAAAGAACAACAATGATAGCCGGGGTGTTGTCTCCTTTTATTTTTTGTAGTCTTTCCAATGCCGTCGGGGCTACTCTTCCCGCATAGGTTGGCACACCAATAATTGCAAGCGTGTCTGATGGCAATGTTTTTTGATTTGTGGACGGATAAGTTAAATCAATCTCTTTATTTAATATAATATTCATTCCTTCTGCAATCGTCGTAACGATTTTTGCAGAGGTATGAGTCGGTGAAAAATATACGGGTTGAATACTTTTTATTTGCATAATGTTCTTTGTTTCTAGATTATTGTTTTCAGCAAAGGTAAGGATTATTTAGTATATTCGTTTTCTATTACTAATTTTCACATTTCGCAAGTGGTTTGTGAAAAATATAATCATATTCTGCAAAAAAAGTCATATTTGCCTCACCCCTTTTATGTCGTTTTAGTGCTTTAGGGGAAAGGCACTAACAATTGAAATTATCAGTGTGGTTCTGGATGAAAGTGTTGCCATGTGGAAACAGGCTATTGGGCTTGACGGGATGATTTGGACCAACGGTTCAGATCTTAAGGGTATGGAATCCGAGATTGTGCACCTCTTCTGGTGCGGGATCTCCCGACTTATTTCCTGCTGGACGTCGAGAATCGTATCGTTGCCCGTGATCTCTTGTTTCCCGATTTTCGTGCTAAAATGGCAGAGTTGACGAAGAAGAAATAAAGTGCTTTTATTTTCAAGTGCGTGCGAAAGGGGGTGTTGAAAATGTTGACTCCCTCTTATTTTATTCTCGATCACTCCACGTGAATATCCGTGGATTACAGGTAGAAAGGTTGGCTGTGGGCGTTGTTTCCTCGACGCTTGTTTGCCGTTGGGTAAGGGCGAGGACATGGGGTGTACACTTGTTCTTGTAGTTGCGGAAAGGTTGAAGCGCTGTTGTCGTGTTGTCGTGGTTCCCGGCTTTCCTCACGCCCGGGGGCTAATCGATACTTGCCGGTTGTTTTTCCCGTTGTCTGCCGGCTCGATCCCGGTATCCCGGGGCGTGTTGGCCGTTCCCCGGGAGGGAAGGTCGTGAAAAAGTTTTCTCCATAACCTTTTGCCATTCACGGTTTTGGTGGTTTTTTTGAAAAAAAGATGAAAAAAAACGGTGAAAAAATTTGGA
>JAHZBN010000051.1:0-11303 GCA_019423345.1 Butyricimonas sp. | reverse complement strand
TGTCGGTGGACGAGAAGGATATTTACACGGAAAAAGCCCGTAAGGTTGAGGTGAAAAAACACGAGTAAATAGTGTTTTGAATTACAAAACAGACAATATAGAAAAGGGATTATTCCAAAATAATGGATAACCCCTTTTTCGGTTAAAATATATTCGTACTTCTTGGTGCTGATTTTAGAACCGGTACTGTATCATCGTGTTGATACGACTGGCGTTACCGTAATCTTTGTTGAAGTCATTCCGACGACCGAATACGTATTCTATGGCGCAGGAACCGTATTCACTGAAATCCCAGAACAGGTTTGCGGCGGCATATTGTGCGTATTTGTATGATGTTGCGGGCATCCCGTAACGATCAAGGGCTCGGGCATAGCTGTACATGATATTTGATGTTAGAACTTTATTCCAGTTATGAGAGAACCCGATGTAGCCACCCCATGCACAGAAAGCTTTCAATTCCCCTTCTGCCGTGGTTCTAGGGACGAGATCAAGACCCGAACCGGAAATATCTTGTATGTAGTTGGAGATTCCTTTCCCGTATACACCTTGAAAACAAAGGGATGTATTTTCGGCAAATTGCCAGATACCGCTCAATGAGGCTCCCCAACCGGTAACGATCCGGTCTTTATCCTCAACTTCATCTTTGTAATACATATTTCTCAACACGGCTCCTGCTTGCAGGTGACTTCCGTTTTTGAAACTGTATTTCACGTTAATCGGGATGTCTGGGATCCGTTGGTTGATGTACTTCGTAAATTCTCCTTCCGTGTAGGATGGCTCCACGTACTCCAATGCCAAGGATGCTTCCAGCTTGTCTGTAAAATTATACGTGTAGCGAATCTGTGGCTGGCGTAATGCCACTTCGCTGGAAGGGCCTTCCTCATCTACCGTGGCCGGTCCTGCGGCAATATCACAGAATGTACTCCATGTTTTACCGATCGTGAATCCTTTAAACTTGATAAAAGCTTGTCTTAGAATTGGGGTACTCTGGTTCCCCTCGAATTCCATTTCCATGTAGGTGACCAATCTGCCGACATCCGTGTCCCCGACTAATTTGAAGAATAGGCGGGATTGCCCGACAGAAATACCATATCTACCTCCGGATTGTTCTCCTTTGAGAGCGATGGCGTTTGTGGTAAAATAATTGTCATTGGGAACTCCGTTAAAATCGTAAATCCCCTGTACTTGCACAAATCCCCCCACACCGAAAACGAAGTTTTTATTCTTGTTGAAAAACACGAATCTTGGAGATGCCGGGTCATTGAATGATAGCGGGAAAGCCTCTTTCATCATTTTGTAGAAGTTGTCCGCATCATTTTTTCCCGAAACGGAAGTCACGTTGACTTGCGCTCGTACCCCCGTGTAGAATCCACAAGAGATGACTATCAACAATAGCAATGTCAATTTTTTCATAGCGTTACAAATTAATTGGTTAATTTAGTAACACTATATACGGGGATGGAAAAGTAAAAGTTAAGAAGATAGTGAATTTTATGATTTTAGATTGAGGGATTTCCGATTCCGCAATTTAAAAGAATCATAAATTGCGGAATTGGACCCAATCACTCAATCATTATATCTTGACTTCTTTCAGAATTTCACGGAGGTCCGTCTTTTTTCTCAAGATGTCATGTAATTGGTCTATGGCCACGCGTTCCTGTTCCATCGTATCCCGGTAACGGATGGTTACGGCGTTATCTTCCAGCGTCTGGTGGTCGATGGTAATACAGAACGGGGTTCCGATGGCATCTTGGCGGCGATAGCGTTTGCCGATAGAGTCTTTTTCATCGTACTGGCATCTGAAGTCCAGTCTCAATAATTTCATGATTTCTTCTGCTTTCTCGGGTAGCCCGTCTTTCTTCACGAGTGGCATCACGGCCAGCTTGATTGGGGCTAGGGCAGGAGGTAATTTCAATACAACCCGCGAATCCTTCGATCCGTCTTCTTTTTCGATCTCTTCTTCCGTGTAAGCGGCAGAAAGAATTTGTAGGAACATCCGATCCACACCGATTGATGTTTCGATCACGTAAGGTACATATGATTCGTTTAATTCGGGATCGAAGTATTGTATTTTTTTCCCGGAGAATTCTTGGTGACGTTTCAGGTCAAAGTCTGTGCGAGAATGGATCCCTTCCACCTCTTTAAAGCCGAATGGGAAACGGAACTCTATATCCGTGGCAGCATTCGCGTAATGCGCCAGTTTCTCGTGATCGTGGAACCGATATTTTTCTGGTCCGAATCCCAGTGCTTGATGCCAGCTCATACGGGTCTCTTTCCATTTTTTGAACCAATCGAGTTCACTACCGGGGCGTACGAAAAATTGCATTTCCATTTGCTCGAATTCACGCATCCGGAAGATGAATTGACGTGCTACGATCTCGTTGCGGAAAGCTTTACCGATCTGGGCGATCCCGAAAGGAATTTTCATACGTCCGGATTTTTGAACATTTAAAAAGTTCACGAAAATACCTTGTGCCGTTTCGGGACGCAGGTATATCTTGCTGGCGCCTTCGGCCGTGGACCCCATTTCTGTGGAGAACATCAAGTTAAACTGGCGTACTTCTGTCCAGTTACTAGTCCCGGAAATCGGGCAAACGATCTTATTGTCAACGATAATTTGGCGAAGTTCAATTAGGTCGTTATCATTTAAAGCCTTTGCCATTCTGGCAGTAAGTTCTTCCTTTTTCCGAATATTTTCCTGCACTTGCGGGTTCGTCTGGCGATATAATGTTTCGTCAAACTTTTCTCCGAATCTCTTTTTTGCTTTGGCAACGTCTTTTTCGATTTTGTCGTCATATTTGGCAATATGATCCTCGATCAGTACGTCTGCCCGGTATCTCTTTTTTGAATCTTTATTATCAATCAATGGGTCGTTGAAAGCATCCACGTGTCCGGAGGCTTTCCAGATAGTCGGGTGCATGAAAATGGCGGAATCCAATCCTACCACGTTCTCGTGTAACAGCACCATAGAGTCCCACCAGTACTTTTTGATATTGTTTTTTAGTTCAACCCCGTATTGTCCGTAATCGTACACTGCAGCCAGCCCGTCATATATCTCTGATGACTGGAACACGTACCCGTATTCTTTACAGTGCGCTACCAGCTTTTTAAAAATATCTTCTTGTGCCATGTTATATGTATAAGTTAAAAACTAAAAACTAAAAGCTAAAAACTAAAAGTTGAAAACTGAAGGTCTCATTTCCAATTTTCAATTCTCCATTTTCGATTCATTAATTGTCTACCCCGATTTCTTTGATTGCCTCGGTCACGTTAATTGCGTAATCCCCGATCTTCTCGCATTCGAAGAAAATGTCACTGTATATAATTCCTGTGGCATAATCATATTTCTTTTCTTCGATTGCCGTCAAGTGTTCCTGTTGCAGTATCGTTCGGTAATCATTGATCGTTTGCTCTACTTCGTAAGCTTTCTTTGCCTTCACTTCCTTGTATTCAATCGAGAGGTTAGCACACATGACCACGAGGGCCTCGTCCACGATAGCCATCATGTGATGCAATTTCTCTTCAATGAATTCAGGAAATTCCACGTTTTGTTCATTCCGGCGTCCGACAGCTTTGGCAACGTTCAATGACGAGTCAGCGATGCTTTCGATTTCTGACACGATTTTGAACATGGCTCTAACTCGTTGCGAGTTTTCTGTGGATAATTTGGATTCCGATACTTTTGTCAAGTAGTCTGCAATCTCCACTTCCACCACGTCGCTCTCGTCTTCCAGTTTGTCGATTTTATTGAATTTCTTTTCGAACTCCTTCGTGGGCGTATGCAGGCATTCCACCACTTGTCGATACATATCCAACGTGTTCTTTGCATAGTGTGAAATCTCTTGTTTTGCTTGGAACAAGGATGCGTCTGGGGTGGATAATAAACCGATTTTGATATGTTTCAGTGTAAAGGCATCGTCTGACGATTCTTTTGATTTGATAATACGGGAGACAAGTTGTGCGATCACTTTGGTAAACCAGATCAGCAAGAATACGTTAGCCACGTTAAAGCAGGTGTGAAACAACGATAACGCCACCGGAACTGACTCTACGTTGTTAAATGGATTCCCGATTCCCAGGTGAATACTTAATTGGGCAACCCAGCCTAAAAATAACGGGAATATGGCCAGTACCCACATGACCCCGAAAAGATTGAATAGGAAATGAGCGAAAGCGGCTCTTTTGGCTGTCGTGTTGGCAACCATGGCGGCTAGGTTTGCCGTGATGGTAGTTCCGATGTTTTCTCCCAAAACCATGGAGGCAGCGATGTCGTACCCGATCCAGCCGTTAGCACACATGACCAGAGTCAGTGCCATCGTGGCAGACGATGATTGTATCAGTATGGTCAGCGCTGTTCCGATAAGCATGAACAGGATATAAGAACCATAGCCTAAATCCGTGTAATTATGTAAGAAATTCAGAATCTCGGGGTTTTCCTGAATGTTCGGCATATTTTCCTGAAGGAAATTCAGTCCGATAAATAGGAGTCCGAAACCGATAATCAATTCCCCCCAGCTCTTGCGCATCCGTTTTGCCGAGAAAAGCAAGGGCAGACTCAGCCCGATCAGGGGGAGAGAAAGACTTACCATGCTGATCTTGAATCCCAGGATGGAGATGAGCCATGCTGTGAACGTGGTTCCCACGTTGGCGCCCATGATGACCCCGATAGAACCGACAAGGTCAAGTAAGCCGGCATTAACAAAACTGACAACCATCACAGTGGTGGCTGAAGAACTTTGGATAATGGTAGTGATTAACAGACCTGTGATCACTCCTTTCACGCGATTGGATGTCATTGCGGTGAGGATGGTTCTCATTTTATTACCCGCCACCTTTTGCAAGGCTTCACTCATCATCTTCATTCCGAAGAGGAACACACCCAATGATCCGATCAACTGCAAGAAATCGAGAATCGTGTAATTCATAAAATCATGTTATTGTAATAAATTGAATTTGCGGTCGTAAAGGTATATAAAGTAAATAAAAAAAGCCCCGAAAAGGGGCTTTTTTTTATCTAAATTCCTCTATGATTACATCATTCCCGGCATTCCACCTCCCATTGGCGGCATGGCAGGAGCGGGATTTTCCTGTTTTTCCTCTACTAGCACGCATTCGGTAGTCAAGAACATTCCGGCAATAGAAGCGGCGTTCTCCAAGGCAACTCTCGTTACTTTTTTCGGATCGATAACTCCGGTCTTCATCAAGTTTTCGTAAACACCTGTACGAGCGTTGTAACCGAAATCTTTCTTGCCTTCTTTTACCTTGTTTACAACCACTGCACCTTCTACCCCGGCGTTGGCGGCAATCTGACGAAGCGGTTCTTCGATAGCACGTTTGATGATTTCGATACCGGTAGTTTCGTCATCATTTTCGCCTTTCAGTTTTTCAAGGCTTTCAATAGCACGGATGTAAGCTACACCACCTCCGGGAACGATACCTTCTTCGATAGCGGCACGGGTTGCGCTTAAGGCGTCATCGATACGGTCCTTCTTCTCCTTCATTTCGATTTCAGAAGCGGCACCCACGTAAAGTACGGCAACACCTCCGGCCAATTTAGCCAGTCTTTCCTGTAATTTTTCTTTATCGTAGTCAGAAGTAGAATGCTCGATTAATTTTTTGATTTGATTTACGCGTTCTGCGATAGCCTCTTTTGAACCGCAACCGTTAACGATCGTGGTGTTCTCTTTGTCAATAGTTACCTTGTCAGCACATCCTAACATATCGATCGTGGCAGTCTCCAGTTTCAAACCTTTTTCTTCAGAGATTACAACACCACCTGTCAATATGGCAATGTCTTCCAACATTTCTTTTCTGCGGTCTCCGAATCCGGGAGCTTTTACGGCAGCAATCTTCAAAGAACCTCTCAAACGGTTTACTACTAAAGTAGCTAAAGCTTCGCTTTCAACGTCTTCCGCGATGATTACCAGGGCACGTCCGGCTTGAGCAACCGGTTCCAGCAATGGAAGAAGTTCTTTCATCGTGGAAACTTTCTTGTCATAAAGCAGAATATAAGGTTTCTCGAATTCTGCGTTCATCTTCTCTGTGTCAGTTACGAAATAGGGAGAAATGTAACCGCGGTCAAATTGCATACCTTCAACCACTTTCACTTCGGTTTCAGTACCTTTAGCTTCTTCTACCGTGATAACGCCTTCTTTGGTAACTTTTTCCATGGCTTCGGCAATTAATGAACCGATGTTGTCATCACCGTTGGCAGAAATACGGGCAACTTGACGAATTTTATCGTAATTTTCTCCCACGGCTTCTTTTTGTGCCTCCAGGCTTTTTACAACTTCTGCAACAGCTTTATCGATACCTCTTTTCAGATCCATCGGATTTGCTCCGGCAGTTACGTTCTTCAAGCCCACGCTGATAATGGATTGAGCTAAAATGGTAGCGGTTGTGGTTCCGTCTCCGGCATCATCACCTGTTTTGGATGCCACTTCTTTAACCATTTGTGCCCCGATGTTTGCATATGGATCAGAAAGCTCGATCTCTTTTGCCACGGAAACACCATCTTTAGTAATATGCGGGGCACCGAATTTTTTCTCGATTACCACGTTACGTCCCTTGGGGCCAAGCGTTACTTTTACCGCGTTAGCCAATTCGTCAACACCCTTTTTCAATAAATCACGGGCTTCAACATTAAATTTTATCTCTTTTGCCATAACCTTTTTAATTTTAGATTTTAGATTTTAAATTGAAAATCAATGGAGTGTAATTCATTTCCAATTTTCAATTCTCCATTTTCAATTGTTATAGAACCACCAGAATATCTGATTGATTCATTACCAAGTACTTTTTGTCATCAATGTTGACTTCAGTTCCTGAATATTTACCGAATAAAACGGAATCTCCCACTTTGATTTCCATCGGTTCGTCATGTTTGCCTTTTCCGGTTGCTACTACGATACCTTTTTGTGGTTTTTCTTTTGCAGAATCAGGGATGATGATACCTGATGCGGTTTTAGTTTCTGCCTCTACCGGCTCTACGATGATTTTGTTAAGAACTGTCTTAAGTGCCATAATTCTTAATATTTAAAAGTTTATTATTAATTAATTCTTTCTTTTTAATTGAAAATTACGTTTGGAGAAGAGCATAATTCGTGCCAAACAAAAAAATGTCAGTATGACTGACATACTGACATTTTCTCGTGTCGATTCTTAGAATCGTTATTCTTGTTCTTGTGAAGTTGTATTATTTTCTTCACCCGTTGTAGTGGTCGTGTTGTTGTTCATCGTTCCGAAATCAGGGATTGCCTGTGTTCCCGGAGCGGCAGTATTAATTTGCTCTTGAATAGCAGATTTTTTCCCGGCTTGTTCACCTCTAGGGAGTACCATAGCGGATACAATACATAATACAAGCATCGTCCCAGCTAATGTCCATGTCGCTTTTTCCAAGAAATCGGTTGTCTTTCTTACACCCATGATTTGGTTTGAAGAAGCAAAGGAAGAAGATAAACCACCGCCTTTTGAGTTTTGCACCAATACAATCAATATAAGTAGAGCGCAAACAATAAAGATCAAGATAGAAACAGCTATGTACATAATTAGTTCTTATTATTATTAATTTTCTCTTTTATTTTTTCAATCTGAACCGCAAAGTAAACACTTTTTTCCGGATATTTCAAACTTAATTTTAGATAAGTTGCAATGGCCTTGTCATATAGTTGCTGACGGACGTATATTTTTGCCAGGGTTTCCGAGAAAAATTCGGGATTCTCTCCCGTGACAGGCTCCGAGACGACTGGCGTGCCAGGATTTCCCTCCGTGATCTTGGGCATGGAGGGTTCTTCTTGGATGAATTTATCAATAAGGGAATCTTTTCGTTCTTCTTTTTGTTTTTTACGTGACAACCATTCATTTGCGATGGCATCTATCGGTAGGAATTCCTCTTCCGGGAACTCGTTTTCAAGTTGGTAGAACGTAGTTGTGGGAACGACTTTTTTCTCCTCTTCCTTGTCTTCCAGCAATTCGATCGCAACAGGTTCCGGTTTGAATACTGGATTTCCGATCTCGTTCCAATCCGATAATAAATTGTTCAGGAAACGATAAAATTGTTTATGATTGGGAATGTAAATCGTATTATGCTTTAATTTCTCGGGATAGGCCGAGTGACCCGAATCGTGTAACATTTTCAAGTACACGGTTCGGGCCGTGGCGAAATAAGGGAATTGTTCTATGAGAAACTCTATGCTCCGGATGTCTTCTCCCTCTTTTCGTCCTGAACGTATAATATCGATTAATTCTTCCGGTTTCAACGTTTACCAGTTTGTTAAGGCCTTGTTATAAATATCTTCGATAATCTTCTCCGTGATTTTCTTTATCAAGTCAGGTTCGATGGACTCGTAATTCTCGTCAATCCCGTAATCTTCATAATGCGAGAATGACGTGTCGAAGTCCGATTTCCCTGATTCATCTTTCGTGTTCGTGTATTTCACCCGAATCGTGATTGTCAACCGGTTCTTGGCAGCGATTTCATCGGCCGTGATGTCAACTGGGGTTTGTGTGAATCCGGTAATCTGTCCCTCGAAACGAATATCCCCGTCATTATCTGTCAATTCGGTCAGGTTAGTTCGCGAGCGTAAATAACTTTTCAGTGCTTCTGTGAAATCCGCTCCCAGGTTCGGAGCAAAAGCGGTTTTATTTGAGAAGTAATCTACCGAGAATGTTTTTTCTCCATTTTGTAATGACACGCCAGAAAACGAGTAACTAACACTTTGTAGTTTACACCCGTTAAAGGCAAAAGCCAGCAATAATATAGGTATAATTTTCTTGATCATGTGTATTTTATCTTGATATGCACGCAATTTTATTTGTGTCAGACAAAGATAATTTTAATTTGTAGAAATTCGTCTCTTCGTGTTTTCAAATTTCAATATCGTACTCTTTTAATTTCCGGTATAGCGTTCTCTCTGATATTCCGAGGTCTTGTGCGGCCAGTTTTCGTTTGCCATGGTTTTTTTCCAAAGCTTTCACGATCATTTCTTTTTCTTTTTCTTCCAGTGAGAGGGATTCCTCCACGACAGCTTCCGTATCCTCGATATGACTATTCTTCTCTACGGTGACCGTCTTTGGCGGGGCTTGTCCTAGGAATTCCGATTGCGGGGTTTCATACAAATTCCGGAGAACGATGGAGGTTGAAGGTTCCGGTTCGGGCTTTATCGTCTGTTCTTTTTGCATGATGTCGTACACGAGGTGTTTCAAATCGTTCATGTCTTTTTTCATGTCAAAAAGTATTTTGTACAAAATTTCTCGTTCCGTGGCGAAACTATGATCGCTTTCCGGGTTAGATGTTAATGCCGGGAGCGTATTATTTTGTGCCGGGAGATACTCTTTTAGTCTCAAGGCATCGACCGTTCTTTCCTGTTCGAGAATGGAAATTTGTTCCGTGATGTTTTTCAATTCCCGCACGTTTCCCGGCCACCGGTAGTTTTCGAGTATTTGTACAGCGTTCTCGGTAAGTCGGATAGGGGGCATTCGGTATTTTTCGGCGAAGTCTGCCGCAAATTTTCGAAACAGGAGGGATATATCTTCTTTCCGATCCCGTAGTGCAGGGATCGAGATCGGGATCGTGTTGATCCGGTAGTAAAGGTCTTCTCTGAACTTTCCGTTTTTGACAGCCGCTGGTAGATCCACGTTCGTAGCGGCAATTACCCGTACGTTCGTTTTTTGCACTTTCGACGATCCGACCCGGATAAACTCTCCGGCCTCAAGGACACGTAACAGTTTGGCTTGCGTGGATAACGGTAATTCCCCTACTTCGTCCAGGAAAATCGTACCCCCGTCACTGACCTCGAAATACCCCTTCCGGTCGGCTAACGCTCCCGTGAACGATCCTTTCTCGTGACCGAACAATTCGGAATCAATGGTCCCTTCCGGGATTCCCCCGCAGTTTACGGCAATGTATTGTGCATGTTTGCGGGTACTGAAACTATGGATGATCCGGGGGAAAATCTCTTTTCCCACGCCACTCTCTCCCGTGATAAGCACGGTAAAATCCGTGGGTGCCACTTGTACTGCTTTTTCTATTGCCCGATTTAGCTTGATGTCGTTCCCGATAATTTCGAAACGTTGTTTAATCGTTCTAATGTCCTCCATGTGATTTACAATTTATGAATTCTTTATCCTTGATTTTGGCGTGGAACGTAAAAAAGAATCCAACCCTCAATACCATCTGCAAATTTAGCAGTTTTAGCTGACAAAATAGCATAACCGTGGAAATAAAATTGTGGGGGATATATACCGGAATGGAAGAGAATGAACGAAAAGAATTAGAATTAATTGATGGTTAATATATTTGTTATCAGTTGATTGTGTACGTGTTGCTATTTGGGAATTTGTGATTTATTATTGTAAAATAAATTCTTTATATTTGCGCAATAAATGAACGTTTTATGAAGGGGCAAAATGGGCGAGAATACTTGTTTCAGATGTCTGTGGTAAATTTGTAAAATGTTGATTTATAGTATGGAATGGGTATGATGTGAATCTGTTGAACAAAAGTCAATAAACGTTCGTTTTATGATAGAAGGAGCCTCTATAAATGTAAATGGTCTGATGGATGGTGATGAAAGGGCTTTTCAAGGGCTTTTTGTAGATTACTATTCTGTATTGGTCTCTTTTGCAATGAAATATCTCGACAATCAAGAAGCAGCTGAAGATATTGTGCAGGATGTATTCGTGAAGATATGGGAAACCCGGGAAAAGTTGGGAGGGATTGATAACTTGTCCGCTTATTTGTACCAGATGGTCCGTTTCAGAAGTTTTAATTATTTGCGTGCGGAGAAAATTCGTCAAGATGCCACAAGGTCTTTTGCTGAGGAACTGGAGGAGTCCGAGATAAATGAATATATTAAAAATGAAACTTTTCGTATTGTCATGCGGACTTTAGAGGATTTACCTCCTGGAAGCAGGAACGTGTTTTCCCGGGCGATACAAGGTTATTCTGCCAAGGAGATTGCCGATGAGCTGGGAATTGCCGTGGAGACCGTGAAAAAGCAAAAACAGGTGGCCCGGAGAATTTTGAAAGAAAAATTGGGGAATCTGTTCTCTCTTTTTTTTCTTGTGGGGTGAATTAAGGGTGGGTATCCCTTTCCTCGTCTCTTCTCTATCCTTGCCTATGCTTACAAACATACCATCAACATAGCATGAACATAGCATATACATAAGTGAGTGTACTTGTTGTGTTAGTATTGTGTCGGAATTGTTATCGTGGTCGGGCGTAGGGATAGAGGAAAGAGGGGGAGGATATGTGTATTGTCCTGAAAAAAGTTTACAGTAAACTTAGTAAACCAATGTCAGAA
>JAHZBN010000050.1:0-11484 GCA_019423345.1 Butyricimonas sp. | reverse complement strand
TAGAAAATAATAATCGGATTTCCTAGTTTTTGTTTTAAATTTGCTGCTGTTTTATCAAAAAATAATGAGATGGCTAAGTTTTTAACTTCAAGAGAAGAAAATTATTCGCAATGGTACAATGATCTGGTCGTAAAAGCCGGATTAGCAGAGAATTCAGCTGTAAGAGGATGTATGGTGATTAAACCTTACGGTTATGCCATATGGGAAAAAATGCAACAACAATTGGACAAGATGTTTAAGGAAACGGGGCATAGTAATGCTTATTTTCCGTTGTTAATCCCCAAATCTTTCTTTTCAAAAGAGGCTGATCATGTGGAGGGGTTCGCGAAAGAATGTGCGGTTGTAACTCATTATCGATTAAAAAATGATCCGAATGGAGGTGGGGTAGTTGTGGACCCTGCTGCTAAATTGGAGGAGGAATATATTATTCGTCCGACTTCAGAAACGATTATTTGGAATACTTATAAAAATTGGATTCAGTCTTATCGTGATCTTCCTATCCTTTGTAATCAATGGGCGAACGTGATGCGCTGGGAGATGCGTACGCGTATGTTCCTGCGTACGGCCGAATTCTTGTGGCAAGAAGGGCACACTGCTCATGCGACGAGAGAGGAGGCTGTTGAGGAGGCTCAGAAAATGATTCGGGTGTATGCAGAATTTGCCGAGAAATGGATGGCAATGCCGGTGATTATGGGACATAAGAGTGAAACGGAACGTTTTGCCGGAGCATTGGATACTTTGACAATCGAAGCTATGATGCAGGATGGGAAAGCTCTTCAGTCTGGAACTTCTCATTTCTTGGGCCAGAACTTTGCGAAGGCTTTTGATGTACAATTTGCCACGAAAGAGGGAAAGCAGGAATATGTATGGGCAACTTCATGGGGAGTTTCTACCCGTTTGATGGGAGCGCTGATCATGTCACATTCCGATGATAACGGTTTGGTATTACCCCCGAAATTAGCCCCGTTGCAAGTGGCAATAGTGCCTATTTATAAGAGTTTGGAAGGATTAGAAAAAATCCGTAAAACGGTTAGCGGTTTGATGGATAAATTAAAGGCTGCGGGAATCAGCGTGAAATTTGATGATCGAGACACGCAAAAGCCGGGTTGGAAATTTGCCGATTACGAGTTGAAAGGAGTTCCGGTACGTCTGGCTATGGGAGAGCGTGATCTTGAAAACGGTACGATTGAGGTAGCTCGTCGTGATACTTTAACCAAGGAAACATTGCCATTGGAAGGGGTGGAACAACATATCGAGACGTTGTTGGAGGAAATTCAGGAAAATATATACAAACTGGCTTTGGAACGTCGTTCTAAATTGATTACAAAAGTGGACTCTTACGAGGAGTTCAAGACTTTGTTGGACACGAAAGGCGGATTCTTCCTGTGTCATTGGGATGGAACTCCGGAAACAGAAGAACTTATCAAGAACGAAACGAAGGCAACCATCCGCTGTATTCCATTCGATGCTCCCGAAGAGGAGGGTAAATGTATGGTAACAGGTAAACCTTCTCATAAGAGGGTATTGATTGCGAGAGCCTACTAATTTTAAATTGAATGATTTTAGATTTTAGATTGAATGAATCAAGCCGAGAGAAAAACTAGAATCTAAATTCAATAATTTAAAATCTAAAATTATTTTATGCTGCCAGTAGTTGAGCGTTTTATTAGGTATGCTAAGATTCACACGGAATCGGATCGGGAGACTGGTTTAGTTCCGAGTACTCCGGGACAGTTGCAGTTCGCCTATCTTCTTTGTGAGGAAATGCAAAAAATAGGAATGCAGGATGTAGCTGTGGATGATTACGGATATGTCATGGGTTTTGTACCTTCTAATGCTGACAGAGAGTGTCCTTCGATAGGGTTTATTGCTCATATGGATACCAGTCCGGACATGACGGGTAAACACGTGAAGCCTCAGATTATCGAGAATTACAAGGGAAATGACGTGTTGTTGAACAAGGAAAAGGGATTCACTTTGTCACCGGATGATTTTCCGGAACTGATGAATTATGTCGGTACGGATTTGATCGTTACGGATGGTAATACGCTTTTAGGAGCAGATGATAAAGCGGGGATTGCTGAAATCCTGACGGCAATGGAGTTTCTGGTTCAACATCCGGAAATCAAGCATGGACGTATTGCTGTTTGTTTTACGCCGGATGAAGAAATCGGGGAAGGTGTTGATCATTTTGATTTGAAAAAATTCGAGGCTAAATTTGCCTACACTTTGGATGGGGGAGAAATCGGTGAGTTAGAGTATGAAAATTTTAATGCGGCTTTAGCTCGTTTGACGTTTAAAGGGCGTAATTTTCATCCGGGATATGCCAAAAATAAAATGGTCAATTCAATCAAGGTGGCTAATGAATTCATGGCTAGCCTTCCTAAAAAGGATGCTCCGGAATACACTTCCGGTTACGAAGGATTCTTCCATATCTATTCTATTAAGGGGACTGTAGAAGAGACCTTGCTAGAAATATTGATTCGTGATTTTGACAAGGAATGTTTTGAATGGAGAAAGGATGTCATTGAAAATGGAGTTCGTGAATATTCAAAGAAGTATGATTTACCAGTACTTTTGGAAATGAAGGATCAGTATGCGAATATGAAAGAACGTTTGGAACCGGTAAGATATATCGTGGAAATAGCAAAACAGGCCATGTCAGAACTGGGAATTAAACCTTTGATTGCTCCTATTCGAGGAGGTACTAATGGGGCAAGATTGTCATTTATGGGATTGCCTACACCGAATTTGTCCAATGGGGCACATAACGGGCATGGACGTTACGAGTATATACCCGTGTCTTCTATGGAAAAAATCGTAAGTGTGATTGTGAAAATATCTGAACTATGTGCTAAAATATAAGTGAAAAAAGACTTCTTCTAAAGCAGGTTAGAAAATAACCTGCTTTTTTTATAACAAATCTTTGTTGTTTCACGTTTATCAGTCAAAAGATAGTATAATTTAAACCTAAATAATTTAATAAGAGTATGATGAAAAGATTCTTTGTTATTGCCCTATTTGTATTGGGTTTTGGACAATTGTATGCGCAGCCGGTAAGAGATACAGCGTGGACAAAAGCCGGTTACTTTGGGTTAAAATTAACGCAAGTGAGTTTGAGTAGTTGGTCTGCCGGAGGTGAGTCTGCTTTGGCATTTGATAGCCAGATAACATATAGCGCTGATTTTAAGCGAGATCGTCAGTTGTGGCAAAATCGTTTGGAACTGGGATACGGTTTGACGAAAAATGATGGTAAGAGCGCCCGGAAAACAAACGATAAGATATATTTTGCTTCCACTTATGGGTATCAGATTTATAAAACACTTTACTGGAGTGCTTTATTGAACTTTAATACGCAGTTTGCGAAAGGATACGATTATAATATTGAGGATTCTGATTTTATTTCAAAGTTCATGGCTCCGGGATACTTGATGATTGGTACCGGTGTTACTTGGAGTCCGAATAAGATATTTACGGCCACTTTTACCCCGGCTTCTTGGAGGGGAACTATTGTAGCTGATAGTCGTTTGTCGGATGAAGGAGCTTTTGGTGTGGATAAGGGAAAACATTTGTTATCTGAGTTTGGTGCAAACTTGAAGGCAGAAGTGAATTATGAGTTTTTGCCTAATATGAAGGTTTATTCTCGTCTGGAATTGTATTCTAATTATTTGAAAGATCCTCAGAACATTGATGTTCGCTGGGAGGTTCAATTAAATATGGCCATTAATAAATGGTTTTCAACGACTTTATCAACAAACTTGTTATATGATAATGATGTAAAGATCGCCCAAGAAGACGGAACGGCAGGGCCGAGAGTGCAGTTTAAGGAAGTGTTAGGGGTAGGACTTCAGATCAATTTTTAAGAACTGATTTTGATATAAAAAAGAGTTCAGAATTTTCTGAACTCTTTTTTATATGTTGATAAATAAGGTTATTTTGTAACTCTTTCAAGCCATTTCACCATACCAAGCATAACTCCCATAGATACAAGACATACGATCAAGAATACTGACCAGCATTGCCAAATCGGCCATGCGTTGTACATGAGCGGGCCAATCCAAAGTAGAAGGTTACCAAGAGCGGTAGCAGCAAGCCACAGGCCTTGACACAAACCAAGCATGCTCTTTGGAGCAACTTTTGATACGAATGACAATCCTAGAGGAGAGATAAATAGCTCTGCAACAGTTAAGAAGAAGTAAGTAACGATAAGAACCCACCAATGAGCTTTTGCTGCCATTTGTTCTGCGATAGGAAGACCTTTGAAAGTGTCTGCAGAAGGATAGCCTTTCATCATTGAGAACACTGCAAGGAACAAGAAAGCCAAACCTGCAATGAACATACCGATTGCGATCTTTCTTGGGGTTGAGATTTCTCTACCACGTCTTGCAAGGAATCCAAAGATAGCCATGATCATTGGGGTAAGAACGATGACAAAAAATGGGTTGATAGCTTGCCATACTTCAGGGGCAACTGCGGAAGAATCAACGAAATCGCGGGCAAAGAATGAAAGAGACATTCCATTCTGGTGGAACGAGAACCAGAAGAAAATCACTATACCTAATACTGCAAACAAGGCATACATTCTTTGTTTAATTTCTTTAGCCATAGCAGCTTTTTCTTCTGCCGTGTAGGTTACACTCTGTGCAGCAGCTTTCTTTGCTGGATTCGGGAATGTTTTTTGTGAAACAAAGAAAATTACAAGAGAAATAAGCATGGCTGCAACAGAGGCAATGAATGAGTAGTGAATTCCTTCATTGAAAATTTGCAGATATTGGAGACAAGAAGCAGTCATATCGGTAATAGCTCCACCAGCAGCCGTCATAAGTTGCTGTAAGTTGGCAAGTGCTTCGGGAGCCATGTTTGCAGCATTATTAACGTACTCGTGACAAAGGGCTGGAAGTTGTGCGTTGTAAGATAATCCGTTTACACCCAACCACCATTGGCGTAAAACCGGAGCAATGAACGGAGCAATTAGACCGCCCACGTTGATGAATACGTAGAAAATCTGGAAACCTGAATCTCTCTTGTCTTTTGCGATTTTGAGAGCCTCTGGACCCTGTTTTGCTGCCTCTGCCTCAAAATTATCATACATTTGACCCACGATGGCCTGTAAGTTACCTTTGAACAAACCGTTACCAAATGCAATAAGAAACAAGGCAACACAAGTAAGAGTCAATAACCAAGTTGTATTTTGCGATGTCGCAAGGATTGGAACAGATAGGATAATGTATCCTATTGCCATAACTACAAGACCAGTCTTAATGGTTCCTTTGTAGTTTTGCGTACGGTCTGCAATAAGACCTCCGACAAGGCTTAAAATGTAAATACCAGCATAAAAGAAGGAATAAATGGTACCACTGGCGGCTTCGCTCAAACCAAATTTAGAACATAGGAATAACACTAACACGGCATTCATGATGTAATAGCCGAAACGTTCTCCCATATTACTTAGAGCCGCAGTAAGCAACCCTTTAGGATGATTTTTGAACATAACTTTTGTTTTTAATTTGTATTGGTAAATAATTAAATTTTTTCATTCACGCTAATAGTCTGCAAATATAAATTATTTTTTTATCTTTAGTCATTGAAAACGTTTGAAACCTATCGCTATGTTGAAGAATAATAAAATTTTCAAGACTTCGGATTTACAAAAATTGGATAAATATACGATTGAGAATGAGCCGGTAACATCGTTGGATTTGATGGAGAGGGCAGCGACTGTTTTTACAGAAAAATTATTGATTTTTTTCCCCAATAACCATATTTTTAACATTCTGGCTGGTTTCGGAAATAACGGGGGTGACGGGTATGTCGTGGCAAGATTACTGTTAAAAAAAGGATTGAATGTCAAGGTGTTCGGTTTGCATGGAAACAGTGTCCTATCTCCGGATTGTGCTGTGAACAGGAAACGATTCATTGATATGGGAGGATGTTATATTGAGGTGAAAAATCCGGATAATTTGCAGCCGGATGAAAATAGCGTGCTCGTGGATGCCATTTTCGGGGCCGGGTTAAACCGTCCGGTAACGGGATTTTTGGGAAATGTAATCCATCGGATAAATTGTTTGTCCCATCCGGTTGTGGCAATAGATATTCCATCCGGTTTGATGGGAGAGGATAACGGGGAAAATAACGGGGCGATCGTAAAAGCTGATTATACGTTTACTTTTCAATTTCCCAAGTTAGCCTTTATGTTTCCGGAAAATGTAATTTACGTGGGGCATTGGGACGTGTTAGATATCCGTTTGCATCCGGCTATATTGCGGGAGTATCCTGCTGCTTATTATTATCTGACAGAAGAAGTGGTTGCATCCCGGTTATTGATACCTGAAAAGTTTTCTCATAAAGGAACTTTGGGTAATACCTTATTAATAGCGGGTTCTTATCCCATGATGGGGGCTGCCGTGTTGGCGGCCAAAGGGGCCATTCGATCCGGGACGGGACTACTTTCCATGCATGTTCCCTGTAAGTTGAAAGAAGTGATTCATCTTTCCGTGCCGGAAGCATTGGTTGAAGTGGATCGGAATGAATTTTGTTTTTCCGGTGTAGACAATCTTTCCCGTTTCCAAGCGGTTGGGATTGGTCCGGGGATCGGGACTTCACCTGTCACGGCAGAAGGAATTCGTCAACTGTTATCCGTATGGCAAGGAAAAGTTGTGTTGGATGCGGATGCCTTGAATTTGTTGGCGTCGAATTCCGGATTGTTAGAGTTGCTTCCCAAAGGAGCGGTACTAACTCCCCATCCGAAAGAATTTGAAAGATTAGCAGGAAAAAGTGTAAATGATTTTGATAGATTAAATAAATTAAGCACCTTTGCACGTCTACACCAAGTGTACGTCGTACTAAAAGGTGCACATACGATAATCGCCACTCCGGAGGGGGAATGTTATTTTAACATGACAGGTAACCCGGGAATGGCCAAGGGTGGGGCAGGAGACGTGTTGACGGGTATTATTGCGGCTTTACTGGCAAGTGGTCATTCTTCGTTGGATGCGGCTGTAATCGGGGTATATGCTCATGGTCTGGCTGGTGATTTGGTCGTGGAAGAACAGGGAATGAGAGGAGTACGTGCCGGGGATATTGCCGATAAATTAGGTTTGGTGTGGAAAAAGATGGAAACATATAATATGGCTAAACAGCGATAGAAAGATGAAAAAGTTATTTTTTATAATCGGGTTAGTGGGATTAGTATCCCTGTCTGTTGCGGGACAGAAAAAGAGAGAGTTGACCACGCAGGTGTCAGTTGATTATACTTTACCAAAGATCAGTTATGACGTGGTTGTCACCATGGAATGTTATCGTTTGATTCCGGGACCTTTCCGGCAATATGCCGAACAACAGTTAGGCGTCTCTCCCGAGATCACGAGTGAAGGCGAAGAGTGGGCGATCAAAAACATCAAATTTATTCCGAGGGCCTTGCCTGATCCGAAGGCTTCTTATACCGTGAATGCTGTTGGGGAATATAACTCTATTTTATTAAATGTGACTCCTGAAGGTTTTTTAGCCGGAGTGGGAAGTGGTAACACGAACCGGACTGATGAGGAGGAGATTGTTTACGAGGAAAAGGAGAAAAGCGTTGGTACAGGTATCAATTACGTGTATTTTGGTATTCGCTCCACCCAAAAAGAAGTACTTGATTCCAATTTCACGGAGATGGAAGTAGAGGGCGAGATTCGTCGGGTATGGGATCCGATAGAACGTCATGTGTTAAAAGAAAATAAAGATTACGTGGACGAGATCACGTCAGAGATATTCAATATTCGTAAAAAGAGACTGGAATTACTAGCCGGAGGTTCGGCCACGGTTGAGGCTTTAAAAGCTCTAGATGAGCTTGAAGCGAATTACATGAGTTTGTTCATGGGAAAAAGGGAAAAACGTGAAGTGGTTAAAACCATCTCTTTTGTTCCGGAAAAAGCTGACGAGTCAATTGTTTTATTCCGTTTTTCCGCGAATGATGGGATTACGGCAAAGAATAATGTATCTGCTATTCCTTATATCGTTGAGTTGAAAAATATTTACATTCCGAAGAGGGATGCCCAACAAGGAGGGAATTCCCGTCCGGTTCCGTCACTCTCTTATCGAGAACCGGCTGTTGCTGATTTGTGCTTGTTGAGAGGGAAAGAGAACGTGATGACTGTTCGTTGTGTCATACCACAACTCGGATTCATCAAGCAATTCCCTTTGGATGTCATCAATAATGAAGGCATTTCTATTGATTTCTACCCGCAATATGGTTCGATAAAAGGTATAATGAAAAAATAGTTTGATATACTTTTAGATCATGGCGGCGATTAACGAAAAAGGGTTATTGGGAAAGTTTTTGGTGTGGCGTGTCCGCTACATCAAGGAAAAGCAATTTATTGTCATGTTGAGCATCCTGGTTGGTATTGTTACCGGGTTGGCGGGAGTTGTGCTGAAAAATATGGTACATTTTACTCATATGTTTTTCACGGAGCGGATGCAGGTGGATAGTGGTAACTTGCTTTTCTTTATATACCCTTTTATTGGAATATTGCTAACGACATTATTTGTGAAATTTTTTGTGAAAGAGGGAATCAGCCACGGTGTGACAAAGGTATTGTATGCTATTTCCCGCCGTAATAGTATGATCAAGCCGCACAACAACTATACCTCGATGATTGCGAGTACCCTGACCATCGGTTTCGGAGGATCGGTCGGGACGGAGGCTACCATCGTGTTGACCGGGGCATCCATCGGTTCGAATCTGGCACGTTTGTTTCGGATGAACTACAAGGTGATGACCTTGATGATCGGTTGTGGAGCGGCAGGTGCCATTGCCGGGATCTTTAAAGCCCCGATTGCCGGAATTGTATTCACGATGGAAGTGTTGATGCTTGATCTGACGATGGCCTCATTGGTACCGTTGATGTTCACGGCTATTACCTCGTATGTGGTTACATTCTTCCTCATGGGGGATGGTTTCGTGTTTTCTTATCAGATCACGGATAAATTCGTGATGGCCAATTTCCCTTACTATGTTATACTGGGAATCTTTGCCGGGGTGTTGTCCGTGTATTTTGTTCGGATGAATCTCCGGGTAGAACAATTTCTAGGGCGTATCAAGCAAACATGGAAAAGAATAGCTATCGGTGGAGCTTTATTAGGTGTCATTATTTTCGTGTTTCCCCCTCTATACGGTGAAGGTTACACGGCTTTGGATGACATGATGGCTGGACATTCCGATAAATTATTGAATAATACTTATTTCTTCGGTTTTCGGGGTAGTGCCTGGATGATGATCCTTTTCGTGGTCGGGTTGATATTCGTAAAAGTGATTGCCACAGCCTTAACCAATGGTAGTGGGGGTGTTGGTGGTGTTTTTGCACCGAGTTTGTTCACTGGTGGTGTTGCCGGGTATTTGTTGGCGATGTTGATTAATATGAGTGGAATCCGTATCGTGGAACCCAGTCATTTCGTCTTGGCGGGAATGGCGGGAACAATGTCCGGGGTAATGAAGGCCCCGTTAACAGCCATGTTCTTGATTGCCGAGATTTCGGGAGGTTATGCCTTATTCCTGCCTTTGATGCTGACCTCGGTTATTTCTTACCTGACCAGCCAAGGGATGGAACCTTATTCTATTTATGCCCGTCGTTTGGCCATGCAGGGAGACTTGTTGACTCACAATAAGGATAAAGCCGTGTTGACTTTGATGAAATTGAACAAGGTGGTGGAAACGGATTTCAAGACGATCGAAGTGGATGCGACATTAGGTGATCTGGTAAAGGTAGTTTCGAAATCAAGCCGGAATCTATTCCCTGTATTGAATTCCAACCAGCAATTACTGGGGATCGTCTTGCTGGATGATATTCGTAAAGTGATGTTTAATCAGGAATTGTATTCGAAAACCTACGTGCGGGATTTTATGACAACGCCTTCCGTGGTGATTGACATTAATGACTCGATGGAGGTAGTCATGAAGAAATTTGAGGATTCGAAAGCGTGGAATCTACCCGTCCTTCAAGATCATAAATATATTGGTTTTGTTTCTAAAGCGAAGATATTCAACACGTATCGAAAAGTGTTGATTCACTTCTCCGATGATGAATAGTTTTTAGTGTAACAATTTGGATCGTTTTGCGTTATTTATCTCAATACATTAGATTTAATGTGTCTAAATAACTTCTTATTAGAAAAAAGAAGTTGTATTATTAGAAATAAACTATATATTCGCGGCAAAAATAAGAAATTACATTAAAAACGATATAACTATGTATTGGACACTAGAACTTGCCTCAAAATTGGAAGATGCGCCTTGGCCAGCATCAAAAGATGAGTTGATAGACTACGCCATTCGTTCCGGGGCACCTATGGAAGTGATCGAAAATCTTCAGGATATCGAGGATGATGAGGAAATATTTGAAAGTATTGAAGATATTTGGCCAGACTATCCGAGTAAAGATGACTTTTTCTTCAACGAGGACGAGTATTGATTTATTCAGGTAAATGAAAAAGATTACGAACCACTCCGTAAGGGGTGGTTCGTTGTTTTCATCTACTTTAGTTCAAAAAAGTGTTTTCTGATGAATGTTTAAACTAGAATTTTGTTTTAGAAGGAAAGTCCTCCAATTTTTTCTCTTGAGTTATTATTACACAAGAAAATGTTACTTCTCTTCTTTCTTTTGAATATAATATCTTAACGTGTCACTGGTGACTTGATACTCGATGATGGAATCTTTTTCGACAATCTTGAATCGAGTTTCGCCTTTCATTTTCACCGTTCTAAGGTTAGACGTGTCTTTCAAGTGAGTGATCGTGTAAGAACCAGTTGTTGACGTTTCTGATTCTAAATAGACCGTGGTGCCGTCTGCCAGTTTATAAGAGGTTACTTTTTTGTCCGGACTCCCGGAAGTGTAAGTAATTGAAACAACACCATCTTTTCCTTTGTCTCCATATAGAATGCTAGCATATTTATCTTTTAGAATAGTAATTGTTTCAATTTTATTAGGATTGATCATTTTTACGGAATCGGCAGAAATTTCATGACCATTTACAATAAATAGACTGGGTGCAGCTGATATCGCTTGCGTGAAAAGCGACGAGTCTGTTGCAACATTAATAGCTTTGGTGATTGAAATTTGATATTCTTTCAAATTTGTAGTGTCTTTTTTTACCTTGATTTTAGTGTACCGGGGAGTACTTGGGCTACTTTCCTCTACTTCCTTAAATATGGTTGTAGATGTTTTAACTTCTACTTTTTGGGTGGTGTCGGCTGTCAAAAGGGAATTATTTACTTCTTTTGCATCGAGAATTGAAGTAATATCATTAACTTTGATAGTTGAAATCTCGTTTAGTTCGTTCGAGATTTCGGGGCGGGCGAAAGCGGTTAACGTGATTGCCGCAACGGGAAGTACGTAGAGGTACTTCATCCGGGCCCAAGGACTGGATTTTTCTTTTAACATCATAGTTATTCGTTTTTTAAGTTTACTGTGATTAAAGCTGTTGGCCATAGAGTAGAGCCTTGTG
>JAHZBN010000005.1:0-185486 GCA_019423345.1 Butyricimonas sp. | reverse complement strand
AAATTGGTGGTGGACGCACTGCCGGACCGACACAGGATATGAATGACGTGTTGGAGTTTATGGTGGAAAAAAATAAAGTGTATACTTTGAATTATTTTGATAAAAATGGTCAGTGGGTTGGTGAAGAAGTGAAAGTGAAAGAGAAACCAGTAGAAGTGAAATTACACTTGTAAAATTAAAGGGCGGCCTCAAAAGACCGCCCTTTCGTTTATTAATTCTTTGGTATTGCAGACACAATCTTGAGCTTGTTGGCATCTATCGTGACATCAAATTCCCGATCCCCTTGTTCAACTTCAAAAATGTAAACGAGCGAATCGTCTGCTCTTTCTTCATAATCAATGTCGTCAATCCGGTAATTCGCATAGGAAGAAGTTTTTAGTACATTCATCACGTTGACCGGTACATTATTGTGTGGAACTTCCCAAGTGGTGACAACCCATTGATTCTGGTGGTTGAACACGACTTCTTTCATGATTTGTTGATCAATAATATCAATCTTTAGTAACCCTTTATCCTGATCGATTTCCACGATATTGGCCTGCGGGTATTTCTGCTGAATGAATTGTAGAACTGCTTGGGGGGCGCTCTCCGGTTGATATCCCCGTCCATCGTTATCCATGAGGGTTTTTACTAGTGTTCCATTTTCCAAGTAATGCAAGGCAACTTCTTGTTCCCCGAGTTCAGCCTCGATAATGTAGATTGTCTCCATTCCGGCTCTTTCCAGCTTGTCAACATCTTCTACTTCCCATTTCCCGTATTCTCCGGATTTAAAACTATTGCGGATCACCACGGGCAGGGAGCTAAATTTGACGTCACTTTCGGTCATCACCCATTGACCGTTATTGTCAAACCAAGCCTCGACTTCCGTGAAGTCGATATGGAATTCGGCCACTTGATACGTGTTCTTCACTTCCCATTCTACTCGTTTGGCGGAGGGATACTTGGCTTTAAAGGCACTCACGACGTTTTTGGGTGGAGAGTAGCTGCTGTCTTTGCAGCTACTGAAAGCAAACGTGGTGGTGAGTAGGATTAGTGCGGTAACTAATGTTGTTTTCATAATTTCTAATTTAAGATCCTCTTGTTTTACGTTACTGCAATTTAAATGTTACCTGTCTATCATTTTACAACATTTCCCTCCATATCCACTGTTACGTGAATTTCTTGATTGCCTTTTTCCAATTCGAAGATGTATACTTCACTTCCGTCCGCACTTTCTTTGTAATCAATATCATCAATTTTGAATCCCGGGTTATCATTCTGTACTTTGGTTGCAATGTCTTGAATCTCTCTTTCTCTAACATCCCAAGTCGTGTATAGCCATTCGTTAGCACTATTGAAGTGTAATTCTTTTGCTTTGTTTTCGTGTAAGATGTCGATCTCGGTAATTCCTTTTTCGACTTCAATGTCCACGATTGTTGCTTGTGGATATTTCTCGTTAATGAAATTTTTCAGGACTTCAGGAACCATGTTCGGTTGATAATTGTTGTTGTTGTCAATGTCTTCTACCGCTTTTATTAAAGTTCCGTCTTCAGCGTAGAATAAATCAAATTCCTGTTTGCTTTTTTCAACTTCGATCACGTACACGGTTTCCATTTCAATTCTTTCCAGCATATCCACGTCCTCTCTTTGCCAGTCTTTGTATTCCGACTCGTTGAATGCGGTTTGTACGGCATCCGGGAGGTTGTTAAACAATATGTCGCTTTCAGTCATCACCCATTCCCCCTTGGTTGTGATCCATGCTTCCTTTTCGATTTTGTTGTCATAGAAGTCTGCCACGTAGTGGTCGTGTTGTAATTTCCAGTCGACACGTTGTGCGTTTGGGTATTTCTCGTATAGTACGTTCACGATTTTTTCATCCGGTGTGTAGTTATCATCATTATCATCACAGCTAGTGAAAGTAAATCCGGCTAACAATAAAGAAACGAAAATAGTCATTCTTGTTTTCATGGCATATAAATTTTAATGTTTGTATTTTTTGTTCTAATTTCTGAGAACAAAGTAAAGGAGTGATTTTGGAAAGATTTGGGAATTTATTGATTTTGGATTTAAAATCGTAAATCGAATTGGTGTTTCCCATCAAAGGAGTAGGAAATGTGGAAATGGTAGAGGTGAACGATGCTCTGAATGATTGCCAATCCTAGCCCGGTGGAATCACTTTTTTTATTGTCGGCTTGATAGAAACGAGTGAAAAGGCGGGATTGATCCAAGGAGGAACCATCCGTGCTATTGGTGAAGGTGATTCCGGTTGATTGTATGCGAATGGTGATACTTCCCTCGTTCGGGGTGTGTATCATGGCGTTTTTCAACAGGTTCGTGATTAATATATTTGCTAGTGATTCATTCATGTGAACTTTACAAGCGGCATTTTCTTCCACTTCCACGTGCAAGTTTTTATGCTCGTAAATTTCTTGAAAATCTTCTACGAGTTCTTTTATGATCGGGTTGAATTCCACTTCTTTCGTTTCGTGGAATTGGCCATTCTCGATGCGGGAAAGGAGCAACAGGGATTTATTGAGTTTCACGATACGTCCCAGATTCCGGTGGATATCCTCGATTTCTTCCAGTTGTCCTTCCGTGCAATCCGGCCGTTCTGCCAATAATTCCAGCTTGTTTCGGCAGATTGCTAACGGGGTCTGGAGTTCGTGGGATGCGTTTTCAATGAATTGTTTCTGTTGGGAATACATCTCTTCGTTTCGCCGGGTCATTTTAAGTATCGTTTCGTTTAGTCGCCGGAATTCTTTTATTTTGGTAGGATTATCCAACGGGAGATTCTTCCCGCCTAGGGTAAATTGGTTCAGCCAATTCAATAGTTTATAGAAAGGGGTCAAGCTTTTCCTGAAAACAACCTCGGAAACAATCAGTATACAGATGAGTAGCGTGACGTACAAGATCACGATCGACCATAATATCGCTTCGATCATATCGTCTTGTTCCAAGGTTGAGATCATGATGGTCAACTCGTAAAACTTTTTGTCCTGTCCTCGAAAAGCCGTTTTTAAGACTCGAACGGGATCGAACTCGTATTCGAGCTCGTAAAAGCGGGTTGAATCAAAATAACGTTCTTTGTAGTGAATAGCTTCGTTTTCAGATATTTCCTTGATGAAGTATTGACTCATTAAATCACTACTATTGTTGATTGCTGCCGTGTCTCTTTGGACTTGTTGAATGATGAGATGTTTGTAGTTTTCGAGACTATCATCCGTCTCGTCCAGAATTTCATCCAGTATGCTATAAAAGAAAAAGCCTGCCCAGAACGTGAGGATAATAATCATCACGATCGAGAGTTTGCTTATGGTATGGTGGATGAGTTTCATGCTTCCGGTGTTGTGATTAGTTTGTAGCCGAACCCGTACACGGCTTTTATTTCCGGGATGGCTTCGGCAGTTTTCATCTTTTTACGTAAATTTTTAACTTGGGAATAAATGAAATCAAGACTGTCGGCTTGGTCAATGTTGTCGCCCCACACGGCTTCCGCTAACGTTGTTTTGTTGATTAGTCGGTTGGGATTCGTGACAAAATAATAGAGCAAATCAAATTCTTTACGATTGAGTTTTAGCTCTTCTCCATTGATAAACACGGTATGATCGTCGGGACGGACGGTTAGGTTTTCAATTTCGATCTCTGTATTTCCATCCGTTTGGTGTCGTCGGATCACGGATTTCACTCTTGCGTGCAATTCTGCCAAGTGGAATGGTTTTGCGAGGTAATCATCGGCACCGAGGTCAAGTCCCGTAACCTTGTCTTCAATGGAATCTTTGGCCGACACGATGATCACGCTTTCCCGTTTCTTTAATTTTTTCAGCTCTTCCAGAATCGAAAGCCCGCTACCCCCGGGAAGCATGATGTCCAGTAAGATACAATCGTAGTCGTAATCATTGATTTTTTGCAGGGCTGTAGAATATTCTGCCGCTGTTTCCACGACAAAGCGTTCTTTCTCCAGTGATCGGGTCATCACTTCTCGCAAGTCTTTTTCGTCTTCAATGATTAATATCTTCATGGTATTGAAATTTTGTAAAACAAAAATAGTAATTTATTCTGGAAAGAATCTGGAATAAATTTTAAATTAGATACTTCCGAGAGTACATTTCCAATTTATTCCTTTATATTTGCTGTGATGCAAAAAGAGGTTGTATGAAGGATAAAGACTTGTCTTCGGACATACCGGCGGCATACACGGCATGGCTCATCTCGGCGTTTGGGGGTGTCATGCTGGTCGGGCTATTCTGAAATGGAAATGGGTGTTGCAAGGTACTCGTTCCCTTGGTTTCCTGTATTGGTTAGGCCACTCGTGGGAAGAGAATGGGTATCGTGTAGGGATAATCTTACTTTCTATAATCATTATTATTTGCGGGCTAATGTTGGCTTTTTTGATGAAATAATAATTTAAACAATAGAAATATGGAGTATCCAAGTATTAAGGTGTTAATGGAACAGATTCGGGATTGGGCAGAAGAAGAGGATTATGATGCAATTATCGAGGTGTTGCCGGAACTGAAGACTCCCGGGCAATTTTACGAGGCAGTCTTGTGTCTTGCTTATGCTTATTTGAATCAGGGGTTTTACCGAGATGCGGAAGAGTGGTTGCGTAAAGTGGAAAGTCAAGGATGTAAAAGTGGTGTTTGGAATTATCGGTTGGCTGTGGCGTTGATGCATCAAATGCGTTTGGAAGAGGCATTGCCGTATGCTGAACGTGCGGTGACTGTGGAGGCTGATTACCCGTGGGGATGGTTGGTGTATAGCAAGTTGTTATATGGAGGTCGAAGGACGGAAGAGGCGCTAGAGGCGGCAAAGAGAGGTTTGGCTTTGATGCCCGGAGACGAGGAGTTCACCTCGTTGATCGAGGATATATCCAACGGGTTGTCATTTTTTGAAGTTACGGGTGTGGAGGAAGACGATGGGAAGATCGAGAACGGGGAAGAGAAAGTCGGTACATTTTGCGGGTCCGTGTTGTTGGACTCTATGAGTTTCGATGTAAATAAGGTTATGGCGGATTTGGAATCGGAGTGGGGAATAGAACCATCCGATAAGCCGGAAGATATGGCGAGTGACTGTATAAGTGCGAACGCATCGACTCGGGTGTTTTATCTCGGTGAGACTTTAGTGGTTATCAGTCTCATGCCGGCAAGGGTGCCGGATGGTGAGGCCGAATATTTTGCGGAGACCAATTATATGTGGCCGGAAGCCGTTGAAGTGACGAAAACACATCAAGCTCATGTGCTGGTAGCCGTTCTTGCTCATGGATTGTCCCCCGTAGAGGCCGGTAAGTTACACGTGAAAGTGATTGCGACTTGCTTGAAACAGTCTAATACTATCGGTGTTTATGTTTCCGGTACCGTGTTCCGGCCGGAGTTTTACATTGAGGTGGCAAATATGATGAAGAGTGACGAGGATGCCTTGCCCATGTTAGATTGGGTGTATTTCGGGTTATACCAGAGCGAAGAGGGGAATAACGTGTACACGTATGGGATGACAGCTTTCGGGAAAGAAGAGATGGAGATATTGGGGAGTAAACATGGCTTGACCGAGTTGCAGAGATTTATGCTTGGGATAGCCTGTTATGTTATCGGTTCGGACGTAACGTTACATGAAGGAGAAACATTAGGTGTCAGTAAAGAACAAAGATTACCGATAATCCGATCGAAAGGAGTATCCGTGGAAGGTATGACTTTGAAGATTGAGTATTAATTCGGAGATTGATCATGCTATGGTAAAAATGATGATAATGGATACTATGGAAACGAAGGTAACTGAAAAAGATTTAAGCATGATATATTATAAAGTGTAGATAAAGCAGGTTAAATGGAAAAGTTTAGTCTGTTTTTTTATAATACCGTTTTTTTTATATTTGCGGGTATTATTTCAAGGAATGGCAAATGAAATATGAAGAAAAAGATATAATTGACCTCTTGAAGAAAGGGAACGTAGCGTGCGTTAAAATGCTGTTTGATGACTATTATCGGGCATTATGTGTATATGCTTTACGTTTTTTGAATTCGTTCGAAGATGCTGAGGATGTTGTGCAAGAGGTTTTTGTGGATTTTTGGGAAAAAAAGAAAGGATGTGAGTTCTCTGGTTCGTTGAGATCGTTTCTTTTTGGAGCGGTGAGCAAAGCGGCTCTTTATCATTTGCGAAGTTCTGATCGAATGGTCTTTGAGGGACTTGAGACGCATCTTAATCAATTCATGGAAGAGATACCGGAGAGTGAGGAGGATATAGCATTACGTAAAGAGAAATTATTCCGGGAAATAGAGGGGTTGTCGGAAAAATGTCGAGAGGTTTTTATTGCGATAGTATTGAAAAATTTGTCTTATAAAGAGGTGGCGGAGAAGTTGAATGTATCTGTTAATACAGTAAAAACGCACTATTCACGTGCTTTGAAACAGTTACGGGAGCATTTGGATATCATTGCGTTACTATTTTTTATCATCAAAAAGTAATTTTTTCTTTTCTTTTTTCACCCATATCGATTAAAACTGCAATATGTAGTAAAATAATATTGATTATGGATGAAATTATATATAGATGGATAGCGGATTATAGTTTAGGGGTGATAGGACGAGAGGATTTTGAGCAATTGAAAGTCTGGATCGAAACATCTCCTCAAAATCGGATCATGTTTGAGGAAACACTTCGTTTTTACAAAGAGGGACGTGAAATTGGTTTTCAAAGTTGGATGGATGAGGAGAGTTCGTGGAGAAGTTTGGAAAGAAAATTAGGTAGAAGGAAACGTTTGGTATGGACGAGATGGATCGTTGCTGCTTCTGTTTTGCTTGCGGGAATTGTAGGGGGAGGTGTTTTGTTGTTACCGGAGCGGGAGAATGTTTCCGAACAAGTGTTTTCAGAAATACCGGGAAAGGCTACGGTAATATTGCGTATGGCAGATGGAAAGAGTGTATCATTGAATAAGAGCAAGACAATTGGATTAGTGGAGAAAGACGGGACGAAGATTCATAAAGACACGATGAACCGATTAATCTACGAGGCAAGCAATACAGAAGAAAAGAGTGTTTTGCACACGGTGGAGGTGCCTGTGGGAGGAGAATTTGATATGGTATTGGCGGACGGCACGAGAGTGTGGCTTAATTCGGCAACGAAGTTGCGTTATCCTACTCGTTTTACCGGGAAAAATAGAGAGGTGTACGTGGAAGGGGAAGTTTTCTTTTCTGTGTGTAAGGATTCGTTTCACCCTTTTATAGTTCATACAGAGGGGGCTCATGTGCGGGTTTGGGGTACGGAATTTAATTTATCTGCTTATCCTGGGGAACGTACGATAACAACATTGGCAGAAGGAAAAGTGGAGGTTAATGATAAAATATCTAAGGTGTGTTTGAAACCGGGAGAGCAGGCTATTTGTACGAAAGGAGCGAGATTTATAGAGGTGAAGGATGTAGATGTATCACTTTTTACCTCGTGGGTAAAGGGTGTTTTTGAGTTTGAGAATATGTCGTTGCTGGCAATTTCTCGGCAATTGTCGCGGTGGTATGGTGTTTCTTTCCAGTTTGAAGATGAAGATTGTGCCGAGCGATGTTTTACGGGAGGTATAAAGAAGTATGTTCCTTTGAATCAATCATTAGATATTTTGGAGAAAACAACAAACGTAGTTTTTAAAGTTTCGGGACGACAGGTGTTTGTGAAGTCCCTTAAAAATGAAATATAGAACAAGGGGAGGAACAAAAAGTGGGAAATGGTACCAGCATTTCCCACTATCGTATTCTCTCCATAAACGATAAGTTGATGTGGAATAACGTAAAATTGATTAGGCAAAGTTATGGAAAAAAAACGTATGTTCCGCTGTCTTTTGAGACAAAAGCGGGATGGTAATTATTTTTTGATGATGAGGTTAACGATTGTTTTAACATTTTTTTTAACAATGAATGTGTTTGGGACAGTAAATTCCCAAACCGTGAATTTGAAATGTGAGAATACGCCTTTGCGGGAGGTATTTCGATCTTTAAAACAGCAAACGGGTTTTCTTTTTGTTTTTAACGAGGAAGAAATTGACCGGACACATCGTGTGAGCGTGGATATACATGATTTCACGTTAGTGCAGACCATGGATGAGGTGCTACGAGGATTACCCTATTCTTATGAATTGCTTTCGGATATGGTAGTGATCAAGCCTCTTCCGGTAAAAGCTCTGGTACAAGTGCAAGATTCTCTGCCTAAGCAATTGGAAGTGAGTGGAGTCGTGAAAGATTGTCAGGGAGAACCACTTCCCGGTGTGTCAGTGGTGATCAAGGGTACGACAATCGGGGTGGCAACTGATGTGAATGGAAAGTTTCGGATTTTATTGGAGAAGAAGAAACAAATATTGACGTTTTCCTTTATCGGGATGGAAACAAAAGAGATCGTGTGGAATGGGCAGAAGACGATGGATGTGTTGTTGAATGATGATTGCGTGAATATTAAGGAAGTTGTAGTAACTGGTTACCAGACTATTGATAAGAGAAAGTTGACGAGTTCTATAGCTTCGTTGGGTGAGGAGGATTTAACGTTCAAAGGGGCGTTGACCGTGGACCAGATGTTAGAAGGTAAAGTTCCCGGTTTATTAGCGATGACGTTAAGTACTACACCTGGTGCTGCTGCGAAGATGCGTTTGCGCGGAACAAGTACCTTTACCGGAACACGTGAGCCTCTATGGGTAATTGACGGGGTGATTTACGAGAATCCGGTGCCGTTGACCGCCGATGAAATTAATAGTTGGGATAATGTGAATCTAATTGGTAATGCGATCACGGGATTGAATCCGCAGGATATCGAGCGTATTGACGTGTTGAAGGATGCTTCTGCAACGGCTATTTACGGTACGCGTGCGGCTAATGGAGTAATTGTGGTAACGACAAAAACAGGTAAGGTGGGATGTACTTCACTCAACTATTATTTTAATGCCTCGGTGACTCAACGTCCAACATATGATGATTTCGAGTTGATGAATTCCAAAGAGCGTATTGATGTTTCACGGGAGATTATGAATAGAGGCTTGTATTTTGAGAATACACCTCAACGAATGGGATACGAGGGGTTGATGATGGATTATTGGGATAAGAAGATTTCTTTTGCGGAATTTCAAGCAGGAGTGTCTCGGATGGAGAGCCAAAATACAGATTGGTTCAAGGAATTGTACCGTAATTCTTTCAGTCAATCGCATAACTTGAGTCTTTCTGGAGGTAACGAGATAACACGTTATTATTTTTCTTTTGGTTACACGAACAGCAAAGGAGCAGAAAAAGGTGTTAATTTGTCCCGTTTGACGGCACGTATGAATCTTTCTTCTCGTTTGAGAGAAAATATTTTGCTCGACGTGCGTTTGAGTGGTTCTTTGCAGGATGCCGATTATAACCCGGAATATTATTCTGCTTTCGACGAAGCGTATTACACGAACCGCACGATTCCGGCAAGGAATGCCGATGGATCATTGTATTACGTGGACAAAGAGGTGAACGATGAACACATCACGCAAACGAAAGTGTTCGCTAGATATAACATCATGAATGAGTTTGCAAATGGAGGACAAAATATTGTAAACAAGAGTTTGAACTTAACAGCAGCCTTGAATTGGGAGTTGTTGCCAAACTTGCGTTATATGGGTACAGTCGGATTGACGACGACAACGAATTTGACCGAGAGTTGGATGGGCGAGCAAAGTTTCTATATTGCTGATTTACGAGGTTGGGATTACGGGGATAAACCTTCGGGAGATATTTCCATGAAGGGTATTCTTGATGGGGGAATTTATTCCAATGGAATGATGAACCAGTATGATTGGACGGTACGAAACCAAATCAACTATAATTTTACGCTGAACGAAAAGCATAACTTTAACATAGACTTGGGACAAGAGGCTAAATCTACGATTTACAAGGGGTCACAAGGTAGTGTTTTCCCGGGATATATGCCAGAGGAGGGAAAAACGTTTACAATGTTTCCGATGATCAGTCCAGGTGATGTTTATGAGTACCCGGTAGCAATCAGGAAGTGGTTCTTGAGTTCCAGTGATGGGGTATTTCCTGTAATTACAGACAGACGGGAGAACTCTCTGTCGTTTTACGGAACGATTACCTACTCTTATCAGAATCTTTACTCCTTGAATTTCAATATTCGTAATGACGGTTCCAACCGTTTCGGTCAGTATAAGAATGAGAAGTTTAATCCTGTGTGGTCTGTTTCCGGGCGCTGGAACCTAAGTGATGAGGCTTTTATGAATAGCGGTTGGATCGAGAGTCTGGCATTGAGAATGTCTTACGGTTACCGGGGTAATGTACCAAGCGAGAGTCCATACATGATTATTGATCGCCCAAGGAAACAAACGATTTCCGGTGAGCAAGGGGCGCTTGTGCAATCTTTTCCGAATGCGAATTTGAAATGGGAGAAAACCTCTACTGTGAATGTTGGATTGGATTGGGCTTTTTTTAGTGGACGTATCAGTGGTGCATTGGAATACTATTATAGTAAATCGGTGGATTTGATCACAGAACGTCCCGTGTCGTTAGTAAATGGTATTTCTTCTTTGAAGGTGAACGACGGGGAAGCTACGAATAGTGGTTTCGATTTTAATATTTCAACTAAAAATATCGAAACGAAAGATTTCAAGTGGAGGACTTCATTTTCTTTCTCTCACACGAAAAATAAGGTGACTAGAGGGGCCAAGACAGTGGAGGGTACCGTGAATACTTATACTAATTATGTCAATGGTTCAGTAATCAAAGAAGGAGCTTCTGTGGATGGTTTTTATTCTTACCAGTTCGATCGTTTGGACGAGCATGGATTGCCGCGTTTCAAGAATCTGACTGGAAATTCATCGAATATGACAAACGAGGAATTCTTGAGTACGATTTTTGCTTACTCGGGGACTCGTACGCCGACAGCATATGGTAGTTTCTCTACGGAGTTTATGTATAAAAAACTTTCTCTGCGTGCCGAGTTTTCTTACAAGTTTGGTTATAAAGTACGGATGTTGAGACTTTACCAAGATGATAAGAATGCATTGCCCGCACCGGAGGATAATATGGCAAAAGCTATGGTAAACCGTTGGCGTCAGCCAGGTGATGAGGCTTACACGACGATCCCAGGATTGTCCAATGAGGAGTTGGCTGTACCGGAGGGTGATGTAATCCCAGGCGAGAGTGAGGCGTACAAATACACGATGGTTGATGTGGCTTTCCGCAACATTGTGGGACCATTGACATACACTGGATGGTATATGTACGATTATTCGGATTTGCGCGTAGCTAAAGCTGATAATATCCGTATTCGTTCTATTTCCTTGGGGTATACATTGGGTGGCAATTGGCTGAAGAATTTGGGAGTTGGAGGTGCCCGCGTGGATTTCTCGGTTCAAAATATCGGGGTGATTGTGTTTGACAAGAAACTAAAGGGACAGGATCCAGATCAGGTACAATCGATTGGTATGCCAACTTTGCCTACGTATAATTTGAGTTTGAACGTGAATTTCTAATATTTAGATAATTATGAAAAAAGTATCTTTGTTTATATTGCTTTGTTTTGCTCTGGTCACTTCTTGTGGCGACTTTTTGAAGGAGGAGGACAAGGATAAGGTGATACCGCGTACTGTTGATCATTTTTTGCAGATTATGCATCGGGAGGCTTTTATTACGAATAAAATGAATTATCGGACGGAGTTTATGACGGATGATATTGAGGAGAGGGCTAGAACTTCATCTAAAGATAAGAACATTTACAAGAATCTATACACTTGGCAGCGGGATCTGGAACTTGATGCGAATGGAGACAATGCTGATGTGAATGTTTCGTGGGAGTTGGCCTATCGGCTGATCTTGATCTGTAATTACGTGATGGAGAATATTGACGATGCTATTGGCGAGGAGAATGAAAAGGATTTTGTGAGGGGAGAGGCTTATTTCGTACGAGCCCGTAGTTATTTTGAATTGGTGAACTTGTATGCGAAACACTATGATGCGGAAACGGCAACCACGGAACCGGGAGTGCCTCGTCACTTGGGTACCGGTGTGGAGGAAACTTACACGCGTTCTTCAGTGGCGGTAATCTATGATTTGATCGAGGCGGATTTGAAAGAATCTATTCGTCAGTTCACGAACAGTGGGTTAGAGAAATCTTTGTGGCATCCGAATGCTGAGACTGCTATGTTGCTGCTATCCCGTATGTATTTGTATAAGTCGGATTGGGATAATTGTATTGATTATGCTACACGAGTGATTGACGCTAAAGGGGGAAGATTGTGGGATTTGAAAGAGCATCGGGAAGGAACGTTCGTTAACACGACGAACCCGGAAATTCTGCATACTTACGGGGATAAATCATCGTTGTGCGGAGGTGGTGGAGAGACCTCCATTCCGAGTATTTACGAATCGTCGACCGGATCGGTGACTTACGGGGTTTCTGCTGATTTATTGGGAACATTTCTGGTTGGGGATTTGCGTGCAGACAAGTACGTGAAGGTGGTGGATGGTACAAGTGTGCCAACGAAGTGGTTGAATGCATTCACGGATATGGGGGCATTCACTTATCGGGTGTCAGAAGCTTATTTGAATCGGGCTGAGGCATATGCGTTCAAAAATATGGATGCAGAGGCGTATGCCGACGTGAAGAAGGTGGTGGAGAATCGTGTGGAGGATATCACGAAAGTGGGCGACATTGCGGAGAGCGGTGTGGAGTTGAAACGTTTTATCTTTAACGAGCGGCGTCGGGAGTTCTGTTTCGAGGGGCAACGCTGGTACGATTTGAAACGGACCAAATTGTTTGCTAAACAGATTGACCATAAGTTCACGGAGGTGAACAATTCTGGTGCAATCATGGGTACGGAACTTTACATGTTGTCGCCTAATGACCCGAATTATGTTTATCCTATCCCTCAGGACGAGTTGGACGTGAACAATGTGATAGAACAGAACGAGAGAGTGGAGAAATTACCGATTAAGGAAGATTATTAATAGAGAAATGCTATGGTAATAAGGAAGTTATTTTTATATGCGCTATTAGGAGTGTGTTGTTTCTGTTCTTGTAGTGAAGATGAGGATACGACCCCCTCTCTGGAGGACACGGATCGTTTGGAAGGGTTGATCGACAAGTCAAACAAGACAATTACGGATTTCAAGGAGAAATACGGTACCTATATTTTATATCAGTTTGATCAGTTGTTGGATTTCGCTTACCAGTTTGATCAGGCGGCAAGTTGGCGGAGCGCTGAGTTGACTTATCTGGAAAAAGAGGATGTCGACGGGGCGGTGGAGTTCTTGATGGACAAATTCATGGCGTGTTACGGGGACTTGGTGAAGGTGAATTATTTGCCGCGAAAGTTGTTGATATGTAGCAAGATTAAGGCGAGCCAGTTAGGAATTTCCCTGCCGGATGGGGGTGATACCGGTTATCATGATGCGGTGGCCAACATGAATAGTTTCACGATTGCCGGCTTGGATCGAGCCAACTTGGCGGCGATGTCTGAGGAGCGGATGGAGGAGTACGTGCAACAGTTGCATAATATCTTTTTGGCTGGCTACGTGGTGAATGTGCGTCGCTTGGTGTTCGTGGAGAATTTGTTCTTCGATCCGTGCGAAACGCTCTACGGTACAGAGGTGGAGCGAGAGAAAAACGAGCAATTACCGCCAGAGGATTACTTGAAGCTAGGATTCTTTCCGATCACGGATGTAGAGGAGTATAGTTATCCCTTGGAGTTGGATGATTTGATCAATTTCGTGGAGAACTTGGTGAAGATGGATCAGGAGATACATGATATGGTAATGGCGTACGAGTTGATGAAAACCAAGATGCAGTATGTGGCTAGCTCGCTGAAAGCGATGGGTGTGGATATCGAAAAAATTAATCCGTTGGCGGGAGATTTTTTATAAACAAATATATCTAACGTTTTGAAGTATAAACTTTAAATTAATGAATTATGAAAAAAATGAAGAATTACTTATTGGCCCTATTGGCGGTGGCTGGTTTTATAGCTTGTTCCGATGATGACCCGGGGATGGCTCCGGTGATCGAGGGTGATGGAAATATAACATTGGAGTTGAAACGTGACACGGCTGATACGTATAAGATTAACTTGCCGATCGTTTCGGAAGAGGGGATTGCTAAGATTACTTTGATGGATAAATCTTCTAATAAAGTGCTGGATGAGCAAACTTCATTCGCTGATCCCAATACCTTCACTTATACCTATGACGTGGATTTGACTACCTACACGGAGAATACGACGTTGATGTTGTCCTTGACAGTTGAAGACCGTGAAGGACAAATAGTGACACAAAATATCACGTTGAATATTAAAAAATTCTCAGAATTGGATGTACGGTTTACAGCTGACCAAATCTTGACTTTCTCTGAAAATTGCAATTTGAAATTGACGGTTATTCGGGGGTTAATTCCGTTGAAAGAGATGATCGTGAAAGTAGAGGGAAAAGACGATGTTAAGTTCGATTTGTCCATGGATTCGGAACAGGAAAAATATGATTTTAATGTTCGTATTGAAGATTTGGAACTTGGGGATAATAAGGTAACGATTGTTGTGGTCGATGAAAAAGATCAGGAGTTTAATAAATCGGTTGTTGTTGAGAGAAAAGAGGGGTTGACATTTAAGAGTGTAGTTGCTGTCATGAATTTATATGATGTTCCTGTGTTCATGGTTAATGATGCGGATATGAATGGAGAATATCATCCGAATATAGATATTCTCGAGGATATTGCAGATGCAGATAAGCTATATCGGTTAGCCGCACTGGATCCCCAAACGATGTCTGGGTATCATATCGTTGATTTTTATTATGGAGAAAATGATATGGTCACTAAACTTGAGAAAAGAGTACAATGTTTGAGTGAGGTGACTTATGAGATAGAGGAAACTAAAGAGACTTACGAGTTTATATATGAGGGGGAAGAAGTCGTAAAAGTAACTAAAGATGGGGTTGATTACGTAACAAATATTGTTTACGAGAGTGGTTCTATTAAGAGTTTCAATATCGATGGTGAGTTATACACTCCTCAATATGCAGAGAAAGAAGGTGAAATGGTGCGAGTAGACAATATGGATGCGGAATTATCCGGAAATTCTTTCGATTTTACTGACAAGGAGAAAGTAAATCCGCTATACATGGAGAATCTGCCTGCATTACTTCCTTTAGATTTGTATGGAATGACTTTTAGTCAATATGTTTACAATCGTTATTTCTTTAATTCCATGAAAGATGGTGGTACCGAGTTAATATCTTATGAAATTTCTGATGTTACAATGGGTGACATGGAAATGATGCAACAAGTAATATCTTGGACAGATGAAAATGAAGAAGAGCAATCTATAATTTATTATTACAACGAGTAAAAATAAATGGATTAAAAATGAGGTGTGCCAAAGATCATTTTGACACACCTCAATTAAAAACGGAATTATGATGAAACATTTGTACTATTTATCACTTGTACTTTTATGTGTTGCTTGCGGTCCTAAGGCACCGACGGATGAGCAATTGAAGGATTTGTGTAGGAATGCTGCTTTTGCGATAAGCAATCTAGAAGAAGGTGACAAGGGTAAGGCCTTTCAAGAGGTAGTGGTGAAAAATGAGCAGAATTATGATATACAAAAAATCAGTCCGTCGCAAGTAGAGTTATTATTTGATGTGGGTGGGGCGTCATTAGACAGTTATTTGCGTGAATGGTTGGCCCCGATATTGGAAACACAATCGAAACAATCCGGAGAAGCCGGGGCAATTGCTTCTTATTATCGTTGGAGATATGTACCGATGACAGGATTCGAAGAAATAGCAGCTAAAGAAACGGAATTGTATAAGCTGATGCTTACCAATACGTCAATAGGCAGCGTCTTGTCCGGTAACGAAAAGATATTGGTAGACGTGCTGAAAGGTGCGGCTCATGTGGGAGGGGACTCTTGGGTGGAGTCTGGTATTTTGGACAACGTGAAGTCTTTGTTGGATATGTCGTTGTCGGATGATGCCGTATTCGCTTCCATGGAAGTGTTTAATGCGGCGTTCGTGGCGGAAAAAATTTCTACTGCGGAAAAAGAGGAGATCAGGCAAAAAGTTTTAAAACAATATACAGGTTTGTTATCTACTGAGCGTTACAGAGAGGGACGACGTCGAGCACGAGTGGAATTGGCTATTCAGTATTTAGAAGGACCCTATGCTACGGGGACGTTGGTCGGGAATAAAGCGCCGGAGCTGAATTTCTTATGGATGAGTAGCGGGAAGGAGAAAAGCTTGGATGACTTGAAGGGAAAAGTGGTGATACTCGATTTTTGGGCGACGAAATGCGGGCCATGTATCGGGATAATGCCGAATATGAGAGCCTTAACGAAGAGATATACGGGATATCCCGTGGAAATTATCGGGGTAACCTCCGTGATGGGATACCATGTGGACGTGAAGAATGGGAAGACTATTCAGACAAAAGGAAATCCGGAGTACGAGTTTGAGTTGATGAGAACTTTCATGAAGGACCAGAATATGAACTGGCGGGTGGCTTTCACGAGTCAGAATGTGATGAACATGGATTATGGAGTACTGGATATCCCACATATTGTGATTATTGATGCCAAGGGAAATGTGCGGTATAATGGGGTTGATCCTTTCTCTGCTCCCTATCATAAGGCTGATTTGATTGACGGGTTGTTGAAAGAGGCTGGATTGCGTTGTCCCGCTGCTCCGATGGAAAAAACGGATTATAGTAAAAAGTTAAATGAATAAAGATGAGAGGGAGTTTGTTTTGTTTATTTTTAACCTTGTTTGTTTGGGGATGTGGTTCGAGAGAAGGAAAAAAAGTAGAATTGAAAGATTTGGTGTTTAAATGCACGATCACGAATCCAGTGGAGGATGAAGTGATGCGTATGAACATCAATGGGAAGGAGCAGGTTTTTGAGGTGCCGGAGGATGGAGTGGTGGAGATCAAGGCGTTTCAGATTGCCCCACAGTACTCGGAGGTGATGTACGGGCGGAAGGTTTATCCCCTTTACTTGATGGGAGGTGAACCTATGGGTATGGAATTTGACGGGAACGAGGATAACTGGAACCGTAAATTCTCGGGAGAGACGAAGGCGATCAACGATTATTTGTCTTCATCGATTTCCCCATTCGAGTCGTCGTATTTTTCCGGTAATGAGGAGGAATTGAGCGAAAACACGAAGAAATTACTGGAAAAGAACTGGCAGAATCTGGAGAAAAAAGGATTGCCAGAGGATTTTGTTGCCGTGGAAAGGGAGCGTCTGCGTTACGAGGCGTATGGTTCGTGGTATTCTTACCGGATGAATCACCGTTGGATGACTGGGAACGAGGCTTTTGAACCGGGGGAGGCGTATTACAAGACCCTGCGGGAGTTGGCAAAAGAACGCAAGGATTTGATCGGGATGACGGCATATTACAATTATGTACGTAGGTCGATTGCTACTCTAGTGAACAAGGGATTGGAGGAGCTTGCCCCCAATGACTTGATTCGTCGAGAGGTGAAATATATCGTGGAAAATTATAAGGATTCCACCCTCGTGGAAGAATTGATACATGATTTCGTATACGAGTATATCTTGGAGTGCGGATTGGAGGGGCAGGAGGATCTTGTGGAGGTGTACAAAAAAAACGTGAAGAGTGAGGTAAAAATGGCGCTTTTTGAACAGATGTGTAATACGTGGAGTAGTTTGTGCCCGGGTACGCCTTCCCCGGTGTTTAACTTGCCGGATATGAATGGGAAGATGGTGTCGCTAGAGTCGATGCGCGGAAAGTTTGTGTATATTGATTTGTGGGCATCGTGGTGTGGTCCCTGCCATCGGGAGATACCTTTTTTGAAACGTCTGGAGAAGAAGTTTGCGGGGAAAAATATTGTTTTTGTGGGTATTTCTTGCGACACGGATAAGGAGGCTTGGTTGAAGTCGATGCAAAACGAGGGCTTGGATGGCATCCAATTGTACATGGGTGACGACCTTGCATTTGGTAAAGCGTATATGGTGAGCAACTTGCCGCGGTTTATTTTGGTAGATCCGGAGGGAAATATCGTGGAGGCGTATATGACGGCTCCTTCCAGCCCGAAGACAGAGGAGAGATTGCAAGAGTTGATTTAATATAGTTAAAAAAAGTTTTGTATTTATTAAATTTAGATTATGAGAAAATTATTTGTAATGTTATTCATTTCTTTACTGGCATTTGCTTGTCAGGAAGAAAAGAGTGTGTCTGTAAATATAATCGTGAAAGATAAGAATATTGATGAGGGGGTATATTTTGGACTAGTGAAACTGGATACGATGTTGCAGATGAATGCTGAAGGGAAAGCCTCCGTAGTTTTGCCTGTGGATGAACCGCAATATGGTATCGTGAAATATAAGTGGAAAACAAAAGCTATTTACTTGGAACCAGGGAAAGGTTTGGACGTGACTTGGGATATGAGACCGTCTGGATTGGAGATTGAGTTTGCGGGAGATGGTGCCGAGAAGAATAACTTTATTAACGGGAAAGAAACTCAAGTTCCGGTAATGGGGGATTTCGGGTTGAAGGAAGACGAGTTTCTGGAAAAAATAGATCAATACATTGCTGATAATAATAAAGTAGTGGAAAGTAAAGGGTTTGACAAGGTTTTCCAAGAAAAGGAGAAAACTCGGTTGCTGTATGACGTGTGTGGCATCTTATGGCAATATGTCCAAAATCGCAATTGCTCGGAGGAGTATATTGCAAAAATGAAATCTTTGATGGTAGAAGAGGATTGGCTGTTACAATTGGATTCTTACACGAATTTCATGGAAGGGTCTGTGGCTTATTTCGCTGGTAAGACGTTGGAAAACCGAGAGAATGCTTCTGTGAAAGAGAAGACATTGAATGTTTTGAATTATATATTGAGCAATATCAAGAGTAAGGCCGTAAAGGAGTATTTGGTTACAAGTTTCTCCCTCTCTTATATTGATGGTGAGGGTGTTGACGATGCTGCAGAAGTGAAAGCTATCTTTGACAAAGAGGTGACGAACCCGGTAATGCAAGCGGCTTTCAATAGTCTTTACGCCGAGGGTTCCTCTGTGGCTAAGGGAAGCAAGGCACATGGCTTTCAATATTTGGATATAAATGGTAAAGAAGTGAGCCTTGATGATTTCAAAGGGAGGTATGTTTATATTGATATTTGGGCTACGTGGTGTGCTCCCTGCAGAGAAGAACTTCCGCATTTGCAGACGTTGGAAGAAGCTTTCCAGGGAACGAATATCTGTTTTGTAAGCATCTCTACCGATCAAGATAAAGCAAAGTGGGAACAAACCGTGAAAGATGAAAAAATGGGGGGGATACAGTTACATACCGGTGGCGATGAAGAGTTTCTGAATGCATTCCGTGTAAAAGGAATTCCTCGTTTTATATTGATCAATCCGGAAGGACGCATTGATAATGCTAATATGACCCGTCCGTCAGATCCGGCGACGATTGAATATTTGGGAATGTTAGCAGAACCGTTGGAAGAGTAGTTTCTCGTGATTATAGTGTGTATTTAAGGGTATTTCTCTTCGTGAGGAGTACCCTCTTTATTTGTGAAATAAAATTAGGCACTTATCCAAGAAACGAATAACAGTTCTGGATGATCTTTGCAGCAATAAATGTCTGTTTATTCCGGATGAAATAAACTGTTCAATGAAGGTGATAGAAAACAGAATCCCCCAAAAGCTAATGGCTTTTGGGGGATTTCTTTTATACTTATAATAGTTTTATTTTTTCAACCACTTATCCAACCATGCTGCGAAAGTACGTTGCCATAAGATTCCGTTCTGGCATCCCAATACCCAGTGACATTCTTCCGGGAAGTACAAGTATTGTGCCGGAATGCCACGCATACGAGCGGCATTGAAAGCTCCCATGCCTTGAGAGGCGTCGATACGGAAGTCTTTTTGTCCGTGGATAACCAGAATAGGGGTATCCCATTCTCCGACAAATTTGTGCGGGGAATTGTCAAACGTGCGTTGAGCAACCTTGTTGTTCTTTTCCCAGGGGGCACCACCCATATCCCAATTAGCAAACCACATCTCTTCGGTGTTGTAGTATTGCATCTCCATGTTAAAGATTCCGCAGTGGGCGATGAATGCTTTGAAGCGTTTATCATGATGTCCGGCAAGGAAATACACGGAAAAACCGCCGTAAGAAGCTCCCACGCAACCCAAACGGTTTTCATCAATATAAGGTTCCTGTTTTAGCTCGTCGATAGCAGAGAGGTAGTCCTTGATATTTTGTCCGGGATAGTCTCCACTGATTTGTTCATTCCATTCTTGTCCGAATCCCGGTAGGCCGCGACGGTTCGGTGCAACGATGATGTAACCGTTGGCAGCCATCATTTGGAAATTCCAGCGATAACTCCAGAACTGGCTCACGGTACTTTGCGGGCCTCCCTCGCAATACAGGATTGCCGGGTATTTTTTGTTCGGGTCGAAATGAGGAGGATAAATGACCCATGTTAACATTTGTTTGTTATCCGTGGTCTTGATCCAGCGGGATTCAACCTTACCCATTGTTAATTGATCCAAAATTCCTTTGTTCACGAATGATAGTTCCGTATCTTTTCCCGTGGTCGGGTCTACTTTGTAGATTTCGGCGGGTTTACTCATGGATACTTTCGTGGCAATCAGGTAATCGTTTACAGGAATAACTGACGTGTAGTTGTGTACTCCTTCCGTGAGTTTATCGATTTTGCCGTCATTCAAGGTTAACTTGTAAATTTCATCTGTAGCGTGATAATCCGAGATGAAATAGATGGTGTTATCATCTGCCCAAGACAGGCCTCCGACATTTTGATCGAAATCTTTCGTGTATTCTTTTTTCTCTCCGGTTTTCAGGTTCATCACGAATAAGCGAATTTTGTCTGCTTCGTAACCGTCACGTTCCATGCTTTCCCATGCCATGAGTTCCCCGTTGGGAGAGATCACTTGGTTCTGGTCGTATCCCATCATTCCTTCCGTGAGGTTAGTGGTTTTACCGGAATTCAAATCGTACAAATAAAGATCCGTGTTCGTGGAACTCATGTAGGCAACACCTTCTTTTTTACGGGCCATGTAGATCACCCCCTTACCGTCTTTTGTCCAAGTGAGTTGCTCGGTTCCCCCCCAAGGACGGACGGGTGATTCCCATTTTTCACCTTCCATGATGTCTTTTCCCGTGGTCACCATTTGTCCGGGGATATAATCGGCCACGAAAGGATGCGTGTAGACTTCCACCCAGTCATTCCAATGACGGTAAACTTGGCCATCGATCAAACGGGCATTTGCTTTCGGGAGATCGGGGTGTAAGTCGTGAACATCTTGTTCCAGTTTCACGTCTTTCAGGAAAAGAAGTTTGGATTTGTCCGGGGAGAAAATAAATCCCCCGATGCCACCTTCGACATTGGTTAACTGGGTAAGGCCGCTACCATCTGCATTCATTTCCCATAATTGTACGGAACCGGATTTGCTGGACATGAAAGCGATTTTACCATCGGAAGTCCAAGTCTCTCCGAATTCTTTGTAATCCGTGTCTGTTAATTGTTGTGATTTCCCGTCGGCCAAGTTCATCACGTAGATGTCACTGTACGAGCGATCTTCTTCCTTGTTGAAATAAGTCACGTCATACAGGAGTGTTTTCTGATCGGGGGATACGCTTACGCTACCGATCCTACCAAATGACCATAACACCTCGGGAGTCATCACGTCGGATGCTAGTTTCATATCCGGTGTTTTATAACTTGTTTTTACTGCTTCTTTCTTGCTGTCACACGACACCATTGCCAACAAGATTAATGCAGAACATAAATAATTTTTCATTGTAATTTTAGCTGTTTTATTACACGATTTTTTTATTTCGTTGCCGGTTGTACGCCGTTTTCCATGGCTTCTACAATTTTTTGGGTAAGTTCTTCTGCTAATTCCGGGTTATCCATAACCAGTTGTTTCACGGTTTCCCGTCCTTGTCCCAATTTACTTTCTCCGTAGGAGAACCAGCTACCGCTTTTCTTGATCACGTTGCATTCAACACCCAAGTCAACAATTTCTCCGGAACGGGAAATTCCCTCTCCGTACATGATGTCAAATTCGGCTTTCTTGAATGGGGGGGCAACTTTGTTTTTCACCACTTTTACACGAGTATGGTTACCGTAGATTTCCTCTCCGTCTTTGATTTGTCCCACGCGACGAATATCCAAGCGTACGGATGCGTAGAATTTCAGTGCGTTACCTCCCGTGGTCGTTTCGGGGTTGCCGAACATGACACCGATTTTATCACGCAACTGGTTGATGAATATACAACAGGTATTTGTTTTACTGATCGTTCCTGTCAATTTACGTAGAGCTTGTGACATCAAGCGGGCTTGTAATCCCATCACGCTGTCACCCATATCTCCCTCGATTTCGGCTTTGGGTGTAAGGGCTGCCACGGAGTCGATCACGATAATATCTATAGCGGCAGAACGGATTAATTGTTCTGCAATTTCGAGAGCTTGTTCACCATTGTCCGGTTGTGAGATGAATAAATTATTCACGTCAACTCCTAGTTTTTCGGCATATGATCGGTCGAAAGCGTGCTCTGCATCAATGATTGCGGCAATACCGCCTTGTTTTTGAGCTTCAGCAATGGCATGGATTGCCAAGGTGGTTTTACCGGAAGATTCGGGACCGAATATTTCTATGACACGGCCTTTCGGGTATCCTCCCACGCCTAAGGCTCTGTCTAGCCCGATAGAGCCGGAAGGGATAACCGCAACATCTTCCACGACATTATCTCCAAGTTTCATGACGCTTCCCTTACCGAAATTCTTTTCAATTTTGTCAAGGGTAAGTTGAAGTGCTTTTAACTTGTCTTGATTGGTTTCTGTGTTTGCCATAATTTATTGATTTTAGATTTTGAATTTTAGATTTTAAATTATTCCAAGATCTGCTTTGCATGATCCTTGGTGTTCACTTTGGTGATTATTCGTTCGATAATCCCGTTTGCGTTAATGATGAAAGTAGTTCGAACGACTCCCATGTAGGTTCTTCCGTATAATTTTTTTTCAGCCCAGACACCGTATGCTTCCAGTATCTTTTTTTCTGTGTCGGCAATCAGATTAAATGCCAGGTTATATTTGGCGATAAATTTCAAATGTGAATTTGCCGAATCGGGGCTGACACCAACAACTTCAAATCCTTTTTCCGTGAGGGAAGAATAACTGTCATTCAAACTACATGCTTCAGCCGTGCATCCTGACGTGTTGTCTTTCGGGTAAAAATAGAGGATTAATTTTTTGCCTTTAAAATCATCCAGCGTGATTTTTTTCCCGTCTTGATTTATGCCCTCGAAGTAAGGGGCTTTATCTCCTTCTTTTAATGGTGTCATATGCGTTTATAATTAGTGATTTACGATAAGGAATTAAACAATTTATGATTTGATATAACTTGTTTACTTCTTTTCCCGTAGTCTATGTACAAAAGTAGGAATATTTTGGTGAAATGAAATAGAGTTTTGGAATATTTGTACATTTGCATAAATCTAAAAATAGCGTATGGAATTTATTGAAACGTATAATTTGACTGGGTTGATTATCGGAATTTGCACGTTCTTGATAATCGGGTTATTTCATCCCGTGGTGATTAAAGCGGAATATTATTGGGGGACGGGGTGCTGGTGGATTTTTCTTGTTTTGGGAATCGTGGGAACGATAGCTGCCTTATGGGTGACGAATGTGTTGTGGTCTTCTTTGCTGGGCGTGTTTGCCTTTTCTTCTTTTTGGACAATCAAGGAGATTTTTGAACAGGAGGAGAGGGTACGTAAAGGGTGGTTTCCCGCAAACCCGAAGAAACAGGATAAAAAAATGTAAAATTTAAAATGTAGAGTGTAGAATGAAAAAGCTTTGTGTGGGGGTATTATAAATCGGAAATCATAAATCAAGAAATTAATACATGGATAGTTCAGCAATAATAGAACAGATGAACCGGGAGAGCCGGGGAACGTTAATGGCGAGTTTAGGTATTGAGTTTACCGGTATAGGGGAAAATTGGTTAGAGGCAAAGATGCCGATTGATGAACGGACGATGCGTCCCGGGAATTTGTTGCATGGTGGAGCGATTATGGCATTAGTGGAGACCGTGGGAAGTGGGTTGACTTATATCGGGGAGAATTTGGAGGAGAATCACGTGTTTGGGATTGAGATCAATGCTAATCATGTTCGAAAAGCACAAGGAAAATATGTGATCGGGCGTGCGGAGTTTATTCATAAAGGTCATCGTACACACGTGGTAGCTGTCAACGTAACGGATGAGTTTGGTAATTTGGCTTCCGTGGGACGGATTACGAATGTGGTGCTGCCTAAATCTTAATTAATAAAAAATAGTTTTATAAAGATAGAATGAACGGAGGGTGTCAAAAGTTCATTTTGCAATGACTATTTTCTCCTTGCGAAATTATTTGATAGTAATTTGTTTAGAGGTGTAATGGGAAGTTGGTAAATACAAATAGAACTTTTGACACCCTTTTGTTTACATGGAATTTTTTAATTGTAGAATTTCTTGTTTTAATTTGCCTACTTCTTCAGCTAGTTCCCTTATTTCTGAATCTTTTTTTGCTATGATACAGAGTAGTTTATCTTCGATATTTTGTTCTGGAGCAAAGTACGTGGGGATTTCATCTTGTTGAGATTGAAATTTTTCTCCTTTTCCAGTAAAGATCCATATTGGTGATAGGTTGGGATAAGTGGTGAAAAGTTTTGTCAAAGTATCTTCAGTAATGCCTGTTTTACTTTCTAGAGTTCCTCTTGATATTCCTGTTAAAGAGTAAAATTCTCTTTTGCTAATCCCTAGATTTGCTACAAATTGTAATATCCTTTGTTTTATTGGTGAAATATTTTGCATATTACTTTGCATTTGGTGAAATATTTTGCATCTTTGTTGGACTTTAATAGATTAAATGATTGTAAATATACAGAAAATAATGGATTAAGCAATGAATTTTCGTTGTTGTGGAGAGGGGGTTTATTACAAACGGTATGGGTAGAACCGTTTTTTTCTGCCCTAACTTAAACCGATGATTATGGAAAAGAACGATTGGGCCAATGTTTCAATAGAGAATGCGTTGGACGGTTTGTCTATGGAAGAAATCGAGAGACTAGAGGCGTATTACATGGCAGAAGCGGAATGTTTGATGGCGTTTGGGGGACAAGAGAAGAAAGAGCCTTTGACGTTTATGTTAAAGCATTTACGTGCCACCGAGTGTTTGTTTAAAACTTTACAATTTCCATGGGAAGAGAGTGTTGCAGTCCTGTACGGAAGTTTTATGCACTATGTTGCTTTGGAGGAGAGGAAAGAGAGTGGAAAATGTTTACCGGACTTTATGACGGAATTGATTAAAAGAATGAAATTCCTTGCCCAAAAAGGACCGTTGATCACGGCTTTGTTTCGTCGATATCAAGGTCAAAGAAAAGAAGTGGAGGCTTTAGTTGCTTTAAAGAAGGGTGAATTAAACGAGCAACAATGATGGACGGCGTGAATAAAGGTTCTTTTTGCGGTGGGATACCGGGAAAGGAACAAGGTTTGTCATTGAAAGATTATTATCTGATAAAATCGCAAGTGATGAGGCGATACCGGAGTAACAAGTTGATGGAAGAATATGACGAGAATTTACTGGGAGGGTTACGACATGATATTGATGAGATGAGGCAAGTACTGAATTGCTTGAGACTACCGTGGATGAAGTTGGCAGATGTGTTTTTTCAGGGGTACGTGGAATCTCCCTTGGCAGATAAAAAAGGGAGATTGTTAGCTTCACGGTTTATCGAGTTGATGGTAAAATTATCGGGAGAAGTTTCTTTTGTTGAGAAATTAATGGAATATGGTAATTTTCAAATGAAGGAAATAAAGGAATTATTGGATGCGTGTAAGGAGAAAACGTATTATAGTATCACGGTTGATAATGAGTTGTTGTACGGTCTCTCGGTGCAACAATTAGTTGAGCTTCATGATACGATTGAAATGTTTCTCGAACATGGAAATTCTTCCTTTCATGAGTTTGAAGATGATGATCTGTACTCGGTTGATATGTCAATGTCTGTTTTTCGTTTTGCGGATTGTGATTCCTATTCTATTTCTTATGACTTGGATACTTACGAGGGAGAAATGAGATTTACTTCTTCCGAACAAATGAGGTATGTAATCAAGCGGATGCAACAATTCTTGGATAAGATGGAAGAGGGGGATTCTGTTGATGCTGTCGAAGAGGCTCCGGAGGAATTTGCTGTTGTTATCAAAGAAGACCGTATGCCAAGAGAACGAGTTTTGAGGTCGACTCCGTTTGTGGATAGACAGGTGTGCCAACGTGATGAGGAATCGCTGGTTACAAATTTTAATATAGGAGTCAATGACTTGTGTTTAAATGGTTTGTCTGCCGGACAGTTAAAATGTATTGTTCGAAAGTTGGAAGGTTTCTTGGATATAGTTAATGAGAAATGGAGAGAATGAGGTTGAGAACATGTAGTCACTATTTGATGTGTGATTGGCATGGAATGTCATGCATTTCCCGTCATGATTCTTGTTTGCAAATTTCTATTTTTGTGTAATGGGAATTTGTGTGAGGGTGTGAATGAAAATTAGCTGGTATTTAGGAGGAAATAAGGCAACACAAGCAGATGACTGACGTGTTGCCTTCGTTTCATAGCCGTTTGGAAACTGTGTTTGATATGTTGGCAGTACAGTCGTGAGATACGGGGTGTGGCTGAATACGCTCTTATCACGTGTTTATTTGTGTTGGAAAAGTATTAAAGCATTATAATTTATAATGAATATTCCATTTTGGAGTGGGGTATAAAGTGCGATTCAGAACTTTTGAAATCATTTCTTTTAGGGATTAAGTCGTTTGATGGTTTCTTCCAGTTTGAACATTTCATCTCGGAGGCGTGCGGCTTCAAGGAAATCCGTTTCTTTAGCGGCTTTTTGCATGGCGGCTTTTGTTTTTTGCAACATTTTCTCCAATTCCGGTTTACTCATGTAGGCAATGACGGGATCTGCAGCCATGTTCACGTGTTCTTCTTCGATGTAAGCACGGGAGGTCTCTTTCAGCACGGATTCCGTGGATTTACGTATTTGGGTTGGGGTGATACCGTGTTGACGGTTATATTCCATCTGTTTCTCTCGACGGTACTGGGTTTCATCGATGGTTTCCTGCATGGAGCGGGTGATCGTGTCGGCGTACATGATGACTTTACCATTTAGGTTACGGGCAGCACGTCCGGAGGTTTGTATTAGTGAACGAGTGGAACGTAGGAATCCTTCTTTGTCTGCATCGAGGATGGCAACGAGAGAAACTTCGGGCATATCCAATCCTTCACGTAACAAGTTGACTCCGACAATCACGTCAATTACTCCTTTACGTAAATTTTCGATGATCTGTACTCGTTCCAGCGTATCCACGTCGGAGTGGATGTATTGGCATTTGATGCGAATACGGTCTAAATATTTACTTAGTTCCTCTGCCATTCGTTTGGTCAATGTGGTTACAAGAACTTTCTCGTTGACCTCGATCCGTTTTTGTATCTCGTTGATAAGGTGGTCTATCTGGTTTTTGCTAGGAACGACTTCTATTTCCGGGTCAAGGATTCCGGTGGGGCGAATGATTTGTTCTACGACCACGCCGTTGCATTTTTCCAATTCATAATCGGCTGGGGTGGCACTGACGTAAATGGTTTGTCCCGTGTTGGCCTCGAATTCTTCAAACGTGAGCGGGCGGTTGTCGAAAGCAGCCGGAAGACGGAATCCATATTCCACGAGTGATTGTTTGCGGGAATGGTCGCCACCGTACATGGCTCTCACTTGCGGGAGAGTCACGTGCGACTCGTCCACGACAAGTAAAAAATCCTGTGGGAAGTAGTCCAGCAGACAGAAGGGGCGGACACCGGCAGCCCGTCCGTCGAAGTAGCGGGAGTAATTCTCGATGCCGGAGCAATAGCCGAGTTCTCGAATCATTTCCACGTCATATTTTACCCGTTCATCTAGTCGCTTTGCTTCAAAATGTTTACCGATGGAATTTAAGAAATCAACTTGCACGACAAGGTCGTGTTCTATATCATAAATGGCTTTCGCGAGTGTGGCTTTATCCGTAACAAACAGATTGGCGGGATAGATGTTCAAATTCTCCATTTCATCAATCGTTTTCCCGGTCTGTGGGCTGAACGATGTGATCCGGTCAATCTCGTCGTCCCAGAACTCGATCCGATAAGCCATTCCCTCGAAGGTTTCAATGGCCGGAAAAATGTCTACGGTTTCACCTTTTGCCCGGAAACTGCCCCGTTTGAATTCCAGTTCGTTATTCACGTAAAGGGCATCCACCAAACGGCGTAAGAGTTGGTTGCGACCAATTTTGAGTCCTCGCTTCAAGTAAATGATGTTCGAGCCGAAAGCTGTCGGGTCTGCCATACCGTAAAGGCACGAGACGGATGAAATCACAATCACGTCCCGGCGTCCGGATAGTAAGGAGGCCGTGGCTCTTAAACGTAATTTATCGATCTCATCGTTGATCATAAGATCTTTCTCGATATACGTGTTGGTGGTGGGTAGGTAGGCTTCCGGTTGGTAATAGTCGTAGTAAGATACGAAATATTCCACCGCATTTTCGGGGAAGAATGCCTTGAACTCCCCGTATAATTGGGCGGCCAGCGTCTTGTTGTGGCTGAGGATAAGTGTCGGACGCTGAACCTCTTGTATCACGTTGGCAATGGTAAATGTCTTTCCTGATCCGGTAACTCCCAACAATACCTGACCCGGGACTTCATCCAAAAGTCCTTGCGTTAGTTCCTTGATTGCTTCCGGTTGATCTCCGGTCGGTTCAAATTGGGAAGTTAGTTTAAACATCTACTAATTTTAGATTTTAGATTTTGGATTTTAAATTGAGAATATAATCCCTTCAATTTAAAATTTACAATTATTCAATTTACAATTAAGAAAGTTTGCTCATGAATTTCTCCGGGTTGATGATAAAGCGGTCATGGATGGCCGAACCGATTGGAGCGGTTTCATCCCATGCCTCGATGGAGAAACGAATGCGGCGACCGTCAACTTCGGTGATGGTGGCTTTGCAGGCAACTTTCTTGCCAACAGCAGTTGCTTTCACGTGTTTGGTGTTGATTTCGATACCCACGGTGTCGCTGTCGTCATCCAACATGCCTTCTAAACATTTGATAGCCGTATTTTCCATTAGTCCTACCATCGCGGGTGTCGCGAATACTTCCAGTTTGCCTGAACCGTAAACGGCTGCAGTGTCTTTATGTTGAACGGTAATTTCTTGCGTGAACGAGTGTCCTGTTTTTATTTCCATGATTCTTGAATTTAGATTACAAAGTTAACGAATAATCCTGTATGGAAGGATCGTTTTAAGAAGTTTTCACGTGATGTTATGGATTGTTTAAATCCGGTTAACTGAAAAATAGGCGTACGGCTACAATGACGAGTACAACGAGCAAGAAATACCGGATGTATTTGGCTCCCCATTTGATACTGAAACGTACTCCTAGCCATGCCCCTAGCATATTGCCACAGGCTAGGATAAGTCCGACTTTAAAATCCACGAGATCATTCCAGATAAAAATTGCCAGAGCGATAATCGTGTAGAATAGCACGATAAATAGTTTTATGGCATTGGCTTTTAATAAATCGTAACCACATCCGAGAACTAACCCTGCCAACAAGAAAAAACCGATACCGATTTGGATAAATCCGCCGTAAATTCCCAGGAAAAAGAAGATGACGTTTCGTAACCACGGGCTTTTCATTTTTGCCTTGTCTGCGTTTGCTTTTACCCAAGCATCCGGATTTAATAGTAGCATGAAAAACATAACAATTAAAAGTCCGGCAATGACTTTTTTGAATATCTCTTCGTTGATGTCCACGGCAATAAATGCACCCACAATACTACCGAGGGCCACGGGGAGTAGCAGTTTGGAATCGGTTTTGAAATCAAGTATTTTCTTTTGTTTAAAGCCGCTGACAGATACTACGTTTTGTAATAAAATGGCAATCCGGTTGGTTGCATTCGCCACGTTCGCCGGTAAGCCGATGAAGATAAGGAAAGGTACTACCAACATGGAGCCGCCCCCGGCAAATGTGTTGATAAATCCCGCGGCAGTACCGAGGAGTATGGTGACGATGATTTCGATAATTGTCATGGAGCAAAGTTAAAAACTAAAACCCAAAAGCTAAAAGTTTATCGTGAGTATTTCCGGGGGTAGCGGAAGAAGATCGCCAGAAGGGCGGCAACTCCCATTAAGTACGGGTAGTAGAGGTACTGCATGATGGCCAGTGGGGTAATGGAGGCTAGGCCGGCAGCCATGAGTAATTGTGCCCCGTAGGGGATGATGCCTTGCATGAAACACGAGAAGGTATCTAACAAACTGGCTGATTTTCGGGGATCGATACCAAAACGACTGGCAATGTCTTTAGCAATGGGGCCGGACATGATGAGGGCTATCGTGTTGTTTGCCGTGCATAAGTCGGCAAAACTGACGAGGGCGGCGATACTTAATTCGGCTCCTTTTTTGGATTTGACATGAGTTGTCAATTTCTGAATAATGTAGGCAATCCCTCCGTTGTAGCGAATCATTTCGAGCATCCCGCCTGCTAGCAACGTGATAATAATCAGTTCTCCCATACCGGAGATTCCTGTACCCATAGCGGCAATCCATCCCCAAAATTGAATACTTCCGGTAATTATTCCGACTATGCCGGAACAGAGAATGCCGAGTAGAAGTACGATCATCACGTTTACTCCTGCCAATGCGGTGGTAAGTACTAGAATGTAAGGAATTACTTTTAACCATTCTATCGGGGTGACGGTAGGGGTTGTCGTTATTTCACTGCCTTGAAACAGGTAAACAATGGTTACGAGTATGGCAACCGGGATGACAATTAAGCTATTGACTTTGAATTTATCTTTCATGTTACAGCCTTGTGTGCGGGTAGCAACAATGGTCGTGTCGGAGATAAAGGACAGGTTGTCTCCGAACATGGCTCCCCCAACCACGATGGCCACCATGAAAGGCGTGTTTATGTCTGTTTGAGTGGCAATACCGACGGCAACGGGAGTAAGTGCCACGATCGTACCGACAGATGTTCCCATGGAAAGTGAAATAAAGCAAGCAGCAATGAACATCCCTGCCAGTAGGAGACTATCCGGAAGTACGGATAGGGCCAGGTTAACGGTAGCATCAACTGCACCCACGGCTTTTGCTGTTTGAGCAAATGCCCCGGCAAGAATAAAAATCCATACCATGAGCATGATATTGCTGTTGGCGGCTCCTTTACAAAATAGGTCTATCCGTTTGTGGAGTTTTCCTCCGGAAGAAATGGCCACGGCCACAACTGAAGAGACGAGAAATGCTACCGTGATCGGCATTTTGTAAAAATCTCCCATGATAATAGAGGCGATCAAGTAGATGCTTAAAAATACGATCAAGGGGAGTAGTGCCCAAAAGTTTGGTTTAGTTTCTTGTTGCATAGCTTAGAAAACTTGTTTTACAATTTCCTGAATATTTTCCGATTTTCCCATCGTGTAGTAATGAACAGCGGGAACCCCGTATGCGATGAGTTCTTTACTCTGTGCCACGCACCATTCAATACCGACTTGGTTGATTTCTTTGTTATTTTTGCATGAGCGAATCTCTTTGACCAGTTCGTGTGGGATGTCTATACTGAATGTACGCGGGAGCATTTCCAGATGTTTGAATGTTGATATGGGTTTTAGTCCCGGTACGATAGGTACGTTAATTCCTTGCGCCCGGCATTTATCGACAAACTGGAAAAATTTGGAGTTATCGAAAAACATCTGGGTAACGATATAATTCGCACCTGCGTCGACTTTCTTTTTCAGGTTCTCGATGTCACAAGCTTGGTTGGGGGCCTCGTAATGTTTTTCCGGGTACCCGGCAACCCCGATGCAGAAGTTTGTGGGAACGGCCTCTGTCAACGTGTCATCCAAGTATTGACCGTGGTTCATGCGAGTGATTTGTTCTACCAGTTCACAACTATATTGGTGTCCGCCTTCTTCGGGAGTAAAGAAACGTTCTCCCGGTATGGGATCACCCCGGAGGGCCATCACGTTTTCAATGTCAAGGAAATTCAAGTCGATGAGTTCGTTTTCGATCTTGTGGCGGGTAGCTCCCCCGCACACGATATGAGGAACCATGTCCACGTTGTACCGTCTCATGATGGCGGCGGCCAGTGCCACGGAACCGGGACGTTTCGTCACGGTAACTTTTTTAATCGTTCCGTCCGGGTATTCACGATATACCACTTCATCTCGGTGAAAGGTGATGTTGATGAATGGGGGAGCAAGGGTAATCAAGGGTTCGATAGCCTCGTATATTTTATTGATATCTCCACCTTTTAGTGGCGGTACCAGTTCGAAAGAGAATACCGCTTTATCTGATTTATTTAGGATGTCAATGACCTTCATAATTTTGGATTTTAAATTTTAGATTTTAGATTTCAGCTGTACGAACTCTGTTTATTTTGCGATTTTAATCAGTCGTATGTTTACAGACTACCCCCCTTTGGCTCCTCCTTTGCATAGGAGGAGGGGGACTAATCGGTTTTAAAATAAACTTTTATCTTATTTCAATGTTATACGCTAAAATATTTCGCTTTGGGGTGAGAAATCAACATACCGCACAGGCTTGTCGAGGGATAGATAGAATACCCCTCGGTGAGACGTACCCCGATTTGGGCAGGAGCATCCAGAATGTCGAAAGCCAATTTTTTCATCGCATGATCCGGGCAAGTCGGGTAACCGAAAGCGGGACGGATGATGTGAGTGCCTTCATTGACTTGTTCCTGCATCCATTCTGCGCAGGCTTCTGCCAACCGGGCACAGAGACTTCCTCGTAACAAGTGTTCAAAGTCACGACAATCGTTGCATTGGTGATCATCTTGTACTTTCAAGCAGAATAGTCCCACGCTGCCAATTCCTTTTTCTTTCGGAATGACGAAATCAGCCAGTGAAAGACACTCTTTCAAGTCCGCCTGCTGCCGGGGCATCGTGAAGCGATATTGACCATCCAGAACGATATCTTCATGCTCCGAATAGGCATCAAAAAAACGGACAATGATGGAAACGTCAAATTCATTTCCAGCAATCACTTTACCAAGCATATCCAGTGCTGCCTGGTAAGTACGGTCCGCCTCGTCGTTGGTGTAAATGATCTCCGGGTATTTACCTTTGAATCCCCAGAAATGGAAAAATGGTGTCCAGTCAATTCTTTCCACTAAATCTTCGAGGTTCAAGCGTTTTACCAGTAGATTGTGTTCTCCGAAAGTTGTGGACTCCACGTGATCCCAATCGTACAGTGGGGCTCTCCGGCGAGCTTCTTTGAGTGATATTTGTTTTTGTTGATGTTGATTGTACAAAGTTCGAATGTTTTCTTGTTCAGCTTTTATTTCACGAATATAGTTCTCTCGGTCATTCAGTAAACGCTTGATGATTCCCACGGTTCGGGAGGCATCTCCGCCTGACACGACACAATAATCGTATTTAGGTGCCAGTTTGACGGCCGTATGCACGGTTGAGGTCGTGGCCCCACCAACAAGTAGGGGAACTTGTAATTGTTCTTTTTGCAACAGTTCACACAGGTTTTCCATTTCCCCCAAGGAGGGGGTGATCAAGCCGCTAACTCCGATAATATCTGCCTCGTGTTCTTTGGCAGCCTTAACAATACTCTGATTGTCAACCATGACACCAAGGTCGATTACATCCAAATTATTACAGGTCAGAACAATATTCACGATATTTTTACCGATGTCGTGTACGTCTCCTTTCACCGTGGCAAGCACGATACGGGGACGACGGGTAACGTTTTTGCCTGATGCGTTGTGACGTTCGATTTCCGGTTGCAGGATGTGTACGGCTTCTTTCATGACCTTGGCAGATTTCACGACCTGTGGCAAGAACATTTTTCCTTCCCCGAAGAATTGTCCTACCCGTTCCATTCCTTTCATTAAAGGTTCTTCAATGATCTCGACCGGGCTGGCATAATGTGTGAGAGCTTCTTGAAGATCCTCCGTCAGGTAATCCGTGATTCCCTTGATCAGGGCGTGTCCGAGACGTTCTTCCAGGGGACGGTTCCGCCATTCTTCCTGTTGCACGGTTTTTACTTCTCCTTTCGTTTCCTTGTATTTTTCGGCAAGGGTGATTAGGGTTTCTGTCGCTTCGGGGGTGCGGTTTAGTATGACGTCTTCTACGGCTTTCAGTAAGACCGGGTCGATCTCGTCATATACCTGTAACATGGCAGGATTCACGATCGCCATATCTAGGCCTGCACGGATAGCGTGGTACAAGAAAACGGAGTGCATGGCTTCCCGCACCGTGTTGTTTCCCCGGAACGAGAATGACAGGTTGGAGACACCACCGGATGTGCGGCATCCTTTCAAGTTTTGTTTAATCCAGCGTACCGCCTCGATATAGTCCACGGCATAATTGTTGTGTTCCTCGATGCCGGTTCCGATGGCTAGGATATTCACGTCAAATATAATATTTTCGGGAGTGAATCCGGCTTGCGTGGTCAACAAGTCGTAAGCTCTTTGGCAAATATCTATTTTACGTTGGTATGTCGTGGCTTGGCCTTCTTCGTCAAATGCCATCACGACCACGGCTGCCCCCAGACGTTGAATTTCTTTGGCTTTGTAAAGGAAGTCTTTTTCCCCTTCTTTCAAGCTGATCGAGTTTACAATACATTTTCCTTGCGTGTTTTTTAACCCGGCAAGGATGGTTTCCCACTTGGAAGAATCTATCATGAAAGCCGCTTTGGCAATATCCGGTTCGTTGCTGATGATTCGTACGAAACGTTCCATCTCGGCCGTGCCGTCCAACATGGCATCATCCATGTTGATGTCGATGATAGACGCTCCTGCCTCGATCTGTTTCCAGGCGATCGTGGCGGCCTCCGTGTAATTTTTTTCCCGGATAAGACGGGCAAATTTAGCGGAGCCTGCCACATTTGTACGTTCGCCTATATTGATAAAATTGTTTAATTCCTTATCCACCAAGACTGTATCAAGGCCACTCACTTTTAATTGGTGGTTGGATGTCGGGACTTTTCTAGGTGGAATGTCTTTCAAGGCTTTTGCAATAGCCCGGATGTGTTCCGGTGTCGTTCCGCAACATCCTCCGGCAATATTGATCAATCCTTCTTTTGCCATGTCTTGGAGACAAAGAGCGGTAAATTCCGGTGATTCGTCGTATTCCCCCATTTCATTCGGTAGCCCTGCGTTCGGGTATATGCTGATGTAACACGGGATGCGTGGAGCCAGTTCCCGCAGGAAATGGTGTAATTCCTTCGCCCCGAATGAACAGTTCAGGCCAAAGCTGAGAATCGGGTAGTGGGAAAGGCTTGTGAACAGAGCCTCTAGTGATTGTCCGGTCAGAGTACGTCCACTTTTGTCGTTTACCGTGGCGGAAAGCATCACGGGAAGATGTGTACCCTTTTCTTCTTGTACTTTCGCAATAGCGTAAAGAGCGGCTTTTGCGTTCAGCCCGTCATAGATGGTTTCAACCAGTAACAAGTCTACGCCACCTTCTATTAATGCTGTTACCTGACTGGCGTATGCATTGGCCAGCGTATCGAAATCCACGATTCGGTAAGTTGGTTGATCGGGATCGGGGGCGAGGGTCAGGGATTTATCGGTTGGTCCGATACTTCCAGCCACGTAAATTTTCCGTTCTTTACAAGCAGATGCGGTTTCTTTTGCCAGACGGGCGCCTTCCAAGTTAAAGCGTTCCACCCATGCTGAACAACCATATTCGGTTTGTGAAATAGCATTGGCATTGAAAGTGTTGGTTTCGATAATATCGGCTCCCGCATCAATATAGTTTTGATGTACTTGACGAATCACGTCCGGGCGGGTGATATTCAGCACATCGTTGTTTCCCTTTAGGGGGATCGGGTGTTGTGCGAATTCCTCGCCTCGGAAATCGGTTTCCGTCAACCAGAATTGCTGCAAAGCTGTTCCGGTGGCTCCATCCAATATGTATATGCGATCTTGTAAGTCCATTTTTGTAATTTAGAATTTAAAGTTTAGAATGAAAGAGTTTTAAATCAAAAATACCGTGAATCCCGATCTTGTCATCTTTGATACAGATAGCGGCAAGGATGTCTTTTGTTTTCCCGATTTTTTCGATACAAGGAGCGATGTCATCTGTTGTTGTGATCTCGTTGGCAAAAGCCGTGGCATACGTGTCGGCTAAAGCGCAATCTTTACAAATAATCATGACTGCATCCGCTTTCCCGAAACTTAGGGAGGGACCCACGGTTCCCGATGAAGTACAAATTCCCAAGGGGGCTTGGTCAGCTTGGATGGTGAAACCCACTTTTTCCGATAGAGGAGACGTGCCGGCAAACACGGCAATATCTATGTTTTCTTGTATGTTCGCGTAGATGTCTCCGCCATTTTCCACGATGATTTCCCGTACCCCGTATTTTTCTTTGATTTCTTGACCAATTCGGCTGGCAACAGCCCCGGCAACCGCACTCATCGGGCCGATTCCGGATTTTTTGGACATCTCCGACATCTCTTGAAAAATGGTCGGGGCTCCCGGTTTTGCCTCGTAGGAAACGAGTGACGTGGCGTAATCCGGATCATTTTGCAGGTAAGCATCCATGCTTTCCCGTAATGTTCGAATCCGGGATTCCGTGAATGCGGGTATGCTTTCTTGGAAAGATGCTTGATCTATTCCGATCCACAGGTCGGTCTCTTTGTAAGCGACCGTGAAAGAATACCAGCGCTCTTTCTGCAAATGCTCCCGATATGTGCGATTTTTGTACTCGATCATAACGAACTTATTTATGATTTTTCATTTTCAATTGTTTAGCAGCTTTCTGGATTACTGAATTCAATCTTGAAAAGTTTCAGTGGGCAAGCTTTTAAGCATAACTTGCAGGCAATACATTTTTCGGGATTGAATTGTAGTTTCCAGTCGGGAGCTTCGATAGTCAAGGCGTGGGAGAAACAAGCCGAAGCGCAGTTCCCGCAATTAATACATCGGGATTCATCGTAAGATATTTTGCTGGATACCGGACTTACGGTTACCCCGTTATCATTCAAGAAAGCAATAGCCTGTTCTATTCTCAAGGGATCTGCTTCCATCTCGATCAAGAGTGATCCGGTCTTTCCTGGTTGAATCTCTGCTTTTAGGATATTCACTTTTACATCATAAATACGAATTAAGTCGTATGTCAAAGGTCTGTCTGTTGCGTCTACCGGGAAGGTTAATATTACTTTTTTAGTCATGATTGCTTCTGATTTTAGATTTAATGATTTTAGATTTAAGATTCCAACTGCGGGAATTGTCACGTTTCATTTTCAATTCTCCATTTTCAATTTTCAATTTCTTGGAGTCCTTTTAATGACGTTCCTGTTGGCATGGGGCGAACGGGTTCCGTGAGTAGGAAGTCTCCTTTCTGAATCCATGACTTTAAAATCTCGGCAATTTGCCGTGCTTTTGACAAGCTGGCAACGGGTGCTGTTTTGATTTTATGGCCGTTGACCTCGATTTCTCCACTTTGCAGGGCGGCGTAATTTGTTTTACCTAAAATCTTATTTCCGTCTCCGTAATCAACAACCGTAGTTTCTATTTGTTCATTTCGAATAGACACTCTCCGGGCAAGATCTTCATCCAGAATTGGAATAGGTATGCCGATACCGACAAACATGCTTACCCCGTATTTCTCGTAATAAACTCCTCTTAGGAATTCTGTACTCATGTTCTTCAAGTCACCGATCACGGCTATCGTGCGAGCATTGCTGGTAGGGATACCGTATTCGTTTGTTTCTTTCGTGGAATGGAATTGTGTTCCGTTCCAAGTGACGTATCCTTCTGTTCCGCAGAGGAAAATATGAGTTCCTAAGCCGATCGTGCGACATTCCGGATCATTCAACAGGGGAGATAATTCTCCGGCCGTGCTGTAAGAGGCATTCCGCAATTTGGGCAGTAAGGTTCCCATGTACGTGTATTTAATTTTATCCGTGGAATTAGTGGCCACGTTATAATTCTGGTAGGCATTTCTAGGATTGTACAGGATGGCCTCGTTAATCGAGTCTTTGGTGATCACTGTTTGGATATGTTTTCGGGGATAACAATCCGTGCCTTTTCCCCAAGCCTCCAAGGTGATTTCTTTACCTGCAATCAAGTCTTCTATGATATGGGCTCCCCCGTAACTGGGGTTTTCCGGATTGCAATCAGTAGCTCCCACGTAGGTGTCCACGGCGGCTAGTCCACCACTGACACGGATTCCGTTCAATTCGATTTTCTCCATGCGAATCGGGGGATTAGCGTGTCCGAAGTTTAGGAATGCCCCGGAGGAACACATTGCCCCGAAGGTGGCCGTGGTCACTACATCTACTTTCTCCGCAATCTCTTTCGGGGAGAGTGTTTTTGCCAGTTCTGATACCTCTTCGGCAGTCAATACGACAGCCGTACCTTTCTTGATTTTATCGTTTATTTCTGCGTATGTTTTAGCCATGATCTTGTACAATTTCTTTATGGATAAATTTTTTGTTTGTGATTTTTTATCTGTTAGTTGCCTTGCAACTAATTGATTTCTAGTGATAGTTTGATGGTATGCAATAACACGTTTTCACACGGTTTATCCTTGAAACCGATTCATGAAGTCCTGAAAATTACCGTGTAATTTTCCAGTCAAAAATCTGAAATCAAAAAAATCTAAAATAAAAAGTCCGGGGTATAAAAAATATTAGCGCATGCAGCGCATACGCATAGACATGGCGATAGAATGAATGAAAAGAATGCTACAATTTGTAGTGCAGTAAATGCTGTTTTGTTTTGTTGTTTCTGTTTTCATTTTCTTTCAGCTTAAATTATAACTCCTGGTTCCCAGGTCGGGTTTTGGCACCTTGCAAGTAGCCTTGCAGGTTGTCGGAGTTTCCATGAGCCCGTTCTCTCGACTCCTCTTTATAATTCAAACAATCCTCGCAGATTGCATTGATTGGGACAAAGAAAAACAGAATAAATGAATAATGCAAGTATTTGGCGAATTTTTTTCAGTCTATCGAACATTCACGTCCGTTTTTACTTTTGTTATTGGCTTGTACGCATACGGTAAACTCGTGATATCCTTTCGTTAAGTCTTCGTTCTAAGGAGCAGGAATATAACGGAACTATAACGAATAGATAACGACAGCATGTAATGTGAAATATTGATATAGAATTGATTTTGTGATGAGGGGACAAAAAGTGATATTTGGGTAGTGTAAAACTGGGGCAATGCTGTATAGTTTCCTAAAATCGAGTAAACCGATTTTAGGAAACTGCATTAGAAATAGGGTGGGGTTAGATAATCTTGAATCCCAAGGTTAAGTTCCATGATTTTGGAGCTTTCACCCCATCTCCGAATTTCTTTAATCCGAATTCGTAGTCAATATCGAAAGTTACTTTCCATACATCGACTCCGGCTCCGATTTTCCCGTTCCACATCATTTTGTCCGTGTTGAAATCGCTTTTTAAATCTTTTGTCACGAAAGATGCAACGGGACCAGCGAATCCGCGTAATTTGAATATGGGGAGTTTGAGAATGTTATATCCCACCATAACAGGGATGTCGATGGAACTGTATTTGAATTTTCCGATAGAACCGATTTCGTCATTGATTTTACTTTCTTTGTGTGCAAAGTTCAAGGCTGGTTCTAGGTAAATACTCCCAAGATTGATTCTTGCGAAGGCACCTATCATGTATCCTCCATGCGAATCTACTTTATATTCTTTTGCTTTGATTTTTGCGTCATTCCAACCACCGTGAATACCGATATTTATAGGTAAGGATTGAGCCATGGTGGTTAAACCGATGAGGCTGAAGAGAACTAAAATTACTAATTTTTTCATACTGTCCTTTTTTGTTTTGAATAATTGATTTATCTATTTATATATTCTATTCGTTTGAATTCCGAAAGGATGATACCAGTGGCAACGCCCACGTTCAGGGATTCTGTCGAATAAAGACTGTGTGCAAAGCTGGGAATCGTTATTTTGTGGTTCACCAGTTGTTCGATTCCTGCGGTAATCCCGTTTCCTTCGTTTCCCATGACGATAAATCCCTTGCTTTGGAGATGCATCCGGTAGATATTTTCTCCTTCCAAAAATGTCCCGTAACAGGGAAAATCAGAGTTCGTGAATCGGGGGATAAAATCGACAAGATCCAAGTAAAAAACGTTCATCCGGAATATTGCACCCATGCTTGCTTGAACGGATTTCGGGTTAAAAATGTTTGCGCAATCGTGGTCACAAAATATATTTCGGATGCCGAACCAATCGCAGACCCGGAGTATCGTGCCGATGTTGCCCGGGTCTTGAATGCCGTTGAGGACCACGGATAGTGAGTCTTTTATCTCATCCGGGTTGTATGTTCTGACGGGGATTTCAGCTAGTGCAATGACTTCCGGCAGAGATTTGAAATTGGAGATGCGTCCCATCTCGATCTCGTTTACCTCGATCGTGTTACATTTTTTCACGTGTTGTTGATTGCTTTCGATCCAAGAGGGGCGGGCAATCAATGAATCTATTTTCATGTCGGAGAGGAGTAGTTCCTGTACCAGTTTATCTCCCTCGACCTTGTATAAATTATATTTTTCCCTGAATTTCTTTTTTTCAAGGTTTTGAATTACATTTGTTAGGTGTTTGCTAAGCATCGTTTTTAAGCTTGCTGGTTAAAATAAAACACAAACATAGTATTTTTTTGAGATTTTTGAGCATGCGGGTAGCGTACAAGATAAGTTTTATTTTTTTTATATTCTTCATTTTTTATTCGTGTTCTCCGACCAAGTATATCGGGAAAGATGAGTATTTGTTGGATCGGGTAAAGGTGAAAGTGGATGATTATAAGCTTAATCGGTCTGATTTAAAACGGAATATTCGACAAAAACCGAATACCCGAATCCTGGGGGTTGCCCGTTTTCATCTAGGATTATATAATTTGAGCGGGAGGAATGAAAAAAAGAAATTTAACCAATGGTTGCGACGTATAGGGGAGGCTCCCGTTATTTATGATCCTTTCATGACACAACGAAGTGCTAGCCAAATAGAATTGTATCTTCATAATAAAGGATTTTATGATGCGCAAGTAACGGATACTGTTTTTTACAAGAAAAAGAAAGCACTTGTGGAGTATTACGTGAAAGTGGGACCTGTTACCCGAATTCAAGAAGTGAAATTTGATGACAGGAGAGGACGGGAAAATCTGATTGCCGAGGAAAGCGGGTTGATGGCTAATTTTCGGCGGGATACGGTGAACACTCTTTTGGAGAAAGACTCATCGTTGGATCTTGATGTGTTGGATGACGAACGGGAGCGCATCACGAAGATGCTTCGGGAAAGAGGGTATTTCAATTTCTCGAAAAATTTTATCCAATTTTTTGCTGACACGACGAGTGTAGCGAAAGAAAATATGGCTAAAGTTTTCGTGCGAGTGGTTGAGAATGCCGTGGATAGTAATGCTTATAGACGTTATTTCGTGCGGAATATCAGTGTAAATTTTGATTATGATCCGATGCTAACGGCGGAACAGGTTGATTCCATGTATAATATGTTGTATTACAATGGTTATAATATCCTGTACCGGGATAAGCTAAAGATAAAGCCTAAAATGATTATAGAAACTATTCAGTTGCAGCAGATGGAATTGTACGATGCCCGGAGGGTGATTGATACTTACGTGCGATTGCAGGCACTGAATCTTTTTAAGATGGTGAATATCGATTTTAAAGAGGTGGAGTCGGATGGCGATGTGAAAGCCTTGGATTGTGTGATTCAGTTATCACCCGTGAAGAGGCAGTCCTACAACGTGTTTTTGGAGGGTACGCATAATTCCGGAAATATGGGAGTGGGGGGTAATTTTACTTATAACCATCGTAACGTGTTCCGTGCGGGAGAGAATATTTCAGCCAGTATTTGGGGAAGTTTGCGGAAAGAACAGGTCAATGGAGAGGGAAAAATATTTAATACCTCGGAAATCGGAGCCGAATTGAAGCTCGTGACCCCGCAGTTTTGGATGCCGTTTTTCAAGATGAAAGATTTCCGGCGGAATTATGCCCCGAAAACTTCGATTTCTTTTTCGTATAGTTATGAATACACCCCGTATTATACTCGTTCTATTGCTAATGCCCGTTTCGGTTATTTATGGCGGAAGGCAAACAAGAAATGGCGGTATAATTTTGATTTGGTCGATCTGAATTACGTGTTGATGAAGGATGTAGATCAGAATTTTATCGATGGTTTGAAGAATGAATATATCAAAAATGCCTACACGGATCACATGATCCTTTCTGCCGTTTTCTCCGCCACTTACACGGATCAGCAGGTGAACGTGAAAACTGCGGATTATAGTTATTTTCGTGTAAACACGGAGACTTCGGGGAATTTCCTTTCTGTTATAGATGGGATTGCCGGGAGTAAAAGTTCTGCGAGTGGAACATTGAATGAAAAGTATTACAAAATCTTCGGGGTAAGGTATGCGCAATTCGTGAAAGCAGATGCTGAATATCGTTATAACTGGTATATCAACCGGGCGAATTCGCTTGTGGGACGTCTTTTTGTGGGGTGTGGTTACCCGTATGGAAACATGAAGGTGTTGCCTTTTGAGGAGGCGTATTACGGGGGTGGGGCAAACGACATCCGGGCTTGGCAGGCTAGGACATTAGGTCCCGGTTCTTATTTAGCTACAGAGAAATACCCGAATAGCGTGGGGGATTTCAAATTGGCGGGAAATATTGAATACCGTTTCAAGTTGATTTGGTTGTTGGAGGGAGCGTTATTCGTGGATGCCGGAAATGTGTGGAATATTAACCCGAAAGAAAATCGTTCCGGGGCAAAATTGAATTACAATTTCTTTAACCAGATAGCTATTGGCACGGGAGCGGGGTTGAGATTGAACGCTAATTTCTTTTTATTACGTTTTGATTTGGGAATTAAGGTAAAAGATCCTTCAATGCCCAAGGGAAATCGTTTCGTGTTGTTTGATTCACGGGGTGGATTCCGGCGTTCCGTGTTTAACGTGGCGATTGGATACCCGTTCTAAAAACTAAAAGGTAAAAACTAGAAACTAAAAGATAAAGTTGGGGAACGTAAATCATAAAATTAATTAGGGGTTGATTATTCTAGAAATAATGTCGATATTTGAACATAGCTTTTATCTTTTAGTTTTTAACTTTTAACTAATACATATATCGTGGTTACACAAATAGTTGTATATTTGTCTTTGTTGTTGCAAATCGTGGCCATGGGATTTGCGATCAGTTTGTTTAAGCGGACGAAGTTTAATGCCGCTTGGATTTTGATTTCAACGGGCTTTTTTCTGATGGCGATTTATCGAGCGATAGAATTGGTTCCTTCGATGCATAGAGGGGAGTCGGAGGAGTTGTACCAGACGAAAGTGTGGTTGTCATTTGTTATTTCGTTGGCTTTTGCTATCGGGGCGTTTTATATACGAAAGGTGTTCCAGTTTTTACGTCGGCTAGATGGTATACGGAGTGAAACGGAAAAAAGGGTACTATCGGCAGTTATCCGCACGGAGGAACAGGAGCGCCAGCGTTTTGCCAAGGAACTGCATGATGGATTAGGTCCTTTATTAAGTGTTATAAAAATGTTACTTTCCGGTTTCGAGGAAAAAAATTCGCCGGAAGTAAACGACAAGATCAAAGGAAATTTGAAACAAGCAGTTGATGAGGCAATCACTAGCGTGCGGGAGATTTCGGCTAATATTAGTCCTCATATATTGAATAATTTTGGTTTAAAGGATGCCACGGAGTCATTTATTCGAAAGTTGCGTCCGGCTGAAGGTATTAGTATAAATTTTAAAACAAATATTGATAATCGTCGTTTCGTATATAACGTGGAAGTAATCATGTACCGGGTGATTTGCGAGTTGATCAATAACACGTTGCGACATGCTAATGCCAGTAAGATTAGTATTGACTTACAGTTACAGGGGGATGTTTTATACTTGGAATACGAGGATAATGGCATGGGGTTTGACGTGAAACAGGCCGAAAGTGATGGCGGGATGGGATTGAGCAACATGCAGTATCGGTTGAATTCGGGAAATGGAGATATTAAGATTTCCAGCGAGTCGGGCCGGGGAATGATTGCCAGGGCTTTTATAAAGTGTAAGTAAATCTTGTTTTATGGATAAATTGAGAATATATCTGGTTGATGACCACAAGTTGTTCCGGGAGGGGTTGAAGTTATTGCTTTCGACTCAGGATTTCGTTCGACATATTTACGAGGCCTCGAACGGGAGGGAGTTTATTGAGAATTTGTCGTTTGTTGATTGTGATGTCGTACTGATGGATATAGAGATGCCGGAGATGAATGGTATTGATGCCACGATCGAGGCGATGAAAATGAAACCCAATTTGAAGATTATTGTTCTTTCCATGTACGGAGATGAGCAGTATTATTACAAGATGATTGATGCGGGTGCAAAGGGATTCTTGTTGAAGAATTCGGGAATTGATAAGGTGGTAACGGCTATTCAGAAGGTGGCGGAAGGGGAGAGTTTTTTCTCGGAAGAATTGTTGGTAAATATTTTGAATAATATGCGTGATAACAAAAGTGAGGCACCAGAAACCGTGGATAATGATATTTCGGAGCGGGAGTTGGAGATTTTGTATCACGTGTGTAAGGGATTGTCGAATCAAGAGATTGCGGACGAATTGTTTATAAGTAAACGTACAGTAGACAAGCACCGGGCGAATTTGCTTAGTAAAACAGGGTGTCGGAACACGGCGGCATTGGTGATGTATGCGATTAAAAATAATATTATTGAGATATAGATGAATGGGATGATTTTTGCAGCCGGTTTAGGTACCCGGCTGCGGCCGTTGACCAACGATCGCCCGAAAGCTTTGGTGGAGTTGAAAGGAAAGGCTCTGTTGGAACTGGTGATCGAGAGAATGAGAGAAGTGCAGGTAGAACGGTTGGTGATTAATATTCATCATTTTGCCGATCTGGTAGAACTCTTTCTGAAAGAGAAAGGAGATTTCGGTATGGACATTGTTTTGTCCGATGAACGAGATGAGTTACTGGATACGGGAGGAGGGGTTTTGAAGGCCCGGGAATTATTTATTCCGGGGAAACCCGTGCTTATTCATAACGTGGATATTTTAACAGATTTGGATTTGAAGGCTCTCGTTCGTCAGCATGAATCACGTGAGGCATACGCCACGCTGGCCGTGCAACGGGCTGTTGCAGATCGGGTTTTGAAGTTTAATCACGGTATTTTGAAAGGTTGGGAGAACAAGCGAACCGGGGAGCAGAAGATTGTGGATGAAGGCTTTTACGGGGCCACGGAGTTCAATTACTGCGGGATTCAGGTTCTTAGCCCGGAGTATTTAAAGCATATCATTCATCGGGGAGTGTTCTCTATCATCGATGAGCATCTGGCACAGGCAAAAGAACATCCTATCGAGCTTTTCCGGCACGATGGCCGATGTCTCGACTTGGGTACCCCAGAGGCCATAAAAAGAGCAAGTAATTTTAGATTTAATGATTTATGATTTTAGATTGAGAGATTAAAAGAAGAGGTAGTTTGTGCGGCTAGAATTTAAAATCTAAAATCGTTAAATCTAAAATATTAAGGATTTCTGTTTCCTGGGATTAGTTTTATCCTATTTGTGTCCTCAAAGAACCTGAAATACATGTAGAGTTTGTAATTAAAATCAAACCCGTAATCTCTGTTCAGGCTGTAATCGATGTAACTGTTGATTCTCGGATCGCCGGCAGCATATCTTCTGTTCCATTCGATAGCATACAGGTGATTCATACTTTGGTAATAACTTTCTGAGTGCTGACTGGCCACGCTCTGGTGACTTGCCAACCAAAAATCGAATCCCGAATCAAAAACAATTAATTCGTATTGTGTAGAATCTTTTATAGCACAACGCCCTTTTATATTTTGGGCTACCTCTTTTTGAGATGCACAGGAGAAAAATAGGGCAAGCATAAGGAGTAAACCGAATATTCTCATAATGTATATTTTAAGTTATGCACTACTTTTCCCTAAGGTAAGAAAAAAAAAATGAAAAAACGGCTGAACCAGCCGTTTTTATCTTTATTTTACAGCGATGGTTTCAATTTCCACCATGGCACCCATCGGAAGAGCTTTTACCGCAAAAGCTGCACGGGCAGGACAATCTGTCTTGTAATATTTAGCGTAGATTTCATTCATATCAGCGAAATAAGACATATCTCCCAATAGACAAGTTGATTTAACCACGTTGTCAAAAGTATATCCGGCTTCTTCCAGGATGTAACCGATGTTTTTCAAACATTGTTCTGTTTGTTCTTTTACTCCACCTTCAACGAATTTTCCGGTATTCACGTCAATAGGAAGTTGACCACTGATGTAAAGTGTTCCGTTTGCTTCAATTGCTTGACTGTAGGGACCGATAGCCTTCGGAGCTTTCGGTGAGTTGATTACTTTTTTCATAATGACTTTATTTTATCAATTAAAAAATAGATTTCTGTTTCTTTGTCGCGAATATAACGAAAATCGAGTTGTGATTTCTTCGTGATGGGTAAAAATAAAAAAACTAAAAGTTGAGACATCTGTCTCAACTTTTAGTTTTTTATCCTCAATTACAAGTATGATTAGTAATTGTTTTTCTTTTCTTCGAAATATGCTTGAGGGTGAGCACAAGCAGGACATGCTTTCGGTGCAGTTTTACCTTCATAAACGAAACCGCAGTTACGGCATTGCCACAGGATCACTTCGTCTCTCTCGAATACTTTACCGGCTTCAACACGAGCTAAAAGCGTTCTGTAACGAGCTTCGTGTTCTGCTTCCACTTTAGCAATGTTACGGAATGCAGCTGCAATGGCAGTAAATCCTTCTTCTTCGGCAACTTTAGCGAATTCCGGGTAGAGATCTGACCATTCTTCGTTTTCCCCTTCTGCAGCAGCTTTCAAGTTCTCTGCGGTTGTTCCGATTACACCGGCGGGATAAGAAGCGGTGATTTCAACCATTCCGCCTTCCAAGAATTTAAAGAATCTCTTAGCATGTTCTTTTTCTTGTTCGGCAGTCTCCATGAATACTCCTGCGATTTGTTCGAATCCTTCTTTTTTGGCTACACTAGCGAAAAAGGTATAACGACTTCTGGCTTGTGATTCGCCAGCAAATGATTTCAATAAATTTTGTTCTGTTTTTGTTCCTTTAATGCTCATAAATTTAATTTTTTTAGTGGTTCTGTTTTGATTGCACAATTATATGACAATTTGTTTGTCAATACAAATATTTAGTTTTTATCATATGATAGAAAATTACTATAAAGTGTAATTTTTCTTATCATTGATTTGCTACTGTAAGCCCATGTCAGGCATTTTTCTGAATAGAATAATCCGTGATTCCTAAACTTTCGTAAGTCTTCATGAGAGCTTCGTCGTCATCCGTGATCACGAGTAACTTATCCCCGGTATGTAGTTTGGTTTTTCCCTTGGGAACACAATATGAATCATTCTTTTTAATCAAGGCGACCAACGTGTTATCAGGTAATACCAAATCCATTAATTTGTCGCCTTTTGCCAGCATGGAAGGGATGACTTCAATTTCGGACATGGCGGTTTTAATTTCTTCGGGTAGTTCAACGTTAAAGACGTTTTTACGTTCTTCGGGGGTTGACAAACCGAGTAGTTTCGCCATGAAACTGACTGTTGTTCCCTGTATAACCAAAGAAAGAATGGTAATGAAGAACACCACGTTAAATATTAATGATGCATGCTGAATATTTGCGATTAGGGGGTAGGTGGCAAAAATGATAGGAACAGCTCCTCGTAAACCCACCCATGAGACGTATGCCCGTGCTTTAGTTGTCATCTTTCGGAATGGAAGAAGGCATAAAAATACACTTATCGGGCGTGCCAGTATGATCATGAATATTCCAATAAGAATACTTAATACTGCAACCGGGAGTAATTCTGCCGGGTTTACTAAAAGTCCTAATGTGAGGAACATTACAATCTGGAATAGCCAAGTAATACCATCAAAGAAGGTGGTAAGACTTTTTTTGTGTACTACTTTATGATTTCCAACTACTAATCCGGCTAAATAAACAGCTAAGTAACCGTTACCTTTTACTAGATCAGTAAACGAGAAAATGAAGAACACGAAGGCTAGTAAAAGAACGGGATATAGTGATTGGTTGATGTTTAGCTTATTGATACAGTACACGGCCAATCTTCCTAACAGGTAACCGGATACGGCACCGATACTCATCTGCATGATGAATTGCAGTATCGTGTTACTTAAGCTACTCTCTCCTGATTGAATAATCCCAATAAGCAATATTGTTAACATATAGGCCATCGGGTCATTACTACCACTTTCCAGCTCTAACATGGGGCGTAGGTTTTCTTTTAGCCCTTGTCGTTTGGAACGGAGAATCGAGAACACGGAAGCAGAATCGGTAGACGACATGACGGAGGCGAGTAACAATGATTCCGTGAAATTCAGGGTGATAAAACTGTTCCCTAGATTTGTGATGTAGTAAATAAAATATCCCGTGAGTAAAGCGGTAAGCATGACTCCGACCGTGGCGAGAACAATTCCCTGGCCTAAAACAGGTTTGATTTCTGCTGCACTTGTATCCATACCACCGGAAAATAATATAATACTTAATGCAATAACTCCTATAAATTGTGCGGTTTGTGGGTTATTGAATTCTATTCCAAGACCGTCAGTTCCAAAAAGCATTCCTACTCCCAGAAAGAGAAGTAAGGCGGGAACTCCAAAGCGAAATCCAGCTTTTCCGACAACGATACTGACAAATAATAGGATAGATCCAATAAGTAATATATTTCCAGCGTTTAGAATCATAAATGTTTTGTTTTAATAGGTTATTTATTTTAGTTTGAGCCTCCTTCTCTCTTAACGTGATTTTTCTTTTTTACGAAAGAACGGCCATTAGGTTTTCGTCCTCTGCCTTTTGATGAGCCGTGTTCGAAAGCTTTCGGATTGTATTCTGGTACTGCTCCCAAGTGAGTTGGGAGTGGTATTTTATAAATCGTTTCTTCGATAAACTGTTCTATGCGATAGAACTTCCCTTGTTCAGCTCCAGAGACAAAAGTTAAAGCAACACCTTCCGCACTGGCTCTCGCAGTTCGTCCGATACGATGAATATAATCTTCCGGATCGTGAGGAACGTCAAAGTTGATTACCAATCCGATCTCATCAATATCTATACCACGGGACACGATATCAGTGGCGACAAGTATATCTATTTTATTATTTTTAAAATCCATCATAACAGATTCCCGCTCTGATTGCTCTAAGTCAGAGTGCATGGCTGCTACATTAAATTTTTTACGTTTTAAGGTGAAGGCGAGGTCTTTTACTTTTTGTTTGGAAGAGGCAAAAATTAGCGTTTTGTGTAAGACCGGTTTGCTGAAAAGTTCTTCGATAATACCCATTTTTTGATTTTCGTGGCAAATGTAGGCGGCTTGCATGATGGCTTCGTTGGGTTTGGATACCGCCACGTTAATTTCTACCGGGTCACGAAGTACGTTTTGGGCTAACTGCCGTATCTTCGGTGGCATTGTGGCCGAGAAGAGTATGGTTTGTCGGTCTTTGGGCAGTTTGTTCACGATTTGCATGATGTCATCAAAAAATCCCATGTCCAGCATCCGGTCGGCCTCGTCTAGGATAAAGTATTTTACTTGTGAAAGGTCTACATCACTGTGTTGTAGATGTGCGATCAATCGTCCCGGTGTTGCGATGGCAACATCCGCACCTAAGCGTAACGCTTTCTTCTGTTGATCCCATAAACTTCCATCCCCCCCTCCGTAGACGACAACCGTTGAAACGGGGAGGAAATAAGAAAATCCCTCGAATTGTACGTCTATTTGTTGGGCTAATTCCCGGGTGGGAGCCATAATCACAGCTTTTACCGTATCTGTTCGGTTCTCTTCTTTGATTAGTCTATTTAAAATCGGAAGGGTGTAAGCAGCCGTTTTTCCAGTGCCTGTTTGTGCACAGGCGATTAAATCTTTTCCCTCTAAGATAACAGGGATTGTTAATTCTTGTATAGGGGTTGTTTCCTGAAAATTCATGGCATCTAATCCTTGCAACAATGAATCCTCTAGTTCCAGCTCGTCAAATCTCATCTTTTATATCTCTACTATTTATTTTTAATGCTGTCTTTTTCCTGTTTTAAGTGCAGCGACAGGAGAAAATTACACATAGATCTATCATCATGTCAATCCCTTCTGTTTGTTGCAAAGTTAAAAAAAAAATCATTTTATTCCCATTCACTCGTGGAATCTTTTAACTCCAAGATGGATGAGGATTTGAATATGATATTTTTCTTACTGATACGACGTTGACGATTGTAGTCTTGTAATGCTTTTAATGCTATTTTGCTTAATAACACGATTGCAATCAAATTCGTTATGGCCATGATTGCCATGAATAAATCAGCAATATTCCATACAAGATCTAAGGCGGCAATAGATCCGAACATGACCATGCCTCCCACGATAATCCGGTAAAGTTGTAAATAGGTTTTATTCTTGGAGATGAAAAATAAGTTTGTTTCGCAATATGAATAGTTACCCACGATGGAACTGAAAGCAAACAGGAGTATACATATGGCAATGAATTGTCCTCCCACGCTTCCGATTTGGTGGGATAGGGCCATTTGTGTTAGTTGAATTCCTTTCACCGTGCCGTCTAGCGGAACATCCGAAAGCAGGATGATGAATGCCGTACAGCTGCAAATGATTAACGTGTCGGTGAAAACACTAAGGGCTTGGATTAATCCTTGTTTTACCGGGTGGGAGACGGCTGCTGTTGCTGCCGCATTCGGGGCAGATCCCATACCTGCTTCATTTGAAAAAAGTCCTCGCCGGACACCTTGCATGACGATAGCTCCTAATCCCCCGCCTGCGAATTGTTCAAATCCTAATGCATTCGTGAAAATAGAACCAATGACATGGGGTAATGTTCCAAGGTGCGTGAATAAGATGAAAGCGGCAAGTAGAATGTATGCGATAGCCATAAGGGGGACGATGATCCCGGATATGACGGCAATCCGGTGTATTCCACCGAATATGACTAGTAGGGTGAACAAGGTTAAAATGATTCCCAGCCAGACACGGCTTGTCCCGAAGACTTCATGAAATGCCAAGGTAATGGTATTTGCCTGTACCGAGTTGAATACAAGGCCAAAGGTGATGGTAATGATGACTGCGAAAAGAATCCCTAGCCAACGTTTTTTTAGCCCTTTTTCCATGTAAAAAGCAGGTCCCCCGATGAATGAACGTTCTCCTTTTTCTTTATATATTTGGGCTAGCGTGGATTCGATGAAGGCTGAGGCGGAACCAATGAGGGCGATGAGCCACATCCAGAATATAGCTCCCGGTCCTCCTAAGGCTAGGGCTGTGGCTACTCCTGCCAAGTTACCAGTGCCTACCCGTGAAGCGGTTGCGATACAAAATGCTTGAAAAGAAGAAACTGAATTTTTGGGGTTCTCGCTTATAATCCCGTCGCCAAGTAGACGGAACATTTCCCGGATATTTCGAAATTGTACGAATTTACTTTTGAAGGTAAAGTAGACCCCGATACAGATGAGCAGGGCTATTAGTATATAGGTCCAGATGAAATCATTGGTAGCTATAATCCAATTGTTTAAATCTTCCATAACCGCATCACGTATTTAATTACGAGTAAAATACGTGATGATACGGGTGAAAGTTGTAAAAATTAGATCATATTTTAAAGAAAAAGTTCACACCATTCTTCGAAACGAGCGGCAGTTTCTTCGCCATAAAAGGCCATTTCTGCCCTGATCTTACCTAGTTTCTTTTCCCGCGTTAAATTGGTCTTCGAATAGAACTTGTCGGCAAAAGCAATTAGTTTTTCTTCGAGAGTGACAGGAAGCATGTCCCGTTGAGGTAAAGGTAAATGATTCTTTTTGATCATTTCGAGTGATATACCAGCCCCGGTATGTCGTTCGCATACAAGGGCATGGCGCAGAAGACCTTCCGTGCGTAGCAGATCGGCACCTAGGTAACCGTGGCAGATGTAGGGATGTTCTCCGAAACAACCGATGTCTGGGGCCTTCGTGAGAAAAATCCCTATGTCGTGGAGCATGGCAGCCTCTTGAATGAAGGGTATATCCAGATCCATTTCGGGATGTCGGATAGCCAGTGATTGTGCCTTATCTCGAACGAGTTGGCTATGTATGAGGAGGGATTGCCCGGCGAGGGAATCCAACATGTAATATTTACGAATAATATCTAATGGGTTTATCATTATTTGTTCTTTTTTTAAACTTACAAATATAGATGTTTGTTCGTGAAAATGTCATGACTGTTTATTTTTAATATTTTGGGCTACTTGTAACGGGCCCCGATAGTACTCCAATCTATAATTGTCCATAGTTTTTCAATGTGTTCCGGACGGCGATTCTGGTAATCAAGGTAGTAGGCGTGTTCCCAAACATCGATTCCCAGTATTGGGGTGTAACCTTTCGTGATAGGGTTCCCGGCGTTATTTTCGGACAAAATGTATAATTTCCCTTTTTTATCTTTTGCGAGCCATACCCATCCAGACCCGAATAACGAGGTGGTAGCTGTTGTGAATTCTTTTTTGAAATTATCGAATGAACCCCATTCTTTCTCAATGGCTGAAAGCAGTGCTCCTGATGGGGTGTGTTCCGCTTTCGGGGAGAAAGAGTTGAAATAGATAATATGGTTTAACGCTTGTGCGGCGTTATTGAATATTGCCCCGGTGGAGTTCTTGACAATGGTTTCGAGGTCACAATTTTCGAATGGTGTCCCCACGATCAATTTGTTCAGGTTATCAATGTAAGTTTTCAGATGTTTACCATGATGTAGTTTTATGGTGGCTTCACTGATAACGGGAGTGAGGGCATTCATTTCGTAAGGTAAAGGTGGGAGGGAGAATTTCTCTTTTGATGTTTGTTGTTGAGCCCACAATGTCCCAATTGTTGTGACCAGAAGGGCAACTATCCATATCTTTTTGAAAGCTTGTTTTGTTTTCATCTTCTATTTTTCTTTTAAAGTTTATGTTATTTACGAATAAAAGTACATTTTGGTTATTAAAAAGTCCTCTAACTTTTATAATTTTGACCGTTTTTATGAAAGAGAGCGGTGGGGAGAACAAATGTGCAATTTCAAAATTTGAGTGTATGATCAGGATAAATGTTACAATTGAGGTGAAGAGCGAGGTTTGCGCTCAAGTTATGGAACTTTTGCGTGAGATGTCTGAATTGTCAAGGCAGGAAAAGGGGTGTATCGGGTACGAAATACTTGAAAATAATCGTTTGGATAACGTGTTGATGATCATAGAAACATGGGAAAATGAAACCTTGCTGGCTGTTCATAAAGGAAGTGATCATTTCATGAGAATTATCCCGCGGGTTCGGGAACTGGCAACGGAAATGTGTAGCCAGAAGTTCACGGATATGGCAGCCGTGAACGAGGCTATCGTGGGACGTCGTAGCGTGAGAAATTATGCTCCGGACAAGGTGTGCGTGGAGACGATCGAGCGATTGCTGAGAGCGGCCATGTATGCGCCTTCGGTTAAAGATCGCCGTCCCTGGGAGTTTTTCGTGATAGAAGATCGGGAACATCTTGATACTTTGGCTGAGACTTTACCGGAAGGGATGGCTTTAAGAACAGCCCCGGCCGCGATTCTGGTTTGTTGTAATACCCGCCGGGCCGGGCTTGACGGGGGAAACTGGCCCCAAGAGCTGGGAGCGTGTGTCCAAAACCTGATGTTGCAGGCCTACGGGGAGAAACTGGGAACCACTTGGGTTGGAATTTATCCTCAGATGCACCGGGTTCATCAAGTGAAAACTTTGTTTCACTTGTCATCGGAATTCGTACCGTTTGCCGTTGTGGCAATCGGGCGATCGGCAGACGAGCAATCGACTGTTCCCGAGCGTTATGACCCTTCGAAAATACATTTTATCACTCGTTAAAAATATTCGTAAAAAAATCACTAAAAAGAGAACCTTTTCATGTTTCAGTTCGTTAAATTAGGTACGAACATAAAAATTAAAGAATATGAAACATGAAACTTCAAATCTACTGATAGGGCTAGGTATTGGCGCTGTTGTAGGAGTTGCTGTAGGTTATTTAATGGTAGCTGATAATCGTAAAAAATTAGCGGAAGAATTTGATCATGCCGTGTCTAAAGTGAAGGAAGAGGTGAAGGATGTTTATTCAAAAGCAAAAAACAAGGCCGAGAACGTGAAAGAACACGTGACCGAGGATGTCAATCATGTAGCTGAAAAGGTTGCGGGGAAGACTGCTACGGAAACGAAGTAATAGCTTATGGAGAATATTGCCGAGAAGACGTTTGCTGAGTTGAAAGAGGATATTTCAACTTACGTGGAATTGAGGCTAGAGCTATTAAAATTGAATACATACGAAAGGGTTGCCAAGACAATGGCAGTCTTTTCGTATGGTATTGTTTTGGTTTTATTGGCTTTTTTTGCCATTTTATTTTTGTTCCTGGCGTTAGGTTTTTTCTTGGGAGAATTATTAGGTAGCATGGCTTTGGGATTCGTGTTGGTGGTTGGGATGTACCTGTTGTTGTTCGGGATAACGATGTTTTTCAAGAGAAAGATCACGTCTAAGGTGATGAACGAGATTATAACAGCAATGATGAGTAAGGATGAAAAAGATAATGAAGAGACAACCGACCCCGCTGGACATGTTGATGGCGGAACAGCGCCGGGTGCGTGAGAGTTGCCGGGTGCAGGAACAGAAAATAAACGAGGATTTTAAGTTCATACATGATCATTCCGGGCGGATTTTGTTTGCCGGGATTTCTTCTTTGTTTTTTTCTAAACGAAGAGAAAACAGGGAGCATGACGGGGGAGAAGAGGCGGAAGGACAAATCCCGATGTTGGGAATGATGTTTAAAAATATTTCACCCTTGTTGTGGGAGGCCGCTTTGCCAATCCTTTTACGTTGGGGACTGGGGCGAATCGGGAATTTGTTAAAAAAAAGACCCCAACGATAAAAGTTTAAAGTTTAGAGTTTAAAATTTAGAATGAAATCAAAAAGCGTCGGCCTTGTGCGGTTTGAACGAGAAAGTTAAAAGCTAAAAGTAGGGAATCAAAAAGCGTCGGCTTTGTGTGGTTGGAATCTAAAATTTAGAATCTAAAATTTAAAATCTAAAATAAACGACGAGTTTTATTATCTTTGTGTCCTCTATTCGGGTTATATTTCTGAAAATAGTGGGTCAATCACGACCATTCCATCAAGAGGTGTTTTATTTTAATAGAAGGAGGATAAAGAGTTATGTCGAGTATTAATGCATCGCAGGTTTTGGAGACAAAGCCAGTCGGAAAGTTATTGTTACAGTATTCAATCCCTGCAATCATCGGGATGACAGTAACGTCGTTGTATAATATTATTGATAGTGTTTTTATCGGGCATGGCGTGGGGCCGTTAGCTATATCGGGTTTAGCGATCACTTTTCCCTTGATGAACCTGATTATTGCTTTTTCGACTTTGGTAGGAATCGGGGGGGCTACAATCAGTTCGATTTATCTCGGGCAGAAAGACACGGAGAAAACGAATTCTGTCTTGGGGAACGTGTTGTTGTTATGCGTGATTAACGGGGTTTGTTTCGGAGGATTGACCTTGATATTCTTAGATCCGATCTTGCATTTCTTTGGGGCTAGTCCGGCGACTTTACCTTACGCCCGGGATTTTATGCAGGTGATTTTGATAGGAAATCCGATTGCTTTTACTTTTATCGGTCTGAACAACGTGATGCGAGCCACGGGATACCCGAAGAAGGCTATGTTGAGTTCTTTACTGACCGTATTTGCCAATATTATTTTGGCCCCGATATTCATTTTTCATTTGGATTGGGGAATCCGGGGAGCTGCATTAGCCACGGTGATCTCCCAGTCGATCGGTTTAATCTGGATCGTGAGTCACTATCTGAATAAGAACACAACGATACGTTTTAAACCGGGAATATTTAAATTGAAAAGTCGGATTATCATGAGTATTTTTTCCATCGGGATGTCACCTTTCTTAATGAACGTGTGCGCCAGTTCGGTGGTCATTATATTGAATAACAGTTTTATGCGCTATGGTGGTGACTTGGCTATCGGGGCCTATGGGATTGTGAATCGGGTACTGACTTTGTTTATCATGATCGAGATTGGGGTGACACAGGGGATGCAGCCGGTAATTGGGTTTAATTACGGGGCGCTTCTTTTTGACCGGGTATGTAAGACTTTACGCTACGCTTTGATTGCTGGGGTTTCTATTATGACATTTGGTTTTTTATTGAGCCAGTTGTTTCCTTCGGCAATTGTGGGGATGTTTACGGATAATCACGAGTTGATGAATCTATCTAAATTTGGTTTGAGGGTGACTTGTTTGATGTTCCCTCTTGCGGGGTGCCAGATTATTATCACGAATTTTTTTCAATCCATCGGGAAAGCTAAAGTCTCTATATTTTTGTCTCTTTCCCGACAGTTGTTATTTTTGATACCGTTTTTGTTAATATTGCCTCGTTTTTGGGGGATTACAGGCGTGTGGAGTAGTATGCCCATGGCAGATTTTATTTCTTTCATGACCACGATAGGCACATTCATGTATTTTGTCAGAAAAGGGCTTTTGTTTAAAGCCAATAAAACAATAGAATGAGAATAGTTCAGTTATTTCAACACGAGATCGACTATTTGAATGGAATTCTGTACACGGATTATCTTCCGTAAGTTTTAAGGATATAATAAATAATAAACGGGTTCTCGATTTTTCGGGAACCCGTTTATTTAAAAAATGTCTATTCGTCGAGCGTTACGGCTCCTGAAAGAGCCACAGCCTCTTTATTACGGAAAGTCATGATCGGTGATACTGCCTCGTAAGCTGACATGATGTACTCGAAGAGTTGTGCCGTCACCAATTTTCCGCGTTCAGCTAATGAGAGTTTTAATTTAATCCCTGTGTCCTCGTCCTCTGAACTTTGTAATTCGGAAAGTTCCCCGAATTGTTTGGTTTCTAATAGATATTGCACCCGATGCAATTCATCTGATTCGAAAAATAACTCGTAATTTTTCTCGTTCCGGTTCTTACTGAATAAAGTTGTTTTCATCTTCTTGTGTGTTGTGTGTGTATATATATACAACGTTCCCAGCGTTGTTCTGTTATTTATATCAAAGGATAATACTTAACCGTGTAAACATCTTGTCTTAGTACAAGATACGTGCCATATGTGCGTGAGGTTTCAAATAATTAACAAACAGAGTTCATGGAAATATCGCTTGGGGTGCGATATGAATACGTCGTGTATTCCCGTGTGATCTGCCTCCTTGTTAATGGTAAGACTTTCATTTGCCTGTTTGTAGACCCCGTCCAGCATCACCCGAACCCGGCAGGGTAGCTCTGATCTTGTCATGCTGACAAGTGAAGTCCGGATTAACGGGCTGGGATATTGATTCTGAAAATCAAGTTTTTGTCCCTTGTTTATGGAGTCATGTAATTGTGCTAGTTGGTAGGTTGCCGCTGTATGTTGAGATTCTGTCATGATCAATCCCATGGCAACATTGCTGAGTTGTGTTACCACAAGAATGAGGATACTATGTAATATGAATCTTATCATACTTAGTGTTTGTTTCAAATTTAATGAATATAAATTGCATTTGCAATGTTTTTCTTCTTTTTTCTATCGATCTATATAAAAATAAGTATTTTTACTACTGGAAATTGTTTTTTTTGTTTCGAAAAGGTTACAAATTAACATTTTAATATACCCATCATTCTACAATTTATGTGGATTTATTACTCATTTATAATCTTTTTTGCGATAGAAGTTGAAAAAGATATAAAATAATAAATAATTTTAGAACTCGGATAAGGTTATAACATGGATTTATGGAAATAAGAAGTAGACAGGAAAATTTTAGGTTGCGGGAGTGGAAGTTGTCGGATATAGTATCATTAGTGAAACATATTAATAACGTGAAAATATGGAATAACGTGCGGGATGGACTTCCATACCCGTATACAATGTTGGATGCCGATAAGTATATCCGGATGGAACAGGCCCAGCCTTATGTCCAGAATTTTGCCATAGAGGTTGCGGGGGAGGCCGTGGGAGGAGTTGGGATCGTACCCTTGACAGACGTGGAGCGCCTTAGTGCAGAGGTCGGTTATTGGCTGGGTGAGGACTATTGGGGGCGGGGAATTACGAGCGAGGCTGTTGCGTTGTTGGTTGATTACGTGTTTCGGGAAACCGGAATTATTCGTTTGTTTGCCTCTGTTTACGAGTATAATCCGGCCTCGATGAAAGTGTTGGAAAAAGTCGGTTTTACCAGACAGGCTATTTTGCGTGATGCTGCGATTAAAAACGGACGGGTGATAGATATGTATTATTATGATCTGATAAAGCGTGAAATATGAAAAAGCGAGTGTCATATTACGGGGATACTTCCCGGATGAAGGAGGAGCTATTACCTCGTTTAAAATACAAGAATTTTAGAGAAGGATTGGAAACACTATAAAATAAGAATCATGATGAAGTACGGCGTTTTATTGATTTTAGTGGTGATGGCTGTTTCGTGTGCTACTCCCAGTTATATGCATTTATACGAGTCCCCGAAAAGTTTGGATTTCACGACGGGTAAATGGTTGGTGACGAACGTGGAAACTCAGTTACCTCTCATGGACAGGGAAGGGTTGACACGTGATTTATTAAAGGAATTGAAAAAAATGGGAGGGGATTCTATTTATTTTTTAAATGATATATCCTTGAAATACCTGTCTCATGACAAACTCACTTTTGAGTTGTCTCCCGAAGTGATGGAGACGTTGAAGAAAACGACGGATTACAAGTATGTGATGACTGCCAAGACTCGAAAAGTGCGTAATGAGGTCAGTGATTTGATTTATCCCGGGGGACCACTTTCTTACCAGAAGAGCGAGTCGGAAGTCTGTATTGCCGTGTATGATGTTTCCTTGGGCGCTCGGATTTATTTTCAGCGAATAATAGCATCCGTAACTTTGGATGCGGGAGACGAGCAAGTTGTGTTTGCTCGTTCGGCTGGTACATTATTATATAATGCAATGAAAAAAGGGCTGAAGGATATAAAAAAGAATTCCCGGAAGGTAAAGAAAGGACGAGGTGGGAAGTAATGGTATTGACAGTCTATTTCGCTCGTGTCTTGCCGTAGTCTCGTTAATATGATGATTGTGAGAACATAATATCGGGAACACATTAATTCCCCGTATCGTTGACCTATCGTTAATCTATCGTTAACCTCTTAGCGAGACATAGGCGGGATACCGGTGTATTTACCTTGAGATACAGTGAGATCCAAATGCAAGATTGCCATGAAATCTCGTGATAGACTAAATACTAATTAACAAATAAAAAAGACCGCAATCCATGTTGCGGTCTTTTTGTATATTTAGAAAGTCTTATTACCAGGCGAACATGGGTCTGTCGCTCATCATAGCGTTTACTTCTTTCTTTACTTGTGCGATTACGGTTTCATCGTCCGGGGCGCTCAATACTCTGTCGATCATGTCCACGATGATAGGCATATGTTCTTCCTTCAAACCACGGGTAGTGATTGCCGGGGTTCCTACACGGAGACCTGATGTAGAGAATGGGGTACGGGTATCGAACGGAACCATGTTCTTGTTGATCGTGATGTCAGCTTTAACAAGCGTGTTTTCAGCTTTCTTACCAGTTAATTCCGGGAATTTGGTTCTTAGGTCAATCAACATGGAATGGTTGTCAGTACCACCGGAAACAACTTTGTAACCTTTTTCCACGAATGCTTTGGCCATAGCTCTGGCGTTAGCCAGCATTTGTTTTGCGTATTCGGTGTACTCGTCAGACAGCGCCTCTCCGAAAGCAACAGCCTTAGCTGCGATCACGTGTTCAAGCGGTCCACCTTGTTGTCCCGGGAATACGGCAAAGTTAATTACTTGTGACATCATCTTGATTTCTCCCTTCGGAGTTTTTAATCCCCAAGGATTCGGGAAATCTTTCGGAAGAAGGATCATACCACCACGAGGTCCGCGAAGGGTTTTGTGGGTGGTTGTGGTCACGATGTGACAATATTCCATCGGGTTGTTCAATAAACCTTTGGCAATCAAACCGGCAGGGTGAGACATATCGCACATTAACAAAGCACCTACTTTATCAGCGATTTTGCGCATACGTTTGTAATCCCAGTCACGAGAATAAGCGGATGCTCCGGATACGATTAATTTCGGTTTGTGTTCCAAAGCCAATTGTTCCATCTCGTCATAGTCAACCATTCCGGTTTCTTCTTTCACGTGGTAAGCTACCGGGTGATAGTTAATGCCGGAAAGATTCACGGGAGATCCGTGTGAAAGATGACCACCATGAGCCAGATCAAGACCTAGGAATGTGTCACCGGGTTTCATGCAAGCGAAGAACACAGCAGCGTTAGCTTGTGCGCCGGAGTGCGGTTGTACGTTAGCGAATTCAGCACCGAATAGTTGGCAAGCCCGATCGATAGCTAGTTGTTCTGTCTGGTCAACGATCTGGCAACCACCATAATAACGGGCCCCGGGGTATCCTTCTGCATATTTGTTGGTCAGGCAAGATCCCATAGCCTGCATTACTTGCTCGCTCACGAAGTTTTCAGATGCGATTAATTCAAGTCCTTCTTTTTGACGATGACATTCTTTGTCAATCAGGTCGAAAATTTGAGTGTCTCTTTTCATTATTTAGATTTTTAATACTATAAACGTTTATAAATCTAGGCCAAAATTATACTAATCGTGCATGTAAACAAAGTATTTGTCAACTTTTTTCATCTCTTGTTTTTTAATTTTCGAATATTTGTGTACGTTTGTTGTGTATAAAATTTATTTGATTATGGAAAATCCCTTTAGCGTGGAAAAAACGGTTAGACCGACTTTTCTCACTGTACTTTGCATCTTGACATTTATTGGTAGTGGTTGGGGCTTAATTAACAATTTATTCCAGTTAGTTATGTTTACACCGGAGCGCTTGGTCGCCCAGATCCAACAGATAACGAACATGGCGGGAGCCGAAACTTAGCCTTCGTGGGTTTCTTCTATCATGAGTTCGTCCTTGGAGGTGTTACAAACTACCATAATGCACGGGAAAGCAATTTATTCATTATCAGCTTTGTGTGCCGTGATTAGTTTGATTGGGGCTTTCATGATGTACAAGCTAAAAAGGAATGGTTTTTATTTATACACGATTGCACAGATCGGTCAGTTGTTTATCCTGCCGATTTATTCCGGTTGGAATAATGTCGTGCTGATTTCTATGGCAATGTCTGGGTTCTTGGCGTTGGTATTTATCATTTTGTATGGTTTGAATTACAGTAAGCTGAAGTGTTGATAATTTTAACGTATATCCCTTTCTGAAAGGGATTTGTGCTTGACGTGATGCATGTCATTAAACGATCGTTTATTGATATGCATTTTTTTATTGCCGGGGATTCAAGGAAAAGAATTAAATAATTGAAAATGAATTTTTAAGAAAATGATTGAAAAGTCGATTTAATCTGTTTTATTTGCAACTATTATATGATCATTTCTTAATACAATCGTTTATGATGTTTGATAATTCTAAATCAGGGGTTTGCACTGAAAGAGTGAATTATTTGAAGAGAGGTTTTCTGTTTTATATGTGCGCTTCTTGTATGTTACTCGTTCAATTTGTGAGCTATCTCGTGAATAGTAATTATTGGGAATCCTTGTATTTTGTCGGGGGTTTTTATTATTTGATAGCAGCATTGGGGCAAGCTTTTCTTTTCAATTTGATCCCTTGGGTTGTTTTATATCTTCCCTTCACGTGGTGGCGGCAGATGCAGAAGGTTGGTGCCATTCTGTTCACTTGTGCTATATTTTTATTGAACGTGTTGGCCTATCTGAACGGGATTGTTTTCCAGTTGTATAAATTTCATATCAACGGGTTTGTGCTGGATCTGGCTTTTGGTGGGGGAGGAAACCAAGTATTCGTGTTTAATAATACCTTGATCTTGCATGGGGTTCTTATCGGGTTACTTATTTTGTTGTTTACTTTAGCGGTTGTTTTTATCGCTTACCGGTATGCCCGGTATGTTACTTCTAAACAGGTGAAAATCGGTATTTATCTTTTCTTGTTCTCTTGTATCGTTCCCCAATTAACCCATGCTTATGCTGCTGCGGCTAACGTGAATTCGATCATGGAAGTATCGGCTTGTTTACCGCAATATTATCCTTTGACAGCCAACCGTTTGATGTTAAAGTTGGGGGTGGTCAAAAAGGAGGACTTGTATGTGAATAACCCAGATAAAGGGAAAGGGCATAGTTTCGTGTACCCTCTTCATCCGCTGGAAAAAGTGGATAGCATGAAGCCGTTGAATATTATTTATCTTATTTTAGATTCATGGAATTTTAGGACTTTTACACGGAAGTGTTGTCCAAATATCCGGGCTTTTGGCGATCGTTCCGTGGTATTCAATCGTCATTTAAGTTCCAGTAATGGTACGCGGGGTGGGATATTCGGTCTATTTTTTGGTATTTCCGCAACATACTGGCAAGATTTTGAACGTGCGGGAGTACAACCTTTGTTTATCGAGAATTTACTGGAAAATGGGTATGATATAGAGACGTTCGCCAGTGCAACGCTTGTTAATCCTCCTTTTTATCGTATCATCTTCGGGGACGTGAAAGATATTCGCAAGGAAACTCCGGGAGCAACTCCTTTTGATCGGGATAACAGGATCACGGAAGATTTTTTGAATTATCTGGATGAGCGAAAGGATGTGAATAAACCGTTCTTTTCTTTTGTATTTTATGATTTGTTGCATGCAATAGATATTCCGGCTCCTTATCGTAAAAAATTTCAGCCCTCGTGGGACTATGCCAATTATCTGGCTTTGAATAATAATTTGGACCCGGAACCGTTTTTTAACCTGTACCGTAATTGTGCCTATTACGTGGATTCGCTCGTGGGAAAGGTGGTGAATAAACTGGAGGCGAACGGGTTGTTGGATAATTCCGTGATTGTTATTACCGGGGATCATGGGCAGGAGTTTAACGAGAATAAGAAGAACTTTTGGGGACATGGAAGTGATTTTTCGAACGCACAGGTGCATGTCCCGTTTATCCTGTACTACCCGGGGAACACTCCCGGCGTGTACTCGCACAGGACGTCTCATTATGACGTGACACCGACTTTAATGAAACGGGTGCTGGGAGTAAAGAATCCCGCCGAAGATTATTCTATGGGAAGAGATTTATTTGATCCCGAACGCCCGCCTTTTCATCTGGCCGGAGACCCGCAGAATTATGCTTTTATCATGGATAATGTGATTTACGAGAAGAAAGTGGCGGGGAATATCCAAGTGACGGATTCTTTGTTGAATCGTCTTTCCCGGAATCAGATAAATTCAGGATTGCTGCTTAAAGCAATCGAATTCAAGAATATGTTTTTGAAGAAGTAGGGAGTAAGTTCAAAACTTGTTGGTACTTATTTGAAATAAAAAAGCTGCTTTCATAAGCAGCTTTTTTATTTTTATTATCCTCCGAAGTTATCGTACATCACGTTTTCATCCGGAACTCCAAGGTCGTACAGCATTTTGGTTACTGCCGAGATCATCATAGGAGGACCGCAGAGGTAGTATTCAATATCTTCCGGGTTTTCATGGTTCTTCAAATAATTCTCGAAGATTACTTGATGAACAAAGCCCGGTTTGTAAGCCACACCGGCTGAATCAGCCACGGGGTCCGGTCTATCGAGAGCCAGAGTCCAGTGGAAGTTCGGGTTCTCTTCTTGAATCTTGTTGAACTCGTCCACATAAGGAGCTTCTTGCAAAGCACGCGCACCGTACCAGAAGGTAACTTTACGATCGGTGTGCATCGTGTGGAAGAGGTTGAAGATATGTGAACGCATGGGGGCCATACCGGCACCACCACCGATGAACATCATCTCGTTGTTCGTGTCTCTCAAGAAGAATTCTCCGTAAGGTCCGGAAATACTTACTTTATCTCCCGGTTTACGAGAGAAGATGTAAGAAGAACAGATTCCGGGGTTCACGTTGGCAAAACCACCGATAGCTTTGTCGAACGGGGGAGTCGCAATACGAATGTTCAGCATGATAATGTTACCTTCTGCCGGGGAGTTTGCCATGGAGTAAGCACGGTAGGTTGCTTCCGGGTTGTGCATTTTAAGATCGAACATCTTCATGCGTTCCCAATCAGCCTTGTATTTCTCGTCAATATCGAACGTCTTGAAGTCAACGTCGATAGCAGGCACGTCAATTTGGATATATCCTCCGGATTTGAATTTCAGGTTTTCACCTTCCGGTAATTTTACCACGAATTCTTTCAAGAAAGTAGAGATATTTCTATTGGAAACCACTTCACATTCCCATTTTTTGATTCCGAGAACTTCTTCCGGGATGTGCATTTCAATATTCTCTTTCACTTTTACCTGACAAGCCAAGCGCCAGTTGTCGTGTTGTTGTTTATAGGAGAAGAATCCCGTTTCGGTTGGTAGGATAGACCCTGCTCCGGATTCAACTTGACAACGACACATACCACATGAACCTTTACCTCCACAAGCCGAGGGGAGGAAGATTTTGTTGTTTCCAAGGGTGGCTAACAGCGTGGACCCCGGTTCGGTTACTAATTCCTTTTCGCCATGATTAATATCAACCTTCACCTCTCCTTTGGGAGTCAGTTTGGCCTTGGCGAACAAAAGCATGCCTACGAGAATCAGTGTTACGATGAGGAACACGATGACCCCTGACATGACAATTGTTGTATTTATTGCTAATAACATCATTTTAATTTTAGATTTTATGATTTTAAATTTTAAATTGAGGACTCCAGAGAAATTTACAATCTAAAATTTACAATTTAAAATTACTTTACAGGTTAATTCCCAAGAAACTCATGAATGAAATAGCCATTAATCCGGTCACGATAAAGGTAATACCGATACCTCTAAGTGGGGCGGGGATGTTTGAATATTTCAGTTTCTCACGAATAGCGGCGATGCCCACGATAGCGAGTAACCAACCGATGCCTGAACCCAAACCGAAAGCCGTTGCCTCTCCAATGTTAGCATATCCTCTTTCCTGCATGAACAAGGACGCTCCCATGATAGCGCAGTTTACCGCGATCAACGGCAGGAAGATTCCTAACTGGTTGTAAAGTGCTGGGGCAAATTTTTCAACTACCATTTCCACGAGTTGCACGATAGCAGCAATGACTGCGATGAACATGATGAAACTCAAGAAACTCAAATCGATGTTTGCAGCGCTTTCACCGAGTAACCAGCTTAAAGCTCCGGCTTTCAACACGAAGTTGTCCAGCAAATAGTTTACCGGGACGGTGATTAATAATACGAATACAACGGCAATACCTAATCCGAATGATGTCTTCACGGTCTTTGATACGGCAAGGTATGAACACATACCTAGGAAGTAAGCAAAGATCATGTTATCAATGAATACGGACCGTACAAATATATTTAATAGATTTTCCATATCGTTATTTCACTTTTAGTTGACTATTTCTGTTCTATTAAATCCTTGTTCTTGGAACGGTGAACCCAAATGATCAGACCCACCAGCATCAATGCCATCGGGGGAAGGATCATTAAACCGTTGTTTTGATAACCCCAATCGTAGAATATTTGTGGGATTACTTTTACCCCGAACAAAGTTCCGGATCCAAGTAGTTCACGGAAGAAAGCCACGATAACGAGGATTAAACCGTATCCTAGACCGTTACCGATACCGTCAAGTAATGAAGGCCACGGTTTGTTGCCTAAGGCGAAAGCCTCGATACGTCCCATGATGATACAGTTTGTGATGATCAACCCAACGAACACGGATAATTGTTTACTAACCTCGTATGCGAACGCCTTCAGTATTTGGTCCACCATGATTACCAAAGCGGCAACCACGACCAGTTGCACGATGATACGTATGCGTGTCGGGATTGTATTTCTCAGTAGCGAAAGAATCACGTTAGAGAATGCCGTTACGGCTGTAACCGAAAGAGCCATCACGATGGCGGGTTCTAATTTTGCAGTTACGGCAAGAGCAGAACATATACCCAATATCTGTACCAGAACAGGGTTATTTTTGCTCAAGGGGCCGAGTAACAAGCCTCGGTTCTTAGCTGAAAATAATGTTTCTTTATCGCTCATTATTGTATTTGTTTTAAGAATTGTTCGTAACATTTTAAGTAGTCGCCAATCATGGTTTCAACACCTTTTGAAGTGATTGTTCCTCCTGAAATTGCGTCTACTTCATGAGCTCCGGTAGCGTTTCCACCTTTTTTTACCGTGATGGCTTTTAACGTGGAGTTCTCAAAAATCGTTTTCCCACTGAATTGTTTTTGGAAAAAGGGTTGAGTGATCTCAGCTCCAAGTCCGGGTGTTTCTCCTTTGTGATCGAACAGAACTCCGTAAACCGTGTTCTTATCTTCGTTTAAAGAAATGTAACCCCAAACAGGACCCCAAAGTCCAACTCCATAGGTCGGCAGGATATACTTGATGGCCCCGTCAATGTCGGCCACGAATACAGGGAATTTGACATCTGCTAATGCTTTGTCATCTTTGATCGTTTCTGAAAGCAATTTTCCGTCCTTCAACGCTTGTTGAAGTTCCGGATTTTTAAGTGCTTTCTGAAGTTTTTTGCCTTCCGTCGGGATGTCCACTGCAAAGGCGTTTCCTTCGATAGCTTCACCCTTGTAGTTCAGAATGAATTGTTTCGTGATGATTTTGTTGAACAATTCAGCCGAAGTCTCCGGGGTAGAACTAACATTTACAGAACTCAGAATGTTTTGTCTCTTCTCGTTCTCTATATTCTCATCTTGGTATGGCTTTAGTGAAAGAGACACTATCGCCAGAATGGCTGCAACTACGACAACCAAAACGATGGAATAGATAAAGGTATATGTATTTCCTTGTTTGTTCATCTCGTTATTAATTTAAAATCTACAATTGCATCGCTTTAGCTCTTTTCAGTCTGCGCTTGATGTTACTTTGAACGACAAACCAGTCAATAAGCGGAGCAAAGGTGTTCATTAACAGGATGGCTAACATCATTCCTTCCGGGTAACCGGGGTTTAACGTACGAATAAGGATGGCCATGACACCCAAAATAAAACCGTATATCCATTTCCCTCTTTCCGTTTGTGCCGATGTTACAGGGTCTGTTGCCATGAATACGGCTCCAAAAGCAAAACCTCCCATGATTAAATGAGTAATCGGGGTGATAGCTGCGTACGGGTTGGTTGCAGGTAACGTGTAGTTAAGTAATAAAGCCATGCAGTAACCTCCGATGAAAGTGGAAAGCATGATTTTCCAGCTCCCGATTCCGGTGGCAATCAACAAAATGGCCCCGAGCAATATACAGAAGGTTGATGTTTCTCCCACGGAACCCGGGATCAATCCCCAGAACATGGAAGACATGTCATATGTTGTGGGTAGACCTTGGGCAGCCTCGGCAAGCGGGGTCGCTTGCGAGAACCCGTCGGGCATTCCGGCGATCCATACTTTATCCCCTGAAATCATGGAAGGGTAGGAGAAGAAGAAGAACGCACGGGCTAACAATGCCGGGTTCCAGATGTTCATTCCGGTACCACCGAAGATTTCTTTACCGATAATCACGGCGAAGGCGGTGGAAACTCCCACCATCCAAAGGGGTGCGTTGATCGGCATAATCATCGGGATTAATAAACCGGATACGAGGAATCCCTCGTTGATCTCGTGTCCCCTGATTTGTGCCGCGGCAAATTCAATACCCAATCCGACCACATAGGAAACGATGATCATGGGTAACACTCTCCACAGCCCATAGAAGAATAACTCGAAGAAACCGGTATCGGCCAGAGTACCCATTGCGTTGAAATGCTGGTATCCCACATTATAGATACCGAATAAAAGGGCCGGAATAAGAGCCAGTACGACAATGATCATGGTTCTTTTCAGATCGATCGCATCCCGGATATTACAGCCCGAAGATGTCGTGCGGTTAGGCACGAAAAGAAAAGACTCAAAACCCGTGAAAACGGAATGCAACTTGTATAGTTTGCCTCCCTTTTCAAATTTTGGCTTTTGCTTATCTAGATAGTTGCGTAAAAAATTCATCTTTATAATTTTAAATTTTAGATTTTAGATTTTAAATTTTGAATCGTGTCCCATCAAGGAATTGACAATTTAAAATTTGCAATTTAAAATTAGCTTAGTTCTTTTATCATTAACTCTATACCTTTTTCTAGTATTTCCTGAACCGGGGTTTTAGAGGTACAAACGAACTCGCATAAAGCCATATCTTCCGGGACAACCTCGTACATACCGAGTTGCTCCATCTTGTCCAAGTCCTCTGCCAGTACCGCTTTCAGCAGGTAAACGGGAAGGATGTCCATGGGAAGGACTTTCTCGTATTGTCCGGTCACCACGAAAGCTCTTTCTTCCCCGTGATAGTTAGCATCAAGAGTGTACTTCTTTTTCGGGCATAAGAAAGAGGGGAAAGTTTTTGATATGGAGAATTTGTTGAAACCGGGAGTTGCCCAACCCAAAAATTCGTAATTATCACCTTCGGGGATAACGGTTACCATATTATTATAGTATCCGAGGTAGTTCTCTTCAGTTACCTTGTACCCCGTGAGCACGTTACCGGAAATAATACGTTGATGAACTTGATTCTTCAGTTTCCCATTCACGATACAATCGATTTTTGCCCCCAAGATGGTCTTGTAGTAAGCAGGCTTTTCAACTTCCGAACCTGCGAGAGCAATCGTTTTGCGAGCGTCGAATTTCCCGGAAGTGAATAATCGTCCGATAATGGCAAGATCCATAGCATTTACCACCCAAACGATTTCCCCTTTGTTGATCGGGTTCAGATGGTGAATCTGGATTCCTGCATTTCCTGCCGGGTGTGGTCCTGCGAAATAATTCACATCCACGTTTTTCAGCTTGGCGAACACGGATGTTGAAGGTGTCCCTTCTTTTAGGTTCAAGTTCACGTTTTTACCGCATAATTTTTTTAAGCAATCGATTCCGGATTGGAGTGCGGTTAACTCATCTGCAAGAGTAATGTCAAAATCCGGAGCGAGAGGGGCGGAATCAAAACCAGACACAAATATCGCCTTTGGCATATCAGCCGGGGTAGCGATGATGTCGTACGGACGTTGTTTGATCATGGGCCAAACACCGCTGTCAAGTAATTTTTCGATGATTTCGTCTCTGGAAAGTTTGTTCACGTCTGCAGCCCCGAAATCCTTGTATTGGATTTGGGCATCCGTTCTAACCACGACCTCCAGTAATTTCCTTCTTTCTCCTCTGTTTACGGTTTCGACTGTACCGCTAACAGGTGATGTGAATTTGATTTCAGGTCTGTACTTGTCGATAAACAACACGTCACCCGCTTTCACTTGATCGCCTGCCTTTACTGCAAGTTTGGGAGTAAGTAGACGGAAATCTGTCGGTTTTACCGCGTAGAAATCACATCTCTCGATGTTTTTTACCAGATTTTCGGCTTCTCCTTTTAACTTGATATCAAGGCCTTTTTTCAGTTTTATAACCTTGGACATTGTTTTATTATGTTTTTGATATGTAGATAATTATTTCTAATTCACCCTGTAATTGTTTATTTAAAAAACACGTGCAAATATATAATCAATTATTGAATTTATTCAGTAATTCAAAAGTTAATTCATCCCTTTAGATGTTTTTTTTTACTGCTTGATTTTTCAAATAAATGAATGTTTGAATGAAGTGAGGTTTATTGATGAAATTCCCTTTTGGCATGGTATTTGTAGAAAGAATGAGAAAACTAATGAGTACTAATTATCCAAAATGGAGATTGAATTATGAAAGGAATATTTTTTTGTTGTATATTAGCAATATGGATGACTTCGTGCAAGTCGGCGAAGGAGGGCGTTTCTTTGACCGGAGTGAAATGGATTGCGGAGAGTTTGAACGGGAAAGAGGTTAAGTTCAAGGAAGGTGGGAGCGAGGTATTCATCACGCTTGAGAGCAGTGATAAGAAAGTATTTGGAAGGGCGGGGTGTAATCGCTTTTTTGGTGTTTACGAACAAAATGAGTCGCAATTGATTTTTAGTGGGATGGGAGCGACTAAGATGGCTTGTCCTGATATGGATATTGAAACAAGCTTTTTCAAGGTTCTGGAAGATACAAAGAGTTTTATCATAAAGAATGATAAGTTGACGTTGAAAGATAGTAATAACGTGATTGCAGTATTTAAAGCGCAAAAAGAAACTCCTAAGAAGGAATAAGACAAAGTTTATAGTTTGATTTTTCGTGTAGTAAAAAGAGTGTCAAGATTTATTTTTGACACTCTTTTAGTTTATAAGTTTTATAAAGTCGATAAGGTTCATAAAATGACGGATGTCCCCCTGATTTGTTTGTCGGTAGCGAGCTACCGTAGACAAAGCGCCCGCTAGGGTTAATGGACTTTATGAACTTTTAACTACTTTTTATACCACTTCCGCGACGACAAAAGTACTTCCCCCGATGTATATCATATCCCGGTTACTGGCGGCTTCACGGGCGGCTTGATAGGCTGCTGCAACTGTCGGGAAGGCTTTCCCGTGAAGATGATCTACCCGGGCTTTCTCGGCTAAAGTTTTCTCATCCATAGCCCTGGGTATGGATGCTTTGCAGAAGTAATAAATAGCGTCTTTGGGCAGGATGTGCAACACGCTATCCACGTCCTTGTCGTTTACCATGCCGATCACGAAATGGAGTTTTTCATACGTGCAGGTTTTTAATTGGGCAACAATCTCGGTCAGTCCATCAATGTTGTGTCCGGTGTCGCATACCGTATAGGATGTTTGTGATAATTCTTGCCAACGTCCAAGCAATCCTGTGTTGCGAATTGTGTTGGCTATGCCGTTGTATATGTTTTGATCGGAGATGTGCCAGCCATCGTTTCTTAGGCTTAGAACCGTTTCCAGAACGGCCGGGATATTTTTTCGTTGATAAAGTCCTTTCAGGTCTGCTTGCACGGGGGCAAACGTGATCCCGTTTTTGTTTGCCAGCCGGTAGGTGTTTTTATTATCTCGTGTTACTTGCCAGTTTTCGGATGCAAATTCAAGGGTGGTTTCACACTCTTTTGCTTTTTCAATAAAGACAAAGTCGCTGGCGGGGTCTTTCGTCCCGATGATTGCGGGAATACCGGGTTTGATAATCCCCGCTTTCTCGTGTGCGATTTTTTCCAGCGTGTCACCGAGAAGGGCCATATGATCGAATGAAATATTCGTGATCACCGAGGCCAGAGGGGTAATGATATTCGTGGAGTCCAGTCGCCCCCCAAGTCCGACTTCGATAACGGCAATATCAACTTGTTGATCCGCAAAATATTGGAAGGCCATCGCAACTGTCATTTCGAAGAAGGACGGTTTGATCCCAGCGAAAAGTGATTTATTTTCTTCCACGAAATTGATCACGTATTGTTCTGTGATCATCTCCCCGTTTATTTTGATGCGTTCACGGAAATCTTTCAAGTGCGGTGACGTGTATAGTCCGGTTTTATACCCGGCTTCTTGTAAGATGGAGGCCAGCATGTGAGACACTGATCCCTTACCGTTTGTACCTCCCACGTGGATGGTCTTGAATTGTTTGTGCGGAGAACCGAAGTGTTCATCCAGTTTTAACGTGTTGTCCAGATTGGCTTTGTATGCGGCCTTACCTTCTCTTTGGTACATGGGAAGTTGGGCAAATAACCATTCTAATGTTTCCTTGTAGTTCATGTATATTCTTTTAAATAAACTGATTCATTCTGTTGAACGGGCAAAAATAGTAAAAATATATGGTGGGTGTAAGTTCGGGCTTTGATATTTCTTTTCAGTGAAAAGACGTGTGTTTGAGGATGGAAATGTTAATAATGTGTAAGAAGTATATGGTGTTGATTTCGTACGAATATGGAATAAATTCGAGAAATGTAGGCTGTATGGTGTGTTTTTTTTCGTGCATTTTATTTGATGAGCGTGAGGGGTGAAGTGAGGGGTGAGTGCGTGCCGGTGGAGATGGTATATGTATTTGACGAAATTTCACTAACTTTAAACCCGGATTAAAGAAAACGTGCTAATTATCAAAGTAACGTATGTGTTGCATTTGGGAAAATAAAAATGAAATAAAGATATGGGAAAGGAAGTACAGGCAATCTTGAATCTTTTGAGTGAAGGTGTCATCGTCGAAGGGGTTATTCAAACGCCAAGGGATATACGGATTGACGGCACGCTTGTCGGGACAGTTCATACTGATGGGCGTTTGGTTCTCGGCCCTTCTTCTCGTGTTACGGGAAAAGTCAATTCTCCGAATATTGACGTGTCCGGGAACGTGGAGGGGGATATAGTTTCAACCGGTATTGTCGTGTTAAGGGCAAAATCAAACGTGAAGGGGACGATCTCCACAGCGACTATGATTGTTGAGGCCGGGGCGGTGTTTAACGGGGAAAGTAATATGATTGCGTCGGCTAAAGGAGTTGTTCGTCCGGAAACGACAGAAAAGAAATAATGCAAATTCTTTGTGTCGGATTTCGCCGAAAAGATATAACTTTGCAGAAATTATAGAACGTTATATGGCTAATGATAGTAAAGTTGTTCCAGTTCCGGTTTTGAGACGGATGCCTGCGTATCTTTCTTTCGTAAAGACATTGCAAAAGCAGGGAGAGAAATACGTCTCATCAACAAGAATTGCCGAATACATGGAAATAGACGCCACGCAAGTGACGAAAGATCTGTCGCATACCGGTATCTCCGGTAAAACTCGTGTTGGTTACGAAGTGGATAATTTCGTGGAGATACTGGATGACTTTCTTGGTTTCAACAAGATTAATAACGCTTTTTTAGTTGGGGCAGGTTCGTTGGGATGTGCCTTGTTGCAGGATAAGGGATTGAGAAATTTCGGATTGAATATACAGAAGGCTTTCGACGTGGACAAGTCTAAAATAGGGACAAAGATTAATGATGTCGAGATTTTTCACGTGGACCAGTTCCGGGGAATGCCGGGAGAATGTAACGTGGCGATAGGTATTATTACCGTTCCGGCTGAATGTGCCCAGAACGTGGCCGATTTAATGGTTGCCTGGGGAATTAAAGCTATTTGGAATTTTACCCCGGCCCGGATTAAAGTGCCTGCTCATATTGCCGTACAAAATACGACAATATACACAAACTTGGCCATTTTATTTAATAAATTGCACGGGCAGGAATAGCTTTTTAATTTTAGCTTTTAAATTTTAGATTCCAGCGCACGAGCCGACATCTTTTAATTTTTAGTTTCCCCTTACACAGGGGGGGGCTGTTTTGAGCATGACTTTTGAGTTTGCCTCTCGTTTTTTCCTGTGCTATTACGTTTTTTTTAGAAAATACAAATTTTGTTAGGCAAGGTATTATAAATCAATTTTTTATATTTTATGTATTTACTTATTATCATACATTGATCAGCTCGTTTGTATATTGTATTATAATTTAATATATTTTTAATATTAATAGAAGGGGAATAGGGGAGGAATGGGAGCGGGTCACAATGTGAATGCAACAAAGTAAATAAATGATAGCGAATATTTGCATTTGTTAGATAATATCCGGGATCGTTTTTGAACATGCCTCGTGTCTGTTTCTTTTTCAAGACAAGAGGCGTGTTTAAGCCGGGCTTTTTCTTTGATATTCCGATGTTTTTTTATAATTTTGCGGTTCATAAATTACAAAGAGTAATAACTAAAAGAAAGCGGAATGGTAAAGATTAAATTTCCCGATGGGAATGTAAAAGAGTTCGAGTCCGGGGTTACCGGCATGGACATAGCTAAGTCGATTAGCCATAAGCTGGCTAAGGAAGTGTTGTCTATATCCGTAAATGGCGTCACGTGGGATTTGATGCGCGGTATAACAACAGACTCCGAGATTAAGCTGTATACATGGGACGATGAAGAGGGACGCCATGCTTTCTGGCACTCATCTGCACACCTTATGGCAGAAGCTTTGCAGGCTATTTACCCGAATATCAAGTTCGGTATCGGTCCGGCTATTGAAAATGGTTTCTACTATGACGTGGATCCGGGAGAAGGTGTTGCTATCCAAGAGAAAGATTTGGCGGAGATCGAGAAGAAAATGTTGGAATTGGCAAGAAAGAACGAGGAGTATTGCAGGATAGACGTTAGTAAGCAAGAGGCGTTGAATCATTTTTCATCGCTCAACGAAACATATAAAGTAGAGTTAATCAACGATTTGGAAGACGGAACAATCACATATTACCGTCAGGGTGATTTCACGGACTTGTGCCGCGGGCCGCATTTGCCCAATACATCCTATATCAAGGCTATCAAGTTGACTTCTGTTGCCGGGGCATACTGGAGAGGGAATGAACATAACAAGATGTTAACCCGTATATACGGTATCACTTTCCCGAAACAGAAAATGTTGGACGAATGGTTGGTATTGATGGAGGAGGCAAAACAACGCGATCACCGTAAGATTGGTAAGGAGATGGAGTTGTTTATGTTCTCACAAGCGGTTGGTTCGGGACTTCCGATGTGGTTGCCGAAAGGGGCCATGTTGAGAGATCGTCTGGAAGCATTCTTGCGTAAGGTACAGAAGAAATACGGTTACGAGCAGGTGATCACCCCGCATATCGGTAACGTGAACTTGTACAAGACTTCGGGACATTTCCAGAAGTATGGTAAAGATAGTTTCCAGGTAATCACGACCCCGCAAGAAGGCGAGGAATTCATGTTGAAACCGATGAACTGCCCGCACCACTGCGAGATGTACAAGTTCAAACCGCGGTCCTATAAGGATCTTCCGGTTCGTTTTGCTGAATTCGGTACCGTGTATCGCTACGAGCAGAGCGGGGAATTGCACGGGTTGACAAGGGTTCGCGGGTTCACGCAGGATGATGCTCACTTGTTCTGTACGCCTGATCAGTTGAAAGAGGAATTCAAGAAAGTAATTGACATTATTTTCACGATATTCAAAGCGTTGAGTTTCGAGAATTTCACTGCACAGGTTTCTTTGAGAGATCCGAATAATAAGGAAAAATACATCGGAACCGATGAAAACTGGGAGAAAGCCGAGAGTGCTATTATCGAGGCTGCTGCCGAGAAAGGATTGAAAACAACTGTCGAGTTGGGTGAGGCCGCATTCTATGGGCCGAAATTGGACTTCATGGTGAAGGATGCCATCGGGCGGAAGTGGCAGTTAGGAACGATCCAAGTGGATTATAACTTGCCGGAACGTTTCGAGCTGGAATACACGGGTGCTGATAACCAGAAACATCGTCCAGTAATGATTCACCGGGCTCCGTTCGGCAGTATGGAGCGATTCGTGGCCGTGCTGATCGAACATACGGGAGGAAAATTCCCGTTGTGGTTGACTCCAGACCAAGTTGTGGTACTCCCAATCAGTGAAAAATACAACGATTATGCTCAAAAAGTTGTAAATTTCTTAAATAATTCCGACATTCGCACCGTTTTAGACGATCGTAACGAAAAGATTGGTCGTAAGATACGTGATAACGAGTTGAAAAAGATTCCTTATATGTTGATTGTCGGGGAGCAGGAAATGAACGAAAATAAGGTTTCTGTTCGTCGTCAAGGAGAGGGAGACAAGGGATCTATGACAACGGAAGAATTCGCAGAAATGATAAATAAAGAGGTAGAAGCTCAATTGAACTCTATCTACAATGAATAATAATAAAAGGAGGATTAATTATAGCAAGAACAATGGAAATTAGGGGCAGAGGTCAAAATGACAAGCCACAGCACAGAGTGAACGAGCAAATTCGGGCTGCTTCTGTGAGAGTCGTTGGTGAAAATGTAGAAGCGGGTGTTTATCCTTTAAAAGAGGCTTTAGCCATGGCTGAAGCTGCCGGAGCTGATCTGGTAGAGATATCCCCCAATGCCGATCCACCTGTATGCAGGATTATTGATTACAGCAAATTCCTGTATCAGTTGAAGAAAAAGCAGAAAGAGATTAAAGCCAAGAGCGTGAAGGTCGTTGTAAAGGAGATTCGTTTCGGGCCTCAAACAGATGATCATGATTTCAATTTCAAGTTGAAACATGCGATCGGGTTCCTGCAAGAAGGTGCGAAGGTGAGAGCCTACGTGTTTTTCAAAGGGCGTTCGATTCTGTTTAAAGATCAGGGGGCTGACTTGTTGGAACGCTTTGTCAATGCATTGGAAGATTACGGGAAACTAGAATCCGCTCCCATGCTTGAGGGAAAGAAAATGATCGTGGTTATTGCTCCGAAAAAATGATGAAAGTTTAAAATTTAGAATGAATAGGTTTCTAAAATCATTGAATTTTTCAATCTAAAATCATTAAATTTGAAATTAATTAAAGTATTTTATAATTACATATATTCTGAAACAAATTAAAATTAGAACAAATGCCAAAGATGAAGAGTGTGAGCAGTGCAAAGAAGAGATTTACTTTGACTGCTACCGGGAAGATTAAGAGAAAACATGCTTTTAAAAGTCATATTTTGACCAAAAAAGCAACCAAGAGAAAAAGAAATTTGACTCATACAGCTATCGTTGACGTGGCTAACGACGCAACTGTGAGAAAAATGCTTTGTATCTAAGAAATTAAAAAAAAACAGTAATTAACCAGGATGTTACGCCAGTTAAGTTCCTTGAGGGACGCTAACATTCAAAAAACAAAAGATTATGCCAAGAGCTAAAAATGCCGTTGCTTCAAGAGCACGTAGAAAAAAGGTTTTAAGTCAAACCAGAGGTAACTTTGGTGCAAGAAAAAATGTCTGGACGGTTGCCAAAAACACGTATGAAAAAGGCTTAACGTACGCGTACCGTGACAGAAAGAAGAAAAAATCAGAATTTAGAGCGTTGTGGATTCAGAGAATTAACGCTGCAGTTAGAATGGAAGGTTTGTCTTACTCTAAGTTTATGGGCTTAGTTCATAAAGCTGAGGTAAACATGAACCGTAAAGTTCTGGCTGATCTGGCTATGAATCAACCGGAAGCTTTCAAAGCAATCGTTGCGAAAGTGAAAGAGTTGGCTTAGTAATTATAAAATATCAGAAAAGGCTGCCTTCGGGTGGCCTTTTTTTATTTTTAAATATTACCTTTGTAAGACAGTGGTACATTATTTTTTAATTCAATATAATGAAGATTGCATTACTTGGATACGGGAAAATGGGGAAAACGATAGAGCGTGTGGCTCGTGATCGTGGGCATGAAGTCGTGTTGGTCGTGGATGAGAATAACCGGGCTGTATGTACGGATGATCAATTGAAACAGGCTGATGTTGCGATTGAATTTACAACCCCGGCCGTGGCAGTCGATAATTATAATTGGTGTTTCCGTAATCATGTTCCGGTGGTATCCGGTACGACGGGATGGCTGGAAAGATGGAGCGAAGTGATGATGTCACGAGAGCAATTAGGGGGAGCTTTTTTTTATGCGTCCAATTATAGTATCGGGGTGAATATATTTTTTCATCTGAATCGTTGGCTGGCACAGACCATGGCTCGATTTTCTGATTATAAAGTTTCTGTCGAGGAAACCCATCACATTCACAAGCTGGATGCTCCCAGTGGAACAGCCATTACTTTGGTAAAAGATATTTTGGACGAGCATCCGGAATACTCATCTTGGGTACTGGATGAAGGAAAGGTCGGTGCGGGAGAATTGCCCGTAAAAGCTAAAAGAGAAGGTGAAGTTCCGGGGATTCACACGGTAACTTATAAATCGAACGTGGATGAAATTCAGATATACCATTCCGCTTATTCCCGGGATGGTTTTGCCCAAGGAGCCGTGATGGCGGCTGAATTCCTGATGGGGAAAAAAGGTGTTTTTGGAATGGAAGACCTGATTAAGATAAAAGATAAAAACTAAAAGATAAAAGTTGAATTTAGTTTAAAGTTTAGAATTTAGAATGAAAGAAGTGTTAGCCTTGTGTGGTGAGAATCTAAAATCTAAAATCATAAATCAAGAAATATATGAGTAAGATATTGACAAATAAATGGTTTAAATTAGGGAGTGTTCTTTTCGTGTACCTGCTGTGGACGTTATGGATCGGGAGCTGGTGGTTGTTATTAGGTGTACCTGTTCTGTTTGATATTTATATCACAAAGAAGGTGCATTGGGCTTTCTGGAAGAAGAAAGGAGTGGAAAAACAGACCAAAACGGTGGAGTGGATTGATGCTTTGATCTTCGCTATTATTGCGGCTACATTGATTCGTATGTTTTTCTTCGAGGCGTACACGATCCCGACTTCCTCTATGGAGAAGTCCATGCTGGTCGGGGATTATCTTTTCGTGAGCAAGGTGGCTTACGGACCGAAATTACCTAATACCCCGTTGTCTGTACCGTTTACTCATCATACCTTGCCTTTCACCCAGTCAACAAAAGCTTATTCGGACTTGATTCAATGGCCTTACAAACGGATTGCCGGGTTGGGAGAGATTAAACGTGAAGATATTGTCGTGTTTAACTTCCCGGCGGGGGATACGGTAGTCGTCGGAAGAGAAAACCCGGATTACTATTCGCAAATTAGGGGACAGGAGGCTGCTATTCGGTACGTGGCACAAGAGAAGGGATTGAGTGTAACCCCAGAGGAGGCTTGGTCTATCGCTCGTAAACAGATTTGGCGGGAGAACGAGATTATTGCCCGCCCAGTAGATAAGCGGGAGAATTACATCAAGCGATGCGTTGGGATCCCAGGGGATGTTTTGGAAATGAAGGATGCCGTACTTTACGTGAACGGGAAGAAGTTGGAGGATAAAGATAAGATGCAATATAATTATGATATTATCGTGAATGCTCCTTTTAATAAGGTAAAATTGCAAGAGATGGGGATTTCCATGGAAGATATTAATGGTGGTTATATGGGAAATAATCATTACGTGTTGCCTCTGACGGTTGAAATGGTGGAGAAGATTAAGAAAATGCCGAACGTTCTGTCGGTGAATCATCAAGAGGATGATGGACAAATATTCCCGTATAGTCTGAATTACCCGTGGACCCGTGATAATTTCGGACCGTTACCGATCCCGAAGAAAGGGGAAACTATTGACCTGACGTTGGAGAATTTACCGCTTTATGACCGTATTATCGGGGCATACGAGGAGAACAAACTGGAGGTAAAGGATTCCGTTATATATATTAACGGTGCTCCGGCAGATAAATATACTTTCAAGATGGATTACTACTGGATGATGGGAGATAACCGTCACAATTCGGCTGATTCCCGTTACTGGGGATTTGTTCCTGAAGATCATATTGTCGGGAAAGCTTATTTTATTTGGCTTTCTCTGGATAAGGATAAATCCTTCCTAGGTAAGATACGTTGGAACAGGATATTCCGGTTCATACATTAAAAAAAGCGGCATGTGCCGCTTTTTTTGTTATTATATTTTGTAACTTGTCATTGTTTTAAAAAATTACATTATGACTAAAACTAAAAATAAGAAAACATTTGTATTAGATACGAATGTGATTTTACACGATTACAGATCCATCTACAATTTCGAGGATAATGATATTGTTATTCCAATCACGGTATTGGAGGAGTTAGATAAGTTTAAACGCGGGAATGATCAGATAAATTACCATGCCCGTGAGTTTGTCAGGGAATTGGATCAGATTTCCGGATCAGATTTTTTTCTAAAAGGAGCGCCGTTAGGTAAGGGAAGAGGGCGTTTGTTTATCCAGACGGGAGTGCCTTTCTCTCCCAAAATGAATGATTCTTTTAGCGAGGATATTCCCGATCATCGGATATTAGCTATTGCTGAATATATAACAGAGAAGAGAGAAGGAGAAAAGGTTGTTTTGGTGTCGAAAGATATGAATTTGAGGATGAAAGCGAGGTCTCTGGGGATTTTGGCAGAGGACTACAAGACCGATCAGGTGAAGGATTTGGAAGTGTCGTTAAACAAGTGTATAGAAACAAAAGAGGATTTCTCTCAAGAGTTGATCGCAAAGCTTTACGAAAGCGGGGAGGCAGGAGTTCCAGTAGAGACGTTTTTCCCGAAGGAAGAAATTAAAGGAAATAATTACTATATATTGAAGAATGGTAGTAATTCGGTATTGGCTTGTTATGATCCCGTCCGGAAAGTGGTGCGGAAAGTGGAGAAGCTAAATACTTTCGGCATTTACCCGAAGAACTCGGAGCAGGCGTTTGCTCTGGATGCCTTAATGAATCCGAATATCTCGTTGGTAGCATTGAGTGGTAAGGCCGGTACGGGAAAGACGTTATTGGCTTTGGCGGCAGCTTTGCAACAAAACAAGGCATTCGAACAGATTTACCTGGCACGTCCGATCGTGGCCTTGTCAAACAAGGATTTGGGGTATTTGCCGGGGGATGTGAACGAGAAGGTTAGCCCGTACATGCAGCCTTTGTTTGATAATCTGGCCGTGATTAAGCATCGTTATAATATGCATAGCCCGGAAAACCGGTTGATAGAGGATATGTTGAAAGATGAACGTCTGGTGATCTCGGCACTGGCCTATATCAGGGGGCGGAGTTTGTCAAATGTCTTTTTCATCGTGGATGAAGCGCAGAATCTTACGCCACATGAAGTAAAGACGATTATCACTCGTGCGGGAGAGGGCGTGAAGATGGTATTTACGGGAGATATTGACCAAATAGACTCTCCTTACTTGGATAGACAATCAAATGGTTTATCGCATTTGTTTGATCGTATGCAGGGGCAGGATATTTTTGCCCACGTGCATTTGGAGAAGGGAGAGAGAAGTTACTTGGCAGAAGTGGCAAGTAACTTGTTATAAAAATAAAAACTAAAAGATAAAAGCTAATCGTCCTAATCATTGAACTTTTAGCTTTTATCTTTTGATCTAACTTTTATCTTTTAGTTTTTCAAGTGAATATACTGGGTTTTTTAAGTGCGGCCATTTTATTGACTTTGATGCCGGGGCCGGATATTTTATTCGTGATCACGCAAAGTATTACCCGGGGAAAGAAAGCGGGAATTATTTTTGCTTGCGGGTTGTGTACAGGGTTAATCGCTCACACGGCAGCTGTGAGTCTGGGACTTTCTTTGATTTTATATAATTCTCCGGTGGCATTCAGCGTATTGAAATACATGGGGGCGGCTTACTTGATTTATTTGGGAGTGAAATCCTATATCCACCGGAAGGAAAATTCATTGGCTTTGCCGAGTGCTACCGGGGTAGAATATAAATTGTACCGCAAGGGAATTCTGATGAATATACTGAATCCGAAGGTGCTGTTGTTCTTTATTGCATTCTTTCCCCAGTTTGTAAGTCCTGCCACGGAGAACCCGGCAGGAGAGTTACTGATACTGGGATTGCTTTTTATGGCGCAGGGCATTGTTATATTCTCGTTGGTAGCCTTGCTGGCAGACCGGTTGTCACGTCGGTTGATGCAAAATGCTCGATTTTCGTTGATCATGCATATCATCGAATCGTTGGTCTATTTTGCCATCGGAATCAGTCTGATTTTCGTGACTGTCTGATCAAAATTTTCTTAACCGAAGTATTCGAGGTATATAGGTCGAGATGTGACGGGCTTTCTTGGTTTCGTATACATCTGCAATCTTGATCAGAATTGCTGTTTCTTCCACACCACCAAAGCCTGGGTTTATGGCAGTCCCAAAGGATTTCATGGAAGGTGACAGGCTCATGTAGGCATTTACTAAGGGAGGGATATTTTCTCCATGTTCCCGGACGTAACGAGAAAGGATTCGATAATCCTCGTCGTAATTATTTCCGCAGAGTATTTTCCCGAGTTTATTGTCATCAATATGAATTTCCAATGGAGTAATCGGCTCAACAAGTCTTTCCGTGTCCTTAAAATACTTCCGCATAAAGAATAAGATCATGTCACGAGCCTCTATATTAAAACTGGTGTACATGGTTACTTTCCCGAAGAAGTATTCCATACCCGGATTCTCCACGGTAAGAGCGCCCAGCCCGTCCCACAAGTTATCCAAAGCGAACAGGGATTTGCGTCCCATTTTTGTAGATTGGTACAAAGGTTGTACGAAAGAACGGCCTAATTCGATCATTTTAGTGAGATATTGCTTTTTGAAGGCTTCGGAGAAACGGAATAATTCAGTCGTGGCCAAGTTGGGTTCTCCCTCTTGATTTAAAGGAAGGTTGTCACATAAAATATACCGGTACCCGCCTAGAATTTCCTGCTCTTTCGGATCCCATACGATTAATTGCTGGTAGGGAACCTGCTCGTCAACATCAAATGGATCAATGTCTACCTCTTTTCCTGTACCGCCCCCGGCAGTTCTGAAGGTTAATTCCCGTAATCTTCCCACCTCTTTCATCAGGTTGGGACTGTTGAAAGCATTAAACGAGTAAATCTCGTTTCCCCCTTTATTGGTTTTACGAATGAATCTTTCTTCTGTCAATTCTGCTAATAATTTTGCTTTGTTTACAGGATAGATGACTGGTTGCATAGTTTATGTAGATCTATAATTGGTAGACAATATTCTTTATCTCTTCCGCCCATTCTTTCGGTGTTTTACTTTTATCTAGGGTTTCCCATTTAATGGGTTTCCCGATGATAAGAGTAAAAGTTGAACCTTTCTTGTTGAATGTTTCCTTGGGGAGATACATCATTTCCAGATTAACCTTTAGCCCTATTTTGGTACGAAAGTTTGCTAAATTATAAAAGAATTTTGAATTTTCCGCTTTTACTCGTATCGGAATAATGTCCCGTTGGTATTTAACTGCTTTAACCACGAAACTTTTTTGCCATTCTAAATCTTTAACCACGCCTTTAACTTTGCGGCTTACCATTCCGGCGGGGAAGGTGATGATCTGGGCATCGGAGGCAAACGCATTTTCCAAGTCTACCGCGGCTTCTTTGGCTAAGGCTCCGTGTTTGTTAACCGGTAAAAAGATATTATTCAGATTTTTGAGATTCATCAGTAAGTCGTTTACCGGGAATTTAAGCTTTTTATATATTTTCCCCAAGAAGGAGATCAGAATGATACCATCCGGCCCTCCTAGAGCGTGATTTGCGGCAAAAATATAGCGTCCGTCGGGGGCAGGTAAATTCTCTTTACCTTCGATGATGTAAGAAATATCAAGATATTCCAAGATTCCTTCGGCAAAATCCAAGCCTTTTTGGTCCCCGTATTTAGAGATGAAGTCGTTGATTTGGTCTTGGCAGATCACACGTTTTAAAAATGAATAAACGAATTTCGGAATCCAGCGGGCTAACTTCGGATTCTTACTTTTGAAAAGTTGTTCAATATATATCGGTTTAACAGTTTCTTCCATAATAAATGTGAATTGAATCTCCTTGTTTCAAAACTTTTGACAAAGATAAAAAACCTTATTCAATAAAATTCGTTAGAGAGGATATGAATTGAAAAATATGAACATTTTTAATGGATAGAATAAGTTAAACGCAAAAAAAGAGAACTATGAGAAAATTATCTTTGATAACGAGTGGAGTTATTTTGATGCTCTCTTTCTTGATGGTGGGGTGTAATACCATGAAGAAGTTGGAGAGAGAGGCCATCGAAACGGCAATTGTGGGGAAAGTTGCTCCTCAGCAGTTGACTGCGGTGGATGGGGTTGTGAATTTTAATTATAATATTGCTTTTGCTCCCAGGCAGTTTTATAAAAAGTTAATTTTGAAAGTGACTCCTAAAATGCAATATCCCGGTGGGGAAGAAGCGATGGAACCGCTTTATTTCCAAGGAGAGAAGGTGAAGGGAACTAATTACCCGGTGGTGGAATACAAAGGAAACACGCTGGGAACTTATAATTTATCATTCCCTTATCGTGATGGTATGCAAAAAGGGGTACTAATCGCTGATATAGAGGCGATCATGGGGAATAAAACTGTTGCGTTTACTCCGGCTATATTAAATACGAATGGGGTAAAGGAATGGAAAACATATATATATTCTCTACCGAACAATCCGGATGCAATTCCTTTGTTTACCGAAACTTTTGTGAAAGATGTTCCGGCAACAGGTGTGGGAATCATTAGCGGGTACGTGTTATTCCCGTTATCTAAATCAGTGATTACAGATGCGCAGAAAAAATCGTCTGTCATGGCACAGGCAGCCCAAGAAATGAAGAAAATTCTGGCAGATAAAAATGCCAAGATTACCAATATGTTAATGTACGTTTCCAGCTCCCCGGAAGGACCGGAAAGATTAAACAAAAACTTGACCACGAATCGTTTCAATACGGCTAAGACTTATTTCATGAAAGATTTGGGATTGGCTAACACACCGATGGCAAAAGATACTAAATTTATCGTTTCCAACACGGTGAGCGAGAATTGGGAAGGTCTGTATATGTTATTGAATGATTCCAATTTGAAGAATAAGGCACAAATCGTGAAAGATTTGCAGAATGCCCCGAATTTACAGAAACGGGAGGCTGTCTTGGAATCATATATTAAGACTGTTCCGGAATTGAAAGATATGATTCTTCCGACATTGCGGCGGGCTGATTTCTATATTTTCTATACCGTGCCTGAAGTGATGCAGGTGGAGGATCAGGTGACGACTTATTACGTACCTCAATTACAAGAGACTTCAGTTTTGTCAGCTCGTACGGATGTAAATTTGTTGAATGATTTGGCTGTCATTGCTATCCGTAACAAGGATTACAGGAAAGCTAAAAAGTTATTGGAATCGGCAGCTGTAATTAATCAAAAACCGGAAGTGCTGAATAATCTTGGTGTTGTTTATCAAAATGAAGGGAATAATACTCAGGCTAAAGATATGTATACGAAAGCTTCTATAAAGAATGAGGCGAAGTATAATTTGGGAATGTTGTTATTGAAAGATAAAGAGTACAGTAAGGCTATTCCTTATTTGAAAGCGATGCCGAATGTGAATCTGGCTTACGCTCAGTTGATGGCTAATGATAATCGTGCCGCTTTGGAGACATTGAAGAAGTTGAATCTGACGGAAGGGTACGAGTATTACATGATGGCCGTGGCTGCAGCAAGAGTAAAAGATGTACAGGCAATGGCTGTTGCTTTACAGAAGGCTATACAACTTGACCCGCAATTGAAAGAGAGGGCAAGTACCGATAAAGAATTTTATCCTTATGCTCAAGAAACTATTTATTTGGATATTGTTGATTAAAATTGTTTGACTTTGCATTTTAAATCGGGCCGTAGCGGGAGCTATGGCCCGATTTGTTACAGGTTACAAGTTACAACGAACCTGTAACTTTGTGAAACAATTCATGATTTCACAAAACCTTATCTGGATTTTGTTTGATGAAGTCACCCCAATCTTTGCATTTGGGGTTTCCCGTGGTGGGTAAGTTGCCTTGTAGGTGGTGACAATAGGCGATGGCGATGGCATCCGTTTCATCCAAGGTTGAAATGGTGGTTGGTATCGTCATGAATTTGCCTAGCAGAAGAGCGATCTGCTCTTTGGAAGCCTCTCCTGTTCCCGTGATGCTCATTTTAATTTTCTTCGGGGCATATTCGAAAATGGGGATATTCCGTTGTAGGGCAGCAGCGATGGCTACACCCTGTGCCCGTCCGAGTTTCAGCATGGACTGGATGTTCTTACCGTAGAATTGTGATTCGATGGCCAATTCGTCCGGATGGTAAGAATCAATAACTTGCAGCGTGCGTTGAAATACTCTTTGCAGTTTGAGATACGGATCACTCATTTTTTTCATGTTAACGACTCCCGACACAACAAGTTCCGGTTTGCAATTCTTTCCGGTTGTTTTAAGAATTGCATATCCCATGAAGTTTGTACCGGGGTCTATTCCCATGATTAGTTTTTCCATCTATCAGTTTTAGATTACAAATATAGCGAAAATCTGTCAGAATCTCGATTTATCCAATCTCTTCGAGAGTGGTACTGAAATATAAAAGATCCTCACCGAATACATCTACCAGCATATGTAATAATTTGTCCTTGTAGTTTTCTATAAAGATAGTGTATTCTTCGGCAGAAGGGAATATGAGTTGTAGGGATAGGGACAGGCCTTCTCCTTCACGAATCATGACACGGGTAAATAGTATGTCATTACAAAGGTTTTTGCCTTTGAGATAAGCGATGTAACCACCCCGGATAACCTGAATGAATTCCTCTGCAATGTTTTCGTCAATACTGAATGTCGTGTTGTATATAAATCGCATGTTTTAAACTAAAAGTTAAAAACTAAAAGATAAAAGTTAATCCTTCACGGATCTTTTATCTTTTAGTTTTCAGTTTTTATCTTATATAGTCGGTACCCATAAACCCGCGGAGTACATCCGGAACCCGGATACCTTCCGGAGTCTGGTTGTTCTCCAGCAAGGAGGCCACGATTCTCGGTAATGCCAGGGCGCTACCGTTCAGCGTGTGTACCATGGTCGTTTTCTTGTCTCCTTTATCCCGGAAACGTAGTTTCAGACGGTTTGCCTGGTACTCTTCGAAATTGGAAACAGAGCTGACTTCCAGCCAACGGTCTTGTGCTTTTGAATACACTTCAAAATCGAAGGTTAGGGCAGAGGTGAAACTCAAATCACCACCGCATAGACGTACGATACGATAAGGTAATCCTAACTTGATTAACAGTCCTTCCACGTGTTTCACCATGCCGTCAAGAGCCTCGTAAGACATTTCCGGACGGGTGATCTGCACGATCTCTACTTTATCGAACTGGTGCAGGCGGTTCAACCCGCGCACGTCTTTTCCGTATGATCCGGCTTCCCGGCGGAAACAAGCGGAGTAAGCCGTGTTCTTGATCGGTAACTGGTCGGCGTCCACGATCATATCCCGGTAAAGGTTGGTTACAGGCACTTCTGCCGTGGGGATAAGATATAGTTTGTCCTCGTTCACGTAATACATCTGTCCGTCTTTATCGGGCAACTGACCGGTACCGAAGCCTGAATCTTCATTAACGACAAGCGGGGGCTGCACTTCTTGATAGCCCGCTTTGGTGTTTTCTTCCAAGAAGAAGTAGATTAAGGCTCTTTGTAAACGGGCTCCCATGCCTTTGTAGACGGGGAATCCGGCACCCGTGATCTTCACACCAACCTCGAAATCAATCAACTGATACTTTTTCGCCAGATCCCAGTGGGGAAGTTGTCCTTCTTCATGGGCAGGCACGTTATCACTGATTTTCACGATTACGTTGTCCGCATCACTCTTTCCGGGAGGTACGGAGTCATGTGGTAAATTCGGTAAACGAACGATGAGTGAGTTCAACTCGTTCTGGGTGCTATTATGTTGGGCAGTCAAGGCTGCAATCTCTTCTTTCAGACGGGTTGTATTAGCCCTTGCTTGCTCGGCTTCCTCTTTTTTCCCTTCTTTCATCAAGGAACCGATTTGCTTGGAGATGCTATTCATTTCGGATTGCTTGTTATCCGATTCTTTTTGTAAATTCTTTCTCTCGTTGTCGAGAGCGATAATCTTCTCAACTAATTCCTTGGCATCAAAGTTCTTAACGGCTAATTTTCGAATCACCGTGTCTTTGTTTTCCTGAATAAATTTAAGGTTTAGCATCTCTGGTAATTTTAAATTTTAGATTTTAATTTTAAATCATCGAAACAAGAATATCCGTATTCTCATTTCGAGGTGTAAAAATAAAAAAAACTCCTGTACTTTGTAAGGACAGGAGCTTAAATATGTTCATTTTTCTACTTATTCAGCGATAGCCTCAATAGAAACGTAAGATTTGTTGTCTTGTTTTTTTCTGAAAACAACTTTTCCGTCGATCAATGCGAATAAGGTATGATCTCTACCGATACCCACGTTTAATCCCGGGTTGTGTACAGTTCCTCTTTGACGAACGATGATATTACCTGCTTTAGCAAATTGTCCGCCGAATACCTTTACTCCTAATCGTTTACTTTCTGATTCACGACCGTTCTTAGAGCTACCGACTCCTTTCTTGTGTGCCATATCGTTTTAAATTTTAGAAGTTACAAAATAAATTAAGCGTTGATAGCTTCGATTTGAATCTGGGTCATACATTGACGATGACCGTTTTTCTTACAATATCCTTTTCTTCTCTTTTTCTTGAAAACTATTACTTTGTCAGCTTTCACGTGAGATAATACCTTTGCCGTAACTTTAGCTCCTTCTACAACCGGAGTTCCGATTTTAATGTCACCTTCGTTGTCTACTAAAAGCACCTTGTCGAATTCAACTTGAGCGCCTTCTTCTGCAGTCAGTCTGTGAACATAGACTTTACGGTCTTTTTCAACTTTAAATTGTTGTCCTGCGATTTCTACAATTGCGTACATTGTTCTATTTCATTATTAAGTTAATACCGTGGGGTGGGATTCTTCCACTTGTTGTACCCCTGAGGTTAAATTTTCGCTCGGCAAAAGTAATAATTGTTTTTGTACGAACCAATAGTTTACCGAAGTTTTATCAATAATTTTATCTTTCCTCAAAAAACACTAACTTTGACGGGATTTCAGAAAACAGAATGGTTATGAAACATATTGCACGACTGATATTGAAGATATTCGGATGGAAACTCAGGGGCGGCTTGCCTGCGGATAAAAAGGCGGTAGTCATATCCGTACCGCATACTTCCATTATGGATTTTATCTGGGGAAAGTTGACTTTTATAAGTCAAGGTGTTCCTACTTATATTTTAATGAAGAAGGAGTTTTTCTTTTTTCCGTTAGGACCGATATTGAGGGCTTTGAACGTGATTCCTGTTGATCGGGGGAATAAGGAGAATCATATCGTGGAGAGAATGGTGGAGGAATTCAAAAAACGGGATGTTATGTATTTGACTATAACCCCGGAGGGGAGCCGGAAAAAACGGAAGAAATGGAAAAAGGGATTTCTGGTGATAGCTAAGGAGGCCGGGGTTCCGGTGTATCTGGGACGTATTGATTACAAGGATAAATATTGCACGTGGGGCCCCCGCTTTGAACCGACGGGTGATCCAGATGCGGATTTGAAATATATCATGTCAACATATAAGGATGCGAACCCGCGTCACCCGGAAAACTTTTCCGCGGGCGATTAACAGAAATCATTATTGTATAATAAATAATAGTATATATGAATGTTGCGATCGTACAGGCGCATTTGGAATGGGAGAATGTACCGGTGAACTTGAAACTTTTTAACAAGCGGATAGCAGCGATAGAAGGAGCAAATATAATCGTTTTACCCGAGATGTTTGCGTCGGGATTTACCATGAAGGGGAAAGAACGGGTAGCACCTTTTTACGAGGCTGTTTACCAGTGTATGCAGGAATGGGCAAGGGAAAAAGATGCGTTGATCATGGGATCGACCGTTTATTTCGAAGACGAGCATTACTACAACCGTTTGCTGGTGGCCTTTCCGGATGGTAAAATCTTGCATTATGACAAAAAGCATTTGTTCACGATGGGAGAGGAAAAAGAGCATTTCACGGCAGGGAATGAGTTATTGGTGTTTGATTACCATGGAGTAAGGATTGCGCCGTTCATTTGTTATGATTTACGTTTTCCCGTGTGGAGTCGTAACACGTGTGGTTACGACTTGGCCGTGTACGTGGCCAACTGGCCGGAGGCAAGGAGGCAACCGTGGCAAATTTTATTAATGGCTAGGGCAATCGAGAATCAATGTTACGTTATTGGGGTGAACCGAGTGGGCGAAGACGGGGTAGGCTTGAATTATTCCGGTGATTCGGCAGTTATTTCTCCTAAAGGAGATGTATTGGTTGCTTGTGAACCTTTTGCCGACGAGGTGAAACAGGTAGATATTGATTTGAAAGCTTTACGGGAATTTCGTGTGAAGTTCCCCGTGTTGGAAGATCGGGATGAATTTACAATTGAAGATTAATAATAACAGCTAAAAGTAAAGCATGAAAAGGATGTTTTTGGCAATAATCGGATTAAGTATGATGTTCGATTTAAGCGCGCAAAAGAAGGTTTTAACGATGGAAGAGGCCGTGGTAGGGTATCATTTATATCCTCGGTCCAAGTATATTCAATGGCAAGGCGACAAGAATCAGTTGACCTATCTGGACCGGGAAGGTTTGATGGGTGAATCTGTCGATAAAGGTGAAAAGAGTGTACTGCTCACGGTGGCGGAATTGAACAGGATCTTGGGAGCCGAATTGAGAGGATTCCCTAATTTTTCTTGGTTGGATGATAATACTCTGGTGATAGCTCGTCAAGGGAGTATTTACCACATTGACGTTGCCAAGAAACAGGTGAAACAGAAATTCACTTTCCCGAAAGGGGCTGCTAACGAGACTTATTCTAAAGCGGGTAATATGTATGCGTATACGATTGATAATAACTTGTATTACGTGGACGAGCGTGGGAATAGTTATACCGTTACTGCGGACGAGGACAAGAATATCGTGAACGGGCAGGTGGTTAGCCGGAATGAATTCGGAATTACGGGTGGTATTTTTTGGTCTCCGGACGGAAAGAAACTGGGATTTTACCGTAAAGACGAGAGCCAGGTAACGAATTTCCCGTTGTTGGATATCAATACTCGTACGGGTGAGTTAAAAGAGATTAAGTATCCAATGGCTGGAATGAAATCCGAGTTGGTGAGTCTTGGGGTTTATGATATAGCTTCTGCTAAGACGACTTTTCTGGATGCGAATGATTTCGGGCGCGAACAATATTTGACGGGAATTACTTGGGCTCCGGAGTCTGATATGGTATATATTCAAGTGCTTAACCGGGGACAAAATCATATGCGTTTGAATAAATATGATGCGTCAACGGGTAAATTGATCGCTACTTTATTCGAGGAAAAGTCCAATACTTACGTGGAACCGCAAAGCGGTTTGGTATTCTTGGCTAATAACCCGAAACAATTCATTTATTCTACGAATAACCGGGATGGTTTCATGAATCTTTACTTGCACGATGTGAACGGTAAATTAATTCGTCGTCTGACAGACGTGGATGCGGACGTGGAATTCGTGGCCGCTGATCCTGCCGGGAAATATGTGTATTATCTTTCATCGGAAATTTCCCCGGTGGAGAAACAACTTTTTCGGGTAGAGGTAAAAAGCGGGAAGAAAAGCCGCTTGACAACAGAAGAGGGGTGGCACAATATAACGATGAGTGGTGATTGTGCTTATTTCGTTGATAATTATAGTAGCATCAAAGTACCTCGTAACGTGGATTTGACGACTAATGCCGGAAAGGTTGTACGTCGTTTGCAGGAAGTGGAGAATCCGAATAAGGATTATAATTTCGGGGAGATTACGTTGGGTAAGATTAAGGCGGATGATGGTAGTGATTTATACTATCGTTTGATTAAACCGATGGATTTTGACCCAAACAAGAAATATCCCGTGATTCATTACGTGTATGGTGGACCTCATTCACAGTTGGTAACCAATACATGGAATGCTTCCTTGCGGATGTGGGAAATGTATATGGCTCAACATGGTTACGTGGTATTCGTGATCGATAATCACGGTACGCCGAACCGCGGTAAGGCTTTCGAGGATATTATTCACCGTCAGTGCGGACAGGTTGAAATGAAAGATCAGGTGAAGGGAATCGAGTGGTTGAAATCTTTCCCGTGGGTGGATGCGAATCGTATCGGGGTTCACGGTTGGAGTTACGGTGGTTTCATGACCATTTCGTTGATTACCAATTATCCCGATATTTATAAAGTGGCCGTAGCCGGAGGTCCTGTAATTGATTGGAAATGGTATGAAGTGATGTACGGGGAACGTTACATGGATACCCCGCAGGAGAATCCGGAAGGATATGCTAAAACTAGCTTAATCGCCAAGGCAAAAGATCTGAAAGGTAAGTTGTTGATCTGTCAGGGTGCTGTTGACCCGGTTGTGGTTTGGGAGCAGAGTTTGAGCTTTATCCGGGAGTGTATCAAGAATAACGTGCAGGTGGATTACTTCCCTTACCCGTGTGCAGAGCATAACGTGATGGGACGAGACCGGATTCATCTGATGCAGAAAGTAACGAATTATTTCGAGGATTACTTGAAGTAATTGAAAATGGAGGTGTGGTAAAATCATTTTGCCACACCTCTTATTTATAGTATCTTTTCGTAGAGGCGGAATCTGTGTAGTCCATAGTCTCCCAAGCCTAAATCAATCGTGTCGATATAATTGAAACCGAATTTTTCATACAGCCTGATGGCGGGAATGTTGTTCTCGTATACATCGAGCCGGATAGCTTTCATGTGTAGCTCTTTTCCCAGCTCACAGGCAAAAGAGATCAGTTTTTTCCCTACACCCGCTTTCAGGAAATCGGGATGAACCACGAGTGTGTGAATCACGAATATTTTGCTGTAATCCGATTCTATCCCCCAAGGTGCCTTATTGTATGCTGGTTCCGGATGATGATTTAAAATGATTGGGCCGATAATTCGTCCTTCCTGTCTTACCACGTGAAGGTGTTGCTCGTTAATCCCAGCTTCTGCGATTTGCCGAACGGGATATACTCCTTTGATCCATCCGGGGTGATTTATATCCGAGTCCAGAAAATCATTTAAATCATCGTATAGTCGTGCCAATTCATCGATATCTGCGTGTACACCTTTTTCAATAACCATTTTCGTCATTTTTAAATATACAGGCAAAGATAAATAAATTACTATCTTTGTACCGGATTTGAAAAGTCATTTTCAATTTTCATTTTTCAACTTTCAATTGTTTAGTCATGCGTATCGATATATTAAGTGTAGTGCCGGAATTATTGGAAAGTCCTTTAAATCACTCGATTATTAAACGGGCGAAAGAAAAGGGAATCGTGGAAATCCATATTCATAACATTCGGGATTGGTCGAAAGATAAACACCGGAAGGTGGACGATTATTCTTTCGGGGGTGATGCCGGGTTAGTGATGGCAGTTCAGCCTATTTTTGATTGTATCAACGAGTTGACTTCCCAGCGACATTATGACGAGATTATCTATACGGCTCCGGATGCTCCTGTTTTTAACCAGAAGACGGCGAACGAATTGTCGCTGAAAGAAAATATCATGATTCTTTGCGGACACTACAAAGGTGTGGACCACCGGGTACGTGAGCATCTGATTACGAGGGAAATATCCGTGGGTGATTACGTGTTGACGGGCGGTGAGTTACCTGCCTGCATCATGACGGATGCCGTTGTACGCCTGTTGCCGGGAGCCATGGGGGATGAAACTTCTGCCTTGACTGATTCTTTTCAAGATAACTTGTTAGCCCCGCCTGTATACACGCGTCCTGCTGAATTTAACGGGTGGCGGGTTCCGGAAGTCTTGTTATCCGGTAATCATGCCTTGATTGACGAGTGGCAGGAGCAACAAGCATTAGAACGGACAAGGGCTTTGCGTCCGGATTTGCTTGATGAATAGTTGTGGGCTTTGTGTGTAAATCCCGCTTATTGGGGCAGAGGTCGTCTATATTCAAGGAGTACTATTGCATCAAAAAAACGTTTTTACACAATAGTACCCCTTCTGGTAAACTCCTTCTATTTAATAATAACCATAATCATAGAATCCAGGACAACACTATATCCTTCGTTGCTGATTCGCAGGGATATGGCATACTTACCTTGAGGAACGGAATGATTCCATGGCAACTGAATGACGCCTTTCTGAACCGAGGAAAATTGGTTTAAAATTTCCGGGCTGTTATGATCCGAGTCGATTCGTTCAATCGAATAACGGATCGGGTTCGTGCCTTGTACTCCTTCAAGAGATTGACTTTGCCACGGGATTTCGAATTTCTTCCTATGAGCATCGTCGTCATTGGCATCATCAAGATTTGCCTTGAATACCACTGAATCGGGATTGTATTTTGCATTATGCGTGAACAAGTACCCAACTTTTACATCTTGACATCCACCATATAGTAGGGTGGCAAGTAATATCATCATCCATATATATTTCATACGATTCATTTTATAATTCAACCCATGTAAACCTGTTTGACAGGGAATGTACCACCCCGTTATTTGTCTCTATGTCAGCCGAGGCAATGCTTGCCATCTGCCCGCTGACTTCGGCATGAATTTTTAGCCCCTCCGCTCCGATGTCGGGGATTCCGTTAAACTCGGATTGCGTGCGATATACCCGGAGCTTGACGTTATTCAGGGAATACACTTCCGTTCCTCCCGTGAGTGTTCCTTTTATTTCGTAGTCAAAAGACTCTTTCATCTTTTTCCCTTCGACCAGATAAGCGAGGATCATATTCCTGACGAGTTCCACGGGTATTTCCCGGATTGATTGGTAGATTTTTTCTCCGGTCTGTTCGAGAAAAAATTTTCGGATACTCATGTTCGTGGGGCCGAAAAACGTGATTTCCTTGTAATCGGGATTTGTCCCCTCGAAAATTCCGGTTAATCCCGCGTATTCAATGGCGACGACAATGGAATCCCAGTTGTTATGGTCACTTCTCAGGTAGTCCATCATCGAGCAATCGTGATAACCGTCTGCCAGCCCGGTGTCATGCTGGTAATCTTTTTCACAGCTTGCAAGAAGGGTGACGGTAATGCATATAAATAGTATTGTTTTCATCTTGTACGATTTAAATTGCGAATCCATTTCTTTTCCAGTAAATATTTTGTGTCATTTTGGTATTATTTTGAAAGGCGTCAAAAGAGATAGGGAAGAATAAAGCCCCGTCTTTCACGTCTTGGTCGGAGAGGGTCTTGAATTTACCCCTGAGTTTTTCACGGAATGTTCTGTTACGGACAATATCAAAATATCTCGTGCATATCCCTTCGAGAAATAATTCTTTCTCTCTTTCTAGTGCAATCGCTTCTTCCAAGTTTTCATCTGGGGTATATTCCTTTGCTCCAGCTCGTTTCCTGATCACGTTCAAGTCGGCTATTGCCCCCGGGGTATCACCGGATTTCGCTCTCATCTCAGCCCGGAGCAGGTATATATCTGCGAGACGAATCAGGATTTCATTCAGGTCATATCCCAAGAGCTTACCGAGTTGGCTACCACTTGTGTGCAGCAGTGGTCTCCTGAATTTGTAAATATACGCGGCACCTTGCGTGATCGAGGTCTTGACCCCTGCCATGGAGTCCAACTTATAGAAATATTCTTCCCGCCTCTTGTCATTCCTATCCGGGAACATGGCCATGGCGCTCTCGTTATTCAAACGGAATAAGGTTCTCCTTGTCGAGGGGGTGGCGTTCGGATCTGCCGGCCATTTTTGAGTGACACCCGGTAAACCGCTTCCGGACCGATTGACCGCTTCGGGGTTCAGAAAATCTATCTCGAAAATGCCTTCTTGACTGTTACCAGGTAACACGATCTCGCAAATTTCATGGGGATTATTCACTAGCGAGTAGTCACCGGATTGGATAACCTCGGTGGCAGCATCAATGCCTTTCTGGTAATATTCCGGTTCTTCCCCGAAACCGGCTAGCCAAGCGTATGCATGGGCGAGAATGGCAAATGCCGTTCCCCTTGAAGGTATTTGTTTGCTTGTAACCGGGGTGTTATTGGCATCTTTCATCTCGTTCACCGGGGGTAATAATTTCGTGGCTTCAACGAGATCATCTATCACGACTTTCATGATTTCCCGCCACGGGGTTACTGCTTTTTCCCCAACATCACCTTCAGCCGTAATTAACACGGCATCGCCCCACGTGCGTAAAACATAGAAATACAGGTAAGCCCGTATCGTCAGCGCCTGTCCTTTGTAGTAATTAATGCGTTCTTCAGGTATTTTCGCCCGATGAATGTTGCCTAAAATGAAATTGCACATCCCGATCGCTTGGTATTCCCCATGCCAACTTGGAGCCCTCGTTATGTCCATATCCTTCTGTAATTCGTTGTCTGAGATGTTTCTCCAGGTCAAACCGAGATAATCGAACGGGAGGCCCCTGTCCCGGTAAAGTCGTGTTTCAACGTATCCGCCCCAAGACCTGAACATGACGTGAAGTTCATACACGGCAGACTCGACGTCTTTTTCCGTTTTCCAGAAATTCGTATTCGTGACGAGAGTTTCGGGTTCTTCATTCAAAAAATTCTTGAACATATCATTGCAACTCACTAACGGGAGCAACAGCAAAATTAGATAGATTCGTTTTTTCATGTGCTTATAAATTTAAAGTTAATCCTAGTGTGAATCTTGTCGCCAACGGGTAGTTGTTGTTCGAGTCAACCCCGGTAACGATGTCGATAGACTCCGGATCGGGACTTGAAGAGTTGGTGATGGTGAACACGTTCTCCACGGACATGAATACACGGGCGTAATGTTTTGATTGCTTTGGAAATACGGGTAGTATGTACCCGATCGAGATACTTTTTAGTTTCAAATAATTGATTTTCTCCACGTTACTTTTCAAATTCGTGGCGAAATTATTCTTCCCGTTCTCCAGCTCGTTGATCGGAAAGTCGGTATTGTCACCGGGTTTCTGCCAGAAAGAAACCTTGTCAAGATCGGCTAGAATCGGGACCATCATTTCTGCTGTATTTGCTCTTAGGATAGTACCGACCGAAGCACCTCTTCCTGCATTCAAAACGTGTCTTCCCAGCTTGTAAGAGAACAACAGGTTTACATCAATCCCTTTCCATTTCAGCGTGGAGGCAATCCCTCCAAATGCAAGCGGGAGGGGAGAGCCCCCGTACACCCGGTCTTCCAAGAGCGGTACCATGGTTGCAACCTGTCCGTTTCCGTCAACATCCTGTATCCGTCGGTCGCCGGGAGAGTAAATCTGGTTTCCCAAGGACGATAAATATTTCCGTCTGCCATTGACATAGTAGAGTGGCACTTCATCTTGTGAATTATAGTACCCTTCGTCGTTATAGACATAAATTCCATTCAGCGGTTTCCCGATAATATTTAGATTATGTTTGCTTGCCAAGTTCGTGAAGTCCATGCCATTGTTACTTTTTTCAAATCGGTTCCAGTTACGGGCGATATTAAAACTGAAATCCCAGTGCAGTTTCTCCGATCGAATCAAGTCTGCCTTGATTTGTAGTTCAATTCCTTGATTCGAGATCGCGTAAGCATTTTGCCATTGGGCCGTGTAGGCATTATAATCTCCCGGCAGAGTGACTTGTGCCAATAACTTGTCCGTGTATCGATAATAATAGTCAAGTTCTAAACTCAGCCTGTTACCGAAAAACTCCAAATCCAGTCCCGCATCGAATTGTTTGGTTTCCTCCCAGCTTAGTTTGGGATTTATTAAACCGTTCGGCCAGTAAGGGGTTATGGTTTGATTGCCGTGGAAAGGGATGTTATTGACTATTAGCACTCCGAAAGCGAAATAAGGATATTCAAACTGTTTCCCGGACTTCCCGTAACTCAATCGAATTTTCCCGAAGTCCAGAAAATCTCGGGCCCAATCCATGTACGGTTCCTCGGAGAACGTGTAGGCGATAGCGTATGACGGGAATGTGCCCCAGCGTGTGTTCTCCCCGAACTTTGAGCTGGCATCCCTTCTGAGCGTGACGGAGAGGAAATACTTCTGCTTGTAGTTGTAGGCTACCCGCCCGAACATACCTACCATCGTGCTTCTTTCTAGGTCGGAGTTGAAATCCTTTAATTGTAGGTCTTTCTCGGTGTCATACACGTTACCGCTCCACGTGACGTATTGTATCAGGTTACTTGGCGCACCTTTGCCGTACCCGCTCTTGTCTTTAGCGATGTCTCCCTGGAACGAGAGTCCGAGAAGGAGGTCAATGCTATGATTGTCAGCGAAAATCTTGTTGTAGGAGAGTAGATTCTCGTTTAACCACATCATCTTGATCGTGTTGTTGCCTGCCGAGTAACTGTTGTGATCCACGTTCAGATCGGAGGGAATGAATATATTTTGGTCTTGCATGGAGAAATCAACTGCGAGAGACGATTTCAGTTTCAAGCCTTCCACGATCGTGTACGCCAGATCGAACGATGATCTTAGTCTGTAAGATTCGTTTTTCTCCTTAATCTCGTTGAAACGTCGGACTGTTTCATCAAAAGCCTTCGTCCCCGGACCGGGCATGAGGGTAGAGGTCGAGAGTAATTCATCCGGAATGGTTTCCAAGTCACTCCTGTCATTGGAGAAATTATAGGCATCATGTCCTTTGCCCGCCCTGTTCCGTCCGGTACGGGCCAAGTAAAAACGGATGTTGCTTTCGACGCTCTCGGAGGGTTTGATAAACAAGTTGGTGATGAGTTTAACCCTGTTAAATCCCGTGTTGCGTAGCACGCCCGTTTCCGAGTAATATCCCAGTCCGACATGATAAGCGATCGTGTTGGAACCTCCCGATATTTGGATATTGGCATCGGTTACTTTCCCGGTTCGAAAATAATAGTCGAACAAGTTCGTGGAATTGTTATAGAATTTGTTCAAGCTATCTTGTACGATGGGAAGATCCAGTCCGTCACCATTGTTCCAGAATAAATTGTAGTTCTTGTTGTTCTTATAAGAATCTTCATAGGATTGAACTGGGCGGTACATGTTCGTTGCTTCATCATAAACGGACTCCCGGTAATTTTCCATGGCTTGCATCCTGTGTCTTCGTTCCCTGTTTCCCGTGGTAATATCCGGTAAAGAGGGGCGAGTAACCCATGTTTGCGATATATTTACCGTGAACGTGGGAGCTTGATTCCGGTGTCCTTTTTTAGTGGTCACGATAATTACCCCGTTTGCCGCACGGGAACCGTAAATTGCCGCGGAGGCTGCATCCTTTAGTATTTGGATGGACTCGATATCCTTGGTGTCGATCTCGGCAATCGTGTTTAGCCCGGTAAGCTCGGAGGTGTAACTGAACATGGGTACCCCGTCAATGATCCATAACGGGTCCGAGGTAATACGTTCTTTCTCTACTGCCAACGAGTTATACCCCCGGATAACGATGGGGGAACCGTCACCACCGGGTGCCCCTGTCATGTTCGTGACATCCACCCCGGCAGCCCGGCCTTGTAAAAGGTTATTGATAGAAGGGGAGGGGAGATCCTTGATCTCGTCAGCCTTCACGACAGACATGGAACCGACACGATTACGTCGTGATTGTTCCCCGTAGGCGATGACTTGTACTTCATCAAGCTCGGACACGTCCTCTTCCAGAATGACATTTAGTAAGGTGTCTGCCTTACTAAAAGGAATCGTTTTTGTTTTATACCCGATAAAAGAAAAAACAAGACGCCCCTTGTTGATCGGGAGGAACATCCGGTAATTCCCGTTATTATCCGTGGAGGTTCCTATCAGAGTGCTATCCAGTCGCACGGTGACACCGGGCAATGGCCCTTTTTTCTTGTTCAGGATTTTCCCCTTTATAAGATGTTTGACAATAGAATCCTGTTGGATCGGATTCGCTTGTAAAGGCTCGCTTTTTACCATCAAAGGGACGTAAGCGAAGAACGCAAAAAACATAATACTGGCTACACGCAAATTCAGAATAGATTTGCGCTGACAATCCATTTTTTTCATACTTTTGTATTTAGGTTAAGTGACAAGCGTATTCGCTTGTCTCGTTTTTATAAGAGGGTGTTCGAGCACCCTCTTTTTTAATTCAGAGTGAGATCTTACCCTCGCTTGGTGGAGGGCGAATTTTTAAAGAGTTTGACAATTTGGGTTGATACTGCATTTTATGTAATGTTTTGATAAATAATTAATTCGTATTAAGTTAAAACTTTTATATAATATCTTGTTGCTTCTTAATTTAATTGATAATACTCCCTAATAGCTGGGTGGATGAAGCCTAAAATATCCCTTTATTCGTATGTTAATTTCAAAATATGAAAACAGAGATAGATTTATATGTAATTGCTAAGGTACGTGAATACAGATTAAAGGCTAAGCATACCCAAGAATCTCTTTCTTATACTTTAGGGTATACTCGAACATTTATTAGTAATTTCGAAAATGGTCCTAAGAAATATAATATCAATCAGCTGAATAAGATCGCTAAAGTTCTTAAATGTTCTCCTAAAGATTTTCTGCCACAAGACCCATTGTAATTTATCAATAAAAAAAGAACTGTTATACCATTCTGTAAGTAGGTATCGGCAGACCCTTTCCAGCAGTTTGAATACAACAGTTCATACCAAAGTATGAAACTACTGTTACAACCCGCTGAAAAGTATTATTTTGCCGATTTTACTTACTAGGTCGATACAATAACTTCAAATATATTATGCGGACTCTTCCGCACTTAATTTCTCAACTTCTGCAAATATATAATATATTTTTACAAAAATCAAATATTCTGCTATTTTATAGCTATAATGGTATTAATTTGCTTTTAGTTTTTTTGTTGAATTTTCTTTAGAAATGGTCAACACTTTCGCTAAGGTTAAACTATCCTTTCCTTTGATCATGAACCTAGCATGATCACATCAAGTACATAGCATAAACACTGACGTATGTATATGCTATGTTAGTGTCGTGTCTGTATTCCCTTGATGTCTTAGTGTAAGGATAGAGAAAGGTAGGCTGAAAGATAAGTTTGCTATAAGATAGGGGAAATTTGTTTAAAGTACATATCTATTCTTATTTGCGCATTTGTATAAAACCATAAGAGAAGCTATGGAGATACTCTCGAGAAACTACCTCTTTTTCGTTGATTACTCGAAGATTATTCAGAGCTTATTCATACGAGCATGGATAAGCAACGTTTGACCTTCGAATGAGCTCTGAACGAGGGGTATTATTTGGTACTTTTCTGTACTTTATTTGGGATATATTTGTGTATGAATTTCACAAAAGTAAAACTTCCTCTAGAATTTCTAGAGGAAGGTAAAAGTTTAAAGGGAGGTTTATTCCTCTTGGGAACGTAAGGTCACATTCATATCATCTATGTCAGTGCTAGAAGACACTATTTTGTCTTGTGGAACATAGTTAGCATGGCTAAAGCTTAATGTACAGGACTCTGATTGTTTTACTTGGATAGAGTAATAGCCCTCTGCATCAGTCTGAGTTTTGCTTAATTGGGTATTGTCTCTGTTTAAAGTACAGGTTACATCAACCTGACTTATAACATCTCCATTGGTGTTGTCAACATAACCGGAAACAGTTATCCATTGCGTGTCACTTTTCATCGTGAAGCTACACGTGATCACTGCAATCACAACGCTTGTTACTAATACGATTAATGATTTCGTTTTCATGATAATAAGTTTTAAATTTTTACTAACAAACACCTGGCGTTTTCTTTTTTTAATGCATGCATATCAAATTTATGATAATTAATCCGTAAAACAAAATTATGACGTAAATATTTCTATATTGTGATATATGTGATTTTTTAAAGTTTGTTACTTGTGGGAGATATTAATATTTCAGTTTTTATGAATATTGCTTGTACAATAATAGTTAAACATATAGATATGTTGTTTTATTATTACCGTATGTATTACGAGCAACTAATATTTATGCTATGATATGAAAGACATGTAAAAAATACTTTCACATTGTTATTTAGTTTTGGTAGTTTGTATAGATTATAAATAGCTTGCGTGATAGATTAGAGATGTGTTATTTTTCCGATGCAGTATACCGAACAACTTGAATATGAAAGAGTTGCGTTTTAAACGGTAGAAAAGCCTTTTCTCGCTTGTTTTTCAGGACAAAAACCGTCCGTTTTGCCGCACTTTTCACTTGAATCAGAACCAACGGGAAAACTTCCTTTTCCCGTCCGAAGTCCACCTGTTTTCTATCCGTTGCGAAGGTACGAAAATAAGTGGAATTTTCACCAACTGATGTCAACTAAAAGCAAGATGCAGCCACGAAGATTTTGCAGCCAAAAGAAAAAACAGACTGTATCATTGGTGGACTTCGGCAAATCGGCTGGTCTGTTTGGCGGAGCCATCTCTTTTCTTCCCTTAGTTCTGACTTTACTTTAATTGGCGTATATATGAATACGGGGATAAAGTAAAGGTGCTGATTTCATGGAAAAGTGTAGGTTTTAAGCCTTTATTTTGATGGAAAAGTGTAGAACCGCTTAAATACCATATCTTCTATTCTTGCGATTTTTCACCTATAATACATCATTAAATAGATAAAAAGTAGTACATTTGCATATTATATGATATGTTGAATATGGCAAAAAATACAATGGGCACCAAGTTGCCAAGAAAACTGGAGCAGAAGATGCAGATAGTGGGTGAGCAGATCAAACTGGCTAGGCTGCGCAGGAATCTCAGCATGGCTCAGGTTGCCGAACGCGCAACCTGCTCACCACTTACGGTTGGCCGGATTGAAAAGGGTGCACCGACAGTAGCTATCGGCATTTATCTCAGAGTTCTCTATGCGCTTCAACTGGATGATGATATACTTCTGCTTGCCAAAGAAGACGCAATGGGAAAGGCTTTACAGGATTTGAGTTTGAAAAAGCGAGAGAGAGCATCTAAAAAAGAATAAGCCATGAAACGACATATGTATCTTTATAACCCAACTTTATTCTAAACTGATAAATGAAAAAAACTTTAGCCTACTATTGCGAGCATATAAATCGTGATGACGATTGGGCTCAATCCTATAAACATTTTATTCCTTTATTTATCCAAGAAGCGAAAACTAAAATGCGTTGGGAAGATTGGGACAAAGATGTTTTTTGGGAATTCTTTGAACGTCCAAATGATCAATGTGTCTCTTCTCTACAGCAAGGCTATTTCTCTCGAGATGAAAAGGGAAAGTTGAAAAAACATTGGGACGAAATATCTCCCTTACTGAAGGTTATAGCAGATAATCAAGATGTTCCACAATGGAATGCATACGATCGATTGGCAAATGTTATTCGACAATATACGAAAAAAAATATGCGAGCTGCAACATGCCGATTGGCTGCAGCCTTACAACCTCAATTATTATGTACAATTGTCGATGACAAAAGTTTATGTAGGCTCTATCAATTAATGGAAAAATATGTGTCGGAAGATATCCCTGTGTGTGAAGGATCTTTGTTCCATAAAAGCCATTTAATGTGTAGATTGTTTCAATCAAATCTTAAAGATGATAATCCTATGGAGATTGCGACATATCCTTGGAAAATATTGCACCTATTTGAAGCAATGGAAAATAATAATAACAATATGGACGACAATATTAAAGAGAAAAAGGCTCTTCTCGAAAAAGTACACAACTTGGTGTTTACCGGAGCTCCTGGAACTGGGAAAACTTATCTTGCAAAACAGATAGCCAAACAAATGATAGGGGTGGAAACGGATGATGCTTTGGATAAAAGCGGACAGTTTGCCTTTGTACAATTTCATCCATCATATGACTATACTGATTTTGTAGAAGGATTACGTCCTACTCGAACTGATGGCTCTGGAGGTATTGGGTTTGAATTAAAAGACGGCGTATTTAAGGAGTTCTGCGAAAAAGCTAGGAAGAATTTGGAGGATAGCTTAAAAGATACTAGAACTCTCTCTGTAGATCAGCAAATAGATGAAAAATATAAACAGCTGATAGATGCTATTCAAAATGGTGAAATCAATACTGTTGAACTAAAAACATCAGGAAAGTATGCTATAATATTGGGGCTATCAGAGAATAATAACATTCAATTTAAACGGCCGAGTAACGGACGGATTAGTGAGCATACAGTCTCATTGACTCGTCTTCAGCAACTAGGAAATGTGTTCAAAACGCAAGCCCAATTGGAGCGATTGGATAATCTTTCACAAAGTATCAGAGATGTTATAGGTGGCTGTAATGCAACATGGTATTGGGCAATTTTACACCATCTGTATAAAACATACGGGGATGTGGCGGACAATGCAACAGCTAATGAGGTTGACCGGAAAAATTATGTGTTTGTTATTGACGAGATCAATCGAGGCGAGATTTCTAAAATATTTGGAGAATTGTTCTTCTCTATAGATCCGAGTTATAGAGGAGAAAAGGGTACTGTCTATACTCAATATGCCAATATGCATGAGACGGATGAGAAATTTTATGTGCCAGAGAATGTGTATATAATAGGAACGATGAATGATATTGATCGGAGTGTGGAAAGCTTTGATTTTGCCATGCGTCGCCGTTTTGTTTGGCAGGAGATTACGGCAGAAGAGAGTGCTGAGAATATGAATCTTCCCAAAGAGTGTAAGGACAGGATGAAAAGTCTCAATGATAAGATATCAGGGATTGAGGGACTAGGTTCTTCATATCATATCGGTGGAGCATATTTCCTTGATGAGGATGGAGTTCCTATTAAAGATTTTGAGGAAACGTGGAATTTGCGGTTAGAGCCTCTGTTACGTGAATATTTGCGAGGTATGCCCAATGCGGATGATAACCTGAATAAATTGAGAAAAGCATATGAAATTGCGGCCGACAACTGATAATAACGGAGGAAATTATCGGGTGCCCGATGAGCATTGTGATAACCTATTGGCAATAGGGAATCGCAATGTTAGGACGTTGTGCCAAGAAAACCCGGACTTGTTGATCTTTCCGCAGTCTTTGGGTCTCTATCATGATGATATTGCCCAATCCCCCATTTTTGTGTTGCAGGATGGAATCTTGACCACTCGTAATATGATGGGGTTTGTGGGAAAAGACGAGACGAGGTTGACTATATCTTCTCGGTTTTGTAAGGACGATCAGCATGACTACTTTCTGCATTATATGTTGCAGCGTGTGTTTACTATCAATATGTTTAATTTTGAGCAAACATCTAATGATGAGAGTGTCTGGGACTTTTTGTTGTATCTTTTCCCTTATTATCTCAAGCAGGCTTTTAGGCAGGGAATATATCGAACTTATGTAAGAACCGAATATAATGATGCTCATGTTAAAGGACGGATTGATGTCAACCGGCACATTCGAATGAATTTTCCTTTTCGTGGTCAGATAGCATATTCTACAAGAGAGTATAGTGCTGATAATCCTATAATTCAACTGATACGGCATACGATTGAATACATATCGAATCATCCTTTTGGTAAAGGCGTGCTTACCTCTGATGCAGAAACCCGCGATATCGTCGATAAAATTCGTATGATAACTCAAACCAGCTATAGGAAAAACGATCGTCAGCGGGTTGTGGCGGTCAATCTGAAAAGGTTCTCTCATCCTTATTTCACGGCGTACGTGATGTTGCAAAAGATTTGCATGCAGATTCTGCGACGGGATAAAATCAGTTTCGGGGAGGAAGAGAGTAAAATATATGGATTGCTTTTCGACGGGGCTTGGCTTTGGGAAGAATACCTGAATACGGTGTTGAGACAGGATTTTGAACATCCGGAGAATAAGACAGGGAAGCATAGGCGCTATCTGTTTAATAACGGGACTAAATCATTTCAGGCGATTTACCCCGATTTCATAAGTAAAAATCCACCCACGATTGTTGGGGATGCCAAATATATGGCATTGGAGACACAAGAATATAATGAGGATTCGGAGCGAGCAACAAGCGTGTATTATAAGACTATTACTTACATGTATCGATTTAATTCTACCTCTGGTTTCTTGTTGTTCCCCCATCCGAAAGGTGGGTCTGATGAAACATACGAGATCAAAGAGACTGCTGGCAGATTACGCAAAATCGGATTATCCATTCCTCAGAAAGAGAAAAGTTTTGCTGCCTTTCAGACCCAAATGAAAGCACAAGAAGAGAGATTGCGCTCAATATTATGCAATTATAATTAAATGATACAGATGAGAGTTCTCTTTGATTTTTATATTTGATAGATCGGCTTTGTTGTCAGATTGTAAATAGCTCAATTTTGATTCGTTGAGCCGTTAACTGTGTAATAAGAGTTCACCAATGAAGCTTTGTTGGGTTCTATGTAGAAGTCTATTGGTAAGTCTATGTGTTCTTTCTGCTTGAAAAGTATTTTGTGCGGCTGGTTCCTAACTCATATCACAACTATATGTGGTATCAGTAAGAGTGAAATACTCTGGCTGTTTGTTATTTACGATTTCTTACTATTTCAAAGATTGTCTTATAATAATTAAGATATGAACCATCAGTTAGCCGATGGTCGACATATGAGTCGAATAGCATATCGTAAAATACATCTTCACCCGAGATGGCATCAATATGTGACTTCACTTTGTCATATCAGGTTTTCTATTTGAACAGTCATAATATCGTCAAAGTGAGGAAGGTTCAGGAGGCTATCAGAGAACTGTATGGTGCCGATGCTTCCCGTTACGAAGAGGACGCTGCCAAGAAACTGTATATCCGCCGTATCTATGATATGATTCCTTCCCAGATGGAGAACAAGAAGAAGCGGATTGTGGCAAAAGATATATTGGACCGGAAAGGAGACAGATTCAGCAATTATGTGGAGGAGTTTGAGTATCTGATTAATTCAGGTATCACGATCGCATCCCACGCAATCAGCAATCCGAAATATCCCTTGGCAGAATCCCAGCAGAAAAATTTGTTGAAGCTGTACATGAACGATGTAGGTATGCTTACTTCCCAGTTGTATCATTACAATATCCAGCCAATACTGAACGACATTGCCAGCATTAACCTTGGCTCTGTCTATGAAAGCGCTGTTGCCCAGGAACTGAAAGCACATTACGAAAAACTGTTCTACTACGACAATAAGCAGAAAGGAGAGGTTGACTTCCTTGTTGACGACAGCGGCACCATGGGTGTCCTGCCTATCGAGGTCAAGTCCGGAAAGGATTATACGGTTCATAGTGCATTGGATAACCTGATGGCAATTCAGGACTACCATATTGTTTCATCTATAGTCCTTTCAAATGAAAGGGAAATAAAGACAAAAGGAAATATCCTTTATCTCCCGATTTACTATGTTATGTTCATGGAGAATAAGGTGCCGGAAAAAGAAAATTTGTACTTTTAGGTTTTATACGAATTGAATGTTTACAACGAATATAAAAGATATATAGAAAGAACCTTTATATTAGGAATGGGACTGTGTCAAAATAGGTGCAGCCATCTCTTATTTTTCCTTATTTTGACTTTATTCTATTGATTGTAAATTAGGAATACAGGGATAAAGTAAATATTTTTTACAGTAAAGGGTCAAGAGTACAAATCGAATATGTGTTTGCATTTGCGCTTTCTTCACGATGGGCAGCACCAGTCTGCTTTGTTGTCGGGGATTGGTACAGTTTTGTGTATCAATAACGACCTCGTATTAGACTGTTTTCTCTTAAAGAAATTTGCTGGTCTTCAAGAAAATCCGTAATTTTGCGCCATCAATTAAATAAAAACATAAAGCTTACAATGCAGCAAAGAAGAATGAATAACTGGAACACCGTATCGGATCGAGGCATAAAATGTCTTAAGGGATTGTCGCGTGTCCATACTTCGGGCATTGAAGCTTTCTATACTTTTAGAGATATTTTCCGACGAACGTTTGATAGACCATCGGGGATACGATGATGCTAGTATCCTATTGAAACGATAAATTAAAACCGTCGGAGAGTCCTTACCAAACTTTTCGACGGTTTTTATTTTATGCCTTGTGGTGACGTTCGCACGATGTGTTCCTCTCCGTCAATTCCGTCCACGGGCTGAATTGTAACGTATTATTAACCGCGCAGTGATGCGCATGAATGGAAAGATTATGAATTATAAATTTGACGGAAGCAGGGTGTTCTTTACATCCGACACCCACTTCAACCACACCAATATCATCAGGTTCTGCAACAGGCCTTTCAAGGATATATCGCACATGAATGAAACGATTATCTCTAACTGGAACCGCGTGGTCGGTCCGGAAGATATCGTGTTCCACCTGGGTGATTTCTGCCTGGGCGGTTCTGCCGAATGGGTAAATGTACTGAACAGGCTGAATGGGAAAATATACCTTATTTCCGGCAACCACGACATAAAGAACCTGAGGCAGAATTACACGAAATACTTCGAACTGATAGTGATGCAGATGTATATTGAGGTGGATAAACAGAAAATTTATCTGAATCACTGTCCGTTCCTTTGCTATGGCGGGTCATACAATGGCACTTGGCAGCTTTTCGGACATGTACATACCAGCAGGCACAACACCGGAAAGGACGCTCCGAGGCTGAAGGTGCTTTTTCCCACGCAGTATGATGTTGGAGTAGATAACAACGATTTCACCCCTGTCTCATTTGCACAGGTGAAGGCAATCATCGAAAAGCAGATTGAACAATCAAAGAAAGGAGAACAATAAGATGAAGATACAATACATGAGCGATTGGCACCTGGAGTTCCAGGAGAACAGCAGATATTTGAAGCATAACGAACTGCCGGTTACCGGCGATGTGCTGGTTCTGGCCGGGGATATTTTCTATCTCAGGGATAAGGTTGCTCCGTTGACGAAGTTCTGGGAATGGGCTTCGGAGAGCTACCGACAGGTGCTGATTGTCCCCGGTAACCACGAATATTATAACTATTCCGACGTGATGGAACGAGGCCTGCAATGGCGGTGGATGTTCCGGAAAAATGTCGGATACTATCAGAATCAGGTTGTCCGCATCGATGACACCGACTTTGTCTTGAGTACGCTGTGGTCACGGATCAACCCGAACGACGAGTATTTCGTGTGGAAAGGCATGAATGATTTCCGACAGATTAAGTTCGACGGGAAGTTGCTGCAGGTGGAGGAATTCAACCGGATGCACGAGACTTGTATCGACTTTATACGGGAAAGCGTCAAGAAGAGCACGGCGGTCCATATCGTTGTGGTTACACACCATCTGCCGACACTCCAAGTAGTGGCTCCGCATCATAAGGGTTCCGTGCTGAACAGTGCCTTTGCCAGTGAATACGGGGAACTTATTGCCAATAGCCGGATTGATGCTTGGATTTACGGGCATTCGCATGCCAACATCGACACTGTGATTGGCAGTACACGTATAATCTGCAACCAGATGGGATATGTGTTTGAGGATGAACACCTGATGAACGGATTTGATCCGGCAAAGTTTATTGAAATTTAATGGGCATACAGAAATGAACGGAATAAAGATTATAGACAGAAAGCTCCTTGCCGATTTGGCGAAGGAGGTTGGCTTGAACGCTTCGCATCTGGAGGCGTTGGGCGAAAGCCGCCAATGGGAGATTGCTGTTGATGGCGATATGTTGGAACGGTTGGTTGATATTCAACATCGGTTCGAGCGGTTGGCCGCAATGGGTGACGATGAGTATCGAGGTTTCTATATCGAAGTGCCACGGCCTACGCCGGAAGAGTGGGAGGATGCCGAGGAGTTGATTGCTTCGGAGGAATATAACAGCCGGGAGGCATTCTTAGAGGATTGGCTTGCATTCAACCCGATGGAGACCAGATGGTTTCATGTTGCTTCGAGCCGATACGGGGACTCCCGGTCAATCCGTGTTACGGACCGGAAGCGGACATGCTTTATCATTACGAATCGCCCCAAGTGTACGGATGCAGAGGCAGATGGTACGTGGTACAGGGAGAGTCTAACCCACCTTTTCGATTATCTGGAACGGATGATTGATGTCGTTGTCGCGAATCCCGACGGGTTCAACGATTACGTGGCGCATAACCAGCCTTACCAGCAGCGTACAGGACGGATTGCACAAAGGGAGTTTAACCGCATCGTGCCGAATTTCAAAATCAATGTGGAAGATCGGAAAATGGCTATTAAGGCATTGGAGTACTCGGTGCACGGGCGTTCTGTCCCTTTTGGGGGAACCATGACCATACGAAAGTATTGCACCTATTTCCGTATTGCCAACGAGGTATATGAGGCTTACCACAGGAAGCGGGGATTCAGCGGACGTATCTATACAGATCCGCAGGATGTTCCTGAAGAACTGCGTGATGTGGCCTACTATAATCGGAAGAAGTTCGTTGATGTGACAGAAATGTACGACATTGATAGTCCTGATGACTTCATGCGGTTTGCAACTGACCATTACGGAGAACTGGGGCTTTCGCGTCTGAATATCTTTGCCTCGAATGACCGGCAACAGGGATGGAGAATTGTTGTCTCCAACAGTTATTCTGCCAATGCTGGATTGGCTATTGAAGTAGCGACATCTTTGTATAAGGCTGGGGCACCTCTGCTGATATATGACGCAGAAAAGCTCCTGAGGATTCTGAGGGAAGAGGATTATGTACGGCTTGTTCCTGACTCATACCACAACTATATGGGATATCAGGAAGAAGGCTCCGTCTACGAACTGCCGTGGGAATATGAATGCTCGGAAGGTGCTAATTCGGTATTGACTAAGGAGCAATATCAGGCGATTGTCTCACTTGCAGAATGGCAACCGGAGGAGCGAGTGAGACCCATCGCTTGACGGGTTTGTATTAATTATAGACTTGTTTTATCTCTATGCGAATTCGGGTGGAGGTAAAGCAAGTTTTTATGATTTTATAGTTAAGTTGGTTATATATCTAAACTGTTTATTAGAACTTCACGAAGTTTTGTCCTGTTGGCATTATCTTGTAACAGTTGAAACAGAGTTTGATCAATAACTGCGAATTTGATGTGTTCTCTGATTGTTTTCGATGAATATGGATTTCCTTTCTGGAGCTTGACGATTTTTTCGTATCCACCTTCGTAAGGAATTAGTTGCCAAAATGGTTCCGAATTAAGATGCCAATACGGGGTTCCAGCTTTGGGATTAAAGATTATGGATTCTCCTATATATCGTTTCCAATTTTGATGGAAACAATTCTCCAATTCTTCTGTGAAGACTATTTCGTTCGTTTGGATGCGGTGTGATGCTATTAGGTCAATTATGCTGATAAGCAAAATTGCTTTATGAGGAGCATTTTTTCCTTGTTGTTTATTTGTATGAAGATTCGAGAATAAGTCGATATAATCATTTAAGTTATAATTCATTTCTTGTTTAGCTATTAAACTGAAAGCATTGGGGTCAGCCTCCATTTGGTAGATTTTTATATTGGGATTTAACGTCCTTGCCAGTTGTATGATTTTTTCTTTATTTGTGGAATCAATCCGAACCCCCAAATATAGAGATTCAAAGCACTCTGCTCCAATCGTCACAAAGGTTCGAATTTCTTTATGGTTAAACTCGGTTTTGTCGTGTTGGAAAGGGAGTAGTTTCATAAACCAAGGAGTGGGTTTGAAGATAAATAGCCTTACCTCTTGTTCATGTTCCCATGCTTTGGCTTTGGTATATACCTGATAACTAAAGAAGTCTTCTTGATCGCGATAATAATCTGGCTTATTTATTATATCACGATATTGAACATCTCTGCCTTGAGTTGTTACCATCATGCCATAATTGGTATTAATATATTTGGCCACATGGTCCATATTAAGACCAAGACAAACGCCTTCATGCTTATTATAATAACTCCACATTAATATGGAATCATACAATTTAGACAGACAGCATACCCATAAATCTTCGCGATTGTTTGTGAGCCTGTTTGAGTGTAACTCTTCGATAATGTTTGCAGACCAGCCTTTACATTTATCCTCCGGTACATTCGAACAATCTATCAGACTGGGATGACAATCAAACGGGTCATTAAATGTCGTAGCATTGGCGTACATAAGATCTTTGTAATGCAACATCATTATAGCGCCATTAATGTCGAGATATTTATATAATAGTTTGCTCATCCTATCGAGAGATAATAATGTCATTCCAACTGCTTTCTATATACCGAATCCAGCGTATTTCCGTCTTTATCTTTCCATTCGGTCCATCCGTTAGAGGGTCTACCCGTACAGAAATCAGCGGCTGTACTGGGGCTTGAAAAGGTCTTGTCTGAGTCCATCGTCCATACGCTGTCATGTAAAGTTGCATACTCCTCGACCATCTTTTCCCACTTTGCTTTCCATGTAAAAGAAGGAACGCAATTATTAGCAATGATACTGCTTTTTAATACGGTAAATCCTGCGGAATTATAGAACCCTTTTGCGTTACAGCCGCGAGCTTTTGTATAAAACAGATGCTCCTCCTTGGGCTGTGATACTTCGAAGATACCACAGCCGATAAACGATGCCAAGAACTTGATGTCTTCAAAAAACTCATCCATCGCGTCCCGTTGATGTTCTGGGAGGTTGGGTGCTTTGGGTATCTGTTTGTTTTCGTTCAATACAAACGAGTTCGACTGCTTGGCTTCGGTGATAGCGCGATATTCCAGATATTGCACATCGGCCTTGGTCATGTCCTCGTCTTTCGAGACAAAGACCAATGCTTTCTGCCAGAATGCCTTCTTGCTGTCGTGGTCTTTCACCCGTCCCTTAAAATTCTCGGTTTCTCCGATATAAGCTTGCGGCTTCGTCGCCTCATCTTCTCCAATCAGGATATAAAACGCCGGCTTGTGCAACTTTTCCTGCTCATTCAGATAGGCCAGGTTCGAACGCGGAATCACAAACATCTGGCAAATCTTGTTGCTGATGAATGAATACTGCGTTCCTTTTGGATCGCCGTCGATGAGATATGTAGTTACTGTTTTGCCCATAATTATACACCATAATGCTTTTCTAATCGGTCAACTAATCCATCCACCAGTTGTTTATAGTCCTTAAACCGCAACTGAGATAGATTTCTCAAATTGAACCCTATAAATTTATCAACATTTTTCTTCTCCTTATTGTGATCGGTATCTTCTTTATACAACAATATCATATTGGGTATCATATTATGAGATTCTGCAACGCCCATTGCATAACCAATTTCATGATACACATTTATATTTGAGCTACTTAGATCGGCAATAATCAAGCTACAAGACTTGATAGCTTCCAATATTCGATCTTGTATTGAGAAAGTGCTTGACTCAACTGTTCTATCAATACGAATCGGAGTTGCATTTAAATGAATACTCTTATGCTTCTCATTGAATTTTTCTATAGCTCGTGTAATTTTTTCATAGATTAGTTCGCTTTGAGAATCTCCAAATTGCATAGATATGAATATCTCATTTTTCTTTGCTTGATATATTTGTTCAAACATGTTAATGAGATTAGTTGCAGAGTCTTTTGACAAATCATCAGGTTCTGCTATTTTATTTATGCCATTGCGTTCTGCCCAATCAATAAATGATTGCAGTTGCATCTTATCTAAAATTGCATAATACACAAGAGCACACAAAAATGCAATGTTTCCAAAAGCTTTTTGATCGAAGGATCTATATACTCCTATTAAAGACGTAAGAGCTTCTGATATTACAGATGTATTCTCACAACCTTTTAGATAACGTCGAAGATTCGTTGCTTTATATTTTAAATGAGCTATTTTATACTCCAAATCTCTTCGATCATTCTGCTTAATTTTTAATTCCTTCTGAAACTGGTTTATTTCTATTTTTAGATTTTTGTATGATGACATCTTTTCAAAATCCTCTTGATTTAATTCGAAGTTTTGAATTTCATCACATTTTGCATCTACATCCTTCTCTATGATATTTATCCCATTTTCGATCTTTAAAATATCCTCTCTTGTTTGCTTTAATTCGAGTACGCATTCTTTTCTTTGTGGATAAAGAATTTTCTTTTGAGCGATGAGTAATCTGGCAATTGATAAACACGTTGTTCTATAATAAGAATTAGAGTTATCATTATTACTTTTAAGCCAGGGGATAGCATTAAATTGTCCTGTTTTAACAATTTCAATAAGGTCTAAAGCTAATGGATATTCTAGGCCTAACTTCTCTCTATCAAATGCATGAAGTTCTGATATAATTTTTAGACTAGCCTCTTCTCGTAATGGTAAAGCTTTAAAGTTTATATCATGGAAAATTTTAGCTTCAAAATTGTCTGCATCTTTTGCATCTGAGAGTATAATCGTAAACGGGACAATTTTATCCGATATACTTTTCTTGAATAGGCGAGCTTCGTGATCTAGCCACCCTTTTATTTTTTCAGGATCAGTTTCGTCTTTTATTGCAGTCCTATTAGTAACAAACTGATGCCACCAAGAAATATCGGTGGTTGTTGTGTCAAAAGGTTCCAATCTATGATTACCATCAACTCTTAGCAGCTTATCTTCTTCAGAGGGATTTATTATCTCAATATACGCATGTCTTGCTCTGTCTCGGCCTATAGGTAGTCTTTCACTTAAAATACGAAGTCCTTTAACAAATTCACTACTATCTTTACTGATATCTTTATTGTCACCAATGCTTCTAAGCAATCCTTCATAATCGTTAACTCGACAGGCTAAGGTTATTTCAGGGAAATACGACTTCAAATCAGCTAAATAGTTTACTATATCAACTTTATGCTGATTGTTAGCATCTCGTTGATATGAGTCTGGCTTTTTTGATATTCTTGCAAGACTTGAAATGGGAGCAAATCCACGCAGCACAACGTAAGTTCCAAATGCGCTATATATAATTCCTTCTAATTTTGCCATACTACATACTTATTTTATATTCATTCTATCATTCTATATAATGCTTTCATTATCCTAAGATCATTTTTTCTATTGTTGCTTTTGCTCCCTCCAGAACTTTCGAACCTTCGTTTTGCAATTGCTTGGCTCGCTCTTTTTTATGTGTTACAGTCTCTATAATAGACTTTTGAACATCAATAGGAGGATGTGGAATGACAATAGATTTCATATATTGACTGGACACTCGCTGTTGTCCGGCAGATCCTCCAAACGAATTTTGAGCAGTCTTTAAGACCGTATGATGCCGTAATAAGAGATATACATAATCAATTATCAAATCGGCTGTTTTAGGTCGGATCACATAATATTCCGTGGACCCGCATCCAACGCCATTGGTTAGATTTCTTGCTATGGCCGATTTCCCATTCTGCATACAAGGTGTAATCTTGGCCCACAGCAAATCATTCTCTTCGAATTTTGTATATCCCTTAGTTTGTGCAATCGTAGTCTCTCGCTGTTCCTTGACCTCACCAAACGTGTCATCAATACATTCCATCGGGATGAATGAGATTGGAGTATCGTCTGCCAATCCTGTGAAGCGAATCGTTGGATCAATATCGACGATAGAGGATAATCTCTTATTGGGATATATCCCCGAAACCATCTCAAAACGGTCCTTGTAGAAAGATACATCCAATCTATTTCCAATCATTTCTGATATTCTTTTTGTAAATATAGATTTTGATGAAACCTCTTGTGATGGATTAATAGATAGAGCCTCCAACAAATAGTCGTCAATACTTTCTAATAATTCTTTTGCCTCTTTATCCTTTTGTAATTTTGCATTTTGGGCAGCAGTATAGATATCAACTATTTTTTGTTGGGTTTCTATTGGCGGAAGGGGAATTTGTAATCCGCCGTACTCTTCTGCATTTATATTTGGTTGTCCAGTAGTTCGTTGTGTAGCTTTGACCCAATCTTTAAATATAGTTAACTGGGTATATATAAAAAAATAATCTGGATTTATCCTTTCTTCATCTACGATAAAACGAATCATGTATCCCGCGAAAAAGCAGGGATAACTGATACGATCCGATTTGTGGATATATGATTTTCCAACAGTGTTGCCACTTCTCGCTATGAGAATATCATTATTATTAAGAATATATTTACCATTAATTGTCTTGGCCGTAACTCCTATATCATCTGATAATTCACCATTTTCAGTTATATCTGTAATTCGAATATATCTAGCTACGTCTAAACTTTCGCGAATGACACCAGCCTCAGCAGCACCATATTGAGGTTTAGATTTTAATAATCGAGATAAAGTAATCGTTGGATAATGAAAGTTGAGCGTATTGTATTTATACAATACGTATGAAAAATCGTATCTGTTACCAAGTACTTCCTTAATATGGATATTGTATAAATTCATTTTATTGGGCGTTCAGAATAAATTGATAAATCTTAGAAGCAACTTCTGGGAGTTCTGTTCCAGCTATCTTTTTCCCGGTAGTGTCATATCCTATATTATTAACTTCTACCATTAATACCTCATAGTTTTCGGAATACTTAAAGATGCGTTCTTTATATAATTCAAGCATCCGCTCTGCCCGTTGCGCCTTATCCAGCCCTTTCTCTTCGCGGACAAGTGCCTTGACATCACTTAATGTCTGTTCAAACTGTTGAATCAATTTTTGGGGATGTTTTTTCAAGAACAGAACAGATGATTTTACTCCGGCTTTGACATGGGCAAAGGTGTGTTGTGGCAATGATACGACTGCCAAGATTCGGAACTTTTCAATCAACCAGTCTCGCACGTATTGGCTCGACGAATTGGTCAAGATTCCATCTGGAACAACAATCGCAAGATAGCCGTTCTCCTCGTTCAAATATTTATAGCATCGTTCCAAAAACAGCACTTCGGTACTTTGCGAGGCCCGCCACTTGTTTTTATTATTATCGTCAGCGATTCGATCCTTAATCTCCGTAAATCCAAGATTTTTCTCGAACAGTTCATATTCCTTGTAATATCCGACCTCATCCGCTTTTATCGTCGAACCGAAGGGTGGATTAGTCATTATCAGATCGAAAGTCCCATCCTGGAAATTGAGATTGCGATTCTCAATTTCCAAAGTACGGTTGTTTTTCAATCCATCATTGGTGATGATGTTGGTATGGCCATCGTCATGAATAATCATGTTCATCTTCGCCACGCGCGAAATTTGCTCATTGATTTCAATACCGAACAAATGCTTCTCGGCAAATACATGCCAATAGTCTCGCCATGAGGCACTGCCAATTTCATCACTAAAAATTTCATTGGCATCGTCCCGTACGGCTTTTAATGCATGCAACAGGAATCCTCCACTTCCGCATGACGTATCGAGTATTTTCCAGTCTTTATTAACCCCGATGGCTGATACAATAAACTCAACAATCGGCTTGGGTGTAAAAAACTGGCCGAAATCACCGCGGAAAAATTCTCCCATAAAACTCTGGAATGCCAAACCTTTGGCATCGAGGTCTGTTTTGGAAAGATTTATATCCTGAAGGTATTGAACAACCGTATAAATTTTATGTTTGTCCAATTTAATATCATCCTTAAACACTTCGGGATCTTTCTTTCGCCCATGCTCGTAAAGATCGCGTATGCGAGCTTCAAGCTCGACTTTTGCTTTGTTGTTTTGGGGATCCTCCGGATAATGTATTATCTGAAAGTTATACGGTTGCCCTTTACTTTTAGGATCGTTATCTCGCCAGCGTTCATCCCATATCTTACAAAAGATGAGTTTATCCAACTCGTCAAAAGCCGTCGTTGGGGCCAATGCACCACCTCCCCATAATGCATCATGAGCCGACTTAAATTTTTGAATCAATTCACTCTGCGTCCCTTGAGGGGGCTCGGTTACCCCCTTGACATATTTAAAGCGCTTGACTTCTCCGTCTCGCTTGGGAATATCACTGATGCTAATGCGGGAAACCGGAGATATATTTGTTATTTCATAATACTCATCTTTGATTCCGGATGTAACCCAGACGTATCGAGCAGCTGATGCGTGGGCATAACTATATGCCTGATCTACGGCAACCTGAAATTGTCGCTCATTAATATTCTCCTCCTTGCATTCAACAACGACCAAGATTTTACTATGTGAGTCATTATATACAAGTATATCTGCTTCTCGAGTTTCGGAACCGATCTGCACAGATTCATTAACCGAAATATTTGAAGCCGGGTAATCGTAATCGTAGATTAATTTCAGATATGTTTCCGCCTGGACAAACTCCTCGGGGTTCTGCAGGCGTCGTTTTGTCTGATTTTTACAATTATAACGAATTATTGAGTTTTCTTCATTGACAATAATATACTTATCCTTAATCCCTTTTTGAAAGAGATCCGAAGCCAGCAACTCGTTTATTTCGTCTTGCGTCTTAGCCATATACTTATGATATTTAATTTTTGCTATCTATTAAATCTTTGGGATCTACTTGAAGAATCTTAGCAATCTCAAACAACACTTCTAAACTCGGTTGCCGTCGATTACATACGTAGGAATTGACAATACAGAAACTTTTTCCAAGTTTCTCTGCCAGCCAGATCTGTTTGATGCCTTTCTCTTCAAGCACCTCTTTGATTCTATTCATAGGTTTATCCATACTGTGTATAGATTGATTCATTTGAAATGCGAAGATATAAAATATTATGCAATAAAAAGATAAAAGTAGGAGATTTTTTCCGTTCACTATATTATTTCTATGATTAAATACCGATGAAAGTTTTAAATCAATTCTTTTAGTTCGTTTTTAGGTTAATTTGAGCTTTAGTTTAGCCAATAGATTTACCAGATTTAATCTGACTTTTCTTCTGTCCTCAATATACTGTTGCCAGTTCGTGCAAATTGTTGGAATAAGCCTCTAGCATTGTTAATATGGACATATTAGGCAGATGTATCAATTGACTATGCCGGATATTGTTTCCGTGTTTGCCGGATTTTCAAGATGGATTGTTGCTGAGATTATCCAGTCAAAGAAATTTTGTTTGCCAGATCCATGATAAAAGTTTACCATAACATGAACCAATTTTTGTAAGAGAGTATGTGGTATGTTCATTGGACATTCGTAACTTGATTCTGATAGTAAGTTTGGCTGTGGACATGACGAATCAAGATCAAAAATAGGGAATACAATATCAACAATATATCCAATAGCCAAAGCATGGGACTGTCCGATATTCTGTCAGATGAATTCAAAAGTTTTTCGTTGGAGACCTCGCATTTAGGTATCGCTGGATTATCCCAGTTTCACATGATGTGGTTTTGCGCCTGCCGTAGCTATTTCCTCAATATGACAATTTGCTTGAAGTTCTAACCGTCCTTTTGTGGAAAGTATGAGCATAGAGAAGTAAGGTCGGCAATACGAGAGATAGAATCTTTCGTACTCTGTCCAATCCCTACAGTGATTTTCCCGTGCCCAGCTTGCTGTTTTAAGTGGCACTCATCCCGCTGCCGAAAGGCGAGTGGGGTATTAGGCTCCCCCATAGGGTTTACTACTGGCAGACGGGCAAGCCCGGCATGGATGATAGCTTCACTTGAAATAATGCAGATGCTGTCCGGTTTCCAGTGTACATACAAAAGGGAGCATGGCAGATTGCACTTGTATGATGAAACCTGCCATAGCTTTGCTTTATTCCCATATCTACACCCCGGTATTAAAGTAAAGCCGGGAAATGTCACAGAAAAATGTCACACCGGGATTTAATGGCATAGTGGCTCAATAATGGAAATCTCTGTTGAATTTGTATTCTTTCCCTTCTTTTACGACCATCCGCTTGTTGCATAGGAACTTTGCCAATTCTACCGCCTTGTTGTACCCCAGTTTTATTCCCTGCTGTCCGTAGCCCTCTTTCAGCCGTTCAAGGTAGCCGTTATAGCCGCTGATATTCCCGTCCTCAAAAGCGGCGTTCAAAGCGGAACGGTGTGAATCCTCAGGTATTTCCTTGTACGGGTCGAACGGTTCCTTAGGCGGGCGTCCTGGCTGCCTTTTCTGGGGCTGATATGACTCCACCAGTTCGGGCAGGGAATCATCGTTTACCCGGAAGGCAAACGGTTCAAACTCACGGTCACGGCTGTGTATGGCTTCCACCACGCTTATGGACTTGTCGTCTTTGTCTGGCTCTATCTGCATGACGGTTTTCGCCTTGTTGTTCAGTTCCGTGCCGACATGCCCGCGTGCGTGTTCATCATTCTTGTTCTGATGCAGGACGGTATGGATGTGTATCTGCCGGTCATCGGTCCATTGCATGAATTTGGATATCACATCGGTGGATTCACCGGGTGAATTGATATCATGGATGAAGTCCCGGATGCCATCTATGATGACCAGACCTAAATCGGGTATCATGCCGATTGCCTCTTCTGTTATTGCCAGTCGTACTTCGGGCGAATATTTCCGGAGTGCCAGCATCGTCAGATTGTCTGCATCACAATCTTTCGGCAGACCTGCCAGTCTCAAGATTCTATTCAGAACAATTTGGCAATGGTTCTTGCCCTGTTCCGTGTCAACGTAGAGAATCTTCCTTTTCCCCTCCGGGAAGCAGGCACGGTAATGCAGCACTGTGCCATTCTTCAGGGCGGCCGCAGCGATGGCAGAGACATTGAAGGTCTTCTTGCTTTTGGCCTTTCCAATGGATGCACTGAAGTTTCCAAGAGTCCCGATTGTGGAATCATCCACCATAAGCACGGAAGCGGACTGTTCGTATGTCCCGGTCACACTTATGACAGATTCTTTTATGTAGTTTCTCAATTCCTCCGGAGTAGGAATATTGCAGCTCGTCTTTTCCATATTCCTACAGTTCTCTTGGTTTGGCCTTATGTCTTGTCGCAGCAAGCATCTGCTCGTGTTCCTCCTCGAAGCTAAGAGGAACTTGGCTTTTTCTTCCGGTCTCCAGCCATTTGTCCAGTTCGTCGCGATATACGAACAGATGTTTCCCCTGCTTGATGACAGGTATCCCTCCATGCTTGGCCTTGTAATAGAAGGATGACTTGGATATTCCAAGGTAGCTGCATACTTCCTCGACGGTCATGGGGACATGCAGGTTTTCTTTGGCTGGAGCCTGTTTGGCAAAATTGTCCTTCAACGCATTTTCGAGACTCTCGATTCTTTCGCAAAGTTTGCCTACCACTTCCGGCAGGTCATTGAATGTCAGTTTTTCGTTTAGCATGTTCTAATATTTAAATGTTTAACATGCTGCAAACCAACATAATGATATTATGCAGATTACAATCAGCAGAAACTAATTATCGCTGTCTGCTGAAGTTTGCATACAACTGAAATGATAGTCCCCGTTCTCCGGGACATCTATGGCAATTATGGCGGGAACTGAGTCACGAAGATTTTTACAAAGGTATTCGATTGTCGCATTTTCCAGTTCATGCGGGAATATTGTTTTTATGAACTTTGCCCTGTCGATTAAAGGGATATCAAGTCTCTCCCCGATATTCCATGCATAATGTCTTAGTGAGGGGGACTTGATTTGATTATCGGGCTTGGAACGAACCGGTTTATATGGTTCCGTTTGTCCGTATGCCAGAGATTCTATGTTCTCATGGAGAGTTTCAAGATCGTCTATGGATAAGAACTGTGACATTTCGTGTGTGGTGTATTCATGTATCGCATGCACAATAGCAGTCTTCTTCTCCATTTCATTGCGCCGCAATTCTTCTATGCGGGCTTCATATTCCTTAAGATATGGACTCTCGACGTGTTTTTCACTGGTCGTATTATCAGTTGGAGGCAATTCTTCCTTGGTATCAGGATTTGCTTCGGAAGGGACAGTTCCTCTTGAGGACAACTCCTTGCAGCCAAAAGAAAGATAGCTTTTGGAGAGTAGAGAACAGAACAGGCGTTGCAGTGCAGCGCATGACATGATGGTTGCTACGGTTCCTAATATGACCGGAGTGGAATAGTCAATCAGGTCAATCTGATAATTGTTGTACAATATTGTTGCCACTGTTGTATAGGCGACACATGTAATTGCAAGAACCCGGCTTGTCTTTTTGATGGATATTCGGTTGTTATCTGCCATAAACTGTTATTATTTGGAATTATGATAGGACAAAAATAGATGTCCGGTTTCAGACCGTTGTAAATAATGACGGAAAATCAGCCGGGAATTAAGAAAAAATATGGTTAGAGTATGATTTTCAGCGAAAAATCATACTCTAACTGATAAAACAGGCACGAATCAGTCAGGTCAGCCCTTTCTTGTCAATGTGATTTTGGTGGTCGCCTCACGCTTGTTGCTGTCGACTACTTTCATGTAGCGTTGAGTGGTAGTGATGCTCTTGTGCGCCATGTTGCTTTGGATAGTACGGATATCAGTACCCGCTGCAGCCTGAAGGGTCGCGTATGTCCTGCGGTATGAGTGGAAAGTTATGTTTTTGGTAATTCCTGCGGAACGGATCCATTCCTTCATAGGCTGCTGCGTCCAGCTCCGCTTCAGGCCTTTGAACACAAGACCTTTTTTCTCGGGACTGTACCCGATCAGTTCCAAGGCTTCATCGCTTATCGGGATGATGTCTTCCGTCTTGGTCTTCTGGGTGATGGTATGGACACATTTTCCTCCAGCTGCAAAGTCAACGATTTCCTCCCAGCAAAGGGAAAGTATATCGCTGAGCCGCAAACTGGTCAGGCACGAAAAGAGGGAAGCAGTCTTTAGAACAGGTATCTTGCACGGGGTTTCAGCCAGGCAATACAGCTCTTCCACACTCAGATACTCCTTGGCAACATCTTCCGGTTCGATTTTTTCCAGAAAGTCATTGACATTGGTCTTTATCATCCTGTTGCGATACAGAATCTTCAGGAATCCCCGGAAAGTGGACCAGTAGCCGGAAGCGGAGTTCTTTGATATCTGTCCGTCACGCCGGAGTTGCTTTGCGTTAAGCAGGTATTCCCGGAACTTGTTGCACAGGTCCACATCTATTTCTTCGAAAGTGCATTTGCCGTGAACGAAGTTGTAGAAGTGCTGATAGACAAATCCCCATTTCTGGTCATGCTTGCGGAGCTGCTTACGGTAATACTCCAGAAAGTCTGCTTTGTACTTGCGTTTGTCGAAGAAATCGTACCGTTCATTTACGATGGCTTCAAACCTCCGGCACCGGATTGCTTCGGCCTTTTCCGACATGGCAGCGTTGAAGTCGCGTTCACGCTGGTTCTTTGGATTGGCATAGATGTAAATGTTCAATCCTTCATGGCGGATGGTCTTCATTGTTTCCTGATCCCGGTAGCCCGGATAATAATCAAGGTAGAAAGATAACATCCCTTTCTTCAATGGACGTGTTCTCAGTGTTACTGTTTTGCATTCTGACATAATGTTGAATATTAAATGGTTGTAACTGATTTTTGCTGCGAAAATCCTTAATGCTTTTATACAGACCATAATCAGCAGGAAATAATTTCCCGATAATTACCGTCGGTCGCATTTAGCCACTAACGGGCGCCCATGATGTGGTCGAATTCCACCTTCAGAAAGCGCACGAACCTGCCTTTCTTCTCCCGTTTTATTTCGTGGAATTGCAGGATGCCGTAAACAGAATCCCGGGTGAGATTGTATTTCTTCATGGCTTCCTGTACTGTGTAGTATTCAGACGAGTCATCTTCGGCGGTCTGTTTTGACAGGTCGAAGTGAAGTTTGGAGTAGAATATCTGGCCGTGCTCTTTCTTAGAGGGGATGTTGTTGCGATAGACATGCGAACGGATGGCTACACGTGTCATTCCATATTTTTCCTCAATCTCTTCCGGTGTGTACCATTCGGTCAGGGCATCGTCCGTCTTGTATTTGGCGAATGCCGCATCGATATGCTTTTTGCTGTAATAGTTGAACTGGCGAATACGGATTTTGGGGATATGGTTCTCTCTTGTATATGCCCAAATCCATTTTTGCGAGACTTTGTACTTTTCGGCAATTTGCTCGGCAGTGTAGTACTCAGTTATATCAAGATCATCTTTTACTCTTCTTCGCTCATAGGGGCGTGTTTTGAGCATCAATTCAATATCGGCTCTGCGAATGATTGACATCCTTGCACTGATTCTTGAAGCTCTCAACTTTTCCTCTTTGACAAGCTTGTAAATGTATTGGCGAGAAACGCCCATCAACTGTGCGGCTTGTGCAAAAGTAAAGTAGTCTTGATGGTCAAGTTTACTTTTGACTTCTATCAAATCCTGTAATTCACGAAGTTCGAGTCTTCGTTCTCTCATACGGTGTTTGTAGCCTTGACTGGCACATTGGTGGCTGCAATAATTGGTGGTAGTTTTCTTCGCAATGAATGGCTTACCACACCATTGGCAAATTCTTTTTACTTCCATGTTGTTTTCTCCATATTTTTAGTGAAACCATATAGTTTTAATTTCGCTTTTTGTCTACCTATGTAAACCATTGTCAACACATGTTGTTGACTACTTCAGTGTGACATCGGGGCAAATCCCGAAAATGTTCTGCGGTAGAAATACGGTAGAAAAATATGGTGAACAACAGTATCCAACTGTTTATAGCTGGATTTTTGGCAAATAAAAAAGCCGCTGGAAATCAGCGGCTTCATTATAGTTGGTTCTAATTCGTTGCAGTTAATTGCGATATGTCACTTCCCGATGCAAAAATTCTTAAATATATTTCCCAATACCTCATCCGTCGTGATTTGTCCCGTGATTTCACCAAGATAATGCAGGCATTCCCGAATGTCTTGTGATACAAACTCACCACTAAGGTGGGAATCCAGTCCGGTGATGACTCGTTCGATGGCTAGGCGGGCATGGGAGAGGGCTTCATAATGGCGGGCATTGCTGACGATGACATCTCCTGAATGAAGTGCGTTTAGGTTGATCGTGGAAATAAGCTCATCCACCAAGTGATGGATGTTATACCCAGTCTTTGCTGCAATCGGGAGAATCTTTTCCCCGGAAGATAGAGACGTGATTTGCGACAAGATCATGTCGGCAGAATCTGTTTGGTCTGTCTTGTTGAGTAGAATTAATAGGCGGGTATCCGGTCCGAGATGTTCTTTCACTTGGGTATAATAGGGAAGGAATTGTTCCGTGTTTTTGGTAGCATCTATTAAAAACAATACGATACGGGCTTGTTCAATTTTGGAAAAAGTACGTTCGATACCCATGTTTTCTACTCGGTCGTCTGTGTGGCGGATGCCTGCCGTATCGATAAAACGGAAAGTGATTCCCTGGAGGTTGATGGTATCCTCTATCACGTCGCGAGTGGTGCCCTCGATGTCGGATACGATGGCACGATCTTCTTTTAGCAAAGCGTTGAGTAGGGTACTTTTCCCCACGTTAGTATTACCGACAATGGCTACCGGGATGCCGTTTTTGATCACGTTGCCAAGGGAGAAGGAGGCACATAAGCGAGAAATTAACGTGTCAATACCGATGGCAATACTCCGAAGTTCCGATCGGTTGGCGAACTCCACGTCTTCCTCCGAGAAATCCAGTTCCAGTTCCAACAGGGAGGTGATGTGCAACAGTTCCATTCGCAGTTTCATCAGTTCGTCCGAGAATCCACCCCGCATTTGGCTTAATGCCATTTTGTGGGCAGCTGCCGAGGATGAGGCGATTAGATCTGCAACGGCTTCTGCTTGTGAAAGGTCCATTTTACCATTTAAGAAAGCCCGTTGAGTAAATTCTCCGGGGGCGGCAAGCCGTGCTCCGGAGGAGATTAATAGTTGTAATATGCGTTGCTGAATGTATACTGAACCATGGCAGGATATTTCGATGGAGTCTTCTCCGGTGAAGGAGTGGGGGGCGTGGAACACGGAGATTAGTACTTCATCAATCAGTTCCTCCTTGTTGACGATCTTTCCGAAATGAATTGTATTCGGAAGAACATCCACCAGTTTTTTATGGGAAGGTGAAACAAATATCCGGTCACAAATTTCAATACATCCTTTCCCTGATAGGCGAATCACGGCGATAGCACCCATTCCAGGGGCCGTGGCAATGGCACATATTACAGTCTGGTCATTCATGGTAATTTCTTTCATGCAAAGGTATATCTTTTTTATCGCGTATAGACTAAAAAATGAATCCAAATGAAGGCTCATCTGGATTCATTTTTTTTAATTCTGTATTTGCTTATAAAAATTGCAAGAGTACGGCCCCGCAAGAGTACCCACCCCCGAACACGGAGAGAGCGACGAGGTCACCATGGTCGACTCGGTCAAGGTTTTGCGATAAGGCGATAGCACAACTGGGACATCCCGTATTACCTACTTCCTCGATGTTCGATAACATGTGATCTTCGGGGAAATCGATCTGACGTGCAACGGTAGCCATGATTCGTTTGTTGGCTTGGTGAGAGGCGATGAATTTCAAGTCTGTCAGTTTTATACCTTGGCTATTGGTTACAGCATTTAATCCCTCGATCATGTAATGGCAGGCATTGATAAATACGTCACGCCCTTCCGGCATACCGATACCCCCGTGATGTGGGCGTAGGTAAACGGCGGTGTCTGCTTTGCCGATGTGTCCGAGTCCGCGGGTGAATATATTAAGTATACGGGCTGCTTTTTCTCCTTCCGGTATGGTGGAAATGGCGATTGCCACAGATCCGTCACCCCATAGGTGACCACTTTGCGGGCAAGTCTCGTTACTGTATTCCGTGTTATGCTCAGAGGCCACGACGATGGCTTTTGTTGCCTTGTTCATGGCAAAATATCCCTCAACGATTTCCATGGCGTTGATAAACGAGGAACAGGCTGCCGAAACGGTGAGACAGTGTGCGGCTCGTGCCTTAAAATGGCGTTGTATCATGTGCGCTGCCGTGGCTACCGTGTCGTGGGGTGAGTAAGTAGCGGCCACGATCAAGTCGACTTCCTCTATGGGGAAGGGCAGTTTTTCATTTAGACGTTTAACGGCCTCCAAGGCCATGGTATTCGTGTTCTCGTTCTCGCCAGCCTTACTCCGGGTGCTTATTCCAGTACGAGTGCGAATCCACTCGTCATCCAGACCATTCACATCTTTGAAGTAAGAGTTTGGTACTCGGTTGTCCGGGAGATAATGGGCAAAGGCGTTGATATATAATTCCATATAGTAGTGCGTGTTAGTTTATTTCTTAATTATACCGTGAAATAATATGTTAATATACTCGTTAATCACTTGTGGTCGTGGTTGATGTTCGTACTGGCGTATGAAACCGAATTCCAAGCTTTTAAAGACGGATTGCAAGGAATTAGCCAAGCGTCGGGGTTGCTTGATCGAGAAGATTCCCGCATCAGCCCCGTCCCGAAGGATTGAATAGAGAAGTTCGAGCTCTTGTCTGTCAATATTCTCCCGTAGTATTTCAATCTTGCTGTTATTGTGTAAAAAAGTTTCTTTGATAGGTTGGCTACCGCCCATGAGTTCCGCTATTAAATTGAATCGTTCCTTGATGTATAACTTCAACCGTTTGTCGGCTGGCAAGGCCGTTCTGACTGCCTGTTCAAGTTTTTGTTCGATTAATTCTATTTTTTGATCCACGATGTGGTTAAAAATGTCTTCCTTACTGTTAAAATGAGTGTATAGCGTGCGCCGACTGACTTTAGCGGCACGGGCAATATCCTTCATCGTTGTTCGATAAAAACTTGTTTCTATGAACAATTTTTGTGCCACGCTGATAATTTTTTCTTTTGTAATCAGTAGGGTTGTTCTCATTTTAATTTCACAATTTGGAAAAAGTGTGCAATTATAATTAATATTCTCGTACAAACAAAATCAATGCCACGGGTAATTCTGAAATGTTAAATAACGAATTAAAACATTTTTCCTCGAAAAGATGACTTTTGTCATGTTTTGCGAGATGGGGGAGGTGTATATTCGCGGCCGAATTTAAATCAGATGAAATGGTGAATATACTTTTAAAAGAGAAACCGTTTACCCGTGAGTGGTTTCGGACGTATGCGTTACTCGTCGTGGGGGCTTTTGTGCTAGCTCTGGGGTATAGTTGTTTTATGGCGCCTTACAAGATTGTCCCGGGGGGAATTTATGGTATCACGATTGTTCTTCAACACAAGTGGGGGTTCCCGATCGGTATGGCTGCCCTGTGTTTCAACTTGCCGTTGAGTTTGCTGGGTCTACGGGTACTGGGTTCCGGTTTTGGGGTGAAAACGTTTATTTGTTTCATCCTTGTCGCTGTTTTTTCTGATAGCCTGCCCGCAATTCTGTTGACATTGATGGGTGAGCCGATTCCCACGGATCCTTTGGTGGCGCTCGATCCTTTCAAACTGGGTGATGAGGTGTTATTGGCGTGTATTTTTGGTGGTGTTGTCATGGGTGTCGGCGTGGGGATGATCATGAAAACCCGTGCATCAAGCGGGGGAACCGATGTGTTGTCGAACATTCTCCACAAGTGGACTCACCGCCCGTTGGGACAGTTGCAGATGATGGTCGATTCGTGTATTGTGATCTTCGGTTTCCTCATGTTTCAAGACTGGAAGGTGCCGATGTATTCATGGCTTTCCATTTTCCTCATGGGTAAAACGATTGATATGATCCTGCAAGGTGTCAACGCAGAGAAGAGTTTCTTTATTATTTCCGACAAGATCGAGGAGATTCGTGCGTATATATTGAATGACCTGCATCGTGGTGGTTCCATCGTGCCGATACAGGGGATGTATAACCGTTCGGAGAAGGAGATGATCATGACTATGGTCAACCGTCGGCAGATGACAACCTTACAACAGGCCATCTACAAGATTGATCCGAATGCTTTCGTTACGATATTCGACGCTAACCAAATTCTAGGAAAAGGATTCAAGCGATTGGATGCGGAATGAATCGAGATATTATTTCGTGATATAATTTATTTTAAATCCGGCTTAACATGGGGTAATCTCTTTTGTTGAGCCGGATTTTAATTTAAATTGTTTTCTATTCTTCATTCGTTTTGTAACTTTTCGCCTGCTTCATTCGTCCCATTAATAAATAAAAATAGTGGTATGTTAAAAACATGGATAACTGGGTGCTTAATCTGTTGTGCCTGCGTGACTAACGGGTCTGTGCGGGATAGTCGGGCTATACGGATTTACGGGGAGGTGACTACGGTGATGAATCGTAAAATCTGCGGGTACATCACGTGGGGAAAAAACCTTTACTGGACAGACATTTTCACTGCGGGAAAAATAGGAAGCCAGTATATGCGGTATCGGGATATTATGGGCGATAACGTTCGTTTCAGTGATGGGCAGAGAGATACCCCGCTGAAACATGAATTCTCATGTCGTTTCGGGAATATTCGATCGATTCGGGTGATCGGTGACAGGCGGATTGAATTGGGTGTGAAAGGGGGAAATGTCACTGAACTCGAACGGGGACGGTCACTTGCTATCGGTAACTGGATTACCGTGGAGTTACGGGATGGAAAGACGGAAAGCGTGGTATGGGATCATATCAGCGAGATCGTTTTTTCCGCTGCACCTGACACAATCCCCGAACCGAAAGATCATCCCATTGCGGGTATCGTGGAAACGCCTTACGGGATGTACAAGGGGCTTGTCCAATGGGATCTGGACGAGAATTCACTGGATGCGTTACTTGATGGGCGGATGGAATCCAGCGGGATTTCCGTGGCATTCAAGAATATAGGGAGTATCAAGTCGCTGGGAAACTCTTCCTTGGTAACCCTTCATAGCGGCAGGGAACTTTATATGTGGGGAGAGAATGACGTGAACGCCACGAACCGGGGAATAGCCATTAACCTGCCGTCTGTCGGTCAGGTGATCGTGGGGTGGCATGACTTCAAGCTGTTTCGTTCCATCCCTCTCGATCAATTGAATCTTCCTGTTTACGATGATTTTGCAGCTCCCGTGCGTTTGTTTGGGAGGGTTGAAACACGGAACGGACGATTGCTGGAAGGGGTACTGGTGTATGATCTCGACGAGGCCATGGATTTCGAATTACTGGACGGGCAGAACGGGAATATATCTTACCGTATACCTTTCAAGTATCTGCGGAAGATAGAACCCAAGAACTATAAATACACGTGGGTTAAGTTGTCGGGAGAAATAGAGTTGGTGTTGGGGACGATGTGTGATGTGACGGCAGCGAATGACGGGGTACTGGTCTTCCGGGCAGGGGGAGAAGTCGTTTACGTGCGTTGGCGTGACGTGAAACGTATCGAGTTATGGACCAAGGTAAAACAAAATGACTAGAACCGAGTATAACCGGGCCGTGGACCATTTTTCTGATGGTGTGTATCGTTTTATCCTTAAAATGTGCAAGTCGAAGGAGATGGCAGAGGATGTCGTGCAGGATAGTTTCATGAAACTTTGGGAGGAAGTGGGGCATATCGCTTACGATAAGGCAAAGTCTTTTCTTTTCAGCACGGCGTATCACAGGATGATTGACGTCTTACGGCGGGAAACGAAGTTTGGGGATATCGAGACCGTGGCAGATCGGACTGAGGAGGTGTGGGAGGAATACACTGGGGTGCAAGAAATATTGAATATGGCCTTGGAAAAACTGCCCCCGGTGCAAAAAACTGTGATTCTCCTGCGGGACTACGAGGCGTATTCTTACGGGGAGATTGCCGGGATTACGGGGTTGAACGAATCGCAGGTGAAAGTGTACATCTTTCGGGCGAGAGCATTTATGAAAGCCTACATCCGCAGGCCGGATCTGGTTATTTAAGCGGGAGGATATATGATAACGAGAGAGAATTACGAGATTTATTTCATGGATTACATGGATGGGAACTTGTCTGCGAGAGAACGGGCAGAGGTGGAGGCATTCTTGCTGGTTCACCCCGATTTGCGAGAGTTACTTGATGGGATGAATGAGGTGTGGCTGGAAGTTCCCGTGGAAGTTTTCGATAAAAAAGAAGAGATAAAGCGGACGGTACGGGAAAGAGAAATTGAATATTATGCCATTGCTACCGCCGAGGGTGTTATCACGGGTGAAGAACAGACGTGGGTGGACGGGAATGTTGATAAAGATGTGTTTGAACGGGAAGTTGAAATGTATGCCAAGGTTAAAGTAAAGCCTGACCCGATATGTAGATTCGAGGGGAAAGTAGGGGTGTATCGTAAATCTGGGGCGGTACTTTTCGTCAAACGTTATGCGGCGATAGCGGCAGTAGTGGCTTTGGGGGGCGTGGTGGCTATTTATTCCACGAGAAAAGAAGAATTTTCCATGGAGGATTTACCCATGACCGTGGTTAAGACAGAGACAATCTTGTTACCGGAACCGGAGGCTATCGTGGAACCAAAGATTGAAAGGGTACAGTTTATGAAACGGGAGGTAGAGGCGGGAGAGACTGTTGTGGTCGTGGAGCGGGTGATCCCGCCAGATGCTATCGAATTGAAAAAGCAGCTGAAGGTCCCCGTGGAGATCATGGCCCCGCAACCGAACGAGATACTGACTTCCCCGTACGAGGGACTTCAATTCCGGATATCGGGGAAAGAACAACGAGAGCCCGTGTTTCAATTGATTACCCGGTCGGGAAAGTCAGATAACATCGTGAATAACTTGATCGATGTGGGAAAAAACGTGTTAGAACATCTCCGGGCTAAAAAGAAAAAAGATATAGAGAGCTTGTAACTAATCAGGAAACTTAAACGTCATGTAAGAAATAAAAATAAGGTTATGAGAATAATAGCAGCTTTTATCATTTTGATGGTATGTGGATTGTCTGCCGCGGGGCAACGAGACAGCGTGATTGTCAACGATGGCTGGCGGAAGGACTCCCTTCGCATGAAAGGGCAGGTCATCGATACCCTCAGCAAGGAAATGGAAATGATTATCTGGGACAACACGGTGCGGGAAAGCGAGAAAGAAAGGATAAATAACATGGTAAAATCTCCCCTAGATTCTAGGGTGTTCAATGCTCTTTCCGATAAGGTGCCTCGTCCCAACAAGTTCCGCGGGCACTGGAATGGGTTCTACTTCGGGTTCGTGAACTTCGGGAAAACCAATTATTCCAAGTATGGCGGCGATAATTTTATGGAGTTGGATTGGGCGAGTTCGTTCACGATGCACTTCAACTTTGCCAAGTTTAGTTTCGGGTTGAGTCCCCGTCAGCGTTTCGGCATTTTCACAGGATTCGGTTTTGACTACTCCCGCCTGAGTTTCGACGGTGATATAACCGTACGTCGTGAGAAAGGTGAGATGCTACGCGCTGTGCCATTATCCGAGTTGGACATTACGGATGTGAAACGAAGTACATTTAAGACGTTTTATTTGACGATACCTTTGATGCTGGAAAAGCAGTTCCCGGCCACTAAACGAAAAAGGGCGTACGTCTCCACTGGTTTCGTCGGGGGAATCCGCTTGCATTCCAAGACAAAAGTTGTTTACACGAGTGAAAAAGGAAATAAACGTAAATTGAAAGAGAACGGGAATTATGGAATGGTACCTTTTAAGGTTGATTACACGCTCCGGGTTGGCTACCGTGGCGTGTGTATCTGGGGAAACTACTCGTTGACCAATATGTTTAACAAGAACCGGGCGCCGGAGTTGCGACCTTTTGCGGTAGGCTTCGGAATAATGATTTAATAATTTAGGTTAGGTCGTACAAGGCAACCTCTTTTAACTCCTCCTCACTTGTGTAAGGGGAGTTAAAGGAGGTGGCACAATTTAAAATTATTCAGTTCTTTCGTTGCTCTTTCGAATATTCCATGTAGGTAAGCAATCGTCATTCCATAATTACTAACAGGTATTCCTGCGTCTATGGCAGGTTGGAGCCTGTTTTTCAATTGTTTTCCGGTGATCATGCAACCTCCGCACTGGATAACCATGGCATAGTCGGTGATGGGGCGGGTGATTGCATCTAGACCGACAATGAAATCGAACTGGAAGTTCTTCCCGGTGTATTCCTGTAACCAACGGGGAATTTTGTGACGGCCGATGTCCTCACAGGAAACGTGATGTGAACAGGACTCCAGCATCAATATGCGGTCTCCTTCTTTTAGTTCCTCGATTCGGGGTGTCCCGGCGAGATAAGCCTTAAAGTTTCCCTTGTGGCGGGCAAGAACGATGCTAAAACTCGTGAGGGGAATCTCCGGGGAGATGATGGCAGCCACTTTTTTGAATACTTGACTATCGGCTATCGCAAGACGGGGGCGGATACCCGTTTTCTCCAGAAAGGAAGTGACTTCTTCCGGTTGCAAGACGATGGAGACGCAATGGTTGTCGAGAATATCCCGGATCATCTGTACTTGTGGCAGGATGAGTCGCCCGGCTGGAGCCTCGGAATCAATCGGGGTGATCAGCAACACGATGTCCCCGGGGGTAAGTAAATCACCGATTAAAGATTGCGGGGCGTTGTCCTTTTTCCATATGCTTTTCAGGGTATCTAGGATCGGGGTCGTGTTGTCTTCCCGGGTGGAGAAGTCGATTACAGGACAATTGTAGGTAGCCGTTAATTTTTCTTTTAAATCAGGAGTCAAGGCGACTTCGTCCCGTTTGTTGTGGATTACTAGAAACGGGATTTCCTGTTTCTTTAACTGTTCGACAAGTTGTTGTTCGTGTTCTTCAAAACGGTTATCCGTGATTACGATTAGGGCCATATCTGCTTGAGATATAGTATTTCGGGTTTTTTCCACCCTCATTTCACCCAAAGTTCCTGTGTCGTCAATACCTGCCGTATCGATAAAGATAACGGATGCAAAGTCTGGGATTTCATAACTTCTTTTCACGAGGTCTGTAGTGGTTCCGGCCACCTCCGAAACGATAGCAATATTCTGACCTGTCAGGGCATTTATCAGCGAGCTTTTCCCGCTGTTTCTCCGGCCCAATATTATAATATGTAATTTGTTGTCTTTTCCCATAAAGCTAGCTAATTTTAGATTTCAGTCGCCCAAGGCAAATATTTTAACTATCCCCTCTAATTTCCTTTTACACCGAGGGAAGATATGCTGTACCGAAACATTGAAACGACTTCCCCATTCGTGTCTTTCTCCCCCTGCAAGGGGGAGCCGATGGGGTAGTTGTGTTTTATTCTAAATTTTAAACACTAAATTTCCTATTATCGATACATTTTCACGTCTTCCCGGGTAATGGTGTTACCACAAAGAATGACCAATCGTTCCACGACGTTACGTAATTCACGGATATTACCTGTCCATTCGCATTCCTTTAGTGCGGCAATGGCATCGGGCGAAAGTGTTTTGGGGGCGATACCCATTTCCGTGCATACTTCTGTCAAGAAGTGATTGGCCAAAGCATCAATGTCTTCCAGACGTTGGCACAAAGGAGGTACGTCAATAATAATCACGCTTAACCGGTGATAGAGGTCTTCCCGGAAATTTCCCTTTTTGATTTCCTCTTTCAAATTCTTGTTCGTGGCGGCAATGACTCGTACGTCTACATTAATATCGGCATCCCCGCCGACACGGGTAATCTTTTGTTCCTGCAAAGCTCTCAGCACTTTTGCCTGGGCATTGAGGCTCATGTCGCCAATCTCGTCGAGGAAGAGCGTTCCCCCATTGGCGAGTTCGAATTTCCCTTTCTTTTGCTTGATGGCCGAGGTGAAAGAACCTTTCTCATGCCCGAATAACTCGCTTTCAATGAGTTCCGAAGGAATGGCGGCACAATTTACTTCGACAAAGGCATTGTCTTTTCGGTGACTTAACTCGTGCAGCTGGTGGGCGACGAGTTCTTTACCGGAACCATTAGGCCCAGTGACTAGTATCCGGGCATCGGAAACGGCCACCTTGTCGATCATGGCTCGTACATGGTTTAAGGTCTCGGAATTCCCGATCATGTCGTATTTCTTGCTGACCTTGTTTTTCAGAGTCTTTGTCTCGTGAATTAATAAATGTTTGTCCGTGGCATTCTTTATCGTGATCAGTATACGATTCAAATCCAACGGTTTTTCGATGAAATCATAAGCTCCTTTCCGGATGGCCTCAATGGCGGTGTCTATGGTTCCGTGACCGGAAATCATGATTACCGGGGTATCAGCGGAAAACTCTTTGATGCGTTCTAGTACTTCGATACCTTCCATTTTCGGCATCTTTATATCACAGAAAACAATATCGGGTTTTTCAGACTTCACGGAAACGAGTCCTTCCATTCCGTTTTCGGCCAGCACGACTTCGTGTCCCTCGTATTGTAGAATATCCTTCATCGAATTACGGATACTTCTCTCATCATCAATCACTAATATTTTCGTCATACTACATTTTTTAGTCCCACTGCAAATTTAGCCAAATAATTCGGAAAAAGAAATGACGAGGTTTGTTTGCCTCCGACAAATTGCAGGTTTATTCGTTTTAGATTTCAAGATCTTATTAATTTTAGATTCCTGCCACACAAGTCAATACTTTTTGATTTCCTACTCTAAATTTTAAACTCACATATTAAATTTCATTAGTTCGTGGGCGAGTTGCTAATATTGTGGGAAATTTGTATTTTTGGGGAGTTTAGAGCGAGAAGAATGGTATCTTTTCTGATTCTAACCTCTTAAATTTAAATTCTGAAATGTATGAAACGAATTTTGGTATTTCTTCTTGTTTTATTTATTATATTGGATGTTCAGGGGCAACGGAAAAAGGTCGGGTTGGTGTTGAGTGGTGGAGGTGCAAAAGGTGTGGCACATATCGGTGTGTTGAAGGTATTGGAGGAAGCTGGGATTCCGATAGATTATATTGCAGGGACGAGTATGGGATCTCTCGTTGGGGCGTTGTACGCGATTGGGTACGATGCGCATACGATGGATAGTTTGGTGAGAAGACAGAACTGGACGTTTCTGTTGAGTGATAAAGTATATCGTTATAATCTCCCTTTTTCGGAGAAGGAAGAAACGGAAAAGTATCTGGTTTCCGTGCCGATAAAGAATAACCGGGAAATCAAGATTCCATCGGGATTCATCAGTGGGCAGAATATTTACAACCTGTTCTCGGATCTGACAATCGGTTATCATGATTCGTTGGATTTTAAGAAGTTACCTATTCCTTTTGCCTGCGTGGCGAGTAATTTGGTGGATGGTAAGGAGGTTGTTCAAGACCGCGGCGTGTTACCGCTGGCCATGCGTGCGAGTATGGCGATTCCAGGAGCTTTTGCTCCCGTGCGGAAAAATGGTATGGTACTGGTGGACGGGGGTATTTCGAATAATTTCCCGGTGGATATAGCTAAAGCGATGGGAGCCGATATAATTATCGGGGTAGACGTGCAGGCGGAACTAAAAGATGCATCCGGGCTGGAATCCGTGATGGGGATTCTTGACCAGATGACCTCTTTTTTAGGAATCCAGAAGTACGAGGAAAATAAAAAGATGGTAAACATCTATATCAAGCCGGATGTTACGCCTTATTCGGCCGCTAGTTTTTCGTCAAGCGCTATTGACACGCTGATCATGCGGGGTGAGGACGTGGCCCGGAGTCAATGGGATGAATTGATGCAATTGAAAAAAGAGTTGGGACTTGCGGAAAGTTTTCAACCGAAAAAAGTATCTGAAGATGTAATTATCGAGAATGACACGATCATGGTGGAACACGTGCATCTGTCAGGAATTGATGAACGGGATAAGAAGTGGTTACGAAAAAAGATACAGATAAAGGATTATAGCCGGATCACGTTGAGTGATCTGCATGAGGCAATTGCCGAGTTGTACGGGATCGGGGCATTTTCGAGTGTGAGTTACAAGCTTAGCGGAGGCCCTGTGTACGATTTGGAATTGATACTAAAACAAAAGCCGATGAGTTCTTTGAATTTGGGGTTCCGGTTTGATTCAGAGGAAATGGCGGCTATTTTATTGAATACTACGCTTACTCATAAGGATTTGAGAGGTTCGCGGCTTTCCCTGACCGGACGTTTAAGCATGAATCCTTATGTGAAGTTGAACTATTCGTTGGGAAATACTTTCTTGCGGCGTTTTGAATTGGAGTATATGTTCAAGTATAATAATCTGGATATTTATACTAAAGGAAAGAAAACGGATAACGTGGATTACGGGGTTCATCGAGTGAACTTGGGAGGTTCTGATATTTATTTCCGTAATTTTAAATTGCAACTGGGGGTTCGTTACGAGTATTACAATTACGAGTCGTTCCTCTTCTCGGACAAAGATCACAATATTTCGGTGAAACCGGAAGGTTTTTTTAGTTATTATGGGTTGGCGCACCTGGAAACCTTTGATAAACGTTATTACCCAACACGGGGAATGTCTCTGAAAGTGGATTATTCCTTGTACACGGATAATTTGATCACCTATAATGATGGGGCCCCGTTCTCTGCTATCGGGCTGGATTTCGAGTCCGTGCTGTCTATCACCCGGCGGGTGAAGTTTATCCCGTCTGTTTACGGGCGAGTGCTGGTGGGGCATGATGTTCCTTATCCCTATTTGAATTGTATGGGAGGAGATGTTGCAGGGAGGTATGTTGATCAACAATTGCCTTTCTTGGGAATCCAGCATCTGGAGATATTCGATAATTCGGTTGTGGTGGCAAAAGTCAAGGTAAGGTATAATATCGGTCGTAATCATTATATTTCTCTTGCCGGGAATTATGCGAAACAGGAGGCTAATTTCTTTGATATATTGGGAGGTGATGATATTTGGGGCGGGGGTGTTGGGTATTCTTATGATAGTATCGTGGGACCGATTGATTTCATGTTCAGTCTCTCGGATTGGTCAAAGAAACTGGGCTTTTATTTTAACTTAGGATATTATTTTTAGAAAAATGTATGAAAAAGTTGGGGATTATTATTTGCGGGTTAGTGTTGGTGATGGGATGTCAGCGTAATGTGTACCGGTTTTCGGAAGGTAGCGTGTATGGTACAGTTTACCACGTGTCGTACCAAAGTGAAATAGATTATGCGGTGGAGATCCGGCAGGAGATGGAGCGGGTAAACCAATCCTTATCAATGTTTAACAAGAATTCGGTGATCGCCCGATGGAACCGGGGTGAGAGTGAACAGGTAGATTCGCTTTTTGTTGTCATGTACGAGAAGGCTAGAGAGGTGAATGAAGTGACGGGTGGAGCCTTTGACGTGACAGTGGCTCCGTTGGTGAATGCTTGGGGATTCGGTTTTAAAAACGAGAAGTTGCCTTCGGATGAGAAGATCGATTCTCTATTGCAATACGTGGGGATGGATAAGGTGCAGTTGGATGGGGAGCGGTTAGTGAAACAAGTTGAGAGAGTACAGATGGATGCCAGTTCCATTGCCAAAGGGTTGGGAGTGGATCTCGTGGCCGAGTTTTTTGACCAGAAAGGAGTACAAAATTACATGATAGAGATCGGTGGTGAAATCCGCGTGAAAGGGGAAAGTAATAAACAGCGCCCGTGGCATATCGGTATAGACAAGCCGATTGACGACGCGACGGCAGCAAATAGGGAATTGCAGCTTGTACTGGCTTTGCGGGAAGGGGCGCTGGCAACTTCCGGGAATTATCGTCGTTTTTACGTGGTAGATGGAAAAAAATATTCTCATACAATAAACCCTAGGACCGGTTATCCTGTCCAACAAGACATACTAGGTGCTTCCGTGTACGCTCCGACTTGTATGGAGGCTGATGCTTATGCGACAGCGTTTATGGTGTTGGGAACTGAAGAATCTAAAAAAATAGTGTTAGATAATCCTCATATAGAGGCTTGTTTTATTTATCAAAATAAACAGGGAGAACGTGAGGTTTGGATGTCTGATCGATTGAAAACGTTAGTGTTAGAGGAGTAATTTTATTGGAAAAGAAGCATGTGATTATTCGTTGTATGATATGGATGCTGGCATGGGTGTTACTCGTGGAAAGTCAAGCAAATGCAGGGCCTTTATCATTCGACGTGTGTGTGAATAACGAGTATGAATTTATAAAGCTACCTGATACACTGAAACAAAATAACGTGGTCTTCTTGCCGGATAGTTTAATCCGGGATACTCTCCAGTACGAGTTTTCCAAGATTAAGGAGGTTGCTTATCGTCGGAAGTGGACGAAAGAGCTGTACAAGATGATCTTCGTGAATCCTCGGAAGATTAATATTGATATAGTCCAAACGGAGAATAGCGAGGATCGTTACAAACCTTACCGGGGAAAGACTATCCGTGATATTTACGTGAAGGTTTTACCTCCTTTCGGAACGAGCGTTAACGACACGACTCCTTTGCAGGATAGTTTGCAATGGCTTTTAAGTGTGGCAAATTCTGTTCATCAAAAATCGGCTGAACGGGTGATAAAGAAACAGTTGACCGTGAGACCGGGGATGACCGTCGACCCTTTCGAGTTAGTACAGAATGAACAGTTGTTGAAGTCGATGTCGAACGTGGATGATGCGTTGATCGGAATACAGGAAGTACAGAGCGACACGAATCAAGTCGATTTGGTGGTTATTTGTAAGGATGAATTTTCATGGACGGGGGAGGTGTGGAGTAACTTCTTGAATGCGGTCGACTTAGGACTGGAAACAAAAAACTTGTTTAAATTGGGGCATAGTTTGCATTACGAAGCCAGCTTTCGAGGAAGTAAAGATAAAAAATGGGGAAACTTAATCGAGTATAGGGCTAGTAACCTTCTTGGGTCTCACATGGACTTCTATGGGATGTACGAGAATTCCTATAATCAGGATATTTTACGGGTGGAACTAGATAAAGAGTTTTTGACGTACAAAACGAAATGGGCAGGAGGAGCCGCGTATAGTCGGGTATATTCCTCGAAAACATTAGTTGATCGGGATATAAATAAGCCCGTGGAGTTATTTAATTACCGGTTGTGGGACTTTTGGGGTGGAACCTCTTTTTATTTGCCGGAAAAGTATAGTTATAACCGAATGTTTTATCTGACGGGGCGTTACACGGGTACTAGTTTTGTCGATCGTCCGGAAGTGTCAAGTGATTCCAATCATTTCTATTATGACCGAGATCGGATCATGGGAGCCTTGACGTTTACCAAGATCAAGTATTTCAAGGCCAACTTAATCTATGATTTCGGGCGAACAGAGGATATTCCATCGGGATTGTCGGGGACGTTGCTTTTCGGGTACGAGAAGAGTGATTTCACGGAGTACGGGTACTTGGGAACGGAATGGCATTATTCCTGGTTCAACAAGTACACGGAAAGGTATTATTCTTGGTATGCAGCCTTGGGGACTTTTTTGAATGGTTATACGGCAGAGAGTGGCGTGTTTAAAGTTGGAAGTCAGTATATCAGTCGTTTATACGATCTGTCCCGGCATCGGTTACGTTTTTATAGTAACGTGGATTACGTGTTGGGAATCAAGAGGAATCCGGATGATTATATTTATTTCGAGGATGCTAACATCCGGGGATTTGATTCCGATACCACTCGTGGGACACAACGACTCTCCGCTTCAATGTCCGCAACGTTGTTCCTGCCTTACATTAAAAGAGGATTTCGGGCATCGGTTACCGGATTCGTAGATTGGGGAGTATTGGCTCGGGATGAGAAGAATTTGTTAAATAGTCAATCATACTGGGGGATTGGTTTTAGTCTGAATTTGCGAAATGATAACCTGATTCTCAAGAATGTAAGTATACGTTTTGCTTTTTACCCCAAAGGACCACCTGATATTCATAGTATAGAGGTGAACGTGTCCAGTCGTCGGAAAAGTGGATTTTATGATTACCGTGTTTACAAACCAGATGCGATTAAATACGAGTAAATCAAAGCTTTTGATATACATTTTTTAACTAGATTCATTTTAAATAGCGATAATAAATTACCTAAAAATCCTTATCTTTGTGGCAAATTAATTTCAATGGGGATGAAGAAAGTTTTTTTATTTTCTATTTTCTTACTTTGCGGCTTGTTTTTTTCTCAAATACTTCCCTCTGCGTTAGGGAGCACGTATGGAACTCTGGCATCGATAAGTAAATGGTTGATGTTTATTTGTCTTGCTTTTATCATGATTAACGTGGGGAGGGAATTCGAGTTGGATAAGGCAAAATGGCGTTCGTACGCGACAGATTATTTTATTGCAATGGCGACAGCTGCAGTACCTTGGCTTCTGATTGCCTGTTATTATATCTTTTTCTTGGATACGGGATTATCGTGGGAGAATAATTTGCTGATTAGCCGGTTTGCAGCTCCTACATCCGCTGGAATTCTCTTCACGATGCTTGCTGCTGCCGGGTTGAAAAAGGAGTGGATCTACAAGAAAACGCAAGTACTGGCTATATTTGATGACTTGGATACAATTTTATTGATGGTTCCGTTACAAATATTGATGATCGGTTTTAAATGGCAACTGTTTGTCATTATTGGGGTGGTTTGTATTCTTCTGATTTTCGGTTGGAAACGGTTGAGTTCGCTGAACTTACCACAATCTTGGAAGTCTATTCTGCTCTATTCCGTGTGTATCGTGGCGGCATTCGAGAGCGTGTATCTAATTTCGAAAGCTTTGATGGGACAGGATGGGGCAATTCATATCGAGGTGCTGTTACCGGCATTCGTGCTGGGAATGGTGATGAAAACCGTGCATAATCATTCGCGGGAAGAAGAAAGAGCTTCTAGTTTTATCTCGTACCTGTTTATGTTTTTGGTCGGGTTGAGTACGCCTATTTTTATCGGTTTGGAGACCGGGGGAGATGGGATGCCCGAATGGGGGATGCTGATCTTCCATGTAATTGTGGTAACGATTCTTTCGAACCTTGGGAAGATGTTCCCGTTATTTTTCTATCGTGACCGAAAGATTCAGGAGCGTCTGGCACTTTCTATCGGTATGTTCACGAGGGGAGAAGTTGGTGCCGGAATTATCGTGATTGCTATGGGGTACCAGTTAGGGGGTCCCGCATTGATTATCTCCATTTTGAGTTTGGTCCTTAATCTTGTTTTAACGGGATTCTTCGTGGTAGCTGTGAAACGTATATCCCAGAGTGTGTACGGGGTGAAAGAGTAGAAATACTAGTTGAAGAAAGGATGAATGCTTAAAGTAAACACTAGATAATTTTGGAACAAAAACCTATTAAGTTCGGTACAAAGACGTTCACGAACGTCTTTGTACCGAAGTTGATTCGAAGTTGATACGTCTTTAATCCCTTATTACTCCCTGTTGTCAACGGGTAAATACCGTGTATTACCTTGTATTATCTAGAAACAAAGTTTACAGTAAACCTATGTCAGAATTGATGTATTTCTATATAAGGACAGACCTTAGACTTTATGGACCTTATAAACTTTACGACCTAAACTTATTCACCAGTGCATAAATCCTCCACCAAAGATAAATGATAATTAACACGGATAGGGAATAGATAATCCAATCGTCCATTTTAAGGAAGCGTTTGAACATGAGTGGTACGGCCTGAAGAGTATTCCACGGATTTAGGCCGTGCCAAGAGTAACGAATTTCAGCCGGGGCAGCAATCATAGATATGATACTGAAAACAATGGCCAATATAATAAAAGCGAGGAGCAAAGATGTCTTGTTTATTGTTTTCATGGTGAATTATTTTTTATCTTTCTTCTTGAACAGATCCCCGATTTTCCGGAAGAAACCTTTTTTCTTGGGAGAATCGGTATCTTTTTCTGTATCTTGTTTCTTTACTTTTTCCAGTTTCTGGTTGGTCAATCTTTCCAACAGATTTATGTTTTCCTTGAATGTAGGTACTTCCAGATCCTTTTGTACATCCACGGGTGGAACCGGGAAGGACAGACCGGACCAATAGGCGTAAGTGTTACTTTGCAGGCATTCCTGAATGAACAAGCCGAAGATGGGAAGAGCCATGTTGGCTCCTTGGCCTAGTGCAGTAGAGTTGAAATGTACACGGGAATTGTTGGCTCCGACTCTTACACCCACGACTATACGAGGGTTGTAGCCGATAAACCAGCCGTCGGCTTGATTCTGGGTAGTCCCGGTTTTCCCGGCTAGGGGTATGTTCAGCCCGTAGTTGTTGATTAGTCTTTTTCCTGTTCCTTCTTGAATGACGGCGGAAAGCATGGAGGACATGATATGAGCTTGCTCTGCCGGGATCACCCGTTCTCTGCGTGTAGGTTCGGCCTCGTAAAGGATACGTCCGTCTCGGTCTTTTATGGAAAGCAGGTAATAGGGCGTTGTCGACACTCCATTGTTTGCATAGCACAAGTAGGGGAGAATCATGTCCCGGAGAGGAATGTTGGCAGTTCCCAGTGCGATGGAGGGAACCGCGGGTAGTTCACTTTGTATTCCCAAGCGGCGGGCATGTTCTATCGTGGCGTCAATTCCTGTTTGTAGGAGAACTTGGACGGCGATCGTGTTGACGGATTGACTTAGAGCCCCTTTCAGCGTGTAGTAACCACCGTACTGGTTGTTTGAATTTCGGGGCGTCCAGTTGTCGTATTCAGGGTAACTTTTTTGTTCATTATTGTAATAGGCATCGACACGGGCTCCATGTTCTATGGCTGCGCTGTAAACGACCGGTTTGAACACGGAACCGACTTGGCGGGGTGCCATCACTTGGTCATATTGGAAATACTTGAAATCAAGTCCCCCGATCCATACTTTTATTTTTCCGGATTGGGGGTCTACTGCTATCATACCGGGTTGAAGAATCTTTAGATAGTGTTTAATGGAATCAATAGAAGACATTTGCATTTCGGTTTCTCCCTGGTATGCACTATAAATAGTCATGGGCTTTTTCTCATTCATGGCGGCGAGGATGGCTTTCTCGCCAAGTCCTTGGCGTTTTAGATTTTTATATACCTCGCTTTCCCGAATGGCATTATCAAGGAGATTCTTCTCTTTGTCCCATGGTTCTTGTTTTCCCAGATGCGTGTAGAAAGCGTGTTGCAACGACTTCATGTGTTGTTGCATGGCTTTTTCTGCGTAACGTTGCATCTCAGCGTCGATTGTGGTGACGAGTTTCAGCCCGTCTTTGTATAAATCGTAATTGGTGCTGTTTGCCTCGTTGAATTCGGCAATGAGCTTGACTGCATCCTGGCGGATTTGTTCACGTAAGTAGGGGGCTAAGCCGGAATAATGATTTAATGGTTTGAAGCGGAGTTGCAGTTTTTCTTGTTTTAATGTTTCCCCTTCTTCTTCGGTCAGATAATCGTACTTAACCATTTGGGTGATCACCGTGTTACGTCGTTGTAACGTGCGATCGGGATGCACCCGGGGATTGTAGTAAGAAGGTCCCTTCAAAAGTCCGATCAGGGTGGCAGCCTCCGGAACGGAGAGGCGTGTTGCCGTCGTGGAAAAATACTTTTGGGCGGCACTTTCAATACCAAACGTGCCTTCACCAAAAGATACCGTGTTTAAATATAGGGTGAGAATTTCGTCTTTCGTGTATAATTTTTCAAGGCGATGTGCCGTGATGATCTCTTTGATCTTGATCACCGGGATCATGAAACGGCTGCTATACTGGCGAGGATAGAGATTTTTGGCCAGTTGCTGGCTGATCGTGCTTCCCCCACCCGAACTCTTGTCGCCCAGTAGTAATGTCTTGAACAATACTCTCAACATGCTGACTTTATCGAACCCGTGATGCTCGTAAAAACGCACGTCTTCAGTGGCAATCAAAGCGTTTACGGCATTGCGGGATATACTGCCGAACATGACGTTCGTACGGTTTTCCACGTAGTATTTTCCGAGTAACTCCCCGTCTTCACTATATAGGGAAGATGCCTCGTTGTTACGAATTTCCTTCAGGTCTCGGTAATCCGGAATTTTCCCCCACATCCCGTAGTACACGCAACATACGAATAGCCCAACGAGAATAGCGCCAAGTAAGGCACTCAATAGTATTGTCTTGAAAACACGGGCAAAGATACTTTGTTTTTTTTTCGTAGCTTTTTTTCGTGTTGTGGTCTTTTTCTTGTTCATATTATTGATTCCGGAAATGCCTGCGAATGTACGAAATTGCAATGTAATTTTCAAGAATAGAGATAAGGTCTTATAAGCCACTTTTGTTTGTTTATATCCAATATTGTTGAATTTATAACAAATTGAATGGTATATTTAATTTATTTTATATATTTGTAACTGCAAGGTAATGATTAGATTCATAATGTAAAAAGAGTAAGTAAATAATTTCGATAAATGAATAAAACCATGACAAAAGAAGAGTATGTAATTTCTATAAGAGAGCTGGAAGAAATTATAGCCAAATATCGGGAGCAGGAAAAGCAACTGAAAGAGCAATATATTGACGAGAACAAGCAGTTTGAGGTGAACGAGAAAGTGAAAATTACAACTCCTGCTTTCCGGCGGGCTATCCCGGACGAGAATGGTCGAAGATACATGGACGAGGAATGTAAATATGGATTTGTAGAAGATTATGAGGTTGATAATCAAGGAAATATTAAGTATGTTTTGGCCAAAATGAATGTAACGGGTAAGAAATCACAACATCGTACCTATTACACGGATCTGGACGTGCTTGAAAAGGTAAAAGAGTAATTATGGGAAACTTTTGCGTGTAGTTTATAAAATATTGAAATTCAAAATAATGCAAAAATGATGTTATTCCAAACATAAAATTAGAAAATATTCTGACTTTTCTATTTTAAAATTTGGATTAAAGTATAACTTTGTGGCTGAGTTCATAAAAATGAAACAATTAATACATCAAAAGGAATAAAATAAAGTTATTGTCATGCTGAATATTGCATTGTTTGGCCCTCCAGGAGCCGGAAAAGGTACTCAGGCGAAAAAGATCGTTGAAAAATACAATCTAGCGCATCTGTCAACAGGGGAGATGATTCGTAAAGAGATTGCCGAAGGTTCGGATTTTGGTAAAATGGCTGCCGGGATTATTAATAAAGGCGAGTTATTATCTGACGAGTTTGTGGTTGCGTTAATCGAAAATAGCATCGAACATCACAAGAACGTGGATGGTTTCCTGTTTGACGGGTTTCCCAGAACGGTGAGACAAGCTGAGATTCTTGATGAGATGTTGGCTAAGACGGGACATCCGTTAAGTGCATTGGTGAGTATCGATGTGCCTCATGACGAGTTAATGCGCCGAATGTTGGAACGTGCTAAAATCGAGGGACGTGCCGATGATAACGAGGAAGTGATTGAAAATCGTTTCCGCGAGTACCGGGCAAAGACGTTACCTGTTGCTGATCACTATAAGGTTCAGAAAAAACATTTCTCTGTGAACGGTCATGGTTCGGTAGACGACGTGTTCGAGTCTATAACAAAGATTCTCGAAGAGGTGCGGTAAGCAGATCAAGAAGAAGAGATTGAAAGGATGTTTGTGAGAACATCCTTTTTATTTTAAACTCTAAACTTCTTTAAATTTTCTTTGAGTAGCGCCATTGTAAAATTAGGAATAGTAATCCAGGAACAAAGATGATGGCGGCAGTTGCTTGTAATGCGATGGAGAGGGAATATAGGTCATGCAACCAGCCCACTAACGGGGCCATAGCTGCAAACATAAGCCGGATAATGAAGTTACGAATGGAAAGTACGGTTGCCCGCATTTCGGAGAAAGTAATTTGGTTGATGTATCCTTTTAATATAGGGGTGGCGAATCCTCTCACGATGTAGAAGAAGAATAGGCATATCAAACCAACGTAAGATATGTTGAAGGCTACCGCAATATATCCGCCCACGATAAAGAATAGTATAAAAGCGTACATTCGCAGACTTCCCAAGCGTTGATCCAGTTTATCGGAATAGAGAGCGGAGATGCCGACGGTGAGATTCAGTATTGTCCAGATGATCCCGAACCAAGAAGTGGGGGTTTCCAGTTCTATCAAGAGGGGTTGAACAAACCAGGCCATAGTCAGCGTGGCGGCACCGATCACGCCGGAAAACATGATATTGTAGCATAGTTCCTTATTCGTGAAAAGTGAATATTGAATGATTTTCACGATATTGGCAAACGAATTTTTAATTCTTGTCTTGGCTGCATATTCGGTTAGGGCGATAGCTGCCGGAATACCGATAAAAGCGATACCGCTCTGCACGTAGAAAGGAAATCGGAGGGAATAAACTGCCAGTAGACCGCTGAAAATCCCGGCAAATGCTTCCGAGAAATTCCCTACCATGGTAACCCGTCCCTCGTATTTTAAATAGTCGTCTTCCTTTTTATAATATAGCATCGTATCATAAAGTAGGGCAGAGTCGGCGCCGGACACTAGGCTCTGTCCGAATCCAAGCAAAATTTCCGAGAGGAAAAATGCTGTGAAAGTATCGGAAATAGAATAGTTGGTGAATCCTAGGAAACAGAAAATACAACCTGCAATTAAGCAATTCCTTCGTCCCCACACGTCGGCCAAGTAACCCGTTGGTATTTCCAAGGACACCATAGCGATGGAATAGACGCTCTTCAAAATAAATATATCTGCTAGATCTAGTCCGCATTCCTTGTAAAACAGCACGATGATAGGCATCACTAGGGTAAACCATTTGGAAACCTTGATCAAGTAAAGTGCTATTATATTTTTTTTTAACGACACGTAATTTCTGTTTTTCTATTCGGAAGACAAAAGTAATTTAAAATTAAGAATAAACGAAGTGATTAGAATCTAAAATCAAAAAGCTTCTTTTTGTTTCAGTTTTCATCAAAAAGCGTTATTTTTGTTTCCAAATTTAAAACATAAATCACTAATCAAGTAAAAAATAAGTTTGCCATGGCAATACAGAAAATTGATGACATCTACGAGTTACTGAAGGGAAATACCCAAAAAAAGCGTTTGGTTGTAGCTTACGCTAACGACAGTCACTCTATTGAGGCTGTGAATAAAGCCGTTGAAATGGGGATTGTTGAAGCCACTTTATGTGGTGATGAAAACGAGATCCGAAAAGTGTGCGCTGAACATGGCTTTGATATTTCCCGATTCAAGATTGTACATGAACCGGTAGATACGAAAGCGGCTGCTAAAGCTGTTCAAATGGTACGTGACAAGGAAGCTGACTTCATCATGAAAGGTTTGGTGAGTACCGATAAATATATGCGCGCCATCTTGAACAAAGATTGCGGTTTATTGCCTCCGAAGGCCACGTTGTCTCACGTTGTTGTGATGGAGTGCCCGAATTACCACAAGTTGTTGGTGTTCAGTGATGCTGCTATTATTCCGGCTCCGGATTTCAGTCAGAAAATGGCAATTGTGAAGTATGTTACCCAGATTGCCAACGCTCTTGGTGTTCAACGCCCGAAAGTTGCCATGATTTCAGCCACGGAACAAGTACTTCCGAAAGTGGAGTCTACCACGGATGCTGCTATTCTTGCCAAGATGGGAGAGAGAGGTCAGTTAGGTAATATTGACATCGATGGACCGTTGGCTCTTGACGTGGCAATTGATAAGGAGGCTGCCGAGATCAAGAAAATCAAGTCTCCGGTAGCGGGAGATGCGGACTGCTTGGTATTCCCGAATATCGAGTCTGGTAACGTGTTTTACAAAACGAACACGAAATTGGCTAACGCTCGTCAAGGTGCTATCCTTGTGGGGGCAACTGCACCAAGTGTGTTGTCTTCTAGGGGTGACAGCGTGGATGCGAAGTTGAATTCTATTGCATTGGCTGCTCTTTTTGCAAAGTAAGATAAACAAGATACAAGTGAAAAGCCGAAGTGTACAACAACTTCGGCTTTTCTGAATTATTTAAACAACTAAGAACACAGGCTTATTCATTTTCCTCCGTGATGACGATTTTAATAATTTTGTCTCCCTGACGGATGGCATCAATTACTTCCAATCCCTCATAAACTTGCCCGAAACACGTGTGGCGTCTGTCCAAGTGAGCCGTGTTTCTACGGTTATGACAAATAAAGAATTGAGATCCCCCGGTATCCCGTCCGGCGTGAGCCATGGATAATACTCCCCGGTCATGGTACTGGTTATCCCCGCTTAACTCACATTTGATGGTGTAACCCGGTCCTCCTGTTCCGTCGCCTCTAGGACAACCGCCTTGGATTACGAAATCCGGGATGACCCGATGAAACGTTAATCCGTCATAAAAGCCTTCTCTGGCTAGTTTTACAAAATTGGCAACGGTATTCGGCGCATCTTTTTCGAAGAAAAGAACCTTCATAACACCTTTTTCTGTGTGTATTTCTGCTCTGTACATTACGAAATTGGTTTTGAATTATTACAAACAAATGTAGGGTATAATCCCAATGAATGCAAGTTTTCCAAGTTTATTTAACGCATTTTCTGTTATTTGCATATAGTTAAAAAAAAGAGGTGTTTCCGGGAATTTAACAACCTGAAAGATCAGAAATATCAGTATGTATTTAAAAACTTCGTCGTATATTCGCGTACGATTAAAAAAAGAGAGTATGACGTGTTGTAATAGCAGGCGAAAACCGGAATGGTTGAAAATTAAATTACCGAAAGGACAGAGTTCCACGGAAGTTTTAAATATAGTCAGAAAACATAATCTACATACGATATGTACCAGTGGTATGTGTCCCAATCAAGGCGAATGTTGGGGAAACAGAACTGCAACATTTATGATCGGCGGGGATGTATGTACTCGTTCGTGCAAGTTTTGTAACGTGAAAACGGGGCGTCCGGCTCCATTGGACCCGGCAGAACCGGAAAATATAGCTAACTCCGTGAAGTTGCTCGGTTTGAAACACGCCGTGATAACTTCCGTGGATCGGGATGATCTGGCTGATTTGGGTGCGGCTCATTGGGTGAAAGTGATCGAGGCGGTGAAACGAGAGAATCCCCAAACGACAATGGAAGTACTGATTCCGGATTTCCAGGGAAGGCAGGAACTCGTGCAACTGGTGATTGATGCTCGTCCAGAAGTGATTTCTCATAATCTAGAGACGGTGAGAGAATTGTCGGATGGCGTACGTAGCCGGGCAAAATATGATATTTCTTTACAAGTGATTCGTCAGGTTTCGGAATCGGGTATTGTTTCCAAATCCGGTATTATGTTGGGATTAGGGGAGACTCGTGAACAAATTCTTCAGACGATGGATGATTTGCTGGCAGTTGGGTGTAAAGTAATGACTATCGGTCAGTACCTGCAACCGTCCGAGGCGAATCTTGAAGTAAAAGAGTACGTGTCACCGGATACCTTCAAGGAATATGAGCGTATTGGGTTGGAAAAAGGGTTCCGTTACGTGGAGAGTGGCCCGTTGGTTCGTTCCAGTTATCACGCCGAAAAGCATGTGAGATAAGTTATGAAACGTACACGATTAATTGATCTGGGAGTTGCGAGCTACGTGCCCGTGTGGCGGCAGCAGGAAGAGCTGCATAACGAGATTATTGCCGCGAAGTTAAGGGGAGAGGAAACGGGGAATTGCATGATGTTCGTGGAGCATAATCACGTGTACACGCTAGGGAAGAGCGGGAACGAGGCGAATATGCTGGTTAGTGCCATCCAGTTGCAGGCGGCTCATGCCGAATTCGTGAAAGTAAACCGGGGTGGGGATATCACGTATCACGGCCCCGGGCAACTGGTCGTGTATCCGATTATTGACATGGCTAATTTCGGGGTGGGGGTGAAGGAGTACGTGGATCTGTTGGAAGAGCTGGTTATCCGTACCGTGGGGGAGTTCGGGATTACCGGGGAACGGTTGGAAGGAGCCACGGGGGTATGGTTGGATGCCCACACGCCTCAGGCTCGCAAGATATGTGCGATCGGGATTAAATGTTCCCGTTACGTGACGATGCACGGTTTTGCGCTGAACGTGAATACGGATTTGAATTATTTTAATTATATCAACCCGTGCGGCTTCGTGGATAAGGGGGTAACTTCTATCGCGAAAGAGGTGGGGGCAGAGGTTCCCGTGGCGGAAGTGAAAACGATCGTGAAGAAATATTTCGAGGAACTCTTCGGGATGGATTTCTATATATAATTATGGTTTGGGGGCGTTCAAGCCTCCAGCATTAAATCTTTCCCGGTTTCGTCGTACTTTGTGTTTTCTATACATGTGTCACGATAGTCTTTGTTTCTCTCGTACGTGAAAGCCTGTATAGCAATATTGTCATGCAAAATCAAAATATTCCCGTTGTTATTTTCACGTTTATTGATTGTAAATCGCATACATTATATATTTAATGTTAATTTATTCTCGCCAACAAGTCTGAATTCATTTAACATATCGTAAATTCACCCTTCTTTCATTCTCTCTTAGGCCCCACGGGTCTTGAGAAACGAAATAATCTCACTTACCCTCTTTCTTCTCCACCACTCTCTCACCACTTCTTCACCTGTTCCCCACCACTATAACACAGGTGGGGAACAGGTGGGGGAAACGTTAAATAATGAATATGTTTCAAGAGCGCACACGTGTATTCCAATAATGGATTATAATAAGGCGATACAGGCTAAGAATCATTGTTTCTCCCGCGATTCTTTTTTGACATGAGGTACTCTGTTGAATGTATGTAAGTTAGAAATAACTTGAGGGTCAAGGTGCATTTTATCCTAATTTTTTATTTGAAGTTTGTCAATAATTTTGTTATATTCGTAAAGCGAATTAATAAATTGACAGAGTGGAATGAAGAATAATATTGAGGTCGAAATATGTACTTTTTCTTTGGAATCGTGCTTGAATGCCCAGTTGGCGGGAGCGTCCCGGGTAGAATTGTGTTCTGGAATGTATGATGGGGGGACAACCCCTTCCGCGGCCATGATTCGTATGGCCCGGGAAAAGTTGTCCATACAACTTTACGTGATGATTCGCCCTAGAGGGGGTGATTTTCTTTATTCCGACCTAGAATTCGAGATGATGAAGGAGGATATCCGGTTTGCCAAAGCGTGCCGGGCGGATGGAGTCGTGTTGGGAATATTGAACGCTGACGGTTCGGTTGACGTGCGACGTACGCGGGAATTGGTCGAGTTGGCGGCTCCTTTAAAAGTAACGTTTCACCGGGCGATAGATATGACTCGGGATATGGAAGAGGCTTTGGAGGGGATTATAGAGGCCGGGTGTTACCGGATTTTGACATCGGGAGGACGCAACACGGTAAACGAGGGAATGGAGCGGATTAAAGCCTTGGTAAAGCAGGCGAGGGGACGCGTGCAAATTATGGCGGGAAGTGGCGTGAATGCCGCGAATGCCAGCACGTTAATAAAATCAGGGGTGGATGCTATTCACTTGAGCGGGAAAAGCGGTCGGGATAGTGAAATGGAATTCCGTAACCCGAACGTGTTTATGGGTGGGGTTCCGGGACTACCGGAATACGAGCAGTATTATAGTGACGTGGAGAAGATAAAAGCTGTTTTAGACAAAGTGCAATGTAAAGTTTAGAAAATGAGATTCAGGGTGAGATGTTCATTCTAAATTTTGATTTCTAAATTCTAAATTCAATATATGCGAACATTTGTAGAGAAGATATTAAATGCCGAACGTGGGAGTATCGTGGTCCGTGAACCGGATTACGTGATGAGTCACGATAATTCGGCACGGGTTAGGTTTTTGTTTGAACGAATTCATGGAACCCGGGTGTACAATCCTTCCCAGCTGGTGATCGTGCTGGACGGGAAGGTGTCGGGAGTAATTAACGAGTTATCGTTGGAATATAATTCGATACGGGATTTCGTGGAAGAGCAGGGGATAGAGCATTTCTATGACTGTGACCGCGGGATCGGTCACCAGATTATTTCCGAGTTGGTACGTCCGGGAATGTTGGTTGTCGGGAGTGATTCGCATACCGCCACGGCGGGAGCCTTTAACACGTTAGCCATGGGGATTAATAAAACGGAGACGGCCGTGTTATGGAAAACGGGAAAAATGTGGTTCCGGGTGCCTGAAACCGTGAAGATCGTTTTAAAGAACCGTCTGCCGGAAGGGGTGTTCGCTAAAGATTTGGCTTTATGGATCAAGGGTATATTGAGTAAGCTGGACGTGAACGGGTTGGCGATCGAGTATCACGGGGAAGGGGTTGCCTCGTTGTCCATCGATGATCGAATGACGATAGCCAATATTTCCACGGAAATGGGAGTGGTCAGTTCTGCTTTCCCTCCAGACGACCGGTTGGCTGACTATTTTAACGAGCCGGCGGTGCGGGGCGTTTGGGCGGACGAAGAGGCTGTTTATTTCCGGTTTATAGAGATTGATCTGGCCAATGTCTTTCCGATGGTGTATGATACGGGCAATAATGTTCTCCAAGGAGTGGAGGAGCTTGTCGGGCTGAAAATACAGCAAGGGCTCATCGGGGCTTGCGCTTCGGGACGGTTGGAGGATTTACGCTTGGTTTCCATGATTTTGGAAGGTAAACATATTGCTAACGGGTTCCAATTATTCGTGGTTCCGGCTTCCAGGGATATATATTTACGGGCGGTTGAAGAGGGTATTATTGATAAGATCGCACAGTCGGGGGCGATGGTTCTCGGCTCCAGTTGCGGACCTTGCTTGGGAGTGGGACGCGTGGCGTCTGTCGGGAATAGCCGTTTTATCTCTACCGCCAATAGCCAGTACATCGGGGGGACGAATCACTCCGGTGTTGAGAAATATATTGCTTCCCCGGCAACCGTGGCCATGACTGCTTTGCGAGGGGAATTGACCCCGATGATTCATTTCGAGGGAACGCAGTATAAGTATAACATTCCCCGGGTTGAACCTGTCGTGTTGGGAGAATATGATTACCGCAAGAGTAACGGGGTGTGGAATTACGGGGATATAGACAATATATCGAGTAACCAGATTTTCTCGGAAAAATTGACCTGTCGATTAACGCTTGAACAGGTGGAGGAGATTAAACCTTATTTGTTTAAAGGATTGGACCCGAATTTCACTTGCGACGTGAAACCGGGAGATATTATTATTGCCGGGGAGAATTTCGGATGTGGTCAACTCGTGAAACATGCGGCGACGGGATTGGTGGCCGTGGGGGTGAAATTGGTGATCGCAAAGTCGGTGAACCGGGATTTTTATCGTATGGCTATTAACCATGGGTTACGAATTCTTGTTGATTGGGCTGTGGTGGATGCTTACACGTCAGGGGAACAACTGACGATAGATGATGAAAATCATCTGTTATATTTGAACGAGAGAGCGTACAAGCTCCCTTATGTTGACGCGGAGTTTCAGAAAATCCTCGAAAAAGGAGGGTTAGTAAATGCTTTTTCTTGAACGCGAGAGTGGAAAGAAGAAGCTATTGATATTCATGTGTGTGTTGTTTTTTTCTGTGTCGGGGTGCCGAGACAGGGAAGTGGGCAACCTTTAAAAGGTTGCCCTTATTTATTTTGTAAATCTAAAATAACGGGATGTGGTAGATTAATCCGATGGATAAAGTTGAGGTGGAGTAGTTTTCGGCTCCCAATGCTTTGGCCTTACCCGTGAATCGATAAGAACGCCCGATGTACGATGCGAAGAAGTGTAGATTTTCCATTGTTGGATAGTATTCGATCCCACCGAAATACCCGTAAGCTGTCCGGTATTTCCCTTTTTCTAATTGATCGATATGTTTGTAAATAGAGGCATTCTCGTACATTCCTTTCACGAAAATATTCCACTTGGGTTGGAATCGGTAGTTTAATTTGGTGACCCAAGATTCGTAACGGGCGTTTTTGATACAATCGGCATCCCCTTGAAGACGGTAGAGGCTTGAAATGATGCCTCGGTTGTCGAGTTCTTCATCGGAAAGGTAGAAATCGAGGTACATGTTGAACTTTCCTAAATCCAGTTCGTTACCGATGGCATAAAAGTGATTGTTATACCCTTTTGCCAGATTAAGTAAGGAGTATGACCAGCGGGTTTTTAACTTGTCGTTGAAGAAGTTGCCGTTCCAGTTGGCCGTGTAAGCGAGAGGAACACGGCTTTCTTCCACGTCTCCCGGGAGTTGCCCGTAAATATCATCCATGGAAGCTGTCCGGCTGTTCACGGCTTGTAAGGCTATTTCTTGAGTAGGGGTGATTTGATAGGAGAACGTGATTCCGGTCATGAAATCGAAGAGCATATAATCGATCATATCACTGTATTGGTAGATTTCAATCGGGTCCAAATCGTACTCGAAACCACCGTATGCTGCCGCCTGTTTACCGATGGAGGTAACGAGCTTGTCGGTCAAACGTACGGAGAGCATGGCATAATCGATGGAGGAGGGGAGGTTATCCAGTGCGTGAGGCGTGTTGCTGCTGTTCAAGCGTTGACGCCAGCGATAAGAAAGCCAGTCATTGATGTCCCCGCGGGCTTCCAAACGGAGTTGGTTCATTTTGAAAGCGGCCTGCTTGAATGTCCCATCGGTAAATGCACCGTTGAACGTGGCTTGCATATGTAGTTTCAAATTGAAAAGATTATTCTTTTTTTCAATGTTGGTCACTCTTTCGAAAAGGGAGCGTTTGTTTGTCGTGTCGTTTAGGTGGGATAACAGGCCTTGGGCAAACAGACCCTGTACCGATAGTGCTAATAGCGTGATTAGTGATAGTTTCTTTTTCATCATTGTTATTGAATTAAAAAAAACTAAAAGCTGGAGATCGTTCGAAAACAGCCTTCCAGCTTTTAGTGGTTACTTGTGATTGTATCTTATTTCAAGGTACCTTCTTCTGCTTGTTTGATCATGTTTGCGCTTGCCGTGATGTATACTTCTACACGACGGTTTTTGGCACGTCCTTCTGCTGTACTATTGTCGGCTACCGGTTGATCGAATGCTAGGCCTTCCGTGGTGATTCTGTTGCGGGCAATCCCGTTTCCAACTAGGAAGTTTGCAACAGCTTCCGCACGTTCTTTGGATATTCTTTCATTTACGGCACGGGTTCCGGTGTTATCCGTGTGGCCGTAGATCGTGATGTCTGTTTCCGGAGAGTTTTTTAACGACGTGGCAAATTTCGTCAAGGCATCTCTGGAAGATGAACTTAATTGACTAGAGTTCGTGGCGAACAATATACCGTTATCAAAAGTCACTTTAATGGCTTGTAGATCATTAGCATCTGTAACAGTTTCAACCTGAGCCCCTTCAATGGCTTCTAACTCTTTTTTCTGTTTATCCATCTTTCTACCGATTAAAGCTCCGGTTCCTGCTCCAACGGCTCCACCCACGGCTGCCCCGATGGCAGCTCCCTTACCTTTACCAACCAAGGCTCCGATACCGGCTCCAAGTGCGGCTCCACCACCGGCCCCGATAGCAGCGCCTTTGCCCGTGTTACTCATGGATGCACATCCTGAAAAAATAATGCTTCCGCTTAATACTAAAATAGTGAGTAGATTAGTTTTTTTCATAGTAATAGTTTTGTTTCTAAATTTAGATTGTAAATCTTTGCTCTAATATGGTACAAAAATAACACTCGTTAAAACAATTTCAAAATAAAATGAGATAAATCAAAAGAGGGAATATTCAAATATATTCCCTCTCGTAATTGTATCATTTTTTGTTTGTTAGAACATCGGTAATTGGTATATAAACCCGACTTCCAATCTTTGCGTGTTGTATCCTTTTTGAGCGGCACGATCAGTAAATTTGTAAGAACGTCCCACGAAAGTACAGAAGAAATGCAGGTTGCTGTCTTCTAACGGGTAGTATTCGATACCGGCCAAGTAACCGTAAGAAGTACGATAGTTTCCTTTTTCGATGTCACCACGTGTTTTTGACACGGAGGCCGTTTCATACATTCCCTTCACGAAAGCATTCCATTTCGGTTGGAAACGGTAGTTTACTTTTGTCACCACGGACAGGTATTCTGCATCAAGAGCGTTATGGCCGTCTTCATTCCCTACAATCCCGGTAATGATACCTTTCCGGTCGATTTGTTCATCAGAATACATGAAGTCTACAAACATATTTACTTTTTTAGAGAACGTGAAATCGTTACCTAAAGCATAATAATACATTTGCTTATCTTTTGTTTCGGACATCACGGATGCTGACCAACGAGTTTTATAGATTCCATCGAACAAGTTACCATTCCAGTTTAACGTGTACAAGAGTGGGGCACGGCTTTTTTCAAATCCGGGACCGTATGTTTCATCTTGAGAACCGTTACGACTATCCAAAATTTGGAATTGGAGTTGATGGTTGTCACAAATCTGGTAAGCGATGTTCAAACCGGTCATGAAGTTACTCATGTTCTCGATCATATCGCTATATTCGTAGATTTCGATCGGATTCAAGTCAAATTCGATACCACCATATGCGGCGCATTGTTTTCCGGCAAAGAATGAAAACTGGTCATTTAATTTTACCCCAATACCTGCGATGTCAATGGAAGTAGGCATATTGTCTATATTGTTACCACCGTTGTTCCCACGGTTCAGACGTTGTCTCCAGCGATAGGACAACCAAGGGGTGATATTACCTTTTGCTTCAATACGGAATTGACGCATCTTGAATGCAGCCTCGCTTAGTCCGCTTTGGTCATAGTTGAAACTGGCATCAAAAGAACCTTGCATGTTCAAATAGAAGTTGAACCAGTCCATTTTTTTCTCTATTTGGGTTACTCGTTCGAAAAGAGTCTTTTCGTTCGTGGCATTTTGTGTGAAAGCACCAGCTGCGCAACCCATAACAAGTATTAATAAAGCTAATTTTTTCATGTTCTGCGTTTTGATAAAAATATAATTTCCTAATTTCTAGTTATTATAACTAGAATTACAAATAGAATAAAGCACTGAGTCCTTTAAAACAGGACTTGGTGCTTTTATGAATTAATATTCGTTGAAATATTGTTGGATCTGTTTCCAATCGTTAGTCTTAGTCAAAGCTAACATCAAGAGGATTCTTGATTTTTGAGGGTTCAATTCTTGAGAAGCGATGAATTTGTATTGGTTGTCATCTACTTCTGCGTCAAGCGTGGTCGGTCCTGTCGGTACACGGGTTGAACGTACGATAAGAATTCCCTTGTTACGTGCGTTGATTAATTCCGGGAACACGTTTTTGTGGATATTTCCGTTACCTAATCCGGCGTGAATAATTCCCTTGTAACCGCTATTAGCCATCATTTTAACAACGTCACCTTCCATGTTTGAATAGCTGTACACGATACCCACTTTCGGAAGAGAGTTCAGGTTCGTTACATCAAATATGGATTGACTGGTGTGTTTTTTTAACGGAGATTGATTGTAGAATACTTTGCCGTTGTAAACATAGCCAAGGGCTCCTGAATTCGGTGCTTGGAAAGTTTGAACATCAATCGTGTTCATTTTTAAAACACTGTGAGCTCCGAGAATAATACCATTCATGGAAACTAAAACTCCTTTACCCATGGATTCTTTTGCTCCTGCAACAACCACGGCATTGTATAAGTTTAACGGGCCGTCAGCGCTAAGAGCGGTAGAGGGACGCATGGCACCTACAAGTACAACCGGTTTGTTACTTTTCACGACAAGATTCAAGAAATAGGCGGTTTCTTCCATCGTGTCGGTTCCGTGGGTGATCACGATTCCGTCAATGTCTTTTCTTGCCAATAATTTGTTGATTGTTTTGGCAAGTGTTAACCACACGTCATCCGTCATATCCTGTGAACCGATCTTAACGATTTGTTCTCCGGTTACATTGGCTATTTTCTGAATTTCGGGTACAGCCGATAAAAGTGTACCGATGGCAACCTGTCCGGCTGTGTAATTGGTTCCGGTTGAAGAAGCTCCGGTTCCGGCGATCGTACCTCCTGTTGCCAGAATATGGATGTTAGGCAACTTTTGTGCGAACGTGGTCGCAACAGAGAATAGCACTAGGGCTACCAGCAAACTTAAATTCTTAAACATTTTCATAACCTGTAATTTAAAATTTACTTATAATTAGAGTATTTAAAAAATCTGTATAAAGAGCAGTCCAAGTCCAACGGCCACGATGGTCGCGACAAGTCCGGGCATCATGAACGAGTGGTTCAGCACGTATTTGCCGATTCGTGTTGTACCCGTTCGGTCGAAGTTAATGGCGGCTACCACGGTGGGGTAGTTCGGGATAAAGAAATACCCGTTGACGGCCGGGAACATGGCGATCAGCATGTAAGGCGATATTCCCAAGGCTATGCCGAGAGGCATGAGCGCCCGGACGGTAGCGGCTTGGCTGTATAAGAGGATAGACATCACGAACAGGGCTATACCGAACAACCAGGGCATTTGTCTAACGACTTCTTCGATAGAAGATTTTAATTCTGCCATGTTGCCTTGCAAGAAAGTATCTCCCATCCAAGCGATTCCGAAGATGGCTACTACCGCTTGCATTCCGGCCCCGAAGACGGAACCTTGTGCGGCTTTTAACCCGTCTGTACGAGTTATTAATAATATGATAGCTGCTGCGGATAACATTAATATTTCAATGATAGATGGCATATCTAATAATACTTGTTCGCCATTGATCATGAATGAAGGACGCATGGTATCAAACGAACCGAATAGTACAATGAATACCGTGGCGATAATGAAAACAAAAACAGACAGACTTGCTCTTCTCTGGTTGGAAACGTCTTTCAATTCGTATTTTTTGTCATTGAAAACACCTTCTTTCAAACGTTTTTGATATTCCGGGTCATCAACAAGTTCTTTCCCGACTTTCATAGAGAAGAAGGCTCCGACGAGTACACCGATTAGCGTGGCGGGAATCGTGATCTTCAGAATGTCAAACAAACTAATGTCAAAACCAGCTAACAAGCCCAGTAATGCTACCGTGGCGGCAGAAATTGGACTGGCGGTAATGGCTTGTTGGGAAGCGATCACGGCAATTCCTAGGGGACGTTCCGGGCGAATTTTGGTTTCCGTGGCAACTTCAGCGATTACCGGAAGTACGGAATAGGCAACGTGGCCAGTACCGGCGATAAACGTGAATGCGTAAGTTACTAACGGGCTTAGAATTGTGACGTGTGCCGGATTCTTTCTTAATAAGCGTTCGGCCACCTTGACCATAAGGTCCAATCCTCCGGCAGCCTGCATACATGCTGCCGCAGAAATAACCGCCACGATCATAAGCATAACATCAATAGGTGGGGCCGTGGGTTGCAGTCCGAACACGAATGTCAGAATTCCCAATCCAATACCTCCCATGACACCCAGTCCGATACCACCTAGACGCGCTCCGATGATGATTGCTGTTAAAACGAAAGCTAGTTGTAAAATCATCTCATCTATTTTTTAAAGTTTTATTTTTCAATCATTATCAAGTCTTACACGATATATCCTACGGTAATCACGAAATGAATGTTTCACTTTTCGCAAAATAAATGAAACTTGTTGTTATTAATTTAAAATCTGTATAAATGCGGATAACCGTTCATCTCCTCTTTATTTAAACTTTTATATGTAATACAAAATTTAAGCCAAAAGTGTTACTTTTGCTCTAAAATTTAACATTTATGCAAGATTTATACCTGTTTAATCCGGATAATGAAATTTCAATAGCCAATGGAACAAATGGTTACACGCCAAAGGCGAATATTTCCATTATGGCCGATGATCTGGCGTTTTTATCTGCATATTTGGCCGGAAAAGGGGATTATGTGTTGGTGACGAAGATGCCGGACTTCGACTTTATGAAAAGTCGAGAAGAAATTTTTGGTTTGGATTGTAAACCGGTGATCTGGGAAAAAGCTCAATTACTTTCTTTTAACGAGATAAAGCCTTGGGGATGGAGTCCCCGGGTTCACTCTTTATTGAAAGAGTTGAAAAGTCGTTGTAACGAGCAGTTCAGGGAGAGTGTCATGTCAACGTGGAGTGATAAACGGAGGGATTTATATAGCAGGCGAATGGCTGCCACTTGTTTGGCTGAGATGGTACGGGCTATTCCCTGTATAGGGGAGGATATCATTCCTCGTGAATGTAACACGTTGGCAGGAATCAGGTCGTTGTCGGAAAAGGAAGATATAGTGGTGAAAGCTCCTTGGTCCTCTTCCGGTAAAGGTATTCTTTTTATCCCGAAAGGACAGATGACGTGTAAAGAAGAAGAAGTTTTATCCGGTATCTTGCGTAAACAAGGGTACGTGATGGTGGAAAAAAGATTGAATCGGGTGCTGGATTTTGCCATGGAGTTTGAAATGGACCGTTTATTTCACCTGAATTTTTTGGGGTATTCTGTTTTTCAAACAAGTCGGCGGGGAGAATACGAGGGGAACAAGGTGGCATCGAATTCTAGTTTGGAAGGGATGATTGCAAAATATACGGGAACGGGGTTCCTACATGAAATCCGTGAACAGTTGGAAAAGGTGGTGACGACGGTATTTCACGGGAAATACGTGGGATACTTGGGGGTGGATATGATGATATACGAAGGCGAGTCGGGAGAATTCGGTGTGCAGCCTTGTGTCGAGATAAATCTGCGTTATAACATGGGAATCGTTTCAATCGCTTTGCAGCGTTATTTACAAGAGAGTGTTGAGGGTGTTTTTAATATTCACTTTTCTCCCAGGCCGGGAGAAATCATGCAATCGGTAGAGAAGAATAGAGACATGTATCCCTTGCTGATGGAGACGGGGCGAATCGTGTCCGGATATATAAATTTAACACCGGTATCTCGTGAATCACGTTTTGTGGCCGAATTGTATATAGGTAATAAATAAAAAGTTTGTAAACTTTATGAACTTTTATAGGGAAAATAAAGAAAATTTTATTCTCTTTGTTGTTGATAAAAAGGGTCAGGCACTAAATTTATAGATAAGCATATGCATACGAAAATGAAAGGTGAAGGTATCAAGGGGCTTTTTATTGAGCAAATTGTTCCGGTCATGGAAAGGCATGGCTATCATTTCATGAAGGCTAAAAATGTGTTTGTTTATGAGGATCGTGAATGGAAGAACGAGTGTATTCTTCGATTCACGAATTGGGAGAATGATCAGTTGTCTTTGCGTACGGAGTACTTTGTAACTTGTAAGAAAGTCAGTCAATTATACAAGGAGGCTATATTGGAAAAGGACTGTATGCCTATTTGCGGCGTGCTGGATGTCGGGTGGGCTTACAAGTATTTGGGAATACCTTTGGATGATAAGCCGTGGTTTCAGATGAAAATAGCAAAGCTTCATTCACTCGTGCAAAAGTGGATCGTGGAGTTCGAGAGCGTGGGACTTTCTTTTTTTAAGGAAATGAACGATTATGAGAAGGTTGAGAAAGCCCTGGATATTTTTAATGTTTCCGGTTGGGCTCCTTTGGCCGTGTGGACTGGGGAACGTATTTTGCATGGCATCTGTTTATATTATTTGAATACTTATGACAAGCGGGGAACTCTCGGTTTGTTTGATTTGTATCGGGAGAAAATAGATGAAATGGAATATTCCCCGATTCGGGAACAGTTTGAGCGTTTAGAACGATATATGAAATGTTTGCCTGACAGGCAGCCAATACCCCGAAGAAATGAAGATAAGGAAAGCCAATCTAAATGATGTCAACTTGTTAATTTCTATATAGTTGTATTTCCAGAGTATCGTCATACTGGGCTTGCGACTCGGGTGATTGGGGCGTTGATCGAGAAATGTCGTCAATTAGGAGTTTCCACGATAGATTGGAATGCACTCCCAATGGGCTGCGGGGAGGACGAACGATTGGGATTTAAGGTGATGCGTGATGTTGCGATTGAAGTTATGAGTTAAAATTGTTGTAGATGATTCAAGAGTAAGGATATTTGAAATTCCGGCATTATAGATGACGATTCAATTGGTGTGTTAACGAGAGGAAAATATATCTTAATACTTTCGATATTATAGCTGATTTTTCGTATATTTGTGTGTTTCGTGTCGGGATAAAATTCCGGCTGTGAATGAACAGTTTAGCGAATATAAGAAATAAGAAAAAACAATTAAATATATCATATGAGTGAAGAATTAGAGCAGAACATGAGTGAAGAAATAGAGCAAACGAATAACGAGTATTCGGCTGATAGTATTCAAGTGTTGGAGGGGTTAGAGGCCGTTCGTATGCGTCCGTCCATGTATATTGGAGATGTTAATACGAAAGGGTTGCATCATTTGGTGTACGAGGTGGTCGATAACTCGATTGACGAGGCGTTGGCTGGCTATTGTAAAAATATTGATGTAACGATTAACGAGGATAACTCGATCAGCGTGTCTGACGATGGACGTGGAATTCCGACGGGAATGAACCAGAAAGAGAATCGCTCGGCTCTGGAAGTCGTGATGACAATTCTGCATGCCGGTGGTAAATTTGATAAAGGTTCTTACAAGGTTTCCGGGGGACTTCACGGGGTGGGTGTATCTTGTGTGAACGCACTTTCTACAAAATTGGTCGCAACCATTTATCGTGAAGGTAAAATCTGGCGCCAAGAGTACAGTAAAGGATTCCCGTTAGCAGATGTGCAAGTGATTGGCGAGACGGATCGGACGGGTACGACGATCTATTTCAAGCCGGATGATTCTATATTTTATGTAACAGAATATAAATATGATATTTTAGCTGCCCGTTTGCGGGAGTTGGCTTACCTGAACCGGGGGATCCGTTTGTCGTTAACCGATAAACGAACAATTGATTCAGACACAAATGAGTTCAAGTCTGAAGTTTTCTACTCGGAAAAGGGATTGAGTGAATTCGTGGAATACTTGGATGAAACCCGGGAAAAATTGATTGATGAAACCATTCATATCACGACCGAGAAGAATGGAATTCCGATCGAGGTGGCCATGCATTACAATACGGAGTTCAAGGAAAATGTTTACTCTTACGTGAATAATATCAACACGATCGAGGGGGGAACACACCTTGCCGGATTCCGTCGGGGAGTGATGCAAACCTTGAAGACGTATGCCGATAATTCCGGGATGTTAAGCAAGTTGAAGTTTGATATTAGCGGGGAGGATTTCCGTGAAGGTCTAACAGCTATTATTTCCGTGAAGGTGGCAGAACCTCAATTCGAAGGACAGACCAAGACTAAGTTAGGTAATACTGAGGTCGGGTCGGCCGTGGCTCAAGCAGTGAGTGTTGCATTAGCAAATTATCTGGAGGAACATCCGAAAGATGCCCGTGCTATCGTGGACAAGGTAATCCTTGCCGCACAAGCTCGTCATGCGGCCCGTAAAGCCCGTGAACTTGTGCAACGGAAGACGGTGCTTTCCGGTTCCGGTTTGCCCGGTAAATTGGCGGATTGTTCGGACAATAACCCGGAGAACTGCGAGATATTTCTTGTCGAGGGAGACTCGGCAGGGGGTACGGCTAAACAAGGGCGTGACCGTAAATTCCAGGCAATCCTACCATTGAGAGGTAAAATCCTGAACGTGGAGAAAGCGTTGGCCCATCGCGTGTGGGAAAGTGAGGAGATCAAGATGATCTTCCAGGCTTTGGGTATCACGATTGGTACGGCCGAAGACAGTAAAGCAGTTAATTTGGAAAAAATACGTTACCACAAGATCGTGATCATGGCCGATGCCGACGTTGACGGGGCGCACATTGCCACGTTGATTATGACATTATTCTTCCGTTACATGAGATCGGTGATTGAAAACGGTTATCTGTATATCGCAACTCCGCCTCTTTACTCCGTGAAGAAAGGAAAGGAGCAACGCTATTGCTGGACGGAAGAACAGCGTTTGCAATTGATCCAGGAAATGGGAGCGGGTAAAGAGAGCAGTTTGCATATCCAGCGTTACAAAGGTCTTGGTGAAATGACAGCAGAACAGTTGTGGGACACGACGATGTCTCCCGATGGCAGAACGTTGCGTCAGGTGACGATCGAGAATGCTGCCGAGGCAGACCGAATTTTCTCCATGCTTATGGGTGACGATGTTCCACCTCGTAGACAGTTTATCGAACAGAACGCTACATACGCTAATATTGACGCTTAATCGTCAATGTGGTTTCAAGTTGCAGGTTAATGGGGTACAGGTTTGTACTATTAATCTGCAATTTGTTTTATGAAATGAATGACTTGCAAACTGTAACTTTTAATTTATGAAAATTTGTGTGTTTTGTGCATCATCGGAGAGTGTTGATAACGTGTATTTTGAGGCTGCGGCTGATTTGGGGAAAGAGATCGTGATGCGGGGATGGGAGTTGCTATACGGCGGAACAAATTGCGGGTTGATGCGTGAGGTGTCGGATGCCGTGAAAAATGGTGGGGGTGAGGTGACCGGGATCATTCCGCAATGCATCGTGGACCGGGGTGTTTCGGCAGAAGGTATTTCCGAATTAATCGTGGCTCCCGATATGAAAGAACGAAAGAGCATGATGCGTGAAAAAGCGGATGCTTTTATCGCTTTACCTGGAGGATGGGGAACGCTGGAGGAAATCACGGAAGTGATTACCTTGAAACAGCTTGGAATACATAATAAACCAATTATTTTCCTTAATACGAACGATTTTTACGAGTATTTTTTCCTTTTTATCAGTAATATTCGCAAGGAAGGATTCGTGTCGAAGGCTTATGACGGGCTGTATACTGTTGTGAATACGGTGGAAGAGGCGATGGAGTATATTAAGAATTATCAGGCTAAAGATTTTTCAAGTAAATATTAAAAAAACTTGTTTTTTTAATATTTATATTCTATATTTACGAAGCTAATATAGCGTATGAGTTGACTATTGTAGTGATACAAAAGTTTGGTTAGTTTAGTTTAGAATGTAAAGGGTGACAAAAGTCACCCTTTATTTATTGGGATAAATAGGTGATCTGTTAACTAATATTTTGTGTGGTAAGTGTGAATGGGTCCTATTTCGTTAGTTATTCTTCTGTTTCTCAGTATACTCTCACTAGTGTCGCATGCGTAACTATTCGATAAGTATTCGATAAGTTAACGATAACTTACCGAGGTGGGGACGGTAACTTCTAGTTGATTTGTACTCGATATTGTTACCAACTCCTCCTCTGTTTATAGAGGAGGTGGCACGAAATGACGGAGGAGTTTTTTGAAATAAATGACTTTTGGGATAGCCCCTTGTTTTATAACTATTCCATCAAACCTCGACCGACTTTTCTGATTTCATTCTTTTCTTTCAGAAGAGCTACGGTTTTGTCGAGAACTCCGTTAATAAACCCGCTACTTTTCGGGGAACAATAGTTCTTGGAAATCTCGATATACTCGTCCAGAGTCACCTTCACGGGGATAGAAGGGAAATATTTCAGTTCGCAGATTGCTGCATCCATAATTAATTTATCCATGTCGGAAATACGGTCGAGTTCCCAGTTGGTTGTGAACTGATCCACTAATTCCAGGTTTTCCTTCATATCGAGAATGGATTTTCGGAACAGGGTTTTCGCAAAACTCAAGTCTTCTTCTTCGTTATATAAGGAGATAAAGAAAACGGTGTCTTCAGAATAACTTTCTTTCATATTCTTCACCGTTTTGTACACGATACTCAACACGAGTTCAAAATCGTCATTCCAGAAAATATTCTTTTCTTCCATGGCTTGGTCGAAATCTTCATCTTCTGCGATTAATTCCGTGATCATGTCAAGCACGAGTTTCTTGTGATCCTCGTAAGTCACGCTGGGTTTGGACATGTAAAGCTTGAAAAAATCCATTTCCATCATGCGGTCATGCAGCAAGGCGACCACGTCTTGACACTCGTTCAAGGAGACCAGATTCGTGGAAACATAGGTCTTGAATTTCCGGTTATTGGCAATTTGATTGATTACCGGGTTGTCAATAAAGCGGGTGTTCGGGTTTAACTCTCTTTGTGATGCAAGTTTCCGATTACGGGCAGCATCTATTTTTAAAAATGCACGACGTTGGATTTCCGTGATTAAGAGGAAAACGTGGTAGTATAAATCCGTACTTTTGGTTATACTTTTGAACAAATCTCTTTCCACTTCCGTAATTGTCACTCCCTCTTTCTTCGTGTAAGAATATAAAAGCTGTAAAACTTTAATTCTAATTAATCTTCTACTTGTCATTTTATAAAGAACTATATGTTTAAACCGGTGCGCAAAAGTACTAATTAAATTGAAAATGGAAAATTGAAAATGGAAAATTATTAGTACTTTCGCATGATTTATGCAATAAAGGTTGTAGGAATGATAAAGAACATCCATATAGGAAATTACGCTTTGATCGATAAAACGAATATCGAGCTAGAGAAGGGATTTACGATTATTACCGGGGAAACAGGTGCGGGAAAATCCATTTTGTTGGGTGCGATCGGGCTGACGTTGGGACAGCGGGCTGATGTTGCAGCCATTATGGATAAGAACAGGAAATGCGTGGTCGAGATCACGTATGATGTCGTGGGGTACGATTTACAGCCATGGTTTGCTGATAACGACTTGGATTATGACGACGAGGTGGTTGTGAGACGAGAATTGACGGCAGACGGCAAATCGAGGGCGTTTATTAATGATACTCCCGTTAATAACAAATTATTGAAAGAGTTTGGGAGTTTCTTGATCGACGTACATTCACAACATCAGTCCTTACTTATCGGGCAACCGGAATATCAATTGGAAATACTGGATGCTTTTTGCGGTAATCAAGCGTTGTTGAAAGATTACCGGGTAAAATATACCCGCCGACAGGGATTGTTGTCAGAACTGACTTCACTAAAACAGCGGGCAAAAGAGGCCGAGCAAGAGGAAGATTATTTGAAATTCCAGTTTAACCAGCTGGATGAAGCCCGTCTGCGAGAAGGAGAACAGCAGGAGTTGGAGGAAGAGCTGGCCGTGTTGAATAACGCGGAGAATATTAAATCTGCCTTTTCCGAATCGACGTATGTATTAACGGAATCGGATAATCCCGTTATTCAGGCCTTGAAAGGGGTGAAAAATAGAATGGCAACATTGGAGGGAATTGTGAAAGAGGCCACTGACTACGAGCAGCGTTTGAGTTCGGTGATTCTCGAACTGGAAGATATAGCCGATGAATCGGAACGAATGGCGGAACGAGTGGAATACAACCCGGCAAGAGTTGACGTGATCAACGAGCGATTGAACGTGATGTATGATTTGCTACACAAGCACCGGTTGGAAAAAGTCGAGGAACTGATCGCTTTAAAGGATGAGTTAGGGAAGAAGTTGAAAGGAATACAATCCTTTGCGGAACAGATCGAAATATTGGAAAAACAAATTAAGTCCGTGGAGACGGAAATGGATTCGTTGGCGGGTAAGCTACATAAAGCCCGTGTGGCATCGGAGGAGAAATTGAGAGAAGAGATGCGGGGATTGCTAGTAAGCATGGGGATTAAACATGCCGTGTTCAGGGTTATGATCACCCCGTTGGATCATTTTACAGCCACGGGAAAAGATGATGTGAATTTTCTGTTTTCGGCGAATAAGAATCAGGAACCAGGAGAGCTGGTAAAAGTGGCGTCCGGGGGTGAAATTTCCCGGTTGATGTTGTCGCTGAAGTACATCCTATCCCGTACAAAACAGTTGCCGGTCATAATCTTTGACGAGATTGACACGGGGGTTTCCGGGGAAATCGCTCACCGGATGGCCGAGATGATGAAAGAGATGGCTCGCCGGATGCAGGTGATTAGTATTTCCCATCTGCCCCAGATTGCCGCGGCGGGAGATCACCACTTTAAGGTATATAAAGAAGACGATCAGGTGGGAACAATTTCCCGTATCCGTCGTTTAACAGATGAAGAGCGGGTGGCGGAAATAGCCGGAATGATCAGCGGGAGTGTTGTCAGTGATGCAGCGTTGGAGAATGCCCGGTTACTACTCGGTCAATTTTAATAGTAGAAAGAATTTTTTAATTTAATACAGTTTTATGAGTTACAATTTATTGAAAGGAAAAAAGGGGATAATATTCGGTGCATTGAATGAGATGTCTATTGCGTGGAAAGTGGCAGAGAAATGTTTGGAAGAGGGCGCAGAGATCGTGTTGACGAACACTGAATTATCTATCCGGATGGGACAGATCAAGGATTTCGCAGAGAAGAATAATGTTCCATTGATTCCTGCTGATGCAACTAGTGAGGAGGATTTAGAGCGTTTATTTAAAGAGGCGATGGAGTTATTGGGAGGGAAGATTGATTTTATATTACACTCGGTAGCCATGTCGTTGAACGTAAGAAAAAAACGTCCTTACGATAATCTAGATTACGATTTTTTACAAAAGACATTAGATATTTCGGCTATTTCTTTCCATAAGGTTCTCCAAACGGCGAAGAAATTGGATGCGATTAATGAATGGGGGTCTGTTGTGGCGCTTTCATACGTGGCTGCGCAGCGTACCATGTTCGAATATAATGATATGGCGGATGCCAAGGCGATGTTGGAGTCTATTGCCCGTAGTTTCGGGTATATTTACGGACGAGAAAAACGGGTTCGTGTCAACACGATTTCACAGTCCCCTACGGTAACTACGGCTGGTAGCGGTATAAAAGGTTTTGATTCTCTGATAGATTTTGCAGAACGGATGTCCCCGTTGGGAAATGCCTCTGCCGATGAGTGTGCGAATTATTGTATCACCTTGTTCTCTGACTTGACCCGCAAAGTGACCATGCAGAATTTGTTTCATGATGGTGGGTTCTCCAGCATGGGTATGAGCTACCGGGCTATGCACCAGTATAACAAGAGTTTTGAAAACGGCGAAACGAAATAATTTCGGATTTACGATTTATAATTTCAGGTGTAGGCGTGGTAAAGAAAATCATAAATCGTAAGTCATAAATCGTAAGTCATAAATCGTAATATAGTAAAGATGTTTTTATTTTTTGATACGGAAACGACGGGACTTCCGCAGCGTTGGAATGCTCCCGTGACAGACGTTGATAATTGGCCCCGGTTGGTACAGCTTGCGTGGATTATGTGTGACGATAAGGGGAATGTTATCGAGGAACGTAGCGATATTATTAAACCGGAAGGGTTTTCTATTCCGGTGGAGGCATCCCGTGTACACGGGATTACCACGATAAAAGCCCAGGAGGAAGGGCAAGATTTGTTATCAATCTTAGAGCTGTTTTCGGATAAGATAGATGTGGCCTATGCCTTGATCGGGCATAATATCAGTTTTGACGAATGTATTGTGGGGGCTGAATTCGAGCGGAAACGGATGATGACTTCTTTATTTCTGAAACCGAAATACTGTACGATGAAAATGTCCACGAATTATTGTAAATTGCCGGGTGGAAAACAGGGATTCAAATCTCCGAAGTTATCCGAGTTACACCAGGTTTTGTTCGGGGAGGGATTCGAGAATGCTCATGATGCTTTGGCGGACGTGCGGGCAACTGTTCGTTGTTTCTGGAAATTGAAAGAGTTAAAAGTGATTTAATATGGCGAAAAAACCGGAGTATAATTACAAATCGTTACAAACCGAATACGGAAAAATGCCACCGCAGGCCGTGGATCTGGAGGAGGCTATTTTGGGATCTCTGATGCTGGAGAAGGATGCGTTTATTACCGTGAGTGACTTTTTGAAACCGGAATGTTTCTATAAGGAGGCACATCAAAAGATATACAGGGGAATTCAAAACCTTTCCTTGAACAACGAACCTGTGGATATTCTTACCGTGAGCGAGGAGATGAAACGTTTAGGGGAACTGGAAGAGATTGGGGGATATTACTATCTGGCTCAACTGACTTCGAAGGTGGCATCCGCAGCTCATATCGAGTTCCACGCCCGTATCGTGGTGCAGAAATATATTCAGCGGGAATTGATCCGGGTATGTACAGACATACAGAATAAGGCATACGACGAGGCAACAGACGTGGCCGATTTGGTAGATATGGCTCAAAAGCAGGTGTTCGAGATTGCCGAGGGAAATATAAAAAAAGAGACAACGGCTATTAATGCTTTGATTGATGAAGCAATCAAGGGAATTGAGATTGCCGGTAAACGCGCAGATGGATTGAGTGGGGTTCCTTCTGGGTTCAACGCTTTGGATGAAGTGACTTCCGGTTGGCAGCCTTCCGACCTGGTGATTATTGCTGCTCGTCCTTCTATGGGTAAAACGGCATTCGTGTTGTCCATGACCCGGAATATGGCGGTGAATCATAACCAGCCCGTTGCATTATTCTCTTTGGAGATGTCTTCGGTGCAGTTGGTAAACCGTCTGATTGCCAGCGAGACCGAGTTGGGTTCCGAGAAAATACGTAATGGTAAGTTAAGCGAGGAAGAGTGGCAACAGTTACACTCGAAAATTAAAGCCTTGATCAAGGCCCCGATATACGTGGATGATACCCCGGCCCTCTCTATATTCGAGTTGCGGGCCAAGTGTCGGCGTTTGCAACAAAGATATGGGATCAAGGTGTTGATTATCGACTATTTGCAGTTGATGACTGCCGGGGCGGATATGCGGGGAAACCGGGAACAGGAGGTAAGTATGATTTCGCGGCAGTTGAAGATTATTGCCAAAGAATTGAACATACCGGTGATCGCTTTGTCCCAGTTGAATCGTGGTGTCGAACAACGTACGGGAGATGCCAAGAAACCGATGTTATCTGACTTGCGTGAATCTGGAGCCATCGAGCAAGATGCCGATATGGTGCTTTTCATTCACCGTCCGGAACGTTACGGGATTATGGAGGACAGTATGGGAAACAGCTTGAAAGGGATTGCCGATATTATTATAGCCAAACATCGTAACGGTGCGGTAGGAGAGATTCAGTTGCGATTCCGTAACGAGTTGGCACAATTTTGTGATCTGGAAGAGGTTTCTCCGTTTGCATCAGGTGGTTCTACCGTGAAGACGGTTACTTTCGGCTCCCGGATGAACGAGGATGCGGCTCCACAAATGCCACAATTGGATTCCGATTTTCAAGAGGGAGGCAAGAGTTTCGAGAATCCGGCGAATAGTAGTAAAGCACCGTTTTAATAATTGAAAATGGAGAATTGAAAATGAAAGGACTACCCCCACCGGCTCCCCCTTGCACAGGGGGAGAGACGGACGCGAGAAAGCGTTTCAATGTAACAATGTAGCGCATTCTCCCCTTGTGTAAGGGGTAGTTAAAGTGATGGACTCGTGCGGTTGGAATCTAAAATTTAAAATCTAAAATAAATTTATGCGTGATAAATTACTGTTTTTGCTGAAATACTACCTCTTTTGGATTGTATTTTCATGGGTGGCCAAGGTGGTGTTCTTGATATATCAATATAAGGAGACGGCCACTCTTACCGGACATGATTACATGATGATCTTTGCCAAAGGGTTTCGTATGGATCTTTCGTTTGGCGGATACGTGATTTTGTTGTCCTGTGTTCTGATGGCAATAGGTGTCTTTTTATCCGCAAAAATATTGAAACGTATTTTCTCCTGCCTGACACTTTTGCTTTTAGTGGTATCGAGTCTGATTATTGTGGGAGATCTGGAATTATTCAAGAATTGGGGGTATCACATGGATGCGACTCCCTTGTTTTACTTGAAGACACCCGGAGAGGCTATGGCCTCAACTCCGACAGGGTTGATTCTGTTGCTCTTGTTACTCTATGCGGTCATGGTGGCTGTTTTTTACGCGATTTACCGCCGTTGGGTGGCCAAGACTTTTCGTACGGACAGACGAGAGGCATTATGGCACGGTGTCGTATATCTTATTTTAGGTGGTGTTGCGTTTATTCCCGTGAGAGGCGGTTTCAACGTGGCCCCAATGAACGTGAGTTTCGTGTTTTTCAATAACAAAAATATGTATGCGAATCAGGCTGCGATTAATCCGGTATGGAACTTCCTGTACGAGGTAATGCATATTGACAAGGTAAAGGGAAATTATGCTTTTATGCCGGAGGATAAGGCTCAACAGTTGGTGGATAGCGTGTATGTGGAAACGGGAGATTATCCCAAGGTATTGAAAACCAATAAACCTAACGTGGTGGTACTCTTGTTGGAAACATTCACGTTAAACGCTTGGGACGCCATGCCTAATTTACAAGCAATAGCTAAGGAAGGGATATTTTTCTCTAATATATACGCAACCGGAAATCGTTCAGACCGGGGTATTTTGGGGGTGATCAGCGGTTTCCCCGCTTATCCGAATGCATCCATGTTGAAATACCCGAACAAGACTTATGAACAACCCCGTTTCCCGCTGAATTTCGAGGTAGAAGGATACTCTACTCGTTTTTATTATGCGGGGGATCTCAATTTTGGCGGCTTCCGTTCTTACGTGACCATGAGTTTTCAGGGTACAGTTACCGAGGATGATTTTTCGGGAGAGGCCATCGAGAACCGTTTCAAATGGGGGGTACATGACGGGTATATGCTTGATCGTCTTTACGAAGATTTACGAATTGCCCAAGTACCGTTCATGTATATGGCGTTTACTATGAGTAGTCATGAACCCTTTATCGTTCCTATGGAGACAAAGATTCCGGGAGATGATAGCGGTTCCAAGTTGAAGAATGCGATTGCGTACACGGATCAATGTCTGGGAGAATTTTTTGAAAAGTGTAAGAAATCGGGGCTTTGGGATAATACCTTATTCGTGCTGGTAGCCGATCATGGAACCCGTCACGTGGGGAATTTACAACCTCATTTGCCGGAGGCTTATCGAATTCCGATGATCTTCACGGGAGGAGCGATGAACGTGCAGGATTCCGTGGTCAATACATTGGGATCTCAGACCGATATGGTGGCAACATTGTTTGCCCAGTTGGGAATGAACGCCGAGGCATTCCATTACAGCAAGAATCTGTTGAACCCGACGGCCAAACCTTTTGCTTTTTATTCTTTTACGAATGCGGCGGCAGTGGTGACGAATAACGGGGCATACATCTATGATCTGAAAACAAAAAAGCCGATAGGACCTAACACCAATCCCCAAGATGGAGAGTTATTGAAAGCTTATTTACAAGTTGTTGATCTGGATTTTAAAAAATGAATCAAAAGGGGAGGGGGTTTGGTAAACGACTTTTATCCCTATCCCTTTTATAAATATTGCACTGCAAACAAAGTCAGATCGTCCGCCTCTTCATGGCTATTCCCGGTATATTCTTTCAGATCATCTAAGACGATATGAACCAGTTGTTGCGGGGTGTCACAAGGGTTGGATTCGATAACCTTTTTCACCCGTTCCTTCCCGTAAAAATGGCGTTCAGAATTCTGGGCCTCGGTCAACCCGTCCGTGTATAGGAAGAGCATATCGCCACGTTCCATTTGATAGCGGCTTTCTTTATACATGGTGCGCATGACACCGATTGGAATACCCAATGAATCTTCAAGGAATTTCACCTCTTTCCCTTCCCGTGTACATAGAATTGGGAAAGGATGGCCCGCGTTAGCATAAGATAGCATCCCGTTCTTTAAATCGAGAATACCGACGAACATGGTGATGAACATATCGTCTTCCACGTTGTCACTCATGTAATTATTAATAGTATTACAGATGTCCGAGGAAGTACGTTTCCGGGGAGCGATATAATTAAAGAGGGTGGCAACCGAGGCCATGTACAAAGCGGCCGGAATACCTTTCCCTCTCACGTCACCCACGATAAAATAGAGGCAGTTCCTTTTCACAAAATAACTGTACATATCTCCACCGACAGCCTTGGATTGTTCCAGACGGGCATACAGGGAGAAATGGAATTTCGAGATTCGGGGTATTGAGGGAAGGAATCTTTCTTGAATGCGTTGAGCCACACGCATTTCACTTTCTATTTTCTCTTTTTCGATCGTGCTGATCCTAAGATTCTCGATCGATTCAACGATCCTTTTTTGCATATAGACAAATGATTCCCGTAGTTCCTGAATCTCGTCCTTATTCCCAATCATGGGTATCGGTTCATTGAAATTACCATCAGCAATTATGCGTGTGACTGTTGAGAATTGTTTCAACGGGTAGAATAAACGCTTGATCACCCGGATAACCACCCAAAAGAGAAGAATCAAGCAAGAGATGCAACAGATTAGGACCAGATCGTTAATACGGGCGATAGAATCAAACACTTCGTGATGCGGACAGATAACAACCAATACCCATTTCGTGTGAGGCATATGTTTGAAATACACGAAGAAACGAACATGATCAATGGATATTTCACCCGATCCGCTTTCTTCTTTCGTGGCTCTTTTGAGGATTTTCTCATAATCAATATTTTTAGTTTCCGCATATTTACGAATATCACTGAACATCCGGATTTCTTGATTCGGGTGGGCAATCAAAATACCATTCCGGTTCATCAGATAGGCATAACCTGTTTTATAGAGAGACAGGTGATTGACAAAATCCGTGAATTCTTCTAAGAAAATATCCAGTCGTAGATACCCCACGAATTGATTCTTCGAATCATACATCGGCTCGAAACGGGAGAAAACCCGTTGCTTGATATAGGAAAAACTGTAATAGTAGTTGCTCCAATAAGTTTTTTTTTGAGCATGGGCGTCTTTGTCCAAACGTTCCGTGGAAAAATGAATACTACCATGTGACAATTTCTTGAAATGAATGGAATCCTTATGGCGGTAAACAAACACATCATGATTTTTATATCCCGGTTCATATTCCAAGGCGCAACCACATATTTCGGGAGTGTTTTTCAAGATGGACTTGAACGTGTTACGATCTCCGGCAATAAGCAGGTTTTTTATCGGTTCGAGTTTCAGCATGGAATTAATTCTTTCAATCACCCTGCCTTGTTCTTTAATTTGATTTTCTGCCTGTTCAGCGATTAGTTCCGAGTACATCGTGACATTTTTGTATTGTGATATTCTCGGCAATACATACAAGATGATAAAGATGACTAGAAATATGACCGTGCAAACGGATAATATATAGATCGTCAATCTAGTACTGAAAGAATTTTTCCGGGAAGATTTCATTATTTACAATCGTTGGTTAACTTGATTAAGGTGATTTCCGGTCTTTGGCCGATACGTCCGGCGAATCCCAGATAACCAACTCCTCGGGAGACGTACAATTGTTGTCCGTTTGCTGTATATAGTCCGTTATACTCCGGGTAGATGTATACTGCCGGGCTCCACCGGAAACTGCCGATGTTGATTCCCAGTTGCATGGCGTGCGTGTGACCTGCCAGCATGAGGTCCACGGGATAATTTAGTACCTCTTGTCGCCAGTGAGACGGGGCGTGAGAAAGGAGAATGACTGGATAACCGTCCGTTCCTTCCAATGCTTGAGCTAATTTACCAAAACAGGGAAAGGGTGGAAGTCCCCAGTTTTCAACCCCGGCCAAATAAAGCGTATCATTCGCAATGACAAGCGGGACATTTGTGTTATTCAGCATCGTGAAATCAGCCCGTTCCATATTCTTGAAAAACTGTTTCAGGTTATTCTCTTGGTCTGCTTTTGAAGACCACTTTACGTAAGTGCCATAATCATGGTTCCCGGTTGTGGCATATTTGCCGTATTTGGCTTTTAATTTTTTTAAGGTTTCGATCCACGGGTCCATTTCCGAGGCAAAACTATTTACCATGTCTCCGGTAAACACGATCAAGTCGGGATTTAACCGGTTTACTTCATCCACGAGTTTCGTAATTCCGGGATAGTGTTCCCCGTAACTTCCCAAGTGTAAATCAGTTAGTTGTACGATACGAAAATCGTTGAAAGCGTCGGGTAGAGTTTTGATACACACGGTTTCCCGCTCAATTTTGTAGTTGTACCTGTACCACGTGATCCCGTTCAATATAACAATAAAGGAGGCTAGAGCTATACCTAGAGCCAGTCTGTTCACGATTTTGGCAGCTGGAATGCATTTAGCCTTCCTCAATAAGATAGAGAAAACATTTACAATGATATACAATGTCTTGGGGGTATAGAACAGCAAGATAATAGAGATGCATTTTTCTACCCAGAAATAGGCTTCCGGACCTTTTAGAGTTGGAATAAACAGGTGATACCACACGATACATGCCACGAAAAACAAGGAGTGTAGCCAAAATAAATACGAGTATATTTTTCGCTTGAAATGACGTCTGATCTGTAAAAATAGGAGTGAGTCATTCAGCAACACGCAGAAAATTCCAGCTATCAGTATGAATAATCCTGTTTTCATGGTAGTTATTTAAAAATAAGTGTTCCGAAGAATTCCGGTCGATGGAAATCCGGTTTTTCCGTTGGAATCGGGTTCCAAGTGACGAAGTGAGGGTGGGGAAGTTTGTTCCCGCATTTATGAATATTTCCCTTGATCGTGGTTCCGGAAGTGGGAATAAAAGTGTGTTTGAAAAAAGCTGTATGAGGGAATCTGATAATCAGTGACCATTGATAAAATGCTTCATCCTGATTCTCGTTGTTGAATTTTATGGTAGAATCCCTGAGAATGGTGGTACTTATTTGTATTGGCATTAGGCTGCGATTCTCTCTACCCTTACCGTAAGCGCATAAGATTGTACCGATCGCATTGATTTCAATATTGTAGTAGCCATCCCCATCTTCCAATTGGATGAAAAGTTCCACGCAGGAATCTTCCCACACGTGTCCGCAATCCGTGATTTCCGTGGCTCGGAATTCATTTTCATGCACATCAAATTTCAAGAAAATGTGCTGTTCGTTATAAGCAATCCGGAAATGGATGTCCGGGCGATAAGGATAGGTATCCGGCCAGTTTATTTCCTTCAAGGTGATACGATTACACTCCCGGTCTAGGTGATAGCTTAACACTTGTAGCGTTTCGTTACTTGCATACGGGGGAAACTTGACAATATCAATGGTATCCATGGCTTAGAACGAAAATGAGACGTGTCAGGAGGAACCTTCCTGACACGTCAGTTTAAATTTATTTAGAATAATCCGGTGATCTTACCGTTGTTATCTATGTCAATTTTTTCGGCAGCGGGAATATCCGGTAAACCGGGCATTCTCATGATGCTACCCGTGATCGGGATGATAAATCCGGCTCCGGATGCAATCTCGATTTGGCGTACCGTTACCACGAAATCTTTCGGACGGCCAAGTAATTTCGGGTTGTCCGACAATGATTTCTGTGTTTTGGCGATACAGACCGGGAGTTTATCCAATCCTAAGTCCATCACTTTCTTCAAGTCGGATTTAGCCTCTGCCGTGTAGTCAATAGCGGCTGCACCGTATAATTCTTTAGCAATGGTTTCAATTTTCTTTTCAACGCTCCATTCCCAGTCGTACAATGGCTTCATGCTACAAGTACATTGTTCTGCTACTTTGGAAACCAGACGTGCTAGGTTTTCCGCACCTTCACCGCCTTTTGCCCATACCTCGGCTACTTCCATGGGTACCTCAAGTTCTTTACATTTATCGGCAAGGAATGCAATCTCTTCATCGGTATCCGTAACAAATTTATTGATGGCTACAACGGGACAGATGTTGAATTTTTTCATGTTCTCGACCTGCTTTTCGAGATTGGCAACACCTTTCTTCAAAGCTTCTAGGTTCGGTTCTTTTAATTGATCCAGCTTGGCTCCTCCGTGGTATTTCAATGCCCGAACGGTGGCCACCATAACGACTGCACTGGGTTTTAACCCGGCTTTTACACACTTGATGTCGAAAAATTTCTCCGCACCGAGGTCAAAACCGAATCCGGCTTCTGTCACCACGTAGTCGGAGAAGGTTAATCCCATACGGGTTGCGATGATTGAGTTGGTCCCTTGGGCGATATTTGCAAACGGACCACCATGTATGATGGCCGGGTTGCCTTCCAAAGTTTGTACCAAATTCGGTTTGATTGCATCCTTTAATAAGGCCGCCATTGCACCGTGTGCGTGTAGATCCCGGGCATAAATCGGTTTCTTGTCAAAGGTGTAACCGATAAAGATGTTACCCAACCTGTTTTTCAGATCCTCGAAATCATCCGACAGACAAAGGATAGCCATCACCTCTGAGGCTGCGGTAATGTCGAATCCGGTTTCCCGCGGGATTCCGGCAGACGTACCCCCCAAGCCTACGATAATATGGCGTAAGGAACGGTCATTCATGTCCATCACTCGTTTCCAGGTTACTGTACGAGGATCAATATTCAAAGAATGTGTTTTACTTTGGATATTATTGTCAATAAGGGCGGATAACAGGTTATGAGCTTTTTCGATAGCACCGAAGTCACCTGTAAAGTGCAGGTTGATGTCTTCCATTGGAACGACTTGAGAGTAACCACCACCTGTGGCTCCTCCTTTGATTCCAAATACCGGGCCAAGTGAGGGTTCACGGAGTACGACAGTTGCTTGTTTTCCTATCCGGTTCAATCCTTCCGTAAGACCGATGGAGATTGTTGTTTTACCCTCTCCCGCAGGAGTTGGTGATATGGCAGATACAAGAATCAATTTTTTACCATCTATCTTTGATTTATCAATCAAATTTAACGGTAATTTGGCTTTATATCTTCCATAAGGTTCCAGTAAATCTCTATCTATGCCTAATTTATCTGCAATCTCGTAAATCGGTTTTATCTCAATCGAGTTTGCAATTTCAATATCTGTTTTCATGTTTATTAATTTTAGTTTTAAATTCCAAGTTACAAATTCTAGGTTAATTAGTTTACTGATTTTCTTGTAACTTGTTTCATTTTTTTATTTTAAAATAAATTTAAGTGAACCAATTTGTTGATTATCCGAAAACAGATCGGCTACATATTCTCCTTTCGTCAGACTACCGTCATTCGGCCAATAGATGGCAACATCCAATTTTTCTCCCTCGTATGTGATCTCTCTTCTGGCAGAATAGGTCAAGGAGGCATTCTGGAATTTAAAGAATGACTTGCTGGATGCAGCCAGTACTTCTCCATCCGGGCGGGTGATCCGCAAGTAGATCATTCTAGGACCTCGTTTTGCCGTGATGTTACGGGAAATAGTGAAGTCTGCCTTTAATTGGAAACATTTTTTCAACGTGGTTTCCTTGTCTCGTTTGTTGATTGGGTAAATATGGAAATTTTCGACGGCCAGCGTGTTGGCTTTTTCAAGTGTCTCTTCCATTTTTTCCGTCTTCTTTTCTAAGGTCTTATTGCGTTCGCGTACCCAGTCCATCTGTTTCTTCACCTCTTTGTTTTCAGCAAGGAGCTTTTGATTCAGTTGGTTCAGCGAATCGATTTGTACCACGTAACTTCTTAAAACAGTTTTTAAAGTTCCGATCTCGCGTTTGTAACGATTAATTTCAGCGTAAGAATCATTTCGGAATTTCTTCATTTTATCCATCAACGTGGCAATCTTTTCTTGCTCGTGTACGAGTTTGGCGTTCAACGTGTCGTTGTCTGTTTTCAGATTATCGTAGTGATGGCTCAAATCAGTCAATTCTTGCTGCAATTCCTCTTTTTCGGCTGTAATAGCAATCATATTTTCCCTGTTTTCCTTTTTCTCCACGAGGAAGAACACGAAGAGTACGATTAAAACTGCGGACAACACCCCAATAATTATCATTAACGTCCTATCTTTCTTGCTTTTAGTTAAATTTTCATTTCCCATATTCGTTTCCTGTTTTATGTTATAATTAAAGCTTGGTTATTCTTTTCAACAAATATAGGTATAAAACGTTATAGAAAGGAGAAAGGATTAGAATTTATAAAAATTTAGCACTTGTTTTTTACTAAAAAAGTGCGTAATATTGTGAATGGCGTTTTTAGGGTCTAAAATATTCTTATCAATTAACAAGTGAATTTTATGACAGAAGAGTTTTTGCAGTATGTATGGGCGAATTCGCTTTTCACGAGTATGGCGTGTGTGTCAACCAAGGGAAAAAGAGTAGAAATTTTGAATGTCGGTTTTCAGAATCGGGATGCCGGACCGGATTTCTTTAATGCTAAAGTGCGTATCAATGATGTCGTGCAAGTGGGAAACGTGGAGATTCATCAGAAAGGAAGCGATTGGTTTCGTCATGCTCACGAAAAGGATTCAGCCTATAATAATGTTATTCTCTCCGTGGTGGGTGAGGCAGACATGGAAGTATACGATTCTCGTGGCCGAGAAATTGATGCGATCACCCTAGTCTATGATAATCGGTTATGGGATGAGTATGTTTTCATGCAGGGAGTACCTGTTGAACCCCGTTGTCATCGACACTTGAAAGAGATTGATTCGACCCGCTTAGAAATGTTGTTCACGGGATATGCGATCGAGCGGTTGGAACGTAAATGTAAAGATATTCAGGTGATGTTGCGGGAGACTAAAAATGACTGGGAGGAATGTTTTTACCGGATGTTGGTACGTTATTGGTCTGGGAATGTGAACGCTGATGTTTTTGCCCAGTTGGCTCAAAACTTATCTTACAAGAAAGTGGTTCGTAGTAGCGAATCTCTTTTCCGGGTGGAGGCATTGCTTTTAGGATATGCCGGTTTGTTGGCTGACGTGCCGGGAACAGACGAGTATGCCCTTCGTTTGCGGGAGGAGTACGAGTACCAAGCAGCCAAATTTCAACTGAAAGCCATGAATGTTTCTCAATGGAAATTCATGCGGATTCGTCCAATAGCTTTTCCCACGGTTCGTTTGGCCTTGCTGGCCTCTTTGATGATGCGTTTCAATTTCTTACTTTCCAGCGTGCTGGATGCCTCGGACGTGTCGGAAATTTATGGTTTACTGGACGTAACCGCTTCTTCTTACTGGGATACTCATTATAAATTGGGGGTGGTTTCCATGAAACGGGTGAAGAAAATGGGGAATAGTATGAAGAATGTAATTATTATCAATGCCTTGATACCGTTCCTGTTCATTTACGGGAAAGAAAGGGGGGAAGAACGATATTGTGATAAGGCGTTACGATGGCTGGAAGAGTTGAGGGCGGAGCGTAATCATGTTTCGGAGATGTGGACCCGTTACGGGGTGCAGGTGAATTCAGCTTTGCAGTCCCAAGCTTTGTTACAAGTAAAACGGGAATATTGTGATACACATCGTTGTCTGCATTGTAAAATAGGAGCGGAAATATTCCGTCGAGTAGGAAGAGGTTGATTCGGCATTAATTGAGTTCCTGTTTCAGAATATCCGGCAGTTCGATTCCTCGTTTCTCCAAACTGATAAACCAATCGGATAACTCTTCGGGACGAATCGAGTAGAGGATTTCCCGGAACTGGTCGATTTGTTGGTCATCGAAACAGTCGGAGGGAATACCCTTGTATTGATCGAGTTCTTCGTCATCGAAATATTCGATTTTTTCATCTATTTTTTTTAGCCCTTTTTCACAGATGGCGTGGGCCCCGCAGCAGTCGGCTGGTGGAGCTACGACAGGAGGCTCTTCAGTTTTCGTTTTTGATTTTGAAGAGTGTGTAAAAAGGGCAACTATTACTAGTAGCCCTATTATACTGATGACGATATAGATCATTTTTAATTACTTGCTAAGTTCTTTTTTCAGAAGATTTACCTGATTCGTTAGTTTTTCAACTTCTTGTTTTTTCTTGGTTAACTGGCTTTTGGCGTCTGCTAACTGTTTCTTTATCCCGGCAATCTCTTTTTCCAAACGGACAATCTCGCTGTCTTTGAATTTGAGGCTTGATTTGATGTGTTCCACCTCGTTGCTCAATTTGCGGTTGTCCCAGTCTGCGTTGGTTTTATAGTCGCTCAACTGTTTCCGAATTTGGTCCCGTTCTTCGGTTGTCCTTTTAAGTTGAAGTTGTAGTTCAGCTAGTTGCCCTTCGCTGCTTTGTACTTTGGATTTTACCTGTTCTGACACGTCTTTTAACTCTGATTTTAAGGCCGATTCCTTGCTTTGTAAAGCACGTAATTGGGTGTTCAGGTCATCAATCTGTTTGTCCTTGGCGGCATTGTTAGCTGTCAACTGGTAACGAACAGCGTTGAAGTCATCTTTCAGTTTCTGCATTTCGGATTCCAATGATTTTTTGTCATTCTCCAAAGTTGCCACTTCCCGATCAATGCTCCTTTTCGCTCTGGCTAACTCCTCGTATTTCTTTTTAGAAACACAAGAGGAAAGAAGTAATGTAAATATTAAGATGCCTGATATATAAAATAATCCTTTTCTCATATTTGAAATGTTTTAATTGAACTTTTCTGTTGTCGTGTGACAAAAGTAGTAAATAATTTGTGTATAACAAAGAATGTAGGGGATGCCAGAATCTTAATTTATTGTTAATGAAAGGCGATCTGGTGTATTTTTGAGTGTGATGTGCGATAAACATGGTCTGTTTTTTGCCGTTACCGGCAAAAACAATTACCTTTGTTTGAAATCTGAATGTAAAACTTGCCGATAATTTTAATATGGAATATATTTCAGTGAATGAATTTGCTAGGAAATACGGTATTTCGGAGCGTACTGCACGCAACTATTGTGCGACCGGGAAGATCGAGGGGGTGTTTTTAACGGGTAAAACTTGGAATATTCCAAAAGCTGCCGGATTGCCCATGCGTAAGTCTTCACCAATGGAGGTTATGCCATTACTTGCTATATTGCGAGAACAGAAGAAAATGAAGTTGAAGGGGGGTATTTATCATCGTACACAAATAGACCTCACGTATAATTCCAATCACATCGAGGGAAGTCGCTTAACTCACGACCAAACGCGTTACATTTTTGAAACCAACACGATCGGGATAACAGATGAAAGTGTGAACGTGGATGATATTATCGAGACGACCAACCACTTTCGTTGTATTGATCTAATTATTGACCGGGCAGAAGAGCGACTTTCAGAAAAATATATCAAAGAATTGCATTATATTTTGAAATCCGGAACGTCTGACCATCGTAAAGATTGGTTTGCTGTTGGTGACTACAAGCGTTTACCGAACGAGGTGGGCGGAATCTTGATAACACCACCGGAATTGGTCCACTATGAAGTTAAAACTTTGTTGGCAGAATATAACGCGAAGAAGTCTAAGACTTTCGAGGATATTATTGACTTGCATCAAAGATTCGAGTCCATTCATCCGTTTCAGGATGGTAATGGACGTGTTGGTCGGTTAATCATGTTCAAAGAGTGTCTGGCGAATGGTTTTGTCCCGTTTATCATCACGGAAGAGTTGAAGATGTTTTATTATCGTGGATTGCAGGAATGGAGTCATGTCAGAAACTATTTGCTTGATACGTGCCTTACTGCACAAGATAATTACAAAGAAATTTTAACTGGATTTAGAATCAAGTATTCAACGTAATCAGCGCCGCTTAGAACTTTGAAATTACAAGTTGAATACCCTTAATCAAGGTGTATTGTTTTTAATAACTTGCGACTGGTGAACTTGTAACCTGCAACTTTTTTATATCTTTGCAGAGGAAAATTAATTTTGAATAATAGAAATGCTATGAATAAAAAAATACTATCATTAATTATTTTGTTTTTAGGAGTGTTCTCGGTCATGCAAGCGCAAAATGACGGGAGGATTCGGGTGAAAGGTATTGTACTGGACGAGACAACACGGCAACCTATCGCTTTTGCAAATATCGGAATTATCGGAACCGCGGCGGGAGCAGCCTCAGATATGGATGGTTGGTTTGAGTTGATCGTGTCGGAAAAATTGGCAACTTACATGATGAGAGTGTCCGCGGTGGGATATGCATCTGCGGAGATGAAGGTGTATGAGGCTCGAGATAAAGGGGAGGTGCAAATTCTTCTGAAACCGGTTACTTACGGGATCGGGGAGGTGGACGTGACGGCCGAGTCTCTGGTGTTGAAGAAATTACTGGAGAACGTGGTGAAAAATATCGGGAGGAATTATATTCCACGGCCCTATAATTACGAGGGATATTTCGAGTATGGTGTAGTGGTAAATGACGGGGAAAAGAAATTTAAGGAGGCGATCGTGGATATTTATGATAGTGAAGGGTATAAGCGTTCAAACGTGGAGCAAACGTTTAAAGCGTTGAATTATAATTTCTCGCAGGTTCGCCGGAGCGGGGAAAATGGTTCTGCTGTTGACGGTTTGATCTATTTCGATGATATTATTACGGCAGATATTGTTCGTAATACTCGTAATATACTGGATTTACAAAATTTCCGAGACTTCAAACTGAGAAGTAAAGGAAAATTCATGTATGAAGGGGATTCCGTGCAGATTGTTACTTATGAATGTCTGAAACCTTCCTTGTCAAATTCCGGTACGGCAAACGTAACGAAATTCAGTGGGGAGTTGTACGTGGAATTAAAGAGTTTTGCGATTATCAAGAACGTGATGCATGTAACTTCTTCCGCGTTTAATTTGTTGGGACGCAATTTGCTGCTTGCCGGAGATAGTCCCCGGCACGAGGTGATGGCCACAATCACGACGAACTATAAACGTGTTAGTTCATACTATTTCCTTAGTGGCGTAAGTATAGTCTACACTTACAAGGATGGTGCCGACCGGATTAAGGGAGAGATGCAGTACCAAACTACTAAAGTCAGCGTGAACAAGACTACCCCGATTGCCGGAAGAGTCTATTACGAGGAAGTACCCACCGATCACGATTTCTGGGATCGGTACACGATTTATTTGGAGGAAGAAGAATAGATTAATCATGTTGGATCAAATTTGGGAAAATATCCAGCGGGTGAAGGAAGAATCCCCGCTGGTGCATAATATAACGAATGCAGTGGTGATGAATAACACGGCAAATGCGTTGCTTGCCGCTGGTGCATCACCGATTATGGCACACGCCTTGGAAGAGATTGACGAGATGGTGGCTTTATGTCGTGCCACGGTAATTAATATTGGTACATTGGATCGTTTTACCGTGGAATCCATGAAAGCGGCGATCTGGCGGGCAAACGAAGTGGGGCATCCCGTGGTACTTGATCCCGTAGGAGCCGGGGCCACGAGCTTTCGTAATCAAACGTTGCGGGATATACTGGCAGCCGGAACTCCGACTTTTATACGGGGCAATGCATCTGAGATCATGACTATGGCAGGATTATCAACACAATCCAAGGGAGTGGATAGTTCCGAATCTTCTTTAAATAGCCTTGACGCAGCCAAAGCGTTAAGCCAGCGAGTCGGGTGCATCGTTTGCGTTAGCGGGGAGACGGATCTAGTAGTAGAAGGCGATCGGGTAGTATACCTGCATAACGGTTCGCCGATGATGGAGAAAGTGACCGGGTTGGGGTGTACAGCTTCGGCTATTCTGGGGGCATTTGCCGCGGTTGTAAAGAATCCATTTATGGCAGCCGTTAGTGCTACTTCTTTCATGGGGGTATGTGGCGAGATTGCCGTGGGGATATCTCAAGGCCCTGGAACATTGCAACTTCATTTGTATGATGTAATGTATAACTTGAGCCGGGAACAATTCATGCAGACTGTACGAGTTTCAGAATAAGAGGGATATGCGAATTTATTTGGTTACGGATGAAAGGTTATTGTTAGGGAAGGACTTGTATCGTACGGTAGAGGCTGCTGTAAAAGGTGGGGTGAGTATGGTACAGTTACGGGAAAAAGAGTCGTCAACCCGAGAATTTGTTGAACGGGCAATTCGGTTGAAAGAAGTGTTGACTCCTTACGGGGTCCCTCTGATTATTAATGACCGGGTGGATGTTGCGTTGGCGGCTGATGCTGATGGGGTACACGTGGGACAAAGCGATATGCCTTACGAGATGGTTAAGCGATTACTGCCGGAAGGGAAGATTATTGGTTTATCCGTGGAGTCACCGGAACAAGTGCTGGAGGCCAATGATTATGATTTGGATTACGTGGCAGCAAGCCCCGTGTTTTCGACCACGACGAAAACAAATACCATCGTAGAATGGGGATTGGACGGCTTACGCTGGATCAGATCCGTTTCCCGCCATCCGTTAGTTGCCATCGGGGGAATTCATTCCAATAACGTGGCGTCGATATTCAAGGCTGGGGCGGATAGCGTGGCGGTAATCTCGGCAATTGTCTCTGCTGACGATCCGGAACGTGCAGCACGAGAATTATTGGAAAAAAGCGGTGAACCTCACTAATTTATTTTACGATGCTGGCCCCCTGCTTGATGGTTAGACTATCCTTGCTTTACCTTTAAAATATAATCTAAACATACCATGAACACATCATTAACAATAGCCAGTGTTAATGATGTGTTCATGGTATGTTGTTGATATGTACTTGAGGTAGCGAATCCATAGAGAAGAGCTTGTTGAGAGAATTGTATTGTCCTGAAAAAAGTTTACAGTAAACTTAGTAAACCAATGTCAGAATT
>JAHZBN010000049.1:0-15124 GCA_019423345.1 Butyricimonas sp. | reverse complement strand
GCACATGCCACCTGGAAGACATTAAAAAAGACCTCACGAAATACGGCACAATCGAGATCGAAGAATCTCTTTCCATCATCTGCATCGTCGGGGATTGCTCTATCAACAATAGTGGACTCGCAGCTCGGGCTCTCACCGCACTGGAAGATATTCCCCTGCACATGATCTCTTACGGGGCCAGCGAACACAGCATTTCTCTACTCGTGAAACAAGCAGACAAACAAAAAGCGCTTGAGGCACTTAGCGAAAGATTATTAAATAAATGAGTTCATAAACCCAACCTACATGAATATAGAAACCATCAAAACATTTCAAACCTTGAAGACCCCGTTTTACTACTACGACACGACTCTTCTACAAGCCACGATTCAAGCCGCCTCCCAAGCGGCTAAAGAATATGGATTCAATTTGCATTACGCTATAAAAGCAAATGCCAACCCACACATTCTTGACATCATTCAAAGCTATGGGATTGGTGCGGACTGCGTGAGTGGTAACGAGGTGGCTCAAGCCGTAGCAAGTGGTTTTCCCACGGAACAGATCGTGTATGCCGGAGTCGGGAAAAGCGACGAGGAAATTCGGCTGGCTCTTGAAAAAAAGATATTTTGTTTCAACTGCGAATCTTTACCGGAAATAGAGGTAATCAATATACTGGCCGGAGAAATAGGAAAAAAAGCCTCTGTTGCTCTTCGGGTAAACCCCAACGTGGATGCCCACACGCATCATTACATCACCACGGGAATCGAAGAAAACAAGTTCGGGTTCTATCTTTACGACCTCGACCACGCCATCACGGCCTGCCGGGAAATGGAACATATCAAGCTTATCGGACTACATTTCCATATCGGTTCCCAAATCACCGATCTCACTGTATTCCGAGGACTTTGTTTGAGAGTAAACGAGATTCAATCCCGCCTGAAAGAACAGGGAATCATTCTTCCTCACGTGAACTTCGGTGGTGGATTGGGCATCAATTATGATTGCCCCACGTGTGGTCTAATTCCAGATTTTACCTCTTATTTTCAAACCTTTGCTGATTTTTTCGAAGCCCAGCCGGGTCAGCAACTTCATTTCGAACTAGGCCGATCCCTTGTCGGACAATGCGGTTCCCTTATCTCCCGTGTCCTGTACGTGAAGGAAGGCAAACATAAAAAATTCATCATTCTAGATGCGGGAATGAACGACCTTTTACGTCCGGCACTCTACCAAGCTTTCCACCGGATAGAAAACTTGACCTCCGTGGGAGAACATGAAAAATACGACGTGGTTGGTCCTATCTGTGAATCATCCGATTGTTTCGGCAAAGACCGGGAGCTACCCCTCACCAACCGGGGAGATCTGATCGCCATTCGTTCCTGTGGTGCATACGGAGAAGTCATGGCCTCACGATATAATCTCAGAGAATTACCGGAAAGTTACTTTTCTCGATAATTCGTGACATTCCTTCCGATAGATGAAGAATGTGAAATAGACCCGGTTTTCCTTGGGTCTATTTCACATTTTCAAATTAATTCACTATTTTTGGTTATTTTTCTTATCATTCGGCTTGGCAATGGATTCTCTCATTTGCGTATCAGCCTCGATATTCTTCATTTTGTAGTAATCCATGATACCCAAATTACCGCTACGGAAAGCCTCTGCCATGGCACGAGGAACTTCTGCCTCAGCCTCGATCACTCTAGCCCGCATTTCCTGTGCAAGCGCCTTCATTTCATGCTCGGTAGCAACAGCCATTGCACGGCGTTCCTCCGCCTTCGCCTGAGCAATTTTCAAATCAGCCTCTGCCTGATCGGTCTGTAATTCCGCCCCAATATTCTTACCTATATCAATATCTGCAATATCAATAGACAAAATTTCAAAAGCAGTACCAGAATCCAATCCCTTGTTCAACACCACCTTCGAAATAGAATCCGGATTTTCCAAAACCTCCTTGTGCGAGGCTGCAGAACCGATTGAGGACACAATACCTTCCCCAACACGGGCCAAAATAGTTTCTTCCCCGGCACCCCCGACTAATTGACGGATATTAGCCCGCACCGTAACCCGGGCTTTAGCTATCAACTGAATACCATCTTTAGCCACGGCAGCCACAGGCGGGGTATTAATCACTTTGGGGTTCACACTCATCTGTACAGCCTCGAATACATCACGCCCGGCCAGATCCACGGCCGTTGCAATTTGAAATGTCAAGTCGATATTCGCTTTAGATGCGGACACCAAGGCATGTACCACTTGAGCCACGTGTCCCCCAGCAAGATAATGAGCCTCTAGCAAATCTCGATAAAGCTCCAAGCCAGCCTTTTTCCCCTCAATCATGGCACGAACGATAACCGTGGGAGGCACTTTCCGCCAACGCATCAAAACCAATTGTAACAAAGATATTTTCACATCAGACACTAACGCTTGAAACCACAAGCCAATCGGGATAAAGTAGAGGATCATCCAAAGTAAAAAAAGACCTCCGGCGATAACCGCTACCAGAAAAAACAAACTACTCTCCATCTTCTATTCAGTTTTTAATTTAACGACAATCTTATTTTTATACACTTTCAACACTACTATTTCCCGGTTTTCCTCGATATACCCGGAACGGGATTCCGCCTCAACCACACTGTCCCCCACCCGTACTTTTCCAATCGGAGCCAAGCGTCCCTGCGTCATCCCAATATCTCCTTCCCGAATGGATTCATCTACACCTTCTACCGTACTATCAATCTGCGTGTGTAACTGCATACGTTTCCACGTCTTCGATCGCAAAACGTAATAAGTCACCCCGAAACCACAAAGAGCCGTCCCCAACAAAGTAAAATGCCCGACCGTCATTCCCATTGTAGAATAAGCGATATAAATAGCTATTCCCACGCAAGCGAAACCTAAAATTCCTGCCACGTTCACTCCAGGAAAAACAAGAAACTCAAGTATTAACAGGACAAAACCTATCAAAATCAGCATGAATAAAACAAGCCACTCCATATACAACATTTTTTGTTTGATAAAGATACATTTTTTTTTAAACTATAGTATCATCATTCCGAAATATTTTCCACACACCTACCCCTCCTTCCCAACCGATCTGGCCGTGACAACCGAACGTGACAAAGGAAGGCACGGGTTGCAGTGTTAGCGAGTTTGAACCCACACATTTTCAACACACGATTTTCAATTCTCAATTATTATCTTTTACTTTGTAGCCAATTTTTCATTACCCATGTAGGCAATGAGTCAAGTACATAAAAGAGAGGACGAATGAAATACACTGAATTGGATGACAATGAAGAATTCTACCGCAAAGTAGAATATTACAACAAGGCAAGAACCGAAAAATTAAGCTATCATTATAAAGAAATTCTCAAATTATTGGGAGAAGATCCCGAAAGAGAAGGATTAGTAAAAACCCCGTACCGTGTTGCAAAGGCCATGCAATTCATGACACGAGGCTACACGGAAAACCCGGAAGAAATCCTTCGCTCCGCCCTGTTCAAGGAAGATTATCGCCAGATGGTAATCGTCAAAGATATTGAAATTTATTCTCTATGTGAACACCACATGCTCCCATTCATCGGACACGCCCACGTGGCCTATATCCCGAACGGGTACATCACCGGGTTAAGTAAAATCGCCCGGGTAGTTGAAGCCTTTTCCAGAAGGCTTCAAGTACAAGAGAGGTTGACGAATGACATAAAAAATTGTATACAGAATACCCTCAATCCCCTCGGCGTTGCCGTGGTCATTGAGGCCCAACATATGTGCATGATGATGCGGGGTGTGCAAAAACAAAATTCGGTAACAACCACTTCCGATTTCAGTGGGGCATTCGAAAAACTTGCCACGCGGGAAGAGTTCATCCGATTAATTAGTAACAAATTTCATTAAGAAATAAACATGAAAAATATGAAAAAAGCATTTGTTTTCCCGGGCCAAGGAGCCCAATTCGTAGGTATGGGTAAGGACTTGTACGAGAACTCTCCCGAAGCAAAAGAATTATTTGAAAAGGCAAATGAAATTCTGGGATTCCGCATCACGGACCTGATGTTCGAGGGAACCGACGAAGATTTAAAGCAGACCAAAGTAACTCAACCGGCGATATTCCTTCACTCGGTGATTCTTGCAAAATCGTTGAATGAGAAACCGGATATGGTAGCGGGTCACTCGCTGGGAGAATTCTCCGCACTTGTTGCCAATGGCACACTTTCTTTCGAAGATGGCCTGCGTCTTGTTCACGCTAGAGCACTTGCCATGCAAAAAGCATGCGAGGCTAATCCATCCACAATGGCAGCCATCCTCGGACTACCGGATGAAACTGTTGAAAACATTTTAGCTGAAATAGATGATGTAGTTGTTCCTGCCAATTACAACTGTCCGGGACAAATCGTTATTTCCGGAACAACACAAGGAATCACCACCGCTTGCGAAAAGTTAAAAGCAGCCGGGGCCAAACGAGCTCTACCGTTAAAAGTCGGGGGGGCTTTCCACTCTCCGCTGATGGAACCCGCCCGGAAAGAACTGGCTGATGCCATCATGAACACCCATTTCTCACAACCTTCATGCCCGGTTTACCAGAACGTAAATGCGCAACCGGTATCTGACCCTGAAGAGATCAAAAAGAACTTGATTGACCAGTTAACAGCATCCGTACGTTGGACTCAAACAGTACAAAATATGCTGGCAGACGGGGCATCATCCTTCTTAGAAATCGGTCCTGGAAACGTACTTCAAGGATTGATTAAAAAAGTGAGTACCGAAGTTGAAACAGCTGGAATGCAATAGATTTTGTTTTAAACAAAATCTATTGGTTACAATTTACAGATTCGCAAGTTACAAGTTCATGAGTTTTAAATTGAAACATTTGAAAACATACAAATCCAATATGGGTGGAATCTAAAATCCACAATCATTAAATCTAAAATTGATTCAGCCTGCAGGGGCAGAGATTCAACCTGAAACTTGTAACAATTTTAAGAGGCTGTCCAATTAAGACAGTTTCTAAATAATAGAAACGAGGTTCAATAAAATGGATTTCGTTTTCTTTTGTTTTTCTCCATACTTCCTTCCCCCCCACCCTAAAAATATAAGCTTTCTCATTGAAAATCAACAAGAAAGCCTTTGTCATGTTGTAATGATTTTGTATATTTGTTTTGCATAACTAAATAGCAATCAACAGCATAACGATGACAAATATACAATTTAAATCTGATAATCAGAACCAGAGTGTTCTTTTTCCAAGCCGTTTGGATGAAAATATTCCGGCGGTCCATCCGGTGCGCATCGTCAATGAGATCGTGGATAAACTGGATATCCGTGCTCTTCTGAGTGAATACAAGGGAGGCGGGACGAGCGCTTACCATCCCCGTATGTTGTTAAAAATCCTGATCTACGGTTATCTGAACAACCTTTATTCCAGCCGCAAAATCGCTCAGCAGCTAACAGAAAACATTCATTTTATGTGGCTTAGCGGCCGTCAGACTCCTGACTTCCGTACCATCAATGACTTCCGCGGCAAACGTCTGAAAGGCCGTATCAATGCCCTTTTCACATCGGTCGTGCAGTTAATGGCAGAGGAGGGCTTTGTAAGCCTGACGACTCAATATATAGACGGCACCAAACTTGAAAGCGCTTCCAACCGTTACACTTTCGTGTGGCGGCGAAGCGTGGAGACCCACAAACCGCGCCTTGAAGAGAAAATCCGTAATGTGTTTAACCTGATCGAACAGGCAATCACGGATGATAATACTTCCGCTTTGGAAAGTGAACTCAGCGAAATGAGCAGCACAGAACTCCGTGAACGTTTGGCGCGTCTGACTTCCCGCCTAGCGCAGCCCCCGCTCCGGTAAAGAAAGCCTGCCGTGAACTGGAAAACAACCTTTTGCCCAAACTGCAGGAATATGAAGAAAAACTGGATATTCTGGGGGAACGCAACAGTTACTCCAAGACGGATCATGACGCAACCTTTATGCGGCTGAAAGAAGACCATATGAAAAACGGACAGCTCAAACCAGCCTATAACGTTCAGATATCGACAGAGAACCAGATTATTACACATTTCGGCATTTACCAGCGTCCGGGAGATACCGCGTTACTGATTCCCTATCTGGAAAGTTTTAAACAGCGGTATGGTTTGAGTGACCTTTGCGCGCATACGGTGGTTGCCGATTCAGGTTATGGCAGTGAACAGAATTACGAGTACATGGAACAGGAAGATATCACCGACCACGTAAAGTACAACTATTTTCATAAGGAACAGAAAAAGGCTTACAGAAACAACCCTTTTTTACCCCAGAACCTGGTTTATGACCCTGACGGAGATTTTATCATCTGCCCGGCAGGACAAACAATGAATTTTATCGGTACAAAAAATAATATCTCGGATCTGGGCTACCGGTCACAGGCTTCACTTTACCAGGCGGGAAACTGTCAGGACTGCCCGTTGAGAATGCAATGTTATAAAGCGAAAGGAAACAGAATGATTGAATTGAATCATAAATTATTGGCCTACAGAAGGAAGGCTAAAGAATTACTCATGAGTGAAGAAGGACTGAGGCACAGAAGTAAACGTCCCGTGGAAGTGGAAGCTGTATTCGGGCAGCTTAAGAAAAACAAAATGTTTAACAGGTTCAGTATGAAAGGGATCAAGAAGGTTGAAATTGAGTTTGGATTGCTTGCCATGGCACATAATTTACTTAAAATGATGAAAAACAGGGTACTTCGCCCTGTTTTTTGTATTTGTTCAAAAAAAGGACCATCGGGCAGGAAATAATATTAAAAAGAGCCGCATAAAGAAAGAAAAAAGAGAAAGAAGTGAGAAAGGGAAAAAAGAAAACTGACCGAAAATTTTACTTTTCGGTCAGCCTCTTAAAATTTTATTTATATCTTTGAACAAAGATAATTCAAGATAAAATCGGGATATGCCAAACAATAAAACTAAAAAACACCGTACGATTCAATACGTGTTTAAAATCAGTACGATCATCATTATCTGTGGTCTCATCGTCTTATTACTCCCTAAAATAGAGGGTTTTAAATATTCTTACCAAAAAGGGATGCCTTGGAAATACGAGACATTGATCGCCCCCTTAGATTTTCCTCTGCATAAAAGTGCCGAAGAACTTGCCGCTGATATTGAAAAAATCAAAGAAGAACAAGCCCCCATTTTTAACTTCAAAGAAACAAATATTGAAGCCCAGATCAACAAACTTTCAGAAAAAATAAATACCTATCGAACCGCATACAACGGAAAAGATATGGATAAAATCATTCAAAAACTACGGGAAATTTATTCCAAAGGCATCCTGCTGATGCCTGAAAAAATGGACCCGGCTAAAGTCAAAAATATTCTTATCGTCAAAAACAACATTGCCTTCGACGAAAAGTTTTCGAACGTCTACACGCTAAAGCAAGCCTACGAAACATTAGTTAAATACATCGAGAACCTACATCTGGCTAAATCAACAGAAGAAGGAATACTCAGTCTAGGCCTGAATAATTACATCAATCCAAACCTCGAATACGATGCTGGAAAAACGAGACTTGCCATTGAAACTAGCGTGAAAAGCATCACTCCAACCCAAGGAATGGTCAACCGGGGAGATATTATCATATCCAAAAACGACCTGGTAACACCCGAAAAATATAAAGTTTTAGAATCTTTCCGGATAGAACACGAGCAAAGTTTGGGATCAACCATTGACCGAATCCGGATCTCGGTAGCTCAAACCGTGTTGACCTTAATTGCCATCATGAGTTTCTCCATCTTCCTTTATGTCTCCCGGAAACGGCTATTCTACAACAACAGGGATTTCTTTTTCTTGTATAGTATGTTTTTGCTAACCATAGCTCTGGGAAGTATCAGCTACTTTCAACACATTAATATCCTCACGATCCCCGTTTTATTCTTCCCAATCATCGTGAACATATTATTCGGGACAAGACCGGCTCTTTATCTATTGATTGGTACAAGCTTGCTGGTTTCCTACTACGCTCCCAACAATTATATGTACTTCTTCATGCAAATATCAGCCGGGATCGTAGCCATGTTCAGTCTTTCACACCTGCAACGCCGTTCTCAACTATTTATTGCACTAGGTCTGATATTCTTAACTTACATATTAGTATATGGGGCTTTTACGCTCATACAAGAGGGGACTCTCGCACCAAAACATCTATTCGCAGTCGTCTTCCTCATAATAAATACTGGCTTGTTAAGCTTAATTTATCCCGCCCTTTACCTAGTAGAACGCCTCTTCGGGTACACCTCTGAAATCAGTTTACTGGAATACTCTAACCCGAATCACCCCGCCTTACGTAACCTGACGAAAAAAGCCCCGGGAACATTCCAACACTCCTTAATGGTTGCCAACTTGGCAGAAGAAGCAATTTATCACATCGGGGGTAGCCCGCTTTTAGCCCGTACCGGGGCATTGTACCACGACATCGGGAAAACATACAACCCGATCATGTTCGTGGAAAATCAAACAGGAGGTTTAAACCCGCACGATTCTCTGGATTTTGACGAAAGCGCCCAAATCATTATCAAACACGTGACACAAGGCTTGGAACTTGCCAATAAATACAAATTACCGGAAGTCCTAAAAGACTTTATCCGTACACACCATGGTAAAAGTAAAGTAAAATATTTCTACTACTCATTCAAAAATAAATACCCGGACAAGGAAATAGATGAATCTCTGTTCACTTATCCCGGTCCAGACCCTGTGAGGAAAGAGTGTGCCGTAGTCATGATGGCCGATGGAGTGGAAGCAGCCTCCCGGGCTCTGGAAATAAAGGATGAGGAAAACCTAACCAAACTGGTGAATAACTTGATTGACGGCCTTCTCCAAGATGGACGATTCTCTAACGCAGACTTGACATTCAAGGACATTTCCACGGTGAAACGAGTATTCACAGAAATGCTTATAAACGTGTATCATGCCCGTATCGCATACCCGAAATTACAAACCAAAGCATAACCCTCAAGACCTAAATATATGACACAAAAACCCATAACCATCAAAGACATTGCAGAGAAATTAAATATATCCGTGTCTACCGTCTCCCGAGCGCTAAAAGACAATCACGAAATCAGTGCGCAAACACGCAAAACCGTGCAGGAACTGGCGAAACAACTCGGTTACAAACCCAATCCTATCGCCGTAGCCCTAAAAACCCATAAAAGTCATTCGATCGGAGTTATTGTTCCCCAAATCGTAAGTACTTTTTTTGCCACAGTCGTGAAAACGATTGAGGAAGTTGCAGACTGTCACGGTTACAACGTTTTAGTCATATCCTCGAACGAAAGTTTCCAAAAAGAACAAAAAAGCGTGGAAGTACTCATGGCCAACCGGGCAGATGGAATTATCCTTGCCTTATCACACGAGACAAAAGACTATGAACACATTAAAATGATACAGGAATCCGGAACCCCTATCGTGCTGTTCGACCGTACCACAAATGAACTCAACGTGTCACGGGTTGTAACGGATGGTGTCACTGCTGCATTCCAAGCCGTTCAACACCTCGTTTCCGAAGGTTGCAAAAGAATAGCTTTATTATGCGGTCCCGAAAACGTTACCATCGGAGGTAATCGCATGGAAGGCTACGAAAAAGCCATGGAGGCCAACCATCTTCCGGCTAAAACAGAATTGATCTGGCACTGTTCCGATTTCACGGTAGAGGCAGGAAAAGAAACGACACGTCAGTTACTCTCCCGTCAAGAGAGACCGGATGCCATATTCGGTATTACAGACGATTTGGCAATCGGGGCTATTGAGGCTATCAAGGAAAAAGGACTCAACATCCCGGAAGACATTGCCGTTGTCGGTTTCTCCAACACGAAACGCTCACGCTACATGAATCCGACAGTAAGTTCCATCAACCAGTTCCCAGAAAAAATCGGACGAGCCGCAGCAGAACTTCTGTTTGATCAGATCCTGAACAGCAAGCACGCACAGATTAAAAAAGAAATCATTAACTGTGAACTGATCATTAGAGAATCTTCGAACAGACTATGTAAAACACGATAAATGCTAACACAATTGCTAAAATCTTAACAATATAAATTAAAACCTTGTTAATTACTCAGTTAAAGATTATTAAACCTAAAAATCAATGGTTTGAATGACTATTTTTGTAGAAATTAATAACAACAGCCCATGGATGTAGTTGTGGAAAATCTGACGAAATCTTTCGAGAATCAGAAAGCCGTGGATTCAATTTCTTTTAAAGCAAAAAGAGGTGAAATCCTTGGATTCCTAGGGCCTAACGGTGCGGGTAAAACAACCACAATGAAGATCATGGCAGGGTTACTGACACCGGATTTCGGAAATATAACATTCGGGGACTATTCGATTTGGAAACAGGCAGGTAAAATAAAAAATATCATCGGTTACCTCCCGGAACGTAACCCTTTGTATGACGAAATGAACGTGATTGATTTTCTATTTTTTATTTCAAAACTTCACAACATTCCTAAATACAAAATCACGTCACGTGTTTTGGATATGATCCGTTTATGCGGATTAGACAACGATAAGCACAAACAGATTGGCGAATTATCCAAGGGATTCCGTCAACGGGTAGGAATTGCCCAAGCATTAATTCACGATCCGGAAGTGGTCATTCTCGATGAACCAACAACAGGACTTGATCCCAACCAAATTTTCGGAATCCGTAAAATCATCAAAGAAATTGGGGAAGAAAAAACAGTTATTTTAAGTTCCCACATTCTTTCTGAAATCGAAACAACTTGCGATCAAGTGATGATCATGAGTAACGGGAAAATAGTGGCTAATGGCACAACATCCGAACTTCGTCGCAAATCGGATGCCGAATATTGCCTGAAAATAGGCATCAAGGGTGGGGCAACAACCGACATTCACGAGGCTCTGAACGACCTGCCGGGAGTACTCCACATCGAGATTATTCATAAACAGAATTTTGAACTCCAATGTAAACCCGATGTAGAAATCGAAAAGTCAATCTTTAACCTTTGCCAAGAAAACAACTGGTACATCAGCGAGTTAACTCCCGTACAAACCAGATTGGAAGATATATTTCGTAAAGTTACACAAAATGAATAATTCATGGGTGCAGTTAAAGTAATAATAAACAAAGAATTAAAAGCAGCATTTAATTCATTATTGATATATATCGCATACACGGCTTTCCTTTGTGTAACAGGATTCGTGTGCTGGTTCTCCGGGAAAAATATCTTTTCAAGCGGACAAGCTTCTCTAAGTAACCTGTTCAACGTGTTTTACTGGACGCTCTTTTTCCTAATACCGGCACTCACAATGAAAAGTATTTCAGAAGAACGTAAGGAGGGAACCTTCGAACTATTATTCTCAAAGCCGATTAAAACATGGCAATTAATCATGGGGAAATTCTTTGCAATACTATTACAAGTCGTTACATGTCTGGCATTGACACTTCCCTACTATATCACAATTGCCTCACTGGGTAATGTAGATCATGCCGTTGGCTTTTGCGGTTACTTGGGACTTATTCTGGTCAGTGGATGTTACGTCAGTATCGGAATGTTTGCCTCGTCCCTCACCCCAAACACGATCGTGGCCTTCTTCATCACGTTTGCTATTGAGATAGGATTCGTGTTTTTATTTGAATTCATTGCTGAACTATGGGGCGCCGGATTCATAGCAGCATTATTCACGCACCTCTCCATTGGAGAACATTTTGATGCCATTCCTCGCGGAGTAATCGACACGAAAGACTTGATATACTTTATCAGCATAATTATTATATTTTTAGCATTAGCAAGACATCATATCTGTAAAAATCGGTTTTAATATTTAGTACGAAAGTGATGAAAAAGAAATTGATATACAATCCGACCTACTTGATTTTATCACTGATAGCGGTAAATATTATTTCCTATTTCCTATTTATCAGGATCGACCTCACGAGTAACAAAAAATATTCTTTAAGCCCTGTCAGCAAAACGATGATCAAAAAAATCGACAAGGATATTTCCGTTACCCTATTTATGTCCGAAGGCCTCACGCCCGACAAAATAAAACTCGGACGGGAATTCCGACACTTGCTGAAAGAATATAAGACAATCAGTAACAAAGCATTCACCATAAGCACGATCATTCCGAACAACAGTGACAAGGAAGCTCTAGCTGAACAACTAGGGATAGAACCTATGGCCCAGGAAATAGCCGAGAGAGACATGGTGAAAATTCAAAAAGTATACTTTGGAGCCGTCATCCAGATTGGCAACAAAAAAGAGACAATAAATATTCTCCCGACCACAGCATTAGAATACGAGGTTACCCGCCGTTTAAAAGAAGCTTGCGACACGACCAAACCGACTATCGGTTTCTTACGTGGACATAACGAAATGTTGAGACAAAAAACTCAATTAATCGAGCATGAACTATCTCATAGTGCCAAGATTGAATCCATGCGCATAGACCAGTTTACAGATCTGAATGACTACAAAGTAATCTGTATCGTGGGACCGAAAGAATCATTCAGCAAGGAAGAACTTGTTCGATTGGGACAATACCTAGAACAAGGGGGAAGACTCTATATTGCTTTGAATCATGCGGTCGGGCAAATCAGTTACAGCCAGAATAACGGTTTCATCAACCGGGTCGGCATAGAAGATATGCTGGAAGAATTCGGGCTAAAAATCAACTATGATTTCGTCGTGGATAACTATTGCGGACGCATATTGGTCACGCAGGATCAAGGATTTCTACAACTCCAGAGTGACCGCCATTTCCCATATATACCTATCATCCAGAACTTCAGTTCTCACGTAATCACGAAAGGACTGAATGCCATGCTATTACAATTTGCCAGTAGTATCACGAATGTAAAGACGACCTCCGCCTACACGTTCACCCCGTTGGCAAAATCATCTTCCATTTCAGGCGTGCAAAAAGTTCCGGTATTCTTCGATATTTATAAAACTTGGACAAGAAAACACGACTTTAATCAACCCTATAATACTGTAGCCGCATTATTAAACAACGAAGATAACAACAGTGCTATTGTTGTCATCACGGATGCCGATTTCATGGAAGACAAATTCTTTGACCCGTTCTATATCAGCAATATTAATTTTGCAGTAAACTCCATTGAATGGCTGGCAGACGATTCCGGGTTAATTAAATTGAGAAACAAGTATATCGAGAATCAGTCACTAAAAGTCGTAAGCGATTCTTACAGGAGATTCTTAAAATATACCAACTTTTTCCTGCCTATCGTACTGGTATTACTTATCGGATTATATCAATACAGAGAATACAAAAGAAAACGGTTGAGACGCTCTCAACCGGGTCGTATCGATTAGGTGTTATTCACCTAATCGTTTTATTTTTTGATATAAGGTCTCGCTCACCTCGCATAACGGAGATCTTAACTTCTGGCAGGCAATCACGCCTCTGGTATGTAGCGCTGCTTTTATTCCCGCAGGATTTCCCTCTTCAAAGAGAGCTTTAAACATCTCACCCAACTGCAAATGAATCTGCCGAGCCTCCGCATACTCACCTTCCAATGCTAAATGTAGCATCGTAGAGAATTCACTAGGCATCACGTTTGCAATCACCGAAATAACACCACTGGCCCCTATAGATACTAACGGTAAGGCAATACCATCATCTCCCGACAGAAAGATAAAGTTCTCCGGCATTCCGGAAATGATTGCCGTAGCCTGTTCAAAATTCCCGGAAGCCTCTTTAATGGCGATGATATTCTCAAAATCACGAGCTAACTTCAAGGTTATCGCCGCAGTCATATTCACGGACGTACGCCCCGGAACATTATACAGAATCACGGGAAGAGGTGCATACTCGGCTATCGCCTTAAAATGATTATACAACCCTTGTTGAGAAGGTTTATTATAATACGGGGTTACACTCAGAATGGCATCTCCCAACCGCAGATAAGACAGCGTGGCAAGATCATGGATCACTTGAGCCGTATTATTTCCCCCGATTCCCAAAACAATCGGTAAACGTCCGGCATTCTCTTCGGCAATGACTTGCACAACAAAAGCTCTTTCGTCCGCTGTCATCGTTGCCGCCTCAGACGTCGTTCCCAAAGCTACCAGATAATCGACCCCACCATCAATCACATAATTCACCAGATTCCTCAAAGAATGTTCATCCACACGTCCTGTTTCGTCAAACGGAGTCACTAAAGCGACCCCTACTCCAGAAAACTTTTTCATTTCAATACGTATTTATCTTAGTTAATAATTTAAACAACCGGTCCATAAAATCATCTATATCCCTCACCCCATCAAAATCAATATCGTGCCCAGTACTGTAACCAATCTTACAAGACGTCTTGGCCGACTCCACGATATAATCCTCCCACACGTCCGGTTTCAACGACAAATCAATCAACAGTCCCTCCTTTCTGTTCAGTACTTCCTGCACCCGAGGATCACGAAATTCCCCCCCGTAAGAAATTCCAGAGCTATCCAAGTAAATAGCATCCTGTATTTGTTCCGAGTTCAATTTAGGCTGCCGGATAAAAGCAAGCAAACAAACGTCCATATGTTTGGCCAGAGTCTCCCGCACCCTATTAACAGAGGACACCGGAACATCATCAGTCACCCAAAACACGATACATTTTTTAGCTGTATCTAAATTATAAAATGACAACACTCGTTCATCTTTTACCACCATTTTCTTTAGATGGCGCTTTTTAAATCCTTCTGCAATACACTTAAACATATAAAACTATTTATCTGACTCTTACTCCTAACTTTATCATATTCATTTGTACATGAACAGAGTAACACAAATGTAGCAATAAAAACTACATGCACTCCACTTTGTTATTTTTCAAACATAAAAAAAGTATTTGAAAAAATTCCGTTAACTCTTGCAGGAAAAGAGAACATTCTCTATATTTGCAACGCAAATCAAGAAGGACTCGTAGCTTAATGGATAGAGCACTTGGTTACGGCCCAAGAGGTTGTGGGTTCGACTCCCGCCGAGTTCACGAAAATCCCCCGAAAGACACTTTCGGGGGATTTTTCAGATCACCTAAAAAATAAGTGGAGCAATTATTGATAAATTAATCAATGCCTGTGCTGACATCTTTTGCCAAAACTACGAGGCAATCATGAACGGAACCTTTCAAGGCAGCT
>JAHZBN010000048.1:0-16745 GCA_019423345.1 Butyricimonas sp. | reverse complement strand
GACAGTCACTGCGGTTACCCAATTACTTATCGTTTTATTACTTGGGTTTCCGTTGCTGTTACAAGCCGAGACGGAAGTCTCTTCCCGGATAAGGGATATTTCTGATATATTACCGAATGTTTCCGTTCGTCAGGATTCAACGGAGTCAAGAAAAACGGGTACGCAGAAACAGACGTTTTACGAGGGGGAAGTCATGGACACGGAAGGAAATCCGTTACCCGGGGTGACCGTTTTACTGAAAGGTACCACGACGGGAACGTCCACGAATACGAATGGTGAATTTCGTTTTCCGGCAACTCAAACGAGTAAATCCGTGTTGGTTTTCTCGTTTATCGGGATGAAGTCAGTGGAAAAAGACGTGACACCGGGTAAACGAATCGTTGTCAGAATGGAAGAAGATGTGACGGGAATCGAAGAAGTGGTTATCACCGGTATCTATTCGCGGGATAAGAATAGTTACACGGGGTCGGCTACCACGTATTCGGCACAGGAATTGAAAATGGTGGGCGCACAAAATGTTATCCAGAGTTTAAAGACCCTTGATCCCGCTATGCTGGTAGTGGAAAGTAAACAATGGGGGTCAGACCCGAACCGGATGCCCAAAATTGAAATTCGTGGGAAAACGAGTGTCGTGGGATTGCAGGCAGAATTTGAAAACGATCCCAATCAACCTTTGTTTATTTTGGATGGGGTGGAGACCACGCTGGAAACCATTATTAACTTGAATATCGACCGGGTGGCAAGCGTTACCCTTTTGAAAGATGCGGCCTCCACGGCGATATACGGGTCGAAAGCGGCTAACGGTGTAATTGTCGTGGAAACCAAATCTCCGGAGGCGGGACAGTTGCGTTTGTCGTATAACGGGAATTACGGGATCTCGTTTGCCGACCTGTCCGATTATAATCTAATGAACGCTTCCGAGAAACTGGAGTTTGAATTACTGGCCGGACGTTATTCTCCGTTAGAGGGATATGAGGGTTTTGTTGATAAACTTCAAAAGATGTCAGACTATTATGCCCGGTTGAAAGGGGTGTTGAGGGGGGTGGACACTTATTGGTTGAGTGAACCCTTGCGGACGGTGTTCAACCATTCTCACAATGTGTATATAGACGGGGGAGACCAAGCTATGCGCTACGGTTTGGGCATCAGTTACAATAACCGTGACGGGGTGATGAAAAAATCGAACCGTGATGGTATAGGTGTGAACATAGACCTGATTTATCGTAAGAAAGGCCTTCTGTTCTCGAACAAAGCGAGTTTGGATATCAGCAATTCGGAGCGGGAGCCGGTTGCCTTCTCCGAGTTCTCAAGGGCTAACCCCTATTACCAGAAGAGGCTGGATAACGGAACGATTCCCATGTATCTGGAGAGGGTGACGGGAATCCACGGGGAGGATATGTTTAACCCGTTGTACGTATGGAATATTGAAAACACGAATACCTCCAAAGATTTGGCGTTACGGGATAATTTTACGATGGAATGGACCGTGTTCGACGCTTTGCGGACACGTGCCCGGTTGGGATTTTCTAAAAGTATTACGAAATCAGAGGCTTTCAAATCCCCGAATCACGTTGATTTTCTGGAGACTGAAAAGTTGAAGAAAGGTTCCTTTTCTTTTAGTCAGAATGAAAGTTTCTCGTACAATGGCGATTTGAATATCACGTTCGGGAAAATATTTAAAAACGTTCATCAGGTTAATTTCGTCGGGGGATGGTCGTTCAACGAGTCGCGGTCGGAATCTTCCGGATACAACGTGGTCGGTTTTAACGATGATTTTCACAAGAATCCTGCGTATTCTACTGGTTTCCGGGAAAACCAGAAACCGACGTATTCGAAAAACCGTAGGCGTTCCACCAGTTTTTTCATGAATTTGAATTACGCGTATAACAATCGCTATTTGATGGACTTCAACCTCCGTGCGGACGGAACCTCCGTGTTCGGTAGCAATAAGCTTTTCTCCACGACTTGGTCTGTCGGCTTAGCTTGGAACGTTCATAACGAAGAGTTCGTGAAACAATTGGGATGGGTGAATAATCTGAAGATCCGGGGGTCGATCGGTAATCCCGGGAACGAGAATTTTGATGCCTATATTTCCCAAAAGACGTATGTATACAACGTGGAACTGCAAAATATGTTCGGGGCCAGCGCGTTGATCGAGAAATACGGGAATAAAGACTTGGAATGGCAGCGTACGCTGGATAAAAATATCGGTGTCGACTTATCCGTGTTAAGTAACAGAATACGAGTCTCTTTTGACTATTATTTCAAGGATACGGACCCGCTATTGGTTTCCATCGGAATGCCGCCTTCTGCCGCCGCCACGAATTTGTATACCAATCTGGGTAGACAGGTATCGCGAGGATGGACGGCAGCGTTGAATTACGTCTTTCTTCGCAAACAGGATGTGTCTTGTAGCATTAATATGAATGCCCGGGCAAATCATTCAGAGTTTCGTGATGTCGGGGATAAATTGGAGTACATGAACAAGGTCGGTAGTTCCACCGTGTTGAATCGTTATTACGAGGGCGGAAGTCCTGATGATTTGTGGGCAGTTCCCTCCTTGGGTATTGACCCGTCAACCGGGCGAGAAGTGTTCTTGAAAAAAGACGGTACGCAGACCTTTTCGTATTCCGCTTCTGACGAGGTCGTTGTGGGATCATCGGTGCCGGATGTGGAAGGTATTATCGGGATGTCGTTGTATTACAAGAAATTGTCGGCATCTGTTAATTTCCGTTATCGGCTGGGAGGAGAGACAAAGGCTTCCGCGCTACATGAAAAGGTAGAGAATATTAATGAAGATAATATTTCAAAAAATCAGGATAGGCGGGCTTTGTACGACCGTTGGAAGAATCCGGGGGATAAAGCGAAATTTAAGGCCATTGATGATTATTCATCCACGCCGCTCTCTTCCCGTTTCGTGGTGACGGAGAACACTTTTTCCGGAGAATCGATCTCTATCGGTTACGATTTGGATGCATCGTGGTTGCGGGGAGCGGGAATCGAAGGGATGAACGTACGTTTTTACATGAACGATATTTTTCGGATCTCTTCTTTTAAAGAGGAGCGGGGATTGGATTACCCTTTTGCCCGTTCCCTCAGTTTTTCTCTAGGTGTAAGATTTTAAAACAAGTGTGGATATGATACGAAGATTGAAATTATTATTTTGTGCGGCGCTCTTCACCTTGATGGTGTCTTGTTCCGATTGGTTGAAAGTCAGTTCGGAAGACCGGATTATGGAGAATGATCTTTTTCGCACTTCTCATGGGTTTATGACGGCGTTGAACGGTATTTATATAGACTTGTTGAACACTAGCCTTTACGGGAAGACGCTAACGTGGGGTATGACAGATATCTTGGCACAATATTACACTTGCCGGGAGAAGGATCACATATACTCCTCTTTGGCAACCTTTAACAACGTGTCGAAAAACAGTACTGTGAACGGCACTTGGAGCCGGTCTCATGCCCTGTTGAATAATATCAACACGCTGTTGGAACATTGCGAGTCGGACCGGGGTGTGCTGAATGACACGTATTATCACCTGATAAAAGGTGAAGCTCTTGCATTACGGGCGTTGTTGAACTTCGAGTTGTACCGGATATTCGGCCCGAATTATAACGGGGATAAGGACAGCGAGTGTTTGCCTTATGCTTTGACTTCCGAGACGAAAATTAACCCGTTGCTTTCTGCGAAAGAGGTAACCCGGTTGATCGTGGAGGATTTGAAAAACGCGGAGGGGTTGTTGACCGGGTATGATCCTGTGATAGAAGAGGGTGTCGTGTGGGCGGATGATCCGGATGGTGGTGTGAACGATATGCGTTATCGTTCCATGCGTTTGAATTACTATGCTGTTCAGGCATTAATGGCCCGGGTGGCTCTGTATTGCGGAGACAAAGAGATGGCTTGGGAGTATGCCAGTAAAATGATCCGTGGAATACACGAGGAGCATAAATGGTTCCCGTTCGTGACTCAAGAAGAGGTTGCCGCTACTGATAAGGAAGACCGTATCTTTCAAAACGAGATTTTGTTCGGGTTATATAATTTGAAGCGAAAAGAGACGGTGTACTCGGTAGGTTTCGGGCCGAATTTGAGACAGTCGAGTGTGTTGCGGGTTGATAAGGATATCATGAATGAGATGTACGAGGGGGATGAAAATGATTTCAGGCTTGCTTATTGGTTCTCTGAAATGGTTGATCCGGATAATAATTCATATACCCATATGATTAAGTACATGGATGTGGATGATATAGATGAGAAAACCAAAGTCAGTAGAGGATATACTTATATTATACCCGTGCTTCGGATGTCGGAGGTGTATCTAATTGCGGCAGAATGTTGTCCGGACCCGAAAGTGGGACGGGATTATTTGAATGTCGTGAGATCGGCACGTAACGTGAAGAACGTGGAGGATGAGGTTGACCTGATGACAGCTATCGAACAGGAATTCAGAAGAGAATTTTTGGGAGAAGGACAATTGTTTTGGCTCTACAAACGGAAAGGAAAAGCGGAAATTATTTCCGGGGAGAAACAGGGGAAAATGGTGTCCATGGAAGAACGTTTCTATTTGTTCGATTTACCACAGTCGGAACAGTATTATAGAGAGGAAAACGGTATTGGTAATTAGTTAAAATTTCGTCACATGAAAAAATATATATTTTTATTATCAGTCATTCTGTCATTTCTTGGGTGCGAGAAAGAGATGATGGATTACGAGGGGAAAGACGGAGTCTATTTTTGTGTTCAAGAAGTGCCCCCTAGTCTGTCTGGGAATCCGGAAATCTGGGCGCATATAGACACGACGTTGTTGCCTTTTTCTATGCTCTTGGAGAACGATACTACGGTGTGGTTGAAAGTTCGGGTGATGGGGCCGGTTATGGGGAGTGATCGTTATTTTACTGTGACCGTGATCGATTCGCTAACGACTGCAACCGTGGGTGAAGATTATGCTCCCTTGGAAAAACGGTATGTGATACCTGCCGGCGAGCGTGACGGATACGTGGAATTCACGGGGTTCCGGCAGGAAAAGATGCTGGATTCCGTCTATTATGTGACCCTTCAGCTGGAAGAAAATGAATATTTTTCGTTGCCGATGAGTATTTGGCGTCCCTTGGAGCATGAAGATTACACGGATGAAAACCAGAATGCGATCCGTCACGTGGTGGGACTCACGGATGACGTTTTCCTGCCAAAAGCGTGGACAACAAATTATCTAGGCCCCTACTCCAAGAAAAAGATCAAGTTATTGTGTGAGATGTTCGGGTTGCAAATGGCTGATTTCGATAACGTGGTAGACATGGATATGGAGAGACAACGGGTTTATGCCCAAGGGTTGGATAAATACCTGAAAGAGATGGAGGCGAAAGGGGAAACCGTTTACGAGGATAAATTGGATAAGGACGGAAATCCGGTGAAGATGGCCGTAGGACCTTTGGTTTAATAATATTGAAGAATGAAGGATATGAAAAATAAAATAGGTTTGCTCGTGTTGCTGGCAGTAGGCTTGTGCATGGGATGTTATGATGATAAGGGGAATTACGATTATCATGATTTTAACGAAATAACAATCAACAACCGGGGTTTTGACACCACTTATCTTCTCACTTCGTACGTGGATACTCTCCGAATTTCTCCCGAATTGAAATTCAAACTGGGAGAAAGTGAACATCTGACATTCGAGTGGGTGGCTCGCTTTAACGGCATTGAGTTTACGGAATATCCTATCGGTAAAGAGCGTGATTTGGTGTATCCGATGAGTCTGCCATCAGGAACATACACGTTGTTTTTTAAAGTGAAAGATACGTTGAACACGATGGAGTATTGGAATGTTACCGCTTTTCAGGTGCAGGATTTATTGACTAGCGGTTGGGTCGTTCTTGGGGAAAACAGTAACGGGGAAGCATGTTTGGATATGGTCACGTATTCCGTGGATACGCTCGTTTTGAAAGACCTTTTGAAAGAGAGTGGTCTTCCCGTTTTGAGGAATCCCGTGAAAGTGTGGGTGGTCGATAATTACAGGGATAACATGATACACGTGTCCACAGGAGACGGTACGTATCGTTTGACCCGCGAGGATTTCAAGGGAGGAGATCACACGCATCTGAAGTATAATTTCTTTGATCCGGGGAGTTTGGAACATTTCACGCTTCAGGATGTGGGGCAGATGCGTAATTGGAACCGGGCAGCTATTATTGATGATCTGTTGTTTCACAATAGTTCCATGATTCAAAGTTCTATCTTCCAGAATCCGGCGAATCATTATCAGGGAACTTACGATCTTTTTGATATCGGGGATAAGATCGCTTATAATCCCAAGGCGATGACGTATTACTATATTCTGTATAACAAGACCGAACAGCGTTTCGTTTATGCTGGGGGAAGGGCTTACGGGTCTCCTGCCGGGTATTGCGATACGTTGAAGGATACACGGGATGATGTGGAAATTTTTTCTTGGAAACCGGGGCTGGATTATGTCACTAGCATTAACAGTCGTTTCCTTGATGGGTATTGCTACACGATATTGAAAGATAACGGGGGACAGCATTATTTGTACTCTTATGCGCTTAGGTTTCAATGGGGGTGGGAGAGTATCGTGAAAAATAAAAAATATTCGTTGGATAAAGCCACGGATTTGGATAAGGCTAAATTCTTCGGTGCCAGTGCGCAACGGACGTATTTGTTTTACGCTGTTGGGTCGAAGTTGTATGCCTATGATTACGTGGCCGAAACGGTGAAAGTGCTGGAGGATTTCGGAGATCAGGAGATCACGTTGTTACATTATGATATTCTGGTTGACGTGGGGACCAATGATGATTTCTTCTACGTGGGTACTTACGATCCCTCGTTACCGGAAGAAACAGGGGGAACTCTGACGAGGTATCGGGTTATTAATGATCCTAACAATATTATCGTGGAAAAAGTACCCGGCTTTAGCTGGTCCGGATTGTGTAAAATTAAGAGTATTGATTTCAAGAAAAATTAGAGTACTTGTCTGATGTGTGAGTGAAGCACCATTTGAACGCAATTTGAGCGGGAGAATGGTGCTTTTTATATTTGACAAAAGTAACGTATTTACAGATGTTTGTGATAAATTTGTGGAATACCAAAACGACTTATGAAAATGAAATCAATTATTATCTGTTTTTGCTTTTGTTGTTTGGGAGCTTGGGGGCATATGCTTTCAGCCCAGGAACAGGTGCGGGAGTTACGTCCGTTGGAACAATGTACTTTGGTTACCGATCTGGCTGATCGGATCGAGGAAATACAAGTGATCCCGATTAAACAGCGGTTTGATGCCGGATTGCAAGAATGGATGCAGAAAAAATTGTTGATTGGACCTAATGGGGATTTGTTTCTAATGTACGGGCGGGAGGTGATGTGTTTTGATGCTACCGGAGAGTATCAGTTTACGATGAAATATGATTTAGGAAAAGAATGTCCTTATCATCAGGATGCCTGTATCAGTTTGGATCAGAGAAAATTGCTGTTTGCACATGGGAATCGAGAAATTGTATTTTTTGACTTGAATGATGGGCGTGAAATTGAACGGCTTTTGATGGATAAGTCTTTACAGCAGTTCGATGGGATTGCTCCAGCCACGGATGGTGGGTTTTATTATTATTCGATTTCAGCTCCTTGTTCTAATAATTTTGAACCGGGACATCTGCTAATGACCCGGTTCGACAAGAACGGGGAAAAGTTGGAGAGTTCGATTCCGCAGGTTGGGTTTACGGTGAATATTTTTATCGTGTCGCAGGCTGTTGGCAATACTTATTTGGTCCGTACGCAAGGAGGTGATAATGCGTGTTACCGGGTGAATACTAAAGGAGAGTTGGAAAAGGCCTATACCTTTGATTTTGGGAAACGGGGAATGCCGAATTCTCAAGGTGATTTGACGTTACCGGATTACATGAGGGCAGATTATTACAAGATGCCGATTTATTTGTGTGAAAGCGGGAAGTTCTTTTATTTCACCAGTTGTGGACCTCAGGCGGTGGCGTACAACTTTCTTTATGCCCGGGATAAAGATTCAGGGATTTATTGGGAAGCGGATCATAATTTGGAAATCCATTTTCTCTCTGCTGATGAAGACTATTTTTATGCACTTATAGAACCCGTGCCGGAAGAGGTGATACGGGAGACGCAAGACCCGTTATTGCGTCAGATTTTTAAACAATTTGCGTTGTCGTTGGGAGAAGAGACGTCTGCCCGGTTGGTGAAGGTTAAGTTTAAATAGCTGGTGAATACTAAAATTTATAGCTAAATTTTCATGGCGTATCGAAAAAATGGCGAATTTTACAAGATAAAAGGTTTTTATATGGAAGTATTTTTGATTAGACATACGAAAACGGCAGTTATTCCGGGAACGTGCTACGGGAATTCGGATGTTGATGTGGCCGATTCTTTCCCGGAAGAGGCAGAGAAGGTGAGGGTGAAACTGAAAGGGGAGAGATTTGATGCAGTGTATTCTAGCCCATTACAACGTTGCAGGAAGTTGGCCGTTTACTGCGGTTATGAAAATCCGATTCTGGATGACCGATTGAAGGAATTGAATTTCGGGAGTTGGGAAGGACAACGTTGGGATGAGATTCGAGATCCTCGTTTGCAGGAATGGTATGATGATTGGTTAAGTATGCCTGCCGGGGGAGCAGAGAGCTTTCTGGATCAATATAACCGGGTGTCGGCTTTCTTGGATGATCTGAAGAAGACGGAATACGGGAAAGTATGTGTGTTCGCTCACGGAGGGACGATTCGGGCAGCGTTGATTTATGCCGGGAAATATAATTTTAATCAAGCATTCACGGATGATGTGGATTACGGTTCCCTAGTGAAAATGACGATATAGGGATTATTTTTCTTCTTTCAGTTTTTTGCGGATGCCTCGTTCAATAGCCAAGACGAGGATGATGACCAGAACGATGATAATCACGCTGATCCAAGATTGGTATGATAGTTCGGTGAAATCAGTCATGGCTAGTTTGGTGATAGCAGCAAGTATCAGTATGTACAGGCACGTGCGCACGTTCCGCAACTTTTTCTCTGTGGTAGGTTCGGCATTCTTTTCAGTTTCCATGGCTTGGTATTTTAATGACACGTACTATCTCGTAAAGATATGAAATAATATTCAAATATGTTTGGGGAGAGAATAAATAAAAAAACCACCCGCGGGTGGTTTTTTTATTTATTCTATGGTTTTACTTCTTCTCTTTCTTTCGTTTTCATCGAGGTATATCTTGCGAAGTCTCATGGATTTCGGGGTAACCTCCACGTATTCGTCCTCTTTGATGTATTCAAGAGCCTCTTCCAGGCTGAAAAGTATGGGAGGAGCGATATTTGTTTTTTCATCGGAACCGCTGGCACGCATGTTGGTCAGTTTTTTGGACTTGCACACGTTAATCACGATGTCATCCTGACGGGTACTTTCACCGATCACTTGTCCGGCGTAAACCTCGTCACCGGGGGTGATGAAGAATCTACCTCTATCTTGCAATTTGTTGATGGCGTAAGCGAATGAATCACCGGTTTCCATGGCGATCAGTGAACCGTTGGTTCGCATTTCAATTTCCCCGGCGTAGGGTTCGAAGCCTTTCAAGCGGTGGGACATGACAGCTTCTCCGGCGGTGGCGGTAAGCAGGTTACTTCTCAAACCGATGATTCCCCGTGAAGGAATATTAAAGGTTAGATGTACCCGTTCGTCACGATGTTCCATGTTGGTCATGATTCCTTTACGACGGTTCACCATCTCGATGGCTTTTCCCGATACTTCTTCCGGGAGGTCGATGGTCAGTTCCTCGATAGGTTCGCATTTCACCCCGTTCACTTCTTTGATGATCACTTTCGGCTGACCTACCTGCAGTTCGTAGCCTTCACGACGCATGGTTTCGATCAGTACGCTCAAGTGAAGTACACCACGTCCGAATACAATGAATGAATCGGCCGATTGTCCCGGCTCTACTCGTAAGGCTAGATTCTTTTCCAACTCCCGGTCCAAACGTTCCTTGATATGACGGGAGGTCACGTATTTACCATCCCGACCAAAGAATGGTGAGTCGTTGATGGTGAACAACATACTCATGGTTGGCTCGTCGATTGCGATGGGATCCAGTGCTTCCGGGTTTTCGAAGTCCGCAATAGTATCACCGATCTCGAATCCTTCGATCCCGACAAGTGCGCAAATTTCTCCACATTGCACTTCGTCAACTTTCTGTTTTCCCATCCCCTCGAAGGTCATTAAATCTTTGATTCGGGTTTTAACCAATGTTACTCCGTCTCTTTTGCAGAGGGTGACAGGCATTCCGGATTTTAATGTTCCGCGGGTCAGTTTGCCAATGGCGATTCGTCCCACGTAAGAGGAGTATTCCAGAGACGTGATTAGCATCTGCGGGGTTCCTTCCTGTATTTTTGGGGCAGGAATGTCTTTGATGATGGCATCCAGTAACGGGGTAATGTCCGTCGTGGGTTTGTGCCAGTCGGTGGACATCCAACCTTGTTTGGCACTACCGTAAACCACGGTGAAGTCCAATTGTTCTTCCGTGGCATCCAAAGAGAACATCAAGTCGAATACTTGCTCGTACACGAAGTCCGGGCGGCAGTTCGGTTTGTCCACCTTGTTCACTACAACAATCGGTTTCTTGCCGAGGGCAAGCGCTTTTTGAAGCACGAAACGTGTTTGAGGCATGGTACCTTCAAAAGCGTCTACCAATAATAATACTCCGTCAGCCATGTTCAACACGCGTTCCACCTCTCCACCGAAGTCGGCGTGGCCTGGGGTATCAATAATATTAATCTTGTAATCTTTATAATGAACGGATACGTTCTTGGCTAGGATGGTGATCCCTCGCTCTCTCTCCAAGTCGTTGTTATCCAGCAATAGATCACCTGTATTTTCTGTTTCTCTGAATAAGTTTCCTTGAAAAATCATTTTGTCGACCAATGTGGTTTTCCCGTGGTCAACGTGCGCGATAATCGCGATGTTTCTAATCTTCTGCATTTTGCTCCTATGGTATTAATCCAAATAGGGCGCAAAGTTAGTATTTTTTTTTAAAGAAAAGGGACTCAATGAGTCCCTTTTTTTATTCTACCCTGTTGGCACTTCCTAAAACATGCACGGTTTTGTGCTTGTATAGTTCTTTTAATGCTTCTCTGGCGGGTCCCAAGTATTTACGCGGGTCGAATTCTGCCGGTTTATTGGCAAAGACTTCACGGACAGCAGCGGTCATTGCCAGACGGCCGTCGGAGTCAATGTTGATTTTACATACGGCAGAAGTGGCGGCTCGGCGTAATTGTTCTTCCGGGATACCCACGGCATCTTTTAATGCACCGCCATATTTATTGATAATAGCCACTTTGTCTTGTGGTACGGAAGATGATCCGTGGAGAACGATCGGGAATCCGGGGATACGTCTTTCGATTTCTTCCAGGATGTCGAAACGTAATGGGGGAGGAACGAGGATTCCGTCTGCATTACGGGTACATTGCTCCGGTTTGAATTTGTTTGCCCCGTGGGAAGTTCCGATGGAGATTGCCAATGAATCTACTCCAGTTTTCTTTACGAAGTCTTCCACCAAATCCGGGCTGGTGTAAACGCTGGCTGCGGCAACGACATCATCTTCAATTCCGGCCAGTACTCCAAGTTCACCTTCTACGGTAACATCATATTTATGAGCATAGTCAACCACTTTTTTGGTTAATGCCACGTTCTCGTCATAAGGAAGGGCCGATCCATCAATCATAACAGAAGAGAATCCCATTTCGATACAAGATACGCACAATTCGTACGTGTCGCCATGGTCGAGGTGAAGACAAATTGGAATATTGCATCCAAGTTCTTTGGCATATTCAACCGCACCTTGTGCCATGTAACGTAATATGGTTTGATTTGCATATTTACGGGCACCACTGGATACTTGTAAGATAACTGGAGATTTTGTTTCCACGCAAGCTGCAACAATAGCTTGCATTTGCTCCATGTTATTGAAATTGAAAGCCGGAATAGCGTATTTACCTTCCATTGCTTTCTTGAACATTTCTCTGGAATTAACCAGTCCTAAGTCTTTGTAATTAACCATAACTGCTATGTTTATATTTCGTGCATCAAAGTTAAGCATTAAAAACAGAGATTTGCAAGGAAACGAGGGAAAAATTTCAAACGTTTGCGGAGATTGAAAATTAGGAGAATTTTCAAGTGGTAATTACAAGTTTAAAGTACCAAGGCCATAATTTTGTCTGAATTTGTAATTTATTAACCTGTCGCTAGTGACTTAAAATCGTTCGGGTGAAAAAAATAGAGTGGTTTTACCACTCTATTTCTTTTAAGCCGTGTGATTTTAAATAACTATTCGCTTGGCTGAATTGGTGGTTACCAAACCATCCCCCTCGGTTAGCCGATAAAGGTGATGGGTGGACGCACTTCAGTACCAGATGGCGCCGGGTGTCGATGAAAGCCCCTTTACGTTGGGCATAGGAACCCCAAAGGAAAAAAACGAGATTTTCTTTCTTTTCCGAGATGATTCTGATCACGGCATCCGTGAAAGTTTCCCAACCTTTGTTCTGGTGGGAACCTGCCTGATGTGCCCTTACGGTCAGCGTGGCGTTCAGTAATAACACCCCCTGTTCTGCCCAGCGTTCGAGGTTGCCGGATACGGGAACGGGTTTACCCAAATCATTATTTATTTCCTTGAAAATATTTTGTAGGGATGGCGGTTGTTCGATGCCTTCGGGTACGGAAAAACAAAGTCCGTGCGCCTGACCGGGACCGTGGTACGGGTCTTGTCCGAGAATGACGACCTTCGTCTGTTCCGCAGGGCAATGGTCAAAGGCATTGAAAATGAGTTTTCCCGGGGGGTATATCTTGGTGGTCTTGTACTCGTTTTTCACGAATTGGATCAACTCAGAGAAATAGGGTTTCTCAAATTCATCTTTTAAGAGTTCTTTCCAAGAGGGCTCTATTTTTACGTCAACCATAAATTCAATTTTAAAATTTTAGATTTTAAATTCTGAACACGGATTAATTTTAGATTCTTGTCATTTATTTATTTTAGAATTTCAAGTATACATCAAGGTTGTTTAATTTAAAATTTAAAATCTAAAATTAGAACGTTTTTATCTCAAATAACTTCGGCCAGTGTTTTCCGGTGACGTAAATCGTGCCTTTCTTTTCGTTGTATGCGATACCGTTTAGAACATCATCGTTTTGGTCCAGTTTGGCTCTTTCGGAGGCGGTGAGCAGGTTTGGTAGTAGCAGTTCCTCTATCACCTCGCCTGATTGCGGGTCGATGATGACAATCCGGTCTGTAAGCCATTCGTTTGCCCAGATATAACCGTTTATATATTCCAGTTCGTTTAAGTTGGTCACCGGACCTTTGTTGTCGAAGACTTCCACGGTTTTAACGACACTGAAGAGGGTCGGGTCTAGATGGTACAAATTGTGTGAACCGTCACTCATGATGAGTTTGTCTTTCATCGTGGTCAGCCCCCAGCCTTGTTCCATGGAGTAGTCGAATGTCGTTAACAGTGTGAAAGAGGCCAAATCGTACACGAAAGCTTTCTGGGAAGTCCAGGTTAGTTGGTATATTTTGTCCTTGTAAACCGTGATCCCTTCTCCGAAATATTGGCTGTCCAATCCCAACATGGACAATGTCTTGTTGTTCTCCAAGTCGATCTTGCGCAAGGTGGATTGGCCTTTGATACCGGTACCCTCGTAGATAATGCCATCTATATATACCAATCCCTGCGTGGAAGCATCCGTGGCGTGGGAATAGGTTTTCACCAGTTGGTATTGAAGTGATTTTGGAGCCTTATCCGGTTTGACGATAAAGGATTGGGTGGCTACCCCACATTTATTGTTGGGGTGGAATGCAATCACTTTGAGCGTGTTGGTACCACATTTTTCTTTCGGGATTTTGAACACGAATTCCCGGGTTACGCTATCAAGCGTGGCAATCTGTTTCTGGTTGAAGAACAGGTGGGCGGAATCTATTTTATAGTGTTTGTTGTTCGCGTATACAATTTTGAGTTCCTCGTTGAACTGACAGGTGTCAAATTTCATGGGATACACGAATTGTACGCTTTTCACGTATTTAGGTCCCGTCGTTTTGCGACTTTGAGCGTTGTCTACCGTGACTTGGTTTTGATTCCCTTTGCTCTTTTTTTCACCTTGACAGGCCGAGAGAAACAAGAGCGAAAGTAATATGTAGTAGAGATAAGGCATAATGTATAATATTTTAAATTTTAAATTTAAAATCTAAAATTATTCAAGGCTCCATTCGTAACCGTCCTTCGTGTCTTTTATTTGAATACCTGCGTTTTTCAGCTCGTCTCGGATACGGTCAGAGGTAGCCCAGTCTTTATTTGCCCGGGCGGTCTTCCGCACGTTCATCATGGCATCAATAACTTTGCCTAGGGCTTGGTTGCTGGCACTGGAGTCCTCTTCTCCTTTGAGACCGAGGATATCGAACACGAAACTGTGGAACAGGTTTTTCAACATTTCCAAGTTTTCGGTGTTGATCTTTTCCGTACCTGCCGCGATGGAATTGATGATGCGAACACCTTCGAACAAATGGGCGATTAATATCGGCGTGTTCAAATCGTCATTCATAGCCTCGAAACAGTTTGCTTGTAAGGTGGCGATGTCTACCGTGTTCTCGTTGGACGCTTTCAGTCTGTTGAGTTGTGACACGGCTGCCATCATGCGCTCGTAGCCTTTCTCCGCTGCCTTTAATGCCTCGTTCGAGAAGTCCAGCGGACTACGGTAGTGTGCCTGCAGGATAAAGAAACGCACGGTCATGGGGGAGTAAGCCTGTTCCAGCACGTTGTTGTCGCCCGTGAAGAGCTGATCCAGCGTGATGAAGTTACCAAGGGATTTACCCATCTTCTGCCCGTTGATGGTTACCATGTTGTTGTGCATCCAGTATTTTACCGCCTCGTGTCCTTGTGCGGCCACGTTCTGGGCGATCTCACATTCGTGGTGCGGGAATTGCAAGTCCAAACCGCCTCCGTGAATGTCAAATGTTTCTCCTAAGTATTTCTGGCTCATGCAGGAACATTCAAGGTGCCAACCCGGGAATCCTATACCCCAGGGAGAGGGCCAACGCATAATGTGTTCCGGAGAAGCCTTTTTCCATAAGGCGAAGTCAAACGGGTTACGTTTTTCCTGTTGTCCACTCAGTTCCCGCGTGTTGGCAAACAATTCGTCGATTTTACGACCGGATAGTTTACCGTAGTGATATTTTTGGTTATAGCGTTCCACGTCGAAATAGATATTTCCCTCGCTTTCGTAGGCAAAACCGTTTTCGATGATCTGTTTGATTAATTCCTGTTGCTCGATGATATGACCGGATGCGTGTGGCTCGATGCTAGGGGACAGCGTGTTCAGTTGCTCCATGTTTTTGTGGTAACGGTTCGAGTAGAATTGTACCACTTCCATCGGTTCCAGTTGTTCCAGTTTGGCTTTCTTGGCGATCTTGTCTTCTCCCTCATCCGCATCATTCACGAGGTGACCCACGTCAGTGATGTTGCGGACGTATCTTACCCGGTATCCCATGAATTTAAGATAACGGAATAACAAGTCAAAGGTGATTGCCGGACGGGCGTGGCCGAGGTGTGCATCCCCGTACACGGTAGGTCCACAAACGTATAATCCTACGAAAGGCGGGTTAATGGGTTCAAATAACTCTTTTTTTCGACTTAACGTGTTGTATATCGTTAACTTGTTTTCCATGATACTATAATGCTTTATTGATATGATTCAACAAAAGTAGAAATTTTCTCTTTGAAAATGACGGGAAAGGGTAAATTAATGCCTTATTCTTGTCATTCATGGTTTGTTTTTCGTTTATTATGGGCTTGCATCTGTTCGTTGAACGGTTCTTGTGGCGTCGCTAAGTCTTCGTTCTTATAGAGGAGTGTTTTAACGGGAGTATATCGAAGAGATAACGAATAGATGTAAGCCAATGTATTGATTATGATGTGTTTTGTTGTTGCTCTAGTTTTTCTTGTATTTCAACGCTTCCGGGATGGCCGCTTTTAGTTTGGCAATCCGTTTTTCGTCTGCAGGATGGGTCGACAGGAATTCGGGTTGCTTGCCTGCTGATGCGTTTGCCATACGGGTCCAGAAAGCAACAGCCTCATTCGGGTCGTAACCGGCCATAGCCATGAAAATCAGTCCTAGATGATCAGCCTCGTACTCGTGTTTACGGGAGAAGGGAAGAGTGATTCCCACGTTGGTTCCCATGCCGATCGCGGCGGCTAGGATGGCTTTTCTTGTATCACTTTGGTTGTGTCCTAGAATTTCTGTGGCGGCAGCTTGGCCGTATTGAATGAGCGCCTGTTGGCTCATCCGCTCGTTGCTGTGGTGCGCCACGGCGTGAGCGATTTCATGTCCCATCACGACGGCGATTCCCGCATCATTCTGACAATAAGGTAATATACCTTCGTAGAAAACGACCTTACCTCCCGGCATACACCAGGCATTAGGTTCGTTACTGGCCACGAGGTTGAATTCCCATTCAAAATTAGCGATCTGGTTTTGTAAGCCGTTAGCGGCAAGATATTGTTCGACGGCTTTCGAAATGCGGGCTCCTACATTTTTGATCCGTTGTTTGTTGACAACGTCGGTAGATAATTTGTTTTCTTTCAAAAAGCTACTGTATGAGGTTAAACTCATGGAGACCATCTGGTCTTCCGGGAATAGGATAAGTTGGTGTCTACCCGTGAGTGGCACGGTGGCACACCGGGTGAGAAACAGAAT
>JAHZBN010000047.1:0-18447 GCA_019423345.1 Butyricimonas sp. | reverse complement strand
CCAACGACCCCGAGATTACAAATCACGTGCTCTGGCCAGCTGAGCTAAAGAGGCACTTTCTAAAAGGGTAAGCTTACTATGTCGCACCGCTCAACCATCTACCCTTGCTGCCTTCCGACCCTGGGGGAGTTCGATAGGAGCTGGTCGCATAGGACTTACCCGGGCACAAAAGTACAAAAATCTTCTCAGTTACCAAATGTTTTCGGAGATTTTTATAGACTAAATTTAGGGCGTGTATTTAATATATTGGTTTATAGAAAGTTGTTTGTAGATGGATTTTAATCTTGTTATATAAAAATGTAGAATCATGTAACCTGAAGTGTGAAATTCGTGTATAAATACTAGAAAAAGAAACAAATATTGAGGACTAAACGAGCCAAACAAGCGTATGGAGACAGAAAATAACATAACAGGAGTAGAGTTTTTATCTGATTTAAACGTTTTATTATCCACGAGCGTGGGTTTGAATAGAAACGTGAAGTTGGCATTAAAGAAACTGGGCGAACACGAGCGGGCTGATCAGGTTTATATCGTGAGTATTAATCACGATATGACATTTACTATATCGGAAGAATGGACCCGTACCGGGGAGTCTGTTTTACCGGAGTCAGGGGAGAAACGCAGTTTCTATTATGACCGCAAGTTGGAACAGAATTTAGAGAGGGACAATTATATCTATATTCGGGATATAAATGACGTGACGAACGAAAGTCTGAAAAATATCATGCAGGCGATGGAGGTCAATTGTGCTATATTTTTACCCTTGTATATATCTAGTCATATTTTTTCCTTTTTGTGCTTAAGCCGTTGTCACCACGAGGAACCGTGGTCGGGGGAAGAGATTGCATTTTTGGTACAGGTGGCTTCCGTACTATCCGGCGCATTGGAGAAAGAACTGATTTTAAGAAAATTGGTAAAACATCATGCCTTGTATCAAGACTTTGTTGAAAACCGGGTAGATTACATTCTTCGCTTGAACCGGCATTTACATATCAGTTTCTCGAACAAGACGTTTTATTCCTTATTCGGGGATAATCCGGATGATATTATCGGGAGTCGGATCGGGGAGTTAATGACTGAAATGGATATTTCATCAAAGAGATTGGAGGAAGTGGTGAAGTTCCCAGAGGATTTGTTGACGTTTAATGCCAAGGTAATGCGTGATGATGAGGTGGTATTTATCGAATGGTATGCTTATCCGGTCAGGTTGGATCGGGATCACACTGAAATTCACTTGATCGGGCATGACGTGACTCGTTTTAAGGAGATTGAGCATGAATTAACATTGCTGGAAACTGAATTGCAAACTTTTTCCGAGACTATGTACCCAGAGTGGAAAGCAATCAAAGATAATTTATTAGGTAGGAATGAAATTGGTAATAATGAGTCATTTGATAATTTAAGTCAAAAGGTTATGGCATTTAATCGGCTCTACGAGGAACTTTTATCAAAAATTGGTTATAAATTTGTGGCGAATGCATATAGATCATAGCGAATATACAATCCTTTTGGCTGACGATTCTATTTCGAATTTGGAAAAGATGAAAAGCCTGTTGGCTGGAGAGAATTTTAAATTATTACCTACTCTAGATGCGGACGAGGTGTTTCTACTTGCTAAGTTAAGGTTGCCGGATATTATTATTATTCGCTTTGCGTTAGAGGAGGGAAAGGGTGTTACGGTTGTTCGCCAATTGAAACAGAATCCTCTGACCAAGCAAATCCCGATACTCTACATGACAATTCCCAACCGTTACGAAGATTTTCGGAAGGTGGCCGATTACGAGGGGGTGGAGTTCGTTTCCCGGCCGTTGAGTAAAAGGGAGTTAATCTTGCGAATAAACAATCAATTGCTTTTACTGGAATCACAACGTATCATAGAGAGGCAGAATGAACGTATCCAAAGCGTATCCCGTTCTAAAGACAAGCTATATTCCGTTATCGCTCATGATTTGCGTGCCCCGATTGGTACGCTTAAAATGATTCTTGAAGCGCTTGATCACCAGAAAGAGAAAATTCCGGATGATAATATAAAGAATCTTATCAAGATGTTGCAGGAGACTACGGATGAGGCTTTCTTGTTGCTGGAAAACCTGTTGCTATGGAGCAATAGCCGGAATGGATTATTACAGCCGTACAGGCAGGCATTTTCTTTCACGGAGGCGGCGAAAGAAGTGATCGTATTACAGGAGAATATAGCAGAGGCGAAGGGAATAAAGATTTACAATCATATTGATCGACCTTTTACCGGGTATGCGGACGTAAATATGATGAAGACCGTGTTGCGTAATTTATTATCCAATGCGATTAAATTCAGCTACACGGGGGGAAGGATTGATGTGGATTGCAGGGAAGAAAACGGGTCCCTGACGGTAATTGTGAAGGATAGAGGGCAGGGGATCGGTGAGGAGCATCAGCAGGGGTTGCTGGATGACGGATTACATTTTATTTCTTACGGAACACAGAAAGAGAAGGGGAGTGGGTTGGGGTTACAGCTCTGCAAGGATTTTGTGAAAATGAATCACGGAAAATTATGGTTTGAATCGAAAGAGGGGAAAGGTACCACGTTTTATTTTTCCGTGCCCGTAGAAGAGAGTTTATAAAGTATTACTTTACAAACTCTAGGACACTTGTTGTAGCTGGCTGTTGCCGGATTTTAACGCCTTGTACATTTTTAGCGCCCCCCATGCGTCGGTTGCTGCGTAATGTAATTGTGCAGGGGTCAATCGTGGGGCTTCCCAGTTTGACGTCCGTTGCCGTTTGGATATTTTCACCTTGAAAATAATGGACATTAATTTAGAGAATGACATCTCTTCTATGCCAAATGCCTTGGCAAATATTTGTAAATCCAGAAAGCTTGCCGGGATGAAATTGGCTAGTTTCCTAAGTCCCCGGATGTCATCGCGTATCCCGACACCGATTTTCATTATATTTTCATTGGCCAAAAGATCCTGTAATGATTCGGACAGGCCGCATTTGTTCAAACGGAATAAGTATACCCGTTTATCGGTGGCCAGTTGTAACAGGCCTACCTGATGTGTTACCCCTTTCTTGAATGCCGGTTTGGTTTCCGTGTCGAACCCGATATGCGAGTAGGACGATAAATCGTTCACGGCTGCATCAATTTTATCCTCATGATCAATCACGATGATCTCTCCATCAAACGTGAAGTTTGGTAATTCTTCTATTTCTTCTTCGCTGATCTTCGTCTTGTATTCCATGTCAATCTCTCCTACATGGAGTCGTCCGTGTCTACTACTTTATATATTGCCAAATGTATTGCTCTTAATACGCTAGCACACGCCTTTCCCCAATATAATTCAAAACTGTTATTTAACTGCCATAGAGCTTCCTCTATGACATCAATCATTCCACTGCGATATGCGGAAATAAAATTTTTCAGATCTTGGTAAATATCACAGAGTTTTTCGGAAATCGAATTTACGACCGGAGTTTCGCTGTATTGCATATTCTCGTCGAAAACTTCCAGATATTCGTCATTCTCGCCTAGTGTCCGGCTTAATGTAGCGAGTAAGGCATTGTAATCTTCCTCTGTCACTATTTCTTCCATCATGCCGAGGTTATCGCTTTCGCACGAGGGTAATAGGCTGCCTTTCAAGTAAATTAGCGGGATGAACTTTTGTAATTTTGAAAGCAACTCGCTGGCGTCTTCTTCGTGAGAGCCTTCCAGATAACCGCAAAACTCTTTAGCAACGGCAACGAATTCAATGACCTCCCGGCTATATCCGATATGTTGTAAATCATCCATAATCTTTTTTATTTTTCATCACAAAATTACCAAATATCTTAGACTATCCGTAATATGCGGGAAAGTTTTTCATAATTGTTTGAATGTATGGGATAAAAAAGTGCGGCTACGTTCATCACGAAGTAACCGCACCGAGACTAGCAACAATCTACATTCACTATATTCCCCGGCTATGACTCCGGGAATTCTCACTCTCTACCTATGCTAGCAATCTTTTTATTTCCCTTTTGATGTTATCATCTGTCTGGTGAAATTGTACTATTGATACGCCTTACAGGAAAAATCGTTGTAGAAATCCCGTTAAAAATCGATAAGAATTAGGCTTGGAATCCTTTTATATGCAAAAAGAGAGTCGGATTTCACTTTCCAACTCTCTATTTTTATGATTTTCGGCGGAAAGAGGGGGATTCGAACCCCCGAATCCCTTTAGAGGATTACACGCTTTCCAGGCGTGCCAGTTCAGCCACTCCTGCATCTTTCCAAATGCGGAACAAAGATAGAAATTATTTTTAATGAACGTGTATATTCGAGAGGATTTTTAATAGCAAATCGTTGTGGGTTGAAAATTAGGGGGCGATGGATGAAATCAGATAAAGAACAGAAAAAAAATTACGGTGTTACTCCATTGATTTTCGGTTAACTTCCCGTTAACTTACTAGCGAGACACCTAAGAGTGTATATTGTAATATGGGCGAGTGTAATGATTAGACGCAAAAAGCGGCCCCACTCGGAGACCGCTATGTCAAGGAATCAAACTAAGATCACTTTTTTGGTGCGTGCTTCAGTGACCGATTGATTAAAAACATTAAATAATCGTAGTGTGCTTTTCGTATCAAGATTACTCACTCCTTGACCAAACAAATATAGTAATTTTTTATTATTCAACAATGCTAATCTCGTTTAGTAAATTTGAAGCCCTTGCGTATTTGTCTAGAATCCATAGGACAAAACGAATGTCGACACATACACATTTATTATATTTAGGGTTATAATAGAGGTCTCCAGCCATGGATTCCCAGTTGCCGTCATAGGCCAAACCGATTAATTCTCCCTTGGCATTGATCACCGGGCTACCGGAATTCCCTCCCGTGATGTCGAGATTTGTGGCGAATCCGGTATAAAGTTTGCCGTCTTTGTCGGCATAACGTCCCCAATCTCCTTTTTGGATGGCAGCCCAACAGTCCGGGTTCAAGTCAAATTCAGGGTCATTTTCCACATATTTTTCTTTGTAGCCGTCGATAGAAGAACGGTAGTCGTAAATAACACCATCTTTGGGGGAGTAACCGCCAACTGTTCCGTAAGTGATTCGCATCGTTGAATTTGCGTCCGGAGGAAGCACGGTTCCCTTGTTCATCTCGACAAGAGCTTCCATGTAAAGTGTGCGTAAAGTTCCTATTTTTTGACTATTGTCTTTTAAATAATCACGTAACTCGTAGTTTTTCGTTTGTGCGGACTTCGTGATCAGATATGCCGGATCCTTGTCGATTGTTTTTTTATCAACGCCCTTGTCTAGCCAAGTAAACAAGCGGTCTTTTGTCGTTAGTATGGAATTTTTGTAAACGTAATCGGTCAATTTTTGGTAATCACCTTTGAATTTTTTTACTAGGTTACCGATCTCTTCCGGGAAGAATTTCGGGTCGATATTCTTCACGTACAACTCGATCATGGCAGTAAAGATTTTACGGTCAACCTGTTCGTCGTAATCCTTAAAATATTGTTCGCAGAAGTGTCTTAGGTTTTTGCATTGAGCACAATCTTTGTGTAGGACACAACATCCTTGTTTTTCCATGGTGCTTTCAAATCCTTTAAAGCGCATCGCCAAGCGGGTCAAGTCAGCCCCGTTTACGATAGCTTCCCGGTGATAGATGCCCGTGGCCATATAGGGGGCGGCGAATGCGTAACAAGCTCGAAGTTCCTCGATTAGGTTACCATATTTAGCTTTGCGTGTCGGATCAGCGTTGATCCATGCAGTTAGTTTTGCCTCCTCTGCTGTTTTGATACCAACAACATCATATTTCTTTGTGTACTCGCATTCGCCAATGGCATATTTCCAGTAGTTACTGTTCATGAAGTATTTGGAAGCGTATTGAATGTTGATTTTTTCATCTGCATTCATGGCTTCCCGTAGGATAGCTAATTTCGTGTCTCGAACCTTAATCATGGCGGGATTCGTGATGTTAATTTTCTCGCTTATCCCGAAAGAGGGCGTGTAGCGGGCGGTTGATCCAGGGTAGCCTAAAACCATAGCATAATCACCTTCCTTAATTCCGGCTGTTGACACGGGTAGCACGTATTTCGGAGTGATCGGTTGGTTATTTGGTGAGTATTTTGCAGGATTTCCATCCTTGTCGCCATACACTCGGTACATGGCAAAATCTCCTTTGTGCTGTGGCCATGACCAGTTGTCCGTGTCTTTCCCGAATGCCCCGAAACAAGTGGGGGGAGCCGCTACAAGACGCACGTCCTCGTACACTTTATAGTAGAATAAATAATATTTATTGCCGCGCAACATGGCTGCGCATGAGGCTTCGAATCCTTTCTTTGCGTACTTTTTTTCGATCACGGAATTGGCTCTTCTGGATGTGTATGGGATGGTTCCGTCATCTTTCTCGAAGTTCTTCAGTACTTCTCGGTATTCGTCCGTGACGTCGATCACCCGATCTAGAAACATGACTGTTTTACCTGGTATACGAATTTCTTCGCTTTGATTTTTTGACCAAAAACCATTTTTTAAGTAATCATGTTCAAGACTACTCAACTTCTGGATGTCGTCGTAAGCACAATGGTGATTCGTGATCATCAAACCGTTTTTGGAGATCATGCTTCCCGTGCAGCTTCCGAAATCTAGGGCCACGATGGCATCCTTTAAGGAAGGGGTGGTTTCACTATATATTTCTTCTGCCGAGAGTTCAACCCCTTTGGCTTTCATTGCCTCGTAATTGGTTTGAGCCATAAGATGGATCAACCACATCCCTTCGTCTGCCTTTGCTGTAAACGTGCTACTTGCAATTAAGAGAGTAGCAATAATGCTTTTGATAAATGTTATTTTCTTCATCCCGTTATTTTTTTGGTAGTAATACGAATTCCATTTTATTTTTCTGTCCAAACACGGTTTTGGCAAACTTATGAATATCTGATGGAGTTAGGTTGCTCATCTTGTTTTCGTAATTCGTGAAATTGTCAATTCCGTGTAGGTAATAGTCTGATAAAGTTTCCTGCCAATAGGAATTGGTGGAAATATTTGTCTTGTAAAGTTTGTTGAAATAACGTTGCGCATTTTCCAATTCGGAAGATGAGGGGCCATTTTTGACGAGATCATCGATTTCTTTCTGGACAATCTCCAGCATTTCGTCGGCCATGAAGGGGGCCGTGTCGAAATTCACTTCTATTGCGATCTGATTGGTCGGAACAGCCTCTTCCGTTGCATTCACGCTTACGCTGTATGCTCCTCCTTTCTCTTCGCGGATGGATTTCATGTACCTGTCCCGAAGGATATAGCGGAAAGCGGCCGAGAGAATTTTGTTGTCGGCGGAGTAAGGGAGTTTTGCCGTGTAAAGCACGCTGATTGAGGCTTTGTCGGTTGTCAACTCTTTCTCGATATGCCGGATGATTTTTCCTTTAGCGTAACGCACGTGATTATCTTTGTATTCCTGCTTTATTCCTGTTGTCGGTAGAGAGGCAATGTACGTCTCCACTAGAGGTTTTAATTTTTCCAGTTCAATGTCTCCCGTGAGAATGAACGTGAAGTCTCCGGCATTGGCAAAACGTTCTTGATATATTTGTTTTGTCTTTTCGAAGGTGATCGTGTTCGCTTTTTCAAGGGTCATACTTGTTTTCCTTGGATGCTGGTTGTATTTCACGCCTCGAATCTCTTGGTTATATTCGGCTTTAGGGAGGCCCTTGCGATTATTTAGCGTGCTTTTTATTTTTTCGATCTGACGGTTAAACTCTTGTTGATCAAAGTTCGGTTCCGTGACGTAAAGGTAGATCATTTGCATCAAGGTTTCCAGGTCACGTTTGGCTGCGTACCCGCTTAATGTTTCGTGATATTCCCCGATTTCCGGTGTAATGGAGATTACTTTGCCGACATTGATTTGTTTTAAATCACTTCGTGAGAAATTCTTCACTCCCATGAGTTGGCAGAAATTGTTGGCCATGAATCCATTGGAAAGTTCTTCTTCCGGTAGAGTAGAGGTCCCTCCTTGGCTAAATCCTTTGATGTCAACAATGTCTTTTTTGTTCGGGTATGATTTTATGATGACCTTTGCACCGTTTGAAAGAGTCCATTCGATAGTACCCATCGTGTCATTTTTCTTCTCTTCCAAAATGTTCCCGGCTTTTGGAGTCTTCGTGATTAGCCGGGTGTCTTTTAGTGTCCGGTGGATGTAAGGTGTGAGGTGTTGGTCCTTGGCGTTCCGAACGGTGGCGATTAACTCTTGTTCACCGGGATAACTGATGTTTTCTCGCCGGGGACCGAGTATCGTGATGAGTATGTTGTCATCAGAGAACATCTCTAGGGCTGTACGGTTCAGTTCCTCTAAGGTCAGATTTTGTAATGTGGAGACTGACATCTTTTCAAGAAAATCATTTGGCGGGATTGGGGTTCCCGTGGTGAAATGGGCCAAACAGGCTTTCACCATATCTACGCTTTTGAGGTTCTTTCTCTGGTTCATCTGGAGTTTGACGGATTTAAGCATATTGGCTTGCTGTTCATTGAACTCTTCCGGTGTGAATCCATGTTTTTTTATTCTTTCCACTTCGATAGCGAGTTCATTCAGGGCTTCATTGACTTTATTATTTTTCACGGCACCCATGATGAACACCATCTTTTTATCGGGTGTTAAATCCGTGTAATTGACTGATCCTTGACGAATATAAGGATTCCCTTGTGCGGCTTTGTTGATGATTCTCTTCTTGAATAATTCGGAAATAAAACTTCTTTTCAAGTCGGTTTTGTAGGCCTTCACGGTTTGTCTTTCGCTGGGAGAAGGAAGGTCTAGCTTGTACATGAGTCTGACCACCATAGCACCTGCATCCGGATCAGTCGAGATTCCGACAAGAGGCTCTTGGTTGTCGGGGACCGAATACACTTCTTTTTGTACCGGATGCAGTGCTTTAGGTAGTGGTGATAGAATTGTCTTGATTTTGCTCTCCATCATGTTCACGTCAAAATCACCGATCACGATCACGGCCTGCAAGTCGGGCCTGTACCATTTGTGATAAAAATCCAACAAAGTCTGACGTTTGAAGTTCATGATGATATTTATGTCCCCGATCACGTTACGTTTTGCGTACTTCGAGTGGTTGTACATCACGGGATTCAGCTGTTCCGATAGCCGCATGCGGGGAATGTCCCGGGTTCTCCATTCTTCCCGGATGACCCCTCTTTCAGCCTCGATTTCAGCCGAATCACAGGTGATATAACTGGACCAGTCGTGAAGCATCAGCAACACGGTATCGATGATTGTTTCCCGAACTAAGGGAACTTCGGAGATATTGTATGCCGTTACGTTTCTGGACGTGAAGGCGTTCACGTTGGTTCCGAATCGTACGCCGATGCTGGCAAGGTATTCCAACATGTTTTTTTTCGGGAAATGTTTTGTCCCGTTGAAAGCCATGTGTTCCAGGAAATGGGCTAAGCCGTTCTGGTTGTCCTCTTCTTGCATGGCCCCCACGTTGTGGACAATGTAGAACTCCCCCCTGTTTTTAGGATTCTCGGAATGACGGATGTAATAGGTCAGTCCGTTATCCAACTTCCCGATCCGTATATCGGGATCCATTGGGATTGTTTGGCCTGCACCGATGTCCTGAGCCACCAAGGGACTGATGGTCAAGATGAATAATATGGTGTAGATAATGTATTTTATCATGGTGATTTACAAATTGTATGGATATAAATCTTGCGGGGTAATCCATTTGGATTACTCTGACAAGATGAAAGCATGGTAAAATTGTTTTGAGTTTCCCGTGAAGGAAGTGTCAAAATTCATTTTGACACTCCTTCTTGGAAACAAGTGTTTATTCGACGGTTTTACCCGGTGTTTTGAAGGTTAGAGTAGCATCAATTTCTTTGGTCGTCCCGTTCGTGTAATGGATTTCCCATTTCGGTGTTTGAAGGATTTCCCAGATTTTATCATCGTCTAGTACCTCTTTCACATACGTGATCCGGATAACCGGGGTATCGCCGTTCAGTGCCGTGGCGAGTTCCATCACTCCATCTTGGGTGGAAAGGAAACTTCCAAAATAGGGAACTTGACGCTGAACTAACGGTTTGTCTAATCCCGGGTAAGGCATTTCGTAAACGGCCGTGGCGGCATCTTCCCCGTATTTCTTCAAGGCAATTTGGAAACGTGATTTGGTTGCCGGGAACATCATTTCGAGGAATTCCTGACGACCGATCGTATCTACTTGATTCGAGATGTTTACCAGCTCGTAGTCACATTCGATTTTCTTAACTCCACCACCATGCACCGGCATCTCGAATTCACGGGTTTCGACGATACTTCTTAATTCTTTTTTATCAATCGGTTTATTGATGTCCATGAATAATTTCACTCTTACCGGGCAGTCATATTCGGTTTGGATTCCATAGAAGCCTTCTTTTTCACGAATAATATTTCCCAAGAAGGTTACGTCCATTTGGTCAAATAGTTTTTCAACGCCCAAAGTGATTATTTTTAATTGTTCCACTCCGGCAGGAGGTGTATTCAGTTTCCGTTTCACCGGGGTAAACATGGCGTTTTCTACTTTTTCTTTACTCGTTTCACTCGGGTCATAGTAAACCACGACAGCGAATCTATTCACGTAGGTCGTTACCCCGTAGACACCTGGAACGTTTTTCATCCGGGCAGCAAATGCCTTGGAGCTACCGAAACATTTCACGGTTCTCATTCCTTCACGTTCAAATGATTCGAGGTGTTCTAATTTTGCCGGATCTCCCCAACGTTCGTCAATAGTCGGCAATTCCCAATGGGTACCCATCCACAGTCCGACGAAGAAGAGAACAACGACTAGAATTGCGGGTAACCATCGGAATGCCGGTTTACGGTTTATCTGTAAAGCATTTTTATTACATGCTCCCATACATTCACCACATAAAGTACAATCAATGTCTTTCACGACTTTCAAGTTTGCCACGTCAATTTGTTGCGGGCATTTTTTGCTACATAAACCGCAATGGGTACATTTTTCGTCATCTCGGGTAATGCGGAGTAATGGGAATACTTTACTCTCGTGGTAAACGATCTCAAAGATATAACCGATTACACAGCTTGCACCTAGTAACCAGTACCATTGCATCGGTAGTCCGAAATAACCTAGGATTAACGAGAGTATCAGTAGCCCCAGGAAGGTAAGTGTGAATTTGAACACGTTGCTTAATGCCCCGAGCGGACAGATATATTTACACCAGAACATATTGATAAACAAGTTACCCAGGAATAAGCAGGCGATAGAAATCACCGCCATCCATGCGGTAAGTTCGCCTTTGAATCCGGTTGCAATAGCGTAGTACGGGTCAAAGTTCTTACAAAATAGTTCACTGCTGGAAATTGTCATGTAGAATATCCAGAATAACAGGATGTACTTGATTGCTCTTAGAATTTTGTCAACAACTGAACCCGTGGTGATGTTGATGTTTATTTTCATCTTTTTGCGTAACACGGCCATCCATTCCGTTACCGTACCCAGGGGGCAGAGGTAGCCACAGAATAGTTTACTGAAAAGAATAACACCGATTGCCAAGGTTACTCCCATCATAATCTGCACGATCGACATGCTACATGCCAGCGTGTTTGAATTCAAGTAAGTTACGAGGGATTGTAGGCCCCCGAACGGACAATAGGCTTCAACGTTGGCAGGTTCTCCTCCGAAAAATACTTTCAGAATGAATCCGGCAATGACTGCAATTACACCCAGTTGCAGTACGTGTCTCCATAAATTTTTCTTAATCTTGCTCATTTCTTTTTGCTATATTTGTTATTTGTGATTCCCTAGAATGATAGTCCTATCGTGGCTTGTAAGGTTGTCCAGTCCTTACCGTCATACAGGCCGCTGGTGGACTTTTTATAATTGACATTACCGATAGCGTACAAGTTCATCCCTTTTTCCTTGTTGAGGAAATAGGTGTAGCGAACGTTTACTCCTCCGGCAATTTTATCCGACGTGATGTACTCGAATTCCTGTTCCAGTAAGTCTTTCCGTTGTGGGTATTCGTCAATATTCGGCAAGACCGTTTCGGCTTCCAGTTTCATTTTTAGCATTGTGCCTCCCCCGATCGTGTAAGCACCATTTATGCCGCAATCCAGCATTCCTTTTTTGAACAGGAAGTTTTTTTCGAGTGAAAGGTAACCTTCTGTGTTTCTCAATATTTGTTGGAATTTGGCAGGGTAGAGACGGTACACTCTTTCCGCGTAAAAGCCTTTAGCCCCAATTTGTGCGTTCCAGCAACTGTTGTATGCGGTGCGATTACGGAACAGGTTGTAATTTGCGTCGTAAACGATGGATTCGATGGAAGATTTATTCTTTTTCCCGAATTGTGTCCAAGTGCTGTTTTGGTTTATGACTTCTTTTTGTTGGATGTTCTCGTAGCCTAGCATGTTCGAAAAATCGGCTTGCAGGTTAATATAGTGACTGTATTTTTCTCCGCTGACATTGAAAGCCCCGGTGTAATTATACGCACGTTGTTTCATTTCTCCCCCGCGCTCTTTATTGTAGTTGGCCTTGAAAACTTCCTGTTTCTTTTCTAACATGGAGAATTGGTTAAAGAAGCGGATTCGGCGGGAATGGAATTCCACTTGTGCGGCACCGCCCAAGGATTCATCCCGAATGTCCCGGATAATACTGGTAGTTGAATTTACTTGTTCCGACGTGTAGAACCACAACCCTTCAACGGAAAGGAGCTCCGGTGTCCGTCCTGTTCCAATTGTCCTGATGTCAATGTTTTCGGTTTCTTTCTGGTAAATGAAGTTCAGTCCCAAGTTCAGGTATTGGGAACGGTAAACCACTCCCGGGTACACTTTCAGGTTCATGTACGTGTTTTTGTTCCGGGCATCTTTTTTCTTGGCGTTACTAGCGGTTAAGTAATCGATTTTGGCTCCGATGCTCCAGCGTTTCCCGAGCATGTAGCCGATACCGCCTTCCAGGATGTAAGTCTCCATGGTCTGGCGTCCCGGCATACTGTCTGCAAAGAATATTGGGGAGCGGTACGGGTCGATAACATTACACCATCCCATTTTAAGACGATTCATGTAGTCAAAACTGAATTTCCCGTAGAAGAATACTTTATTCAATCTTCGGAAGGATTCTGTTTGTAGGTTTGTTTTATTGAACGCATGAGGAGCATTTACATTTCTAAAACTACCTTTCCCATATTGAAAATCAAGTTCTACGATAGTGAAATCTTGATTCTCGTTGAATGTTAATCCGGCATAGTTTAAAGACTTTGTCCAGGGATTGTTGGCTTTGACCCGATCCATTCGGTAAAAAATCTTCTCGTTGTCTTGAGTTTGGGCATTTACTGCCGACATCCCGGCGATGAGTAGACCCAGACCAAGTGTATATATTTTTTTGAATTTCATAATCTTCATTTTTAGATACAGTTCGTCTATCTATTTTTTTAATGTGTTCGGAACTACTTCGAAATCCTCGCTGGAATTGTTGGAGTCCATGTATATGGTTCTGCCATCGACAACTTCGTCTACTTTTCGACAAACGGAATTACCTAAGTTGCTCGTCGGGATATAGGTGAATCCGGCGTCAATGTTATTCGGAATTCGTTTGTTTGCTTTACTGGCACTTGTCACGCATTCAACACCATCAATTACCCAATCTTTATGGATCATCAAGTATTTTTGAGAGGCATTGGGTTTTACCGGATCCAGTTGAAGATTTTTGGAGTCTTCTGCATAGGCTTGTGCACTAATGGCTGCGGATGTCGGAATTTTGAAGATGATCATGGCCGGTCCGGTCAAACTGATGGTAAATGCCGTGCCGTTATTTCTCCAGATCATGTTTAAAGGTTCAACTCCCGGTGCGGGAACAGATGCAGCTGTTAACAGCGGATCCCAGAATGCAAAATCGGCTTTGGAAAGATCCACGGATTGTGAGGCAATATCCATGTGGTTGATGGCGTTGATTGCGATGATCGTCTCTTCTCCGGGTTGTAATGGGTAATCTGTACCTGTACCGGGGAATTGCCATGCCATCATAAATAGTGGAATTTCATCCCATAAACTTCCGTCCGGTTTGGTGAAGTTACTAGGACTGTTACTCGTGACTGGGTTTACGGTTCCGATGCAGAGACTGTCTAGGTAAGCGATTTCGTCGGAATTATTGTAGATAGACATATAAGCGTCTTTTCCATAGTTTTTACCGTCATCTTTTTTACAAGAGGCGTAGTAAACCTCTTTGATGATTAACTGCTGTAATTTAGCATGAGTCAGGTTTATCGTGTAAGTTTCCCCATCTTTTGCGCTTTCACTTAATACGATTCGTTCCATTCTTCCGTTGAAAATGTCGATCGTGTTTTCTCCTCTTTCCCGGTGTTGGGCTACAGCTTCGTAGAAACCGTATTCCACGTTAAATGTTGCGATACCGGAGGCGTCACACTTGCTTGTGTAAGTAAGGCCGGAAGTTGTGCTGTATAGTTTCACGTCAATCCCTTCCGGGTTCATGCTTTCAAAACCTTCCGGCATATTCACCTTGATTAAGGCCTCGATACTCATTTTTTCTTCTTTCAAACATCCCGTGAAAAGGAATACGACCAGAAGTGTAAGTATATGATATGTTTTCATCTTTATTCCTTTTTTAATCTGTTAAAATTTCAGACTGATTTCGGCACCGAAACTAATGTCGCTGTTTACTCTAAAGTTAGAACCGCTGGATTGGTAATATCTCCAAGGTTTGGCATTGGTGAAGTTGTTTGCGTAGAAAGAAAGAGAGGCAAATTTCCCGATTTCTTTCGTCATACGCAGGTTCAACATGAAATACGGATCAAGGGAATCTTCCACGAAATAAGTGGACTTCCCGCTTTTGATCATGTGCTGAAATACCGGGTCGTTTGCTTCTGTTTCAGTGAACGGGTGAATAGTACCGTCTTGATCCATGTATGCTACCGGATTAATATACTTGTTATAGGTTTTGTCTTTTTCTACATTTCCTTCAATAATGTTGCCGTCGTCGTCTTTCATGTAAGCTAGGCATTGTCCCTGGTATTTCGATAAGGCTTTCGATTTATCCATCCACACGCATTGAGCACCTAACGTGAAAACAAGACGTAATTGAGGAATATGGGTCACTAAACGCAAGTTCGTGTTCAAGCGTTGATAAAGATTTCCATTTCCGACATTGGTACCACCCACGTATAACCCGACATAGGGATAAGGTTCATTGTTTATATATCGGGATTCATGAATCATTTTGAGGCTATTGTCGAATGTTTTTGTGTGGAAGAATGCCCCGTCTACAAGAATTGATGTCTTGATCACGTCGATCTTCCCGAAATCGAAGGAGTATTCTATCCCCCATTTATCGGTTTTGATTCCGTTATCTGGGCGTTGGAAAACCCCGAATGTTTTCAAGGTGCGGTAACCCACGGAAGTCCCGTTTTCCACGACTTCTCCGTTTACGTATTCCGGGTTGGTCAGGCTGGAACTGTAATTATATTCCCGGTATTGATAGGGAACGGCATAGCCGGCTTGGTTGTATCCATGGGTCAGTTCCTCTTTGAAGTAAGCTAAACTGGCATTAATATTTAGTACTTTGAAATCTACCCCAATTTCGAAATTGTTACTTTTGGGGATTTTCAAATGGTCATTGTCCGTTTCGAATACATGCGTGGTAATCACGGCTAATTTATGATCATTAGCGTCATCTTTGAACGAGAAACTGGCTTTGTCTATATAAGCCGGGTCCGGGTACAAGTAGGCCAGTGTCGGCATTTTATGTTGGATTCCCCATCCAACACGAATGCTTAGGCTTTCCCATCCTTTCTTGTTCCAGCGATTTTCTAATAATGTCACTCGGGCGTTAAAACGTGGATCCACGATCACGTCAAAATCAGCTCCTTTCGTGTCAATCTTGGTGAATCGGCTTCCGGCAGAAAGTTCTATTGACCTTTTGCCTATTTCAATTTTTATTTTGTCCTCGATGAAACCACTGTATTCATTGATGTAGGGAATGTCTTTGAATGAACGGGGACGAATGTTCTGGGTCGGCGGATTGTTCGGGTCGAAACTTTTTCCTTTGCCTTCATTTCCTTTTGTACTCCATTCACCTCCTAACATGAAGTTATTATAGAAAATTCCGTATTTCCCGGAGATGTTGGCCGTTAGTTTGGCTTGTGCGTAAACGGGCTTTCCCTCGATTTTCAGATCACTATAATATTCATAGGGAAGAAAACCGGCCACGTGTTCTCCGGATTCCATGGAATTTGTGGTCGCAGCCCCGACTGTTGTATGTTGTTCGTGGTCCCAGTTGTATTGTTTTCCGAGAGATCCGGCCACGGTGTATTTCAGGCTGGTTAACCAAGCTTTGTTTATCATCCAGTTCCCGTAGATATTCAAACTGATTTCCTGATTTTCAACTTTTGTCTTTTCTTCGGATTGCTTGTCCGGATCACTTTTTTGTTTGTCCAAAGTGGTTAGACCTTTAAGCTTAGCATTCAAACTAAAAGCTCTTCCTTGCGGATTGAACACGTTGGAATAACCGATTTGTGCGGTCAAACGGTTATAGGATTTTGCCGGGGTTCGAATGTCATTCTGTGATTGCACGTAATCGGCGTCAATGTTCAAGAATCCTTTATTGTCTCCTAAGGCAAAACCTTTGCCTGCATAGACCTGTTTGATTTTTGGGTCTGTCTTGAAACGTACCTCTAGGGGGGATTTCCCAGCCTTTGTCTTGACGATTACAGCTCCCGAGTTCAAGTCTCCGTATTCGGCAGAGGCGATACCCCGGATAACTTCGATCGACTCGATGTTATCCACGGCAATCTGGCGGGCATCGATTCCGGTTCCGGCCGAAGTGCTTATGCCTTGATTGGATAGAGCGGTAGAGGTCATTTGCATGTTTGCATCATTTGACATACGTGCCCCGTCCACGATCACGGCAGTCCCGAAAGCGTTGGTGGCATCTTTTCCCGTGACGTCCCGGATCGTCAGTTTCGAGATGTCGTTTAAGTTTGGATTAACGGTCAACGATCCGGGTAGTAATTGCATCACGTCCACGATACTGGAAGCCTGTACGTGTTCCAATGCCGCTTTTTTAATAGAGGAAGAACTGTTTAGCTTGTTTCCGGATGTTGCGGTCACGGTGACTTCTTTTAGTGCTAGGGTTTGTTCCTCTAATTTTAGAATGTATTTCTCGATATTTTTACTTAGATTAATTTTCATTTCATAATCTTTGTAACCAAGACAAGAAGCGGTTAGGGTATATTCACCTTTTTTTATGTTCTTGAAAGAAAATTTTCCGTTAATGTCAGAAGTGGTCCATAGATTTAAGTCCTTGATATTGACCACAACGAAGGGGAGTGTCTCACCGGATTTTGCATCTTGTATAGTTCCGGATAGGCTGACCTTTTCAGATTGGGCAAAGAGGTCCATTTGCCCGATCAAAAAGATGACCGTGCTTAAAAAAAACAATTTTTTCAAACTCATAGTAAGATCTTGTAGGTTTAGCTGTTTTTAATTAAAAAGTCTGTCCTCAATACATTCAAGTTTAGTGTCGTTAATATTATACTTTCCTAGCCACTCCTGCATTGCCACTTGCCGATCGGTCTTGTGTATGTGGTGGTGTATACTGCCCACCAGAATGCCTAGTGCAATTCCTGCGGCAATGCTCATGCCTAGGTGTCTTTTGCGGATCACCGGACCGGCATCATCCACTTTATTTCGGGCAATCTTTTTCATGATCCCGTTATAAAAGTCCTCACGCACTTCCCTTACTTTGTCCTTTTCGATGATCTCTTCAACTTTCATGATTTTTCTCTCTTTGGTTATATGACAGACTTTTCCAGAAAAACTTGCGCTGGCAAGATACTTTTTTTCATTATTTCGTAATATTTTTTGTAGAATCTCTGTTTGTCTCTAGTGAATCGGATTCTATGTTCTTGTAATGGTGGAACTTATTACATCTTTTGCATTTTTCTTGATCCGTACATTTTTCTGCACATTCCGAACAATGTTTGTTAATCTCCAGTAAATCGATGAACATTTTTTCGAGTTTTTTCGATTGTTCCGGGGTGCATACCTTTTTTATATTGAGTAAATGTCGTGCTGTTTGTGTTTTCAGTGCTTTATGCAAGTGTCCCACGGACGTGGCAATTTTGTTTAGCTCTTCCGTGGATGGATTGGGTTTTGCCAGTTCGTTCAACATCTGATAACGTCTTTGGCAGAGTAGCTTTAATACGGTTTGGTGTCTTCTTAGGACATCTTTATCCAATTCGTTGATGAGTTTATATTGCTCATCCGTGAAATTCAGTTCTTCACGTAAGAATTCGTTGGATATAGTGGAATCTTCATTCTTGTAGACTGTTTTGTTGGGAGTAAAACAAAAGAATACGAGGAGAGCCGTATTCAACATCAGCAGAATAATGTTCACCCAGTAAATCAAATATTTTTTATTCATCTTTTTCATGACAATGTCTTTTATTTCGTGTTGAATATTTTCTCAAGATTATTTTTTGC
>JAHZBN010000046.1:0-18531 GCA_019423345.1 Butyricimonas sp. | reverse complement strand
TTTACAATTTATTGAATGTCAAATCTAGTAAACCAATTTTAGGAAACTACATAACGTAAGGATAGGTGGTTGTTTGGATAAAGGGGGCAAAACTCTTGTTTCACATAAAACACCTCCGTCTCTTTCGTTGCCAAGTGACGGAGGTGTTTAAGCATAAAATAAGCATTACAGGCATATATTGTAAATAGTATAATTGCCTTATTTAAATGCCTCTTTGATCTTCTCTATGTAATCTAGCTTCTCCCACGTGAAAAGTTCTACTTCTTTCTCGATGGTTGGCCAGTAATTCGAGGTGAATACCTTTTTTACAATTCTGGGAGTACGTCCCATATGGCCGTAGCTTGCTGTTTCCTGATAAATCGGGTTGCGGAGTTTCAGACGTTCCTCGATGGCTTTCGGGCGCAAATCAAAGATAGAGGTGATTTTCTCGGCAATGGCAGCATCACTTAAGTTTACTCTGGCTGTTCCGTAAGTGTTCACGAAGACCCCGACAGGTTGTGCGATACCGATAGCGTATGAAATCTGTATCAGTATCTCATCGGCAATTCCGGCAGCAACCATGTTTTTGGCGATGTGCCGTGCGGCATAAGCGGCAGAACGGTCCACTTTAGATGGATCTTTCCCGGAGAAAGCACCTCCCCCGTGGGCTCCTTTGCCCCCGTAGGTGTCAACGATAATTTTTCTTCCAGTTAATCCCGTATCCCCGTGAGGACCACCGATCACGAATTTCCCGGTAGGGTTCACGTGAAGAATCAGATCTTCGTCGAAGAGGGCCTGTACCCGTTCCGGCAGTTGGCGTTTCACTCTTGGCAACAAGATATTGATGATATCCCAGCGTATTTGATCCACCATTTGAGCATCGGCTTCCAGTTGTGCATCCGGGGTGGGTGCCGTGGCTTTGACAAACTCGTCATGTTGGGTGGAGATCACGATGGTGTGAATCCGCGCGGGTTTATTGTCTTCCCCGTATTCGATAGTTACTTGCGATTTAGAATCTGGACGCAGGTAAGTCATTTCTTGACCTTCTTTGCGGATTTGTGCCAGCTCGTACAATAGTAAATGTGATAACTCAAGAGATAGCGGCATATAGTTATCCGTCTCGTTACAGGCGTAACCGAACATCATGCCTTGATCTCCGGCTCCCTGTTCCATAGGGTCTTCCCGAACGACTCCGCGGTTGATGTCGGGAGATTGCTCATGAATGGCGCTCAGTACCCCACAACTGTTCCCGTCGAACATGTATTCGCTTTTCGTGTAGCCGATACGATTGATTACTTCCCGGGCAATATGTTGCACGTCTACGTACGTTTTGGTTTTGATTTCCCCGGCAACAATGGTTTGTCCGGTGGTCACCAAGGTCTCACAAGCTACTTTGGCATCCGGGTCAAAGGCGATGATTTTGTCAAGTACGGCATCGGAAATTTGGTCTGCCACTTTGTCGGGGTGACCTTCCGATACAGATTCAGATGTAAATAAATATCCCATAATTCATTTTAGATTTAAAGATTTTAGATTTTAGATTTAAAGTGCATGGAATTATTTTCTGTACGTAAATCGCAAATCATAAATCGTAAATTAAACTATAGGAAAGTACATGGATGGTTGAATTCAGAATTAAATATGCATTTTAGCGCTTTTTTTCCGTGGTTGCAATCAGCCAAATCTTTCCACTTTTTCGAGGGGCAAAGATAGATTTTTATTAGATAGGAATGAAACTTTCTTTCGTAAAATGAGTATTTTTGTTATTAAAGAATGTAATTATGGGACACGATCATTCACATACCGGACTTCAACACGCTCATGGAGAGAGTACAAAGAATCTAGGTATCGCTTTTTTTCTAAATCTGGGATTTGCCGTTATCGAGATTGTCGGGGGAATATGGACCAATTCGGTGGCTATTATTTCCGATGCGGTACATGATTTCGGGGATGCTTTTTCTATCGGGGTTTCTTATTTTCTGGAACGTTATTCGAGAAAGAGGAGGACCGTGACATTTACCTACGGGTATAAACGATTTTCGACGCTAGGGGCGTTAATCAATTCGATCGTGTTGCTGGTAGGGGCGATATTCGTGTTCATGGAGACGATTCCCCGTCTATTTTATCCCGCGGAGGTGAATTACTCCGGGATGATGTGGTTGGCGGTGGCGGGACTTGTCGTGAACGGGTTCGCTGCTTTGCGATTGATGAGAGGAAATTCGATCAGCCAGCGGGCTGTGATGTTGCATTTGCTGGAGGACGTGCTGGGATGGGTGGCCGTGTTGATCGGTAGCGTGATTATTCGTTATACGGGATGGTATTTTATTGACCCGTTGCTTTCGGTTGGTATCGGAGTGTTTATTCTGACAAACGTGTGTCGGAATTTGTACACAATTTTTAGAATCCTTTTACAAGCTGCGCCGGAACATATGCCGGAGGATAAGATAAAGGCCATTTTACTGGAGGTGCCGAACGTGAAGGACGTGCATGACCTGCACGTGTGGACGCTGGACGGGGAAAGGAATATCGCTTCGGCTCACTTGATTGTGGCAGATGATATTTCACGGGCGGATGCTATCCGGGTGAAACATGATGCCGTGGATCGGTTGAAGGAGGCGGGCATAGATCACTTGACCGTGGAAGTCGAGTTCGAAGGGGAGGGATGTTATAGCTGTCCCGTGGAATGACGGGAGGCATCAATCCGTTCCGTGAACTCGGAGATTTCGGGAAGGAAGTTCTCGTCGAGACGGGAGAATTCCTTGGCAAAGTTTAGGCCTTTTTCAAGTGCTTGTAATTTCTGAGAATGACGATTTGTTTTTTCGTAGACTGTTGCTAGGTTCCAGCAAGCGGCCAGGATGGATGGAGGCGTCTCGTACTCGTCGTCGTACGTGTTCTCGTAAGCGGAAATAGAGCGACGGAACATTTGCTCCGCGGATTCCCAGTTGCCCCGGTCGTAATGGTGTTGACCTAATTGAAACAAGTAGCTGGCTAGGGGTGTTACGAGGTAATCGTTATGACGAACCAGTTTAACGGATTGTTCGAAACTTTCCAGACCTTCCAGTAGAATGGGATCAAGTGTTTCGGGATCTGTCATGATCTCTTGCAGGTAAGGATCGTCGATAGAAAGCCATTTGTAATTCAGACTTTCGTTCAAGTCTATGTGTATACGTTTATTCCCGGTATACGCGAACACGAAACGAAAATCGTGATGATAGTGCTGATCTTCGTTTTTCTTCTCGTTACGTGGGATCGGGTGGGAATTGATCTCGACGCAATAGGGTTTGTTTTTAATGAGATTGATGGGAATCAGTTGTTCGACTGTCAGTCCGGTTTCTTCTTCCACTTCCCGTAATGCAGCATCGAAAAGAGAATCATCATCGAGGTCCACATGGCCACCAGGAATATGCCATTTATCAAGGGTCTTGTGATGCAGTAACAGGACTTCACGAGTGGGAACGTGGATAATGGTTCCGCTTGCCGTGATGTGTCCGGTGAAATTTTTACGGTCACACAAATCTTCTTCGTCGAAGTTGTTGAATAGTTCGATGAACTTTTTACTTGCCCCGTTTTTCAGGTATTTCAAGTGTTTTTGTATTTCCAATTTTGTTACCATAGTCGCAGAATCCCCTTTTAATGGTTGATTTGTAAAAATACACTTTTTTTATTTTTAAGTACTCGTTTAGGGAATGGAATTTTATGAAATAGAGTTTGTAATGAAAATATTTTTTATTTTTAGCGTGACTTACGAAAATATTTTAGAAAGTATTCGTATATTTGTGATGAAATAAACACGATTTTTTTTTGAAAAACGGAGAGCTATGAACGACTCGAATACCATAAATAAAGGTTCATTACCGGGATTGAAAGAGAAACGGTACTTGCAGAAGAAAGCAATTATCGGTTTCCTTTACCGGATGGGAGAGTTGTCCAAGCCTGAAATTTGTCGTTTGACGAATGTGACCACGCCGACGGTCAGTCGCATGATTGAAGAGTTGATAGACGAGGGATGGGTGATTGACCGGGGATGCGGGAATTCAATTGGGGGTAAACGTCCTCACGTGTTTTCATTAAATCCGGACGCCGCATATATACTAGGTGTGGATATTGGTCGTGAGTACCTGCGGGTGGCTATCTTCAATTTGAAAAATGAACCGATTGAGGGTATTTTGGAATATTCCTCGATTTTGGAAGAGCAGGATGATGAGGCGACTCTCCGTTACGTACGGGAGAAGATTGACGAGACGATTGGGCGATTGAACGTTGATCGGGCAAAGATCAAGATGGCAGGTTTCGCTCTTCCGGGTTTGATTGACCGGGAGGGAACTTCGTATACTTATTTGACGTATGAACAACCGGGGATCAAGGGTATTTTGGAGGAAATGCTGCAAATCCCGGTATTTATTGATAACGATTCTAACGTGATGGCCATGGCTGAACACACGTTCGGGGTAGCCAAGGATGTGAATAATGTTTTATGTGTTAGCGTGAACGAATGTATCGGTTTGGGGATGATCTTGAACTCGAAATTGTATCGTGGGGGTATTGGCATGGCGGGAGAGTTCGGGCATATTCGTATCTCAGGACTGGAGGCATCGTGTCATTGCGGGAAGATCGGTTGTTTGGAAACCGTGTCTTCGGGACGGGCCATCGAGAATGTGGCGGGCAAACCGTTACAGGAGATTATCGAGGCTGCCCGGAAGGATGATATTTCGGCTATCGATCTTTTGCATCGTGCAGGAGAAAAGTTGGGAGAGGGGATCGCCACGATGATACATTTGTTTAACCCGGATATGGTGGTGATCGGAGGGGAAATCGTACAAGCGGGAGACTTGATGCTGGTTCCGGTTCAACAAGCGATAAACAAGTACGCATTGGCTCGAATGCGAGGACATTGTGAGTTGAAGATGAGTAATTTGGGTGTTTATTCAGCGATATTGGGTACGTTAATGATGGTCATGGAACATTTGTATGATGACACGGAATGCGAGTACTCGCTTTATTAATAGAGGAAAATTAGAGATAAAATATGATGATTACTAAAAACTACATCGCTAAGGGCGAGGGAGCCAACAGGTTCGAAAAGATTCCTGTTCAGATTTATGAAACAGCGGACGAGGCTGTGAAGGCCGTTGCCCGTGAGATTGTGGATTTGGTACAAACGAAAGCGGCTAGCAGTGAAAAGTGCGTTTTAGGTTTGGCGACCGGGGTTTCCCCGATCAAGTTGTATCAAGAGTTGGTGAGGATGCACCGGGAAGAAGGCGTTTCTTTCCGTAACGTGGTTACGTTCAATTTGGACGAGTATCTGCCGATGCCGAAAGAGTCGGAGCAGAGCTACCATTATTTCATGCACCATCATTTGTTTGATCATATAGATATTGACCCGAAGAATATTCATATCCCGGACGGAACGTTGGAAGGGGATGAAATAGATAAATTCTGTCGGGATTACGAGAAGGCAATCGAGGCTGCCGGGGGGATAGACCTCCAGATATTGGGTATCGGACGTACGGGACATATCGGTTTTAACGAGCCGGGGTCTTTTATCACGTCACAGACCCGGAAGGTGTTCTTGAATGACTTGACGATAAAGGATGCGATAAAGGATTTCGGAAGTCGGAATCTGGTACCCACGAAAGCGATCACGATGGGAGTCGGGACGATTATGCAGGCCCGGAGAGTGATTCTGATGGCGTGGGGAGAGAAAAAGGCTCCGATTATTAAGGCTACCGTGGAAGGACGGGTGTCTGATTCGGTTCCGGCAACTTTCTTGCAGATGCATTCTAACGTGCAGTTTGTTATTGATGAGAGTGCGGCCAGCGAATTGACTCGGGCGGATTACCCGTGGTTGGTGAGCAAGGTGGATTGGGATGATAAGCTGATTCGTAAGGCGGTGATCCGGTTGTGCCAAAAGTTGAAAAAGCCCATTTTGAAAATTGAAGATAAAGATTATCAAGATAACGGTTTGAGCGATCTGATCGAGAAGTTCGGTTCTGCGAATAAGGTGAATATTGCCGTGTTTAATGATATGCAGCATACCATTTCCGGGTGGCCGGGAGGAAAACCTAACGCAGATGATTCAACCCGTCCGGAGAGAGCGAATCCTTACCCGAAACGAGTGTTGATTTTCAGCCCGCATCCGGATGATGACGTGATCTCGATGGGAGGTACGGAGGCCCGTTTGGTGGAACAGGGACATGAGGTTCATGCGGTTTACCAAACGTCCGGGAATATCGCTGTGTTTGATGATTACCTGTACGAGATGATGGATATAGCCGATTTGTTCGCCCAAAATATGGGAGAGTCCGGCGAGGGGTACAAGCAGGTAAAGGAAACGATTCGGAATCTGAAACCGGAGGGAAGTGAACCTAAAGAGGTGCTGAAATATAAAACAGCCTTGCGGGCAGCAGAGGCTTTGGCTGCTTGTCGGTTTATGGGTATCCCCTCGGAGAGAGTTCATTTTTTGAATTTGCCTTTCTATGAAACGGGTTCCGTGAAAAAGAATCTGTTGGGAAAAGAAGATATTGATATTATCGTGAATCTATTGCGTGAGGTGAAACCTCACCAGATTTATGCTGCCGGAGATCTGGCCGATCCGCACGGAACGCATAGTGTTTGTCTGGATGCGATCATGCAGGCTTTTGACGTCGTGTGTGAGGATGATTGGTTCAAGGATTGTTACGTGTGGTTGTACCGCGGGGCTTGGTTGGAATGGGAGGTTGAGAAAGTAGATATGGCCGTGCCGGTAAGTCCGTCCGAGTTATCGATCAAGCGGCAAGCGATTTACAGACATGGTTCACAAAATAACGGACCGGCTTACCCGGGAGATGATCCTCGCGAGTTTTGGCAGCGGGCTGAAGACCGTAATCGTAATACGGCCGACTTGTACAACAAGTTGGGAATGGCGGAGTACGAGGCGATGGAGGTCTTCGTGCGCTACAAGCATAGGAAATAAATGTTGTGTTTTATATTTTTTTTGCTGGAGCGGGGTCTGTTTTTAGACCCCGTTTCTTTTCGCTTACGGCGAGTTGCAGGTTACAAGTTTTAACAGAACGAGCCAAAGATATAACCTGATATGGTTGCCATGATAATAACGAGGGCAACATACACGATTGTCTTTTGGACTCCCATGACACCACTAATAACCAACATATTCGGTAGGGATAAGGATGGCCCGGCCAGTAATAATGCCAGTGCAGGACCTTTACCCATGCCGGAGGCAAGTAATCCTTGGATAATCGGCACCTCGGTCAGGGTGGCAAAATACATGAATGCACCCGTGAAACTGGCGAAGAAGTTCGAAAGCAGTGAATTCCCGCCTACAGCCCACTCGATCCAATGATTGGGAATGATCCCGGCGATAGTTATGTCATCATGTGTTGAACCTAATAAAAATCCAGCGAAAACAACTCCAATTGCCAATAGCGGTAGGATTTGTTTTGCAAATCCCCAGGAGGAAAAGGCCCATTCCCGGTTTTCATCATCCCGTTTGTCAAAAAGTAGTATCACGGATAATGACGTGATTCCTATAACCATCGGGAGCAAAGGGACCAGCTTGGCATCAGTGATAAACGTGTTGGCAAGAAAGGCGGAAAGTGTCGTCGCAATCGCACCAAGCAATACCCATGTGACCGGTAACTTCAGAACCCAGATGAGTGACCAGCAGAAGAACAGGGCGAGGATTCCCGTTATATACCATTTATAGGTAAATATATAAAGCCATAATCCTTTGTCGGATACGGCAGGGACCCCCCAATTGGCGAAGACAAGGATGAGTACCATCGTGAAAAAGTGAAATGAAGTTTGCCACATCGGGCGTTTCTCCGGTGGTGGGGTGATGTTCATCTGTTCCTCTTTTTTGGCTTTTTCTTCCTTACGGAAAATGAATGACATGAGAAGACCGATGACAATGGAAAATGTGATGGCTCCAACTATGCGAGCAATTCCCATTTCCACGCCCAAGATGCGAGCCGTTAGGATAATTGATAAAATACTGATCGCCGGGCCGGAATAGAGGAAAGCAATGGCAGGGCCTAGCCCTGCTCCGCGCTTGTATATGCTTGTAAATAACGGTAGTATCGTGCAGGAACAAACGGCTAAGATTCCACCGGAGATGGCGGCTATCGTGTAGGATAACCATTTCTTGGCGTTTGCCCCGAAGTATTTGAGTACCGCTCCCTGGCTGACGAATACAGCAATGACTCCTGCGATGAAGAATGCGGGGAGCAGGCATAGCACCACGTGTTCTTGCGCATACCATTGGGCAAGGTCGAGTGTGGCATCAATGGCGGTCATGAACCGCTCGTTGCCGAGTGGCATGAAAAAGATCACTGCGAAAATAGAAGTCATCCAAAACAGGATGGTTAATTCTTTTTTGTTATTCATGACTAGAAGGTTATTAAATACCGAGAATCTTTTTGATTTCACTCTCCGTGGGAACATGACCTTTGAGTTTGACTTCTCCATCGACGACGATAGCGGGGGTTGTCATGATGCCATAATTCAGTAGCTCAACGATGTCTTCCACTTTTGAAAGTGTTGCATCGAGCTGATTCTCTTTCACGATCTTTTCGATCATTTCATAGGTTGTCTTGCATTTGGCGCAACCGGATCCCAAAACTTTTATTTCCATGATTTAATTTATTTAATTCGTTATATTACGAACATTGTTCGTGTGAAAAAACTTAGAGATTTATAACCAGACAATAGTATAACCCGATGGCGGTGAATAACCCGCCTACAATCCAATTCAACCATTTTTGTATGTTTTTAATCTTACCGTAAAAATTGCCGATATGCTGTACACTGAAAGCCAGAATCCAGGCTGTGGCCAGTACGGGTAACGCCGTTGCTATGGCAAAGAGGACGGGAAGTAAGTAACCGCCAACCGATGTTGCGGACATAGGGATCAACATACCAAAGTAGAAAATGCCGCTCGTTGGGCAGAATGCCATGGCGAATAATATTCCGAGTAACAAAGCTCCCCATCCGCCCCGACGGGCTAATCCCTCTCCATTACCTTTGAAACCGAATGACGGCAGGTTGAATTTGTGGCCGAACAGCATGAATAACCCGATGAATAATAGTGCGGGTCCGAGTAGCATTTCTCCGTATTTGCCGATAAATTTCTGGATACCAAATAGGCTTGAACCTTTTTCCAAAATTGAGATGAGGATAATACCTAGGAGCGTGTAGGCCATGATGCGGCCTAACGTGTAGAGCAAACCGTTTCGAAATATCCTGTGGCGGTTCTCGATGTCTTTTCCAATAAAACCGATGGCGGCAATATTGGTTGCCAGAGGACAAGGGGAAATGGCCGTCAGTAGTCCTAGCAGGAAGGCGGTCAAAGCTGGAGTAGTACTACTATCCAATAAAGATTGTAACCATTCCATGGATGTTTATTTTAGTAGTTGCCGAATCTTTTGTGTCATGTTTGCCTTGAATGTATCTGGGGCGGAAAGGGCCTTCGCGAAAGCGTATTCGGTTAGGTTTTCCGTGGAGTCCTTGCCATTTTTCCATTTTGTGATGAAGAGTGAAGACCACGTGACCTCGTATTTGTTGGTGATCTCTTCGTTTTCAGTTTGAGAGATGTCGATGGATTTGAATACCAGGCTGCCGTCTTTCAGTTCGTTGGCAAATAGGGTTTCCATCGTTTCTTTGGTATTTTTTTCGATTGCCGCACAGGTTATACAACGTTGCTTGCCATGAAAATAGAGTACTTCGACACGATCTTTTTGTGGTTGTTGTTCTTGGGCTTTGCTGCCTTTTGTGTTTTTGTTGCCGCATGCGAAAAGGCCGAGACACATTGTTAACAATAGAATCACTTTCATAACGTTTTAATTTAATTGATTGTTATTGATATTAATTTATTATGTTTGTATTTCGTCAAATTACGAACAATATAACTAATAAAATAGTTGTTACTAACAACAACTATTTTTTTTCGTGTTGTCATGATCAAATAAGCGTACGAATAAATTCTTGGCGATGGCCCAATTCTCTCGGTTAATGCAGTAACGAACCTTGGGAGGCTCGATGGAGCCTTGAATTAGTCCTGAATCCTTTAACTCTTTCAAATGTTGGGAAACGGTGGCCTTCGATATGGGTAAGACCTCATGAATGTCACCGAAGAAACAGCAATTCTGTTTGGCCAAAAAGTTAAGTATGGCAATTCGTGCCGGGTGCCCCATTGCTTTTGCGAAACGGGCGATCTGTTCTTGATCTGTGGTGTATTCTTTCGTTTCCATGTTTGGTTTTATTTGTTGTTCGTAAAATTACGAATAATATTGGTTCAAACAAAACAGATGGATAATATTTTTTTATTATAATAAAAAAAATTGATTATCAGATTTTACGCTCGATCTCCCGGAGATTTTCCATTTTCTTTTTCTGCAAGAAACCTTGGATGTCTTCTAAGTGTTCCTTTACTTTCTTGTTACCGAATTCGTAAACCTTGTGGACGAGTTCAGTAAGAAAATCACGGTCGTGGGACACGACAATCAAGGTACCGTCGAACTCTTTCAAGGCATTTTTCAAAATGTCCTTGGTACGGAGGTCGAGGTGGTTCGTAGGCTCGTCGAGAATCAACAGGTTCACGGGAGAGAGCAACAACTTGATCATGGCCAATCGGGTACGCTCTCCACCGGACAGAACTTTCACCTTTTTGTCGATGTCGTCACCGCTGAACATGAAAGCTCCCAGCATATCCTTGATTTTGTGTTTCAATTCCATGGGGGTTACGTCGTCGATGGTCTGGAAAACGGTAAGACTTTCGTCCATGAGAGAGGCTTGGTTTTGGGCGAAATATCCAATTTTCACGTTATAGCCTAATGTCAGTTTTCCGGTATAGGGAATTTCACCCATGATACATTTTACCAGCGTGGACTTGCCTTCCCCGTTACGACCGACAAAAGCGACTTTCTCTCCTTTTTCGATCGTGAAGTGGGCATCTTGGAACACGATGTGGCCGTCATAGTCTTTCGTAAGCTCTTCCGCGATCACCGGGTATTTACCGGAGTTTGGAGCGGGTGGGAATTTCAATCTCAGAGCGGAAGTGTCTTCCTCGTCAACTTCTAGTATTTCCAGTTTTTCCAACATCTTCACGCGGGATTGTACCTGTAAGGTTTTGGAATAGGTTCCCTTGAAACGCTCGATAAATTCTTTCGTCTCGGCGATCATTTTTTGCTGTTCGTCGTAGGCCTTTTGTTGTTGTATGCGTCGTTCTTGGCGTAGTACAAGGTATTGGGAGTAATTTACCTTGTAATCGTAAATGCGGCCCATGGTGACCTCGATAGTTCGGGTGGTGATGTTGTCAACAAATGTCCGGTCGTGGGATATTACGACAACAGCTTTCCCGTTATTCACGAGGAAGTCCTCCAGCCATTGAATCGAATCAATGTCAAGGTGGTTGGTAGGCTCGTCAAGTAGTAACACGTCCGGGTTTTTAAGCAACATCTTTGCCAACTCAATGCGCATACGCCAACCTCCACTGAAATCGGCTGTCGGACGATTGAAATCTTCCCGTTGGAATCCGAGTCCCAACAATACTTTTTCAACATCCGCCTCGTAATGTGTGGAGTCTATGCTGTAAAATTTCTCGCTGAGGGCGGATACGTCTTCAATGAGTTTGTAGTACTCTGGAGAATCGTAGTCCGTTCTTTCGGTAAGTTGTTGATTCAGCCGTTCAATTTCTTTCTCCATCTCGAAAAGGTGGGCAAAAGCCTGTGCCGTCTCATCGAAAACGGTTCTTTCGTTATGGGTCATTAAATGCTGCGGTAGATAAGCGATAACAGTTTCTTTCGGGTAGGAAATATTTCCCCGGGAGGCTTGGCGTTCTCCCGCTAGAATTTTTAATAACGTGGATTTACCTGCCCCGTTCTTTCCCATGAGGGCAATCCGGTCTTTGTCGTTGATAACAAAAGAAATATCTTTAAAAAGTGCTCTGTCTCCAAATTCTACTGTTAATCCGTCTACTGAAATCATATTTAATTGAAAATTGAAAGTTGAAAATTGAAAATGGATTTACATTTTCAAATAGCGGTGCGAAGATAAAATAATTTGTTTAGATTTTTTTTCAAGGGGAAATTTAAAATGGTGGAAAATAACGAGCGAAAAAATTATCTATGGAATAATTTCCGGTGTAATACCTTGGAGCAAAGGAAGAAATTCCGTGTTAATCTCGGTGCATTTTCGGAACATCTTCGGTGCAATTTCGCTCAGCGGGCGAAGTTGGAGCGGGAGTGAGAGGACGGTGGGGGAAAGGAAAGTACTTTTTCTGTCGGTAGTACAGCGGGAGTGTAGGGGATGTGTTCTGAAACTGGTGTGAGGGTAAATGTCGTTTGTGTAGTAATTTATGTTGTTTGTGAGAATATGACGTCGTTTATGAAATGAATTCGTTGAGAAGAGATGGGAAAGGTACTTTTGTCATGGTAATTAAAAAAATAAAGATTGTATGGCAAAGACTGAACAAGAGATTAGAGGTAAAGTTGGTAATATGGTTTTCTACAAGGTTGGTAATGAAATCCGGGTGAGAAGTACAGCGAATGATTTTCAAGATGCCGATTCGGAAGGACAACATCCCGGAAGATCCCGGTTAAGAGTGGCAACTCTTTTTTATCAACGGTTAACGAAGACGATTTCTAGGAGAATATGGAAATTAGCGGCGACAGGGACAAGTCAGAATGGTTTTAATCTTTTTATGAAGAAAAACATGATGGTATTTACCCCGTGTGGAAATGTGGGGGATTTTTCTCGCTTGTGTTTGACAGCAGGAGTTTTGCAACAAGTGAATCACTTGGAAGTAACGGCAGATGATGCGGGGCGGGTTACTTTGACGTGGGAGGTGGGGATCAATTCGCCTTCAGCCGGGGATGAGGATCGCTTACGGGTGATCGTGTTGTTGAGTGACCGTTGTTTTTCTCCTTTTGTCGTGGAAGGAGTAGATGCCCGGAGAAAGGATGGGAGTATGACATTTCAGCTGGAACGGGCAGGGGGACAGATAGCACATTTGTATTGTTTTTTCTCGGGGGAAGGAGGAATGACCTACTCTTCGAGTCAGTATGTGAGAGTGGGCGGGTGAGATTGTTCGTTTGTCGATCAATTTTGGCTCTCTTTTTGCAGGATATTTTGCGAGTGTAAATTTTGTTATAATATTTAAGAACAAATTAAAAGGAATCGTCGTACAATAGAGTCACGAATAAATTATTGTTATGATGGAAATATCAGATATAGGATTGATCGGATTGGCGGTAATGGGTGAGAATTTGGCTTTGAACTTGGAAAGTAAGGGGTATACGGTCTCTGTTTACAACCGGGTTCACCCGGACCGGGAAAGCGTGGTAACCCGTTTCGTGGAAGGGCGAGGGAAGGGAAAGTGTTTTCACGGGACCTATACAATTGAAGAGTTCGTGGAGTCCATACGCTTGCCGCGGAAGATCATGTTAATGGTGAAGGCCGGAGACCCGGTTGACGAGTTGATCGGGCAGTTACTCCCGTGGCTTTCTCCGGGGGACGTTATTATTGACGGGGGAAATTCGGATTACCATGATACGGAACGTCGGGTGAAAATGCTGGAAGAGAAGGGCCTCTATTTTATTGGAGCCGGGATTTCCGGGGGAGAGGAGGGGGCGTTGAACGGGCCTTCCATTATGCCGGGTGGTTCAGAGACGGCTTGGCCGTTAGTGAAAGATATACTACAGTCGATTGCGGCAAAACTGGAAGACGGTTCTCCTTGTTGCGAATGGATCGGTCCCGGTGGGGCTGGGCATTACGTGAAGATGGTACATAATGGGATCGAGTACGGGGATATGGAACTGATTGCAGAGGCGTATTCTATGTTGAAGAAAAGAACCGGGTTGGATAATGACGGCTTGGGAGATATTTTTGAGTTGTGGAACCGGGGAGAACTGAATAGCTTTTTGATCGAGATTACTTCACATATTTTGCATTACAAGGAAGAGAACGGAGACTATTTGTTGGATCATATTCTGGATGTGGCCGGGCAGAAGGGAACGGGAAAATGGAGTGTGATGGCGGCCTTGGATGAGGGGGACCCGTTGACGCTGGTGTCGGAGGCGGTGTTTGCCCGTTTCATGTCGTCCTTGGTGAACGAAAGAGAGAGAGCGTCCGTACAGTACCCCTCGGGTAAAGTGGGAGATATGGAGGCTTGCATTACCTTGAACACATCTGGAATCGAGGCGGTGAGAGATGCCTTGTATGCGGCGAAACTGATCTCTTACGCGCAGGGGTTTTCCTTGATGCGCAGGGCCTCCGAGCGAAATGGCTGGAATTTGGATTACGGGACAATCGCTAAAATATGGAGAAAGGGATGTATCATTCGCTCTGTATTCTTGGAGAGGATTACTCAAGCATTCACGAAGAGTCCGGGATTGCAGAACTTGTTATTCGATGCTTTTTTCCACGAGAGAATGGAGAATGCTTTGCCGGCTTTGCGGGGTGTGGTCGTGGATTGCGTGTTTAACGGTATTGCGGCTCCTTGTTTCTTCTCGGCACTGAGTTATTTTGACGGGTTACGTAATTTTAATTCCGCAGCGAATTTGATACAGGCGCAACGGGATTATTTCGGGGCGCATACTTATGAACGTACGGATGCCGAAAGGGGTAAGTTTTTCCATACCGACTGGACGGGAAAAGGTGGAAAGACGGTTTCAGGAACTTATAATGTGTAATTATGAATAGACCGGAGGATCAGGTATTAGTCATATTCGGGGCATCGGGTGATTTAACCAAACGAATGTTGATGCCCTCTTTATACGAGTTACACGTACGGCAGATGTTGCCGGAGCGTTTTGTTATTTTGGGAACTTCAAGGAAATCCATGAGTGATGAGGAGTTTCGTTTGTCGATCCGTTTGATGTTGGGAGAGTTGAAAGGGGAAAAAGGACTGGACGGGGAAGAGGTGGATCGTTTCTTGCAGAAAGTGTTCTACCAACCTTTTGATCCCGTGGAAGGTGCTGACGAGTTGGGAGAACGGGTGATGTTTTTGATGGAGGAAAACGCTATTCCGATGCAGGTGGTGTATTATCTGGCAACTCCGCCGAATTCCCAGCAGGCAATCACGAAATACATTGGAAGAAGTTGTCTGTTTGGCGTAAAGGAACGGGGTGGATGGCACCGGATCGTGGTGGAAAAACCTTTCGGAACAAGTTTGGAGACGGCGAAGGAGTTGGATAAATCCTTGTTGCAAGTGTTCTGTGAACAGGAGATTTATCGTATCGATCACTTCTTGGGGAAGGAGACTGTACAGAATATATTGGTCTTACGTTTTGCGAACGAAATATTCGAATCCCTGTGGAATCGGAACTACGTGGATTACGTGGAAATATATGCCTTGGAATCGCTCGGGATCGAGAATCGGGGGAAGTATTACGAGACAGCGGGGGCTTTACGGGATATGGTGCAGAACCATTTGATGCAGTTGTTGGCTTTCGTGGCTATGGAATCCCCGGCGACGATGGAGCCAGAAGTGATTCGGGACGAGACGGTGAAGGTGTTACGTTCGCTTCGGCAGTGGAAAGGGGAGGATATTCCCCGTAATGTTGTTCGAGCTCAATACGTGGCAGGAGAATCGAAGGGGCAACCCGTGGTTGGGTATTTACAAGAAAAGGATGTTGCCCCGAATTCCGACATGGAGACTTACGTGGCGTTGAAAGTGTTTATTGATAATTGGCGCTGGAGTCATGTGCCGTTTTATATATATACAGGTAAGCGATTGAAAGACAAACGTTCCGGGGTGGTAATTCATTTCAAGTCCACGCCGCACAAGTTATTTCAGGGGCAATGCGAGGGTTCGTCTTGTAACCAGTTGATTATTCGTATGACACCGGATGAAGGGGTGATGTTGAAGTTTGGGTTGAAAATGCCGGGTGGCGGCTTTACGGTGAAACAAGTGGGGATGGATTTCCTGTATGCCTCGCTTTGTAACAATTATCTGCCGGGAGCCTACGAGCGTTTGTTGCTGGATGCCATGCAGGGAGATTCGATGCTTTACACGCGGGATGATGCCTTGGAGGCCAGTTGGAAGTTTATCGATCCGATCGTGAACTATTGGCGGGAACATCCGGGAGAGCATTTACGAACGTATGCTGCGGGAAGTGAGGGGCCGGATTTGAGTGATGTGTGGGATGTGGCTCCACCTGTTTCGAAAGAAGATAAAAATGTTTGTTGGTTATGATATTAGATTCACACACGGGATTAGTGCTTGAAGGTGGCGGGATGAGAGGCGTCTTTACTGCCGGAGCGTTGGATTTTTTGATGGATAAAAAGGTTTATTTCCCTTATACGATCGGTGTTTCTGCTGGGGCGTGTAACGGACTTTCCTATGCTTCTCGTCAGCGGGGACGGGCCAAGAGGTGTAATATTGATTTGTTGGATAAGTATCATTATATCGGGTTTCGCTATTTTTTCACGAAGCGGAGTATCATGGATTTTGACCTTATTTTTGACGATTTCCCGACTCGGATTATCCCGTATGATTATGATACTTACTTTACTTCTCCGGAGCGTTTCGTGATGGTGACGAGTAATTGCAGGACGGGCGAGGCGAATTATTTCGAGGAAAAGCATGATCCGGTACGTTTGCTGAATATTTGTCGGGCCTCTTGCAGTCTGCCTTTTGTTTGTCCGATCTCTTACGTGGACGGGGAACCCATGTTGGACGGGGGAATCTGTGATGCCATCCCGATCCGGAAGGCAATAGCTGACGGGTTCGATCGTAACGTGGTGATCCTGACTCGTAATAAAGGTTACCGGAAAGATGAAAAAGAGAAATCATTGCCTTGGTTTATGTATCGTAAGTATCCGGCGTTACGGGAGAGCTTGAGGATAAAGAATAAACGTTATAACGAGACGCTGGATTTTTTGGAACAGTTGGAACGGGAGAAAAAAGTAATCTTGATTCGTCCGGAGAAACCGTTGGAGGTGGATCGGATTGAGCAAGACGTGACGAAATTAACGGACTTGTATAATCAGGGATACGAATGTGCCCGTAAAGTATTTAGTATTTAATATTGCGGTTATGGAAGAGCTTACATTGACAACACCTTCTATTTTATTCTCGGCTATATCGTTGATCATGCTAGCTTATACGAATCGTTTTCTGGCGTATGCCCAAGTGATCCGGAATTTGAAGGGAGAACATGAGAATCGGCCGAGTACGATGACCAAGTTGCAACTGGATAATTTACGAAAACGGCTTTACATGGCTCGATCGATGCAAATTTACGGGGTGATCAGTTTATTACTTTGCGTGGTTTGTACCTTTTTTATCTATATCGGTCTACAAACTTTGGCCGTTTACACGTTTGGTGTGGCCTTGTTGCTGTTGGTGATTTCATTGGGAATTTCCGTGAAAGAGATATTGATTTCGGTGAAGGCGTTGGAATTTAGGTTAGATAACGTGACCCCGGAGGAAGAGAAGAAATAAAAGTAGTAATCTATTGTTGTATGCATGACGGATTTGTGATGATATTGCATTATTGTGATAAATTGGTTGAAAAATAAATTCAAAATATTGCAAGATTGGAATAAATGTTTTAACTTTGTCAAGAAGACAAATTAGAACTTTAGAAAACAGTCGGCTCCTGGCAGAGATCATCACACCAGAACAGAAATACTGCCTTCTTTTCGATACCATATCATTCCCGACTGTTTTCTTCTTCTTATAAATTTTGATTTAGGTCAATGAGAATTGTTGTGTAAATCTGTATTTTCGCGTTGAAATTAGGATGATATGATAAAAGCTGTATTTTTTGATATTGACGGGACGTTGGTTAGTTTTAAGACACATCGGGTTCCGGATTCTACGAAGAGAGCGATTGCTATTTTACGTGCCAAAGGTATTCGGGTATTTATCGCAAGTGGGAGGCAATTTTTGGCTATTAATAATTTGGAAGATTTACGATTTGACGGTTATGTTACTTTAAACGGGGGGTATTGTATCGTGGGGGAGCAAGTTGTTTATAAACATAGTATGCCGTCGGGGGATATGGCTTCTTTGGTGAAATACATGGAAGAACAGGAGAATTTTCCCTGTATTTTTATTCATGAAAATGCATTTTATATCAATTACACGGATGAACGGACAAACGAGGTTTTTCGTTTGTTGAATTTCCCACAACCTCCAAGTCTACCTTTGCGGGAAGCTGCCAAAGGAGAGGTTTTTCAGTTAGTGGCGTTTTTCACGAAAGAACAGGAGAATGCGATTATGGCTGCCATGCCTCATTGTGAGGCAACCCGGTGGAATCCATTGTTCTCGGATATTATTCCGAAAGGAAGTAGTAAGCAAGTGGGGGTAGATAGAATGTTGGATTATTTTGGAATATCGTTGGAGGAATCAATGGCTTTTGGGGATGGAGGAAATGATGTCCTCATGTTGAAACATGTCGGGATCGGGGTGGCTATGGGAAATGCGGAAGATGAAGTAAAGCTGGCAGCGGATTATGTTACCGATTCCGTGGATGAGGATGGAATTGAAAAAGCTTTACGGCATTTCGGGGTGATTTAGCTGTTGGGGAATTTATTGTTGAGATATTTGAA
>JAHZBN010000045.1:0-18556 GCA_019423345.1 Butyricimonas sp. | reverse complement strand
CGTTTCATTGTTGAGGTTTGAAACGCTTTCCTTTTCTTATTTTCCAGGGAGAAAGGTATGTTGGAGCAAGATGTTTTGTTGGATTTATTGGCACGTAAGGATAACCGGGCTTATCAATATTTATATCAATGTTATTATGTAGCGTTGAAAGCGTTGGCGAATCATTACGTGAAGGATAATGACGTGGCGGAAGATCTGGTGCAGGATGTGTTTATTTCTTTGTTGGAAAGTGACTACAAGTTCAAGACGGAGAATGACATCAAGTATTTTTTATACAGTTCTCTGAAAAATAAATGTATTAGTCATTCCAGAAAACAGAAAGTCCGGGATAAATATTACCAAGATGTTGTGTCTTCGCAGAATGAAGAGGAACATTTTTGGGATAAGGTGCTGGAAGAGGATGTTTATGCCCGGTTGATGGCAGCTATCGAGACTCTGCCGCCTCAGTGTAAATTAGTAATGATAATGACCCTAGATGGGTTGAAAGCGTCGGAAATTGCCGAACGTTTGCATATTTCCGTGGATACTGTGAAGGATCATAAAAGTAACGGGAAGAAAAAATTGACCGCCCAGTTGAAAGATGCAGAGTTGCTCTGTTTGATTGGGTTCCTTTGGTTGTAATACTCGTCACGGAAGTGCTATTTTTTCAGGTGTAAAAAATTTTTTAGGAGACACCCCCCTTTTGGGAGGTTGTGCGTTTTCTTTATAGAACTGGGAATGAAATAGGTTTAAACGTTCCTTTATTAAGAGCATAAAGGTGGTTTAATAACGAGAAATCTATTAAATCATTTTGATTGGAAAACGCTGATTATAAACGTCTTAAAAAAAGCAAAATTCCAACGTAAAAATGGAAATCTAAATATTTAAAATATCAATAAAGGAACGTTTAATGCGATTTTATAAATTGTGTACTGATGAACGATAAAGAAATGTTATTCAAGATATCCATGTTGATTTCCAAGAGTTTATCTGGGAATATCACAAAAGAGGAACAAGCCGAATTAGATTCGTGGCGGAAAAAATCCGAATATAACAAGAAGTTGTTTGTGCGAATTTGTTCGGAGACGGTAATGCGGGAAAAACTTGCTCAATACAAGAGTGCGAACGTGCAGACGGCGTTTGATACATTTGTTAAAAGAAGAGAGAAACTACATTCTCGTCAGCACTGGATAGGAAAGTTATCCCGTTATGCGGCTATTTTTATCGTACCCGTGTTGGCTGTGGTATTTTATTATAGTCAGAGAGAGAACGTTGAAATAACTGAACAACCACAATCCAAGAGTGGGGTGTTTACGATTCAGAGAAATTTGCCGGTGCTGACACTTTCTAACGGGAAAGAAATGGTCCTGTATAATCAGGAATTATTGCTGGAAGAAGAGAACGGGGTAAGAATTTCAGTGAATGAAGAGGGACGTATGCAATATGACCGGGCGGATTCCGTGGGAACGGAAATGGTGTATAACACTCTGACAACGCCTTCACAGTGCGATTTTACGTTCACTTTGGCAGATGGAACAAAGGTGTGGATGAATGCTAAATCTTCTTTACGCTATCCGGTTGCTTTTCAGGGGAGAGAACGGGTGGTTTACGCGGAGGGAGAGATATACCTGGAAGTGGCCCGGGATGAGAAACATCCGTTTTTCGTGATGCTTAACGGGATGAAGGTGGAGGTATTGGGAACTTCCTTTAACGTGAATTCCTATGCGGATGAGAATTACACGGAGGTGACATTGGTGGAAGGACACGTGGTGGCTTACGTGGACGACAAGAACTACGATCTATTACCAAGCCGGCAATTACGCTGGGATAAGGAGAATGAATCCGTGGATGTAAGAACCGTGAATGTTAATGATTATATCGCTTGGAAAAAGGGGCAATATGTATTTAAGGGGCGGTCTTTGGAAGAGGTCGCTAAAGTGTTGGAGCGTTGGTACGACGTGGAAATCGTCTTTGAGAGTGAAAAAAGCAAGGAGGCGGTTTACACGGGGGTAATTAATAAAGAGGAGAATTTTGATGCTTTTGTCTTACGATTGAGAGAGACGTCATCTCTGTCGTGTCGGATAGAAAGTAATAGATTATATGTCAAGTAATTTTAATCATAAAGAAAAATTGTATGAAAAGAATTTTAGTATTAGGATGTTTGTTAATATCATTTGTCGGGCTTTTCGGGCAAAATGAAACCTCAAAAGAGACGAAAGATTGTACGATTCAAGGAGTGCTAGATGGTGTTTATAAAGGAACGAAGGTTTATTTGGTGGAAGAAGAGGAGATTAATGGTGCCTCCAAGGTGATTGATAGTTGTGATGTCAAGGATAATCGTTATACATTTGTTGTAAAGAATGTGACTGTTCCACGGATGTATTTTGTGAAAAGTGGAGATTCGGAGTGTTTGAGTCCGATTACTCCGGTTTGGGTGGAAAGAGGAAAGGTGCGTGTAAAGGCTAATTCGAATTTCTTTTTGAATTGTGACGTGAGGGGAACGGTTAATAATGAAATATTTAGTGCGTATAATGCAGTAATTCGACATATTGTAGATAGTGTTAATCGGTCTGCGAATATTGATGTTATGCTGAATCGTAATCAAACTCAGGAGGCTCGAGAACGTGATTTTAAAGCTCGTACAAATTTTCATAACACTCGTTCTCTTGAGTTGCAGGAAGAGCTAGTAAGACGTTATAGTGATCAGGCAATAGCACCATTCATGATTTTTTGGGAGATGAAAGCCAATGTGTCTCTTGAAAAATTGAAACAGTTACGGGCGTTGGTATATCCGAGTTTGATAGAGCATCCTTATACAAAACAGTTGGATGAATTTATCCGTTTGGCAGATTTCAAGGTTGGAAGTGATATGCCGGATTTCAAGTTGCCGGATAAGGATGGAAAAGATTTTGTATTTAGCACTTTACGAGGAAAATACGTGTTGGTTGATTTTTGGGCATCGTGGTGTGGACCGTGCATGCGAGAAATGCCTAATGTGGTGAAACTGTATAAAGAGTGTAAAGGGAAAAATTTTGAGATCGTGGGAATTTCTTTAGATCAGAAACGGGATGCATGGTTGAATGCTGTGGAGAAGAATAAGATGAAATGGATTCAAGTGAGTGATCTGAAATCGTGGAAAACATTGCCTGTTAAGTTGTGTAATATATCGGCTGTACCTTACACGGTTTTGGTGGATCCGGAGGGAAAGGTGATTGCTCTTGATCTTCGGGGAGAGGAACTGATTAAGAAAGTAAAGGAAGTTTTGAAGAAATAATTGGGATGGTATGAAGTATATAGTATTAATTATTTGTTTGTGTAGTTTATTTTCTTTTACGGTAGCGGCTAAGGCACGTCCGACGGTGATTACTGCTGAAATTTTCGGCTATCAGCGGGATAAAATTCATTTTAACTTCCTGGAGAAAGAGGGTATAAACATGGAATTCCCGTATAAAGATGGCCAATTGATAGAGTTTACGGTTGAGTTGGATGATATAACCACGATGATTCTGAATACGTTTATCGAGGTTTATTTACAACCGGGAGATTCGATTCATGTAAAAGTGACTTATAGCGGGAGAAATTATGATAAGGTAGAATTTTTTGGAACACCGGCAGCAGTAGCCGTAAATTCGAAATTACATGAAAAGGAATTGTTGCAAAGGGAACGTAAATATAAAACAAATATTCCCGCAATGTTAGTTACATTGGTAGATGCCAAGAAGTTTCATGAGGCAACTTTGAAAGAGTGGAAAGATGAAGTGGAGATGTTGGGACAGGTTAAAGATCAGATAGATCCTCGGGTTTATAACATGGTCTTGTCTGGAATAGAAGGTACTCTTTTAACAAATTTAATGACTTATCCTTATGCCAGTTCTTCTTATCATAAGAAAAAACTAGAAGATTGTATGGCTACGGATTATTGGACAGCATTAGATGGTTATAAACTTCGGGATGACGAGGCATCCTTAAGAAGTAGAGCATACCAATGTATGTTGGCTCCTTATAAAGATTACGTGCGTGCTAAAGAGGCGCATGATGCGGGTAAGGAATATGAACCACTTTCTTCGCTTGAGGAACAATACGAGGATTTTGTTGCTTTTTATGACGGAAATTTGAGAGATACGGCATTGTTCGTGTTTTTGTATGACTCTATTGCCGCGGGTAAAGACTTTAATGTGATTGAGAAGTTGGTAAAAGATTATTTGAAGAAATATAATAAAGTGAGAGAATATAAGAGAATTTTGAATCAGATAATGCAGTAAATTGAATGAAAAAAGGGAAAGTGTACGGCGAATACATTTCCCTTTAATTAAAGTTTTGTTTGAGTCTTTAAACTATAATCGATACAAAATTATGCAAAAAAAAAAGTGGCTATGCCAAAATTTAATGTTTAAATCGATTTGTTGTGTTTTTTTGTGTGCTTTGTTTTCCATGCAATCGGTGATGGGACAGGAGCAGGACTATAAAAACACGAGAATCACGATGAAAGTGACCAGTATGAAGCTTGAGAATGTGCTTGACACGTTGGCTTCAGTTACTAAGGTACGATTCTTTTATAATCATTCACAGGTGGATGGGAATAAGAATGTTTCTTTTGATGTAAAGGATCGGACATTGGATTACGTGTTGATGCTGGTTTTAGGAGACCAGCCTGTGGAGGTAGAATATCAGTTGAATCGTGTGATTGTTTTAAAATATAAAAAGCCATCACAGGGAGATTCTGTTTTTAAAATTCGTGGAACGGTTATTGATGCGGGAACAAAAGAACCCCTGCCAGGAGCAAGTATTGTTTTGAAAGAAAATAGGGGTATTGGTGTCGTGACGGACTTTGATGGGAAATTTTTTATTGAGGTGCCAGAGGGTATTTCTGCATTATTGATTTCATTTGTGGGATATGAAGATGAATCCGTAAATATTACTGGAAATGTGGAGAATTTGGAAATAAAGTTGATGGAGAAAACAACGGAGATTGAGGATGTGGTTGTAACAGGTATGGCTCCGCGGAAAGCATCTGGTTTTACAGGGCGTTACGTGACTGTAAAAGGAGAGGAATTAAAACGGCTGAATCCGAATAATTTGTTAAAAGCACTTCAAGCTTTTGATCCGAGTTTCCACATTGTGGAAAATAATGCTCGTGGTTCAGATCCTAATAGTTTACCGGAGTTTCGTTTACGTGGGGATGTTCAGCTTGGAACGAATAAAGCTTCCGATTTTCAAATGATGATGGGTGATTATTCGAATCGTCCAAATATGCCGTTGTTTATTCTTGACGGTTTTGAGACGACTTTACAACGTATCGTTGATTTGGACCCGGAAAGGGTTGCATCCATAACGATATTGAAAGATGCTGCCGGAACTGCATTATATGGGTCTAAGGCTTCAAATGGGGTACTGATATTTGAAACAAAAAAACCGAAAACAGGAGCTTTAACTTTAAATTATAGTGGGAATGTTGGAATTTCAGTTCCTGATTTGTCAGATTATAATCTAATGAATGCTGCTGAAAAATTGGAATATGAGCGAGCGGCAGGTTTATTCACTTCTGTGGATCAATTGAATTATTATAATAAATATAAAGAGGAGGTTTTACGTGGGGTGGATACATATTGGTTGTCGCAACCTTTGCGTACAGCTATTACTCATCGCCATACATTGGGTATAGATGGTGGGGATGATGCAATACGTTATGGTTTGAGTTTAAATTATAGTGATGATTTTGGGGTAATGAAAGAATCTGATCGTAGCAGTATGGGGTTAGATTTAACTTTGGCATATCGTCGTAAAAAGTGGAATATCAGTAATCAATTGAGTATGACGAATACTGTTGGTCATAATTCTCCTTATGGAGATTTTAGTGATTATGCCAAGATGAATCCTTATTATAGATTGAGAGATGAGGATGGGAATTATCAAAAAGTGATAGAAGTGAAATCTGTTGGTTCTGGTAATGCTGCAATAACTATTACGAATCCGTTATATAATGTTCAGTTCCCTCATAAGGATGTTTCCAAAAATTTTAATATCGTGGATAATTTCTCGTTGGAATATTCTATTATGGATAATCTGCGTGTACAGGGACAACTTTCTTTTACTAAAAGTCATGCACGTATGGAGCAATTTATATCCTCGAATCACACAAAGTATGAAGCGGAGGATGTTCCATTGAAAGAGCGGGGAGAATACACGAAAAATATAGGAGAGTCTATCGAATGGAGTGCTAACGCTTCCTTAGTTTATAATTTCGTGCGTGGAAAGCATGGGGTATTTGCTTCTGCGCGTTGGAATATAGAGACCTCCACGAGTGATGGGGTTAATTTGCATGCTAAAGGTTTCCCGAATGATAATATGACGGATTTCCTTTTTGCTTTTGAAATGGATGAACGAGTGAGTGGAGATGAGGTGACCCAACGTAGTGTTGGCATTTTGGGATCGGTAAGTTATATGTATGATCAACGCTATTCTGTCGATTTTAACATAAGAGGGGATTTGTCTTCACAATTTGGAGCAGATACTAAAATGGCTCCATTTTGGTCTTTTGGAGTACGTTGGAATATGCATAGGGAAAAATGGTTAGAAAATACGATTGTCTCTAATTTATCTCTTTTCGGAAGTATAGGTATTACAGGATCTCAAAGTTATGATCCTTATCAAGCGAAAGAGACTTATTCGTTCAGCGATTTGATGTTTCCTTATCCTAATGCAGATGTATTAGGTGCTCAATTAATGGGGATTGGAAATCCTGATCTTGGATGGTCAAAAACATTAGGAAAAAGTGTCAGTTTTGAATTGGGGTTGTGGGAGAGTAGATTGAATTTCTCCGCCTCGTATTATCATAATTATACGGATGAGATGTTATTAGATAATAACGTGCAACCTTCAACAGGTTTTGCGACAGTTACCCGTAATGTAGGAGCAGTTTTAAATGAAGGAATTGATGTTGCGTTGAATGGTTTGGTAATAAATGATTATGATCGGAGTATTCAATGGTCTTTAGGGGTAAATGCTACACATAATCGTAACGTAATTAAAGAACTCTCCAACGAGTTGAAAGAGATGAACAAGGAGAATTTGGAAAATAAACATGAGAGTTTACCTATTTATGAGGAAGGTCAATCAACGACAGTGCTTAAATTGGTTCCTTCTCTAGGAATAGATCCGGCCAGTGGCAAAGAATTGTTTTTGAAACGTGATGGTAGTAAAACGTTTGTGTGGGATCCTAATGATAAGGTGAAGGTTGGAGATACGGAACCAGATATACGAGGTTCTCTCAATTCTTCTTTTAGATGGAAGAATCTTACAGCAATGCTTTCGTGTTCATTTCAATTTGGTGCCGATAGGTTTAATCAAACGTTAGTGGATAAAATCGAGAATGCGGATATATGTTATAATGTAGACCGTCGTGCAGGGGGACCTGATAGATGGAGTCCAACTAATCGTTATGCTAAATATAAAGGAATGGAGTTATTGAATCAAGAGACACCAATGAGCACCCGTTTCTTGCAAAAGTATAATGAATTTGTTTTTAGTTCTGTTTCTATTGGTTATCGTTTTGAAGCCAAACAATTTAAATTTCTGGAGGCTTGTAAAATAGCAAATGTATCTTTGGATGCTTCAATGCAAGATATAGGACGAATTTCGTCGGTGAAACAGGAACGAGGAACGGAATATCCTTTTGCAAGGAGCTTTAATTTATCTTTATCAATTTTATTCAATTAGGAAATGATGATGAAAAAAATATTGTTAGTGGTTTGTTTGTCAATTACTTTTTTGTTGTCCGGTTGTTCGGATTGGATTGATGTATCCTCAAAACAGGAGATTGAGGCAGACAAATTATTCAAAACGGAAGCTGGATTTAAGAGTGCCCGGATAGGTATTTATACGCGTATGACATTGATGGATACTTACGGTAAAGCTATGACTTATGGGAAAATAGAGGAGTTAGTTCAGCGTTATGATAATTATGGTACAAATATCCCGACAGATCAGGAGCGTGCTAAGCGTTACGATTACAAAAATGATACGGATGCTAAAGAAATGGTGAATAATTTGTGGCTCCATTTATACCGTACAATATCTAATATAAATGAGTTGCTGGTTAAATTGGATGGAGATGGTAAGAATATTGTAAATGCGGATCTTTGGGCCCAAATGAAAGGAGAGGCATTGGGACTTCGTGCTTTTCATTATTTTGATTTATTACGTTTGTATGGCCCCGTGTATAGTGAAAATCCGAAGATGCCTTGCTTACCTTGGCGAATGGAATTTAATGCAGACCGTAAGGTGCTTTTGCCTGCTAACGAGATTGTAGAGCATATTCTTGATGATTTGAAACAGGCAGAAAATTTGTTAATGGATGAAAAGGAACTATCGGGAGATCTTGATCAAGTGGGACGTCGTCATTACATGAACAAATGGGCAGTGAAAGCTTTAATGGCGCGTGTGTACCAGTGGATAGGGCAAAAGGATGAAGCCGCGATACAAGCCCAAGCAGTGATTGATAGTTGTGGGTTGAGTTTAGTCCGGGACAATCAGGCCGATGTTGCCATGTTTGATGAGATGATTTTTGGATTGGGAATGGATGATATGGAGGAAAAAGTAAAAGCAGATTGGGTGGATAAAAATACATTTGCGAATGAATTGTATATTACTAGTGATAACGCTATTTCTGTTTTTGAAGCTCGTACGGTAGGTATTTCTGATATTCGTTACCGCAATGGTTGGGGATTTATCCATGGTTCCAATGGATTGTTATGTAGAAAGTATTTAGGAAAGGATGTTTTATATAAAGAAAAAATTCCTTTGATTCGTTTGGTTGAAATGTACTACATTTTGGCAGAATCTGTTGAATTAAAAGATTGTGTTAGCTTGATAAATGAAGTACGGCGGGCTCGCGGAATATCTCAGAATAACGATATTTCAATGTCGAATGAGTTTAATGAGGAGGCCCGGGTAAATGTGTTAAATAAGGAATATCAAAAAGAATTTTTTGCGGAAGGACAATGGTTTTATTTTTTGAAACGGCATAATTGTCAGAATTTTTATCGTTGTCCGGTAGAAAAAATGGTTTATTACGTGTTGCCAACTCCAGATGATGAAGTGGAGTATGGTATATAAGAATCTTGAGATATACAAATAAATAACGAATAGATGATGAAAAAATATATTTGTTTTATTTTTCTGTTGGGACTATTTGCTTGTCAAGAGGATGACTTGGTTTCATACTCAGAAGAGAAAGATGGTCTGCAATTCCATACTGATGAAGCAGAGGGAATTTCAACTGATATGATATTTGATTTTACAATGGCTACGTATGAGAATAATGAAGGAAAGCTTTGTTATTATGGAGACTCTTTGAAACAATATATGTTTGAAGAGATAATTGTGGATTTACAAGGATTTCCGACTCCGGATGAACGGCCGTATAAATTGAAGACTGTATTGGTAGATCGGCAAGACTCAACAAAAGTGGCGGAAGTTCTTTTTGAGTCTTATTATAGTTTGGCTCCAAATGAATTAAGAGATACTATATCATTTACCGTGTTACGTCCAGAAGCGAGGGGAAATTATGTTGTGGGTGTTGTCATTGATACGGATGATGAGGATGCTTTTTTTACAACAGGGGTTGAGGAACAGTCTATTTTGAGAGTGGAACTTAGGAATATTTATGAAGAACCTGTTGATTGGCAATATAGAGAAGATTATTTTGGATCTTTTGATCAAGAGAAGTACGCTTTTATGGTGACGTATTCTCAAGATTTGTTTAGTCGTGATAACAATCATATGTGGAATGAAACTGATCTTTATAATCAGGAATTACGGTTGGCTTTAGAGCAATTTAATGCCTCTGCCGCTCCGGAGGATAGAAAAACATTTTCTTTTCCGTTGACAACTAAACCAGTTTGGTGGGATGAACGGGGGGATTTATTAGGAGAATTTTCAGAGGAGAAACATGATTTTATCAAACAGATATTGGAAAAAGAAGGGAAGGATGAACCTAATTTGAAAAATAACAATAAATTGTATTATTGGAATTTGATTTTTAGGCAGCGTGTTGAGGAAGAAGGAATTGTGGGGATTGAGTTTCCTCGATATGAACAAAAAGCTATTTGGTGGAATGAAACCGCTTTGGGAAGCGAATGGTCTGTTGAAAAGCAGGAATTTGTTATACTAAACCTTTTTCCAATGACAGGATATTTACCGAACGAGGATACATGGGATTTTGCCGCTTCTGTTTTGCGTATGTCTCAAGATCGATGGAACTTAAGTCACCCAAAGGATGAGTTGAAATATGAATTTGGAAATACGGAACAACCTAAGTGGTGGAATTTTTATATAGATCAATTTGGTTCATTCTCTTTGGTTAAACAAGATGTTATTGTGGAGACGATTTTGAAACAGAGTATATATGAGAATGGTAGATATGATATTAAGAATTTGGTTGATGGAAACACATATTGGGTTTCATCGATGAATTCGTATATTATTGAAGCTATAAACGAGTATAACCAGAATCATCCAGACAGTCAGATTTCCGATTATCCCGGGATGGGGAATACTGCTCCATCTTGGTGGAAAGATGAGTATTTAGGAGTACATTCTCAGGAGAAAGAGAATTTTGTTAAATCTGTTGTTGAGCAGTATAATGGATATCTCAACTATGTCACTGATGAACAATTAGCTAATTGGGCATTAATATGTCGTTATGAATTGGCTGTATATAATGCAGAACATCAAGATAAGCCTTTAGCGATAGAATTCCCTGCTGTTAGTAAATTAAAATATTGGGATGAGCTCCCTTATTTGGGAGAATGGACAGAATCCAAGCAGGCATTTATTATGATGCGTTGGCAATTGGTGCAATATTATTTCCCTGATGGTTGGGCATTAGGAGCTCCTTCGGCAGGTGGAGAAGAGTGGAGTAGAAAATCGGCTCATGAATTTTTAGTTGAGCAATACGAACTTTGTTATGATGATTTTATGAAAAAATACGAGGCCGCAAAACCAGAGGCGTTCACTTTCCCGGTTCTTGGTGAATAAAACAAAATTATATGAAGAAAATAGTATTGGTATTAATTCCGATAATTTTTGTAGGGGGATTATTGGGATGTTATGAGGATAAAGGTAGTTATGATTATCACGATATTAACGAAATGATTGTAACGCTTTCTGCTAGAGATCAGAGTGGTAGAAAGTTAGAGGTTAACGAGGATGGCCAATGTCGTTATAAGCAACCATCATCAACGGATACGATGTACGTGACTTATATTCCGAAAGTTTCCCAGAGTTTGCGGGGAGATGACACGACTAATTTAGAGTATTTGTGGAAAGTTTCGTATAAGCGAAATAAGGAGAGTGTGACGGATACTGTTAATAGTAAAGAGTTAACTTTAAAGTTCCCGCCGGCACAGGTTTCAGCGTATAATGTTATATTGAGTGTAACAGATCTTTCAACAAATATCAGTCGATACAAATCTTTGTCAATACAGACGGTTCAGCCTTATCGTAATGCTTGGTTTGTGTTGAATGGTAAAGAGGGTGATCGCCACATATCAACGATCGAGGATCCGGATTCTTTGAAATCTATTTTTACACAGGATGCTTATATGGATTTAGGGTACCCTCGACGATTTGCAAATGCTATTGGGTTACTCTATTCTCCCGTGTTGGTTAATTATGAACCTACGTTGCAGATTATAGAAAAGGATAGTATATTTATAATGAGTCCTTTCGATTTGAAAGTGATGGGAACGAATAAAGATTTACTACCTTCTGAAATCACCGAGAATAAAGTTTCTTTGCAATATGGAAGGGATGGTGGGGTACAATCATCTCAGACTCTTCTTGTAGCAGATAATTATAAATTATATTATTATAGTGAGAAGGGGTATAAGGCATTTGTAAATCATAAAGATGCTTATTATCGATGTGATATGTTGAGCGAGACAAATGAGAGTGGGGCTTTATTATTGTATGATAAAGAGAAAAAGACCATCATGTATACTAACTCGGGATATGAAATTATTCCAATGGAAGATGCTATTTTTGAAACGAAGACTCCTGTTTGGATGGGACAATCTTTTTTGAGAGGTAAGGAGGCTGTGGGAATGATTTTGATGAAAGATGATAAGGGAATGTACTATGTCTATGATTTTAATCAAATAAATGGTTACACAGAGTATAAACTTGGTAGTCATTTGTTAATTGATGAGACATCTCAATTTATTGCTAATCCTGCATTGACTAATTTAGGAGAGCAATTTTTCTATACTCAAGGATCAAAATTATATCGGTTGAATGTTACAAGTGGGGAGTCTGTCGAGATTTATGATGCAGGGGGAACGATTTCAAAGTTGAAATTTAGAGTAAATCAAATGCATTCTATCGTGGATACACACGTGTATCGTTGTTTAGCTTTAGTGGTAAATGAAATGGAATCGGGTGAATTGCATGAGGTTGTATTGACTTCAGGAGGAGATGTTGATAAGGCTGAAACGAAGGTGTTTGAGGGATTTGGTCCGATCGTTGATATATGTTATTCTTTTATAAATTCAATTCAATGATGTTGTTATGAGATATAGTTTGTTGTATATTTTGATATTATTATTGGTAACAAGTTGTCAAAATGAGGAATTGACAACAACGGTACCTAGGGATGATTTTTCGGTGGTTCCTACCATGCCTTCAATGGTGAAAGGGAGAGTGCGTGTGAAATTTGAGGAGATGGCTACGGATTTGAATGTTTCTTTGGCTCGTGGTCGTGAAATCCTTACGGGTAATGTTGCTCTTGATAGTGTGGCTAGTCGGATAGGAATGGTTAAGATGAAACGGGTGTTTCCTTATGCTGGAAAGTTTGAACGTCGGACTCGGGAGGCAGGATTGCATTTGTGGTATGATGTCGCTTTTGATGAAAATGTAAGTACTGATGTTGCGATGAAAGAGTTATCTGGTATCCCTGGTATAACTAAAATTGAAGCAGTGACGGTTCCTGTAATTAATAGTTCTTCTCCCGCCGGTTTTACTTATAATGACCCTCATTTTGGTAAGCAATGGCATTTTTATAATCCTGGTGGAGATGGAAAGATTGCGGGGGCTGATATTGGCATTGTAGATGCGTGGAAGATAGAAAAAGGGAAAAAAGATGTGATTATAGCTATTATTGATAATTTAGTCGATGTGCATCATTCAGAGTTAAAGGATAATGTTTGGATTAATGAGAAGGAGTACGGGGGCGAACCTGGTAAAGATGACGATAATAATGGGGCTATTGATGATTGGTATGGTTATAATGCTAATGATGAGACTATTTATAAAGATTTAGCTCAACATGGAACTCATGTTGCTGGAATTATTGCGGCAAAGAATAACAATGGAATGGGAGTGTGTGGTATAGCGGGAGGAGATACTGAAGATAATGGGATTCGTTTTATGACTTCTTCATTTGGTGCAGGTGATGTGCTTCAAGGTATTAAGTATGCGGCTGACAATGGTGCGGTAATTTGTACGAATAGCTGGGGAGGAGAAGGTCGTTGGGATGCGTTACAGGAGGTTATTGATTATTTTGTAAAGAATGCGGGAGTAGATGAGAACGGGAAGCAAGTGGGACCGATGAAGGGAGGACTCGTGATTGCTTCTGCTGGGAATGAAGGGATTGAATCCGAGTCTCATTTTCCAGCATCTTTGAATCATGTTATTGCGGTTGCTAATATTGGTCCGGATTATAAAAAAGCAATGACATCCAATTATGCGAAATGGGTGGATATATCTGCTCCGGGAGGGGGTAATGGTTGGACTATTTATAGTACGATGTCAAATAATTCTTATGGAGAATTAAACGGAACTTCACAAGCAGCTCCTTGTGTTGCGGGTGTTGCGGCGTTAATTGTTTCCAAATATGGAGGAAAGGATTCAGGTTTAACCCCTGAAGAAGTTGAATATCGTTTATTGAAGGGATGTGTATCAATTGATGAATATAATCCAGATTATAAAGGAAAATTAGGGGCTGGATGTATCAATGCCACGTTAGCGTTGGCTGAAAATTTTCCACCGGATATTATAATTGATAGACCTTTTGAAGGTAAAAAAACATTGCTTTATGGGGAAAGTTTTGAGTATACGATAACTGTGAATGATCGTAAAGATGCGGCAGAAGTGACATATGAAGTTTATGATGAGAGTGGAACTGTTTCTCATGTTAAAGAAGGCGATAAAATACATTTATCAATACTTAATAAAAATTGTACTGCGGGAGTATACACTATAGAAGTTCGTGTTACAGACAAGGATGGTTTATCTAGTGCAACTAATATCATCCTGAATTTGTTACCTGAAAATCGTAAAGAACCTGAGGTATTAATGACAGAAGTGAATGAATTAACTATTTTGGCCGGAATTTCTTTTAGTGGAGATGTGGTCGTAAAATTATTTGATGTTTCGGGTGATTTAGTATTGACGGAAAAGGTAGTAATATCATTGAGTAAACCGGGAAAAATTGATTTATCCAATATTTCTGGGGGTGTTTATACGGTGAATTTGACTTGTAATAATAAAACAATTACCAAAAGTATTGTAAAATTGTAGTTATATGAAAATATTGAGATATAGTTTGGTGACCTTTATGTCGTTTGTGGCTTTAACCGTGGTAGGCCAAAATAGTGGTGGTGCGGTTCAATTCCCAGAACTTACGCCGGATGTCCGAGGTGTTGGAATGGGAAATACGGGAGTAGCTTCTTCTGCAAATGCTTTCTCACTATGGCGTAATGCGGCTAAAAGTGTATTTGCTGATTCTAAAATGGAAGTGGGTTATAGTTTTACTCCTTGGTTGCGTGAGCTTATGTCGGGGAGTGATATGCATGTAGTGGGAGGGTATTATAATATTGATAATAAACAGGGGATAATGGCTGGTTTTCGTTGGTTTAAACATACGGAAATAGAGTTAGGAGAGAAAGTGTTTACTCCTAAGGATTGGAGTGTAGATGTTGGGTATACCCGAAAATTAACACAAGAATTATCTTTGGGAGTTGTAGCACGTTTTGTGCGTTCTAACATGAGTATGATGGATGAAGATGCCATTGCAAATGCTGTAGCCTTTGATTTAGGTGTATACTATCAACGGAAATTGTCGTGGAGTGCTAATTCATATTGGGCCATAGGTTTACAAGCATCTAATTTTGGGACGAAAATTGATTATGGCTATGGAAAATATGATCAACCTGCTAAAGTTAGTGTTGGAGGAATGATCTGTCATGTTTTTGGAGAGAAACATTGTTTACAAGGGAGTTTGGATATTGGAAATCGTGTGTTGCCAGATTCTCGTTGGGATGGAGCCTTAGGGGTAGAATATAGAGCGTTAAATATTATTTCTGTGCGGGGAGGGTATCATTACGGAGAGGAAAATAATCGTATGCAACGTTATGGTACTCTTGGTTGTGGTGTTACTTTATTTCATGTTCAAGTTGATGTTGCCTATATTATTCCAGAAACAGATAGCTTTTTGAAAAATACTTGGCAAGTGGCATTAAGTGTAAATTTGTAATGTTATTGTATGTTAAAATTATTTAGTCAATTACTTATAGTTAGTTTTTTCCTTTTTCCTACAGTAGTATTTGGAGAAGGTAAGAAGTTTATGATTCATGGGAGTATTCCGGAAATGCCTCAAGGGAAAATGGTCGTGATGACACAGCAGGTGGGTAGAGTTGATACATTAGGGGTGGGGGATATTCATGAGGGAAAATTTGTTGTTGAAGGTGAAATTGAAGAACCGTGTGTTGCGTTGATTTGTGTGGCAGGATATGGTGGTGGATTCGTTTTTATATTGGATTCTGATGCCCCTTATGAAATGGAGTTATTTCAATCTGGTAAGAGTGTGATTAAAGGTGGACTTTTACAACAGGAGCTTGTTAAATATGAAGCGATGGTGATGGAAGAGAATCAAAAGATTGGAAAATTGAGGAAAGAGTTAGATAAAGCTGTTGCAGAAAAACATCTTCGTTCGGTAAATGAGTTACAGGTAAAGCTGGATGAAATAACTAAGAAGGCGCAAAAGCGTTTGGGAATGGTGGTAGAAAAAAATAAGAATAACGTGTTTGCGGCTTATGTTCAGACAGCGGGAATGGAACGTATGGATTTAAACGGTTTGAAGGCTTGTTATGCTAACCTGACAGACAAAGCGAAGATGACTGGGCCGGGGAGGTTAGTTGCCGCTAGAATACAGGCTTTAGAGGGGGTTGATGTAAACGCTGTTGCTCCGAATTTTACTTTGCAGACACCGGAGGGAGAGAATGTTTCCCTGTACGACGTGAAAGGGAAAATGAAGATTATTGATTTTTGGGCTTCTTGGTGTGGTCCATGTCGGATGGAAAATCCGAATATGGTTAAATTGTATGCCTCATTTAAAGATAAAGGCTTGGCTGTGATAAGTGTTTCTTTGGACGAGAAAAAGGATAAGTGGTTGGAAGCGATCAAGAAAGACGGGTTGACATGGTTACATCTTTCTGATTTGAAAGGTTGGAAAGGGGAGATCGTTAAATTGTATAATATTGATGGGGTGCCAACCATATTTGTGTTGGATGAGAATAACCGGATTATAGCGAAGAATTTGAGAGGTGAGAAATTGAGGGCTTTTGTAGAGGAACGATTAAAGTAATAAGGGTATCATGATATTGTGTAAAGAGGGGGAGTTTTTTCTCCCTCTTTTTTTATCTTTGCCGAGTTGTGTAATATGTTAAAAGTAAATAGAGTATGCGAAGATTGTTTTTGTGCATGATACTGGTATCGTGGTATACCTTGTTAAAGGCCCAGTACGAAGGTATGGAATATTATCAAGAGAAAGACCCGGCGGTAAAGGTGAAATTGGAACAATGGCAGGATTTGAAATTCGGTTTTTTCGTGCATTGGGGACCGTATAGTCAAAAAGGGTATTGCGAGTCGTGGACAATTTGTACGGAAGACGTGGATTGGATTCAACGAGATACGACGCTCTCTTACGATGAATACTACCAAAATTACGTGAATCTGAAAAAGACATTTAACCCGCTGAAGTTTAACCCGGAATACTGGGCTGATCTGGCAAAAGAGGCCGGGATGAAATATTTTGTATTCACGACGAAGCATCATGATGGTTTTTGTATGTGGGATACGAAAGAAACGGATTATAAGATTACTTCCTCGGAATGTCCGTATCATACGGCACCTAATCCGGATATACTGAAAGAATTGTTTGGTGCGTTCCAAAAGCGGGATTTTATGATCGGGGCATATTTTTCGAAACCGGATTGGAATAGTCCTTATTATTGGTCGGATCGTTGGCAACACGGTGATCGTAACGTGAATTACAAAATCAAGAATCACCCGTGGATGTGGGAGAAGTTTTGTGATTTCACGTATAACCAGATAAAAGAGTTGATGACCGGGTACGGAGAGGTGGATATTATTTGGTTAGACGGGGGATGGGTTGCACCGGAAAATCGGGATCAGGATATCAAGATGGATCGAATTGTAGAGATGGCCCGGGGATATCAACCCGGCTTGATTGTTGTGGATCGTTGGATTGGCGGGAAATACGAGAATTACCGTACTCCGGAACAAAAGATTCCCGAAAAACCGTGGGATTACCCGTGGGAAACTTGTATGACGATGGCAAATCAGTGGTCTTATTTACCGGGAGATAAATATAAATCAACCCGGGAACTGGTACATTATCTCGTGGATATTGTTAGTAAAGGAGGAAATTTCTTGCTAAACGTGGGCGTGGATGGTAACGGGGAGATTCCGCCGGAAGGAATCAAGATTATGAAGGAGATGGGGGTTTGGATGAAGGTTAACGGGGAGGCGATCTACGAAACTCGCCCGATTGCTCCTTATAAAGAAGCCAAGATTTGTTACACGAAGCATAAGAATAACGGAAAAGTATATGCCATTTATTTGAATGACGAGAATGAAGTGAATCCGCCTTCTCAGATTATGCTGTATAGTATCAGCCCGGCTAGAGGGGCTAAAATCTCGTTGTTGGGATATAAAGGAAATTTGTCTTATAAGCGAGTGGGAAATGGAGTGTTGGTGACACTACCGCCGTCTTTCGTGGAGAATCCGGCTTGTGAACATGCTTGGACGTTATGTATTTCAGGGATGAATGAAAAAGAGTAGCTTGAGGTACTCTTTTTCATTAAAACCCATTCAACTGCATGGTTGCGGTGGGAATTAATAGTACGAAACCGATAATGACAAGTAGCAGGATAAATTTCCAGAAAAATTTCACCCAAATATCGTAAGGGATACGGGCAATTCCCAAAGCTCCGATCAATACGCCGGAAGTCGGGGTGATCATATTCGTGAACCCATCTCCGAATTGGAAAGCCATCACGGTAGCTTGTCTGGATAACCCGATCACGTCGGAAAAAGGAGCCATGATGGGCATGGTAAGGGCTGCTTTGGCAGAACCTGATGGGATGATGATGTTGATCATGGTTTGGATCAAATACATGATACCTAGTGAAAGTACACGCCCAGCCTCACTCATCAAGCTTGCCAGTGAGTGAAGGATTGGGTCGATGATATGACCTTCTTGTAAAACAATGATGAT
>JAHZBN010000044.1:0-18780 GCA_019423345.1 Butyricimonas sp. | reverse complement strand
TCTATTACAAAAATAAATAAATTGGAATTTACACACTTTTTGGTACACTATCTTTCACAGAATAAAATTTTAAATAGTTGTGGAATAAAAAAAAACGTGTCAAAATATTGACACGTTTTAAAGAGCGAAAAACGGGGCTCGAACCCGCGACCCCGACCTTGGGAAGGTCGTGCTCTACCAACTGAGCTACTTTCGCATTTAAAAGTGAGCGAAAAACGGGACTCGAACCCGCGACCCTAACCTTGGCAAGGTTATGCTCTACCAACTGAGCTATTTTCGCATTTACTATTCCAATTAAGAACTCTAGCGTGGGTTATTCCCAATTGCGATGCAAAAGTAACACCTTTTTTCTAAAAGCAAAAAAAATCAGAGAAATTTTTCCTGGCTCCAAACGGAAATCTTTAAAAAGACCATCCCCTCTTGTTTTCTGCCATATATTTCGTAATTTCGACACGTTAAATTAGTTTACAAACCGGGAAGTTGAAAATTGAATTTCATTTTCCATTTTTCAACTCTCAATTTTCAATTATATTATGGCAATAATCAGAGAATTAAATGGACACACGCCGAAATTCGGCAAGAATTGTTTTTTAGCTGAAAATGCCGCTGTTATTGGCGACGTGGAAATGGGTGACGATTGTAGCATATGGTATGGAGCTGTTCTGAGAGGTGATGTACATTATATTAAAATAGGCAACAAAGTAAACATTCAAGATAACGCGACAATACACGCAACCTATCAAAAATTTCCGACCAATATCGGGAATAACGTTTCTATCGCCCACAATGCCGTGGTTCATGGATGCACGATTCATGACAATGTACTGATCGGTATGGGTGCTATCGTCCTTGACAACGCTGTCATTGAAAGTAATTCCATCGTGGCAGCCGGTAGTGTGGTGACTAAAGGCACCGTTGTTGAATCTGGTTGGGTATATGCCGGGGCTCCTGCTAAAAAATTGAAACAAATGGGTCCGGAACTCTTACGTGACGAAGTGGAGAGAATAGTGAATTCCTATTCCATGTATGCTAGCTGGTACAAATAATTTAAATTCTAAACTTTAAATTCTTTAAAATGAGCGTTATTGTTTCTCCCTCGCTATTATCTGCAGATTTTCTGCATCTATCAAAAGATATTGAAATGGTCAATCGCAGCCAAGCCGACTGGTTTCACTTGGATATTATGGATGGCGTATTCGTCCCTAACATATCTTACGGACTTCCGGTAGTTTCCCAGATAAAGAAAATGGCCACGAAACCACTGGATGTACATTTAATGATCGTGCAACCGGAACGTTACGTGGAGGCTTTTCATAAAGCCGGAGCAGACATCTTAACCGTACATTACGAAGCGTGTACTCATCTGCATCGCACAATCCAGCAAATAAAAGCACAGGGCATGAAAGCCGGGGTTTCACTAAACCCACATACCCCGGTCTCTCTATTGGAAGATGTTATCGAGGATATTGATGTTGTTTTATTAATGAGTGTAAATCCGGGGTTCGGAGGACAGTCTTTCATTGAACAGACAATCAATAAAGTTGACAAACTGAAGAAACTGATCATGGAATCCAACTCCCATACTCTTGTTGAGATTGACGGCGGGGTTAATTTCGAAACCGGAAAACGCTTGGTAAATGCCGGAGCCGATGCCCTTGTAGCAGGTAGTTTCGTTTTCAACTCTCCCGATCCGGAAGCAAACATCAAAGGACTAAAGGAACTATAAATGGGAAATTGAAAAGATTCAGTGATTACAAAAACAGAGGCCTTGTGCGGTTGGAATCTAAAATCTAAAATCATTAAATCTAAAATTAATAAGGTGGAAGCAATTATAAAACTGGAAAATGCCGTCATCCGGCAACAAAAAAACACGATTCTCAAAGATGTATCCCTAGAGATCAAAGAAGGTGAATTCGTTTACCTGATCGGTAAAGTTGGGAGCGGGAAGACGTCTTTGCTCAAAACATTATACGCCGAACTTCCCCTTATTTACGGTAAAGGAGAAGTTGCCGGTTACCAGTTGAGCAAGATCAAGAAATCACAAATTGCTTACTTACGACGCAAATGCGGGATCGTGTTCCAGGATTTTAAATTACTGACAGACCGGAATGTTTACGCAAACTTGGAATTCGTGCTGAAAGCCACAGGCTGGAAAGATAAGAAAGCAATCAAGGAAAGGATAAACGAAGTGTTGGATAAAGTCGAACTTCCAGACAAACGAGATAAATTCCCACACCAATTGTCCGGCGGTGAACAACAACGCATCGTACTTGCCCGAGCATTACTAAATGCCCCCCCTATCATCCTAGCCGACGAACCTACCGGAAACATCGACCCGGAAACTTCCTATCGATTGGTTGAACTACTGAAAGACATCTGTGATAGTGGCAAAACAGTTGTTATCGCTACCCACCAATATGACCTAATCAAACATTTTCCAGGAAAAGTATTCCGATGTGAAAACGGTACTCTCCAAGAAGATTTTTCGTTCATAGAGAATTTAGCAGAAATGAATGCCATGAGTAACGAAGATGTGAAAGATACAGCCATTGATGTTAGTAACTCCCCTACCACAATTCCTGAGGAACAACTGGCAACAGAACAAGAAGTAATTCCCTTAGAAGATGAAAATTCAGAAATCTTCGTTCCGACAGAACTTGTGCCGGAAGAAGTTCAAAAAATTGTGGTGATAACAGAGAAAACTGAAATGGTAGAATCACCGACCATGCTTGCGGAAGATATAACGATAAATGTAGAAAATACCGAAGAAAATATTACTTCGCAACCAGAAGAATCCAAGAAAAAAGATGATAACGACCCGGACATTATCGGGTTCGAATTAATCTGATAAATGAAAAGAGATCGGTGAAATCACCGATCTCTTTTCATTTATTCTTATTTGTAATTAATTTTGTTTGGAAATCAACAGCCATGCATCCGCAAATTCCGGATATTGTTCACGAACTTTCAACAACTCTTCACGAGCGGCCTCCTCTTCATCAAACCCAGCAATACTTACCCGACTCATCCCTGCATCATTTTTCATGATAATACTATGATACCCCATTCCGTTCAGTTTAGCCTGCAACTTCACCGCATTATCCACGTTTGAAAAACTACCGACAATCACATTATATCGTTTCAACACGTCTCCATGAGTCATAGTCACGTTTTCCTCTTTTGAGACAACAGGTTTTGTATTTTCAGTTTTCTTTGTGGGATTTTGTGCCGTGGTTTGCACGTTTTCTTTCTCTACAACAGTCTCTGTCTCTTCATCCTCAAAAGGTGGTGCGTAAACACGTTTGTTCGTACCGCAACTGACAGTGATAAATGCCAACAAAATTACAGATACAATAATTTTCATTTTTCCCAATTTTTAATGTTATCAATCTTATATTAAAAAGGCAAATTTAGTGATAATACATGAGAATTGGATTGGAATAAAAAAGATTTTTTCACACACATATAAAAAAAGAAAAACACGAATAAATCTAACATAACCCATTTTTCTAGGCTATTATTAATTGTTATAATAATACGCTAAAACAAGCATTATCTTCCTATCAAAAAACGAACATTTAATAATCATAAAAATACTAATTCAATTATGATAAGATCAGATGCTAATTAGTGATTCTTTCATCCTGAAAATAAAAAAAATAATAAAAACATAATTTCATGTGGAAATAACCATTAATAACCTATATTTGTATAATTATTAAACGTGGTTTAAAGATACAGCATTTGCATGGAATGTCAATTAACAACAAATTTCTGGGGACAAGACAGCGATAAAGCTTTCCGCTATTTATATGACAAATATGCGGCTACTTTACGTTATTTTTCAGCCAAGTATGTAGATGATGACGCAATCATTGAAGATATAGTACAAGATGCCTTTCTCAATTTGTGGGAGAAGAGAAATGAATTTAAAACAGAAAGCACGATAAAAGCTTATTTATACAAAATCGTCCGTAGTTTCTCGGTTGACACGATTCGCCGTCGAAACATTGCTAATCGATACGCAGAAAAAATTGTTTTCGAAAAAGAAGATCAAGAATTCTTTCTGGAAAACATCGTTGAATCCGAAGTCTTTCAAATGATCCAAACCGTCTTTAATGAACTCTCTCCTTCTTGCCGAGAAGTGTACCAACTTAGTCTTCATGGAAAATCTCATGAAGAAATTTCCCAGTTACTGGATATTTCAATAAACACCGTGAAAAAGCACAAGAACAATGCCAATCACTATATGCGGGAAAGATTAAAGCATATACTTTGCCTGCTATTTTAGTATGTATACAAGTTTAAATTTAAAGTAAACCAACTTCTTCATTACTTCGTGCCACCAGTTTCTCCCGAAGGATGGGAGTATTTCAACACACCCTCTGTTTATAGAGGGTGTACCCGAAGGGGGAGAGGGAGTTTGAAAAATGACTTTTTGGACCAGTTGATTATCAAACATACAAAAAGTCTCATGCATTATCTTCATGTTTAAATCATTAAAATATTCAGCGAAAAATTTGGAGCATCTTTCGCTGAATATTTCTTAATCATTAAAAAGAACCGGGGAAATCACTATAACTATTCATCGTCATAGAAGGATGCACGTAATGCATCTTCACGACCTTTCCTTCTCCTTCCAGTATGCGTACAGGCTTACCGTAAGGTTTCCCTCCCAAGATTTCATATAAATATACTTTATATTTTCCGTCCTTGTGAGTTGCGATAGCCAAATAATCAAAATTGTTATCCTCAACGGCATCCCCCGTCCAATAACGATTACTAATATACGTGATCTCCTCTTCACTAACCATATCCGTCAGAGAAAGCGGTTCTTCCGTATTCTGTTCCAAATCATACATATACAGTTGATTATTATTGACGAAATACATGACCTTTGCTGTCAACTCGTTCGTTGCAAACAAATTCGCACCATTCAATTTCGATGTGGCAGCAACTTCCACAACCTTCTCAATGGGATTATAATATACTGGTTTCACCTCAAGTTGATAAATATAATGTTTTCCCTTGATATGTTCATCTTCAAAGAGAGCGTAAGCAAGACTATTCGATCCAATAAAATTTCCGCCAAAAAATTTCAGATGATGTTGTATATCATTAGGTTTATACTCTTTCTCCTGATTATCCTTGTCGAAATCGCTATATGCGTATAAACGACCGTTATAATCCAAAAACAAAAAACGTCTTTTCAATTCATCTAAAAAACAGAATCCTCCGGATGCGGTAAACACTCCGTTTTTATTCGGTTTCGTTTCTTCCTCGCTATTCACCATCGCGGGAAATCCAAATTTACCGGATCCGAATAAATTTTGGGCTACAGCTTGGGTAGAAAAATAAACCCCTTGGTCTGAAATATATCCGACTCCGAATATGTTCCTCCACATATAATACGGTTTTTCTTCGGGAACCTCCCCACTGATAAACATCGTATTATGCGTATAAATAGGGCTCATATCTCCGATATTAGATATACGAACATCATTTTCTGTACAAACAGTCAAAGCTTGCGTGATAACACGTTCAGCCGTGGCATCATCAACGAAACAGTATCCCGGGTCCAATCCCAAGCCAACCGGAGCTGCGGACATACGCTCTCCATCCATTTTCAAGAAAATGTCACTTATAACACCGTTATCCGGTGTATGCAAATCAATATCCGTTGAATTCCCCATATCTTTCAACAAATAAAAACCCTCCGAAAATTTCGTTACCACACTTAATGACATAACCCGGAAAGTAGCCAGTTGATTACTCTTATTGGTTACCCGTAACACCAAATCATAATACCCTTGTTTGATGTTTACAGGGAAATCTAAAACCCGATCATACCCTATCGTGTCCAACTTGATTTTCAGTCTTTCCGATGATATATTATTATCTTTCAAAAGATTCAAAGTCCACAGATAATCAAATTCGCTTTCTCCTCCGGAGGCTGTGACAACCGGTTCCAAGTGAAGCACATCTTGATACGAAATTCTCGAAAAACTCTCCTCCAAACCCTCGATCTTAATCTCGCTGATCTCGTGATAATCATAATTTCCCTTATCATCATAACATGCCGAAACAAGCACAACAAACAGGTAAATTGACAATATCTTATAAACATTTTTTCTCATAACTCACAACATTAAAATTCATATCGAGTAAATTTTACTAACACGCCTTCCGTTTCTCCCGGTTCCGGCTCTTCCCTGAGCGGTCCCTCTCCCCGGGCTGCTCTCGCTTCATTCTCCTCCAAGAGTTTCCGGGTGAAAAAATAGAACCAATAATCCGTCATACCCATATCAACACCCGCGGTGGGATTGCCGACCAGCGAATAAAAGAAATCGTCATTTATCTTTATGCCCATATCCGCCGTGGCATTAATCATGAACTGGTGCTTCACCTTTCCGTATCTTCCTGCAAAATAATAAGTCGCAAAATCATTCCAATATAACGGTTGTATTAAAATATCCGAGAAAACAATCGCTTTCTTTTGATACGCATTATAGCCTGGAATAAAATTCTCGTTTTGTCCGATCTTGATACCCAATGTCACCTCTTGCTCTTTTAAAGACGGGTCACGTTTCAACACAACCGGAACACGTGTACCGTTTGTTCCCGCAGGTATTTTGTAATGAATAGCGACAAGCGGGTCATTAAAAGCTATATAATGTTTTCCTGCTACCGCCTGTTCTCCCTCGCCTTTTTTCACTTGTTCCAGCGTAAACGGACGATCATAATCTTCAACAAATCCCATGGTTACAACTTCCAGCCAAACCGTATCAAGCACCCGGTTTTCCCCCTCGTAAACAAATGTCCGGGGAATCACGGTATCCGCCATTGTGTTTGCATACACGAAATTCAAACGATTGTCCGGGGAATTATACACGTCCATATCATCTTCACAGGCAAATAACCCGAAAATTGGTAATAACCATTGAATATACTTATTTATCTTTTTCATAATTCCTTACTTTTAATTTATGTTCAGTTCCGTACTTGGCAGCGGCACGATATAATCCTGTTCACTAACTTCCCGATCTGTTTTCCACAACATATTTTTTGTTCCCAAACGCTTATAGGTATAAAACATTTGTCCTTCTCCGAAAAATTCTCTACGATACTCCCGGATAACTTCCGCCATCAATTGTTTCTCCCGTAAAGGTGAAGCATTCACGTTTCTCGCTTTCATATAAGGAATATAAAAAGCGTTCGCCTCATCCAGTGTCGGTGCAGACTCTATGGCAATCAAATAGATTTCCGACAGGCGGATTAATGGAACGACCTGTTTCCGTGTTGCCAACACCTCCATACCCGTATTCGAAGACGATGTCGGTTGACTGTATTTTTTCAGTAAAATTCTATCTGTACCGTCCTGAAGGAGATCCCATAATTGCGACCGGTTATTTACCGCCGTTGACTGACCGGCAAACAAATCATAATAAAATTGTGTCATGTCTAAATACAAAATATCACGGGAAGCACTAACCGAGTAAAGAACGTCCTTGGCATTATCCTCAATCTCGTAATTGCTTAATGCAAGAATACATTCTGAAGGTAAAGCATAATTACCACTGCCAATATCTTTCGCGCCTGCCAATTCCAGCACTTTCCTACCATTTCTATCTACAGCCCCAATAATCTCTTTTGCAATAGCATAAGCTTCGGTTTTCTTACCTAAATACATATACAATCTTGCTTGTATGGCTTTTACCGCATAATAGTTAAAACGGAAACGCCTAAATCCCAAATATTCATCTTCCAATGCTACATTATAATTTTCAATATCAAAGAAATTATCTAATTCTTGAAAAGAATAATTGAACAACGGGTCATGTCCTTTGAATAAAGTCTCTGCGGCATCTAAGTCCTCCAAAATCAAATTCGTGAAATCATTGAATGAATAATATGGAATCATCTCCGTTGACACCTCTTTAGCATACGGCAAAGAAACCTGCTTATCCCCGTTCTGTGGCATTTGTCCGAACAAACGTAAAATATCCATATGGCAAAATGCCCGAATCGCCAATGCTTCCGCCTCCATAACAGCCCGTAAATCCTCGTTCTTGATCACGTCCCGATGTTCCTGCATGTTTGATATGATTATATTAACTTGAGCGATTGTATTATACATTTCGCTGTAAATAGCGGATATAGCTGCTTTCGGATAACTGTTTTCATATTTGAAATCCTTCAAATCTTGTTCACCTCTATAATTAATGAGCTTGTAAGTCCAATGCTGGGCCATATACTCGATATCCGTAATGACCAACTTCAATCCGTATAAATTAGAAGAATTTAACTTGATGTAACAAGCTGTCAAGGCGTTTTTAAACCCGTCAACAGACTTGAACATCTCTTTCTCATCGGTTCTCGTTTCCGGTTGCACATTCAACCAATCATTACAAGAAAAGAATGATAAAGCAATAAATAACGTGACATACAATAAATAATTTTTCATAATATCATCAATTTAGAATATTAGTGAAAGCATTAAAGATAATCGCCGTGCAAATGGATAAGAAGTTCCCCTTTCACGTTTGATAGAAGATATATAAAATATATCAGACATATTAGCCCCGATATTAACCGTCTCGATTTTCCACTTATTGCTTAACCACTCGGAGCGTAAACGGTATTCGACACTGGCACTCTGGAATTGGAAGACATTATCATCCATGACAAAACGGGACGTTGCCTTTGTTGCTATATCTCCATACCCTTTATACGGTTTTACATCACCGGGTTTTTGCCATCTCTTTTTATACACCCTACTGTCTACATTATTTTTACTGATATAATCGTTCGTTACTTCAACTTTATTAAGTAATGTATTGTTATATTGTTGTCCTCCCCAATGATAGGCAAACCCAAGATTGATAGAAAAATCCTTCCAAGCAAAATAAGTGCTGATATTTCCCCTGTACTTGGGTTCACTCACCCCGAAATAGCGTTTATTCACAGCATTCCATTCAGATGTAATATTACCGTCTTTATCTAAAAATATTTCATCACCCGTACTCGGATCTATTCCTAACGAGGGAACTGCCCATATCGAATTCTGCGCATATCCTTCATACAATAACTGATTAATCTCAGCCCCGTTTGATACAAGCATTTCGTTCTGTTTTTTAATCGCTTCTGAAAGTTTAGTAACTTTATTCTTGGTATAAGCCAATTTTGCTGTCATCGACCAAATAATATTACGACGTGTGTCGCGAATCAAGTACCCGCTAAGCACCGCTTCATAACCATTATTCTGCACTTCACCCACGTTGTCCGCGTAAGAGCTAAAACCGTTTGCCAATGGCAAATCCATTCGCGACAGTAGATCAGATGTTTTTTTACGGTAAATATCGAAAGAAGCCGATACACGACCATCCCAAAGTTCCACCTCTACCCCTCCATTTATTTGTGTCGTAACCTGCCATTTCAATTTCTCGTTTCCTAACCCCATCAACTCGGCTCCATTCCAGACAATGTAACGTTTTCCCGTGTAACTCTGGAACGTTGATAATGCTTGATAAGAGGAAAATTGTTGGGACCCGGTTTCTCCGTAGGAGCCTCGAACACGAAAAGTATTCACCACATTCTGCTTCGCCATAAATTTCTCGTTGTGTACATTCCAACCCACGCCGACACTCCAAAACGGGGCAAATTTATTTTTTGATCCGAACAACGAAGACCCGTCCACCCGGAAAGAAAAATCCATATAATACCGATTATTATAAATATAGTTTATGTTTCCCGTGAATCCTACTCGACGGGACAAATCTTCTGTCGCGTAAGGCTTCCCCCCTTTTTCGTACTGTAAAGCATTACCGATAAAATCTAGCTTACTGTCAGAAAATCCTTCGACTTTAAAGGTATAAGAATAATCTTTCTTCTGGGCAATGGAATAATCAAATCCCGCATAAAGCTGATGTTTGTCACGGAAGACTTTCGAATAACTCAAGGTTACATTGGCATCTACATCAATATTTTCTCCCGTTTTATAAGTATAGCTTCCTTTACGGAAATAACTATCACTGTCCGTGGTATAAGAAAAAATCGAATGATCCGGTGGCAAATAATAATCCGAGGTATTATTCTGTTTTTGTAACCCTAATCGGGCATTTAAACGTAAATCATTATAAATATTCCATTCGATGGAAAAATTATTCATGATCAACGTATATTTCTTTTGATTGATGGTATTTAAACTGGCGTTATAAAGCGGATTATCCTGTCGTTCTCCCTTTATCGTGTAGTATTTATACATTACCCCCTTTTCATCTTTAATCCTATAATACGGATTCATTACAGCATAATTTGAAAATGTACCGTATTTACTTTCATCCCCTTTATTTACATCCACCCCGGTTTGATTCTTGAATATCACGTTTTTCACAGAGTAAGATAAAGTCACGCTACCACTAAAAGTATTTCTCTTAGAGCCTTTCATGGCTCCCATGATGGAATTGTACGAAAGATCTATTCCCCAACGGAAAGCTTGATCTCCTCCTTCCAGGCGTAAATTGTACTTTTGCCCGACCCCAGTACGTACAGGTTGGCTCAACCAATCCGTGTTTACCCCTTTCAATACTTCTTCATACAATTGGTAATAAATTTCTTTCAGAGCTCTATCGTTAACAATATCATTCTTATCATCATATAATCCCACGATACGTTCCAATTCTAATTTATCACGAGCATTCAGCAAATCATAAGAGGAAAGATCCGGCATTTCAATATTTATTCCACCTTGCACAAAAACTTTTAATTTACCGACCTTAGGAGCTTTCGTAGTAACAACAATTACTCCATTCGCTCCCCGTGATCCATAAATAGCCGTTGCTGAAGCATCTTTCAATATATTGATATTTTCAATTTCCTCGTCATTGAAATCCATTAATTTTTGCAATGATATTTCGAAACCATCCATAATCACCAATGGGGCATTCAATTGCTTAGAAGCACGTTGATTTAACTCATAGACACTCATGGGTAAAGAAGAATTTCCCCGGATATTAATTTCCGGGATCAGATTCGGATTACTACCCAAAGCATTGTCCGTCACTATATTAACAGAAGGATCTATATTACGCAACGTGGCCAACAAGTTCTGTCCCCGATACATTTTTAGTTCCTTGGCTGAAATAGAAGTGACAGAACCGGTATAACTCTCGTTGGATTTGGTAAAAATTCCAGTGACAATCACTCCTTCTAAAGTTTTAGAATCTTCTACTAGTTGTACATCGACTCTTGTTTTTGAACCAACGACGACCTCTTGCGTTCTCATCCCCACAAATGAAAAAATCAAAACGGGATCGTTTCTCCCGGGAATCTCCAATCGATATTCCCCGTCTGAATTTGTTGCCGTTCCTAATGAAATACCTTTGATCATTACCGTAACTCCCGGTAAGGCGTTTCCTTGTTCATCCGTAACCTTACCTGTGATAGTTTTCACTGTCACTTCCTTTTGCTTCTCATCTTGTTTACGGATAATAATGGTTTTCCCATTTATCTCGTAACCGATACTCGTTCCTTTCAAACAATCTGTCAAGATCTGTTCAACTGTTGCATCCTTAAAAGCGACATCACGTCGAGCAAATGATTCCAGATTCACATCACGATAAACGAAATCATAATCGGAATTCTTACGAATCTCACTGATAATCTCTTTCAAAGAGGCAGTTTTCAGTGAAAACGTAATTTTTTTCTCCTGCGAATACGCATCCAGACTAAATTGAGTTGTGAAAATTAAGAAAAGGAGGAATAAAAACCGCCTCTTCCCGACGACATTAGAATTTTTCTTCATAATTTTGTTTTTTGAATTCAACAATTCTCCACGCCCTGTGCCAACAGGGTGTGAAATGTAAAAAGTAGTGTTAGTAGCGCTACTTTTTTATTTTACAATAACCGTGTTATCCTTTATTTCAAACTGTACTTCCCCGGTTTTACCAATCAATTCCAATACTTGAGTAAACTCTTCATGTTTTTTCATGTTTAAAGAAAATTGGTATGAACGCAATTCATCCCGGTTGTAAAATACATTAATGTTATACCACCGCCCCAAGTCGCTCAGAATTTTCTCCAACGGACAATTATCATACACCAGACGTCCGTCCGCCCATGCCAAATACAAGTCAACATCTACATCCCTCACTTCCAACCCCATCGTTAATTTATCAAATAACGCTTGTTTATTCGGAATAAGTTTCACGCTTTTACCTTCCACCCGTACCGTCACATGACCACTTTCCAACGTGGTTTGTATATCCTTTTCGTCTTTATATGCCCGAACACCAAAAGTAGTTCCGGTAACCAGCACATCCAATTCTCCGGCTGTCACGACAAAAGGACGTTCTGTATTTTTCGCTACTTTAAAATAGGCTTCACCTGTCAAATATACCTTACGTTCTTTCCCCTGAAATTTTACGGGAAACCTCAATGTTGATTCTGAATTTAAATAGATAACCGTACCATCCGATAATGAGAGTAAATATTCTCCGCCTCGCGGGATCTCCAACATGTGAAATATCTCAGTTGTATCCGAAGTGACAATATCCCGGTATTCCAGAGAATTTGCCTTCACCAATAACAAACTGTCGTTTTCAGCGAGATTCGAACGCAATTTCTCGTCTTTCAAATCAACCTTACGTCCATCAGGCAAAACCAAAACCGCACGAAAACCGGGTGTTTGCACTTCGTTTTTCGCCATCGGTAGTATCTCCCGTTGTTCCCCATTCCCAAAAAAGTAAAACATACTCCCTACACTCAATAACAAGATTACCACAGCTGCATACGAAATCCATCCCATCACCCGTACGGAACGGCTAGACAATTTCTTCAACCGGAGCTTCTGCCATCCCTTTTCCTCTTCCTCTTTCGTTTTCACGAAACGGGAAATACTTTTTTCCATATATTCGTGTGACAACATCCGTTGGAAAAGTTCTTCATGCCTCGGAGAGGCCGATCTCCATTCGTTCAATTCTTTTTCCTGCGTATCATCCGTCATTTCCTGCATGTGAAGGAAAATTAACCGGGCTATATGTTCCTCTTTGCTTAACATCATTTTTGGCTTTTATACTAAAGCGATTTAGATAGCGTTTGGTGTAATAAAAAAATCACTTTTTTCTCATTTTTTTTATTACCACCTCTATATTCAAGAATTAGCATCCTCATTTTAGGGCTATCCAACACTCACATCAAAGGACGAACGAATACATACGAGAGTACACATCTGGCAACCATTGATTTACAATAAAGATATTTATAACAACCCAAAAGATACAATCAACGGGGTTACAAGTTAAAATATAATCCATATTTTCGCGAAAGAGAATTCAAATGATCAAAACACAATAAAATGAGAAAACTATTATTTTTATTCATGCTGATCTGTACCATGCAGTTACACGGGCAGACAGTCAGGGAATGGATGGGATTACCTCCCGTCCCGGTAGAGTTTCCGGCTTTCGGGGACATGAAAAACGTGGAAAACAAAACATTTTCCCAAGCGGATTTATTAACTCTTTCCACGTTTAATATCGAGAACTTAACCCCTGCCGTGGGCGAACAAGAACTACAATATCACTCTCTAACTTGGGAAACTGCAACCGTGAATGATAACATTGTTATCTCTCAAAATAAAAGTGCCGTTCCGGCAATTGGATTGTATGCCGTTTACGCGGAAAACACACAATGGATGAGCGGAAAACTGCAATTTTCATTTTACGGGAATGCCGAAGTTTACGTGGATGGAGTGAAAAAAATCACTTATACAAGCCACAAGGGAACCGAAGCCGTAAACCAAGAATGTGCCCTGCAATGGATTCCGGGAAAACACTCCATCATCGTGAAAAGCTTACTGACGAAAGAAAACGACAAACTATTTTCAGCTCAATTTATTGCAGATCCCGATTTCAAGGATACCCCGGTGGATTTTACCTTATCCCCCAAACGCGGGAAAAATATACTGGACGTGCTGAACGGTCCCAGAATCGGAGGAATTCAAGTTTCTCCCAGCGGAAAATACCTGATCATGGCAGAAGGTGAGATTATAAAAGGTAAAAGCAGTTCCATGACGAACGTGTACAGAATTGCCGACAAAGAGATCGTGTACACGTTCTACGGCAACAATGTCAGTAACTTGACTTGGATACCCGGAGAAGACAAGTTGTCTTACCTGATAAAAGAAGGAACGGGAAACTCCCTATACACCTACGACATTGAGCAACAAAAATTGGAACGCCTATTTCGGGACGATCAGACGATCAGTTCCTTCTCATGGTCACCGGACCGGAGTTATCTTATCTATTACAAAAATGAAAATTACACCCCGAAAGAATGGGAACTCCGCAAACTCGACGGGATCGAAGATCGACAGGCTTATTATCGCAATCGGTATTTCCTATGCAAATATGATTTGGCAACCGGCATACATACCCGCTTAACTTGGGGTAACCAAACGACTTCCATCATGGACATCAGTCATGATGGTAACCAAATTCTGATCAGTACCGGACGACCGGACTATAACGAATACCCGTACCGGAAACAATCTGTCTATCTGTTGAATGCCCGCACGAACCAAATTGACACGCTTTGGAAAGACCGTCTGGTTGACATTCAATGTGTCTTTTCTCCCGATGATTCAAAATTATTAATTGCCGGAGCTGCTGACGCTTTCGGACAAATCGGGGTAAAGATTGCCAAAGGACAGATCGTGAACGGATACGACACGCAGCTATACATTTATGACTTAAATTCCAAAGAAGTAACTCCGATTACAAAAGATTTCAATCCCGCTGTCTCCAACTACATCTGGCATACAGACGGGAATATCTATATCGTGGCCGGGGATACCGATTACGTTTACTTATTCCGGTATGGGAAAGACGGGAAAATCACGAGAATAGAATGTCCGGGTGATCTCGTACAAAAGATCAGTTTGGCTCAAAACGGGAATACCGGGATCTACACTGCCTCAGACGAGAGTTACCCGACGCGGGTCTATACCTTGGACTTAGCAACCCTCAATGCTCAGGAATGGGCCGATCCGCAAGGTGAACAATACAAAAATATAGAATTCGGACAAGTAAAAGACTGGGACTACAATTACAAGAAAGGAACCACGATAGACGGACGCTATTATCTTCCGGCAAATTTCGATCCCAAGAAAAAATACCCGATGATCGTGTATTACTACGGGGGAACAACCCCGGTAGAAAGAACTTTCGGAGGAAGATGGCCATTCAATCTATATGCTGCGAATGGATATATTGTATATGTGATGCAACCCTCTGGTGCGACCGGATTCGGACAAGAATTTTCAGCCCGTCATCAAAACAACTGGGGTAAAATCACGGCAGACGAAATCATTGCCTGCACGAAAGCATTCTTGAAAGCACATCCTTTCGTGGATGCACAACGTGTCGGATGCATGGGAGCCTCTTACGGTGGATTCACAACCATGTATCTGCAAACCCGCACAGACATCTTCGCTTGCGCTATTTCACATGCCGGAATTTCCTCCATTTCCAGTTACTGGGGTGAAGGCTACTGGGGATATAGTTACAGCACGAACGCATCGGCTCACGCTTTCCCGTGGAATCGGAAGGACATCTACGTGGATCAAAGCCCGCTATTCAATGCAGACAAGGTAAAAACCCCCATGCTTTTGTTGCACGGTACGGCCGATGTCAACGTACCCACGGGTGAAAGTATCCAGTTCTACACCGCACTGAAACTCTTGGGCAAAGACGTGGAACTCGTACTGATCAAGAATGCTGATCATGCCGTCGTGGATTACAATCAACGAATCATCTGGGGCAACACCATCATGGCTTATTTTGCCAAATACCTGAAAGATGAACCCGCTTGGTGGGAAAATATGTACAAAGACAAAAACTTATAAATAGTTTAGAGTTTAAGGTGGGATATAGTATTCACTTTAAACTCTAAACTTTAACTCTAAATTCTAAACTTAAAAAAATGGCTCAGGAAATTGAACGCAAATTCTTAGTGAAAGGGAATTTCAAGCCGGAAGTATTTAAATCTACCCGTATCATGCAGGGGTATCTCTCTTCCGTGCCGGAACGTACCGTTCGGGTACGAATCAATGGAGAACAGGGATTCCTCACGATCAAGGGAAAAGGAAATCATTCCGGCATTAGGCGTTACGAATGGGAAAAAGAAATACCTTTAAACGAGGCGGAAGAGTTATTACAACTCTGCGAACCCGGTATTATCAACAAAACCCGTTACCTTGTAAAAGCCGGAGAACACACCTTCGAAGTGGATGAATTTCACGGGGAAAATGAAGGCCTGGTCATAGCAGAGGTTGAATTAAAGAGTGAAAACGAGAATTTCATAAAACCTGCATGGCTTGATAAAGAAGTGACCGGGGATGACCGGTATTATAACGCCATGTTGACAAAACACCCTTACACGAGGTGGTAAAGTTTTTAGATACTTTGATTTCCCGACAGAAAAGCATACCTTTGCCGAAAATTTAAAATTTTCATCAAAAAATATAGGCATGGAGAAGATCCTTAATCGAGCAGCGGATAACATCCGCATCCTTTCAGCTTCTATGGTTGAAAAAGCAAAATCAGGTCATCCGGGAGGTGCAATGGGTGGCGCTGATTACATTAACGTGTTATATTCTCAATTCTTGAACTTCGATCCGGATGATATGACATGGGCAAACCGGGACCGTTTCTTCCTTGACCCGGGACATATGTCTCCGATGTTGTATTCTATGTTGAGCCTGATCGGCACGTATAGCATGGAAGACCTGAAAAACTTCCGTCAATGGGGAAGTGTAACCCCGGGACACCCGGAAGTGGATTTTAAACGAGGCGTGGAAAACACCTCCGGCCCTCTCGGTCAAGGTCATGCCATGGCAGTCGGAGCCGCTATTGCAGAACGTTTTCTGGTAGCTCGTTTCGGAGAATGGATGGCTCACAAAACGTACGCTTTTATCTCTGACGGTGGTATACAGGAAGAGATTTCACAAGGAGCCGGACGTATTGCGGGAACACTGGGATTATCCAACCTGATCATGTTTTATGATGCAAACGAAGTACAGCTATCCACCCGTGTGAATGAAGTAACCTGCGAGAATACCGCTGCCAAATACCAGGCTTGGGGGTGGAACGTGATCACGATCAACGGGAATAACGCTGACGAGATCATCAAAGCATTACAAGCTGCCAATGCTGAAAAAGAACGTCCGACTTTGATTATCGGTAAAACTTTGATGGGTAAAGGAGCCATGGGGGCTAACGGGGAAGATTTCTCCGACAAGGTTTCCACACACGGGCAACCTTTAACCGGAGCCGGGGCTTCTATCGAAAAGACGATCGAAAACTTGGGTGGAGATCCGCAGAACCCGTTCACGATCTTCCCGGAAGTAGCCGAGTTCTATGCTAAAGTCCTTGATGAAAAACGGGCTTACGCCAAAGCTAAAAAAGCAGAACAGGCAGCCTGGGAAAAAGCAAACCCGGAATTAGCAGCCAAACTGCACAAATTCTTATCCGGTAAAGCTCCTGAAATTGACTATAAAGCAATCCAACATAAAGCAAACATTGCCACACGTGCCGCTTCGGCTGACGTGTTAGTAGCCTTAGCTCAACAAGTAGAGAACATGATCGTTTCCTCTGCCGACCTAAGTAATTCTGACAAAACCGACGGATTTATCAAGGGTGGAGCCCGTAACCTTGTGAAAGGGGATTTCAGCGGGGCATTCTTCCAAGCCGGAGTTGCAGAGTTGACTATGGCTGTAATCTGTAACGGTATCGCTCTTCACGGGGGAATCTTCGTGGCTTGTGGAACTTTCTTCGTGTTCTCTGACTACATGAAACCTGCCGTACGTTTGGCAGCCTTGATGGAAGTTCCGGTAAAATACGTTTGGTCTCACGATGCCTTCCGTGTGGGAGAAGACGGACCAACTCACCAACCGATCGAGCATGAAGCCCAATTACGTTTGATGGAAAAACTGGAGAATCATTCCGGAAAAATGAGCTTGTTGGCCCTGCGTCCTGCCGATGCAGCCGAGACTTCCGTTGCTTGGAAAATGGCAATGGAAAACACTTCTACCCCTACCGCTTTGATCCTGTCCAGACAAAACATCACGGATCTTCCGGGAACAGATCGTTATGACGAGGCTTTACAAGCGGAAAAAGGTGCTTACGTGGTATGCAAAACCGGAGAGAACCCGGATGTCGTGCTAGTCGCTTCCGGCTCTGAAGTTTCTACTCTAGTGGAAGGTGCTAAACTTCTTCAGGAACAGAAAGGCATCACCTCACAGATCGTATCCGTAATCTCCGAAGGTTTATTCCGTCACCAAGAACAAGCATATCAAGAACAAGTTATCCCGGCTAACAAACCGAAATACGGACTGACAGCAGGTTTATCCGTTACCTTGGAAGGTTTGGTCGGTTGTAATGGCCGTATTCACGGAGTAAACCATTTCGGATACTCCGCTCCTGCCAAAGTACTAGACGAGAAATTCGGATTCACCGGAGAATGTGTATTTAACGAAGTATGTGAAATGCTAGGAAAGTAATTTTCTAACATGCTAAATATCAAACGGGAGTAACAAATATTGCTCCCGTTTTTCTTTCATTGCACGTCAACTAATTTTATTTATTCTAAAAAAAGAAGGAAATACTTGCATACACGATAAATATACACTATCTTTGCAGACGCAAAACAGAAGATGTTTTGACTAATATTGCGGGATGGAGCAGTTGGTAGCTCGTTGGGCTCATAACCCAAAGGTCGTCT
>JAHZBN010000043.1:0-19274 GCA_019423345.1 Butyricimonas sp. | reverse complement strand
TTTACAATTTATTGAATGTCAAATCTAGTAAACCAATTTTAGGAAACTACATAGACAAGGGGCGGGGCATGGAATACGTGTGGGTGAAAAATTTCTGGTAATTATATTTCATTTGCTGTAAAGTGGTGTATAATTACTGAAAAATATATTATATTTGTACCATGTTTTGGTGCGTAACCTTCGGTCATGGAGGTAACGCTTAATAGGGAACCCGGTGTGAATCCGGGACTGTACCCGCAGCTGTAAGTTCCTGTACAAGGGATTTTGTACTTCAAATGTCACTGGTTATAAACCGGGAAGGCAACAAAATCCGGAACGAGTCAGAAGACCTGCCGAACACGAAAACCATAGCTTTCGGGAAAAAAAGCGAGAGGGAAGAGATCTATTTATCTTAAACTCATGTTGCCCAAAAGACTATGTTAATAATGCTTTATTCATTATTAATATATAGTTGTATGAAAAAAGTTGTTGTATTAGCATTGTTGCTGTTTGTGTGTGTCGGTTCGCTTCTCGCTCAGGAGAACGATAAACAAAAGAAAAAGAGTATCACGGATTCTTTATTCCGTATTGATCAAGTGGACGTGATGCAGAAAAAGAAGAGGATTGATTTGTTGGGATTGGATGTGCCTTTGCGTTTCGTTCCGATAACGGTGAGCAAGTTGTCTAGCCAGATGCTTGACCGGAAGGGAATTGTTGATCTGATGGATGCTGTTAAGTTTTTGCCGGGAATTGTAGCGAAAGATAAGCAATACGGGCAATTCCAACAGTTTTCGATTCGCGGCCAGGGGAGTGCGGTCGTTATGATTGATGGGATTCGCGATGAACGGACATTAAATAATAACGTGCCTTACGGAGATTTGGCTGCCGTGGAGTCTATCGAGTTGCTGAAGGGGCCCGCCGCTATTTTGGCCGGACATTCGGCTATGGGCGGAGTGTTGAATATCGTGCGCAAGAAAGCGTCTCCCGATTTCTCGGCCAACGCTCGTATCAGTTATGGTAGCTGGGATGAGAGACGGGCTACTCTCGGTTTTGGGGGGAAACTCGTGGGACCTCTCGAGTATCGTGCCAATATTAATTATTCAACGGGTGACGGATGGCGTGAGGTGAATGCAAATCGTTTTTCCGTGTATGGTGTTTTGGGAGCTGATTTAGGAAAGTGGGGACGTATTGATGTGACCGGTAGTTATGCCGACGATGATTACACGACCGAGATCGGGGCTGCACCCGTTATGCCCGGTGATATGTTCTATGTGGATGGAGACAAACCGTATGCGCTGAAGGGGGAGCGCCACCCGGAGGCGGATTACCGCGAAGTTTATAATGACTTTGCTAATAATTACATGAAACGGAAAGTGTGGGATATGTCTGTGTCATACGTTTATCAGATCACGGATTGGATGAAGTTGAAAGAACGTTTTTCTTATTTCCATAGTGATTTGGATTATCATTGTATTGAGGGGCTTTCTTATCGTACTTCTAAGGATCCGATATATAAATGGTATTATTATAAGTCAGAAAACGAGAAGGTCTATGTTGACTTGGATACGGTTCAACGAGGAAATGCTGCCCGTCAGAACCCGTTGAATTTTAACCCGGACCACAAAAACGTGAATAACACGATCGAGTTGACCGGGAAGTTCGAGACAGGTTCCGTGTTGCATAATTACACGTTGGGATGGACGTACAATTGTTTTGATTTCGCCCAGTATAACGGTTATGGAGATGACGATTTGTGGGGGCCCGGTTTGGATGCTCTTTTGCCTGTGCGTGACCCGCATATTGTGCAGGGATGGTGGGACACGAAAGTTTCAGCCGTTTCTCTTCGCACGGAGAGAACGCATGGAATTTATTTGCATGACGTGATCGAATTCAATGATAAATGGAAAATGATGGCATCCGGACGTGTGGATTTGTATAGCCGAAAAACATCGAGTGCCACGATTGACGACGGAAAGCAGAAGTATGAAACGAAGAACAGGAAAGAATGGAAAGAGGTGGAGACCTCGGCATTCACGTATCGGGTGGGTGTCGTGTATTTCCCTATGCCTGAATTGTCATTCTACGGTTCTATTTCTTCCTATTTCAATCCTGTGACCACAACGTATAGTCCTACCGTGATGTATTTGGACCGCAAGGGTAATGAGTTCAATCCTGACGAGGATGGGGGCGAAGTGTTCAAACCGGAAAAAGGATATTCTACGGAAGTCGGTGTACGTTACACCATAAACGAGATGGTGGATATTAATGCGAGTGTATTTTATATTCGTAAGTATAATATCGTGAAGAGTCTGGGTGACACGACAGTATTGGTGGATGGTGTTGCTACCGAGAAGAGAATCCGGGGACAAGTGGGAAGAGCCGATTCGCGAGGTTTTGACATTGAGGTGGTTGTTCGTCCGTTATCTACCTTACAAGTTACGGGAGGTCTCGGTTGGTCGGACTATCGTCTACGGGAGATTGCCGAGAGCGGACGTTTCTCTAAATATAAGGAACAGAATAAAAATGTTCGTGCCACGGGTGTTCCTCGTACAACCTTTTATGCTTATGCGGATTATATGATTCCCAAGGGAATATTTAAGAATTTGTCTTTCCATTTAAGTGGGAATTTTAAAGATAAGGTATTCAGAAACATCGATAATCGCCTTTACGATCCGGCCTTGTGGCTGATGGATGCCGGTATTTTTTACACGATAAAGAATCATGTAACTCTGGCTTTGAATGTCAATAATCTGTTTGATAAAGAGTATTTTGAGAGAACCACGATTTTGGGAAAACCTAGGAATTACCAGGCATCGGTTTCTTATACTTTTTAGGGATTGTTCGAAGATGAGGTGTTGTAATCCTATGGTATATTGGGGGAAGAAGGGGATTAACTTCGGTGCACCTTCGGTGCGCTTGGGGTACACCTTCGCTCCCCGACCGAAGATGTACCGAGGGGGTGCCTGAAATGAAAAGGGGGTGCCTCCCCTGTTCTTCCTTACGGTAGCGGGATTTCCCGCGCTTTGTTCCTGTTTTTAACCGGAAGATAAGAGTATTTTACGCTTCTTTTTATACTTTTACGGCAGATAATGAAATCATTAAATATAAAAAGATGAGAAAAACAGTATGTATTTTGTGTACCCTTCTTTTTATGGGTACGATGATGTCCTACGCGCAACAGGACACGATAAAGCCGGAAGGATATAAATTCACGGATGTAAAAAGATTGTCTGCCACATCCGTGAAGGATCAGTACCGTGCGGGGACTTGCTGGTCATGGGCGACGACCTCATTCCTTGAGTCGGAGATGATGAGAATGGGTAAAGATTCGGTGAATTTGTCAGCGATGTATTTCGTGAAACATGCTTATTCGGATAAGGCTGAAAAGTATGTTCGTTTGCACGGGGTTCTGAATTTTGCGGTAGGGGGAGCTTCTTCGGATGTTACCAATATGGCAAAAAAATATGGGATTGTGCCTCTTGAAGTATTTCAGGGATTGAACTACGGGGAGCCGAGTCATGTGTTCGGGGAGATTGACGCCGTGTTGAAAGCTTACGTGCAGGCCGTGGTGGAGAATAACAACAAACGGTTGAGTACGGCTTGGAAACGGGGTTTCGATGCTATTCTGGATACTTATCTCGGACCGGAGCCGGAAAAGTTTGAATACCAAGGAAAAGAATATACTCCGCAGACTTTTGCTAAAGAGGTGGTTGGCTTAAACATGGATGATTATGTGAATTTAACCTCTTTCACGCACCATCCTTTCTACACGGAGTTTGCCATCGAGGTTGAGGATAACTGGTCTTGGGATAAGTCTTATAATCTTCCGTTGGAGGAGTTGATGCAAGTGATGGATTATGCTATTGATCACGGTTATACTTTCGTCTGGGGTGCTGACGTGAGCGAGAAAGGATTTGCCACGAAGGATGCAGGGGTTGCCGTAATCCCGGCAACGGATACCAAGGAGATGAGCGGTGCAGAAATTGCTAAGTGGGAAAAGTTGCCGAAGGGACAACAGATGATGGATGCTTTCAAGCAAGGGCCGGCTCCCGAAAAGACAATTACGCAGGAGATGAGACAGGAAGAGTTTGATCGTTACCAGACAACGGACGATCACGGAATGCATATCATTGGTAAAGCAAAAGATCAGAACGGAACTCCTTATTTCATCGTGAAGAACTCTTGGAATAAGTATAACAAATTCGGTGGGTATTTTTATGCATCTTATCCTTATATGGCTTTGAAGACAATGGATATTATGGTTCACAAAAACGCTATTCCGAAGGCGATAAGGAAAAAATTGGGAATGAATTGATTTTAGATTTTAAATTTTAAATTTTAGATTCCAGCCACACAAGGCTGACGCTTTAACTACCCCCTCCGGCTCCCCCTGTGTAAGGGAGATTAGAGGGGGTAGTCAGAAATTTAAAATTTAAAATCTAAAATTAGTCAGTTGGTTCGTGCGTGGCATAAATGCTATCCAGTAGCTGGCGTCCAAGACAGGGGCGATAATGGGCGCCTTCGTAATAATTCCGGATGTTATTTGTGTACTTGTTGATGCCGGAAAAGTCATAAACGTTTTCAGCTCCGAATAATTCTTTCAGTTGCTCCACATCCACCGGGTTCAGACGTATTTGTTTGTATTCCGGGCTAATGATGATTTTGTATTTCGTGTGGTGATCTTGGAAAACTTTTGCAATTTCCGATAACAGTTTGATTTGTGGTTTCATCAGTACTGGAGGATGAACCCGCTCTTCCCCGGGACGGGGACGGAATCTCTTTTTATGTTTTTCCCAGTAATGATCGCCGAGTTGTTCTATTTCGTGTTCCCGCGGGTTCCACAAGTCGTTTGTGACAACATCGCGGATGTTTTTGTCGGGATTCACGATTCCTCTCATGTAATTGCGGTAGCGTCGGCATACTCGGTAATCCATATAAGGAACCAGAAATTTCGGGTTGAAAAATTCCTGTGCAAACTGGGATTGGAACTTGAATTTATTCATCCCGCTGACTTCCGGGGGAAGTAGGTGCATGTAGCCTGTGGATAACTGATATTCTCGCAATAGGGTGGCATCGACGATGAGCAAAACATTTGTAATATGTTCCTCTTCCTTGTCAAGAGCCATCACTTTCCGGTGAATTGCGGCCAGTCGTTCTGCAGTCCCGTACAAGCGTATAGCCTTGCTCCCATTGAGGTGTTTTTCCCAGTCGGAGGTAAGAAATGCCATGGTGCAGGAATTTCCTAGGATGAAGGAATCGAAGTGCAGGGAGTCCCGATAATTCTTGTATGTTTTCCAACCGATGTAATCTTCGTTCAGGAAGATCGGGTCGTTGTCATATTTTTTGTACTCACGCAGGACTTTGAAGGGATCATCGTAGAAGTAGATCCCCGCAAGGACAAAGAAGGGAACAAGAAAAAGCACGCATTTTATTATAAATCCTTTGAAAGTTCTCATGGCTAAAACTGTAAATAAATGAAATCTTCAGATCCGAATTGTCCGAATAGGAACATGAGTAGTACGATCAGGTAGTAGACCCCCCAGCGTATGATTCTGTGACGCTGGTTCAGAGCTTGTAACAGGTCCTGTTTCGACATGAAGTATTCGTACAGGAAGAGTAGTACGACAGCAACTCCGGTAACAATACATTCTTGGTCGGTCATTCCTAATCGCAGCTCTTTAATAGAGGTGTGCAGGTTGAAGGAGAGGTGACTGATCATGTATCCGGCATCGGATAACGAGGGCAGACGGAAAAATAGCAGGGAGAATGCGAAGAGCAGGTAGGTTCGGAGGATAGAGTAAGCCCCGAACACGTGTTTCCCCACGCTTGTTTCCACTTTATTCCGGTAGGCCACGGTCACCATCTCGTAGCTGATGATAAGTCCTTGGATTAACCCGTATATCACATAGTTCCAACCAGCCCCGTGCCACACGCCGAGTAACACGAAGGTGACCACAAGAGCGTAGACGATACCCCACTGTCCCCAATATCGTTTGCTTGCCGCGATGGGTTGGTAAAGGTAATCCTTGACCCAGAAGGAGAGGGACATATGCCAGCGGCGCCAAAAGTCGGTGATTGTTTTTGCCGCGAACGGACGATTAAAGTTCGGAGACAGACGATAACCGAACATCATGGCCCCACCGATAGCCATATCCGTGTAGCCGGAGAAATCAGCATAAAGCTCAATCGGGTACAATAATCCGGCGAGTAAGAGTTGTGCTCCGGAGGCATCTTGCACGGAGGCAAATATACTATCCAGATGTGGGGCCAGTCGGTCGGCAATCAGGACTTTTTTCATCAAGCCGATCAGCATGAGTTTCAGACCGTAGGTAACCGTATCATAGTCAAACCGTTTCTCGATTTTCAACTGCGGGAGCATATCGAAAGCCCGTTCGATCGGTCCGGAAAGGAATTTCATGAAAAACAGCATGTAGAGCATGAAGTCCGGTAGCGAGCGTTCGGGTTCTTCCTCTTCCCAGTAGACATCAATAAGATAACCGAGTGCTTGGAAGGTATAGAACGAGATTCCTAACGGGAAGAAGATAGAGGTGATGGCTCCTTTCCAGTCCACGCCGAACCAACCGAGTAGTACGGCAATGTTTTCCCCGATGAAATTGAGGTATTTAAATGCCACGAGGAAGAGGACGAGAAAGACAATTCCCCCGATGAAGACTCTCCGGCGTTTGTTTTCCTGTTCCTGTATACCGATCCAGCGGCCCCAGTAGAAGGTTATTGCTGCAATGAGTGCGGCTATCAGTAGGTACGCGATGTTGAAATAACCGACAAAGATGCAACTGGTTAGTAACAAGACCGGTTTCTGGTAGCAGCCTTTTACCGTGTAATATAGGATTAGACAACAGGTAAACAGAATGACAAACGGTAGAGAGAGAAATATCATAGACTATTTCTTTTTAGCTTGGATGGATGCGCACAGGTCACCCACGTGTTTGAATTTCAGTATTTCACGCAGGCCGAAACGAATGTTGTAATGTTTTTCGATGGCCGTGATGAGGCGCATATTCGTCAGTGAATCCCAGCCGTCCACGTCTTTTGCCGTGGTCTCGGTAGTTAACGTGATGTTTTCGTTTTTTAGGATGTCACGAAAAATCGTGTCCAGTTCGCGTAAGATTTCTTCGATTTCCATAGTTTTTTATATTAATGTTGTTAATGCTTTCCGGTCAATTTTGCCGCTGGTGTTCAACGGGAATTCTTCTAAAAAGTGAATTGCCGTCGGTATCATGTAGACGGGTAAATGTTCCTTCAGATAATGGAGCAAGGCATCCCGTTCATGGGGAGTTGTCCCGACGAACAAGTGCAATTGGCATCCCCCGTCATCCTCTTTCTTGGGAACGACGACGGCATTGGTCTCGTTCGGAAAGAATTTCTTTGCCCGGTATTCGATCTCGCTGAGCTCAACCCGAAAACCCTGTACTTTAACTTGGTAGTCCTTACGTCCGCGATAGATGATGTCACCGTCCGGGTCGACAGAACAGAGGTCGCCTGTTTTATAGTACTCTTTCCCGTTGAACCGGGCGAATACTTGTCGAGACTTTTCCTCGTCTTGCCAGTAGCCTTGCATGACTTGCTCCCCGCTTACCCATAATTCTCCTTGTTCCCCGGTTTGTACGGGTGTTTCCTTCTCGTCCATGATCATGGTGTTGATCCCGGTGAAAGGGTGGCCGATGGCGATCATCCCGTTGTGTTGTTTGCAGTCTTCGGGAGGAATCCGGTAAGCCGTACAATAAATTGTGGCTTCCGTGGGACCATACAGGTTTACGAATTCCGCGTTGGGGGCGCAGGCCCTGAAACGTTGGAGAAGATCGGCATTTGCAGCTTCTGCCGTCACGATAAGGTATTTGAGTTTTGGAACGTGAATCTCGCCAAAGTAAGGGGATAGGAATTGTAGCAGGGAGGGAGGCATGGCCACGAAAGTCAGTTCCTCGTCTTCCATTAATTCGTATACTCTCATGTATTTCAACTTGCTTGTTCCCACCGTGTAAACGCTGGCTCCAAGGGTTAGCGGGTAGAGGGTGGACACAACCGAAACATCGAATGTCAGTTCGAACATTTGCAACATCCGGTCTGTCGGCCCAAGTTGCCAGCCCAGTTGATGGTAGGCTGTATAGAATGCATTTAGGTTTTTCCGGCTGATTGGGACTCCTTTGGGAAGCCCGGTACTTCCGGAGGTGAAAATGATGTAGGCATTCTTGTTTGTATCCTGCGTTTGCTCTCTTGTTAGATGGTCTATATTTTCATCCCGTAGTTCTAATGTTGAAATACATTTGATCTCGTTGGGGAGACCTTGCCGCGTACCGGATTCGTGACCGTATAATACCTGTTTCATTCCGGTGGATTCCACAATGGTCCTGTTCCGACTGTCCGGGTAGTTGGGATGGAGGATTACGTAAGTTTTCTCGGATAACAAAACGGCCAGAATAGAGGCGTACGTTTCAATGCAATCTTCTGCGATGATTCCGATAATGTCTTCCGGGCAATCTTGCACGAAGGGCATAATTCCCTGCACTCGAGCAAATACCTCCTGATAGGTGTAAGAGGTATCATCAATTACAAAAGCTACACGATCCGGGTAATTTCTGTAAGCCCGGATGATGTCTTTAATCATGTCCATTTCCTTCATAAATCATTCCTTCATACTTGAGGTCCGCTTCCGGCGTCCATTCCAAAAGCTTATGAATGTTGCAACTACCTCAATTATAGTAACGCTACAAAAATAGGCTTTTATTAGAAACATCCAATATTATTATACTTTTATTATTTTGAGAAGTTTTATCTTTGCGTGTAAATACTGGAAGAAATGAAACAGAAACCATTTATCATGATCGGGGCGACAAGTTCCGGTAGCGGGAAGACGACATTCACGTTAGGTTTGTTACGATTGTTACGGAACCGGGGAATGAAGGTACAACCTTTTAAGTGCGGGCCGGATTATATAGACACGAAACATCATGCTATGGCTGTGGGGGAGGAATCTGTGAACTTGGATTCTTACATGGCGTCTGCGGCACACGTGCGGGAGCTGTACGCCCGCTACGGGGCAGCGAGTGATGTTTGTGTGACGGAAGGGGTGATGGGGTTGTTTGATGGATATGACGGGATGAAGGGGAGTAGTGCGGAGATTGCCGAGTTAATCGGTATTCCCGTCGTGTTGGTACTTAACGCAAAGTCCACGGCTTATACTGTGGCCCCGGTGTTGTATGGTTTTAAACACTTCTATCCGGGAATCCGGGTTGTCGGGGTCGTGTTTAACTTCGTAGCATCGGTAGCGCATTATGCTTATTTGCAGCAGGCTTGTGTGGATGCTGGAGTGGAGGCATTGGGGTATATCCCAAAGGATGAAAGTATTGTTATCCCGTCCCGTCATTTGGGGTTGTCGATTGATGAGACGTTTTGTTTTGATGCATTTGCGGATCGGGTGGCAGAGGTGATAGACAAAACCGTGAATGTCGATCGTTTACTGGAACTTTGTACGGTGGAATTTTCCGGAGAACAGACAGAAGGTGTCATTTGTTCCGGAAACAGGAAGATCGCTATTGCCCGGGATGAGGCTTTTAATTTCATGTACCGGGAGAACGTGGAGGCGTTGAAACGAGCCGGGGAGGTGGTGTTTTTTAGTCCGCTGCGTGATAAACGTCTTCCGGATGCCGATCTGGTCTATTTCCCCGGAGGGTATCCGGAACTACATTTGCCGGAGTTAGCAGCTAACGAGGGTATGCGGCAGGCTGTCCGGAAGTATTGCGAGACCGGAGGGCTGGTGTTGGCAGAATGTGGCGGGATGATGTATTTGTGTGACACGATTACAAGTGATGACGGGAAGGTTTATCCTATGGCGGGCGTGTTGAAACAAGGGGCGACGATGGAGCAGATGAAATTGAAATTGGGCTACCGGGAAGTTCGTGTAAACGGTCAACGTATTCGGGGGCATGAGTTTCACTATTCCCGAATATTGCCTGGGCATGAGAAAATACCTGTGATTGGCACGATATATAATGCCAAGGATATGGTGGTTGACACTCCGGTATATACCTATAAAAACGTGTTGGCGAGTTATATCCATTTTTACTGGGGTGAGTGTGGAATTGATCATTTTTTAATGTTAATGAGTCAAAAATGACAAAATGTCCTAAGCTATATTTTTAATGACATAATTTTGTAATGGCATGTAATTTGTTCGTTCTTCAAACGATTTGGAAGAATGAATATCAAATTTTAAATAAATAATTATGTTGAGCGAAAATTTAGTAAAGGCGTTTAATGCTCAGATTAATGCTGAGATGTGGTCATCCAATTTGTATTTGTCAATGTCTGTGTATTTTGCACAGAATGGTTACGACGGAATGGCATCATGGATGAGAGCGCAATCAAAAGAGGAATTGGATCATGCTTATGAAATGATTGACTTTGTAATCAAACGGAACGGAAATGTAGAAATCGGTCAGATCAACGTGGTTCCGACGGCATGGGGTTCTGTTTTGGAAGTATTCGAGCATGTTTATCAACACGAGTGTCATGTTTCTAAATTGATTGATGATTTATTGGATGTAGCTATCAAGGAGAATGACAAAGCTGCCCAGAATTTTATCAATAAGTTTGTAGATGAGCAAGTGGAAGAAGAGTCTACGGCACAGACTATTGTTGATAGAATCAAGATGATGAACGGTCATAACTTGATTTATCTGGATGATAAATTAGGGGAACGGAAATAAATTAGTTCGAAAAAAAGACGAGGGGACACCGATGAAGTGTCCCCTCGTCTTTTTTATATCAATGGTATGAAAACAAGGCAAATAAGGATTACCGTGCTCAGGCATACCGTTTGATTGATGCGGGCGGCACGTTTGTAATCGTTAATCGATAGTTCCCTGTTGTTCGTTCCGATGTAAGGCTTTTCCACGAGCATTCCGTGATAAATGTTCGGTCCCCCGAAACGGCAATCGAGTATTCCGGCCATAGCGGATTCCGGATAGCCGGAATTGGGACTGGCATGTTGACGGGCGTATTTTCGGATGAAGGAAAAGATTCCTTTCCGGTAGCCGGATAAGGCGATCAAAAATGCCGTTAACCGGGCCGGAATATAATTCAGTACATCATCCAGATGAGCCGAACAGCACCCAAAATCTTTGTAACGTGCGTCCTTGTACCCGATCATGGAGTCGAGCGTGTTTACCATTTTATAAGCCATCATGGCAGGAAATCCTCCTAGGGCATAGAAAAACAGGGGAGCGACGACTCCATCGCTCAAATTCTCCGCCATGGTTTCCAATACGGCGGTATATATCTTTTGGGGGGAGAGTTGGCTGGTGTCTCTACCGACAATCCATGACAGGCGTTTTCGTCCGGCATCCAATCCTTGTTCTTCAAGAGTTCGAATAACCTCTCCGCCTTCTTGTATAAGACTGTGGTTCGCCAATCCGTAGAAAACGAACACGGAGGCGATGCCGTAATACGCGAAAGGATGGAGAATCCAGCTCCCCCAAGCGAGAAGTCCCCCTAAGAAGAGGGTGAAAAGTGGCAGGATAATGGCAATCAGGCACCCGTTTCGTTTCTTGTGACCACCTTTGTTAAAGTGACGTTCACACCACCCGATGATGTTTCCAAAGGCTACGATCGGGTGAGGTAGTTTCCGGGGATCTCCAAAAATGAGATCAAGAAGATACCCGATGATAAGAGGAACGGTGACGATTGAAAACGAGAGCATGGTAACCAATTATAAATCATTGATGGATAATAATCTCAACGCCCGGAGTAGCATCTGGTTTTTTTCATCCGAGAGTGTGTTTACCCGGAAGTAATGTTCGTCCAGACCTCTGAAATTCGAGGCGTCCCGTATCAGAATCCCGAATTGTTTCAATAGTTCTTGTTTTAACACGTGGGATTTATGTATTGTGTGAATAAGGAAAAACGAGGTTTCCGAGGGGACGGGAGAGTAACCGGGAAGTTCATCGAAAGCACGGACAAAATTCTCTTTACGTTTGAATAGCCTGCCCGTGTCGGGTAGGAGATACTTACCGTTTTGCAGTAGGAATTTCCCGATTTCGATAGCCAAGGCATTTACACTCCAAGGATGAGTGAATCGTTTGATTCGGTCTATCAGACTTTCGTTACCGAGCATATAGCCTAGGCGTAATCCGGGGATGGCATAACTTTTCGTCATGGAATGAATGACCAGCAGATTGGGATAGCTGGCTAATAGCGGTTCGGATGGCTGTGCCGTGGGGGCAAAGTCAATGAACGATTCGTCCACGACAAGCGTCATTTGAGGGTATTGTTGTAAAATATTTTCGATTTCTTCCAGTTTCCATACGTGTCCATTGGGATTGTTGGGGTTACAGATGAACATCAAGTCTGCGGGGCCTGCTTGAAAGCCTTTTATGGGTACGAATATCTGTTGGTGCCTGTAAAGGGTGCAAGCATCTTCGTACTCTGAAAAAGAGGGAATGGGAAGGATGGTTTTACTCCCTTCGAAAGCGTGTGCGATCAAGTAAAACAGTTCAGTGGCACCGTTTCCGGCAATCACGTTTTGCGGTTGTAGGTTATGGAACCGGGCAACTTCCCGCACGAATGATTCGGCGGCAGGCTCCGGGTAATGGAATATTTTGTCGATTTGGGTGATCAGCATGGAACGGAGAATATCCGTGTCCGCGTCATACCATACGTTGGTGGAGAAATTAGCTTTTATTTCCGTGTTTGATTTGTATATGTCATCTCCGTGTCCGTTCAGCATATTACTTGGTTTTAAGGGTGGAATAAATGTATGGCAGGTCAACGTGTGCGCGTACGTGATCGGCCAGTTTGTTATATTGTTGATCTTTGAAATCGGTATAATTGAAGGTTGTGGGGGATGCTTGGGTCAATCCTTCTGCCAGTTCGTTGAGGACGATGTCATTGTCTAAAATTCCGTGGAGGTAACTACCCCAGCATCTTTCGTTTAAGATATAGCCGTCTGTCCGTCCGTCGTGTAAATGGTTCAAGGGAGCTTCCGGAGCCCCGTCTAATAAGGTCGTTCGGCCCATGTGTATCTCGTACCCCTTGCAGGTTTCCGGGTGATTGCGGAAGGTGAATTGGTTTTGGCGGGTGACTTTTTCAGGTTCCATGATCGTGACAAGAGGAAGGATGCCCAGGCCGGGAATGGCGGTCATGTCCCCCTCTATCTGATCCGGGTCCTCGATCCGGGCGCCCATCATCTGGTATCCCCCGCAAATACCGATCACTTTTTTACCTTCTTTGTGAGCCCGGATGACTGCCTCCGCGATACCGTTTGCCCGAATGTTCCGCAGATCGGAGATCGTGTTTTTCGTTCCCGGTAGGATGATGATGTCGGCTTTGCCAATTTCTTCCACGTTATTCGTGTAGTAGGCATGGAATCGTTCATCTCGTTCCAGCACGCTGAAGTCCGTGAAATTGGAAAGGCGTTTCAGGAGTACGATGGCCACGTTGATCTTGCCGCTCCCGGCTTTGGTGTTTTTGGTCTCCAGTGAGACGGAGTCTTCTTCTTCGATATAAATGTCTTTGAAATAGGGAATCACGCCGACAACAGGTATACCCGTGAGATCGTGGATGATCTTTCTCCCCTCGTCGAAGAGGGATATGTCGCCTCTGAATTTGTTGATGATAATTCCTTTGATCAATTTTCTTTCTTCCTCTGAAAGCAGGGTGATGGAACCGTAGACGGAGGCAAACACTCCCCCCCGGTCGATGTCCGCCACCAGATAGGTGGCGGCATTTGTGCGCAATGCCATCCGCATATTCGTAATGTCTCTTTCCCGCAAGTTGATTTCCGAGATACTCCCGGCTCCTTCCAGCACGATGGGCGAGTAGCGGGCTTGCAGACGTTCATAGGCAGCGTACGCTTGGTTGAATAATTCGGCCTTGTTGTTGGACATGAAGTATTCTCTGGCAGACATATTCCCGACGGGTTTTCCGTTGAGTACGACCTGCGAGCATTGTTCGTTTGTGGGTTTTAGCAGGACAGGATTCATGTCGCTTTCCGGGGTAATGCCACACGCCTCAGCCTGTACTGCTTGCGCCCGTCCGATTTCCAGCCCGTCGGGAGTGGAATATGAATTTAGCGACATATTTTGCGCCTTGAAAGGGGCCGGGTGGTAACCATCTTGTTTGAAGATTCGGCAAAATGCCGTGTTGATGATGCTTTTACCCGCATCTGAACAGGTCCCGACAAACATGATTGAACGAAGAAAAGACATGTGTATTTTAGATTTTAGATTTTAGATTTTAAATTTTAGATTTTAGATTTTAAATTTTAGATTCCAACCGCACAAGGCGAACGCTGTTTATTGTTTTTTCTTTTTGTAAAGGAATGCTTTCCATCTCTCTTCTTCCGCACCTTGCTGGTCCATTTCCCAGCGGGCCATGGTAAATAGTAGGTCCGAGAGGCGATTCACGAATCGCAGGATAAGCGGGGGAATTTCGTCAGTTTTGTTTAGAGTACACAATCTTCTTTCTGCCCGGCGGGCGATCGTGCGGGCCACGTGGCATTGGGCTGAAATCAGCGTTCCGCCCGGCAGGATGAAATGGGTGGACGGGTGTTGCATTTCGCTGTTCATGCGGTCAATTTGTTGTTCGCAATACCGGTCTATATCTTCCGGTAGGATGTTCTGGTTTTGTTCCCGGATGTTTGAGGGGGTCGCCACTTGTGACATGACGATCATTAACGTACGTTGTATGTATGCCAGAATTTCTTGCCGTTCGTCCTTCTCGTCCAATAAGGCTCGAATGACACCCAGCGTGGCATTCAGTTCGTCAAGAGTCCCGTTTGTTTCAATACGAATATCATCTTTATCCACCCGGCTCCCGCCGAATATTCCCGTTGTTCCTTTGTCCCCGCCTTTCGTGTATATTCTCATGTTAATTGAAAATTGAAAATTGAAAATTGAAAATGTGGAGATTCAATTTTCAATTGGGTTATACTGTTTGGTTGTCGTCCACTAATGTAAAACGTATACAACTTGTGTTTTCCATGATGGGAAGGTCAATCATGTCAATAGCCTTTTTTCCGTTGAGGTACGCGATAATTGCCCGGTTGAATGCTCCGTGTCCGATAGCCACGATCCGTTGACCGGAGAAATTCTTTTTTAAATAGGCAATGAAATCGATAGCTCTTTGGAAGAGAGCATCTAGGGATTCCACGCTGGGAGGTAGGTTGGTCCAATCCACGTCATCCAAGCGCTTACCCGTGTATATACCCCAGTCCATTTCCCGCAAGAGGGGGGTTTGGTGAGGCGTTAGTCCATGTTTCCGGGCGACAGCAACCGCCGTGTTATAACTTCGGGCCAGATCACTGGAAACAATGTTATCAATCGTTTCCTCTTGGAGCATCTCCGCCAGTCTCTCGGCTTGGGCTATCCCCAATGGAGATAAGGTTCCGGGGAGTTGGCCCTGGAGTATATGTTGTTGATTTTCTAATGTTTCCCCGTGTCGGGATAATATGAGTTTCATCATCACTTCTTTTTAGACTTCTAACTCACAAAGTTAGTAAACAATTTTGAATCTTTAGAGTATTTGTCGGGGTGCTTGATTGTTTTTGTGTGTGGCGTGGTATTATGGGAGATTCTTCCTAAATTTGTTGTCAAAAGGAAACGTTGGATGTATGATAGGGATGAAGAATAAACGGTTGAAATATTTGTTGTTAACCCTTTTCGTGGTTATACTGGGATTGCTTTCCCGGAAAATGAGTGCTTGCACGCTTGATTTCGTAAAATTATACCTAGGGGATATTTTATGGGCTATGATGGTGTATTTTGGGTGTCGTTTCCTATTCGTGAATATGAGGAAAAGGGTGGCTTGTGTGTTGGCATTGGTCTTTTCCTACTTGATCGAGATCAGCCAATTGTATCATGCTCCTTGGATTGACGCCATCCGGGCGACCACGTTAGGAGGTTTGGTCTTGGGATTCGGTTTTTTGTGGAGTGATATTCTGTGTTATACTGTGGGAGTTTTGTTGGGAATCATCGTGGATGGCTTGTTGGGATGGAGCCGGAAATAAAGTTGTAGATTTTTCGTAATATTACTTTGTATTTCTTGAAAAAACAGAGAAATTTGTCGTCATGATGAAAAGAAAAATAATTTTAGTTACGGGAGGACAAAGGTCCGGGAAAAGTCGTTATGCCCAAGATCTTGCACTAAAGCTGGCAGAGAATCCCGTTTATCTGGCTACTTCGAGGGTGTGGGATGATGAATTCCGGGAACGGGTGAGACGTCATCAACAGGACCGGGGACCGCAATGGACCAATTTGGAAGAAGAAAAAGTGATTAGTCAATGTGACGTGTCGGGGCGGGTCGTGGTCATTGATTGCGTGACCTTGTGGAGTACCAATTTCTTTTTTGACAATGATTCCGACGTGGATAAGTCTTTGCGAGAGATAAAGGAAGAGTTTGACCGGTTCACCGGGCAGGAGGCAACGTTTATTTTTGTCACGAACGAAATCGGAATGGGGGGAGTTTCTGTTGACCCTGTTCAGCGACGATTCACAGATTTGCAGGGATGGGTGAATCAATATATAGGAAGTCGGGCGGACGAAGTTGTCTTGATGGTTTCCGGAATAGCCATGCGAGTAAAATAAAATGATAATATAACCTGAATTGGAGATTGAAGATGTATTTCTCATTTTCAATTTTCAATTTTCAATTTTCAATTGTATGAGAAGTTTTGTAATAAAAGAGACTGACAAGGCTTTGTCGGAGGCTTTGATAGATAAGATTAATAATTTGACCAAGCCCAAAGGGTCTTTGGGATTACTCGAAAAAACAGCACTCCAGATCGGGTTGATACAGCAAACGCTTTCCCCGGAGTTGCGAAAACCTCAAAATATCATTTTTGCGGCAGATCATGGGATTGTGAGGGAAGGAGTTAGTTTTTCTGCTCCGGAAGTGACGGCCCAGATGATTTTTAATTTTATCAAGGGAGGTGCCGGGGTGAATATGTTTGCCCGGCAGCATCATTTCGGGATTAAATTGGTGGATTGCGGGGTAAATGCGGATTTCGAACCTATGGAGGGGCTGATTGATCGTAAAATCCGTAAGGGGACTTCAAATTATTTGTACGAGGCTGCCATGACCCCGGAAGAATTTGACCGGGCAATCGAGATCGGAGTGGAGATCGTGGATATGGTACATGCTGAGGGTTCGAACGTGGTGAGTTTCGGGGAAATGGGAATAGCCAATACTTCTTCTTCTTCCATGTGGATGACTTACCTGACGGGTATTCCGTTGAGTGATTGCGTGGGGGCGGGGAGTGGATTGTCTCGGGAAGGCGTTGAGCACAAATATAACGTGTTGAAGCGTTGTATGGAAAATTACAAGGGGGATGGAACTCCGAAAGATATTATCCGTTATTTTGGAGGTTTCGAAATGGTGGCTGCCGTGGGAGGTATGTTGCGTGCTGCCGAGTTGGGTATGGTAATTATCGTGGATGGTTTTATCATGACGAATTGTGTGCTTGCCGGAAAGATGTTGTACCCGGCCTTGACGGATTATTGCGTTTACGGTCATCAAGGTGACGAGTGTGGGCATAAATTGGTGTTGGATTATTTGGGGGCCGAACCTTTGTTAAATCTCGGTTTACGCTTAGGTGAAGGGACGGGAGCTATTTGCGCTTACCCCTTGCTCGTTTCAGCCGTGAATATGATTAACGAAATGGCCTCTTTCAAGGCCGCGGCGGTAACGAAATATTTTAAATAATTGAAAAATGAGAAGACTACTTCTCTAGCTTCCCTTGTGCGGGAGCGGAAACGATCACAAGAATGCGTTTCAATTAGAGGGGGTAGTTATGTGTCAGTCTTGTGCGGTTGGAATTTAAAATCTAAAATCATTAAATCTAAAATTAGTATGCGTTCTCTTTTGGCGGCGATTATGATGTTTACCCGACTACCCTTGTGGCGGATTGTCAACGTGGACAAGCGTTATTTCATGGATGTTATTAAATATTGGCCTTTGGTGGGGTTTATGACGGGAGCCACGACAGGGGGCGTTTTATGGCTGTCGGCACAGATTGTACCTTTGGAGGTGGCGTGTATTTTGGCGATTATTGCCCGAATCCTGTTGACCGGGGCATTACATGAGGACGGGTTGGCAGACTTTTTTGACGGGTTTGGTGGGGGAACTTCTAAAGAGAAGATTCTAGCCATCATGAAAGATTCGCATATCGGGTGTTACGGGACCATCGGTTTAGTGCTCTACTTCATTCTTTATTATTCATTGTTGTCCAGTTTCGATCCGGCCATGATCTTCCCGATCGTGATTGCGGCAGATTGTTTTTCCAAACTCTGCGCGGCCGTGATGGTAAATACGTTACCTTATGTCCGGAAAGAGGAAGAAAGTAAAACAAAACTTGTTTACAGCAAGGTACGCACGTTCATATTCGTGATCGTGGGATTAATCACGTTGATTCCCTTTTTCTTTTTGAAGGATGCGAGTTTCTGTTTTGCGATGATCCCTGCCATACTGACAGCTATCGGGTTACGTTTCTTCTTGAAAATCAAGATCGGGGGCTACACGGGAGATTGTTGCGGTGCATCCGTGTTGATTATTGAACAGGTCTTCTATTTGAGCGTGTTGGTTATTTGGTGTCGCTATCAATTGTTATGAGAATTTGATTTTAGTGTAATTAATTCAATGTCGTTCATCTCTTTAAATTTAACAATATAGTGTAATTTCTGTTGGATGTAAAGTTGAAAAAGATATTGAAAAATAAAAAAGTATTTATATATTTGCGGGTATGATACGAAAAGGCAGGAGAGCCTGTCTTGAAAATATTGTGAGTTTATGCTAATCTTAGACTGAAAATCGCCAATTTGAGGAAGTAGGATTAGACAGTGAGTTCACGCTGGTTAGGCGTGGATCGTTGTCTATTTACTTCCGGGCGTTTGGCGATGCCTCAGTTTAGATAGAGTTGTTGACGATCCTCGCTTTTTTATTGTATCATTTTTTGGGATCGGCTTATAAAAGAAATTTTCGGAGATAAAGGATATTAAGGTTGCAACTTAGCTAAAATGAATGGAATGAATAAAGACCCAAAATTTATAAATCATGGAAAATTAAAGAGATATTTTTAAGGGAAAGATGAAAAAAGAGGGTGAATCCTAAACTTTGCACGTTGAATATCACCCCCTTGCATCATTAGTTTTATAAACCAATTAATAATCAAAGTTATGAAAAAAACTTATGACAGGAAATTTTTTCGGCAAAAATTGCTATCGGAAAGAAAGACAGTCACTGCGGTTACCCAATTACTTATCGTTTTATTACTTGGGTTTCCGTTG
>JAHZBN010000042.1:0-20422 GCA_019423345.1 Butyricimonas sp. | reverse complement strand
CTTGCTAATCTAATTTTAGTTGCCATTCTTTTTAATTTTAACTCATTAATTACTTACCTATTCTCGATAGGCGGGTGCAAAGATAATCAATTAATTGAAAGTTGGAAATCCTTTTAGGGCAAAACATTTTGAAAAACACGTTCTATTTCTTTCAAATACTTCGGATTAACCACAATCTCCTTATACCTGTTTTTCAATATCGACACGGCTTTCTCCGGTAATTCATTACAATACTGCATCACGAAATTATTCCCTATATCATCCCGAATCTGCTCGTGTAACCCCAATTTATTCAACTCGTCAATATAAGCATTCACGAATTGTTCCGGTTCAGACATCCGATCGGCTAACTTCTCGCCCAATAAACTATTCCAATAAGAAACCTCGTAAATTTTATAGCGATACACCTTCCGATAAACCTCTATATCATTTTTCGGCAACATCCGGTCAAATATATTGAAATCAGTAGGAATCTCACTTTTGTCATCCCGGTTCAACAACGAATGATACATAGGATAATAAAAATAAGAAGCTGCCAACGGCACTTTTACTTGTATTCGAAATAATTTCACAAACGCCGGATCGCAAGTATTCTTTTTCACGAATGCTGAAATAATACTGTCATTAAAACGTACTATAGAATCCATGAACTGTTTAAAATCACTCGGTGAAAATACAAACATCTCTTGTGTTGACGGGAACCACTGTTTTTGATAATAATCAACCATCATTCGGGTTTCCGAGTTACTTCCTTCTAAAAACTCAACAGACTCATAATCTCCCTCCAACACTTTCTTCACATCCATCTTCAAGCGGACACTCTTTCCCGGTTGCAAATAAATAGGAAAAGCAGCCTTCCCATTTGCCAAACGTACATAACCGGCTTGCTCCAAAGGCAAATTAGCCTCAAAAGCTCCCATACTATCTAAAATAACGGCTATCGTCGTATCCTGTCCACAGATTTCAAAATATAATTTATTCCCTTTATAATGACGTAAATCTCCCGAAATTTTCACTCCATCAATAGGATTGCACGCCCACAGGCATGCAATCCATAAACCGACACACCACTTCATCGCTTACTTCACTTTAGCAAAATAATACCTGATCATGTGCATCTCCATAGGGAACTCCCCTTCTCCCGAATAAGCCGCAAGATCTTTATACGTGTTATACAAGAAATCCGTCGGCTCATAATCAAACACAGTAACCTCCAAAGTTTCATTGTCTTCCAACAATCTAAAACCAATCTGTACTGATCTTAACTTTTCATTTACACCCGAGAAATTAACATTTGCCTGGCTCAAATTCATCATGGATACGGTCACTTGAGGTGGTCGTCCGATTCCTCCCAATTCATACAAATAAACCAACTGTTCTTTCAAGAAGGTGACATCAGCATCTCTAAAATACTTCGCCATATCTCCGGTTGCATGAACCTTCAACTGAGTTCCCCCATTCACAAACTCCAACATATCCGTCGGTAAATTATTTTCCGGCATATTCTCGATCTCTTCTCCAGCATACCATGCATTATTTTTCACATAATCCATCGACGTCAACTCCTTAAATATCCATTTACCTTCCAACCGATCAGGGGTTGTCATTCCCTTTATATAAATCTCGGTCTGATCCACATCACCCGGCAGAACACGATCATTCCCGTCCGGAACCAACAAAAACAAAGTTGTTTTCCCCTCTTCCCATTTTAAAAACCTAATTTTTATCGTGCCGTAACTCTTCTTAGCTGGAATAACAAACATTTTGTCGGGATTACCCACAAATTCATAATGTACATGTTCTATCGCAGTCGAATGTTCGCCCACGATAAAAGGAACTTTTGTATCCGTACTCGCCGAAAAATATTTTCCCGTATTCGCATCTTTTGCATCCATTCGAATCTCAACCTCCCCGGGTAAAACATAATTCTCTTCCTGGAAAGAACAAATTAACTGTCCTTTTGTTAGCACCTCTATCAAGGTGAAATTATACTCGCCAAGCACGTATCCATCAACAGGATATAATTCCAGTTTTATCGTTTTTCCATCCTCGAAATTATTTTTAGGGGTTATGGTAATACTAGCAGTACTCTCTCCCGCAGGAATAACAAACTCATTAGCAGAAAGTTCATATTCTTCTCCTTGCACGGCAGCACCCCTTATATTAAACTTAACAGAAGTATTTGCTGGTACCGGCTCTGAAACCCGAATTTCAACATTCAACGGTTCTTCCGCATCCAAAGTATAGATTAATTCTGAAAAAGCTAGTTGAGGCCCTTTCTCTTCACTGTCGTCATCGTGACATGCCACAAAACACATCGACAACAATAGGCAGATAATCGATATAATATTTTTCATCATATTTCACTTAAATCTTTAGCTATTACATTACAATCCTTGAATCGCATTATTATACTCCTCCTTCAACAACCGTATTTCCTCCCGTTCCTCTAAAGTCAGCGGTCTCGCCTTAGGTAGCTGGTAATCCTGACTTTCTGTCAAAATACGCGGCGGAACATCATCCGGTTTATCACATCCTCCACAAAAAGACAATAAAACAAACCCTAAACCCATCAATATTATTCTTGTTTTCATACTTACCTCCTTTTCATTACTTGACATAACCTTCATTTTGAATCATTCCCGGGATCAAATCAATATCCCTTGAAGGAATTGGTGCGGTATACATAAATTGTTTTGTCTCGTATTTAAGCCCATCTTTGGCGATCCAAAACTCCGGACATCCGTTCCGTTTTAAATCGAACCAGCGGTCTCCCTCCATAAACAACTCTTTCCGTCGTTCACAATGTATCGCCCACAATAATGGGGTAAAAGCCCCTCCTTCAGCATTTACCCGAACCAAGGCGAGTTCATCCACGGCAGGTAAATTTCCCATTGTATAAGGAGTATAATCCGAAATCCGTTTTGATCTCAGTAAATTCAAATACTCAAGCGCCTCTTTTGTTTGGTTCAAATAAGCATAAGACTCCGCCACGATCAAGCACATCTCAGCACTCCTGATACAAGCCAATGGCACCTTCTTTGCCTCTCGCTTATTATTGAACAAAAACGAATACCGAACATCTCGCTCTTTCTCAACAAATAGATCGATAAAACTTTTACTTACAGGCTTCACGGCCAAATACCCTTTGGCTCCATTATAATTCTGATCACCACTTGTATGTGACAACACATAAGAACGTAAAAGGATATTGCCCTTTTGTGCATGTTGAGCAGATAGCATATCAACATACTCTGCCCCCTCCAACAAAGGATAAGCCTCCAATATTTCTTTGGCCACAGGAATAGCCTGCTCCCAATTTTGAGACCAAAAATACAACCTTGCCAAATAAGCTTTTGCCACGTCTACCGTGTAACGAAAAATCTCCGATTTGGAATTATAAGAAATTCCTTCCTTCAAATCTTCTTCTATAAACGACACAACCTCCTGCAAACTTGACCGTTTCGGTCGTGCTTCCATATCAAAACGCGTCACGATGGAAAGTCCCAACTGTTCCTCTGCCTTTTGCTTGTTATAAGGTTCACAAAAAAGACGCATCAAATTGTAATAAGCAACACCCCTCAGCGTGTATGCAGTAGCATAACACGCCTTTGCCATCTCCGTATTCGTCTCTTCCATTTCGTGTATCACCAAATTACAATTCCTTATTAATGCATACAACTTCTCGTACTCAGACTTAAATGAATTCAAACGATCACCCACATATTTGGGTATAGCTCCCATTCCAGTCACATTCTTCGTCAAACTATTCTCCACGTTATCACTGAAACACTCGAATTCTAACTTTTCCATCGCATTCCCCAATATCGCCTCATCGTAACCATCATCAATCTCGCTCAAATGACTATTCAACAAAGCCGCAAACTCTTCAGCAGTCTTAGGAACCACCTCGCCTTTCGGTTTCACATCCAAGTACTCCTTACAAGATACACAAGCAAAGAATACCATTAAAAGCACACTTATATTTTTCAAATTCTTCATAATCTCTACAAATTAAAAGCCTAAACTAAGTCCAAACGAACAGGAACGTGCCAAAGGATAAGTTGCTCCGGGAGTTTCCGGATCTAACCCTGAATAATTCGTTATCGTAAACAAGTTTGTTAGGATAAAAGAAAAACTCAAGGAAGAAAAACCCATTTTACTCACCACATTCGATGGTAACGAATAAGACAACGACATATTCTTCACCCGCAAAAAAGAAACATTCTCCAACACGGTTGCCCGAGTAATCGTACTGGATGTCGGGTAAATCTGGTCATAATAAAGTCTTTCGCCATAAGTGTCAATAATTCTGGGATACTTCACTCCAGTTCTGTTATCTTCTGTCCAACGATTAGTCACACCTTTCTTCACATTTAGATGATTCACGTACAAATCATTTTCACTCGTCGGAATCCGTTCTCCTGATGACATCCCCGTAACGCTTATCGTGTTATAACTCACTGGCGACGTTATCTCATCCACGACCTTTCCTCCTAACGAATAAGCACCACCGACACTCAAGGAGAGTGTTTTCCATGAAAAACTAAAATTAAAACCTCCTGTCACCGGAGCCGTTGATGTTCCCTTGTAGTATATATAGTTATTTACATCACTCAAATCTGTCGGTTTCAAAATATCTGCATCCGGGCGCAACTTATATTTATATAACCCGGTCTCCGGATTTATTCCCATTGACTTACCTGCGAAAATCGAACCCAAAGGATAACCGACAAAATTATTGGCCGAATAAGATATCGGTGACGTGTAACGTTTCAATATATTACTATTCCAAGCAACATTTACCGAGGCATTAAATTTAAAATCCCTATACCTGAAGACAAGCGCTTGCAATGTTGCTTCAATCCCTTTATTCTCAATCTGGGAGGTATTATAACCCTGCCCCCTGAATCCAGTCACGTAAGGAACATCAACACTTGTCACAAGATCCTTACTCAAACGATAATACGCCTCGACCAAACCATTAATCCGGTTATTAAAAAGTCCGAAATCCAAAGCAACTTTCATATCCCGCGTTTTCTCCCAACGTAAATGAGGATTAGGAGCTTTTCTAACTTCACCGATCCGAAGATTTTCCAAGTCGGTCTTCCGATAAGAGGTTGAATAATACATAATCAATTCCGGTTTCTCCGTTTTATTCACGTTTCCGGTATATCCCATCGCCACGCTTAATTTCAAACGACTAAGAACAGGACGAAATTTTTCCATGAAATGTTCATCTCCCACGTGCCAAGCCAACCCTAAAGACCAAGTCGGATTAAACTGTTCGTCACTACCGAAATTATTTGACCCGTCCGTACGGAAAGAGAGACTCGCAATATACTTATCATACAAACTATAATCCACGGAAGCATAAAACGATGCGAAACGAGTTTCTTCGATAGATTGCCCAGAAAGCCCGTCAATCAAATTCGCCATATCCACCAACTTATTATAATCAACCTGATCATCTGTCTTTTCCGGAGCCGGGGTGGAAGAATTTCCCGTGACAGGATCATAACCGTAACGTTTCTCATAAATATTCTTCGCTTTAGAACCTCGTACTTCTGCTCCGGCCAATACCTGCAATCGGTGAATCGAATTGAAAATATCCGAATAATTCAGTTGCCCTCTTGCGCTATAATTCGTATTATTAGTTGAAGATTGAGTTATTGACCCGTAAGTCCTTCTGCTATTCCAATCGTCCAGTTGACTAGGTTTGTCAGTAAAAGCAGCATACGTATCAATTCCATTAATGTTATCCGATTTATTATTGATAAAACTATACGAGAGCAAACCGGAAAAACGGAACTTTGAAGAAATTATATAATTCAAACTCAACATCAAATTGGCGGCATAATCATCCGCAACACTCGACGTTTCGTTAATTTCCCGCATAATATTATACCCGTTAGCAGGAAGTATGGCCTCTCTTCCTCCATTAATTTGGTTCAAATTATAATAAGTATAATCCGGCCTGTACGAACCATCTTCATTATACGGTTTCTCGTAAGGATTGGCAAAATAAGCATATTGGAAAGGATTCACATTTAATGAAGATCCATCTGATTTTTGTTGAGAAAAATCAACTCCCAAGTCTACTGTAACCCTCTCGTGAGGATTCAATTTCACCTTTGTAGATAAACTGTATCGATCGTATGAAGTCTTTCTTAATATTCCATTATCTTTCGAATAGCCAAAAGAAATATAGTATGTTGCTACATCAGTTCCCCCAGACAAAGACAAGTAGTGATTCATCGAAAAGGCTGTCCGAAACAACTCGTCAAACCAATTAGTCGTAATTTTAGACAAATCTGCGATATAAGCATCTTGCTCTGCAGCACTCATCGGTTCAAAACCCTCATCAGTCCAAACCTTGCCATCTCTTCCCAACTTATTAGCCCGTAACATCCCGACAATACCAACCACTGGATAATACGTTCCGTTCGTAAATCCATCCGCCGAAAATTCATCCCACAGCTCTTGCTCCCAAGCCAATTTTTGTTTTGAATTCATCAAATCACCATCCCTTTGCGGTTTCATTACCATCGAAAAATTAGCCGAATAATTCACCGCCATTTTCCCGACTTTACCTCTTTTCGTTGTAATAACGATAACTCCACCCGCAGCTCTTGATCCGTAGATTGCAGCAGCAGAAGCATCTTTCAATATGGTAATATTCTCAATATCATTCGGATTTATCCCGGCAATACCGTTAGCAAAAATATCATTAAAATCACCCGCTTTAATTCGTCCTTTTTCAATACTCGGTATATTACGTTGCAAAGGCACCCCATCAACCACCCACAAAGGTTCTGCATCCCCGGTAAGCGTATTCGTCCCCCGAATCCGAATTTTTGCCGATTCACCCGGACGACCGGATTTAGCCACGATACTCACACCAGCCACCTGTCCCTGCAATAATTGATCAATCGACGTGGGGACTTTATTTTCAAACACCTCTCTACCCACCACGGCCACGGAACCCGTAGTTCTTTTTTGAGTCGTCTGCGTATATCCCGTGGAAACGATAACCTCATCCAACTGTCCCACGGCCATCTTCAACACCACATTCACTTGAGTATCCGTACCACCTAACTTAACTTCTTGAGTCTCCATCCCGATAAAAGAGAACTGTAAAACCTGATACCCATCCGGCATATCCAATACAAAATTCCCGGCTGCATCCGTTGAGACCCCCATCGTCGTTCCTTTAATCATTACCGTGACACCGGGTAACGGTGCCCCCTCCTCGTCTTTCACATTTCCTCTAATCATCTTAAACTTCTGTCCGGATGATTCTTGTGGAGCCCTCTCCAATAAAATAATCCGGTCTTGAATTCGATAACGCAACCCCGTTCCCACCAACACTTCCTTCATCACGCTATCCAAAGAAACTTCCTTGACATCAACCGTTATTCCCCCAAGATCCTTCACGAATTTCTCGTTGTATACAAAATTATACCCGGATTGCTTTTTAATCTCTTCCAGCACTCTAACCAGTTTCTCGTTTGTCACCTTCAAGGTTATCTTTTCCGGTGAATGCCCTGCCCAAAGTGTACCCGATGCGAATAACAGTAGCATCAAAAATGCACAACTCTTGTTGAATTTCCTGAAAAAAAACTTTTCTACCATCATTTTTACCTATATTTGTGTGTTATGTCTATATAACATTTTGCGTTAAAGAGATTAGGAAAGACCAATTAGCCTAATCTCTTTTCTTTTGTACATAGACGATTTTGCGTTCTACTTTAAATGATACAGAAGTTGAAGATTCAATAACGGCAAGCAAAGACTCTAACGAGACGTCACTTGACACATCTCCAGTATAATACTCTTCCTCAAACACTTGTTCCCGAATAACGGTTACATCATAATACCGGGACACCCGTTTCAGAATTTCCGTCAACGAGGCATGCCTAAAACTGAAATTACCATTCTTCCAAGCAACATAATGTTCCGTGTCACACCTTGAAACTCGAATCTTAGCCTGCACGTCATACATATTCACTTCTGCCATATGCCCTGGGGTAATTATCCGGGATTCCCCTTTTCCTGCCGACACTTCCACGAGTCCCTCTACCAAAACAACAAAACTTTTTCCTTCATCCTCGTACGTGTTCACGTCAAAAGTTGTTCCCAGAACCTTCACATCCATCTTATCCGTACTCACGATAAAAGGACGGGTACTGTCTTTTGCAACCTCGAAATACCCCTCTCCATGCAAACTAACCTCTCTTTTATCTTTACCAAAAGACACAGGGTATTTTATTTTTGAATCTGCATTTAGCCACACTTTCGTCCCATCCGAAAGAACTAAATGGTAAAATGTCCCTTTCGGAATAATCAACTGGTTAAACTCCAACTCCTTCTTATGTAAAGAATCCGGTCGAACGTACTCTAAACGGTTCCCGGAATAAAGTTTTGTCCCTTTATCCAATTTTACCTCATCTTGCTCTACGTTCGAAATATCTACCACTTCCCCGGTTGACAACACGAGACAAACATTATTTTGCCGTCCCTGTTTTGCCAAAACAATACGTTCCTCTTTTGCACCTCCCAACCATAACCACAACCCACTTATTATCAACAAACAAATACTCGCTGCAACAGTCACTCCCACTCTTATATTTCTCTTTCCCTGCTGTTGCCGTTTCTTGAAATCTTCCCATTTCATATCAACATCCACCTCGTCATACCGTTTTTCTAACTCTTCCGTGGAAATTCTTTTCAAATTTAAAAAGACACGTTCTCCCTCCTTGGATTCATTCTTCCATGAATCCAACTGTCTTCTCTCCGAATCATCCAACCCTGTAATCCGTTCTTTACAGATTAATTTAGCTATGAATAAATACTGACTTATCTCTTTCATCTAACTTTCGTTTCCCAAATAACGATCGAGATAAAAAACAGTATAGGTGAAATTTTTATTTTTTTAGAAAAAACTATGACAACATGGTAATCATTAAAAATAAATGCCCCAATGATTTATTTAACTCCTTATAAGCAACTGATTTATGAAATTTTACAGTTGTTTCGCTTATCCCCATTTCCTCCGCAATCTCTTTATTCCTCTTGCCTTCTAAATGCAATTTTATCACGGCCTGCACTTGAGGAGTTAACGATTTAATCGCTTTATGAATCAAAAAACGGCTTTCTTCATCTATGATCGCCTGCATTAAATAATCACTTGTCTCCCGTTCCTTCGAATACTCACTTGAGTAACGTTCTTTGATCTTTTCATGACGAATATAGTCCAGACACTTGTTTCGAAGAGTTCGATAAATAAAAGCCTGCAATGCCACTTCAGAATCAAACATTTTCAAATGTCGGGACCAAACAATAATGAAAGTTTCCTGCACGATATCTTCCCGTACATACGAATCATCAATAAAACGAGAAGTAAAGGCAAAAAATTTGGGGAAATGCTCTTTAAAAAAGTGCTTAAAAACAAGCACTTCCCCATTTAAAAATCGAATATACTCACCTCGTTCCTTTATCATTAAACGATCCTTTTTTGATCTTTTACATTTTCAAGGAAGATGTTAAGGTCTTACAAGTGGAAAAAAATGAAGTGCCTGATAATTAGATTAAGCTAAAAAGTGTTATCTTTGAATTACTAATAATCTTTTGTTGAAAATAATTATCAAAAAAGGATCGTTTAATCATTATCAATCAATACTGTTCATATCGATATTATCTAATCTCTGTCCCAAAAGATTTTCAATAAAATAATACCGAATAAGATTCACATAATATGGAGAACCCAAGCCGTGATCTGCCCCGGGAATAAGCATCAAATCAAAGCGTTTATTTGCCTGCATCAATGCATTAGCCAACCGGATCGTATGAGCCATGTGCACGTTAATATCCATATCTCCCGTTATCAAAAGCAACTTACCTTTCAAATTTTTAGCTAATTCAATCGTTGTAGGGATCTTGGATTCAAACGAATACACCACGCTATCCCGCTTTTCCACCTTCTTCTCATGCATTTTCACACCATGATAAGTTTCACCCCACCATTTCGTATATATATTATTATCATGATTACCGGATGCGGCAACCGCAACCTTATAGAAATCCGGATACGTCAGAATAGAAGCCGCAGCCATAAAACCACCCCCGGAATGTCCGTAAATACCCACCCGGTCCAAATCAATAAAAGGATATCGATTAGCCAACTGTTCGATCACGAACTTACAATCCGCCAAAGCATAATCCCTCAAATTCCCATACCCGAAACAATGGTAATTCCGTCCCCGGGTAAAACAACTGCCCCGAAAACCGACATTAATCACGATAAAACCGAACTGAGCCAAAGACTCGTTTCCATTATCATCCAACGTGAAAGACTGTGGAACAAAATTCTCTTGCGGTCCCGGGTACACATTTATGATAATCGGGTACTTCCGTGTCGAGTCCATATCAAAAGGTCGATACATCACACCATAAAGATCCGTAATCCCATCAACCGCTTTCACTTTTATTCGTTCCGGCTTCCTCCATCCCATCTCGTACAGCAAACGCAAATCGGGACGTTCCAATTCCATAATTTTCCTTCCCTTCGTGTCTCTCAATTCGGCAATCGGCTCCTGATCCGCCCGGGAATAATTATCAATCAGATATTTCCCGTTCTTGGCCAGATCAATCGAATGAAACCCGTCTCCGGGAGTCAACAACGTCAAATCGGAACCATCAAAATTCACTTTATAGAAAAGACGATACTCCGGATTTATTCCCTTCTCCCGGCCATACCCCTCAAACACGAAACTACGTCCCAACGTGTCCATCTCCGTGATTCTCCCAGCCATGAAATCACCCGTTGTCACCGGATTCTTTAACTGCCCGTCCTTATTATAAAGATAATATTGCCCCCAACCCGAACGTTCCGACCACCAAAGAATATCCTCCCCTCCATTCAATATTCGACATTCAAATAATTGTTCTGTAAAATGTGGTTCACAACGTTCGTGAATAATTTCAAAAACCTCCCCCGTGCGAGTATCTACCCGACAAAGATCCATTTCATCACACGTCCGGCTCTTGCGGGTAAAATAAATATATTCCGGGTATTTATTAAAATCAAAAAGTATCACTTTTACCTCCTGATCCGGATATTTCGCGATATCAACCACGTGATGCGATCTTTTTTCTGCATTAAACAGATGTAAATCATACGTGTAGACATATTTTTCTCCCGGCATCGGGAATTTATAGGTTCTCAATGTCGGACGAGGTTCCGCCAAATGATCGATCAAATATCCCTCACCCACGTTCCGGCGATCCTGCCGCAAAGAATAGAACACCTTAGAATCCCCGGACCAAGTAATTGATGCTCCTTCCTTCTTGTCCGTATCCTTATCTCGTTGAAAAGAATAAGAATAATAACGTTCTCCATCCGTCGTCAACTGGTAAGAAGTCGTGTCTCCTTTTTCCTGCATATACACGTTATGCTTGTAAGCATACACCATATAATTACTATCTGGGGACCAACGCTGCCAATAAGGAACCCGACTAAAGCGATTCTCTTTTCTTTCCCGTGAATATTCTTTCAAGACATCACGTTTCACGTCGTATTCAAAATCTTTCCCGTACTTAGAAAACATCAATCGATAAGGATTATCCCTCTCGAAACGGAACCCTCCCAATTTAAAATTTCGGATATCTTCAGTTTTACCTGTCAATTCCGCTAATCTTGCAGCAAGTCGTTCCGTTGAAAATAATTCTTGCTTTTTCCCCTTCTTAGCATCTACCAAATAATACACCGTCCCGTCACCCGTCGTGTAATAATACCAGAAAAAATCAGAATTTCCGATCCACGAGGGATAAACCGATAAACTGTGGACATAATCAGAAAGATTCCTCTCGGAAAACTTGACACAAGCCTCAAAATTTGCCTTTTGTGCAAATACACTACTCCCCATCAAGAAGAGTAGTATGCATACAATACTTCTCATCATGTTTATTACATTTTGCGTTCTACATAAGCACGATTACACGGTAAAGACCAATAAACCATGAAACCGCTTGCCTCAAAAATAACTCTTTTTTTCAACAAATTCCTGCCTATGCCTTAAAATAAAATAAGGATGTAACTTACCACACCCTTATTTATCAAATTCCGATACTGCTAATGATTCAAACATCACCACGACTTGTAGCTCGCCACTGACAATTAAATCCTCTCAAACTCCGGCAACACCATATCCAACCATTTACTTATTCGGGAATCCGTCTTTTCTGGTTCAAAATCCTCATCCAAAGGTAACCCCACAAACAAGTCATCAATCACGGCAGTGGAATCCTCGTACACATACCCATCCGTCGAAGTTTTCCCCACAAGTGTTCCGCCAAGTTCTGTTACTAACTCCGCCATGTACCCCATTCCATCTACGAAATTCTTCGGGTAGGTCACGTGATCCCCTAAACCGACAAGAGCCACAAACCGATCTTTCAAAGAAACTTTACGCATGCTCGGGAAGAACTTGGCCCAACGATCCCTCTGCTCCCTTTCCCATGTACTACGTCCCAAAGAAGAGCATACCAGTATCAGATTTTTATAATCTAACAACTTGCCAACCTGAATATCATTCACGCAAAACATATCCACCTTATCCGCCCCGATCTTCTTCTTCAGCATCTTGGCAACCCGGTGAACACTTCCTCCTGCGGGAGAATAAAAAATCCCCAACCACTTCATCTCGCTAGTCCGCTCATCCAGTAAATAGTTCCCTTCCAAGTCGGCAGTTAAACGTAAAGTAGTATCATTTTTCACGCCCTCTTGCATTGTCCCCGATTTCTTTTGTTCAATCTTATTCTTATCCATAAAAATATAGTTTATAGTGATTAAACCATTATTATCAACTATAAACTATACGGTAAGAAAGACGAAAAGTTATAGACGCCTATTTTTTATGCGTGGCAATAGCCAACAAAACTCCCAGGACAACCCCTAGCAAGGCTGCAAATAAAACCCGCATATCACCCGGCAACAAGAACGTAATCGTATGAGCCGGGAACCAAAAAAAAGGAATTGTTTTCTTGAAAACGAAATTCCATTGCACCCGCCAATTCAAATTGGCCATAATCTCCCCCATCTGTATCGGGGTAAAAAAACCGGCTAACGTTCCGCCGTGAGTCAATATATGTGTATCCGTAATCTTATGCAATGTCATAAAAACGGGAGCAAAAATCGTGTTCTGCGCCACAGATATACAAAAAGCCACGAACACTTTATCCCACGACAAACTCTCCCCCATCACGGTAATGGCATTTTCCATCCCCATCGTCTTCAAAAAAAACGGAACCCCACTTGAGAAAATCGTCATGGCCATACTGATTCCCATCCCCAGAAATCCCCACACGATAGCACGAGGCCAGATCCCGAAACCTTTCCGGTTATACACCCCCGCACTTATCCTCAACCCGATACATTCTCCCAATGTCGATAAGATCGCAAACTTCAAAAAGCTCATAATCATACCATGCTCGGCATTAAATGTTTTATAAAAAGAATACACGGAATCAGACACGAAGAAAGGCAACAGGCATACGATTACACACCCGATAACTATAAAATCACTTTTTTTCATCACACATACTTTACCTATCCTCCGGAAAACCACGCCATTCCGGGGAGTCTTAAACATTATTTTTCAGCACTCTCGCTTGACGCATCCACGTTCTCACCTAAGCCTTGGTTCAACTGGGCGTCTTCATTCACTTCCTCTTTGGGAGAGGAATAGAAAAAATCAAACCCTTTTTTCCAACTACTGCTTATACGACCAAAACTTAGGAGTATCGCCAATAGCAATACTCCTATTATAATGATCATTCTTCTCTCTTCCTGGTTATAATTTTTCCAAGATTTCATGAGAAATCCCTATTTTTCAATACGGATACGAGCATCTACAGCCACCACGTTATCTTTATTTCCTAATAACGGGTTCAAGTCCATCTCGAAAATTTCCGGGGCAACTTTCACCAAAACAGAGATTCTCATCACGGCCTCGGCAAATTTATCCTCGTTCACGGGTTCTTGTCCGCGAACACCCTGTATAATCTTGTAAGATTTCAACTCTTTAATCATTCCGTGAGCCTCATCTTTAGACATCGGGGCCAACCCGGCCTTCACGTCTTTCAATACCTCGATAAAGATACCTCCCAACCCGCAAAGTACCATATGACCGAACTTATCATCCCGTTTAGCTCCGATAAACACTTGCGTTCCGCTCAACTGTTGAGCCAACATGATCGCGTACGTATCCTTGATCTGCATCATCCGCTTAAACTCACGCCGAACCGTCTCCTCGTCGCTCACGTTCAACACAACTCCACCGACATCCGACTTGTGGATCGGCCCGACAACTTTCATTACCAGCGGGAACCCAATCTCTTTTGCCATCTTAACAATCTCCTCCTCGTTATCAGATACTCCCTCTTTAGCTCTCGCAACCCCAGCAGCATCCAACAAGACATGAATCTCATCCGGAGACAAATAACCGTTTTGTGCGTTATCTACCACCTCTCGAATTTTCTTCACATCCATATCCGGCATTTCAAAATGTTCCGGCTGCGGGGCAGGAGTCTTGTATATCTTACACAAGGCATTTCCAAACAACACCTCGTCCGGGAAATAAACACGACCTTTAGACACGAATTCCGCAATTTCATCCTTCACAATCTTGGAAGAAGGGAAAATCGGGAAAATCGGTTTTTTGCTGATTTTCATCTTCTCGTCAAGAACATTGTACACGTCGAACACGGGGAACAAACCGGGACTACCGAAAATAACCGCCATCCCGTCAATATTATCAAAATCCCGATCACAAGCATCTAGAATATATCCTAACTGTTCAGCTGTACCCGTTGCCAAGAAGTCGATCGGGTTACCCACAGACGACCCGGCAAACAATTTCACCAACAACTCCTGCGCTTTCTCACCTTCAATATGTGGAACATCCATTCCACCGTTAGAAAGAGCATCCGTCAACATAACGGCAGGTCCACCGGCATGAGTCACGACAGCCATATTACGACCTTTCATTTCCGGATGCATGAAAATTCCGGCAACAGTCATCAACTCGTCACGCCCGTTACAACGCACGATTCCCGCCTTGCGGAACAAAGCCTCCACGGCAACATCCGAACTGGCCAAAGCACCCGTGTGAGAAGAAGCGGCACGACTTCCAGCAGCAGAACCTCCTGACTTAACGGCAGCGATCCGGCATCCCTTGCGAATCAAAGAAGATGCGTGCTTTAACAACTTCTCCGGCTTCTCGATACTCTCCACGTATAATAATTTTACTCGAGAACTCATCTTCGGATCGAACGACTCGTCCATGTATTCCAAAATCTCCTCTACGCCTAATTGAGCTGAATTACCCACGGAATACATACTGTTGAACTTGATCCCTTTTTGCATTCCGGAGTCCATAATAAACAATGCCGTCGCACCAGAACCGGAAATCAAATCCACCCCTTGCGGGTTCAGTTCCGGAATCGGGCTTGTGAACACGCCACTATAATGGTTTGTCAAAACACCAATACAGTTCGGTCCGATCAAAGATCCACCTACTGAATTAATCGTCTCCACAATTTGACGCTCCAGCTTAGCTCCCTCCTCGTTTTCTTCATGGAATCCGGCTGAGAGGATAATAAATGCTTTTGTGTTCTTCTGTTTTGCAAGTACCTCCACGGTTGACGGACAGAATTTAGCAGCAATCGCTAAAATAGCACAATCCACCTCCGGAAGATCCTTCACGTCACGACACGCCGTGATTCCCTGCACTTCATCCATCTTTGGATTCACCACGTAAAGTGAACCTTTGAAGTTCCCATCTTGCAAATTCCGTAACACGGCACCCCCGGGCTTGTGAATGTCGTCAGAACCACCCACAACCACAATGCTCTTTGGCTCAATCAATTGTTTTGCTATCATAATATTTCGATTTATTTTTAACTTCCTCTTTAATTTCAAATGGATGATCGCTATTACAATCATCCATTTGAAGTTTTTTCGTTTCTATATATTATTGAAGAATGTCAGAAACTCCTGTACTTTCTGTACCATCTTCTTCGAACCCGTGTATAACGGCACCCGCTGGTGGAGAGCCTCCGGCTTTATCTCCATGATTCGTTGCTCCCCGTCCGTGGCCAATCCTCCGGATTGTTCGGCGATAAACGCCATCGGGTTACACTCGTACAACAATCTCAATTTTCCTGTCGGATGAGAACTTGTTTGCGGGTAAAGAAATACTCCACCTTTCAACATATTCCGGTGAAAATCGGCCACCAAAGACCCAATGTAACGAGATGTGTAAGGCCGATTCGTTGCCTCATCTTTTTCCTGACAATACTTGATGAACTTTTTCACACCCACGGGAAAATTCACGTAGTTACCCTCGTTGATGGAATATATCTTTCCACTTTCCGGTGTCTGCATATTCGGGTGAGACAAACAGAACTCCCCGATAGAAGTATCCAGCGTGAAACCATTCACCCCGTTACCGGAAGTATACACTAACATGGTTGATGATCCGTAAATCACATAACCGGCAGCCACCTGCTCTGTTCCGGGCTGGAAGAAATCGTCCATCACAAGCGGTTCCCCGATTGGAGAAATACGTTTATAAATAGAGAAGATCGTACCCACAGAAACATTCACGTCAATATTTGACGATCCATCCAGTGGATCCATACAAATAATGTACTTCCCATCCTTACTTAATCCCTCCTCGAAAACCACAATGTCTTGATTTTCTTCAGTAGCCACCCCACAACACTCGCCACTCGCCCTCAACTCATCCATAAAAGTTTTGTCGGCATAGACATCCAACTTTTGTTGGTCCTCTCCTTGCACGTTGATTGAACCCACCTTTCCAAGTATATCCACCAAACCAGCCTTATTAACCTCCCGGTGAACTTTTTTGGCAGCGATACCTATGTGGTGCAAAAGTCGTGAAAATTCTCCGGTAGCCCCGGGAATCTCGGCTTGCCGTTCAATAATAAATTGATTTAAAGTTGTAACTTTATGCATTATCATGGTTATGTGTTTTAATTTTTTTGCAAATATAGAGTTATAATCTTTAATTTAAAAGGTTTGCGGGTTTTATTCCGTTTCTTCCTTTCTCATGACATATCATCCATATTGACAATCAAGTCCATCTTAAAAGATTACGTCGATTCACCACGAGAAGTTTCATCAATAGGCACGAACGGCACGGACTCCTGCCAGACTCATCTTAGTATATGGATATACCGTTTTCCCTATTTTATCAGGACCAATATAGTGCGTAGGTTCCCCTCCCTTCTCTGTAGAACTCCCATACAATTCAACAAAAGATATTGGATCTCCTAATTGTTCTTCAATTTTCACATTCAACATATCTCTATTAGCCACAATACACCTTATTTCATTATATGCTGGAAAATACCATCCATCTCCCAGATCACGACAAGATACAAATGCCGGGTAATTATCTAATTTATCACTATTTATTTCGATGAAATTTTCCAATGCAATCATATTTATTTTACCATTATTTTCATCACTCGCTCCCACTGATACCTTTTCTCCTTTGGCTCTATTTACACACCAAGCCAATTTCCCCAATGCCTTATTTGACACCATCCGCCCCCGATAGGCATTTCCCCCTTTTACATCCGTCACAAAAGAAGATGTATTTTCATCGTATCCCATCACCTCTCCTACTGCAAAAATCACCCCATCACCCCAAACATCCCCAACTTTCGGGGCCACCAAAGACAACTCATCTAAATTATCCCCCAGCAACTCCTTACCCTTAAAATAATAATCAAACTCATCTCCCGCCTCCGTGTAAAAATGAGCTTTATTCAATCGCAACGTTCCTCCCTTCTTTTCCCTCGGGAACATAAATTCTATCTTATTATTTATCACGGGGATATTCAACTTCTCATGAACTTTATTTTCAGAAGACAAATACAAATCCGCCCGATTCACGATCACACCACTCGCAACATCCGTCAACGTTGCCACCACATTCTGCCCCTCTTCAAACACGATATGAATCGGTGGTTCCGATTCATCCCAATCTTCAACCCGAGTACTAATCACCACATCTTTATCCCCAGCTCCCGGATATTGATTTACCAAAATATCACATTTATACAATTTCCCTTTTTCCAATGACATCCCACTTGCTGGCACCGAATACGACCTTTCTTTCCCATCTTGAACAAAACGAAATAAAACATCCCCACCTTTAACCTTCTGAGGCAAAACAATCACCATTGATTCATTTGCCGGTTGCGCCTGTATATCATCAACAGCATCCCCCAACACCAGTTCACCCGTGGTCACGTCAAAATTCCCTTCCAAAACAACGTTTAAAACCTCAAGGGTCGTTATCTGCTCCAAATCAACCGTCCCCGGAGTATCTGTTCTAAAACGGAATTGCAGCTTTGCAAACTGATGACTAAAATTCAATGAGATAGCCTTATCTGTTGCCCGATGACGTTCTTCCGACTTCACGTATAAAAAATCAGATCTCAATAGAGCATCCTCCGACATCTGTTCTCCCCCTACCCTCACAGACACATTTAAAAGATCTGCGGGATTACCTTCCATTCCCCTGCAATAAAAACCATATATATTTATCGGATTATCCGGGTACACGTGCTTTTCCTCATCTCCAAAATTTATATTTCCATCCGTATCACTACTCATCTGGTAAAAATCCTCACTTGCAGGCAATTTTAATCCTTCTTCATCCTGCTCCACGATATACAATTGCACCTTATCCCCGCCACTCAATCCCACCCTCGACTCGAACAAATTAACTTGTTGCAACTCTAGTACATTCCCTCTAAAACAAATTTCCCGTTCATCTGACTCATCTGATACAATTCGGGTACAACCAAGAAATACACATAAACACACAATACTACCCAACCAGACTTTTTTCATAATCACATACATTTTTAGTTAATAATTTCACTCACCGATCACCAAAACCAGAATATTCAACAAATATACTAAAATAACACTAAATAGCAAGTTTTACAATAAAACCATTTTCTAATTATTATCAAGGCTGAAATTCGAAGAATATATTCCATCAATAATTGTATACAAACGACATAACACGTTCATTAAAAAACATTCCATAGAAACACATCTTTAACATCTTAGTTTTGCACTTTACAATTTAAAATTTACTTTTGTTTCGTGTTACTTTTTAATCCGTATCCAAATGAAAGTTTTTAAGTTCGGGGGAGCATCCGTGAAAGATGCAGTAGGAGTAAAAAACCTCTCTTCAATCATCCATCAACAACATGGACAACTTATCGTGGTCGTTTCAGCTATGGGAAAAACGACTAATTTGCTAGAAACATTATGCAACGCCTATTTTCATCAAGATCCGAAAGCAACTGCTATCATGAAAGAACTAAAAAACTTTCATCTGGATATTGTAAATACCCTGTTCCCCTTAAATGCCCCGGTCTACAAACACTTGGAAGAATTATTTACCAACCTAGAAAACATACTGACAAGCGAATCATCACTATGCTATGACTACGAATACGATCGCATCATTTGTTTCGGAGAACTGATCTCCACGACCATTATCTCCGACTATTTAAAAATGGAAGGAATCGAAAATCAATTCATTGACATCCGGAAATTCCTCAAAACCGATCAAAACTATCGCAATGCGAACATTGATCTGGAACTCTCCGAACAGCTCTGTAAAGAAACATTTGATTTCAAGGCATCGTCCATATTCGTCACCCAGGGTTTTATCGCCGGAACCCGCACCAACCAAACCACTACCTTAGGACGGGAAGGGTCGGATTACACGGCTGCCCTTTTAGCTAACTTGCTAAATGCCGAAGACGTGACGATCTGGAAAGACGTACCGGGAGTGATGAATGCCGACCCGAAAGAATATGAAAAAGCACAAGTGATCAGCAGAATGTCCTATAAAGAGGCCATAGAGCTATCCCATTTCGGGGCTAAAGTCATTCACCCGAAAACCATAAAGCCAATCCAGAATAAACAGATCCCCCTCTACGTGAGATCGTTCCTGCATCCGGAATCCGAGGGAACCGTGATACAAGAAATTGACGAACACCTAAAGTTACCGCCAATCTACATTAACAAAGAAAATCAATGCTTGTTGACCCTTACCCCTCGAGACTTCTCTTTTATTGCGGAAGAAAAATTAAGCCACATATTCGCCGTGCTGGCCCAATATAAATTAAAACTGAACTTGATGCAAAACTCCGCCATCAGCTTCTCTTTCTGCGTGGATTGCAACAGCGCCGTGTTCAACGAATTTCTGGATCAACTCCGGGAAGAATTCGAGGTACGCTACAACCAAGACGTGAAACTCATCACGATCCGCCATTACAACGAGGAAATCATCCGGGAAAT
>JAHZBN010000041.1:0-20960 GCA_019423345.1 Butyricimonas sp. | reverse complement strand
AAATGATCGTTTAATAAATACATAAGGAATAATTACCTTCTTCTTATCAGGCAAATCGTTATCCCAACACAAAACACATAGAATCAATTCGTTATATAGTCGAATATTCGATTTATAAAAAGAAAGCAAGGAGAGGTTTTCTCTACAAAAGATCCCAGACTCTTCCCAAAGGAATGGAAGGATAAAAATATCTAGTTAGAATAGAAAAAAACTATCAGATTAAATAAAAATGAGCTATTCGATTTTATGATGTCGAATAGCTCATTTTCCATTGCCTTTTTATCCGCAATAGAAATATTTTTGCACGAGTTCCATTATTTTTGCCTCGTCGTTTCCTAAATCCTGACGCAACGTTTTGTCATCAAACTTTTTCAAACCGGCCACCAAACCATCAATCAGGCCGGGAGCAAACACCCCGTACTTTTCGAAATCAGCACGTTGTTTTTCCAAGCATAATGCGGAATCATAACAGGATGCCGGCAACTGACTTAACCGATCAGCAACCCCCTTGTTCGCATCATCAAATATATTAACATCCACGTAACGTTCCTTCGCATATTGCAACGCATCCTTCATTTCAAATCCATGACGCACGGCAACTGCCAACCCCGCAATCAACAGGTACACATCAGCCGAACCATCCGGACAACGGAATTCCACGGTTTGTTTACCACTGAAATCCTGATCTTCCACTTTTTCCAACGGGTTCGCATCACGCAACATATCTCCCGCACCACTCGTCCATCCCAAAGGCACACGTACCAAAACCGAACGATTACGATCTCCCCAGCAAATATTTGTCGGAGCCTCCTGGTGAGGAACCAGGCGGAAATATGACATCGGATTTGTGTTCCCGAAAGCCGTCAACGAGGGTGCCAGATCCAGATACCCGGCAATAGCTTTCAGCGCACTATCCGTTAATTTACCATTCTCAATCATCATGTTCTTATCCCCTTTTTTCAAACGGGTATGAATATGCAACCCGCTCCCGGCCTTACCAACCGTGATCTTCGGGGCAAATGTCAAATCTACGCCAAACTGGTAAGCCAGCGTCCTCAGAATCCACTTGGCAATAATCAACTGATCAGCAGCATCTTCCATTTTCGTGGGCAAAAACTCGATCTCATTCTGTTCATACATCAAATCTCCCTTCGTGAAATTACCCACCTCGGAATGTCCGTATTTAATCAATCCTCCGGTTCCGGCAATATACTTCATAGCCAACGCACGTAAATCCCGCCCCTTGTTAAAAGGTGTAGACTCGTGATACCCTTTTTGATCGGAGGCTAAAAATAAATCGTCCTTTTCACTCACCACGTAATACTCTAACTCCCCCATCACCTCGTATTCCATTCCCGTCACTTGCTTCAATACCTCGTGCGCCTTTCGCATCGTGTACTCCGGAGACATTTCCAATGGTTTCCCGTCCTTCATGTAAAAACTACAAAGAATATCAACCGCAGGAATTTCGCTGAATGGATTCAGGAAAGCTGTGCGATAACGGGGCAACACGTACAAGTCACTTGATCCGGCCTCAATATACGGGAACAGGCTGTAACCATCCACCCGTTCACCACATGTCAGTATATTATCCAGATGATCAAGACTATTGATAATAAAATTTAACGTCTTTAATCGTCCATCCGCACCGGGATACCTGAAATTGATCATCTCTATTTCATTCTCCGTCACGTAACGAATAATATCATCTTTGGTGAAATCTTTAGCATCTTTCTCTAAAAAACGAACCAAAGCATGAGGATTTAGTGCATATTTTGAACTCATATTTTTTTATTTATTAGATCTACTAATTTTTAGCTTTTAAAAATAAAAAAAATGAGTTATAATCCATAGTTAATTTTAGATTCTAGATTTTAAATTTTGAATCTAATTAATTTCTTGATTTATATTTAGATTCAAACCACACAAACCAACGCTTTAACTACTCCCTCTAACTCCCTCCGTGTAAGAGGGAGCCGGTGGGGGTAGTCATTTTTTATTTTAAATGTCTTATTAATTTTAAATCTTACTAATTATATCTTTTAACTTTTCCTATTTGTCCAGCTCATTCAAAGCAAAAGCGTAAGCTCCGAAAGCGATAGCCCTGCTTGTTCCCAGCTTTGTCGTGATTACCCCCATCCTTTTCACTGGATCATATTCGACCGTTTCCGTCGTTCCAGGCACGACAATGCATCTGGATGTGGGAGCCAAGAAAGCCGCACAATCTCCCGGATCATCAAGGAAAAAAGCCTTCATCTCCATCCGGTCCGCCGGAGCCCCTTCGTACATTTCCAAGGTTCCGTTCAATTCCCGCATCACGGCCGGCATCAAATATTTGTGGGCAGCAATAATCCCTCCACCAATCACCACGATTCCATCCACCACGGCATTCATCGAGGCAATAGCCTCACCTAGCACTTCTCCCGCATGATCAAACGCCCTTTTTGCTGCCACTGGATTTCCTTCCAGATTTCCCTCGGCAATCTCGAAAATTTCTTTCGGGGTCAACTGCCGTGTATCCCCGGACAAACGGGCATATTCCCTCTTGATCGCCCGGATCGAAATTCCCTCCTCGACCCCGTAAATCGGCTGGCGTTTATCCCGCAACACCCATACTTCGGCTGCCGCACCGTTATCACCCAGAAAAAGCTCCCCATCACGGACTACCCCACCACCGAATCCGGTACCTAAGGTAATCCCGATCAAATTCTTATATACCTTATTTTTCCCCGCATCCCGTAGCATACGATTTACTTCCGGCAACGCACCAGCCAATGCCTCCCCATAAGCGAACAGGTCCCCGTCATTATTGATAAATACCGGAATCCCAAACTTATTTCTCAAAAAAGCACCTAATGCCACTCCCCCTTGAAAAGCCGGTAAGTTCTTCAAGTCACCGATAATCCCGTTCACGTAATCTGCCGGCCCGGGAAATGCAAAACTAATTGCCACGGGATCTTCAGGCAACTTCAATTTAATGGCAGAAAAACCCGTAACCATCATCTCCAAGCACTTCTCCAAATTATCGCCATTCGAAGGCAAAACAATCGGTTCAACGATCTCTTCATTAGACCGGATAGCCGAGAATACAAAATTCGTTCCCCCGGCATCCAACGTCATCACTATTCTTTTATCAAACTGATACATAATAAGCTAAAAGTTAAAAGATAAAAACTAAAAGTTTAAGAGAATGTAGAATCACTTCCGGGTTTTAATTCCCACCGAGCAATACAACAAGTAACACATACAACCGAGAATCACGATAAGTGAACCGGCCTGTGTGCCGATCAAATCCGTACAATATCCCATCAATGGCGGGATTACCGCACCTCCGAAAATACCTGTCACCATCAGACCGGAAATCTCGTTAGCTTTCTCCGGACGGGCTTGAATGGCCATGGAGAAGATCAGCGAGAATATACTGGAACACGTGAAACCGATCAACGCAATCAACACCAAAATCGAGTATTGTCCAGACATGAAGAACAACACGATCATGGCAGCAATAGCTACCAGAATGTTCACCCGGAAATACTTGCTACCGGAAACCCGTGCTAACAGGAAAGTTCCCACGAAAGCCCCGATCGTGCGGAAGGCAAAATAAACACTTGATCCGACACCCGCTCCCGTAACATCAAACCCACAACGCTCGATCAATAACTTCGGAGCCACCGTGTTAATCCCGACATCAACGCCCACGACAAACACGATACCCAAGAAAAGCAACAGGATCGTCCTATCCTTCAACAACCCGAACGTCGCTCCCCACGAAGAGGTCGACTGTTCCGGCGATTCCTCATGAATATGCACAAGCATTAACCAGCCCATGGAAATCAAGGTCAACAAGGCGAAAATCGGGAAAAGATATTGCCAATTTCCCAGTACGGTCGCCGCAAATGCTGCGATAAACGGACCGCAGAAAGACGAAACAGCCTTCAGCACCTGCCCCGCAGTCAACGAACTTGCCAGCACGTTTCCCTTCACCACGTTCGTCAGTAACGGGTTCAACGACACCTGCAAAATGGTATTACCGATCCCCAGCAAGGCAAAAGCGATCAGACACGTGTATAGGTTATAATCAATAAAAGGAATAATCATCCCCACAATGGTCACCAACATACTCACCAATACCGTCTTCTTCCGACCGATACGGTTCATAAAAATAGCCGCCGGGACCGCCAGTAACAAAAACCATAGAAATACCATAGAAGGCAGGAATCCGGCAATAGTTTCACTTAATCCGAAATCGGCCTTTACGTAACTGGTTGCAATCCCCACCACGTCACAGAATCCCATGATAAAAAAACCGAACAACACAGGCAGTAAAGCCTTAATACTTGTAGAACTTTCTTTCATAATATATAAATTTAACACAAACAAGAACATTAAAAGAGCGACGAATGTAAACAATTTCATTTAATATTTCTAACAATTAATCACCTCATTTCAACTTTGAAACGTTAAAATACACGCCCAATAAAATACTCGGAACGGCTACCATACGGACTTTCCGGAACAACACTCACAACCCCGCCCGACTTGATGGCGAGATCGATGGGAGAACCATCCGCAGAGACCAGTTACAGACGTTCCCCGTCCGAATTAAAGCCGATCAATGAAACGTGTTTGTAACCAACAATCCACACCTCTGACATCTTTATGTAGCCCGTTCTCCACCTTACCTGCCATCGAACAGCCACAAAACAATAAAAATACGTATCTTTGCGGCCCGAAAAAACAAACCGATAAACGAAACGAATATGAGATTTACACACAAACAAATATGGGTGATCACGTTCCCGATCCTGGTCAGTTTGTTGATGGAACATTTGATTAACATGACCGATACCGCATTTCTCGGCAGAGTGGGAGAAGTCGAATTAGGTGCATCAGCCTTAGCCGGCGTGTACTACATGGCAATCTATATGCTCGCTTTCGGCTTCAGCATTGGAGCTCAAATCCTCATCGGCCGACGCAATGGAGAAGGCAACTACAAAGATATCGGCCCCATTTTTATACAAGGTGTGCTTTTCCTCTTGGGGCTTGCCACACTCATGTTCACGGTTTCCCGCATATACACGCCTTCGGTTCTCCGTTCGGTCATTGACTCGAAACAAGTCTACGTGGCCACGAACGACTACATGAAATGGCGAATATTCGGTTTCTTCTTCTCGTTTGTCGCCGTCATGTTCCGGGCCTTCTTCGTGGGAATCACCACGACACGCATCCTCACGATCAATTCGCTTGTCATGGTCGGCACCAATGTCATGCTGAATTACCTGTTAATTTTCGGTAAATTCGGGTTCCCGGCCTTAGGCATTAGCGGGGCTGCCATCGGCTCGTCCGTGGCAGAACTCGTTTCCATGATATTCTATATCCTATATACTTGGAAAAAAGTTGATTGGAAGAAATACACACTTTTCAACCTATCAAGTTTCAACCCGAAATTATTGTCGGGCATACTCAACATCTCCATTTGGACCATGATTCAGTCCTTTCTAGCCATGGCCACTTGGTTTCTGTTCTTTATTGCCGTGGAACACCTCGGTGAACGCCCGCTGGCAGTGTCCAACATTGTGCGCAGTGCCGCCATGTTCTTTTTCATGCCGGTTTCCGCCTTCGCTGCCACGACCAGCTCGCTTGTGAGTAACCTGATCGGTGCGCAGGCCACCTCCCAAGTATGGAGTACCTGTCTCAAAACAATCAAGATGTGTTACCTGTTTGTCATACCCATTGGCATCATCATACTACTAATACCCTCCACATTTTTAAGAATATACACTGATGACCCCCAACTCATCCGCGCCACGATCCCTTCCCTTTTCGTCATGATGAGCGCAGTTCTTCTTTCTACTCCCGGCAGTATCCTTTTCAACGCCGTATCGGGAACGGGTAACACACGCATGGCCTTATTTATGGAATTCGGCACGCTTACGTTCTACGTTCTCTACATCATCTATATCGTATTCTATCTTCAAGCGGACGTCGCCATTTGCTGGACCACAGAACACGCTTACTGGATTATCCTGCTCACCCTCGGTTTCATGTACATGAAAAGCGGGAAATGGGCGGGAAAGAAAATATAGTGTCACAAACTGGAAAAGTTTCTCGTTTTCATGCTGAAATTCATACAGAAAATTATAATAATTTAATCATGGTATAAGCGGGACCGAAAAGTTCAGATTCCTCTTTCCCTTTGGAACGATACCCCATTTTCTCGTAAAAACCAACCGCCGTAAGGCTAGCCGATAAATGTAGCACATGGACATGACGTCCCAAAGCGAAATCTTCGATACATTGTAACAAACGCTCCCCAACCCGCTGTCCATGAACCTCGGGATCCACGTAGAGGGCACAAACCTCATCCCTCTCTAAGCCAACCGTCCCGATCACTTTCCCGTTTTCCTCCGCCACGAACATCCTCCGAATAGCAGACAGACCACACAAATAATCAGGCGTGAATAAACCACACATGTAATTTATCACCGAAGATTCATAATCCCGGCTATTTACAAATGTTAGATTACTCCTGATCAGACGTGACACGGCTTCCGCATCTCGTGCATCAAATTCTCTTATTATAATGTCTATCACTTCCTGTTGATTATATTCATGATCTGCGTGCCCAATCCAACACGATACCCTTGTGAAACAAAAACGACCTCACCCTTCGCGTTCAACAGGACTATCAAAGGCAAGCTTTCCGGATTCGCCAAATGTAAGCTTTCAGCTAAACACTGCAATAAACACCCCTCTCTATCAATCCCCCACTGTATCACGGAAGGGAAAGCACGGAAATCCGCACGATTGAATTTTTCTTGATGGTCTGCATTCTTAAACACAAAATACAAAGGGATACCCAAGTTCTCAAAATCATCTTTCATTCCACTCATATCTCGCAATAAATGATTCGTCGGTTCCTTATTTGCCTCGACCAAGGCGATTGCCGTGTAGCCCTTCTCGGGAAAACGAATCGCCTCCGGTTTTGTTTTACCTTCCGGAATAAAAGATAACGCTGTCGAAACCATACCCAAAATCTCCATCTTCTCAACGCAAGGACGAATAAGCATTTCAATATTTGTCAATTTACCAGCCTCCACTTGCAATGACACTAAATTAGCCAAAACAGCCCCATCGCTCCGTCTATTACCTGTTGAAAGAATATAATCTCCCTCTTCTAGAGGGACAGGTTTCGCAAATATTGTTTCATAGGAGGCACCAACACCCATATCCACCGCCGCATTACTTCCCAAATCAATCGTCCGCACCCGACCATTTTCCAACTTCCCGATCGTAAAGTTCAGGAAGTACTTCGGATCGCCCACCGTCTTTTGAGTATACTGTAACATCAACTCTCCTTTCGGCATGACCTTTTCGGTCATAAAATTAACCGTATGCCATATCTCGTTCTGACAATATTCCGGTTTACCCGAAATCGGGCTTAATCGAGCCGGAATTCCCATCGTACGACAGGCTGCCACAAAGAAAACATTCCGAGAAAGCACATCCGTCACACCTGCCCGAATCACGCCTATTGGTGGAGTTACTACCTTCGCAAGGTATAGGGAATCAACGACCTTGACTTTTCCGATTTCCCGGACCAAACCGACAATATCCGTAATTCCACGTTCTTTTATAAATTCTCGAATAGGTTCCCGATAAGCCGTAAGCAACTCATTCTGCACTCTCGGATTTAATATGTATTTCGTGAAATAGGGATTCGCCAAATCACTGACGTCTCCTTTCACGTGGGCCAATAACACGTCTGCCGGAGTATCCTGCAAATCCTTCTCTGCTATCACCATCAACAAATTCATAGCCAACTCCCTATATCCGGGTGATACCTCCCGCATAAAACGTAATAACTCTGGATAATTTCCTCGTGCTGAAACCAGATAAGTAGCAAAACGGGCCGTATCCACACCTAACTCCATCGCAATTCCCTTAGCCTGTTCCCTAGACATGAAAGTCGACACGTAAGTATTCCGCAAGGAATCTTCCCGGGCAAAACGACGGTCATTCACTGCACGCTCCCCATCAGTTGATAAAGCTGTAATATCATGTTGCCGTGGCGGTACTAAATCCCACTCTCCTGAAAACAAATCCCCAACATTTTTGTCCAACACGATGACCAGTGAATCCTGCCGCTCCACGGATAATTCCCCAAAACCGAACTTCTCCCCCTTCCCTGCCCAAACAAAAACATCTCCCTTCCCCAACGTCAGAGAAATCTCTCCTTTCACATCGGAATAAAGTGTCACCACGGGGTAAAATTCCCCGCAATTAAATATTTTATATTCCACTTTTGCATGCTCGACAGGCTGGCCTTCCTTGTCTACAACCTGAACAACTGTCGGTACAGTTGGAGTATAATGAGAAGTCACGTTTACCCCGGAACCACTTTCATTCACATACACAATCTCTTCCTGACCACGATATTTCCCAAACACTTCCGATTCTACATATATGGCTCTTTGCACCGGTAACGTGAACCATGCGATATTCAAACGGGGTTCCGGTTCACAAGCTCCCAAATATTTCCACACACCATCCACCCAAACTTCAATCCATGCGTGATTATCATCACAATGTGCCCAACGAGGCACATATATCTGGCGAGCCGGAATCCCCACGGCCCGTAATGCTGCCAACGTGAAAATAGACTCTTCGCCACAACGCCCGTAAGCCGTAAGCATTGTCGCCAACGGCGAGCGGGTCCGGGCATTGGTCGGCTTATAAATCACGTGTTCATGACACCAGTGATTCACTTCCAACGCCGCCTTTTCCATGGATTCACAGGTCATAACCCGTTCCTTCAACTCCTTGTAAAAAACGACACGGGCCGTATCCAGATCCTCTTTTCCACCCCTCACAGGCAGCACGAAATGCCTGAATATATCTTCGGGAATATCTTTTCCCCAAGGCATTGTCTCTCTCGCTTGAAATGCCCAACGTACATTCTTCAACAGAAAGTCTCCCCCCGAAAAAGATATATCAATCAACGGAGAATAGGCGTAAAGAAACATCAACGCCTCCCGCTCTTCAACACTCATTGGAGAATCAAACACGGCAAACAAATTCCCCGGATTATCTTCCAACACTTTTTTCTTTTTTTGGAAATCCCGTTCCACCATTTTCCGGTAATCCGGATCTGTCATAAAATGCTTTTCCTCACATGCACATAACACTCCTAATACAAGCAGTATCAATAAAATTTGTTTCATGATCATGGTATTTTACATCACAAATATAACAGATTTTTTACTATTTTCGCATCATGGATACGAAGGAAGAAATCATTCGGCAATTCGAGGCTCAAACAGTCCCATTCAGCCTGGAAACTCACAAGCAACTAGCTAATATTCTTGTGCGTTTCACCTTAGCTAAAGGAGACCTTTTTCTCCGAGAAGGGGAGATATGTAAATATTATAGCATGGTCGCCCAAGGTATGATTCGCTTATTCTACAATAAAAATGGACGGGATCTAACGGAGCACTTCTCATATGAAAAAGGGATATTTGTTTCATTGGAAAGCTATTTCCGACAAACCCCAAGTTACCTAATGATTGAGGCTCTCGAACCCTCTGTTATCTACTCTTTTCCACACGACCAACTCCAAAATCTTATGCAAACAAACCACGAGGTAGAAGATATGTATTGTAAAATGCTGGAAAACTCCTTAATTGAATCACAACAAAAAGCTGATGCTTGCCGTTTCGAGACTGCCCGGGAACGTTATCACCGACTAGCGACGGAACACCCGGAAGTGGTCAAACGGGCTCCCCTCATCCACATCGCCTCCCGACTCGGCATGACTCCAGAAACGTTAAGCCGAGTGAGAGCTGGTCTGCTTTAACAATTTTTCCACCCGGGTAAAAGTCTTGCCTTCCCATTTCCGGCTATTCCATCGATGTACGAAAACAATCGCCCGGATATTCTCGTCTAACGTAAAAGCCACCCACATTCCGGCAAGTCCCCAACCGAAAGAGATCCCGAACACGTAACTCAATGCCGTGGCCACTCCCCACATGACAATCAACCCTGTAACAAAAGGATAAGTCACATCTCCCACGGCATTCAACACGTTTACCGACAGAATATTCACCGCACGTCCAACCTCCAGTACGACATCAATACAAAGAACCATAACCCCCATGTACACGATCTCCGGGTTGGAAGTCAACAGGCCGAAAATAAACTTACTGCAAGCCGCCGTAATAATCGCCACGCAAATAGAAACCACGATCGAAAGTCTCAAACAATATTTTTGCAATATAAAAGCCGCATCCGTACGTTCTCCCCCGACTAAATGCCCGATCAGTATTGCGGCACCTTGTCCGAGTGCCACTGAAAACACATATGAAAACAGGATAATATTCATCGCATAAGTACGTGCTGTCAGAGCAGCCGTACCCAACATAACCGTAAAATAAGTGATTACGACCTGCGACAAGCTATACGATACTTGTTCCCCGGCAGCCGGAAGACCTATATGCAGTAAATTTTTCAATTTATCCCACGGGAATGGCCTTAAACATGAAAAAGAAAAATGGGGAACCACTCTACCAAAAGTGATGTATAATAACAACGTTAACGCCACCACACGACAAGAAGAAGTTGAAATCGCCGCTCCCACAACCCCCATTTGCGGCAAGCCGAATTTACCGAAAATCAAAGCATAGTTCCCGACGATATTCAACACATTCATCAATAACGTCACCCGCATGGGATAGTACGCCTCGTTGTGACTTCGCAGTACCGCTGACATGGTTAACGCAATGGCTTGTAAAAAAGCAAAACCACCCACAATTTGCATATAAGCTAACCCCTCGCTAATCAATTCCGGGGCCAAATCCATCATCTTCAGCAAAGTCTCGGCCCGAAAATACAAGCAAGCACTCATGGTCACCCCGATCAAAGTATTGAAAACCAAAGATACCCCAATCACCTGTCGCACGTTTGTTTGTTGCAAAGCCCCCAAGTACTGGGAACATAACACGGAAGTCCCAACCGTAGAGACACCGAACACCAGAAATACCAAATTCAATAATTGATTCACCACTCCCACTGCCGCAACCGTATCATCCGAATAATGACTCAACATAAACGTATCCATTGCTCCCAATAACATGATCAGCAATGTTTCCACGAATATCGGTCCTGTCAATTGAAATAACTGTCTGCGTAACGTTTTTGCCGGTTTCATACACTCCTTTTTCAGAAAAATCGTGCAAAAATAACACAGACAGCTATTATAAGGCTTGATCTATATCAAAATTTCATCCTATTTTAAATAAAGCTATTCTAATCTTTTTCTAGAAGTTTGGGTAACAACTTGCCCAACTCCTCACTTGTAATATTGCGAGCTATCACCTTATTATCTTTATCCACTAATAAATTGGCAGGCAATGACCATATACCATAATTTTCGATCATAAATTTCATTTTTAGTCCGCCCAAATCAGAAACTTGTATCCACGGAAGCTTATCTTCTGCTATTGCCTCAAGCCACAAATCACGTTTTGTATCTAATGAATAACCAATCACCTCGAATCCTTTATCATGGTATTGCTCATAAATAGGTCGTATCAATCTGTTTTCAACCCGGCAACGCCCACAATTCGAAGACCAAAAATCAATTAATTTCACTTTAGATTTTACTTCATATAATGATATTTTCCCTCCTGATGAAGTGGTTGAAATAAAGTCTGGAACAACCGCACCGATAGCAATTTTAGCCAGTTTAGGCAACAAATTCGCAATGTACCTTCCGGGAGATGTTGCTTTCAATTCATCGCTAAAACGATCAAAAGCTTTTCTCACATCATCAACACTCATTCCCAAAGCCCGACGAGCCAAATCATGCAAAACAAAAAATGTTTCTCCATACTCTTGATAAAAGTTTTCCTTTTCTTCTTGTGATTTTTCCAGTACACTTGTTCGTTCTTCTCGAATTTTATCAATTGCCAACGAATCTTTTTGAGCATACGCCTCTGCTAATCTAGGCACGAAACCACGTAAATTGAGTATCTTCTTTTCTTCTATTTTCCTAAATTCCCGGCTTAAATGTTGATTCCATCCACCTCCAAAAACCTCGGGTGCTTTCATAGATTCAAATTCGACATTAAAAACTTCGTTATTCTCCAAAAAAAGCTGGGCACTCAACATTCCATCGATAACCAAAGTTGCACAAGTTATTTCATTTATACCTCCTTTTATCGTAAATCTACCATTTTTTATTTCTGCTATCGCCAAAGTATCTTTTTTATCATGGGAACTACTAATTAATAACACGTTTCCAGTTACATTTCCCTTCACAGTCCCATGGATCGTATACTGGGCACACACATTCCAAGGTTGTAATAAAACACTGAGGGAAAAACAGTACCAGACGAATATTACTTTCATGATTCAATACTTTTAATCTCCATTTAAACCTTTTATTCATTCTCCATCCAAAATTGCAGCATACTTAGTCACATCTATACCATAAGTTGTTTTCATATACTCTACAACCAGATCGTATTTATCATTTATAATCTGATACCCTTTTTTATCCAATGGGTCTTCTACATCAACCGGAAACATTTGACGTATTGTTTCTCCCGAATAAGTCATTGCCAAACGAATCATATTCAAGAAATCCAACACCATCCTGTCACTTACTTTCTCAGGGATAGAAGCATAATCAGGATTTGCCTCCCCAATAATCGGCTTGCTTCCTGGAAATTGAATGACTTGTTTTATCCAAGGCATCCAAGTGGGAGCTCCCTCGTTCGTTGTTACCGCTACAAAATTTTCAGAGATTTGCGGAGCGAACCCACGACGTATAAAGGTATTCTCCGGATCTTTTTCAAAAGTCCTACTTCCGGGCATCACACCAGTTTCATAAGACTCTTTTGCATAATCTTCATCCATATAAGGATATTTCGCCCAAAAATTTTCAAAAGAGAAATAGGATAACCCTATTTTTTCCTCATAATCTGAGAAATCTCCAAACTCCGGAGCTATCTCATATTCTCCGCTCAAGAAACTGGTTTTTATACCCGGATAACTAAAAGTACACGCCAAAGCATGAATGATTTGAGGAGTTAATTCCGCTTGCAACTCTTCACTGGTAAAACTTAAGCACCAGTAATCAAAACCAGATGTATTCAATTGAATATGTCTTCGATAAGTTGGAGAACGGGGATTATTGTCCCTATAATTATTTACAAGGTATAAATAAAGAGGTAATTGTTTTAAATGTTCCTTATTCGTCTTATCCAAAGATCCTAACAACCATTCTTTAATCAACCCCAAATAAAGTTGAATATCCTCATCGCTAGGTTCATCACATACATATATCGGGGCAAAAGTATCATAACTTGATGTCCACGCACGATTCAAATCCGTACTGTCAACACTTTTATAGATGATGTACATTCCCCATTCTTCAGCAATCTGTTCAATTTCTTTATCCCAAGAATTATTTCCCTGAGGAAAGTCAAAACGTAACATATTAAAAGAATCGCTATTTTTAACGTTATCATCGTCTGTGCATGACACACAACCTAATAACACAAAAATCATAATTTGTAATACCTGATTCCTTACCATAATCTGTGTTCATTTAATTAATTATTCTCCTCGCATCTCATTCTGTACTAAAGCCGAATTATTTTGAAAAGCAACCTGAGGAAGTAACAAGGTGAACCCCGGATCATTCTTCTTCAGGACATACTCGATCGGATTATGCCCGCTATCATACCAGATATGTTTGATTTCCTCCATTCCGTAACGACGTAAATCAAACCAGCGGTGGTGTTCGAAACACAATTCCCGGCGACGTTCTGCCCGTACAAAATCCACGAGGTCTCCCACCTCCATCGCTGTCAATCCCACATAAGTTCCCGTCGGAAATCTCTTTTCCCTCAATCTATCCAACCATTTTAATACTTGGGTTTGCAATGCAACATTTCCCTCCGTTTTAAAAAGCATTGCAGCAGACTCCGCTGCATTCAAATATGCCTCCGTCACTTTAAAAGCAACACCCCAATCCTCTCCGAAACCAAAATTGAACAAATAATTCCTGCCAACTTTCAATTTACTTATAGGAACCCGGTAACGCGGTCCACTTTCTTCGTCACTTATAGATTCCCATACTAGATAACGGGTTTTCCGCAAATCATTCGGAGTGTAACTATTAATCAGATCATCTGAGGCCACACATACGATCATGGATTTATTAATAGGCCTCCCACCTACTATAACACTACCCCTCACCGAGGTAATCGCCAAACTGATGACATCATTCAAATCACCAAGCATAAAAATAACTTCAGGATTGTCCCAAGTCTGATAAAGCGAATACGAAACACTGTTATTCCTGTCCGGTTCGGCAACCGCATTCAAATCTTTTATAGAGTAATCGTAATCATTTATCACCATTTCCGCATACTCCATGGCTTTCTGCCAATTTTCCATATACAGATATACCCTAGATAATAACAATTGAATAAAAGGCAAGTTAACTCTCTTGTTTCTACGCACTTGTACCTCACCAGACAATGTTTTCATCAACCGTTCTGCTTCAAGTAAATCCTTCACGATCTGTTCATAAACTTCTCCTACCGTACTTCGAGGAACAGAAGTTGTAGCCAACTTTGACCCAAGTTTCAAGGGAACACCTAACGCATTTTTATCCGCCGAATACGGTTTGCCATACATATTTACCAAATGAAAATAATAAAAAGACCGTAATGCCAAAGCTTGAGCCTTTACATCATTTTTCTCTTCCGTCGTTCCAGTAACATCATCAAGGTAATCCAACACGGCATTACACCCTAATATTAAACGATACGAACTTGAATACGCCATCCCATAATCGGAAAGTTTATTTGCCATATCCCGCGACCACGAAAACGCCAATAACGCTTGGTCCAATTTATCTTCACTATCCTCCATAATTGTTAAATCCGTACGAGCCGCCACGTCATCATCAAACAATCCCAATGAACTGTATAACAAATTAGTCGTAACTGTCAAAGGACTCAGGTAAGCATCACCTAGCAATAATTCATCTAAAGATTGAATCACTTTAGGGACATATTCACTTTGGGATTTCGGTTCTAAGAAATCCTGACATCCCTCCAATAATACAACTAAAACCAACAGACTATATTTCAACTTTTTATTCATAAAGCCTCCTATTTAAAAACCGATATTTACTCCTAATGAATAAGTCTTGGGTTGAATACTATTCCCCAACTCAGGATCAAAACCATTAAATTTTTTACTTGCAATCACAAATACATTATTCATCCCGACATTCAATGACATACTCTTTATTCCGATACGGGCGCACCAAGCTTCATCAACATTCCAGGCCAACGACATGTATTGGCAACGCAAAAAATCAGACCGGACAACTCGTATATCCGAATTCTGCCACATATTATAACAATCGACACTTGACCCGAAAACTCCTCCCAGGTTCTTATCCGGTAATGTAACATATTCATCGGTTTTGCCCGTGTAAACTCCGGGAATATTCGTTATCAATTCATCTCCCGGTTTTTTCCAACGTTTCAATAATTCTTTATCTAAATTCACATCAGATGAAGGTAGACGTTGGCCTTCCGGAAATGGAGTCGGTAAACGTTTTTTAGCTCCAAATATAAGAGAAAAATTTGCCCCGAAAGTTAACCCTTTCCATCTCAATCTAGTAGTAATACCTCCCGTAAAATCCGGTTCTGTCTTTCCGGAATACACTAGAAAATCCGTCATTTCCGACACTTCGGTTGAAACCGGATAACCATATTCATCTTTGATAAAATCTCCTTTTTCATCCTGTTCATAAATCAGATTAAACTCCGGAACTCCGGTATCATGATTCAGCCCTTTAAATGCAAAAGACCAAAAACTGGACAAAGCGTAGCCTTTTTTTAATACTTTCGTAGTTGAACCCTCTAGATAGTCATAGTAACTGAACGATTCGATGGATTGAGTTTTTGCCTTATTCCAATTTTTTGATGAATTTACTCCTACCGTCCAAGCCCAATTTTTTGTACGTATCGGAGTGATATTCAAAGTATATTCAATACCCGAATTGGTCATCCTTCCCCCATTAATAGCCATGGATGACTTTCCATATTCTAATGCAATATCCTGGCTTACAATATTATTAGATTTTTTCTGATAATATTCCAACGTCATCGTTATCCATTGCAATAACTGCACATCTAAGCCAAAATTCCACGTTTTCGTACGTTCCCAACTTAAATCCGGATTGGGTAACCTGTAAACAGAAGAAGTAAAACTACCGTAATACTCTTTTGCACTTCCCCTTTTCAAAATCAAATCAGGACTCACTGAATTTACCGCATTTCCCTGTATCCCGAAAGACGCACGTAAAATAAATTGATTCAATAAAAAAGAAGCTGATTCCAACCAAGGTTCTTGGGCAACGTTCCATGACACACCGAAAGAATACGTTGGGTCAAAACGTTTGTTCTGGTCCTGCCCGAAACGATTTGACGCATCATTACGCACACTAACGTTTAACACGTAACGATCCATAAGTGAATACACCAATGTTGCGAATAAAGAAAATTGATTATTCGTATTTGTTGTACGTCCCCATCCCGCACCTGTATACAATTCATTCAAAATGCCCCAATCCCTCAGTGGATTGTAACCGATAGACACCAACTCATTTACGGGAGTAGGTTGAGTAACAGATTCTCCCCGATCCTCCGAATAGCCAAATGTTTTATAAGATCTGTTTTTCGTTAATTGGGATGTCACCTCCGTTCCCAATAAAACATTTATCCGATGATATTCTCCCAAAGTTTTTTGAAATGTCAGTTTATTCTGAATATTCCATCCAGTCATATCATCATTCATATTATATAATATTCCTCCATATGGAAGCATCGCAGCATTATATTTTTCCGAACCATACGTTTCCGCCCCGTAATCGTATCCCCGATAACGGGAAGCGATATAATATGTCTGGGCTGCAGCATACGATTCTCCACTCCGTCCCGAATTATTTATTCCCCCCGTAAACTCATACTTCAACCAAGGCAAAATATCCCAAGCAAGGTTCAATGAACCGTTTAAGGACACCATCTTATTTTTTGAATAACTATAATCTATCTCATGCAATATATTATATTGCAAGTAAAGGACATCCCTGTTATTCAGTTTATAGCTTGTTCTTTTGTCCAAGTAATACAAATCCCCCGCATCATCATAAGCAGGAACAGCCCGGCTAGTAGATTTGGCATAATTCATCGGGTTGACATCTGCCGCATACCCCGAAGTCTTATTCATTACCCCGGCTAATATCACATTCACATATAATTTCGGATTAACTTGTATTCCCAAATTTACCCTCCCCGAAAGATTTTTCACATCATTACTCAACTCAATCCCAGCTTGATCATTATACCCCAACGATATATTATACGTTACCTTTTCTGTTCCCCCGGACATACTCAAATTATGATTATGGCTAAGGGAATTACGGGTCAATATATCAAACCAATTGGTATTCAGATTTGCCAGTCTTTTTACGGCACTTTCCGCATCCGAAGTTGTTATTTGCTTATCATAAAGCATCCGCATTATACCCTCATAAGTATTTATTGATGCTGGAGGGACTTGTGCATAAAGTGCCCCTTGGTCAAATACTTCTTTACTGAATTGTATCCTCTCTTCTGAATTCATTAAATTGAATAAGCCATAACTCGGACGGGCCTTGAAGCTAAATGTCACCCCATAATTTACAGTCAAACGCCCCCGTTCTCCCTTTTTAGTCGTAATCACAATTACTCCATTAGCAGCTTTTGAACCGTAAATTGCTGTAGCTGCAGCATCTTTAAGCACTGTAATTGTTTCTATATCAACAGGATTTAACCAAGAAATCTGATTCCCTAATATATTCTTCAAGTCATCAACCATCGCATCACTCGTGTTAATTGAAATCGGATCCGGTTGAATGATCCCGTCTACCACCCATAAGGGATCTTGGTTTCCCAATAATGTTGATGTCCCTCGGACCCGAATCTTGGGAGAAGTTCCTACTCTGGAACTCGTATTCATCACCATCATTCCGGCCACTCTTCCTTGTAGCATTTGATCTATTGATGTGTAAGCAGGCATCATTATATCCGACGCCTTCACGGTAGTTACCGCTCCTACGACATCGCTTTTCCGTAATGTTTGATAACCGGTTACAACCACTTCTTCCACGGTTGTCACATCTTCTTCCATCACAACATTTATCACATCTCTCCCCTTACACACAATCTCTTGCGTTCTCATGCCCACAAAAGAAAATATCAAGGCTACATCTCCCTGTTTAGGCACATACATCGAATAATACCCCTTTGTGTCCGTAGTAACCCCCATCGTTGTTCCCTTGAAAAGAACCGTTACCCCCGGCAAACCAATACTATCTATTCCGACTACCCGACCTCGAACATGTAACATATCCTGTTGCCCGCAAACTTCATGAACCCGACGGATAAGTATATGCTTATCTCGAATCTCATATCCCAATCCGGTATCTTTCAAACAATTATCCAGAATTTCTTGAAGTGTCGCATGGTTAAATTTATAATCTTTTAACCCGACCTTCTGCACCTCCTCCACGTTGTATATAAAAGAATAATCACTATTTTTCTCTATATACAAACACACGCTACTTAACGGGACCTGTTTATATTTAAATGTAAATCGTTTTTCCTGCCCGTACCCTTCAACGGGAAATCCCAATAACCCCATAAACAACAAGTAACATGACAACTTCATCAAGAGTTTTAATTTTTCTCTCAAGCAAAAATACTTTTCCTTCATTTTTTTCATAAATTTGTTCGTTAATTATACATTAATTAATAAAAACTTACGGGAAAGTTGGGTGGTGCCGATTTTCCCGAAGTTTTATAAGCCATTACTTTCTATCATTAGCATGCGTCCTTTGAAGGAGAAAAAAACATTTCCGGTCCGAGACAACATATCTAAAACAAGATTTACATCATCATACTTTTTCATTCTGGCTGTTAAACGAATACAGGCAGTAGCATTATTAACAAAAAAGTAATCAAAATCATACCACTTAGATAATTCATTTATAATTTCTTCTAATGTAGCTTGATTAAAAATAAAATACCCATCCTTCCACGAAGTAAAATAAATTGTTTCCACCTCGGAAACTCGTACGCTATCTCCCAATATACTTACTTGTTGTCCCGGTTTTATCGAATAAGTCTTACCGCCATGTTTCTGAACAGAAACGCTCCCACTCACTAAAGTTGTTAAATTTTCTCGTCCTAGATAATCTCGTACACTAAATTCAGTTCCATGCACAAAAATATCTGCCCGAGAAGTTCCAACAATAAAAGGTATTTTATCATTCCATTTCACGTCAAAATAGGCTTCTCCTACCAAGCGGACCCGACGTTCATTACCAACAAAATCCACTGGATACCATAACTTAGATCCAGCATTCAACCATACTTTCGTACTATCTGCCAACACCACTTGAAATTCAGCCCCTTGCGATGTTTCTATCATATTATATTCAAGAGCCTTAGTCTTTATACTATCAGTAATCTTACAATAGACCACCTCTTTCTCCGACACATGAATGTTTGTTACATTTATTTTCAAAAGAGTATCCTGTTTACCTAAAACGACTCTATTCCCCGATCCTAAAGTCAAATATGCATTTTTCTTTCCAGCAGATATTAATTTATTAGATTGAACAACATCACTTTTTTCTTTCCCCACCCCAAACATCAAAATTCCCATAATAACCATCACAATAAAAACAGAAGCCACACTCGTAATAAAATGTATTTTTCGTTTTTGAGCTTTTTTTCTAGAGACTCTTATTCGTACTTGCTTAAACGCTTCCTCCCATTTATTCTTACGATAATCCTCTAATTCTTTTTCATAAGTTTCCCCGCTTAACAATGAAATAAAAAATTTCCGGTTAGATTCGAACTCTTCCAACCAATCTGCTAAACCATCTATTTGTTCCCGTGTAGAATTTCCCTTAACAAAAGCAACAATAAAATCCGCTATTTCAAAATTCCTATTCATTATCTTTCTATTTACATTATAAACACATGAAACAAAGAAACGTGGTAAATGAAATCAAAAAAAATCAACATTTATATTTCTATATAGCAATCAAAAAGACATACATATATTTGTTTAAATATAAAAAAAGACTACATTTGGAGTTCACAAAACATCCTACATTGCTAAATTTACCAACAAAACAAACACAAATGACTGATTTTCAAAGCACCTATAAAGAATCACAATACAAAATTCTATTCAAAGAATATTACTATTCGCTAGTACAATTTGCCACACACATAATTCATGATGACGAAACCGCAAAAGATTTTGTTCAGGATTTATTTGTTTTACTTTGGGAAAAAGAACTAAAATTTGAAAACGAATTAACTTTTAGAACCTATTTATACCGTTCTATCCAACATAAATGTATAAATCACATTCGAAAACTAAAAATTCAACTAAAACACGAAAAAAATTTGTCAGAAAAAATAGAACAAGAAGAGAACCCGTCTATATTACACAATCTCATCAAAGAAGAAGTGTATCGCCAACTTTTCACTTCCATAGATCACCTTCCCCCACAATGCAAAAAAATTTGCCTAATGACATTAGATGGCAAAAAACCTGCAGAAATAGCCCAAGAACTAAACCTTGCCGTGGATACTGTAAAAAAACAAAAAAACATTGCCTTACAAAAACTACAAAACGAACTAGGTTTATTGAATTCCAACCCGTTACTCCTTCTATTTATGAAAATTCTAAATAATAATTCATAAATAACAAAAAAGGCTACTTGGGTAGCCTTTTCTTTACAATTTTTAAATATAATACTATTTATCTATATCCAATACAACCTCATACGTCATATTAGGTTTGAAATC
>JAHZBN010000040.1:0-21161 GCA_019423345.1 Butyricimonas sp. | reverse complement strand
CCATAGAGTAGAGCCTTGTGCCGACAGCTTTTTTTATTAATAATAATTGATATTGTTTTGCGTTGACGCCTTGACGGATAACCGTTTCATCAGCCTCGTATTCATGAATATTCTGTAATTCCTGTTTCAAGAGCCAAGATGTGGGGTTGAACCACTGGAAAATGATACAAATGTCGCTGATCAGCAGATCAATGGAATGGCGATTGTGTACGTGTGCCATTTCGTGGATGAGAATTTCCTTGCCATTTTCCTGCAAATCTTTCTCGGAAATGACCACGTATTTCATCCAACTGAAAGGAGCGATATTCTTGTCATGGATGATGAGGGTAATACCTTTTTCTAACTTTTCCTGCCTTCCGCCATGCAATAGCCGGAGCATATGAGACAGTGAATAAAGATTACGTCCGAGGAAGAAAAGAATTCCCAGTAAATAGATACACAGCAGGACGGGAAGCCACAACGGGATGGATGAAGGGAGGACTTCTACTTCTGTTTGTGGAACGTGGTCTGCTAGGGTGAGAATTTGTTCAATGGTTAGTAACGTTTGTTGTACTTCCGATTCTTTGGGAACGGTTATTTCACAGAACGGGATAAGCAGGGACAACAGTAGAATACCCAGTAATGCTACCCGGTTGAAACGATGGAAGGTCTCTTTGCTGAGTAATAATCTGTAAAACAAGTAAAATCCCGTTAAACAGATGGATGTTTTTAATATATAGACAAAGAAAGTACCCATAAATTGTTTATTTATCGTGTGCTTTTTCTACCTCGGAAATGAGTTGTTTCAATTCTTCCAATGAAATGTCCTCCTCCTGCACGAGTGAAGATACAGCACTGAGGTACGAGTTGTTGAAATATTTGCTGATCACGTTCTTTAAGGTGCCTTTGCGGAATTCTTCTTCGCTGATGATCGCGTAATATTGATAGGTGTTCCCGTAAACTTCATGGGAGAGATAACCTTTTTCTTCCAGCCCGCGCACGATGGTGGATAACGTGTTGAAATGTGGTTTCGGGTCTTCGTAAAATGCAAGCATCTGTTTCACGAATAGAGGGCCTTTCTCCCAGAAAAAGCCCATGATTTCTTCCTCTTTGCTAGTTAATCCTTTCATAGTTTATTTCTTTTGCAACAAAGAACTAAAATATTTAGTTTGAAAACTAATTTTTATAGTTAATAAACTTTAAACTCTAGTTTTGATTCGTTATTCTTTTATTTTTAGATATTTAATCTCGTATTTTACCCGGATCGGTAGAATGTATATTTAATTTTAATGAAGGGTAGGAAGTCCTGTAAAAATGTTTATATTTGTGTAGTAGTGTGCTTGTGGGGAAGTTAGTGAATATCGTCTAATTAAAATTGAATGTAATGGAAGAATGGTGGAGTTCTCTGGGGTTATTTATGCAATCGGTGTGGTGCATCACGCTATTTGCCAGTTTGGTATTTGTTATCCAGACAATCATGACTTTTATTGGGATGGATACGGATGGGGGAATGGATGTTGACGTGAGTGCGGATACTGCGATTGACGGAGATAGCGGTCCTTTCCAGTTGTTTACTTTCCGTAATTTCATCAATTTCCTGCTGGGGTTCGGTTGGTCGATCATCTCTTTTGAAAAAGCGATAGAAAACCAGTTCGTGTTGATTCTCGTGTCGGCCGTGATCGGCGTGTTGCTGGTGATGGCCGTGATGGCTATTTTCAGATTCATGAGCCGTATGGAACAAAGTGGGACGATCAATATGGCAAATGCCGTGGGGTGTAAAGGGAACGTGTACCTGAAGATTCCGGGAGAAAAACGGGGAGAAGGGAAAGTACAAATCTCGATACAGGGAGCCATTCGGGAATTTGATGCCCTAACGACAGGTGAGGAATTGGAGACGGGAGCCCCGATTCGGGTCGTGGAAGTGATTAACGACAGCACTTTACTGGTGGAGCGTTTTTAAATGACTATTTATTATTAATCTTAGGAATATATGGAAAGTATGGAAGGTAGTTTGTATTTGATTGTCGCCATAGTGGCGGTATTGTTTGTTACGTTTGCGGCGATATTGTCCCGTTATAAACGTTGTCCGTCAGACAAGATTCTTGTCGTGTATGGACGGACCGGTAAGAATGCGACCGGGGGAGTGAGTTCCGCACGTTGTATTCATGGAGGTGCGGCTTTTATTTGGCCTGTGTTCCAGAGTTATTCATTTTTGGATTTGACCCCGATCTCTATCGAGTGTAATTTGACGAACGCTTTAAGTAAACAAAATATACGGGTAGATGTGCCTTGTCGTTTTACGGTGGGTATCTCTACCGAACCGGATAGTATGACGAATGCGGCAGAGCGTTTGTTGGGGCAACGGCAGGAAAATATTCAGGATTTGGCCAAGGATATTCTTTTCGGGCAGTTACGTTTGGTGATTGCCACGATGGATATTGAGGAAATCAATTCCGATCGGGATAAATTCTTGGCTAACGTGAGTGCTAATGTGGAGGCCGAATTACGGAAGATCGGTTTGAAACTGATCAACGTGAACGTGACCGACTTGCGGGATGAGTCCGGGTATATCGAGGCTTTGGGAAAAGAAGCGGCAGCGAAAGCGATCAATGATGCCAAGAAAAGCGTGGCCGAGCAGAATCGATTCGGTGAGATCGGTAAGGCCGAGGCAGATCGGGATAAAGATATTCGTATTGCAGAAACCGTGCGGGACACTCGTATCCGGACGGCCGAGGCTAATGCAACTGCGGTGGAGGGAGAAAACAATGCCAAGATTTTGATTGCCGATTCGGATGCCATCCGTCGGGAGAGAGAGGCCGAGGCTGCCCGTAAAGCTATTGCGGCAGAGAAAGTGCAAGCTGCAAAGGCTTTGGAAGAGGCGTACATGGCAGAGAAAGAGGCCGAGATCGCTCGTGCCGAAAGAGAAAAAGCCACACAAGCGGCTAATATCGTGGTTCCCGCACAGATTGACAAGGAGAAAGCTATTATTGACGCGGAGGCCGAGGCGGAACGTTTGCGCCGGTTGGCGAAAGGAGAGGCGGATGCCATTTTTGCCAAGATGGATGCGGAGGCACGAGGTTTATACGAGGTGCTGACAAAACAGGCGGAAGGATATGCCCAAATCGTGAAAGCCGCTGCCGGAGATCCCGACAAGGCGGTGATGATGTTAATTACCGATAAATTGCCGGAGCTGGTGAGAACGCAAGTGGAGGCTGTTAAGAATATCAAGATCGACAAGGTTACCGTTTGGGATGGCAATAATGCAGGGAACGGGAATACCTCCACGGCTAACTTCATCTCGGGCATGATGAAATCAGTTCCCCCGTTGAATGATCTGTTTAACATGGCCGGGCTGAATCTACCGACTTTCCTGAAAGGTGCTGCCACAGAAGAGAAAAACACGGAGGCCGGACAACAGGATGAGATCGTTGAAGAAGTTGAGAAGTAGGGGAGATTCTAACTTTTAGTTTCGTTTTTTCGTTTACTAATAATTACCTTTGTGGTATACTTCAATCGGGTATATGACAAAGGTAATTAATCAATTCACAAAATAGAGGAAAGTTTATGCGCTGGATAATTGACGGTGTTGATGATTTGAATCGGGTAGCAAAAGAGTTTCTAGAAAGTACCGGAAACAACACGATATATGCTTTATACGGGCCGATGGGGGTGGGAAAGACCACTTTCGTGAAAGCGGTAGCCGAGTGTTTGGGGATAGAGGATGATGTGAATTCCCCGACGTTCGCTATCGTAAACGAGTATCTGACAGCCACGGGAGACTCGGTTTTTCATTTCGATTTCTATCGGGTGAAGAACATCGAAGAGGCCATGGACTTTGGTTACGAGGAATATTTTTATAGCGGGAATCGTTGTTTTATTGAGTGGCCGGAGATGGTGGAGCCTCTGTTGCCGGAAAACACGTTGATATGTAAGTTCTCCGAACTGGCAGATGGCCGGAGAGAATTGGTGATTGAAGAAAAACTTTAAAGTGTAGGTTATGGATAACTCGGGTAAATTATTGGGAGCCCAGATTAATCGGGAGTGGTTTCTATACCAGGAAAAAGAGGTGTTTGCGGAATACCGGCAGAAACGATTGACAATCGGTTTACCGAACGAGACCGAGCGACGGGAAAACCGGGTGTGTTTAACCCCGGAGGCCGTGGCCATGATGGTTGATATGGGGCATACTATAATGGTACAACGAGGAGCCGGAGAGGCTGCACATTACCATGACCGGGAGTACGCCGATGCGGGAGCCCAGATGTTGGATACCTGCGAGGAAGTGTACACGGCGGATATTATACTGAAACCGACTCCGGTGATGCAGGCAGACGTGGAGATGATGCATGATCGGCAGGTTATAATGTCGCCCATCGAGCTTTTTGAATTACGCAAAGAGGCTGTCGTCGAGATGATGCAGAAGAAGATTACGGCTGTCGGGTTTGATATTCTGAAAGACGAGAACGAGACTTATCCCGTGGTACAGATGATGAGCGAGATTTCGGGAAGTTCGGCGATCATGATTGCTAGCGAGTACCTGAGTAATTCCCGAGAAGGTAAAGGAATTTTGTTAGGAGGGGTGACGGGAATCACGCCTGCCGAGGTGGTTATTCTAGGTGCCGGAACTTTGGGTGAATATGCGGCTCGCACGGCATTGGCTTTGGGGGCAGAGGTGAAAGTCTTCGATCATTCGTTGGAGCGTCTGCGTCGGATAAATCATTGTCTGGGGCGACGGGTGTATACTTCTGTTTTTCACAAGCCGGTTTTGGAACGGGCACTATTATCTGCCGACGTACTGATTGGGGCTTTACGTTTCTTTGATGATGATTTGGGGATCACCGTGTCTGAAGAACAGGTGAGATTGATGAAACAGGGGGCGGTAATCGTGGATATGTCCATCGAACACGGCGGATGTATTGAAACCTCAGGTCCTACCACCCACGAGAATCCGACGTATGTATATAACGGGGTAATCCATTATTGTGTCCCGAATGTTCCGTCGAGAGTGGCTCGTACGGCTTCCATTGCTTATAGTAATTTATTCACTCCTTTGTTTGATAAGATCTCTCGGGCGGGAGGTTTTAATGCCGCTATAAAAAATGACAAAGGATTGCGGCATGGGGTATATGTTTATAATGGAGTGTTGACCAAACGGGTAATTGCCGATCGCTATGGTTTGGTTTCCAGAGATATTGATTTATTGCTAGCGGCTTTTTAATCACCCGATAAAGACGATAATTCCCAGTATTATTCCATACACGAGTGCATAAGGGAAAGCTTGTTTTAGGATTTCCCCTTCTTGGCCTTGTAATTGACATGCGGAGGCGGCAATGGCAATACTCTGGGGGGAGATGATTTTCCCGGCGGTAGAGCCTGTGGTGTTGGCGGCGGCAAGCCAAGAAGGATCAATGTCCATGTTTGCGGCGATTCCTGCTTGTAACTTCCCGAAAAGAATGTTTGCCGAAGTACCGCTACCCGTGATAAATGTTCCTATTTCCTCGACCAGAGGGGACCAGAAAGCGTAATACTTCCCGGAGATGGACGTGAGTGTGTCGGCCAGTAATTGCACCATACCGGATATTTCCATGAGTGCGGATATACCGACCAAGGCGATAACCATAATAATGGTACTGCGGATTTGTACAAGGGTTTGGCCGAGTAACGTGAATTGCCTGCTTGTCGTTACACCCTGTATCCGTCCCCCGATAAAAGCTCCGGCAAAAAGCAATAAACTCGTTGCCCTGAAATTGAAGGGAATAGCCAGTAATATAAAGAAAATGATAAGGCCGTAGACACTCCACGCTTGGTATATTTGTCGGGGCGAGAGTTTCGTGGGAATTGTGTCACTTTTTTCGGTCCATCTACTCCATGCGATAATAATAATGATGGAACAAATACTGCCTAGAATGGCTGGCATCTCCGGACCGAGATATACGGCCGTGGCGTATTGTGCTAGGAAAGATACGCCCCCGACAAGCGTGCCGAGCAAAATGTTCTTGAGTAAAGCTTGGCGGCGTCTGTCGGCCAACATAGCCAAGGTAATTGGGATCAAGAATATAAAAGGATATAATTGTTGAATGGTAGCCTTACACAATTCAGGCAACGGGCAGCCTGTCTCTTCCATGAGAACAGTTTCCGCAATACCGACGGCTCCGAATGTCGTGGGTTCACTGTTGGCGATGAGACTCACGAGTACGGCGAACAACGGGCGAAATCCCAGCGTTACGAGTATGGCAGCCGGGATTGCGACCGAGGTCCCGTAGCCGGCCATTCCTTCCAGTAGGCCCCCGAACCCCCACGTGATCAGTAATACCTGTACACTCCTGTCCGTGGAAATCGTTGCCAGTTGGTCTTTTAACACTTCAATCTTGCCGGAATCCAGCAGAATATTATAGCTAAACACGGCCATCCAGATAACGGAAAGAATGGTGATACAAGCACGTGCGGTACTGTTTATTAAAGTGAAACCGATCTCTCGTGTGGGAATACCAAAGGCGAAAGTGGCCAACATAACGGTAATAACAAGGGTAAGCAGGCTACTCTTATCCCCGGGCCACTTGCATATCCCCATGGCTATGACCAGTATAACCATAGGCAGTAAGGCAAACAAGACTTCGAACATGGCGTATCGTTAACCTTCTTATTGCTTGAGGATAGAGTCTATAACCGGGGTTAAATCACTGTTTTTCGGTATTTTAATTCCCCGGATTCCGGCTGCCTCTGCCGCTTCGATGTCCCGAGAGCCATCCCCGATTAACCATGAGGCGGATTTGTCAATGTCGAACTCCCGAATAGCTTGCTCGATCATGTAAGGCGACGGTTTACGGCATTTGCAGGGGGCAATACTACTGTGATGAGGGCAGTAGTATATTTTGTCCACGTGCGCCCCGTGCTTTTCCAGTTCCTTGCACATGTGGGCGTGAAGGTTGTCCACGTCTTCGATCGTGTACTCCCCTTTAGCGACTCCACCTTGGTTGGTAACGACGATAATCAAGTAACCCGCCTCGTTCAGCCGACGAATACCGTCAATAACCCCGGGATTGAAAACGAAGTCTTCAACCTTGTAGATGTAATAATGACCTTCATCAGAATTGATGGTCCCGTCCCGATCCAAAAATATAGCCTTTTTCATTTTCAACCTGTAACCTGAAATTCACCACGGGCGAATTTCAATGCATTATCTTAAATATTAGCTCTTTCAGTAGTTCACCATCAGAAATGCTAGCATTGCCGACACCTTTTGATTTAAGGTCATATTCTCGTAACCAAGAGATAATGTTAGCGCATTTCATGGCGTTATATCTTTTCGCTCCTTCCGTGTAATCTTTCAGAAAATAAGGATTGATGCCCAGCAACCGGGCCATTTCTTGCTGGTTGGGAGTACTTTTCTTCTGGTAATGGTACGTCAGCAGGTTCAGAAAGTACCGGAACAACATACTGATCGTGAGAACCAGCGGGTTGTTCTTGGGATTAGCCTCGAAATAATTCACGATACGGTTCGCTTTCAGGTGATCCATCTGTATGATGGCTGCCGTGAGTTCGAACGTGTTGAATTCCTTGCTGATCCCCGTGTGTTCTTCAACCAGATTCTCCTTGATTTCACCGCCACCGGGAAGTAGGAGCATGAGCTTGTCCAGTTCGTTGGCCACCTTGCTCAAATCGTTCCCCAGACTTTCCGCGAGAATACCTGCGGCTTTCAATGAAATCATATACTTCTTGTCTTTGCAGTACGAGATAATCCAGTCCGGGATCTTATTGTCGTAAAGTTTGGCCGACTCGAAATAGATGCAATGCGAAGAGCTGCTTAATTTCTTGAAAATCCCTTTACGCTTATCCGGTTTCTTGTTTTTATAGAGAAACACGAGGATCGTTGTCGGTTGAAGATGATCAATATAAGGCAGTAAATTCTCGAAATCCCGGATATTCTGAGCCTCTTTGACAATGACAACCTGACGTTGTGACATCATGGGAAAGCGGCGGGCTGTGTCGGTCACGGTGGTCATGGAGACATCGTTCCCGTACAATATCGTTTGGTTAAACGCCTTCTCGTCCTCCGTGAGGGCGTTTTTCTCGATGCGTGTCGCTATATCGTCCAAAAAATAGGATTCCTCCCCCGATAAAAAGTAAATCGGGGCATATTTCCCTGCTTTTAAATCTGCAACTATCTCTTCGTATTTCATAAGGCAAAAGTAATAAACTTTAAATTCCGATCATATCAAAGAGTGGTAATTTTAGCACCAAGAACAGGATTTATCGCCGGGAGATGTGAGAAGGGGCTTCCTTTTCGATCGAGCGCACGACCTGCTCGATTTCCCGGTCTCGTCCGTTCGGTTCGTAATCGGCTTTCAGGTTATTCCCGAATAACAAAGCCAGCGATTGCCAGAAATAGGCATTCACGGTTCCCTTGTATTCCTTGATGTGATTGAACGACGTGTTGTTTGTCTCCCGGTAGATCAGGCGAACGAGAATCTTCCCTTGCGTGACGGTTAGTTTCATCAACGGTTGTTTGAACGTGTGCATGAGTTCCTTGTACTCTTTCTTGATAATCTGCTTTCTTTTTGCTTCGGAATCCGTTTGTGCGAGTTTGTACTCGATCTCGTTGATCTTGGCGGCGGCTATTTTCGCGTACGGGAACACCTTTCTCACGTTATAAACCATCCTTTGGTTCCGTTGTTGCTGGCGGGCGTATTTTCGGGGATTCTTCAATCGGGCGACGACATCTACTTCATGGAGAAGAACATGAGGCACGGTATCCCTACCCATAATCACGGACGGGACAACACTCTGCGCTGTTGCAAAGCTGTTAATAAATAAAGATAGGAGTGATATGATAAATATTTTGCACATTTTTATATCTTTGCATTAACGCTTTATCAATACAAAGTTAGTAGATATATTTGACTTGTAAAAATATTAATTAGTGGAAAAGGAATTTCAGGATCTGTTTCAGATACGTCACAACGATGACCGTGTTGAGGTGGGAAAGGTGTTGATTGCAGAACCTTTTCTGGAAGGTAAATATTTTAATCGTTCCGTGGTCTACATGGTGGAACATGATCCGAGCGGGAGCGTGGGTTTTGTATTGAACAAGCCGTTACCTTACACGACTTCCGAGTTGGTAAAAGAACTCGAAGGCGTATATTTCCCCGTGTACATTGGTGGTCCCGTGGAACGTAATCAATTGTATTACATCCATCGGAGAAATGACATACCGGATTCGGAAGAGATTGCGAAGGGTATATACTGGGGAGGGGATTTTAAGGCTTTGACGGAGATGTTGAAAGCCGGAAAGGTATTGGAAGGCGAGATTCGTTTCTTTGCAGGGTATAGTGGCTGGACAGATAGCCAGTTGGAGAATGAACTGCAGGAGAATTCTTGGATGGTGGGGACAATTCCTACCGACACGCTGTTTACCATCCCGAACGAGGGATTATGGGAACAAGCCATGAGTTCTCTGGGCGGAAGATACAAGCTGTGGGCGAATTTTCCGGAAGATCCGATTCTTAATTAATTGAAAATTGAGAATTGAAAGTTGAAAATGAAGAAGATTTAACGAGTTTAGAGTGAGAAACGTTAGCCTTGTGCGGTTGGAATCTAAAATCTAAAATCATTAAATCTAAAATATAAAGGCAGGCCGTTCTATCGCTGTCCCGCGAGGGAGAGAGGAAAGTCCGGGCAACACAGGGCATCGTGCTTCTTAACGGGAAGGTCTCCGAGAGGGGGCAGTAGTGTAACAGAAAATAACCGTTCCGTTCGCGGAACAAGGGTGAAAAGGTGAGGTAAGAGCTCACCGGTATCCCGGGCGATCGGGGTAGCCGTACGCCTCACGAGTTGCAAGACCATGTACACTGGCGCTTAGGTTTGCCCGACCGATGCCAGGGGGTAGGTCGCTAGAGCCGCGGAGTGATTCGCGGAGTAGATAAATGATAGAAACCGCAAGGTACAGAACCCGGCTTACAGGCCTGCCTTTTTTTAATTGTAAACCAATTAATTCGCGATTTATGATTCAAAAAAACATTAATATAGGGTGGAAATCACCTGATCTAAAATCATAAATCAAGACATTAATAAAATCTATAACAATAATTAGGACGTGAAATCAATCAGAGAAATATTTAGAATTGGGTACGGGCCTTCTTCCAGTCACACGATGGGACCGGGACGTGCCGCACATTATTTTAAGGAAAAGAATCCGGATGCCGAGCGCTACCGGGTGACCTTGTACGGGAGTTTGGCCCTGACAGGAGTGGGCCACGGAACGGATGTTGCCATTCAGAAAATGATTAATCGGCCGGACGACACGGAAATTATATGGGAATCCACGAAATCCCTGCCCCATCATCCGAACGGGATGTTGTTCGAGGCATTGAGAAACGGGGAAGTCGTGGATCGTTGGGAAGTATACAGTGTCGGTGGTGGCGCTTTGTGGGATGAACTGGGAACCTTCAAGGAGGAGGATGTCTATCCCGATACGAAAATGACGGATATACTGGAGTGGTGCAAGGCCGAGGGGCGCTCTTTCGTGGAGTACGTGGAACTGCACGAGGGACCGGAAATCTTCGACTATCTCGAAGAAGTTTGGAAAGTGATGGTTACAAGTATTCATAACGGCTTGGAAAACGAGGGAGTGTTACCCGGTAACTTGAGGTTGGCACGCAAGGCTTGTTCCTACCACGTGCGGGCCCAGCAATCGGCAGGAACCCTGCGCCATATGGGAATGGTATTTGCTGCCGCTTTGGCAGTTGCCGAAGAGAATGCGGCAGGAGGTAAGATAGTGACGGCTCCCACGTGCGGTTCGGCCGGGGTCGTTCCTTCTGTGTTGTTTTTCTTGAAACATGATCAGGAGATTAGTGATAAACGAATTATAAAAGGTCTGGCCACGGCCGGACTGATCGGTAACATCGTGAAAACCAATGGTTCTATTTCCGGGGCCGAGGTAGGATGTCAGGGAGAGCTGGGAACGGCTTGCGCTATGGCAGCCGGTGCGGCGGCCCAGATATTGGGAGGTTCCCCGATGCAGATCGAGTATGCTGCGGAAATGGGATTCGAGCATAACTTAGGTTTGACGTGCGATCCCGTGGGTGGTTACGTGCAAATTCCCTGTATCGAGCGAAATGCCTTTATCTCGCAGAAAGCGCGGGAATGCGCGATCTATTCTTTGTTCTCGGATGGCCGGCACAAGGTGTCTTTCGATGACGTGGTGGAGACCATGATGCAGACGGGTTGCGATATGCAGGCCAAGTATCGCGAAACAAGCCTCGGTGGTTTGGCCCGTATATACAGGGCTCCGTTGAAAAAATCATAGCGTTGAATCCGGTGCATGCGAGCCGGAATGGTACATTAATTGTAACAACTAAGAATAGAAAATCGTAGATCTAAAGTTATACAAGGCTTATGGACAGGATTAAGTTAAAAGTTTTCGGGTTATCTTATCAGAGTATGTCACAAACCGGAGCATACGCGCTGATTCTGGCGGAAGAGAACGATGCTTTCCGCATCCCCATCATTATCGGGATCGCAGAGGCTCAATCCATTGCCATACAGATGGAACACCTGCACTCGCAACGTCCCTTGACGCATGATTTGATGAAGAGTCTGGCGGATAATCTGGGAGTGGTTTTGGAAGAGGTTTATATATATCGTTGGGAATCCGGTATCTTTTACTCTGAACTGCGTTTCAGGAATGGCGAGGAATCACTGAAGATTGATTCGCGTACTTCTGACGCCATCGCTCTTGCCTTGCGCTATAATTGTCCGATTTACATCGCGGCCAGCGTGATTGCCAAGACTGCCATCCCGATCTCCGATTTGGCAGCGGGAGAATTTAGCGGGCAAAAGCCTGTTGAACCGGAGAAATCTGAAACAACCGAGTATAACTTCACGATAGAAGAATTAACCCGTTTACTGGATGAGGCAGTGAAGAACGAGGATTACGAGAGTGCCTCTCGTTTCCGAGATATGCTGAAAGCCAGGAAGGAGGAATAATATATAAAACATGAAAACAATGGATCGCATAAAACTTGACTACTCGAAGGTGTTATCGTTTGTAGGGGAAGAAGAGATCGCCGTGCAACGAGAAAAAGCAACAAAAGCTCTAAAGGACTTGGAAGACGGAACTTGTAAAGGGAGTGACTTTCTGGGTTGGCTCGATCTGCCCGTTCACATCACGGATGATGAATTGGATCGTATTTCTGCTTGTGCCAACAAGTTAAGGGAGCAAACCGATGTCGTTGTCATCGTGGGCATCGGGGGATCTTACCTGGGAGCCAAGGCGGTGATCGAGGCCATGTCCGGTAGTTTTGATGCTTATTCCGGTACGAAAGTTGTTTTCGCGGGAAATAACGTGAGCGAGGACTATCTATACGAGTTACAGGCGTTCCTCAAAGATAAGAAATTCGGTATATGCGTGATTTCCAAATCGGGAACCACGACCGAGCCTGCCGTGGCTTTCCGTTTATTGAAAGATCAATTAATCGAGCAGGAGGGAATTACCGTGGCGAGGGAGAGAATTGTTGCCATTACCGACGAGAAAAAGGGTGCCTTGCGAACGATGTCAGATCGGGAAGGGTACGAGACTTTTATTATTCCGGACAATGTCGGGGGACGCTACTCCGTGCTGACCCCCGTGGGATTGCTCCCCGTGGCCATTGCCGGTTTTGATGTTCGGGCTTTAGTCAAAGGGGCCGTGGATATGCGGGCGTACAGCAAAGGTAACGGGGCAGAACTTTCCGCCACTTATGCTGCTGTTCGGAACGCCCTCTACGAAAAGGGGTACGTGATCGAGATCACGGTGAACTTCAACCCGAAACTGCATTACGTTGCCGAATGGTGGAAGCAGCTTTACGGGGAAAGCGAGGGAAAAGAAAATAAGGGTATATTCCCCGCCAGCGTTGACTTCACGACAGATTTGCACTCCATGGGACAATACATACAGGAAGGACGTCGCAATCTGTTCGAGACAGTTCTTTCCATCGATAAAACGAAATACAGCTTGCAAGTGCCTTGCGATGCCCATGACCTCGATAAACTGAATTATCTGGCCGGAAAACGCGTTGATGAGGTAAACAAGATGGCTGAACTGGGAACCCAACTCGCCCACGTGGACGGTGGGGTACCGAATATCCGGGTCATTATCCCGGAACTGACGGAGTACTACTTGGGTCAGCTATTCTATTTCTACGAGCTGGCTTGCGGCATCTCCGGCGGTATCCTCGGGGTGAACACCTTCGACCAGCCGGGCGTGGAGGCCTACAAGAACAATATGTTCATGCTGCTCGGTAAGCCGGGGTACGAGAGAAAATAAAAAATGAACTGGCATTGCCAGTTCATTTTTTATTTGAACAAGGATTCCTCTCTTCGTTCCTTCTTTCGGATGGCAAAAGTTAGGTACGTGTTATTCAATATATCAATAGTCAGTAATTTCCCGGAAAGTACGCCGGGTTTCTCCAGTATGATTTTAATTGCCTCGTTCGCTTGAAGGGAACCGACAATTCCCGGTAATGCCCCGATAACACCCAGCGGTTGCGAGAAATTCTCGATCTCGTCATTGTACTCGAAAAGGTCCCGGTAAGTGGGGCCGTTCTGGTAATTGAACACGGACACTTGCCCGCAGAACTCGCATATGCTGCCGTAAACGAACGGTTTTCCCAGCTTCACGCAGGCATCATTAATCAGGTAACGGGCGTGGAGATTATCTGTTGCGTCCATCACAATATCGTATTTGGAAATGATTTCCAGTGCGTTATCCAGCGATAACCGGGTAAAATATGGTGTAATCCGGGTGAATGGATTTAGTTGTTTTAATTTCGTGGTGGCGACGGTGACTTTCGGGGTTCCCACGTGAGTCGTGTCGTATAATATTTGGCGTTGCAGGTTGGATTCCGAAACAACATCGTCGTCCATGATGCCGATATGGCCGACTCCTGCTGCCGTGAGGTAATATAGTATGGGTGAGCCTAATCCCCCGGCTCCTACGACTAGTATGCTCGTTTCTTTAATTTTTTCTTGTCCTTGAATTCTAATGTCGTGTAGGATAATGTGTCGATTATAACGTTTTTGTTCTTGATTGGTTAGTGGCATTGGTAATTAAAATTCTAATTTGTTCTACTCCTGTTACTTGCTTTCGTTAATGTGTTGTTTGACAAATCGGTTGACGGTGCAGATGGATACTTTATATTTCTTGGCTATTTTCTTGTAAGGTACGCTGTTATCCATGAGTTCGATAATCTTCTCCTTGTTTTGTATCAACACGTTCAACTGTGGGCAACTACCATACGGGCGCCCCAGTTTTTTTCCCTCGGCCTTTCTTACCGCGAGAGCCTCTCTTGTCCGGATGGATATAAGATTACGTTCGATTTCCGCGACTAGCCCGAATGCGAATCCTAGGATTTTACTGTTCAGGTTATTCTCGAAAGTGTACCCTTCTTTCGTGCTATGAAGAACAATTTTACGTTGAATACAGGTATTGATGATATTCATTATGTCAATCAATGTCCTGCTCAATCGCGAAACTTCCGTGACGATAAGGCAATCACCTTCCTGCAAAGATTCCAGAAGGTCGCCTAGTTTTCGGTCATTACTATGTACTTTTCCACTGACAACGTCGTGATACCACTTGTCAATATCAAGTCCCCGGTGGGCTGCAAATTTCTTGATCTCCTCCTGCTGGTTTTCCAAATGTTGTTTGTTTGTGCTGACTCGCAAATATGCAACTACCATAATTAAAATGATTTTAGAGTATTAAAAAGACAAACGTAACAAAAGGAGAAGAATATTTATTGTTTTTCAAAAGTTAAAAGAAGTTATCAAGCATATAATAATAAGGTTTGGCGGCTACCAAACCCTATTATTGTTAACTACATCCAAGTGTCCCAATCTTTCCACACGGGTTCATACCCTTGTGCCTTGATGGCCTCGACCATCTCTTGCGGGGTACGGTTGTCGTTGATGGCAAATTGTTCCAGTTCCTTGTGGGGAACGACGTACCCGCCTGGCTCCGTGCTCGACCCGGCACTCATGGACGTGGCTCCCAGGTGCATCACGTGATCCCGGAATTCCCGGCTTTCCCGCGTGGATATGGAGATTTCAGCCTGCTGATCCAGCAAGCGGTAGGCGCATATCAGTTGCACCATCTGCTTGTCGTTGATCGGGTCTTTAGGCATGAAAGCCCCGGCGTGTGGCCTCAGGCGGGGAAGAGAGATCGAGTATTTGGAACGCCAGTAGGTCTTTTCCAGGTATTTCAAGTGCAGGGCCGTGAAAAACGAGTCGGTGCGCCAGTCTTCCAGACCGAGCAATGCCCCGATACCCATTTTCTGTACCCCGGCCGTGCATGCCCTGTCGGGAGTTTCCAAACGGTAGCGGTAATTTGCTTTCCGTCCCTTGGGGTGGTACTTGGGATATTGTTGTTCGTTATACGTTTCTTGGTACACGCACACGAAACTCAACCCGGCCTCGTGTAGCCGGGCGTAGTCGTCCGTGTCGAGAGGTTGCACTTCAAGGGCGATCTGCGAGAACTTGTCCCGTACCGTACGGATCACTTTCTCGTAGTAGTCCACCGTGGTCACGGCAGGCGCCTCGCCCGACACGAGCAGCAGGTGCTTGAATCCCCACCCGGTAATAACGTCGGTTTCCGCCTGTACCTCTTCGAGAGTAAGCATTTTCCGGTGAATATCGTTATCGTGGTTGAAACCGCAGTACACGCAGAAATTTGTGCAGTAATTGGAAACGTACAAGGGAATGTACAACTGGATCGTGTTCCCGAATCTTTCCTGGGTCAGGCGGTTAGCCTCCACGGCCATGTCCTCCAGCAACGGTGTTGCCGCCGGGGAGATCAACGCCATAAAATCATCTAACGTGCGATGCGGGTTATTGATTGCCGCGATAGCATCGTTTTTCGACTTATCCATGATGTTCTGTTTCACATCGTCCCAGTCGTAGGTTTTCAAGGTATCGTAAAATGAAGTCATTCACTTGATATTTAATAGTTTGTAAGGTTTATAAACCTTATGAACTCATTTAATCCAAAAATGCCGTTAACGGGGAGCTGGCCTGTGCATGGCGGTATTGTTTGGCAAGTTTTGCCTCGAATGCCATACGTCCGGCCTCCACGGCCAGTTTAAATGCCCGTCCCATTTCTACCGGGTTAGGCGATACGGCGATAGCGGTATTCACCAGCACGGCGGCAGCACCCATTTCCATGGCGGCGGCAGCGTGGGAGGGGGCCCCGATTCCTGCATCCACGATTACCGGGACATTGCTCTGCTCAATGATGATCTCCAGCAGGTCGCGGGTCACCAGCCCTTTGTTCGTGCCGATCGGTGCGCCTAACGGCATTACGGTAGCGGCCCCGGCATTTTCAAGGTGTTTGCAAAGTACCGGATCGGCTTGAATGTAGGGTAACACCACGAATCCCAGCTTTGCCAGTTCCTCGGTCGCTTTCAAGGTTTCAATAGGGTCGGGCAACAGGTATTTGGGATCGGGATGTATTTCCAGTTTCAGCCAGTTCGTGCCGAGAGCCTCTCTCGCCAGTTGCGCGGCGAACACGGCCTCTTTGGCGGTTCTCACGCCGGAAGTGTTGGGTAACAAGGTGATATGAGGTGCTTTCAAGTGAGCCAGAATATCATCGTCCTTACCGTCCATGTTCACGCGTTTCAGCGCGACGGTTACGAGTTGTGATTCAGATGCCAGTATGGCATCTTCCATTAGTTGATTCGACGCGAATTTACCGGTTCCGGTAAATAAGCGCGAGGTAAATTCTTTGTCTGCTATTTTTAAAGCCATACTAATTTTAAATTTTAGATTTTAGATTGAACTCCTCCATCAGCTTCGCTGCCACCTCCTCTATAAACAGAGGAGGAGCTGGTGACTCTTCCCAAAGATGAAGAGTAACTCAACTCTCCCTCTGTTTATAGAGGGAGTACCCCGAAGGGGGGAGGGAGTTCTTTTATTTTCAATTGTTCCATCGTTTCCTTCGTCTTCCCCGTTATATCCTCGCTGTTTTTAAGCAAGGAAGAGAGGGCGATACCTGTTATTCCCGTGTTTAGTATCGGTTGAATGTCGTCCTCCCGGATGCCCCCGATGGCGTGGATGGGGAGATAGATACCCTCTTTCCGGCAGGCCTCCATGATCTTCCGGTAACCTTCGAGACCGAGGACCGGGCTGAGGCGCTTTTTCGTCGAGGTGTACGTGAACGGTCCCAGACCGATGTAGTCTACCTGTTGACGAAAACGGGTCACCACGTCTTCAAACGTGTTACACGTTCCTCCGATGATCTTCGAGTAACCGAGAATCTGGCGGGCTTTAAGAGGATTCATGTCCTCTTTTCCCAAGTGTACCCCGTCGGCATCCAGTTCAAGGGCGATGTCCACGTTGTCATTGACAAGGAATAAGGCCCCGTGACGTTTGCAAATCTCTTTCACGGTGCGTCCGATGCGGGTAAACTCTTCCCGGTCAGCCTCTTTCATCCGTAGTTGAACCCAGCGACATCCCCCCTTGCACACGGCCTCTACCTGTTCGGGAATAGAAACCCCTTCCTTGTAGTCGGTGATGTATTGCAAGGGAGTCCGGTACAAGTCAACTTCCGTGGCGGTGCTTTCCATGCGGTTATGCATCCCCAGGTTCGTGTCGTTGGAGCGGATAAATCCCGCCACGTAGTGCTGCCCTAGCCGACAAGCATCGGGAAGGGGATAGCCGAGCGTGAGATACGAGGCGATAGCCGAGGAAAGAACGCATCCCGTCCCGTGTTTCCCGTGTCTTGCCCGTGTCACCGAGAAGGTGTACACCTTGTCCGGGGTGACCAGCCGGTCGGAGGCCAACGCCCCGTCGTTATGACCGCCTTTCCAGAGGATATTGAGGTTCAGGCCGCGGGCCAGCGCTTGCAGGCTTTCCACGTCCGGGTGATTCCCGAAAAGTGTTTTCAGCTCGTCCGTGTTCGGGGTAATCAGGTATATCTCCTGAAGTATATCCTGCAACTGTGTTAGATTCTCCCCGTCATGGAACTGGAACCCGGCACTGGCTTTCAGTATCGGGTCCCAGATAATCCTTACCTTGGGGAGAGCCGTCCGGAGATAGTTCACCACTTGTTCCAGCGTGTTGAAACTTTCGATCAACCCGATTTTGACGTAAGCGGGGGTGAACTCCCGGAAGAGAACGTCGCATTGCCGGATGATCTCGTCCGGCGTGAGCCACTTCGTCCCGAGATACGTGTTTTGATTCTGGAAGGTGATGGAACTGCTCGTTCCAAGTCCATATACCCGGCAACTTTCGAATGTTTTGATGTCAGCCGTCACCCCGGCCCCGGAACTTTGGTCAAATCCGGCAATACTTAGCACCTCGTCGGGCAAGATATTGGTGAAACGGTCGACGGCCTCCGACGGCTGTTCCCACACGTGTCCCAGCAAGGCGACCCCGCGGAATCCCATTTTCCGACATTCCGCGACTTTTTCCGCGGTGATTCCCCCTAGGGCGATCACGGGTACGCGTCTCTTTTGCAAGTTTTCCTTCAGGTATTCCGGGGCGAAAGCCGACGGGTATCCGGGTTTGGAGATGCTGTCAAATACCGGGCTGAGAAAGACGTAGTTCGGCTCGAAAGGCAGGGCGTCGATTTCCTCGAAGGAGTGACACGACACGCTCACGTGCGCGAATCGATTCCGCCCGGTGAACGTCCGTGCCTCGTTGTATTTCAAGTGAATCCCTCTTAACCCGTATTCCTCCGCCAGTTCGAAGTGGTCGTGCAGGATAACACGCTCCCGGAAACGTGGTCGGATACCCCGGATGTAACGTTCCAGCGTTTCTCGGTCAGCTCCCGGCTTTCGCAGGTGCAGCAAGTGCAATCCGCTTTCAAAGAGCTTGTTCACGATACACTCTTCGTCAGGCAGGGCGTGTGGAGGGGTGATGATGATCAACATGGCATTATTTTAATTTTTTTCTCAACTTCTCGCTGGCACGCATGGAGCAGAAATGTTCCCCACACATGGAGCAGAAATGAGCCTCTTTGTGTCCCTCGGCGGGTAACGTCTCGTCGTGGAAACGTAAGGCTTTTTCAGAATCCAGCGCGAGATGGAACTGGTCTTTCCATCGGAACTCGAAACGTGCCTTGCTCATGGCGTAATCCCGGTAGTAAGCAGCGGGGTGTCCCTTGGCAAGGTCGGCGGCGTGGGCGGCGAGTTTGAAGGTAATCACGCCTTCTTTCACGTCGTCCCGGTTCGGCAGTCCGAGGTGTTCCTTCTGGGTCACGTAGCAGAGCATGGATGTCCCGAACCAGCCGATCATGGCACCACCGATGGCGGAGGTGATGTGGTCGTAACCGGGGGCGATGTCCGTCACGAGCGGTCCAAGGGTGTAGAACGGGGCCTCGTCACACCATTCTTGTTCCAGTCGCATATTCTCCCGGATTTTTTGCATCGGCACGTGTCCCGGTCCCTCGATGATCACTTGCACGTCATGCTTGGAGGCCACCCGGGCCAGTTCTCCCAGCGTTTTCAACTCGGCAAGCTGGGCCTCGTCGTTCGAGTCGGCGATACAACCGGGACGCAACCCGTCGCCGATGGATACCCCGACGTCATATTTGGCGAGAATCTCGCAGATTTCCTCGAAATGCTCGTACAAGAAACTTTCCCGCTTGTGGGTCGTACACCAGTGCGCCATGATGGCTCCCCCGCGGGACACGATTCCCGTGAGGCGTTTCAGCGTCAGCGGCACGTGGTGCCAGCGCAACCCGGCATGGATCGTGAAATAGTCCACGCCCTGCTCGGCTTGTTCGATAAGCGTGTCACGGTAAATTTCCCACGTGAGGTCTTCCACCTTGCCCCGCACCTTTTCCAGTGCCTGGTACAACGGCACGGTTCCCACGGGTACGGGCGAGTTACGGATGATCCATTCGCGTGTCTCGTGGATGTTTTTCCCGGTCGACAGGTCCATGATCGTGTCGGCTCCCCAGCGGAAGGCCCACACGGCTTTTTCCACTTCCTCGGAAATAGACGAGGTGATGGGGGAATTCCCGATGTTGGCGTTGATCTTCACGAGGAAGTTACGTCCGATGATCATCGGCTCGCTCTCCGGGTGGTTGATATTCGCGGGGATGATGGCCCGTCCGGCGGCCACTTCCTGACGCACGAATTCCGGGGTGATATACTCCGGGAAGTTCGCGCCCAGCGGCTCGCCTTTCTCTTTCTTGTAAGCCTCCCGGATCTTGTCGACCATCTGGTTCTCGCGGATGGCGATGTATTCCATTTCCGGGGTAATCATCCCTTGGCGGGCGTAGTACATCTGTGACACGCGGTGTCCCGGTTTCGCCACTCTCGGCGTGGTGTTCACGTGTTCGAAACGCAAGGCATCGAGCGAGCGATCATTTTGGCGCGCCCGGCCGTACTCGGAACTCAATCCTTCCAGTTTCACGGTGTCATTCCGGTCGGCGATCCATTGTTCCCGGATCTTGGGCAGTCCCTTGTGCAGGTCCACCGTGTAGTTCGGGTCCGTGTAAGGTCCCGATGTATCGTAAACCACGACAGGCTCGTTCTCGATCTTCGTCCCGTCCGTGTCAACCGTGGGCGTGAGGTTAATCCGGCGCATCGGCACCTCGATGTCGAACATCTCGCCCTTCACGTAAATCTTTTCCGACCCGGGTAGCGGGCCGCTTGAAATGGTAAATTCTTGGCTCATATCTTAATTAATTTACTAATTTTATCTTTCAACTTTTAGTTTTTAACTTTTATCTTTTCTTTCATCCTCCCTGTACTGCCTTGATAACGATAATCTTGCTGCCGTCTTGGAGTACGGTTTTTCCCCAGTCGGGACGGGGAATGACGTTAAAGTCCACGGCGATGGCGATGTTGCCCGTCGGGATAGCGTTGGCTGTCAGAACTTCGTGGAGTGTCGTGCCGGGAGCGCATTCGAAGGATTTGTCGTTTATAAATACTTGCATAACCTGATAGTTTAATCGTTTACTAACTTCATCAGGGTTGCTCTCAAACGGAATTTGCACGTGTATTATAACTCTTTCCCTCCGCCGGCATTACCCGGATCAGGTTCATGGGTATAATCTCAGCCCGTTGTATTACCCTGCCTTCTCGCGGCAGGTAGAAGTATCGGGAAATCCCTCGCTTCTTAGGCACCCCTTCAGAATATTTCACGGCAAAGCTACGGATTATTTTCAAGACCTGCAATGATAGGTCTTGAAAAGTTAC
>JAHZBN010000004.1:0-242335 GCA_019423345.1 Butyricimonas sp. | reverse complement strand
GTTATTTTTGACTGTTCTATTACAAAAATAAATAAATTGGAATTTACACACTTTTTGAAACACTATCAGAAAATAGATAGAATTTACACACTTTTTGGTACACTATCCATTAAATTTTTTCTCTTTAGAGTCGCTAAGATTTTTGCATGAAAAGAATGAAATTCAAAACAAGAAGAAAACGAACTCCACCTAATTTTTCACGTGAGCCCCCATTTCCCAATAATTTTGAATTAGGTGAAATAAAAAAAGAGGCCCTTTTTGAACCTCTTTTGTGGGCGCTGAGGGATTCGAACCCCCGACCCTCTGGGTGTAAACCAGATGCTCTGAACCAGCTGAGCTAAGCGCCCGTGTTGCTTGATTACGGATGCAAATGTAGTGCAATTTTTGAACTCTGCAAAGGATTGTCAGATTTTTTTTCGATAAAAATGAAATTACTGCTAAGCTTGAAGATTGGAAGATGTTTTTGCTATAAAATTTTTGTGTTTTTGGATTGTAATGTGTTGTAAACTATGTAATATAGATTTATTAAATTTGTTTATAAAAACAATTGATTTGATTTATGTTGTGGTATATTCTATATTTGTATTAGAAAAATAAAGAGAAGTAACAATAAAAATCAAATAATATGAAAGCACTAAATTTAATCGGATTGGACAAAGAGAAGTCAAAAGAGTTGGTAAACCATTTGAATGACTTGTTGGCAAATTACCAAATTTTTTATCAGAATTTGAGAGGATTCCATTGGAATGTGAAAGGAAGTAACTTTTTCGAGTTACATGCCAAATTTGAAGAATACTATAATGACGCTATCGAGAAGGTTGACGAGATTGCTGAACGCGTGCTTACGTTGGAAGGAACCCCGTTACATTCGTATTCCGCTTACATGAAACAGGCTGAGATTAAAGAGGTAACGGGGGTTTCCGACGGGAATCGTTGCGTGAAGGAGATTGTGGGGAATTTGGGGATATTGATTCGTAAAGAACGTGAAATATTGGCTTTGGCCGCAGAAATCGGTGATGATGGAACTCAAGATATGATTAATCCTTACATTTCCGAGCAAGAAAAGAATTTATGGATGCTACGTGCATATTTAAGTGAATAAGTTTAAGTTTTAATTTGTACCTAGGAGCCGTGCTGTTATCAGCACGGTTTTTTATTTCGGCTATATCCCGATGAAGGGATTGTTTGGTGATTTATTATTGTTATATTTGCGATATATTGCGTAAAAATTAAATCATATTGTCATGTGGGGATATATTATTGCCGGAGTAGTGATTCTAGGAAACCTTGTGTTCTTTTTTTCTCGTAGGAGAAAAATCTCTATTCCACGGGAAAGCATGGAAAATATTATGGCAGAAAAGGTTATTGCCTCAGTTCCCGACATGATTTTCATGGTAGATAACCAGTTTAATATACAAAAAATTTATAATGCTGATCCTGTGAAACTTTCTTTACCGGTGGAGACATTGATTGGTAGGAATTTGAAGGATTGTGTTGATCCCCCGTTTGTAGACATCGTGATATCCAATTTGAGGGAAGCGTTGATTTCGGATAAAGTGTACGAGGTGGAGTATACCGTGTCTGTTCATGGTAAGATAACTTATTACGAGGGGCGGTTCAAGCGTGTACAAGAAAACTTGGTGGCTTGTTTTGAACGGGATATTACGGGACGAAAGAAGAACGAGGTTGCGATAAGACAGAATCAGCGATTGCTGAATGCGGTGCTGGACAATATGCCAATGCCTCTGATCATAAAAGATATAGATGATGATTTGAAGTATGTTTTCTGGAATAAACAGTGTGAGTTACAGGGTGGATATTCCCGGGAAGAAATTATCGGTAAAACTGATATAGAGGTATATGGAAAGGAACGAGGCGAGCATTACCGGGATGTCGATTTTAAAATTATTGAAGAAGGAAATTCTTATCAAGTGCAAGAAGTGTACGAGACTCCTGATGGCGGGAGACACGTTTCTATCGTGAATAAAAATGTGGTGTCTAATGATGTGCATCATTGGTTGCTGGCAACTCGCTGGGATATAACAGATCTTATTCGTATACAGGAACAACTTCAAGAGGTGAATCAGCAATTGCGGATGGCTTTCTCGGTTACGAATACGGTTCCGATGATTTGGGACTTGGAAGAAGACCTAATCCGGTTTAAGTATCCTGAATTTAAGGCCGGGAATGAAAATTTTTATAAAGAACGGGATGGTCAGTCCTCGTTGGAGGCAGTTAATAACATGCATCCCGATGACCGGGAAATCATGTCCCGGCTTTTTACGGATATAAGAAACGGGCTGATAGATAATTTGCACCGGGAGGTTCGTTATGATGTTCGAGGGTTATACGAGGATTACTATGACTTGTATTTGACGATCGAGAAAAAGGATATTGCGGGAAAACCTTTGCGGGTTGTCGGGACGTTACGAAATATAACCGAGAGTAAGCTGTACGAGAAAACCTTGATGGAGGCGAAACAAAATGTGGAGAAGATTCAAGAGATCAACCAGCTTATTCTTGATCATTCAAATAATGGATTAGTATATCTTCACCCGGATTACATGATCGAGTGGGAGAACTTGGCCCAGTATTCCGAGCATCCGCTGGCCGGTAGGTATAAGGCCGGGTTGTGTTGCTACAAGAGTGTTATGCATCGGGATTCTCCTTGTCCGGGTTGTGTGATGCAGAAGGCATTGGAGACGGGAAAACGGGAAATGAAGGAAGTTTCTTTTGATGACGGGTTTACGGTGGAGATCACGGCCACGCCTGTTTATGATATAAAGAACGAGAGGCAGATTCGGGGAGTTGTGTTGAAATACGAGGATGTTTCCGAACGCACCCGGGTTGCTAATGAATGGAAACGAGCGAAGGAAGCGGCAGAGATGTCCGATCGATTGAAGTCAATGTTCCTCTCTAACATGAGTCATGAGATTCGTACTCCGTTGAATGCCATCGTGGGATTCAGTGAATTACTGGTTAACACGGATGATCCGAAGGATAAAGAGGAGTACATGGCCATTATTAATCGAAATAATGAGTTACTGTTACAGTTGATTAGTGATATTCTGGATTTGTCAAAGATCGAGGCGGGAACGTTGGAATTTATTTATGATATGGTCGATATAAACGAGATGCTGCGGGGATTGGAAATGAGTTATCGCCAAAAGATCGCAGAATATCCCGGTATTGATATTTCTTTTACTTCCCATGTGAATGAATGTGTTGTTTACACGGAAAAGAACCGGGTGATGCAGGTGATTTCGAATTTTCTGAATAACGCACTTAAATTTACCAGTGAGGGACACATTCATTTTGGTTATGAAGAGCAAGCGAATGGATTGCGTTTCTTTGTTTCAGACACGGGAAAAGGGATTCCGTCAGAAAAGCAGGCTGAAATCTTCAAACGTTTTGTCAAATTGGATAGTTTTACTAACGGAACGGGGTTGGGGTTGGCTATTTGCCAAACAATTGTCCGTAAGCTGGGGGGTGAGATCGGGGTTCTTTCCGAGGAAGGCAAAGGAAGTACTTTCTGGTTTACTTTACCTGTTAGGCCGGGAAACAGTTAATAGTGACGTTTCCAAAATATCCCACGTGCTTTCTCGGCGTGAGCGTTTTTCTCTTTTATCCCGTATGTAAATAAAAATTGTCAGAGACAAAAGTGAGGTTAAAAAGGAAGTTTTGTTTTAGATTTTATTATTTTTGAAAAATCAATTTAATGGATGTGATAGGTGGTTTTTAAGTAGGGAGTATTTTGTACTGTTAAGTTAATGCGATGGAAAATAGTCAGAAATATTATGAAATAAAAATATTGACTAGAGAGCTAAAAGAAGGGAAAGAAGCTGCTTTTGATTACCTTTTCAGAACTCGCTACAAAAACCTGTGTCGTTTTGCTGCCACGTTTGTCGTGCAGTTTGACGTGGCGGAAGACATTGTGCAGGAAGTTTTTGAAAAGATCTGGAAAAAAAGTACTCAGATAGACGAGAGGGAGTCTATTGATAGTTATTTGTTTGTTGCTGTGCGTAATGCTTGTTTTACGTTTTTGAAGAATAAACGGGAATGTGTTGATCTGGAGGACGTGAAACAAAATTTAAAAATTTCGGAAGAAGTCGTAGAATTTGAAACACCGGAATTGAACCGTTTGTGGGGAGAGATTGAGAATTTACCTTTGCAATGTAAAGTTGTTTTTAAACTGGTGATTCTGGAAGATATGAAATACAAGGACGTGGCTGACTCGTTGGAAATTTCGGTTAACACGGTAAAAACACAAATGAAAATCGCTTACAAGACCTTGCGGGAAAAATTGAAACAGGAACAATTCTCTTTATTACTATTTCTTTTTGGGATAAAAGAAGATTAAAATCTTTTTTTTCAAAAAAATCTGTTTTTTCTTCACCCTGTTTTTCATTTTTGAAGTACTCTATGTAAAAATATGAAGATGAAAATAGATGATCGAGTATATGAGTTGATTTCCGGGAAGTTGGATGATCGCCTGTCACCAATGGAGGAAACGGAACTTTCGGACTGGCTGGCAGAAGATGTGAAACACGAGAAAATATATGCCGAGATAAAGAAAATACGTGATCAGGTAAAACTTTTACATCGGGATTTTACTCCTGATACGGAGAATGTATTAAAACGAGTGAAGCGGGGAAGAGGAAGGTCAATAGGTTTCCGTTATTGGTGGAAATATGCGGCTCTCTTTATTTTGCCGTTAGGAGTGGCTTTGATTTTGTGGCAGGGAATGAAGAATGAATCGGTGGAGGTACATCGTCAATTTAGTGCAGTTTCTCGTCCGGGGGGAGAACGGGCAATATTGAAGTTGTATGATGGAAAAACGATTATGCTGGATAGTACAATGAAGAGTTCATTGATCGCTCACGAGGCAAATGTCCGGATAGAGATGGATTCTAATCATCTGTTACGCTATTCTTCATATGATTCTATTGGGATTACCGATGCCAATAAAAATAATGAATTAATTATTCCTAAGGGTGGAGAGTACCAAGTCGTGTTAGCCGACGGGACAAAGGTTTGGTTGAATTCGGCATCACGATTAATATATCCTCAATCTTTCATGGGAAAAGAGAGACGGGTTGTTTTGTCCGGAGAGGCTTTTTTTGACGTGGCACATGATGCAGAAAGACCTTTTATTGTGGAAACATCCCGGATGAACGTGAAAGTGTTGGGTACTCGTTTTAACGTGAATGATTACGATGATAATGAGGAGGTTTCCACCACGCTGGTAAATGGTAGCGTGGAAATTTTTTCAGGTGGTCAGCAAGCGTTTCGACTGGTTCCGGGGGAACAGGCTTATGGGAAAGAAAACGAGTTAGAGAAACGGGAAGTCAATGTTCGTCTTTACACGTCTTGGATCGATGGGAAGTTCTTGTTTAATAACACGGAACTGGAAGAGATTGCCAAGCAGATCTCCCGCTGGTATGACGTGGAAATATTCTTTAGTAGTGAAAACGTGAAAAAGGTGCGGTTCACGGGGGCGATCGTGAAGTTTAAACCTCTGGATGATTTGGTTCGGATGATCGAGAGTACAAGTCAAGTCCGGTTTAGCGTGAAAGGGAAAACAATTGTAATTTCAGAATAAATAAAAATACCGGAAAAGTATAGCGACTTCCCCGGCATTTATAAAAGTTAGCAGTCTTGCCCGACATTTGGCGATAGAGGACAAGACTCATTGTAAACCTTTAAAAAACAAATGTATGAAAAAAAATTGTGATTTGGGGCTTTATCCCCCCAGATGGCTAAAAAATTTTCTTAAGGTTATGCGAATAACAGGGATTTTATGTTTGGTGTGCGTGATGCATTTGTCGGCTGCGGTACATTCGCAAACGGCTCGTATCAACTTGAAAATGAAAGATGCCACGATCGAACAGGTGCTGAATAAGATTTCAGAATCCACGCAGTTGGACTTCTTTTACAGCAATTCTAAGATCGACGTGTCAAAACGGGTGAACGTGGATTTTCTGGATGCCACGATTGAACAGGCGTTACAATTGATCTTCAAAGGGTACGACGTGAAGTTCGAGATTAACGATAACTTCGTGGTAATCCATTATGTGAGAGCGTTGGCAGTAACAGATTCGTTGAAAAAGATTACCGTGAGGGGAACCGTGAAAGATGTGGACGGGATGACGTTACCCGGAGTGACGATTCAAGTGAAAGGAACAACTATCGGTTTTACGACAAATGAAGAGGGTAAATTTGATTTTGATTTGCCGAAGCGGGATACTCTCGTGTTGATTTTTTCATTCGTGGGGTACCAGAAACAGGAGGTGCGATTGAAAAGAGATAATAAACCTTTGAATATCGTGATGAAAAACGATATGGCGGAGATTGACGAGGTCGTGGTGACAGGTATCTTCAACAAGCCGAAGGAGAGTTTCACGGGAGCGGTAACGCATATTACGAAAGAGGATATTATGGCATACGGTAACCGGAATCTGTTACAAACGCTAAACAATATTGACCCGGCTTTCGTGATTCGCGAGAATAATACGTACGGTTCCAACCCGAACGTGTTACCGGAGATTCAGATTCGGGGTATTTCCGGGTTACCGGATATTACAAACTTACAGACGTATGCCCGGGCAGAGTTGAACCAGCCATTATTCGTGTTGGATGGTTTCGAGGTGACGCTGGAACGGGTGATGGACTTGAATCCATCGGACGTGGAGTCTGTAACGATTTTGAAAGATGCGAGTTCCACGGCTCTTTACGGATCGCGTGGTGCGAATGGCGTAGTCGTGATTACTTCTTCAAAACCTCGTCAAGGAAAGTTACGAGTCTCTTTCTCCGGTGGGATAAATTTGGAGATTCCCGATTTGTCTAGTTATGATTTGTTGGATGCTAAGGAAAAATTAGACTTGGAGGAGCGTGCAGGATTATACAATAGTCCAGCACGTATGGTTCTGTATCGGCAAAATGTGAAATCCATAGCAGAGGGGGTAGATACTTACTGGATTGGTGAACCGGTGCGTACAGGTGTAGGGCAGAACTATATGCTGGATTTAGGTGGTGGCGACGAACAATTTCGTTACTCGATGAATTTATCTTACAATTGCGTGGCTGGTGCCATGAAAGGCTCTTTTCGGAATAATTTTAATGGGACATTGGGAATCAGTTATTTACTTAAACAGATTCGTTTCATGAATACGTTCTCTTTAGGATTGAATAATTCGGAAGATAGTCCATATGGGTCTTTTGGTGAGTATGTAACCATGAATCCGTATTGGTATCCTTATGATGAGAATGGGCGTATTGTGAAATCTTTTAATACGTTTGGTTCAACCACGGGGGTAGATGTGATTGCAAATCCTTTGTGGGAGGCTTCTATCAATAAATTTGATAAAAGTAAATACACGAATATCCGAAATACATTCAGGATTGAGTGGGATGTCGTGAAAGGGTTAAAGTTATCCACGAATGTCGGTTATACCACTCAAACAGATAGAAGTGATCGTTTCTCTCCCAAATCCAGTAATGATTTTAATAACACATCAGATCCGGATGCTATGGGTAGTTACACGTGGGAATATCGTGAAATGAGTTCCTGGCAATGGAGTTTTAATGCTAGTTACGGGAACACTTTCGGTCGGCACAGCGTGTTTGCAGGGGTAGATGGGAGCTTGTATGAAACGAAAAATCTAGGGTATATACTATGGTTACGAGGGTTTGCTAATGATAATTTGACAGATATTTCTAACGCTGCCGGTTTTGCTAATGAACGTCCCAGTTCTACGGATACACATTCCAGACAAGCGGGATTCACCGTGACCGGGAATTACAATTACGATAGTCGTTATTTCTTTGATTTTTCTTATCGGTTGGATGGATCTTCATCCTTTGGTTCTCAGAATCGTTTTGCTCCATTCTGGTCTATCGGTTTTGGGTATACGGTTAGTCAGGAAAATTTTGTACTGGAAAATCTTCCTTGGATGAATTTACTTCGTCTACGTTACTCTTACGGGGTGAACAGTGCTTTGCCGAGTAATCCATATCAAGCTTTGACAACCTACGAATATGACCGTGATCAACGTTATAACGGGGATATGGGAGCTTATCTGATGGGACTTGGTAATGATAAATTGCGCTGGCAGGATACCTATCAGCATAATATAGGGGTCGATCTGACATTGTTTAATGAGATATTATCGGTTCAAGGTAACTATTACCGTAAAGAAACGAAAAATTATATTTCTTCATTGGGATTATCCTATTCTCATGGATTCCCAAAATATATGGAGAATATCGGGACTCTTCGAAACGTGGGAGGAGAGTTGAATGTATCTGTAAATTTGTTGCGGAACCAGAATATTATGTGGTCGGTGAGGGGTGCGATGTCTTGGAACAAGAATACGATCGTGACCCTTTCGGATGAAATGAAACGGCAGAACGAGGAAACCGTGAATAATCAGACCGGGGCGTTTGTTTATTTGCAATATAAAGAGGGAGAATCTATGGATGCTATTTACACGTTCATTTCTCCGGGTGTGGATGCAGCCACGGGAGAGGTGCTTTATATGGATCGAAACGGACGGGTTTCTTCTGATATTGATATGTATGCAAAGGTTAAGGTCGGGAATGAGGTTCCGAAGGTAAACGGACGTTTCAGTACGATGTTCCGTTATAAATCTTTCTCTTTGAATACTGGTTTCGAGTTACGGTTGGGAGGACAGAAATTGAATCAGACTTTATTGAACAAGGTAGAAAATGCTTATCCGAAGGTGAATGTTGACAAACGTGTGTTGAGTGAGCGTTGGGAGAAGCCGGGTGACGTGACTCGATATAAAGGATTGAATAATGATAAGAATACGGTTGCTAATAACCGTTTCGTGGCAGATGAATCAACCTTTATCTGGAGAAATATTAATATCCAGTATGATTTCCCGCGTCGGATTTGTAAATATATGCGAATGGAGAGATTGAGTTTGTCTGCTAGCATGATGGATTTGTTGTATATGTCCACGATAGAGCAAGAGAGAGGAACTGATTATCCATTTTCCGTGAAACCGTCGTTTTCAATATCATGTACTTTCTAATTAATTTGAACGTGTTATGAAAAATATGAAGAATTTATTATTGATGTCTTGCTTGATATTCTGCTTGTCGGGTTGTCAGGATTGGTTGACGATTCAGCCGGAAACACAAGTGACAAAAGAAGATATGTTCAAGACACAGGGGGGATTTTATGATGCCTTGATCGGTTGTTATACTTTGATGCGGGACAACTATTCTCCGGATGCGAGTATGGTTGTCGGGGGAGTGGAATATATGGCAAATCTTTGGATAACGGCGACGGATGGGGGAACGGCTTATGATTTTGCGTCTCATGATTATCGGGCAGACTTGGTTGAGATGAATTTGTCCCAGCTATTTTTGAAACAATACGAGATTATTGCAAACGTGAATACTTTGTTGGAGTATATTGATATTCAGAATAACGTATTGACGGAAGATGAAGAAGACCTGTATAAAGGGGAAGCTTTGGGATTACGGGCTTTTATTCATTTTGATTTGATTCGTTTGTGGGGGCCCATGCCAACTGGGATTGATGGAAATCGGGATTATTTGCCCTATGTGACTACGGTTCAATTGGAGAATTATCCGTATTCTAATTATCAAGAGTATATGGCAAAACTTTGTGCAGATTTGGATTCGGCTGAATTGCTATTACAACGAGTAGACCTGATTGTAGCAAATGATAAGTCTGTATCATATCGTCAGAATCGGATGAATTATTATGCAGTACTTGGTCTGCAGGCACGAGTACATTTGTGGTTGGGCGAACATGATGAGGCTTTGCGTTATGCCCGGTTAGTAAAGGAAGCTACAGTTGCAGGAGAGAAAAAACAATTTGCTTTGGGGGTTGAAAATGATTTTCTGCGCTATGATAGAGTGTTGTATAGTAGTGAGCAATTGTTTGGAATAAGTCTTGAAGAATTTAATGATAATATGATTGCAGACGGTTCTTATGCTGCTTTTGAACAAAAAAGTACTAATCTGAGCGAATTGTATGCGGCGGAAGATATTCGTTTCCGGTATTTATGGTATACTGATGATGGTGGGGGCCTTCGTTCTTCAAATAAATATGGTAATATGGCGTCATTTGACACCGAGAACCCGGCACCGACTAAAAGTGTTCCTTTGATCCGTTTGTCAGAGATGTATTTGATTATTGCGGAGTGTGCCGGTTTGGCGGAAGCGAATACGGTATATACTGAATTTTTAGCATCTCGGGGATTGACAACAACCGAATTGACGGAAAGTAATAGACAGGAAATTATTCTACAGGAGTATTTAAAGGAGTTTTATGCGGAAGGACAAATGTTTTTCGTGTATAAACGCTTGGGAACGGTGAATATGCGTTGGTCTTCCAGAATGTGTGGAGAGGACGTTTATGTGTTGCCGTTACCGTTGCGGGAATTGAGTACGACTGAAAATTATTAAAAGAGAAGAATTATGATACGTAAATTGATATTGTCTTTATGTGTGGGCTCTTGTTGTTTGGCCTGCGAGGAGGCGTTACCCGATTATAATACAACTTGGAGTGGAGTTCAGTTTGTTTTAGGTGAAACCCTAAATCCAGAACGATTTAGTTATTCTTTTCTTGGGAAAGAAGAGACGAGGATGATGGATACGATTTGGTTTACCGTACGGCCGCAAGGATTGTTACCGGAAAGGAGTAGTCGGATTAGGTTGGAGCAATATGAAGGGAAGGAGTGGAAATATATTTATGGAGAGGATGGTGAGATTGCGGATTCTGTATTACGAGTTTTTCCCTATCAGGCAGAAGCGGGAGTGCATTATGTAGCTTTTGATGATGAACGAATGGCAGAGTATTTGACTTTGGAGCCCGGAGAGTTGGAAGCTAAGATCCCGGTAATTGTTATGCGGGATAGATCTTTGCAAGACACGACATATACTCTTTTCTTTCATATCGTGGATTCGGAAGATTTGAAAGCGGGAGATGAAAAGTATTGTAATATCCAGTTGGGGATAGCCGATTGCTTGACCCGGCCAGTTGCTTGGAATAATTGGTTTTTTGCGGGGACTTGGAGTCAACCTCGTCATGAGTTCATGATTAGAGTAACGGGAGAGGACTGGGATGATGAATTTATAAATACACTTGACCTGGATCAAAAGAATTATTATTTATATGTGTTCAACCGAGAGTTAAAGAAAGAGAATGCAGTGCGGGCTGAAGAAGGATTACCTCCTTTAAGAGATGATCCTAATGATCCGAATACAGATATTACTTTCTCAACAGTCGCATTTATGTAACCAACAAAAAAGTAGATATGAAAAGATATATAATTATGATGATTTTTGTGGCAGGATTGATATTCGTATCTTGTTACGATAAAGATAATACTATTCATCGTATCCCGGATTTAGTAATAGAGAATGTTACTGGAGGTTCTGTGAAGACAGGAGAAGTAATTGAAATTACCCCTAAATGTGTAATGGGTGGAGAGGAAGTCGAGTGTACTTATAATTGGTATCGTTATCGTGATACTGTGTTGGAATTAATCTCTGAAGATTCTCATTTGGAATGGCGGGTAGATACTGTAGGCTCCGTTACATTAGAAGTAGAAGCAACTCATGTTGAAAGTGGTATTCAGGCGGTTCTTACATTTTATTACTCCATCACCCCACGTATTAATGGAGGCTGGCTAATATTGAAAGAGACTATGGATGGAAACACGGATATGGATGTTTCTTTGATTCAAGCTAATGGTATTGAGTTTGCAGCAGATCAATTGTCTTTGGCTTTAGGAGAACCGATGAAAGGAAAACCAGTGTCGCTACTTTACACAGAATCGTATCAATGGTATAATCCGGAATCAGGGACAACAGAAAAGAGTCAAAAGTGTTTAATCCCGGTGAGTCAGAAAGATATTTTAATGTATCGAGTGGCAGATGAGAAGGTGTTGGCGAGAAATGAAGAGTTATTTTTTGAAATGCCAGATTTTGGATCTAGTAACATAAGTTCATTTATGCAATTAGCGCAATCAGGAGGATTGATATGTGATGGAAAAGCATACTTGAGATCCAATGTTGCGTTTATGCCGGCACTTTTGGGTAATTACCATTTGGCTCCTAATGTTGTTTGTTGGAAATATAGTAATCCGATGTTGGTGTATGATGAGTTAAATACATCTTTTGGTCTGCTTGTTGGGTCAAGTAACTTCAGCACGACGATGGAAATTAAATATTTTGCTGATGATTATCAACCTGATGATGATTTGAGAATTTCTCCTAATAGAATGGATGCAGAATTGATTTATCTCGGTCAAACAGATAAAAGTATTCTTTCAGATCCTAATAAACAAGGATATGGAACGGCATATGCTTTAATGAAAAAAAATGGCGATGCGAATAATTTATTATTATATGGGTTGACTGTGGCAGAGTGGTATAATGCTACTTACGGTCCGATTCGCTTTGCTCGGACAATTCCGGTTTCTCGTTGTGAAGCTTTTGCTACTGCAGACTTTTATACGATGCATCAGACTAATAATTTGATTTATTTTATAAAAGATAATCAACTATCTTATTATGATATTGATAATGATGAGTTCGTGGAAAATATTCATACTTTTGAAGGAGAGGTAACTTATTGTAAGTATATAGGTAATGATTATGATTACAATACAGCTACGTGGTTAGGAGAGTTGTATGAAAATAGGTTTGAGAGGCTTGTTGTAGCAACATCTTCCGGAGCGAATTATACTGTGCATGTTTTTGATTGGTCGATAAATGAAGGATTGACTCTTTTACCTAGTGAGGAAGTGAAGGGGGAAGGAAAAGTACATTTTATGTTATGGTTCCCACGAAATACATCGAATTTCTTTAATAGTATTTATAGATATAGTTAATCATAATCGAGACGGTTCCCTTTGGTGCGTGCGGGAACCGTTTCATTAAAATTTCTACAGGGATGAATAAGGTATTGTATGTTTTTGTAGCATTTTTTATGCTGCAAGTGGGAGCTTTTGCTCAAACGAATTTCGAGGAATTGACGTTAGTTAAGGCGTTGGAGAAAGCAAAGGCTGAAAATAAATTAGTGTTTATAGACACGTATACATCGTGGTGTATGCCGTGCAAGTACATGGCGAACACGATATTTCCGAAATCGGAGATGGGAGAGTATTTGAATCCCCGTTTTGTTTGCGTGAAGTTTAATACGGAAGAAGGGGAAGGTGCTGAAATTATGAAGCGGTATGAGATTTCTGCTTTTCCGACATTTTTGATTTTGAATACAAAGGGAGAGGTACAGCATAGGATTGTAGGAGGGAGTGAGACAGCGGAGGATTTTATCAAACGGGTTGCCGAGGGATTGGATGAGGATAAAGCGATCGGGATTCTTGCGGCGAAATATGAAAAAGGTGATCGGGACGTGAAATTATTAGTGAAATATGCCCGTGCCTTGTTGGCCGTGGATGATCCTTTAACCGTACAAGTTGCGAACGAGTTAATATCTAAATTAAATGATTCGCAACGGGTAGATTCGGCTTACTGGTTTATCTACGAACATCCTGTTCTGACACAAGTCGGATCTCCTAATATGGAGTATTTACTGGCGAATGCGGAACGTTTTCAGAAAAGTATCGGGGCTGAGCGAGTGAACGAGAAAATTGCGACAGCTTTTGATCTTCAATTGACCAACATGATTACCGGTCGTGACCGCCAGAGTGGCATGGAGGCAATAGATAAGGTCGAGAAAGAGATGGAGAAATACGAGTTTCCGAGTAAATCTCGTTTAAAATTGTTTGTTGAGATTGCCCGAGTCCAAAAAAGTGGGGACGTGGAAAAGCTTTTGCAGGTTTGTGAGAAGAATATACCCCAGATTGAACACGAGCATTTATTGGCGATGTTCTTCCCGTTGTCTTTGACAATTAAGCGTAATGGGAATGAAGACCAACAACAAAGAATATTGAAATTAGCGAAAACTTTGCTGGCTGAGACCACAAATGATAAGTTTAAATTCTCGTTAGGGCAATTCATCCCTTATGCTTTAGAGAAGTAATTTTATAAATTCCATATGAGAAAATGTTGTTTTAAAGGATTGTGTGTCGGTTTACTTGCTGTTCTGCTCGGAACGGCAAGTTGCCGTGCGCAAGAAAAAGTTGTTTATCGGGATTATGACCGTTTAGGTTGGACTATTCTCGATTCATTGAAACGTCCGGGTGCAGCCTCTTTATTCAAGGGAATGAACACGTTAAAACTGGCTGCTCGTATGCTGGAAGAGAATACGCCCGTGGATGTGGAACCTCGTCCTGCCGGGAAACGAGAATTAAAACCAAGGGCAATAATTGAACAGAGGCGGGAGAGCGTGTTAATGGTTTTTAAATATATGCGGGCAACAGTTCACCCGGAGTACATCATGCCTTGGGCAACGGCTGTCGTTCTATCAGAAGACGGGGTATGCGTGACAAACAGCCATGTGTTGTGGCAATTGATCGATACGTCGGCACGGTTGGATTTACGGGATAGTCTTCTTTTCGTGGCAACGGAGGCAGGAAAAATATATTCAATTTCTTCGGTACTCAGTTATAACCGGAGTGGTGATTTGGCTTTTTTTAAAATAGATACTCGGGGCGAACGTCTGGTTCCGATGCCACTCGGGGAGGACCTTGCTGTTGGATCAAATGTTCACGCTTTGACCCATCCGGCAGGCTACCCTTATGTTTACACAAGTGGGGTAGTATCTCGTACGTTTATCAAAGAATCCGGTAATCCTTTTGGTAACCGGGTGGAAATCACGGCTGATTTTGCCAAGGGGTCTAGTGGGGGGCCGATTATGGACGACCGGGGAAATATGGTTGCAATGGTGTCTTGTCTGCACCCGATATATTATGTTGATCAACCTCCTTCTGATCGGCAAATGGGAATAAAGGAGTGTATCCCGGTAAGTTCAATCGTACGATTGATGAAAAAATTGGGGAAATGACTATATATAATTTCAAAAAATGAGAATTCAAGAATTTTTATGGATGGTGTGTTTCCTATTGATGTCTTCACTTGTTCATGGGATTCCGGTGGATACGATGGAACTGAAAGTCGGGGATAGATGCCCCGCTTTCACGTTTGAAGATATGAAAGGACAAGCCAGATCTTTGGATGAATTTAAGGGGAAATATGTTTTTATTGACGTGTGGGCATCGTGGTGTTATCCTTGTCGAAAGGAATATCCTTATTTGCAAGAATTGGAAAAGAAATTTGAAGGACAAAATGTCGTGTTTGTGGGCATTTCCAGTGATCATGTCGTGTGGCGATGGAAAGGGGCCGTGGAAAACGGGAAAATGTTGGGAGAGCAGTGGTGGATTGGAAATGATACTTCTTTCATAACGGCTTTTCGAGTAGACCGGATTCCTCGTTTTATCCTGTTGGATCGGAAAGGGCGGGTGTTGCGTTTAGAGATGACACGTCCTTCTGATTCTCTAACGGAAACAATGTTACGACAATTGAAAGGAATAAAAAATGGCCCGTCTGCCCCACGAAAAGCAAAGAAGACGGTTGACTTGCGGGAGACCGCCTTCGAGTTTCAAATGCCGGAGAATGACACCCGGGAAGTCGCATTGGAAACTTGCGATGGGGGGAGAATGAAATTGGAATTTGATGGTTCAAATAAGGCCGTTTGGAAAATGGCCCTGTCGGAAGGTGAATACGGGCGACTCTGGGTCGGAGATAAGAAGTATACGGTATGGGTGGAACCCGGTAAATCTTGGCAGGCTAAATCTGTATTTAATGAATTGCATTTTGAAGGAGAGGGTGCGAGCATTAATAATTATTTGAATAAAAAACTTTATCGGGATATTCAATGGCGGGAATACGAACTAGAGGAAGAGCCTTTCCGGGTTAGATTACAAGAGATGACGGAAGAACGGGAAAATGCGTTATTGGCAGCCGGGTTAGATGTGAATTTCACAAAACGAGAGAGAGAACGTATTCTCCATGAGCGAAATTACCAGTTGGCTTTTTGGGTAATTATGGGGCATGGTGGGAAACAGGTGTCGGAAAAATCCCGCTCAGAATTAAGGCGTATGGTCGTTGAGAAAAAAGAAGCTTGGGGAATCTTCGAGTATCCGGAATCCATTAGAAGAGCCTTATTTGCTTTTCACGATCTGAACGGACAAACAGGGGATGCTTATATCTTGCTAATGAACGTGTTGAAAGAGACGGAAAAGTACCGGGATAAGCGGTTGGTAGAGAATTTAGTGGTGACGAGTGTCATGGAATACGTGAGAATATATGGTATGGAAAACACGGAAAGAATGGATCGAATTTTCCGTAAGAGGGTTCATCGGGCGGATTATGTTGCGGAATATCAGCGGGTGTATGATGCAAATAAGGTCTTGTTTAAGGGACAACCTGCCGTACCGTTTACTTTTAAGGATATAACAGGGAAAAAAGTGAGCTTGTCGGATTTGAAAGGAAAATACGTGTACATTGATGTATGGGCTACGTGGTGTGGGCCATGTAATGCCGAAATACCTCATCTGAAAAAGTTGGAAGAGGAATTTGAGGGGCGAAACATCTATTTTGTCAGTATTTCTTGTGATGATAGTCGGAATGCGTGGGAAAGATTTGTTCAAGTGAAACAGTTGGGAGGAATCCAGTTACACATGGGAGGCGACAAGAGTTTCATGGAGGCTATTCGTTGCAAGGGGATTCCTCGGTTCATGTTGATTGATCAAGATGGTAAGTTTTTGAATGCCAATATGCCGCGGCCTTCTGATGGGAAAACATTGGAAATATTGAATGCTTTGCCCGGGTTATAGATTAAATGCGTGTGCTTTATGAACCCGGACTTCCTCGTCTGCAGGAATGTCCGGGTTTTATTTGGGTGGAAATTCTTTTTCTTATACTTTTGGGTAAATTCTTATGATACGTTTATGATCACGAAAGAACAGGTTGAAATTTTTGTGACTCAAGCCCATCGGTATGGGGAGGCTCGACTGATGCTTTGCAGTAGTGGTAATTTATCTTGGCGGGTGGGAGACAAGATGCTCGTTTCCGGAACAGGTTCGTGGCTACCGGTTTTGCCCCCGGAGAAAGTTGCCGTGTGTGATATCATTTCCGGGCAAGTGGAAAACGGGGTACGTCCTTCCATGGAAAGTGTTTTTCATTTGGGGATTTTCAGGAATCGTCCGGATGTGAATGTGGTGTTGCATTTTCAATCGGAATATGCCACGGTGGTGGCTTGCATGAAAAATAAACCGTTAGATTTTAACGTGACATTGGAAGTTCCTTACCATGTGGGCGAGGTTGCCGTGTTACCGTATTTTCGTCCCGGTTCACCAGAATTAGCGGAAGCGGTGATAGAGGCTATGCAAGAGCATGATGCAGTTTTGTTAAGTAATCACGGGCAAGTGGTATGTGGTCGAGACTTTGACGAAGTGCTTGAGCGGGCTCTCTTTTTCGAAATGGCTTGTCGGATTATCGTCCAGAGCCGGATGGATTATACGGTACTTTCCCGAAAAGAGGTAGAAGATTTGCGGAATAGCTTGGGATTAGCAATAATTCCGTAAAAAGCCAAAAGAAACGGGCCTATGCGTTTGTGTGTAGTGAGTTAGGGGAGAGTTTGGCGATATTGTTTTTCATATTATTCTCGTGAGTGAACATGATTATTCGATTTTCTTACATAAATTTGTCCATACAATTTGAATGTACTCATGGATATTGAAGAGGATTTGATTTTAGCTCGTATAAAAAAACGCGATAAAGAGGCGTTTCGATACCTCTATGAGTATTATTTTGCCAAAATGGTTCTGTTTGCCGAGAGTTATTTGTATGATGAAGAGGAGGCAAGGGATTTAGTGCAGGACCTATTCTTCCATTTATGGAAGCATGCCGGAGCATTGCAAGTGGCCACTTCTGTGAAAGCTTATTTGTTCACTTCGGTGCGGAATCGTTGTTTGAATGTGATACGGGATCGGAAAATCAGGGATGAGCATAACAATAAATTGTTTGAGGCACAGCTTTTCTCCGGAACCGAAGACGTGATTATTGATGAGGACGTGCATCGACGCCTTCAAGAAGCTTTGAATTCGTTACCCGATAAGTGCCGGGAGATTATTTTATTGAAAGTGGTGGAGGGAAAGAAAAATAAAGAGATTGCCGAGCAATTAAATATTGCCGAAACAACGGTGAAAACTCAGGTACAACGAGCGTATCGTATGTTGCGTGAGAGATTGGTTCCCATTTTCTTACTCATTGAATATTTACAAGGAGGTTTCTAAAGATTTTTAAAGAAAATCATATTTCTTGTACTCCGTTTTTCAAATGGATGTGTCTTGTATATGAATGATTAATTGAAAGTATCATGACAGATGATAAAAGGCACATAAATTGGGATCTGATTGTGAGACATCTCATGGATGTTGCTACAGACGAAGAGAGGGAAGAGGTCGAGAGATGGCTGGCAGAAAATGAGGGTAATGGAGAATATTATCGTAAAGCAAAACGATATTTTGAAACCTATTACACAGGAAAAGAAACTCGTGTGGTGGATTGCAAGGGAGCGTGGAATGAATTTGTCGTTTATGTAGATAAATCTCGGGAAACACATATTTGGAGAGCGATTGTTAAATATGCGGCAATTCTGTTGTTTCCTCTATGCGTGGGATTCGGTTACTGGTTTCTGGAAAATGATGAATCCCAAACGACATTTGTCTCGGAGGACATATCCATTGAGCCGGGAACAACAAAGGCCGTGTTGGTGTTTAATTCCGGTCAACAAGTAAAATTAACGGATTCTATTGCTTTTGGACAAGCGATAGAAAAATTCAAACCTAGTGGTCAGGTTGACGAAGCGGTAGAATATAATAAAATTATCGTACCTAGAGGCGGTGAGTATAACTTGGTTTTGGCGGATGGTACGAGCGTGATGATAAATTCCGATTCAAAATTAAATGTTCCGGATCGTTTCGAGGGAAAAGAACGACGTGTTCGTTTGGAGGGAGAGGCTTTATTTCATGTGGCTCGAGATGTGGAACATCCTTTTATTGTTGAAACAGTTGGTGGAGATGTTACGGTTTTGGGAACCGTATTTAATGTAAATGCTTATTCGGATGAAGATTATGTGCAAACTACCTTGGTAGAAGGGAGTGTCGCTTTTCAAGGAAAAGGAATGGCTGATGCCAAGACGATTTCTCCCGGAGAACAGATTACCTATGATCTTCAGACAAATGGCATAAACGTGGAACGAGTGAATACAGATATATTCACGGCGTGGACCGAAGGGAAGTGGATCATTGAAGGAATGCGTTTGGATGAGATCATGAAGCAATTGGCCCGGTGGTATGATATTACAGTATTTTATCAGAATCCGGAAGCTAAAGAGCTTGTATTTACTGGAGATTTGGAGAAGTATAATAAATGTAATGTTATCTTGGATATTATATCCTTGACAACAAATGTTGAATTTGAATTAAAAGAGAGAGTGATTATTGTGAAAATGAAATAACCGGAAGGTGTTGGGACCACCTATCCGGTCAATGTGTTAATAAAATATAGTAATCTTTACATTAACAAGACAAATGTATGCAAAAAAAACGAGATGATGGCATCCCTGTTAGGGAGGCGTATGTAAAAAAATGGTTTCTGGTTATGAAATTGATATGTGTTTTTACATTGTTTCTATTGTTGAAAGTTTCTGCGAATGGTTTCTCTCAAAAGAAAATAAGTCTGGATTTTGAGAAAGCAAGCATGTTGGAAATTATTCAAGAATTGCGTCAGCAAACTGGTTACAAGTTTTTTTTCAATCATAATGAATTGAAAAAAGTGAAAGATGTGTCTGTAAAGTTTGTTGATGAGGAATTAGAACAGGTATTGGATGTACTTTTGGGTAAAGTGAATTTATCTTACCGGATAGAACAAGGTGTTATTATTATTGTGCCGGGAGAAGTGAAGAATGAGGAAAGAGAGGTACGTATTATTGGAAAGGTGACCGATGAGAGAAAACAACCGTTACCAGGAGTGACGGTTATCGTGAAAGGTTTAACCTTGGGTACATCAACAGATGTAAATGGAAGATTTTCCTTAACATTGCCCAAAATGCAAAATGTGTCTTTGCTTTTTTCATTCATCGGGATGGAAACGCAAGAGGTAAAATATACCGGTCAGGATTCAATTCATGTGGTTTTAAAAGAAGCTGCAGAACAATTGGATGAAGTGATTGTGAGAACCGGGTATCAGAATATAGATAAACGTAAATTAACGAGTGCCGTGCAAACCATCAAGATGGATGATATAAAAGTGGCGGGAGTGAACACGATTGACCAAATGTTGGAAGGACGTATTCCCGGTATGATTTTTATGCAGAATTCCGGACAGGTGGGTGCGGCTCCGAAATTAAGAATACGGGGAACTTCGACGGTTTTGGGAAACCGAGAACCTTTGTGGGTGCTGGACGGGGTCGTTTTGACCGATCCGGTGAACGTGGATCCCGCGCAAATCAATGACTTGGATTTCGTGAATCTGTTGGGAAATGCTATTTCGGGATTGAATCCTAATGATATAGAGCAGATCGACGTGTTGAAGGATGCTTCAGCAACGGCTCTTTACGGGGCAAAAGCAGGTAACGGGGTGATTGTAATCACGACGAAGAAAGGAAAGGCTGGTCCTCCCAGTGTGACTTATTCCGGGACGGGGTCTTTTACGCGGCGTCCGCGTTACAGCGACCGAGCTATATATCTGATGAATTCGAAGGAAAGGGTTGATGTCTCCCGTGAGTTGGTAGAGCGGGGAGTATATTATAACAATGTGGATAGTTGGGTCGGATACGAGGCTGTGGTACAAGATTATTACAATGGAGCGATTGATTATAAGGAGTATAACCGGTTGGTTTCGTATTACGAAACATTGAACACGGATTGGTTCGATATTGTTTGTCAAGATGTGTTTTCACATAGCCACACGTTGAGTTTGTCGGGCGGTTCTGCTAATATTCGTTATTATGCTTCTCTTGGGATGAGTGATGAAAATGGGGCAATAAAAGGGGAGAATAACAAGCGGTATTCGACGACATTGAATTTGACGGCTAATTACGAACGTTTTACGGCACGTTTCCAGCTTCAAGGCAATGTATCGAGTCGTAATTATAACCCTTCGGAATTAGGCGTCCTGGATTATGCTTATAATATGAGTCGTGCTGTTCCGGCTTTTAATCCCGATGGATCCCGTTATTTTTATCAACGGACGAGTGGCTCTATGCCGGTGTATAATTTTAACGTGTTGAATGAAATGGATAATTCCGGGGATAAAACCAAAGGAAGTGCGATTAATATGCAGGCACATATCGGTTATAGTGTTATTGACGATTTGAAATTGGAAGGAACATTATCTTATGCGGTAAGTAATACGAATCAGGAGATTTATTTCACGGAGGATACCTATTACGTGCACAAATTGCGTGCGGACCAGACGGAACGGAATGATATGTGTCCTGTCGGTGGTGAATTGCGTAAGAGTGATGTACGCAACACGAACTGGATGGCTCGGGTGCAAGCAAATTACACGAAGAACGTGGGAAACGAGGGTAAGCATAATGTGAGTGGTTCTGCCGGTTTGGAATTGAATTCTCAAAGATACGATGGTTTTAATATCACACGCCGGGGATATCATAGAGATCGGGGTAAATTGTTCTCTTCTGTTCCCCAGACTTATACGGGATATTATAATCAATTTATGGCAAGTGCGAATGCTTTGGGTGTTATCACGGAAAATTTGACGAATTCAGTAGCGTGGTATGCGATGGCCGGGTACGATTATGACAACCGCTATATGGTGAATTTACATATTCGAGGGGAAGCTTCTAATTTGTTCGGATCACGGGCGAATGATCGTATGATGCCGATTTGGGCGTTGTCAGGTCGTTGGAACATGAAGCAAGATATTTTGAAATCTGTTGACTGGGTGGATGACATGGCGTTGAGAGGGTCTTTCGGTTACCAGGGAAATATGTTGAGTAACCAGACTCCGAATATGATTATTCGGCAAGAGACTGATTATACTGGGAAATATGGTGAATTTCATTCGAAGGTAGCTCATTATCCGAATCCTGATTTAAGATGGGAAAAGACGGCGTCCACGAATTTGACATTAGATTTTTCGCTTTTGAAAAACAAAATTAACGGTTCGGTTTCTTGGTATTATAAGAAGACGCGAGATGCATTTTTGACTAAAACGATTTCTGAAATTAATGGAATCACGCAATACGTGGTAAATAGTGGAACACTTGTAAACAAGGGAATAGAGGTGAGTTTGAATTTTACTCCAATCAATCGTGTCGGGTTGGATGGCGGGAAGAGAGGGTTTGTTTGGCGTATTGATCCTCAGCTGGGACAAGTGTTGAACGAATTGGTGAATAATGCGATAAATAATCGAAATAACGTGTTGCGAGATGAGATTGAATATACCGATATGTTGACCGGTGACGTGGATATTGCCGGAGAACCTTTGAATACATTCTATTCATACCGCTTTAAAGGATTGAGTTCGGTAGACGGTTCTCCTATTTTTTACGGGGCGGAGGATGAATTGCAAGAGGAGTTGAGTAAAAAGTATAATAATATGGAGCGGGAAGATGTCTTTTTGGAAGTAATGGAAAGGTCGGGACGGCGTGAGCCTTATTTGCAGGGGGGAATCTCGAATTATTTTGGGTATCGGAATTTTGGTTTATCATTTAATCTGGCTTATAGTTTGGGTAATAAAATTCGTTTGCTGAAATTATGTACTGAATACGGGACAACCAATCCCCATCCGTCGAGTAATTTGCGGCGGGAGTTTGTAAATCGCTGGAGAAAACCGGGTGACGAGAATTATACCAATATTCCCGGATTGAATACTGTTGCGGGAACTCATTCTAATCCGTGGTGGAGTAGTGGCCCGAACTCGACACATAGAATTGCGTCTAATATTTACGAGATGTATGACAATTCGGATATCCGGGTGGTAAGTGGAAATTACTTGCGTCTATCGTCGCTTTCTTTCCGTTATAATGTGGATGATCGATTCTGCAAGAAATTAGGCCTTAAATCAGCTTATATCAATTTGACGGGAACGAACCTGTTCACGATAGCCCATAAAAAGTTACGGGGACAAGATCCTACTCAGTCTGGTTCGTCGCCGAGTGTAAATCTTTCGGTACGTCCGACTTACTCGTGTAATCTTAGTATCACTTTCTAAAATTTGAGCGATGAAAAAAAGAGTTTTATTTTATATATTCGGTGTACTTGCCTTTGGGCTTGGCTCTTGCGGTGATTTTTTGGAGGAATACTCGCAGAACCAGCGATATGCAACCACGGCGCAGGATTTGGATGAATTGCTTCGAGGTGAATGTTTTATGCAATCGTCGAACCCTAGTTCCAATACTCAGGAAACGATGGGTTTCAGTAGTGGACTTACCATGAATTACCCGTGGTTGCACGTGATGGATGATGATGCTGAAGAATTCGTGGAGGGGGGATTCCCTTATACTTCGAGTTACCCGCGTAATGTACTGGGTTCTTTTTATCATTGGGGTTCCGATCCGTTTTTGACTTTGGAGAATGATCAGTATAGGGATAATGATTGGGAACGGTTTTACAAGAGTATAGGAGTATTGAATTCCATTATTTATATGGCTGATGAATTCCGTTCGAAAGAGGAGGATATCGAATTGTTGAATCGGGTGGAAGGTGAAGCGCGTTTTCTTCGGGCTGGTTATTACTTCCTGTTGGTGAATATCTACGGAATGCCTTATAGCAAAGCTACTGCATCACGGGATGCCGGAGTTCCTTTAAAAATCACGGAGCATATAGAGGATAAATATTTTAGCCGTAGCTCGGTGGAAGCAGTGTATTCACAGATTGTTACGGATCTTAAACGTGCTACTGTTTGTTTGGAGGGTATTGTGCCTTCTTCGACATTACGGGTTGGGGAAGTTGCTGCCAATGCGCTGTTGTCGAGAGTGTATTTGTATATGGAAGAATATGAGGCATGTATTGCCGCGGCAGATGAGGCAATGGCGGGAGCTTATTCGGTGATGGATTTAAACAGTTGGACGGATGGGAAGAACGTGATTTCTTGGACATCGCCTGAAACGATTTTCACGCAAGGGGGGAATGCTGTTGTTTCAACATTCTTGAGTTCTTCGACTGATTGGAATAATCCGAATCCGGATTATACCTACCCGCAGCAAGCGTTTTCGTACCAAGTATCCGAGGATTTGTTGAGATGTTATAGTGATGGGGATTTACGCAGAACCGCTTTTTTCAAAAATTCTTTACACGCGGCTATTCCCGATAAGTATAAGACGTGGATGGATTATAATGATAATGATGAGATTGGGATGGATTTTTTGATTCGTTTGCCAGAGGTGATTTTGAATAAGGCAGAGGCTTTGGCGATGTTGACCCGGGATGGGGATGCGAAAACCGAGTTGGAAAAGTTACGTTCCAAACGATTCGCAGCAGCTCCATCGGTAACGGAAACGGGGGAGGCATTGATAGACTTTATCCGCGATGAACGTCGTCGGGAGCTTTGTTTCGAGGGACATCGTTGGTTTGATTTGCGACGTTATGCCGTGAACAGTATTCACCCTCTTCCGGATAATTTCACTATCCGTCACCGGAATAATGCTTATGAAGCAAATTCGCGGACTTGGTATGAAAACGGTTATTACGAGTTGAATGCTTACACGCAAGATCGTGCGGCTTGGATAATTCCGATTCCGAATTACGCTATTGAATTTAACCGGGGAGAGCTTCAGAACGAGATTCGCCCGAATAGAGAACTTCAAAGAGATTGATTATGAAAAAGAATAAATTCCTTTATATATTGCTTTTGTCCGTGTTGTTCGTGGCTTGTGACAAGGAAGATAATTTGACACCTTCCAACCTTGGTAAAGATTGGTTCACGATTGAAAATTCGGATGATCCGGTGGATCGGGCGATTTATCAATTCTACGTGGAAACGGGGATTCCCGTGTTCTATAATGATACGATCGGGCAAGAAACCCGTGTGGATAACTGGGGGAATTCTTACACGCACTACGAAATCCTGCAGTTTAGCTCATCTGCCTTGGGAGGGACGGAGACTCCGAATCCATTTTCGTCTTATGAGTTGTGTCCGAGAGAATATGTTGTAGATGGACTTGAATTCCTGCGTGAAGAAATCGTGCCTGTTCTGCCTGAGAGTATTAAAATTCGCAGTTTCTTGTTGTTGAAATCTTTAACGCCCTATAATTCGGCAACAAGTAAAGAGGCTTTCAAAGGATTGAACACCGTGCTGATTTCCCGTGTTACCGAATTTAGGGACATGAGCGATGTGGAACGACAAAACATGAAAGGTGCAGTACTGAATGCGGTCCTTGCTACGCCGATCTCCGCCTATGCCGAAGAACTGGCAGTGTTCTATCAGACGACACGCGGTTACTACACGCAGGTCGATTTGTATGGTTGTAGTGCGTGGCGTTTTTATAATACTTATGGATTCTCTGATCCGAGATCTGTCGGTTTCTTGAAAGATCCGAATCCTTATGATTATGGTAATATGCCCACGGAAACTCAGGATGTCGGTATGTATATCAGCGCGATATTTACTTTCACCCCGGAAGAGTTCGAGGCTGCGTACGGGGCGTTTGATGCTGTGATGACTAAATATAGAATTATCGTGTCTGTATTAAAGGAAATAGGGGTGTCAATATAGGTTATTGGCTTATTTATAGTATGTTAGTATTAATGGAAGAGAGCTCGACTCTCTTCCATTGGGGAACACGTCGCTTTAATAAAAAAGAATGTTTTGTATTGTATAAAATGAACTGAAATGAAAAAAATTTTATTGATTTATGTCGGAATTTTGTATTCTGTACTGGCTTTCGGGCAGACAAACTTCCAGAAATTGACATTAAATGAAGCGTGTGAAAAGGCGAAAGCGGAGGGAAAAATGGTTTTTGTTGATCTTTACACGTCATGGTGTGGTCCTTGTAAAGTGATGGCTGCCGATGTATTTCCAAATGTGCAGTTGGGTGAGTTTATGAACAAACATTTCGTGTGTGTGAAATATGACACTGGAGCGGAGGAAGATGGCAAAAACCTAGAGAAAAAGTTTAATGTTCAGGCATACCCGACATTCTTGTTGTTAAATACCAATCAAGGGTTAGAAAATCAAATTGTCGGTGCCACGATTGATCCGTTAGAGTTTAAAAAAATGGTAGAAGAGGCTATGTCTGCATCTATTGCCAGTTTGGGAAAACAGTACGGAGAGGGTAATCGGGAAGCTTCTTTCTTGACAAATTATTTACAGGAATTGTTGAAGGCCCAAATGATTAGAGAAGCACAAGAAGTCCGAGTGGAACTGTTTAAAGTGATTTCGGATGCGGAGAAGTCGAATAGAGAGTATTGGTACATTTATGATAATCAGATTTTGTCCCCGATTTGTTCGGAACCGATGGATTTTCTATTTGCACATTTCGACCAATTTCGTGAGAGTATGGGTGAAGAAAAAGTATTGGAGAGAATCTCGATGGCTTTTGAAATGAAGTTAAGGGATATGATTCGCGGTCGAGAAAAGATGGATGACTTGGATAAAGTGATCAAGCAAATGAACCCCCATCATTTTAATTCTCGAGCACGTCTTGACGTGTATGTATCTTTGGCGCAAGCGTTGCGTGCTGCTTGGGCAGATAATAAGAACAAGGAAAAAATAGAAAAAGTACTCGTGTTATGTGAAAAAGAATTCCCGAAAATTGATGGTGAGGATTTAGTTTGGTTTTATTTTCCAGTGACAATTTTTATCGCAGGTTCTGGGACGGAGGAACAATATGCGCGAGTGGTAAAATTACACGAGTACATCTACGAACATACCGAGCATCGACCTTTGCAAATCGGACTGGGAAATATGCTTAATGCTAGAAATCAAAAACAGAATTAATGTTATAAGTAAAAGAAAATGAAAAAGTTATTATTGGTATTCGTGGGACTCTTGTGTTCCTTGGTTATTTCCGCTCAAACAAACTTTCAGGAATTGTCATTAGAGAAAGCTCGTGAGCAAGCGAGAGCGGAGAACAAGCCTATATTTTTGGATTGTTATACCTCGTGGTGCGGACCGTGCAAGATGATGGCAAATGATGTCTTCACGCTTGAAGCTGCAGGAAATTATTTCAACAAGAACTTCGTTTGTGTGAAAATCGACATGGAGCAAGGGGAAGGTCCGGCTATCGGTAAACAGTACGAGGTCGATGCGTATCCTACCTTTTTAATTATTAATGCTGATGGTAAATTGATGCACAAACTTGTCGGGGCGATGCCTCTTGAAGAGTTAATAGAGAACGTCGAGTGTGGTTTAAAAGCGAATAGTATTGCCGAGTATGAAGCATTGTATCAGGCGGGGAAATTGGATAAAACGGAGCAAATGGCATACTGGAGATTGCTTTCTATTTCCGGTGAGGTGGTGAAGTCTCAAACCGTGGGCGATGATCTTTGGGGAAAGCTTTCAGAAAAGGATAAACTGAATTCGACTTATTGGCCATTGTTACGCTCACGGGCAACAACTATAGAGGGTGAGGAGATGAAGTTTGTTTGTGCGAACCGGGAGTATTTTGAAAAGGAAGTCGGAAAAGAAGAGGTCGGCAAATTGATCTATAATTCTTTTATAACTGAATTGAACATGATGATCGTGTACCAGCTACCTGCGAAGAAATACGAGAAGGTCCCCGTTATTAAGGCTTTGCTTGAAACTAACGATGTACCCCGTAAAGAGGCTCTTTTGAAAATCACCGAATTGGCAGAAACCCGGGGAAATTATGACGAAAAGGGTTATCTGGATATTCTTGATGCCAATTTGAATGTATGGGACGATTCTGAAAAAAGAACGATATTCGAGGGTGCGAAATTGTTTATCTCGCTTGCCAATGGCAAAGAACAGACGAGAAGGTTGGGAGAGATTGCTTTACGGGCTCAAGAAGCCGTGAAAGATGAGGTAGTCAAAGAGGGAATTATTAACATAGGGCTTACTTCCAGAAGAGTGTCGGGGAAGGACGGTGTGTATTGGGAAGATTTGGCATCACTGAAAGAGGTCATGGATCGAGCTTTTTTCGAGGGCAGGTGTGTGTTCTTGTATTTTCACAACGACGGTCAAACTTCAAAGCTTATCGATGAAAAACTTTTCTCTAGCAAAGAGGTGGGTGACTACTTGAATAAGTTCTTTGTGAATTATAAAATACACGTTGGCGAGGGTGAAGGGGCTAATATAGCCAGAAGATATGGTGTCATTGTTCCCAATATGGTAGTTGTGCTTGATAAATACGGGGCTGTTCGTCACCGGGTGTCTAATCTCATGCAAGGTGATTTCATTAAACAGGTGAACGAAACTTTCGATGATAATAAAGCCGTTGGGGTACTTGAGATGAGGTATAACATGGGAGATCGCTCACCCGAATTCATGGTGAAATATTTGATGGCATTGGGTAAAATGTCTAGCCCGAGAACTTCGCTGGTTGCCGTGGAGTTATTTGCTTTGCTTGATGACGAGCAAAGGGTTTCTCCCGAATTTTGGATGTTGTATCACCCTCAATTTTCCATGATTAGTTCGGATATGAAGAATTATTTGTTTTCGAATATTCAGGAATTTCGTGAGAAGTTAGGTGCCGAGAAAGTGGATGAGTTGGTTGCGTATCAAATTAATTCCGATCTTAACCAGGTTCTTTATAACGCAAAGGCAAGAACTTCTGTTGAAGATATAGATAGAATGATTCGATTCATTAAGCAAAGTAAATTACAGGATTCGGAACAATTAATTGGCTTGGCTAATATTGTCAAACTGTTTAAGAATAAAGTTTGCAGCGTTAAGGAATACAAGAAAGCAAGCAAAGGTATGAAGCCGGAAGAGATCCCGTTCGCGGATTTATACGCGAATATTCTTGCGATGGAGCCGGGGAGAACGGAAGAGTGGAATGCGTGGGGAAAAGAGATTGTGGATTCTCTTACAGATCCTAAATATATACAGTGGTATAAACAATTTCTTCAACTTTAAAGAATATTATTAATAATTTTTGTTGCAAGTTTAATTCATGGATACAAAACAGGACTTTTTAGTTCCTATTGTATGTCAGGCAAATTTTATAAGGAGTTCTATGAAAAATTCTGTGTGATAACATGATCACTACCTGATGAATACTTGAAATAATATTTTTATTAAACTATTAAAATACTTTATGAACCTTATTATATATAAGGTTCATATAAGGTTTCTATAAGGTATCTATAAGGTATCTATAAGGTTTATAAAGGTAGTGATCCCGTAGTAATCATGTAGTAATTATCTTTTTAGTGATGAAGAGTTATTCTGAGGAGGTGTTCATCGATTTTCGTTGGTCAATGGGAACGGGTAATAAGATTCCCTATTTGAAAATGGCATGTAATCGATAGAAACTTTTGGGGGAGTTTTTATGTTTCTTTGAATTTGTGGCATATTTTGTTTTTTTTTGAATGAAAAATCATAGCTTTGCCATGAAGTAATGTGGGCAAACAATTATTAGAGAGACATGGGAATGTTACCAGATGAGTTTATAGACCAGATAAATAGAAAGCAAATGCCAGCTTTCCGTGAGTTATTTGGTACATTTTATCGTTATCTGGTATTATATGCTCTGCGTTACGTGAAGCAACAGGAAGTGGCGGAAGATGTTGTGCAGGAGGTTTTTATTGCTATTTGGGAGAGTGATAAAAAGTATAATTCATATCACGGGTTTCGGGCATTCTTGTATGATTCGGTCAAAAATCGTTGCTTAAATTATTTAAAACATCAAGAGGTTGAGCGGCGACATGCAGAGATTTTATTGTGGGAACAGGATGAAGAGGATGAGGATTACCGGTTGATGCGGGAAGAGATGTATCGGGCGTTACATCGGGCCGTGGATGAACTGCCGGAGCGTTGTCGTCAAGTGTTTAAATTACATTTGCAGGGCGAAAAGAACGAGGAGATAGCTCAAATATTGGAACTTTCTGTAGAAACGGTAAAAACACAGAAAAAGAAGGCGATGTATTTTTTACGTGAGCGGTTAGGTAAGTCGTATTATTTGTTAATAATCCTGAATATTATTGATTTATAAGGTGGTGTGAATCTTTTTTGATTTTTTTTTGAAAAAAGATGAATTTAGGATACCCCGTTTTTGTATCATGGTTGTATATGGTGCAAAAATTATCAAATGGAGCATCAATATTCCGATAGAATTGTTCGCTTGTTACAGCTATACTTGCTTGGAGATATTACCGAGGAGGAACGGCAGGAATTAGAGGACTGGTGTGAAGAGGCGCCTCGAAATAGAAAATTATTTGAACAAATTTGCCAAGAGGATTTATTTTCGAAAGAACGATATGTTTATGAAAAGATCCATGATACAAAGGCTTTCTCTGTTTTTGAAAAACGTGTGAGGAAAGTCTCCTCGAGAAGTATTGGGAACTGGTGGAAATATGCAGCCGTGTTGTTATTCCCTATTTTAGTCGTGGGGTCGTGGAAGTTGATGCATGAAACAGAACAGGTTTCTATAGTAGCTTCGTCTGTTGCACCAATTCAGCCGGGATGTTCGCAAGCCGTGTTGGTTTTGGATGACGGGCGGAAGGTATTTTTGAAGGAAGAGGAAGAAGGGGTGATTTCGGAGGACAAGGAGATAACGGTTACCGGGGAAAAAGATCGTTTGGTATATACTTCTTCCGAGGGAAAAAATGTAGACGAGATCCGTTTCAACGAGCTTGAGGTTCCTCGCGGTGGTGAGTATAAAGTAAGATTAGCGGATGGGACATTGGTGTATTTGAATTCGGCTACTAGAATGAAGTATCCTATTAAATTTGATGAAAAAGAACGTAAAGTGTATTTGTCGGGAGAGGCTTATTTTGAGGTAGCCAAAGATCCCGAGCGTCCGTTTTTTGTAGAAATGGAAGGCGTGGAGGTGCGAGTGTACGGGACTTCTTTTAACGTGAATACTCACCAAGAAGGGAACATTCAAACCGTATTGGTCAAGGGAAGTATCGGGGTCAAGGTTTTGTCGTCAGGGATGGAGAGCATGATCAGGCCCGGGCAGATGGCCGAGTTTAAGCAAGGAAATACGAAGGTTGATGTGAAGGATGTAAATGTAGCCGTTTACACGGATTGGAAGGATGGCATTTTCCGTTTTGAAAATCAGAGATTGGAAGATATTCTTACCGTTTTGTCGAACTGGTATGATGTGGATGTTTTTTATCAAACAGCTTTCGTGAAAGAACTGCATTTCTCGGGGTATATGGAACGGTATAAAGATGTCAGTGTGATTTTGGAGGCGATTACCTTATCGACAGGGGTAACGTTTTCCATCCAAGGGAAGACGATTGTTGTATCAAAATAAAAACGGAAAGTATTTGGCGTACTTCCCGTTTGTAATTAAGGACAACAGAAACTATTTGGCGTAGTTTCTTGTTGAGGTATTAATAACTTTAAGTACAAATGTATGAAAAAAAACCGATTGTGCCATTCTTTTTTTAAAAGACCATGGCGTAAAATTTTAGTAATTATGAAACTGTTTTTTTTACTCACTTGTTGCTTTACGCTTTCGTTGTCTGCTAATAGTTTGGCGCAACAGGAACGCGTGAGCTTGAAAATGAAGAACGTGGGTGTAGAAAAGTTGTTCGATGAGGTTCAACGTCAAACGAAGCTTTATTTTTTGTTTAATATAGAGCAAGTAAAGCCTCTGGGGAAAATATCTTTGGACGTGGAGAATGAAACCGTTGAGTCGGTGTTGATGTCTGTTTTCAAGGATTCAGGTTTGACGTACGTTTTTAACGGGAATATGATTGTCGTGCGACCTAGAGATGCCCAAGAGGATAAGGAAATAAAGAAGATCGTTATAACGGGAAAAGTTTCTGATGCGAAAAAACAGCCTCTTCCCGGCGTGACTGTGCAGATGAAAGGGGTTGCTATCGGAACAGCAACGGGGCATGATGGAAAGTACTCGTTGACGATCCCGAATGCCCCGAAGAAGTTTACGTTGGTGTATTCTTTCGTGGGAATGTTGACACAAGAAATTGTTTATGCCGGGAAGGATACGATTAACGTGGTGATGAAGGAGGACGTGGAGACATTGGAAGATGTGGTGGTGACGGGATTCAGTAATATTCGTTCATCTAGTTTTACGGGAAATGCTGTTACGGTGAAAAAGGAGGATTTGCTGAAAGTGTCGAAGACAAATGTGATCAAGGCTCTCCAATCGTTCGATCCCTCGTTTCGAATCAAGGAAAATAATCGCTGGGGATCAGACCCGAATGCGCTGCCAGAGGTATATATCCGTGGTGAATCCGGTATTGGAGTGAAGCAGTTAGAAAGCGATGCTTTGGCGAAATCCAATTTGGTGGATAACCCTAATTTACCGACTTTTATCATGGATGGTTTTGAGGTGAATGTCTCCAAGTTGTATGATATGGATCCGAACAGAATCGAATCGATCACAATTTTAAAGGATGCGTCGGCGACTGCTCTTTACGGTTCCCGTGCTGCTAATGGTGTGGTGGTAATCACGACGGTGACTCCAAAAGCCGGTAAGTTGAATGTTGATTATAACTTTGTGGGAGACGTGATTGTTCCGGATTTAACGGATTATAATTTGTTGAATGCTAGAGAAAAATTAGAAGTGGAGCGTTTGGCAGGTTGCTTTTTGACGGATGAAAATGATTCATACACAGATTCTTATAATTTGGAAAAGGAGTACAACGGGAAATTGGCGAACGTGACAAAAGGTGTGAACACTTATTGGTTGTCGAAGCCATTACAGACCGTGTTTAACCACAAACATAGCGTGTACGTTGACGGTGGCGGGGAGAATGTACGTTTTGGCATCGAGTTGCTGTATGCTAATCAAGACGGTGTGATGAAAGGATCTTTGCGTGACCGTGTAAGTGCCGGGTTCTCGCTTCAATATACTTACAAGACGTTTATGTTGAAGAACCAACTGTCTTATCAGCGGGTTCGGTCTGAGGAGTCTCCCTATGGTGATTTTTCCGACTATGCAAAGCAGTTACCTTACGACGAGTATAAGGATGAGAATGGGCAGTACGTCAAGACGATGAGATATTGGGGAACTGGTGGCGAGATGAATCGTCCGAATCCGTTGTATGAAGCTGGGTTGAAGAATTTCGACAAATCGAATACAGATGAATTTATCAATAATTTTTCGTTGAATTGGAACATTGTTAGCGGGTTGTTGTTGAAAGGGCAGTTGAGTTTGACGAAAACGATGGGTGAATCGAAACGTTTTTATGATCCTCTTTCCCAACAGGAGGAAAATTTAAATCGCTTGTCTGTGGGTAATTTGGCTTCCGGGGCTTTGTATTTGACCCACGATGATGGATTAACTTGGGATTTGAATGCAACGTTGTCGTACAATAAGGTTTTGAGTAACCACATGATCAATGCATTGGCCGGAGTTAACATGCAAGAGAATAAGTCTGGTTCGGATAATGCTACTTACTTAGGATTCCCTTCTGGAGACTTGTCATCCCCGGAGTATGCCAAGGAAATGTACAATAAGACGAATTTTTCCGAGAGTACTAAGCGATTATTGGGTTTCATTTTCTCTGCAAATTACTCTTTCAAAGATATTTATTTGGCTGACGTGTCGTTGAGAATTGATGGATCTTCGGCTTTTGGTTCGGATAAACGTTTCGCTCCTTTTTGGTCATTAGGTTTGGGGATAAATCTACACAAATATAAATTCTTCCAAGATTTTGGTTTTATCGACCAATTGAAAATACGTGGTTCTTATGGGCAAACAGGTAAGGCAAATTTCCCGGCTTATGCGGCACGTACAATGTACTTGATATCAACCGATAATTGGTATAAAACGGGAATCAGTACAAAGTTGCAGGCTTTGGGGAATAAGAATTTGACATGGGAAACGACGAACTCGTTGGATGTCGGAGGAGAGGTGACGCTTTTTAACGGATTGTTGTATGTTAAGGGTAGTTACTACAACAAGCGGACGATAGATTTGATTAATGATGTGACAGTGCCGACTTCTACCGGTTTTACTTCTTACCGCGATAATATCGGAGAGATTTCCAATAAAGGATACGAATTCGATTTAAGGGTATCTGCATTTAACCGGAATGATTTTTCGGTTGTGTTTAATGCGAATTTGGCACATAATGTCAATCGAATTGAGAAGATTTCAGAGAGTTTGAAAGCATATAATGAGCGAGTGAAAAAAATGTTCGAGGAGTCTTATGCTTGGAATGATCCGGAGAAGGCTTTGCAATCACAACCTTTCCTTCAGTATGAAGAGGGTGGTTCGCTGAGTTCCATTTGGGGGGTACGTTCTTTGGGTATTAATCCTGCTGATGGACAAGAAGTTTTCTTGAATCGAGAAGGACGTCAGACGAGAAGTTGGAGTGCATCTGATCAGGTCGTGTTAGGTACGTCAGAACCTACCGTGCAGGGAATGTTCGGCTTCAACGTGGTTTATAAACAATTCAGTTTGTACACGAATTTTATGTATGAGGTTGGTGGACAGCGTTATAATCAAACGTTGGTGGATAAAGTCGAGAACGTGAATGTTTACACGGATAACGTAGACGAACGAGTACTAACCGGAAGGTGGAAAAAAGCGGGTGACCATGCGAAGTATAAAGCGTTGACTTCTGGTCGTGATGGAGTGGAGAGCACTAAGCCGACTTCTAGGTTCGTACAGGATTATAATATGTTGTCATGGAATTCGTTGGAATTGGGATATGATATGCCTGCCGATTTGACGAAAAAACTGAACTTAAGTATGTGTCGATTCACGTTGGGCATGACGGATTTGTTGCATCTTTCCAGCGTGAAACAGGAACGGGGTATCAGCTATCCTTTTGCCCGTACGGTTTCGTTCTCGATTAAGATTTCATTATGATATGACGTATGGCTAAAATTAGATTTGTTATGGATAAGAAGATATTGTTTATACTGGTTATGTGGGGAATGTTTTTTTCTTCATGTACCGATTGGTTGGATGTAACTCCCGAAAATTCTGTCGAGGAGACAGATCTTTTCAAGGAAGCTACTGGTTTTCAAAATGCTTTGAACGGTGTGTACGAGCAGATGTCCAGTACTAAATTGTATGGTAAGGAGTTGTCGTTTGGTATGCTGGATGCCATGGGACGGGTATGGTGTTTGCAAGGAGAGAATTATTGTAACATTAAAAAATATCATTATTATTATCAGGCCGGAACGTTTGCTTATGATGCGAACAATGATATAAAAGATGCTATTGATGGGGTGTGGAGTGCGGCTTATACCGCAATTGCCAATTGTAATAACATCATCAATAATATTGATAACTTGATGGGGGAAGATTTTCGCTCGGGAGAGCCCGAACGATTAATGATCAAAGGGGAGGCGCTGGCAGCCCGTGCCTGGTTGCACTTCGATTTGTTACGGATGTTCGCACCTGCACCAAGTTCTAATCCTTCTGGATTATATATCCCTTATGTTAAAGAGTTCCCGTATTATGGGGGACAGACGCCCTTGACGGTGGAGGAGACGATGAAGGCTATCGAGGAGGATTTGAAAGCAGCACAGGAGATGATTATGACATACGATACGTTGGATTTGGCACATCGGGCGATGTTGAGTAGTCATAATCGTTTTGATGGGAATCCTTCAGCTGCGGTGTCCGGGAGTGATGGTTCTTCTGTGGAGATGTTGCCGTTCTATTATTATCGCGGTTATCGAATTAATGCTTTGGCTGTAACCGGATTAATGGCACGTTTTTATAGTTATTGGGGTGGAGATAAGCACACTCTTGCCGCAGCAAATGCACAAAAGGTGGTAGATTTCTTGGTGTATCCCGAGGAAAAAAGTTTGGCTTTGGAGTACGTGAGTATCGATGCCCGTTGGAATCCGGATTTCAAATTTTCGGAAGATTTGATTTTTTGTTTGTCTTACCCGACTCTGGTGACGGATTACACGGAGTTTGCGACTTCTTCCAGTAATGCTTGTTTGACGATCAGTAAATACGATGAAATTTGGAATGATGATCTTGCTGATGCCGGAGATTATCGGTTGGTGATGATTTATGATGATCGAGGAGATTATATGCCGTTGAAGAATGTACCTTCTAAAACGGGTGATGCGGAGGTGCTTGCGAAAATCGAGGATATGGTTCCCATGATCCGTATGAGTGAGATGCACTTCGTGTTGGCAGAGTATTACGCTTCTATCGGTCAATGGGAAAAAGCTGCCGAGTTTATCACTAAGGTGCGTGTAGGGCGGAATTGTGACGGTTCCATGGATTTGGGTATCACGAATATGGAAACATTCAAGTCTCGCTTGCTGGGAGAGGTTCGCCGGGAGTTTTTTGGTGAGGGGCAAACTTTCTTCTATTACAAAAAATATGGGGAAAGACTGACTAAGGATATGAGTTTGGATTCGTTTGTCGTTCCCACTCCGGACAGTGAAAATATTCATTAATTATTGTAGTATGAATTATGGAAAATAAGGATATAATATATACTTTGTTGCTAGGCCTGTTTGTGGCTTTATGTTTAGAAAGTTGCGACAAGAAGGAGATAGAAACATATCATGCGGATCGTTCGTTGTTTTTTGAACGTTGGAAACAGACGTCGGCTACTGCTCGTGAACGGATCGATACGGTGGGGTACTCTTTTTCACATTACGTGGGGAAGACCGAGTTGACACACGAGTTCCAGATCAAGTTGATCGGTGTGTTGCTGGAGGAGGACACGGAGTATAGGGTGATTGTGGTGGACTCGTTGACAACGGCCACGGAGGATCAGTATTCGCTTCCGGAAAAAACGATGTTTCGCAAAGGGGAGGCTTCGGATGTGTTGCCTGTAACGTTGAAAAAGGTTCCTTCATTGAAGGATAAACAAGTGTACTTGACGTTGCGGTTAGTGGCAAACGAGAATTTTGGCTTGGGTTATACCGGATACTCGGATGTGAAGATTCGATTTAATGATCAGAATGTAATCCCGTTGTGGTGGACGCAAGAGGTTACTGACGCGTATCTTGGCAAGTATTCTTTCAAGAAGTTGGAGACCGTGATTGCTGCTAATGAGGGTTTCACGACATTTGAGGGACTTAGTGATACCGAAAAACGGAAAATTGCATTGAACACGAAAGCGTACATTCTCGCCAATAACATCAAAGAAGAAAACGGAGACCCGATGGAGATCCCGATGTATTAATTTGTAAATGGAAAGATGGTATGAAAAAGATATATATAGCTTTTTTATTGTTTGTGGCAGCCGTGATGTTGAGTTGTTATGAAGATAAGGGAAATTACGATTACGAAAATATTGATGAATTGAAAATTACTTTCGAGGAACCAACTTATGCGGTGACTTTCGGTGAATCATTGAGTATCACGCCTAAATTCAATCTTGAACTTCCGGAGGAGTCAGACCGTTACACGTATAATTGGTACGTAAATGGGAATACGCGACCGGAGTGGAATCAACGTGATTTTAATTGGATTGTGGACACCGTATTTAAAGATGGTAAAGTGGTGTTGGAGGTGACGGATACCAAATATGGTATCACGTACATGAATCGTTCATCGCTCGACGTGGTTGGAATTTTTGAGAATGATTATTCTTGGATGATACTGTCAGATATGGATGGTGAATCCCGCTTGTCTTACTTCTCGAATTTGGAGTATGATAGTGATGCCGAGGAGTTTAAAAAAGTGAAGTTCTATGACGATGTTTACGTTATGGCAAATGAAGGAAAATTAGGAACAGGTCCTATTGCTCTGCAGGAACATTTCCGGGTAGGAGTGGATTATGTGGAGACGATAATCGGTAATGTTTGCGTGTTCCAAAAGAGCGGTGCGGTGGATTTGAGTGGAGAATCATTCGAGAAACAGATTGACATGGTGGAATCGTTTGACGGGGGAGTTTATCCCGCAGGCGCAATTATTTATCCCGGTACATTTATGGATCGGGTGGATGTTTTGGCTGATCAGAAGGGACAGTTGTATTCCCGTTTCAAGGCAGCAGCGACTGTATACAATTCCGAGTATTTCTTGCAAACCCCGCTTGCTTTTGAAGGGGAGACACTGGAGCAATGTCGGGTAGCTCGTGGGTATTATCGGGCAAATCGTACGGGATATGCCGTGGTATATGATGGAAAGAATAAACGGATGCTTTACACGGTGAATAGCGATTATTGGAATGATATTGCCGGAGCCGGCAGATTTGTAGCACTGCCTGCCCGCGGGATTGAGAATACTGAAAAAGATGTGATCGTTCCGCTGGATGATATGGAAGGTTACGAGTTGATTAAGATGGGAATGTTCGGATATGGATCGCTTGAAGATTGGACGAATCAATACGGAATTTATATGTTGTTGAGAGAGGAAAGTACAGACAAAGTGTTTTTGGAATTGATCCGTTTGAAAGGATCTTCTGCTCGCCCAGCGTTGCAAGAGGTGTTGCTATACGAGGTGAAAGGGTTGCCTGAAGTTCCGTCAACTGTGACAATACCGTTGAACAAGCCGGAATACGTGTTCTTTGGTGCGGGTAATAATGTTTATTTCCTAGATTTAAAGAATCCGAAGAATCCGGTAGTTTTGTATAAGAGTTTCGGGGCAAAGGTAACAGCAATCAATGCTGAATCGATGTATAACAAGCATATGGCCGTGGGGCTTGAGAATGGGGAGTTCTACATATTGTTTATTCGTGAAGCTAAAAATGTGGCAGAGGAGAAAAAAGTGCTTTACCCGAAGGGAGCCTATCCGGTAGACCAAAGAGTGGGGCGGATCGTGGACATCCAGTACAAACAATTAGATCATTGGAATTATTAATTAAGGATAAATGGAAAGGGATATTCTCCTTGCAGGTTGTATGTGCCTGCAAGGGGGATCCCCAATAAAGAGTAAATATGGGAAGTTCGATTGTATCAGTAAAAAATCTGTCTCATCGCTATAGCGTGCAATGGGCGATAAAAGATATTAGTTTTGATATCACGAAGAAAGGAGTGATGGGTTTGTTGGGGTCTAATGGGGCCGGCAAATCAACCACGATGAATATTATTTGCGGGGTTTTGAATCAGACAGAAGGGGAAGTTTTTATTAATGGTATTAATTTACGCGAAAATCCTGTGGAGGCTAAAAAGTATATTGGTTTTTTGCCTCAGCAGCCTCCCCTGTATACGGATTTGACGGTGGAGGAATACTTGCAGAATGCAGCTTTTTTGCGTTTGATGGATAAGTCGGAAGTAAATAAGGCTGTCGATATAGCCTTGGAACGCTGTTCGATTACGCATTTTCGTGATCGTTTGATCAAGAATCTTTCCGGTGGATACCAACAGCGGGTCGGTATTGCACAGGCTATCGTTCATAATCCAAGTTTTGTGGTGTTGGATGAGCCGACGAATGGGCTGGATCCGAATCAAATTGTGGATATTCGTAACCTAATTAGGGAAATTGCGGAAGAACATTCCGTGTTGTTGTCTACTCATATATTGTCTGAAGTTCAAGCGATATGTAATGATATAAAAATGATAGATAACGGTCATTTGGTGTTTTCCGGGTCTATGGAAGATTTTGATAATTATATCGCTCCCGATAGTTTTATTATCGAGTTGAATAATTCCCCGGGAAAAGAGGTGCTCGCCCGATTGGCTCCAAACAAGGGTGTGGAGGCGTTGTCGGAAAAACGTTTTAGAATATTTTTTAATGAGGATAATACGGTCACGGAAAAATATGTTGAAGAAAGCGTGATGAATGATTGGGATTTGAAAGAGCTGGTGGTTGAAAGGTGTAGTTTGGATCAGATTTTTGCACAATTATCCGGAAAAGTAAAGTAGCGTGAATATGAAATTAAATAATAATATAAGACAGACGTTTAGGGTGGCTAAAATAGAACTGAGTTCTATGTTTTATTCTCCTGTAGCTTGGTTGGTGTTGATTATTTTTGCCTTGTTGATAGGGTATGATTATGCAAATGTGTTTGATAGCCAGTTGAGGGCTAAATCTTTGGGTAGCGGATTGTGGAATGTGTCATCTGCGATTTATAACAGTTGGATGACGGGTATTCTGAAACCGATTTTGCGTAACCTTTATTTATATATTCCGTTGATCACAATGGGGTTGATGAGTCGTGAGTACCAATCGGGGTCAATTAAGTTGCTGTATTCTTCTCCGGTGAAAAATTCTTCGATTATATTTGGAAAGTATTTAGCCATGATGTGTTATGGTGCGGCTTTGATGAGTATTATCGGATTGAACGTGCTTTTCTCTTGGCTGACAGTTGAAAATTTTCAGATTTCCATGCTTTTGGTCGGAATGTTGGGAATCTATCTTTTGATTTTGGCCTATTCGGCAATCGGATTGTTTATGTCAACTCTTACGGCTTATCAGGTGGTAGCGGCAGTGGGGACACTGGCGGTTTTAGCTGTGTTGAATTTTATTGGGGATGTTGGTCAAAGTGTTGATTTTGTTCGGGATATTACTTTTTGGCTGTCAATTTATGGACGTTCGGTTTCTTTTATCGAGGGGTTATTGCCTAGTGCGGATGTGATGTATTTCTTGATTGTAATCGGATTGTTTCTTTCGCTCTCTGTATTGAAATTAAACACGGAGAAGAAGATCATGTCTTTGCGCACGAAAATTTTGAAATATAGTGCGATTGTCGTGACGGCATTGTTGTTGGGTTATTTGACTTCTTTGCCAGAGGCAAAGTTATATTATGACGGGACTTACACGAAGAGTAACACGTTATCCCCGGAGAGTCAGGAGGTGATGAAGGAATTGACTCAACCGCTCACGATTACGACATATGTGAATATTTTGGCTCCGGATTATTTCGCCGGATTACCTTTTAACCGTAACTGGGATTTTGAACGTTTTGAACGCTATGTACGTTTTAAACCGGATATCAAGATGAAATACGTGTATTATTATCATCATGCAAATAACCCGGATCTTGATGCACAGTACCCGAATATGACGGATGAAGAGCGTGCTAAGGCTCTTTGTAAGATTAGCGATCTGAATTTTAAAATGTTTAAATCTCCGGAGGAAATTGACAAGATTGTTGATTTAAGTGGTGAAGGGTATCAGTTTGTCCGTATTGCAGAACAAAAAGATGGTAAAAAAGCGTTTTTGCGGTTGTTTAATGATAACCAACGTCATCCGCGCGAGACAGAGATTACTGCCATGTTGAAGCGTTTCGTGGCTAAAGCCCCGATGGTTGCATTTTCCAAGGGATACGGTTCGCGGAGTATTAATAATTACGGGGGACGTGGTTTCTATTTATTTGCGAAAGATTTATGGTTCCGTAATTCACTGTTGAATCAAGGTTTTGATACGCGAGAGATTGATTTGGATAACGAAAAAGTATTAGATGATATTTCTGTGCTTGTTATTTCAGATTTGCGAGAGCCTTTGTCGGAAAAAGCACTTGCTAATGTGAAGGATTTTATGGCGAGAGGGGGAAATATGGTGATTTTAGGGGAGTATGGAAGAAGTGAAAACATGAATCAATTGACGGCTTCTTTAGGAGTTCGTTTCTCGGATGGAGTATTGGCTTGTCCGAACGAGCTAGGTTCCCCTGTTGTTTTGAGAACCACGTACACGGAGGAGGCTGTTGAGAAGCATTCGACATTTGCCAATATGCATGCTTTCGGATATGGTGTATCGGTGCCCTCGTCTTTGGCGTTGGATTATTCGGATGTGAAGGATTTCGAGGTTTATCCCGTGTTAAAAACGGGTGATAAGGCTTGGATTGAATATGAAACGAAAGATCTCGTGGATGGTGATTTCATTTGCAATGCGGAGGCCGGAGAGAAGGAAGGTGTTTATGCGACATTGATATATTTGAGGCGTAACGTGGGTGATAAGGAACAACGTATCGTGATTTCTGGTGATAGCGATTTTATCACGAATGAAGAATTCGGATTGTCACGTCCAGGGATGGAAGTGAATAATATGGGGATTATCTCCGGTTCATTCCGTTGGCTTTCAAATGATGTATTTCCGATAGATACGGAACGTATTGCGGCAATAGATAACCATATCGATCTGTCTCCCGGCTGGAGATTTTGGATTAAATTGTTTTTTATGGTACTCTTCCCTCTTTTCCTTGCGATTTCGGGTATCTCTATCATATATAGGAGACAACGTAAGTAGTGCTATAGAAGATATGTTTTCACATTAAAATTTGAATGTATGTTAAATAAAATAGTGGAGGTTAAACATCTATCTCATAAATATAGTGTAGATTGGGCTATTCGTGATATCAATTTCGAGATAAAGGAGAATGGCGTGTTTGGGTTGTTGGGTTCTAATGGAGCGGGTAAATCCACAACAATGAATATTATCTGCAACGTGTTAACACAAACAGAGGGGGATGTTTTTATTAATGGTATAAATTTAAGAGAGCATCCGATTGAGGCGAAGAAGTTTATCGGTTTTTTGCCTCAAAAGGCTCCTCTTCACACGGAGATGACGGTAGACGAATATTTGTATCACTGTGCGGATATCCGTTTGATGCCTAAAAAGGAGATTCCTGAGGCGATGGAGAGGGCTAAAGCAAAATGTGGAATAACACATTTCAGTAAACGGCAGATTCGGAATCTTTCCGGGGGATACCAACAACGTGTAGGGATTGCACAGGCGATTATTCATAACCCTTTGTTTGTGATTCTTGATGAACCGACCAACGGGCTTGATCCGAATCAAATTATGGAGGTTAGACGTTTGATCCAAGAGATCGCAAAGGATCGAGCCGTTTTAATTTCAACTCATATATTACCCGAGGTACAAGCTGTTTGCGACTATATCATGATGATTGAGCATGGGCAGAAAGTGTTTGAAGGTACGATCAATGCTTTCAACACGTATATGTCTCCTAGCGCTTTACTTACGATTATGCATAACGCTCCTTCTTCTGAAGAGTTGATGAAGATAGAGGGCGTCGTGCGGGTGGAGCGGTTGACGAATACCCGTATCCGTTTACATTTTAAGGGGGATGATTCAATTATTGGGCGAGTGGTAAAACTGGCAGTCTCGAAGCAATGGCATTTACGGGAAATATCCTTGGAGAAGGAGTCGTTGGATAAGGTGTTTGCCAAGTTGTCTGGAAAGGATGCGTGAGACAGGTGTTGATATGATAATACGTTATTTAAAAAGATTATAAGAATGAGAACGATTATACGGATTACAAAATCAGAGCTTCGAGTTCTGTTTTTCTCTCCTATTGCATGGCTTATTTTGATTGTTTTTAGTTTTCAGGTGGGTATGGCTTACAGCGATGCCTTAGCTTTACAACTTAAAAACCAAGAATTGGGTTATCGGATGTTTGCGGTCACTTCCTCTTTGTTTGGTGGGTATATGGGAATTCTTTCCAATCTGTTGGAGAATTTGTATCTCTATATCCCGTTGTTCACGATGGGGTTGATGAGTCGTGAATTGAGCAGTGGGTCTATCAAATTGTTGTATTCGTCACCGGTGTCGAATTTGCAGATTATTTTGGGTAAATTCTTGGCGGTGGTAGTTTACGCTTTACTATTGTGCGTGATTTTAATGGGGACGGTTATCAGTACGTGTATTTCCGTGCAGGCCCCGGATGTCCTGTTGATGTTAACCGGAGTGTTGGGTGTTTTCTTAACGGTTTTGGCATATGGGGCTATCGGGCTGTTTATGTCTACAATCACGAAATATCAGGTCGTTGCCGTGGTGGGAACGCTGGCGATTCTTGCTATCTTGAATTTTATCGGTGGTGTTGGGCAGGAATATGATTTTGTTCGGGACATCACCTATTGGTTGGCTATATCTGGACGCTCAAAGGTGTTCATTGACGGGATGATCAGTTCCAAGGATACGTTGTATTTTATTTTAGTGATATTCATGTTTTTGGGACTTTCTGTGATTAAGTTGCAAGGAGAAAGATTACGATTGGCCAAGTGGAAAACTTCGTTGAAATATGGTTTCGTGTTGTTGATTACGTTAACCTTGGGATACATTTCATCTTTGCCGAAGTTCAGTATTTATTATGATTCAACGGCTACTAAAATGAACACGTTAACCGAGGAAAGTCAGCAGATTCTTGAACAATTAAAGGGTGATTTGACGATTACGACTTACGTGAATTATTTGGATGAGACTTATGATCGGGGTGCTCCGAGAAATAGAATTGATGATATTGCCCAATTTGAGCAATATTTACGATTTAAACCAGAAACAAAACTTGAGTATGTTTATTATTACGCGAAAGGATATATGCCTTATGCGAAAGCTGCTTACGATACGATGACTTTAGAACAGATTGTGGAGGATAAATGTCGGTATTCCGGATACAATCCTAAACGTTTTCTGTCTTTGGATGAGGTATTGAAGAAAGATGATATTTCGGGAGAAAATGGTCGGTTTGCCCGGGTGATTACTGCCGCAAATGGAAAAAAGGCTATTTTGCGTATTTATCAAGATAATAGTGTTTATCCTTATGAAGCGCAGATTTCTACTGCGTTAAAAACTTTATTTCAAGAGGCTCCCGTGGTTGGTTTTGTTACCGGGCATAAAGAGAGAAGTGGTATGGATTTGGGAGAAAAAGGATATGGGGCTTTTGCATCGAATAAAACATTCCGTTATTCATTGATAAATAGTGGTTTCGGGATACGTGAAATATCATTAGAGCAACCGGTACCAGAGGATATTGACATTGTGGTATTGGCAGATATGAGAAGTGATTTGACGGAGGAAGAAACTCGTAATTTTGATGCTTATTTGGCACGGGGAGGAAATTTGTTTATACTGGGGGAACCTAAGCGTCAGAAATTTATGAATCCGGTTGTTGAAAAATTAGGATTACGTTTTGCGGATGGTATTATAGTGTCTCCTTCCGAGATTCATCTGGATGATATTGTCGCTGCGGATATAAAAGAAGGTGCTGCCACGGTTTCAGAAAACTATATCAAGTATTTTCGTAGAGGCTATTCTATCATAACTCCTTCAGTCTGTGCGATCGAGATCCTAGATACGACGAAAGGATTTAAAATAACAGAAGTATTGGCTAGTGCAAGTAAAGGTTCTTGGATCGAGAAGGAAACAACAGATTTTATTAATGAAAAGTCTGTATTAAATCCAGATGCGGGAGAGGTGGAGCGTTCTAATTCAATTATGTTGTATCTCACTCGTTCAGTGAAGAATAAAGAACAGCGTATCTTTGTGATTGGAGATGCCGATTGTATTAGTACTTTGGAGCTTTCGCAGAATAGGGCCGGGTTTAGAAGTTCGAATTTTACGTTAATAACGGAAACATTCCGTAATATGTCTTACGAGGAATTCCCTGTTGATGCTAATCGAGTAAATCCCCCTGATGATCAAGTTGTGGTTTCTCAGGATGGAGTTTCTACTATAAAAATAGTTATAATGTGGATTGTCCCACTATCACTTGTGATTGGTTGTGTTGTATTGTTGTTTAGGAGGAAAAGAAGATAGTGTTTTAATATTATTATAGCAATACTCGGAAAAATAAGACACTTTAAGGATTTATTTGTTTAACTATAAAAATAAACAAATAAATCCTTATATTTTTTGAGTGTGGTAGGCGTATTTTAGTTTGTGTGAGGTTTTCTTTAGGGCCGTTTTGGGGAAATTGAAATTAACAAAGTTAACAACCGGATAGGGAAGAATTAACAAAGAATTAATGTAGAATCATTTTGAATAACGAATTTCGTCGTATAAATTTGTTGAGAGAAATAGTGCGTGATCTTCAGAGATCAAAAAAAAGTTGAATGATTAAAATAATTAAAAATGAAAAGATTAGGATTAATTATTGTTAGTTGCATCTTCTCGCTGTTATCGGTGCATACGTTGTGTGCGCAGGAACAGGATAAGTTGTTGCAACTATTGAAACAAGAGTTGGCAGCTGATATGCAAGAGCTGCAGAAACAGGAAAATCCTCCCTATCACATGAACTTTAGGGTGATGGATGATCGAACGGTGAATATTTCGAGTTCTTTCGGAGCCACGATGATGTCAGTGGAACAACATTCTCGTTCAATGGTTCCACAAATTCGGGTGGGAGATACTATTCTGGATAATTTTAAATATAATGCAATGGGTGCTCCGGCAGATCAACGTGGTAATGTACGGGTGGCTTATTTGGGATTGGATGATGAAAAAGGTGCAGATGCAACTCGTCAGGCAATCTGGGCTGAAGTAATGAAACGTTATGATTTTGCAGTGGAGGCTTACCAGAGAGCGAAAACTCAAAGTCAGGTGAGTGTTGCTGACGAGGATAAAGCTCCTTCTTTCTCTGCTGCTCCGGTTGAGAAATATTATGAGGCTCCTCTTCCTGCAGAGAAGTTGACGGTTGATCGAGTTGCTTGGGAAAAACGTTTGAATGAAGTTTCAGCGGTGTTTAAGGCATATCCGTTATTACAATCGGGTGATGTTAGTTTGACATTCCGGGTCCTGCGGAATTATTTCGTAAATACAGAAGGAACTGAAGTAGTGCAGAATAGAACATATGCACGAATCATGATTAGTGCATCCATGAAAGCTGAAGACGGTATGGAGTTACCATTGAATATGTCGTACTTTGCATACGATCCGAAGGACCTCCCGTCTAATGACCGGATGATTGCTGATGCTAAGGATATGGTAAAAAGATTGACCGTGTTGCGTGATGCTCCGGTTGTTGATCCTTATACGGGACCTGCTATTTTGTCCGGTCCGGCTAGTGGAGTGTTCTTCCACGAGATTTTCGGTCATCGTATTGAAGGTCATCGTTTGAAAGGTGGTGGTGAAACTTTTAAGAAGAAAGTAGGAGAGTTGGTTTTGCCTGCAGACTTCCAAGTATATTGTGATCCGACTTTGCGTAGTTACGCTGGGGAAGAGCTGAATGGTTTTTATTTGTATGATGATCAGGGAGTGAAAGCTCGCCGGGTTGATGTCGTGAAAGACGGTATTTTGAGAGAGTTCTTGATGAGCCGAGTGCCGCTGGATGGATTCCCACATAGTAATGGTCATGGACGTACTGCCGGAGGTGGTGATCCTGTATCCCGTCAATCTAATTTGGTGGTAGAGACAACAGCACCTCACACGGAGGCTGAATTGCGTTCCATGTTGATTGAAGAGGCTAAAAAACAAGGAAAAGAATACGGGTACTATTTTAAAGAAGTAACCAGTGGTTTCACGTTGACCGGGGAAGGTGGTAGTTTGAATTCATTTAACGTGACTCCCTTGGAAGTGTACAGAATCTATGTGGACGGACGTCCGGACGAGTTGGTTCGCGGAGTGGATTTGATTGGAACCCCGTTATCCATGTTCTCTAATATTGTATGTGGAGGTGATGCTCCCAGCGTGTTCACGGGAGAGTGTGGTGCGGAATCCGGTTGGGTGCCTGTAACGGCTAGTTCCCCAATGATTCTGGTAAATAAGATCGAGACTCAACGTAGACAGAAGTCAAGAGATTTACCCCCGATCTTACCGGCTCCGCAGAACAAATGAAATGGAGAATTGAAAACTGAAAATGAATAGATCGAAATTATTAAGGTTTGGAGTTCTTCGGTCGTAAATTTTAAATTTAGAATAAAATGAAATATATATTATCGATTATATTGTTTTTCCTGTTGGTAGGATCATTATCCGCACAGAATGAGCAGGATCAGGTGATCTTTAAAGCTATGCAGGATGAGATGCAACGTAGCAAGGATCAATTGATGTTGCCGGGTATGCAGAAACCGTATTATTTGTCTTATACTTTGGGACGTACACATCAGTTTGAGGTTGTGGGAGCGTTAGGTGGTGTTACTAATTTTTACGAGTCTCCTTGGAGTGCTGTTGGGGGTGTACAGATGTTCTTAGGGGATTATGATCATAATAATGATATTAATTATGTATGTGCTTCTGTTCAGGCCGGAATGCCGGAGCAGGCTGATTATGATGTAATCCGGAGAAATTTCTGGTTAGGATCAGATGCGATGTATAAATGGTCATTGCAGGCAGGAGCGATGAAGGATGCTTATTTGAAGGCGAACCCGAAGACTGCCGAAGAAGCTACCGTGAAAGATCAACAGAAGGTGGATGCCGTTACTCGAATTGAGGAGCCAAAAACGGCGTATACAATTGATAGAGCAAAATTAGAGAATATTGTAGAAGAATTATCTGCTATTTTCAAGGACTATAAGGATATTTATGATTCATCCGTGGCTATTACTGGACAGGAAATGGAAGTGTACAAGTCTACCACGGATGGAGTTGTACTGAAAGAACCATTACGTTATGCAAGCTTGGTTGCCTCTGCTTACGTGATGACAGAAGATGGAGTTCGGATTGATGATGCATATTCCGTGCTTGTTGCTCGTCCGGATGATTTGCCTTCTTTGGATGAATTAAAGAAAGGAGTTAAGGCTTTTGCCGATAACTTGATCAAGTTGAAGAATGCGCCTGCAATTACAGAATATTATGCAGGTCCGGTGTTGCTTGAAGATGGTGCTTGTTCATCTGTTTTTATAAGTAACTTCTTGAAACGTGGAGCTCTTTTTGCTTATCGTAAACCCGATACTGATCGGGCTCAACCGGTGAAAACATTGGATGCTCGTTTGGGTATGAAAATTGTGGACAATCGAGTGTCAATCAAGAATTATAGCTCTTTAGATAAGTATAATGGAGTTCCTTTGTTAGGGGCTTATAATATTGATGCAGAGGGTATCGTACCTGCTAAAGAGATGACATTGGTTGAAAATGGTATTTTCAAAAGTATGTTGAACGGGTGTACCCCGACTTTATACGCTCCCCAATCAACGGGTAGTTCCCGTTTCTTGTTGTCTAGCAGAAATGGAATGTTCTCTACGGCTCCGGGTACCATTCATATTGAAGTGGAAAAAGGAACGAAACCGGAGAAAATGAAGAGTGCGTTGATTAAAGCTGCTAAAGAAGAAGGTTTGAAGTATGCTTATATTGTTCGGAGTTTAGCCGGTAAGGCTTCTCGTATCTATCGGGTGGATCTGGACGGTAAGGAAACTCAAGTTCGTTTCGGAGATGTAAGTGGGTTGACATTGATAAACCTGAAACGTATGTTGAATATTTCCAGCAAGGAAAATGTGAGTAACTACATTTTAAATGGTCAGTTATTGTCTTCTTTGATTTATCCGTCTTCAATCTTGGTTGAGAATATCGAGATCAATAAGTCAGACGTGAAGAAAGATAAGGAACAAGTATTGACTTTCCCGTTACAACGGTAAAATTATTTTAAGATATCAGAACAAGGGCCTTTGATTCAGGATGGATCAAGGGTTTTATAAATTCTTGATGGTATAAAAAAAGGCGGTCGAACAATTTATTCGATCGCCTTTTCTCTTGGTTACCTGTCTTTATTTAATTTCAATGGTTCTTTCTGCTTTTTTAATCTCTTCCAGAGATAGTTTCGGCAAGTCGATGGTTAGAACTCCGTGTTCAACCCCGGCAGCGATTTTCTCTTTATCCACGTCATCTGGTAAAATCATGGTTTGTTGGAATTTCGAGTATGAGAACTCCCGGCGTAAGTAGCGATGTTCTTTTTGCTCCTCTTTACTCTCGCTCTTTTTCTCCATGGAGATCACTAGATTGTTATCCTCGTCTATGCGAACGTTGAAATCTTCTTTTGTCATACCCGGAGCTGCAACTTCAACTTTATAATCTTTTTCGGATTCGATCACGTTAATCGCAGGTGCGGTTGCGTTTGCTCTTGTCATCCACTCGTTATCAAAGAAATCATTAAAGATACTTGGTAACCAATTTTGAGTTCTTCTTACAGGCATCATAATTTTAGTCTCCTATCTTTAAGTTCAACATTATCATTTAATTATATTCAGGTTTTTTGTGAACCTGCATTCGTTTATAGATATTGCAAAGTGTATGCCAACTCTTTTTATGGACTTTTTGTCACAATTTTATGTCAAATTTTCAGCGCTTGCGTCAAATAGAGAAAAGAAAAAAGCGAGATTAAATATTTAAATTTCTAATAATAATTGTAGCTTTATACTTCCTTTTAATGAGGATAGAATAATTTAATGATAAACATACATTATATGAAAAAGAATTACAATTGGGCTAAAGTGACACTTGTTATGGGGTGTATGCTTGGGTTGGGGTGGTTGGCAACCCCGGTAATGGCACGAGATATGGACGTGCGGTTAATGGATGAAGATACGACAATTATGGTAGTTGCCGAGGTACAACCGGAATTTAACGGGAATTTGAATCAATGGATCGGGGAAAATGTACAGTATCCGGAAGAGGCGTATGCCAATCAAATTGACGGGCGGGTATTTGTTACTTTCGTGATCGAGAAAGACGGAGCGGTGACACATGCTCGTGTGGTTCGATCTGCCCATCCTCTTTTGGACGCAGAGGCATTAAGGGTGATTGCAGGTATGCCGAAATGGAAACCGGCCATGTCAGGAGGGAAAGCCGTACGTTTCGAGAAAACTTTACCGATTACGTTTAAATATACCCCGCAGGAAACGGTATTGACTTTTGAAGAGTATTTGAAAAACTTGGAGGAAGAACGAGTGATGTTGGAGAAAGGTGAAAAGATGAGTATGGAGGATATGGCTCGGCGGGTGAATGCTTTTAAAGAGCAATTGGGTGATGATGCGACCTTGCGTAAAATGTTGCTGGAAAAGAGTCAGTCAATCAAGGGACAGATTGATAGTACTGTGAAAGTTCAAACGAAAGTGTTGAAGTTGAAAAAGAGTGATGTGAAGGAGTTGACTAAGATTTACGAGGACGAGATCAACACGAAGATCAAATTGCTCGAGGGGCTGGGTGAGGATCAGTTTATCAGTCATTTCGTGGAATCGGAACTTGAAATGAGAAAGATCGAGATGGACAAGATGTTGAAGATTAAAGATCTTTTAAAAGATCGTTTCAAATTGTATTTTGAGAATTACATATTGCAACAATAATATTTAGATTAAAAGATGTAAAAGCCGAGATTCTTTTATCTCGGCTTTTTTTGTTGCCACATTGTCAGTTTCGGTCGTAACTATGTATCAGCTTAGAACGTATATCGTAGGTTGGTACGTAGTTTGTATTAACATATTACAGAATGTATAAATTATAAAAGTATGGCCTATATAGATTACTATAAAATTTTAGGAGTTGACAAAAGTGCTTCACAGGATGATATTAAGAAGGCTTTTAAGAAACTGGCCAGAAAGTATCACCCGGACTTGAACCCGGATGATCCGAATGCCAAACAACGTTTCCAAGAAATAAACGAGGCGAATGAGGTATTGGGTGATCCGGAGAAGCGGAAGAAGTATGACCAATACGGCGAGAACTGGAAACATGCGGACGAGTTCGAAGCCCAGAAACAACGTTACCAACAGCAAGGTGGTGGCGGATTTGGTGATGGAGGTGGGACTTACTGGTCTTCGGGAGGCGGATTCTCCGGTATGGGAGGTGACGGGGAATTCTCGGATTTCTTCGAGTCCTTGTTCGGTTCGCGGAGAGGCGGTGGACGGACTGCCGGGTTCCGGGGACAGGATTATAATGCCGAGTTACATCTTTCATTTCAGGATGCGGCCAAAACCCACAAGCAAGTGTTGACAGTGAACGGTAAGAATATCCGAATCACGGTCCCGGCCGGTGTTGCCGACGGACAGACGATCAAGCTGAAAGGACAGGGTGGCCCCGGGGTGAACGGCGGACCCGCCGGTGATTTATACATCACGTTTATTATTGCCGAGGATCCGGTATTCAAACGTTTGGGGAATGATTTGTATGTGACGGCTCCCTTGAACTTGTACACGGCAGTCCTCGGTGGAGAGCAGGTGGTCACGACGATGGACGGGAAGGTAAAGTTGAAAGTGAAACCGGGAACGCAGAACGGCGCGAAGGTAAGGTTGAAGGGGAAAGGTTTTCCCGTTTACAAGGACGAGGGAAAGTTCGGTGATCTGATCGTGACTTACTCGGTGGAGATTCCGACGACGTTGACGGAAAAGCAGAAAGAGTTGTTCCGGGAATTACAGAATCTTAATTAAGGAAAAGAGTTATGGAAACAGATTTGATTATAGTCAGGGAATACTGTCAGAAAAGTCACGTGGATCCCTCGTTCATACTCTCGCTGGAAGAGGATGGTTTGATTGATATCCGGGTGGTCGATGGCGAACGCTATTTGCTTGAATCGCAATTACACGATTTGGAACGATTTATTCGTTGGCACGAGGATTTGTCAGTAAATATCGAGGGAATCGGTGTCATTCACGAGTTGATGGGACGTTTACACGAAATGCAGCATGAATTAAATCAATTACGCCGGGAAGTTCGGGTGTTCCGCTCGAATCATTTCGGGCATTGGGAAGAATGAGGTGAAAGTAGGTATTCTCGTATGAATGCTCCCTAACCCCTTCTTTTACAGAAGGGGTTAAGGAGGTAAAATATCATTACCTTCCTCTTCGCCTTATCCAGATAAAGATGGCCAAGAATACGAGGATCATGGAGAGTCCCCCGATGAGTCCGAATTTCGTGACTTTCATGCCAGACTCTCCGACATAAACTTTGTTGTCGGGAGGTGTCGGGCGGTGGATGTCAATGGGAACTTCTTCATTCGACAGCCAGAAAAAAGTCCCGAGAATGAAGGAATAGTTTACGGCCTGGATTCCTTTTCTTCTCATCTCGACTTCCGAGTTACTAAGGCAATTGGCGTCACCGATGATGATAATACGTTGTTCTTTATTGTTGATATTTCTTCGTAATGCGAGGGCCGTTGTGAATATTTCCTCCGTCTCGCCTTTGGCCGGGTTCATACGAACCGTGTCGTCGATGAAATTAGTCGTCTCGATTTCGTTCTAGCAGCCAACGGTATCCGTTTTGAATAGGGGAATAACTTCGAATCCTTTATCCGTTGTGTAATTTAGTCCCGTACATCCAGGTGTGGTGAACGAATAGTCATGTTTCCGCATATCTTCTAGAAGATATGAAAGTTCTCCGGCCTCCTTGGTGACGAAAGAAACAATTAAATCTGGGGAGAAGTTCTCTGACGGTTTAACTAGACAACCCGGCATAAACTGTATTCCCAGTTGTTCCGTTAACGGGTTCATCAATGCTTGGCGTTTGGCCTGAACCGGATCTTTTTTTCATACAATGTAATTTTTTGTTCATACAATTCTTTCGCTAATTAGCTTTTACAAAAAGGTGTTGGTTTCATCCCCTTCCCAACACCTCTTTCTTGATTGATTTTATAGTTTCTTGTTGTTGATATCCCGAAGCTTTAGTTCTAGCTTTTTGTACACCTGAGGATCCTCATTCCCAAGTTCTTTCTGGCTGGCAATCGCTTTTTCCAAAATGATTTTAGCATCTTTGAAATTCCCGATTCGTGTTAGTACATCAGCCGCCGGAACGGCAACACGATCATTAAAACGATTTATGTTGAAAGCGTAGTTGATCCATTGGGTACATAACTCTTTTGTCTTTTTGTCCGAAGGCGAGAGTTTCCAGAAATAATGCGTCCAGTTGATGATATTGTGGGCCGTCACGTTACCCGCATCGAGAAGAAATGAGGCAACGAATTTCATTTGTCCTTTTAAATTTCCCGCTTTTTTTATTATTTTCAGCGGGCCATTCTGATCCTCTTTGATCAACGAATCGACGTGATTTTCACGGATAAGTTTATCCATGTAAGTCGTTAAAGCATCCTTGAATCCTTTTTCATTGGTACTGTTTTTTGTCCAATAGCATAATTTGATATATTCCGGGGTGGCAAAGAATATCCCTCGGCCTCGTTGAATGTTTAGATCCCCGTCCAGTAATCTTCCCGTGTAATGATTGAATTTCTCTTTTAATTCCAGTAACTCGTTGAACCATTCGAGGTTTCCTTCCGCAATACTTTTCTCCAAAAAGGTGGTAATGTCGTATTGTACGGGAAAAACGATATTAAAAGAATATCTTACCACAAATTCCTTGTCGTTAAACTTTTCTCCATGACTGAATTTTGCGATTTCTTCCACGAGACGAGTCATGAGTTCCTTGTCGTATAGGGAGATTTCATCAATTAACTTGTTATCCACGTCAATTAATTCTTTTGTGGGAAGGGATTTTAAGTAAAGATTTAAGGCCGTGGGTTTGTTCTTTTCATTGGCAGAAGTGTAATAGTCGTAAAGTAATTCCCTGTCGGCCGTTCCTTTTTTGATTGCGGCCATCATGTTATCAATTCCCCCGTGACGGGCGTACATCGAAATCATTTTAGCTTCCGAGATAAAGCCGTCGACATCTTTGGCTCCCACTATTTTGTGAATCACTTTCCCGTTCCCGTCGATGAAAAAGAAGGTGGGGTATCCTGTCACGGGATAGGTCTTCACGAACTCTTTCCCGGCCGGACTCTCGGCGTCCATTTTGAAGTTAATGAAAAGGGGATTATAGAAATCACCCAGTTTTTCCTGTGGAAATACAGTTTCCGACACGTGTTTGCAGGGACCACACCATTTGGTGTAGACATCCACGAAGATTGTCTTGTTTTCAGCCTTGGCCTTAGCCAGGATTTCATCCCACGTGCCCGCTTCAAATTTTACTCCTTGTGCGTGGCTTGTCATGCAAGCGATAAATACACATACGAATGATAATACGATTTTCTTCATAATTTATTATTTCAATTGAATATTGATAACTACCTTCCCTAACCCCTCCTTACACGGGAGGGGAAACCGATTGGTGATCAACCCTCCTCCTGTGTAAGGAGAGAGTTGGAGGGGGTAATCGTTTTTTACAAAAAGAGCTTTTTCAGAGACTTCATAAACAGAGGTGGTGTTGGCAACTTTTCCCAGTGCGAGGAAAAAATGTTACAGTTTACCATTATTGATATCCCGTAATTTCAATTCGAGTTTTTTATAAACTTTCTGATCCTCGTTTTTAAGCTCTTTCTGGCTGGCAATCGCTTTTTCTAAAATGATTTTGGCATCTTTGAAATTTCCGATTCTGGCCAATAAGTCGGCGGCCGGGACGGCAACTTTATCATTAAAACGATTTACGTTAAAGGCATATTTAATCCATTTGCCGCATAATTCTTTAGTTTTCTTGTCCGAAGGCGAGAGTTTCCAGAAATAGTCGGTCCAGGCGATAATATTATGAGCCGTGACGTTACCGGCTTCAAAGATTCCTTGTGCGAAAAATTGCATCTGACCTTTTAGCCCCTCCTTTTTGATCATATCCAGAACTCGATTGTTGTCTTCTTTTATTAAAGAATCAACGGGGTTCTCGGTGATCAGTTTATCCATGTAGGGTACGAGTATGCTTTTGAATTCATCTTCATTTACTTTGTTCCGGGTCCAATAGCAAAGTTTATTGTACTCCGGAGTGGCAAAGAATAGTCCTCTCCCTTGAATAATCCTGAGATCGCCATCCAGTAATTTGCCTCCCCCGTAAACTCGGCCTCCGTAATTGGCAAATCTTTCTTTTAGTTGTAGTAATTCGTTGAACCATTCCCAGTTACCTTCTTGAATACTTGTGCGGAGGAACGTGGTAATATCATATTGAACGGGAAAAACGATACAAAAAGCAAATTTTTCGGCATATTTCCCATTGGAGAACCGACCGTCATTACTAGCTTTCACGATCTCATCAACAAGTCTTGTCATTAATTCTTTGTCGTAAAGAGACATTTCTTCAATGAGTTTGTTGTTTTCATCAATTAATTCTTCTGTCGGGAGTGCTTTCAGGTAAAGATTTAACGCTTCCGGTTTGTTTTTCTTGTTAGCGGACTGGTAATAATCATACAGTAATTCCCTGTCGGCCGTTCCTTTTTTGATTGCGACCATCATGTTATCAATTCCCCCATGACGGGCGTACATCGAAATCATTTTAGCTTCCGAGATAAAGCCGTCGACATCTTTGGCTCCCACTATTTTGTGAATCACTTTCCCGTTCCCGTCGATGAAAAAGAAGGTGGGGTATCCTGTCACGGGATAGGTCTTCACGAACTCTTTCCCGGCCGGACTCTCGGCGTCCATTTTGAAGTTAATGAAAAGGGGATTATAGAAATCACCCAGTTTTTCCTGTGGAAATACAGTTTCCGACACGTGTTTGCAGGGACCACACCATTTGGTGTAGACATCCACGAAGATTGTCTTGTTTTCAGCCTTGGCCTTAGCCAGGATTTCATCCCACGTGCCCGCTTCAAATTTTACTCCTTGTGCGTGGCTTGTCATGCAAGCGATAAATACACATACGAATGATAATACAATTCTTTTCATGATTTATTATTTATAGTTGAACATCTTATCGTCCTGTGAAAGCATAGTCGGATTTCCATGCCGAACGTTCCGGGCTGTTATTCAAAATCCAACGCATTCTTTGAGCCTGTTGCTGGCTGACGGAACGGTGAACCCCGACAGGATCATCCATGATATTCTCTGCTAGGAAGAAGCAATCCCCGACAAGTTTGTATGCTGTTTGGTTTTTGTTGTATCCTTCATTATCATTTCCGTAATATTTATGCGTGTCTGAACAATAATCCTGAGGTTTGGCACTACTTGAAGCACCCCATGTCGGGAGTAATCCCAGATAATAACCGAAGCCGTTTACCAGTTCGTTTTCATTCTTTTCCCCGAAAGAACGTACCATCGTCTGTATTGATTGCAGTTTATACAGGATACCGACTTCGTTGGGAACCGGGGTCCAGTTTTCTGGTAAAGAAGATAAAGTTAATCCTTCCGGGATTTTTGCCGGATCTGTCTCGGTGGCGATATACCTAGGAATACATGTTCTGGAAATAGTATAAAAGAATTTGTCATATTCATTTTCCCGATCCGAAATCAGCCACACGTTTAAATATTTGTCGTATGGCCATAATGCTTTTTGATCTTTAATAAAGGTTTTGTATTGATCTTTTGCAGCATCGGTAACCTTTTCCACGTAAATCCGGTTGATACCCGGTTCCTGTAATTTGTTCCCGTAAGGATCATAAACGGCGGCTTTGAAACGAATTTTAGTGTCGACTCCCATGGCATTTGTACTGACATTTCCAGAGAACGTATTATTTATTTTGTCTATAAGCAGGTGAATCCTTTCCATGGGGATTTCGCCACCATATCCTGCTATATCCTGGTTGGATTGAATCAAATGGAATATTACCGGGATCGTGATCTCCGTGTAAGTGTCTGAAACGGATGGGTCACTGATCGTGAATGTTACCGTGTTTGAGGTGAGATCGACTCCTTTGATTTTTGCGTGCACGTTGATTTTTTCCCCGATCAGGGATTTGTCGGAAGTCGAAAATACTTTGGGTAGAGTTTCACCCGTTGAGGTGTAATACTCTATTTGGGAATGATCTATCCGGCTGTCTTGTACGGTAAAACCGTCTTTTGTCGTGAGTAACGGGTTGAACTCAAGTTGTGCTTTCCCGTTTGCCAATAATTGGTAGTGACTGGTGCGTAGTTTTATATCTTTGATGTGATCCATGTCAACCAGTCCCATTTCCAGAACTTCGTCTTTATCCGGGGTACAGGATATGATGCATCCGATAAAGATTACCACGAGAGTGTATAGAATTCTTTTCATGTTTTTTTATTTAGAAGTTAAAGACTGATCTCTTCCCAACCCGGATTTTGAACCATGTTCTTGTTCACCTTCATTTCGTTTTGTGGGATAGGGAAACAATAACGATAGTCGTCCGGTTCAAGTACATACAGTGTTCCGTTAATAACTCTTTCCATCCGTGTCCCGGTACGTTTCATATCCAACCACCATATGTCTTGTTCGTGATAAAACTCTAGTTTTCGTTCTTTCAGAATTTCGTTCAGCAGGTCGGATTCCGTGTAAGAACCTTCAATATCAAGATAACGTCCTTGTTTGAATTCGTTTAGAGCTTCTTTGGACTCTGTCATTTTTCCTAATCTATACAGGGCTTCCGCTTTAATGAGTTGAGTCTCTGCTGCTCGGAATAGCATGACGATACCTCCAAAACCTGAGAAAAAAGCATTTGGATCTGATGATATATTATATTTGTCATATATAATGCTACCATCAGTTTTGGTTCGGAAAAATGCTTTTTTTCGAACATCATCTTCTTTATACAGAGCGTAAAATTCTGGCTCAGGCCCCGGATTGGCTTGAGGAGTTGTGTAAGGTGAATGATAGTATACTCCTGCGACATCTATAATTTGACCATTAAAGCCATCCACCATGCGAAGATAAAACTCATCATTTGTAAATGCTTGTTTTGCTGGAGTGTCAAACATAGCATTGTATATTGCCTGATCACGAACGAAAGTACGTCCGGTCATCGCTTTGTCTGCGTGGTTGATTGCGTTTTGCCAATCATTTTCTTCGGCAACTGCCGACATGGCTTTGTAGCAATAGATGCTGGCAAGCATCCCGTGAAGAAAACGGGGTTCGTAAGCACAGTTCCATGTCGTGGAAGGGGTACGTTCCATTAAATCGAGAGCTTCTTGGCAATCCGTGAGGATTTGTTTGTAAACATTCGTTTGAGTTTCTCGCTTGGGCATGGCGTTGCCCGGGTCCTCGTATGGTTTCAAGTACACGGGAACTCCATATTTATCTTCTTTGTAAGGAGAAAAATATTGAAGTAATTTGAAGTAAGAATAAGCTCTCCATGCCAAGGCTTCTCCCTTCACGTAATCCCGCAGACGTTCATCATCCCCTTCGGCAGTCATGATCCCTGATATGATCATGTTGATCGGGCCAAGAAAAGAGTAGTAACTGGTCCAGCAACCGTCGGCGTTTCCCATCCAGCTCATCAGATTCACGGCGTTCTGTTTATATTCTCCAAGGGAGGCGTCATAATAAGAACTTGAGTTTTTGTTAATGGTGAGTTCCCCGGAACGATAGGCGAATATTGATCCCACGTTGAATTGGGGATATAGGAAATAGTCTCCTAGTACCGGTTTTTGACTACCGTCCACGGTTTTCAATAGTCTCATATAACTTGCTAACAAGTCGCGATAATCTTCTACCGTTCTGACTACTTGTATATTCTCCGGTTTTAGATCCAAAAACTTGTCACAACTTTGGACGAAGAACAAACTTATCAAGGCAATTAATATATATAACTTTTTCATATCGTTGATTTTTTAGAATCCTACGGATAGTTTGATATTGTATTCTCTTGATGTCGGGTAAGAGAACGCCCCTGATGTACCGACATCCAACCCTTTATACTTGGTAAAAGTTAATAAATTGTATGCGTTAAGGGAAAGCGACATGTTTTTCATCCCGAATCGTTGTGCCACTTCCGAAGGTAGGCGGTAACTGATGGCGATATTGGACAAACGCAGGTAATCCCCTTTTTCGTATTTGGTTGACGTGTGAACACCTGCCCAATAATCGTTACCGGAAGAGACAAAGCGGGCGATATCGGTCACGTCTCCTCTTGTTTTCCAGAAATCTAGGTAACGTCGTTCCCGGTTGGTTCCCGACACGCTCAAGTCACTGGCATACCCGATAGCAGCTTGATCTGCATCATCCCAGTTATTCGGGGCATTCTGAAGATCGTTAAATGATTGGATGATATGTCCCACCTTGTAACTCCATTGAGTGGAGAATTCCAGATTCTTGTAACGGAAATAGGTATTGAAACCACCCACGTACTTCGGGTTGGAACGTCCTAGATATTGCATGGAGGGTCTGAAATAGTCCGGGGACATACCTGCTTCCCGGTCATAGGCCACATAATCCGGTACGGCATTCAGGGATGTAACGGCACCGCTATTCAGGTAAGTCTGTTTGCTGGATTCGGATAAATTATCCCAATTGTCGAGTAATTGAGCGTAGGCCCGTTTCCCTTCCGGGGTCAAGTAATATTGGGGATTCCCTGACAAAGGGTCTATTCCTGCAATCTTCCAACCGTAGATAGAACCGGTTTCTTTCCCGATCACGTTAACGACACCTCCCTTTAGAATACTGGAACGAATGGCAGACGCGTAGGAATCATAATCATGTTCTGAACGGATGATGACATTTTTATTTCTGGCCACGTTTGCCGATGTGCTGAATGTCAGGTCTGTCCGGTTGATCCATCTGATATTGAGGAAGAACTCTATACCGCTGTTTTCTACGGTTCCCCCGTTGGCTTTTACACTCGATCTACCCGTGGAAATAGGAATGCTTAAGTTTTCCAGAATATCTTCTGTCCGGTTATTATAATAATCCATGGTGAAATTGATTCTGCCTTTAAAGAAACCGATGTCGACACCGAGATTCCGGTCTTTTTTCTTTTCCCAACCCACGGAAGGGTTCGGATAGGTAAATTTGGTTGCGAATCGGTTTCCTTTGTAAGTATCATTACCTAGCGTAATCGTTGAGAACGGGTAAGCCGTCCGGTCTATATTTCCGGTATAACCGTACGACCCGCGAAGGGATAGTTCCGTGATGACATCATTTTTGAAGAATTTTTCATGATGTAGGTTATATCGCAATCCGATGGACCATAGTGGGGTGAATCGGTTGGCGTCTCCGATAGCATCTGCTCCGTCCGCCCGGTAGTTGAAATTCAGGATATACCGATCTTTATACCCGTAACGGAAGGTTCCGAGGAAGGATACGGTACGATCCTGTCCTGTTGAAGTATTAAACATATTTCCGATTTGAGCCCGTAGTGTTTCGTAAGAAACGTCATTCCCCAAGTCCGGAACGCCCGTGATGCGATAATCCCCATAAAACATGGGAGAAGTGTAGCCGGAATTATTGAACTTTTTAGATGTGACCTCGTTAGCGATTAAAATGCTGAATAAATGATCTTTCTTGATCGTGAAGGAATAATCTATCTGGTTTCGGATAGACCAGTTGAAGTTTTTACCCGAAGATTCGGATAGTTCTCCGTTGTTGAATTCACTTGGAAGAACATCTTTGTATATTTGCTTGGCAAATGTTTCTTTGTTATAGGAAGTGTACGTTCCGGCCTCGATCTCGGTGGTCGTTGTGTTATAACTGGCTCCTTTTCGGATGATGGATGAAATAGCAAGTCCCGGGATGATGTCATAACGAATATTAAAAGTCAAACTGGCATCCAGTCCGTCATCCGATTTCTTGGTCTCTTTCAATTCTCGAAGAATATTAAACGAATCGTATTTATACCCGGAGGCAGTCATTTCCGTGTAGTTCGTGCCGAGATAGCTCAAATCGGCGGCATAATTCCCGTTTTCATCGTAAGGACGTTCGTAAGGATTGGCAAAGACTGCATACGTGAACGGGTCTACGGCTGAAGCGTGATCCCTGTTCTTTCGGATATTGGCAGATAAATCAAGGGCAAGGATCAAATTCTTGATCGGGCGATAATCTAGCTTCATCAAGATCCCGGCATTCGTGTATTTGTTTGAAAGCAGTATTCCGTTTTTCTCTTGAAAGTTGACGGAAGTGTAATACGTCATCTCGTCGGAACCACCTCGAATACTGATATTGTGAGAGTGGGATTGTGCCGTGCGGAATAACACGTTAAACCAGTCCGTGTTCGTGTTTTTCAGGCGGTTGATTTCCGTATCGTATTTGTCTTGCGTGATATAACCTTCCAACAATTGTTTGTAAAGATACCCGCCTCGTCCGGTCCAGTTGGAAAAACTTAGTCCGAAAGTCTTCAGGATATCTTGTTCGTATTGTAACTTCTCCCGGGAATTCATGAAATCCATGTGCAGGCTGGGTGCTTCGGCCAGGCTGTAATTACCGGTATAATTGAATTGTGTTTTTGAACGGAACCCCTTCTTCGTGGTGATAACGATAACTCCGTTCGCTGCTTTTGCCCCGTAGATTGCGGCAGCGGAAGCATCTTTTAGTATAGTTACGGATTCAATATCTTCCGGCATGATGTTACCGACTCCGTCCTGCATGATCGTACCGGCGTAATCTCCGGTATTGTTTTCCGGAACCCCGCTCATGAGCGGAAGTCCGTCCACGATCCAGAGGGGTTCCGTGCGGCCCGTCAGATTATTTTCACCCCGGATGGTAATTTTTGCCCGGGTGCCGGGAGCTCCCGATAAGGTTGTACTGTTGAGTCCGGCGATGGTTCCTTCCAGAATCCGGTCAATCGAGTTGATTCCTTGCGTGCGTAAATCTTTTGCCGTAATTACGGAAGCACTACCTGTCATGTGGTCTTTCTTGATCGTTTCCATACCGGTAACAACCACCTCATCCAGTTCGGCAATATCTTCTTCCAACGTGATCGAGAGGTTTTGCTCTCCTTCTACTTCACGTTGCACGGGCTTCATCCCGATAAAAGTAAAGCCTAATATATTCTTTCCTTGTGGAATATTGATTTTAAACCGTCCATTGGGGTCGGTAACCGTTCCTAACGTGGTTCCTTTTAGGATTACGGCAACCCCGGGCAAGGACATTCCTTGCTTGTCTTTCACGATTCCGGCTACAACGTGTTGTGTGCTCCCGATGATGACTTTTTCTTCCATTTTTTTCAAAATGATGATTTTATCTTTCATCGTGTAAGTTAACCCGAAAGGAGAGAGACATACTTTTAAAGCGGAATCCAGAGAGACGTTTTTCACGTTCACGGAAATCGTTTTGTTGACATCAATCTCTTTGGGATTATACATGAAATCATATTTTGTCTGATTTTTGATTTCCTTTAAAATTGTCGGGAGATTGGCATTTTTTAACGATAGGTTTAGTTTGGTATCCTCTGTTGTTGCGTTAGCCGATAATGTGGGGAAAAGAACCGCTAAAAAAAGTAGCGAGAACCTGAAAAAATTCCATAGCTTCCCCATACAATTATTTTTATAATTGATTTTTTTCATAGTAGATGTTGTTAGCTATTTTGTGATGAGCTTATCTGATTTGTTGTTCCGAAAAACTTCGGGGGAATTTGACATCCATGATAATGGACGGGTTTACGGGATAGATAATTCCACTAATCATCTCCGTACTTTCCGGGGTAATCTCTTTGATGCGGATAACTCCCTGTAACCCGTTACCGGTTTGTACAAAGACGAAACGCGGAGTTGCCGATTCGACGGGAATGGATACTTTTGCTTCGGAAAAATCGAAAACAAAATCTTCTTGTTTTGCCAGAGCCTCGAAATCTGCATTCGTGAAATCTTGTGGAGCAGGCATGTACTTTGTGTGGCAGGGGAGATCGAAACTGTAATTGAACAGGTTTTCATTCTGGAATGTGTTATGCCACAATAAGGCTCTCATTTTTATCGGAGATTCAAAATATACTGTTTTGTTTGTTGCGTCGTAAGCCAAGGCAATATCGATCCCTTTTTTGGCGGATTCTGCAAGTCCTTTGTACAGATTGGCGGAATACACTTGTTGCGTGGAACTTAGGAAGAAAGACGTTGCTCGCAGGTAATCCGGTTCGCTGTGAAATATCCCCTCCAGATCCGTGTATTCTACTTTATCGAACAGGGCTTCCAGTTTGACATTCTCGTAGAAGTTTACCGTTCCGATCTCTTTGCGGATATCGAATGGTTTCAAGCTCCCCGTGTATGTCCCTTCTATCGGTCCCCCGAAACTGGTTTCACATTTGAACGCAATCGTGTAGAGGTCTCCTTCCTGAGTGATGTTGATTTCTCCCCCGGTCAATTCATTGGGATTCGTGCTTCCTCCGGAATTGTAATTCACGCTGGCATTCCCTTTAAAAGTATACTCGTCGCGATTTAAAGAGTAGGTGTATTTCCCGGGTACTAGTTTGTCAATCTCCGGTGATGCTATCCGTAGACATATGCAGGCCCCATTCCCACGTGCGTCTTTGGTCAGATCACTTAACACGAACCCGTGTTCATAGAGACCAATCAGGAAATTACCGGTTTGTTTCTCTTTTATTTCAGCGGAAAAACCTTTTACCTGATCTGTTTGTTCCCCGTTTTCTCCCAGATAACGATCTTCGAAGAGGTAGTCCGAGACGGTGATCACAGTGTGATTGTTGTCGTGATAAATTGCTCCTTGTTCCAGCAGATAATTTTCCCCATAAAAACTAATCTGGCCCGTGGTTGATAGTTTATTGTCTTCATCGGAACAGGAAGACAAGCCTATCAGTGCAAGTAGCGTTGTGGTTAAAAATTGACAGTTCTTTTTCATAAAATTGTGGTTAAAAAATTACATATTTATGATTATCTCATAAAACGATCATTTTATAAAGTACTTAAATTTAATGTGTTGTAAAGAATATTGCTTAGTTGTTGTAACTTACGATTAATGTTTTCCCGTTTATCTTGAAATGCAAGCCTCCTAGGATTTCCATCGCTTCGAGTAACGTGTTAATATTGTCATATTTTCTGACATCCCCGCTGAACACGACGGATTTTGCCGCCTCGTTGCTGTAGAATACTTCTATATCATACCAGCGGGACAATTGTTTCAGTATGTTTTCCACGCTTTCGTTCATGAATATATATTGTCCGTGTCTCCACGCCGTGTAGAGTTCCGTGTTGACCGTCGTCAACCGGATCGGTTCGTTGGGAAGGTAGACCGCCTTGTTGCCCGGGATTAAAATGACGGCATCCTTTCCCTGGCTCATTCTCACGGACCCTTTTTCGAGTACGGTTTCTATTGTATTCTCGTCCATGTAACTTCGCACGTTGAAAGAAGTTCCGAGTACTTCAATACTTACCCCGTTTTTCACGTTCACGTGGAATGGATGTTGGGTATCTTTGGTGACTTCAAAATAGGCCTCACCTTCTAGGTAGACCTCCCGGGTGATATCGTTGAATATGACGGGATATTTTATTTTGCTTTGTGAATTAAGCCATACTTTCGTGCCATCTGATAAGGTAAGTGTGAACTCGCCTCCCTTGGGAACGATCAGTTCGTTGTAATTATTTGCCTGTTCGTTTTTGGTGTTTTCGGATACCGTGTAGCGTAATTGCGAACCTTCATTCCGGATGGATAATTCCTCGGTGGCAACGATTTCTGTTTTGTTTTTTTCCGAAAGGGAAATGATTTCCCCGTTGTTTAAAATTAGCATTGCCTTGGAACTTCCTGGGGAAATAGTGGCTTGGGCCACGGTAGGGGGGGCTTCTTGGTAGAAAAATAGGGTGGATATACCGATGACAAAGGCAACAACAGCCGCTGCCCAATACCATTTGCCGAGCAATCGTGAATTCTTTTGCATGTTGTAGCGTCTGCGATAGTTGTCTAGGCCGCGAGCGGTACTTATCTGCTGGTATCTGGCAATATCCTCGCTGAAACTTTTTTCCTGTAAACGAACATATATTTTCTCGTTTTTGGGAGAAACTTGAAGCCAGGAAGTTAATTCTTCCTTTTCGGACTTGCTCAATTCGTCCATTTTCTCTTTTAAAATGAGAGCTGCGATACGTTGTTTTTTTATGATCGGGTCCATAATTGCTATTTTATATCTTATAAACCCGCAACTTTTTATTTCGGTGACACGGAAAGGTATTTTTTTGAAGTTTTTGTCGTTTTAATTTTTCTTGTTGGTGCGTATCAGGATGATTAACAACAAGAATGGAGTATCTTTTAATAAAGAGCGTAAAGTTTGAATAGCTCTTAACTTGTAGGTTTTTGCCGAATTAATGGATATTTGCATCTTGTCTGCAAGCTCTTGAAGCGACTTCCCCTCTAGTAACCCGACGATGACTTGTTCGCATTGTTTAGGCAATTGATTAATCGCTTCATCCAGCAAACGACTCATTTCTTCTTCCATCAGGTAATCTTGAGACTCTTCTTCCTCTTTTGTCGGGTAATTCTCTGTGATGAGTTTTTGCCGGTTTTTGAGATTACGCGCCACGTTTAACGTACGATTTTTCGTGGCAGTGAAAAGTAAGGAGTGAAGAGCGGCGGGTGATTTTAGTTCTTCCCGTATTTGCCAGATGTGATGAAATATTTCAAGCACGATATCCTCTGCCTCCATGAGTTCTAAGTCATGACGCATGGCATAAGATACTAATGTCTTGTAATATTGGCAAAAGATCGATTCAAAGGATTTTTCATTTCCTTTGACGAATTGTTGAAAGTGTTTCTCGTTAATAATCATGGTTGCACATCTTATCCCGCCACAAATTTAAAGATAAATGTATAAATAGCATCACTAAAAGATGAAAACTATTTTAGAAGGATTATATATTGATTATATAAGATAAGGGAATTATATACAAGTTTACAGTAAGCCAACTCCCTCCCGGTTTCGCCGTACTCCCCCCTCTATAAACAGAGGGAGAGTTAAGTTACTCTCTATCTTTGAGAAGAATTACCAGCACTTCTTATAGAGGAGGTGCATGAAGTGACGGAGGAGTTTAAGCATGAAAATAAGCATTACCTTATGGACTGTAAAGTAGTATATAATTGCCTAAAAATATCGTTTGACTTCGGCAAGTTCCGTGCAAGTGACCTTAAAAGGATTGTTAGAGAAAGATTTATAATATCTAGTGATAAGTTTTTTGTTTTATGGCAAACCCGTTATTGTTAGTGCCGGCACTCCAAGTCATTCAATAAATGCAAGTTGATTAACAATTGTGCTTAGAATAGCACAAAAAAACAGAATTAGTAAATCTTTTTTACTTGCGTTCTCGTTTAAGGCAGACAGGGAAACCTCTCGAAAGGCGGGTACCCCGAATGGCATACCTGGGAACGTGAAGTCTTGTCATAGGCTCATGATTCTTATATTGTAATGCGAATGTAAGGTTATTTTTAATATAAATAGATGGGCGTATGAAAAAAAAGAAGATAGGATTATTACCAAAGATCGTGATCGCGATTGCTTTAGGTATCGTGTGTGGACTTTTCTTCCCCGATTGGTTGGTAAGAATTTTCTTGACGATCAATAGTTTGTTTAGTAATTTTCTCGGTTTTATTATTCCGCTACTGATCCTTGGATTGGTGGCTCCGGGCATTGCCGATTTGGGTAAAGGTGCCGGAAAGTTGTTGTTGATAACTGCTTTGCTGGCGTATGGGTTCACCTTGTTCTCGGGGTTCTTCACTTACTTTGCCAGTGATTTGAGTTATCCGTGGTTATTGAAAGATGCCGAGTTACAACCGCTGGAAACGACAGTGGTGGAACCTTTGGCTCCCTATTTCACGGTGATGATGCCCCCTTTGATGGACGTGATGACTTCTTTGGTTCTGGCTTTCACGTTAGGCCTGGGAATGTCAGTTATCAACGGGGCCACGTTGAAAGGAGCGATGGAGGATTTCAAGGATATTATCAATAAGGTGATCACGGGGGTGATTATTCCTTTATTGCCTCTTTACATTTTCGGTATTTTCTTGAATATCTCAAATTCCGGACAGGTTTCGGGTGTGTTGGGCGTGTTTGTGAAAATTATCGTGATGATATTTTTCTTGACGATCGTTCTGTTGTTTATCCAATTCTTTATTGCCGGGATCGTATCGAAGAAGAATCCGTTCTGGTTGTTTCGGAATATGTTACCAGCTTATATGACAGCCTTGGGAACACAATCTTCTGCGGCAACGATTCCCGTGACACTAGAGCAATCGATAAAAAATGGTGTTAATCGGGAATTGGCAGCTTTCGTGATTCCACTTTGTGCCACGATACACTTGTCGGGTAGTACGATGAAAATTGTGGCTTGTGCCATGGCGATCATGTTGATGTCGGGGATGCCGATTACTTTCGGGGTGATGGCCGGGTTTATTTTCATGCTGGGAATTGCGATGGTAGCGGCCCCGGGGGTACCGGGCGGTGCGATCATGGCGGCTTTGGGGTTATTGCAGTCCATGTTGGGATTTGACGAGACGGCCCAGGGGTTGATGATCGCCTTGTACATTGCGATGGATAGTTTCGGTACGGCTTGTAACGTGACGGGAGATGGTGCGATTGCCGTGATTATGGATCGGATCAACAAAAAAAGTAATCACACGGGAACTCGGGAAGAACTAGAAGAGATGGTTGTGGTGGAATGATCTGGTATTCAGTTTGATTTAATACATAAAACGAAAATGAATATATGATTACTTCCTGATCACTATCGTGTAAAGCGCTATTAGAATGCTATTAGATCCCTATTAAAACGCTATTATATATAGCGTTCTATAAGTTCTTTTATTGCTTTTTAAAATAATTATATGTAGAATTGATCCGTTAGTGATCATGGTTTATAGTTAAATGTATTTATTTCGTGGGGATTACACGTTATTAACTGTTGTTTAAAAACAATAGTTTCAGGTGGTAGCGTGAATCTAAATGTTAAATTTAAGATATTCAGTTTTTATCTTTATCTTTGTCTGACACAAAGCGAGCTATTATGACAGAACCTCGGGAAGAAATAGTAAAAAAAGCGTTTCTGCAATTCTTGAACAGGGGGTATAAGGCCTGTTCTCTGAAAACATTGGAACAAGCCACAGGCTTGACCAAGGGGGCCTTTTATTATTATTTCAAGAACAAAAAGGAGATTTTGGAGGCGGGGATGGAACGGTATTTCAGTGTGATGAAGGAGGAGAGCGAGGAAGATGTGGTGTGTGTGACCTCTTTGCGAGAGTATATTGATCTCGTGATTAAGAATAAAGAGGCGAGTGCTGATGCTTCCCAAAGGATTTTCGGGTGTTTTATATTGGAAGTTCTGTTTTTCCAGTTGGTATTGGAAGTGGCTCCGATCTTTCCGGAATTTCGGGAGCGGATATACACGATTTCCAAGAGGCGGTTGGCGAACTGGGAGTATGTTATTTTGAAAGCAAAACAAAGCGGGGAAATCAGGGAAACACTGGATACTTCGGTGTTGGCGCGTAACTTGATGTCCGTGTCTGGTAGTATGTTGAATATCGAGTTGGAACAGGCGAATTTTCAGTATATGTTTTCAGATACCCGGATGCAGTTTGAACAATATTATATGTTGATAAAGAAATGAACGGAACGAGAGACACGATCATCGAGACGGCTTTCCTGTTGTTCTTGAAAAAGGGATTCAAGGCGGTAACGCTTACCGACTTGGAGAAAGCCGTGGGGATGACGAAAGGGACGTTTTATTATCATTTTTTGAACAAGGAGGAGGTTTTGAAAGAGGGGGTGACGAGGTATTACCGTATGTTGAATAACCGACGGGCCGAGGAGATGAGCCGGGTACATTCGTTACGGGAGTTTGTCGATCTGACAATCCACAATTTGGAAAGTATCGGTCATTACGGGGCGAAACGCTTGGATAGTGATATCCCCGAAATTTTGTGTCTCTCGCTGATGGTAGAGGTGATTTCCCTGTACCCGGAGTTTAAACAGATGGTGAGTGACACGAAGATCTCGTGGATGTCAAAATTGGAAGGTGTTATTTTAGATGCAAAACGGGCGAAAGAGATAAGAGATGACGTGGATACGTCTATTTTGGCAAAGAATTTGCTGAACATAAGCATTGGGTTGATAAATTACGTTGTTATGCATCAAGATATTTCTTATGCATTATCATCGGTGCGTTACCAGTATGAACAACTTTATTCGTTAGTAAAAACTCGATAAAGTTTTTGCGGGAGTACATACCGAAAAGTATAAATTTAAAGAGACTTGAAGTTAGATTATAAAAACAAGAAAGTGATGAAGAGGATTACGGAATGTAAATCTGGATTAAGTTTAATTGTTGTATTACTGTGTTTTATGTCGCAGTTGAATGCGCAGGAAGTGTTAAGCTTGGAGGATTGTCGGCGATTGGCGGTAGAGAATAATAAAAAACTGAAAATTGCAGACGAGGAAGTGAAAGCGAGCGAGGCGCAGAAGGCGGAGGCTTTCACGAAGTATTTGCCTAGCATTGATGCGATGGGTGTGTATTTACGTAATCAGAAAGAGATTAATTTGTTGTCTGAAGATGCTCATTTGCCTGTCGGGTCGATTGGTTCGGATGGGAATTTTACGTTTCGTCCTGATCAGTTGGTGGTTGGTGCGGATGGAAAACCCGTAATGGTAAACGGACAATATGTCCCGAAGGATTACGCCTTATTGCCGAAAGAGGCGATGACCGTGGATGAACGTAATCTGGGAATCGTGCAGGTCGGGTTGACACAGCCAATTTACATGGGTGGGAAGATCCGGGCTTATAACCAAATTGCCGGGTTGTCGGAGCGGTTGGCGAAGAGTAAGCGGTCGCAAGAGTTGCAGAACGTGATACTTTCAACGGACGAGGCTTATTGGCAGATCATTTCTTTGGTGAACCGGAAGAAATTGGCTGATAAATACGTGGAGACGTTAACGAAATTTGTGCATGATGTCGAGTTGATGCACGTGACGGGGGTGGCAACCAAAGCGGATGTGCTTTCCGTGCGGGTGAAGTTGAACGAGGGGGAGATGGTTCAAACGAAGGTGGATAACGGGTTGAGTTTGTCCCGGATGTTGTTAAATCAGATTTGCGGTTTACCGACAGACACGATTGTGATGTTGAAAGAGGAGGTGGCAGACACGGATGTGGATGAGGTGCCGATGGAGAGTTTGGAACAGGTGTATAGCCGACGTCCGGAGGTGGCGAGTTTGCAGTTGGCCACGGATATATATAAAAAGAAAGAAAAAATTGCTTTATCCGAGTATTTGCCGACGATTGCTTTAACGGCGAATTATTTGAGTAGCACGCCTTCTTTCTTTGACGGGGTGAGTACGAAGTTCGATGGAATGTGGAGTGTGGGTATCGGGATTAAAGCTCCGATATTTCATTGGGGTGCATCCCGTAAAAGTTTGCGTGGTGCGAAAGCACAGACGAACGCGATGAATTATAAGTTACAGGAGGCGAAGGAACAGATCGAGTTACAGGTGAACCAGTCGGAATTCAAGATGAAGGAGGTGACGAAGAAGTTGGCGATGGCCCGTAAGAATCTGGAACGGGCGGAGGAAAATCTGAAATTTGCAAATTTGGGTTTTAAGGAAGGGACGATTCCCGTGTTAAATGTGTTAGAGGCACAAACGGCCTGGTTGACGGCGAATTCGGAGCTGATTGATACTCAGATTGAGGCTCGATTGTGTAAGGTCTATTTGGAGAGAGCTTATGGAACGCTAGAATTTTAGATTCCAGCCGTGCGAGGTTAATGTTTTTTGATTCCATTCTAAATTTTAAATGAATTGTTATGAGTGAAAAGAAAGTAAGTGGGAAGGTATTGATGTTTACAGGGATCGTGATCATCGTATTTTTGGTTGCTATATTCGGGTTTATTTTTTGGGAGCCGGTGCCAGAGATAATTCAAGGTGAGGCGGAGGCCACGGAAGTACGGATTTCCGGGAAGGTTCCGGGGAGGATTGAGCATTTTTTGGTGGACGAAGGGGATCAGGTGAAGAAGGGAGATACGGTTGCGATTCTGGATAGTCCTGAGGTGATGGCAAAGTTTAATCAAGCTCAGGCAGCGGAAGAGGCTGCCCAGGCGATGAGTGATAAGGCCCAGAAGGGAGCTCGTGAGGAACAGAAAGCGATGGCTTTCCAAACGTGGAAAAAAGCACAAGCAGCTCTTGATGTGGCGAAGAAGTCTTTTGACCGGGTGCAGAAGTTGTTTGAAAATGATGTGGTTTCAGCGCAGAAACGTGATGAGGCCGAGGCCAATTATAAGGCGATGTTAGCCACGGAACAGGCTGCGAAGGCCCAGTATGAAATGGCGAAGAACGGGGCGGAGAAGGAAGATAAATTGGCGGCCGAGGCTCAGGTGAACCGGGCGAGGGGGGCCGTGGAAGAAGTTAGTTCTTATATTAAGGAGACATTTTTGATTTCACCGATTTCGGGAGAGATTTCCGAACGTTACCCGAAGGTGGGAGAGTTGGTGGGGACGGGTTCCCCTGTGATGAACGTGCTGGACTTGGAGGATATGTGGGTGGTTTTTAATGTACGAGAGGATTTGTTGGGCGACTTGAAGATGGGAACTGTGTTCACGGGGTATATTCCCGCTTTGAACAATAAAGAGGTGCAGTTGAAAGTGACTCACATGAAAAATATGGGTACTTATGCCGCTTGGAGAGCCACGAAGACAACGGGGCAATATGATGCGAAGACTTTCGAGGTGAAGGCAGTTCCCATGGAAAAGGTGGAGGGGTTGAGACCGGGGATGAGCGTGCTGAAAAGAGTTAAAAACTAAGAACTAAAAACTAAAAGTTTAAAGTTTAGAATTTAGAGTTTAAAGTGAAATTAGGAGCGTTGATTTGTGCGGTTGGAATCTAAAATCTAAAATCTAAAATTTAAAATCTAAAATTAATTTATGCGTGAGAATATAAGGGCTTTGGGAGTGTTGATGAAACGAGAGGTCCGGATGTTGGCAAAACGTCGGATCTACTGGTTTGTGATGATCTTCGCACCTTTATTCTGCTTCCTGTTTTTCATGGATTTATTGAAAGACGGGTTGCCGAAGAAGTTGCCTGTGGCTGTGGTGGATGAAGATAATACCACGACTTCCCGTTCCCTGGTGCGTTCGTTGAACACGTTTGCCCAGACGGACGTGGTGATGCGTACGGTGAATTTCAGCGAGGCCCGAGAAGCTTTGCAGCGAGGAGATGTTTACGGGATCTTTTATATCCCGGCAGACTTTCGGCGGGATGCATCGACGGGGAAAGAGCCTGTGTTGTCGTTTTATACGAATGATACTTATTTCTTGGCGGGTTCTTTGTTATATAAAGATATGCGGATGCAATCAAATTTGGCTAACGGGGCGGTTCAACAGACGTTATTGTTGGCGAAAGGTGAAGGAGGACCGTTGCTTGCAGCGAAATTAATGCCGATCGTGCTGGATACGCACCCGTTGAATAACCCATGGTTGAGTTACGCTGTTTATTTGGCGAATTTCCTTTTACCAGCGTTTTTGTGTATGTTCGTGATGTTTACCACGGTGTACAGTATTAGCGAGGAGATTAAGCGGAGGACTTCAAGAGAGTGGTTGGAGGCGGGAAATGGTTCTATTATCGTGGCATTGATGGGGAAACTTGTCCCGCAGACGTTGATTTTCACAGTCATGGGAATGCTTGCTCTTTCCATGTTGTATGGGTATGCTCATTTCCCGTTGAATAGTGGATTTTTCCCGATGTTTCTGGCTATGGTGCTGATGATTTTAGCCTCTCAGTGTTTTGCCCTGTTTGTTACGGGAATAACTCGTCGGAGTAGGATTGCGTTGAGTACTTGTGCTTTGTGGGGCGTGTTGTCATTTTCAATATGCGGTTTTACGTATCCGGTGCGTTCTATGCCGGAGTTGGCTCAGATCGGGGCGAATTTGTTCCAGATGCGTCACTATTTTTTGATATATGTGGATCAGGCTTTAAATGGTATTCCGATGATATTTTCTTGGCAGAGTTACGCTGCATTGATTGTATATCTGTTCTTGCCGATTTTTATCCTGCCGAAGTTGAAGTTGGATTTGTTGGAGTTTAAGTATTTGCCATAGTAATCTAAAATCAAAAATCATTAAATCTAAAATTGATATGGTTTTTTGGACGGATGTATATTATGTTTTTAAACGAGAGTTTTACGCGGTGTTTCGGGATCATGCCGTGCTGACTTTTTTCGTGGCATTGATGTTGGGGTATCCGGTGGTCTACACGTTTATATATAGTAATGAGGTGGCGAGGGAAGTGCCTGTGGCGGTGGTCGATCATTCGAAGTCAACGTTGAGCCGGGAGTTTATCCGGAATTGGGATGCCACGGCAAGCGTGGACGTGGTGGCCCGTTGTGAGGATATGGAGGCGGCGAAGTTGCTGATGTATAAAAAAGGTATTTACGGGATTCTTGAGATTCCCTCTGATTTTAGTAAGAACGTGGTCCGGGGGGAACAGGCTCACGTATCTCTTTATTGCGATATGGGAGCGTTGTTGAATTACAAGGCTTTGTTAACGGCAGGGACGGATGTTTCTTTGGCGATGGGGAAGAATATACAGGTGCAGGGGATGGAGTACGCCACGGTGATCACTGAACAGATTGCGTCTTCTCCCGTGCGGATTCAAGACGTGAAGTTGTTTAATCCGCAGGGTGGTTTCACTTCTTTTTTGATTCCGGCGGTATTGATTCTGGTGGTACAGCAGTCGTTATTGTTGGGCGTGGGGACGATTACTGGGACGGAACGGGATCGGCGTCGGAGAGGTTTATTGTTACCTGCGAATAAGCATTTCCGTCGTCCGGCACGGGTAGTTTTAGGGAAAGCTTTTGCTTATTTGCCTATTTATTTCGTGATGAGTTATTGGGTGTTTTTCATCGTGCCTCGTTTGTTCGGGATGACTCAGGTGGGGGAACGGGGGGAACTGATATTGTTTTTGTTCCCATTCTTGCTGGCGTGTACCTTTTTTGCTATTACCATGTCGTTTTTTAGTCGTGAACGGGAGATGCCTTTCTTGATATTCGTGTTCACGTCTGTGCCGTTGATGTTTATTTCCGGGATTTCTTGGCCGAAGTCGGCAATCCCTGAATATTGGGTGTGGTTTGGAAAGTTGTTTCCTTCCTCGTTCGGTATTGATGGTTTCGTGAAAATTAATAATACAGGAGCCACGTTGTCAGAGGTGTTACCTGAATTTTTGGGGTTGTGTATATTGATGGTGTTTTATTTTATTGTGGCATGTTTGTTGTATAAAAGAGAGTGTAAAAAGTTAAAATTTAACATGGTTTAGTGATAAAATTGGAAATGATGAAAGGTGTTGTATTTTCTTTGCTTGGGTTGATTTTATTGATGTGTGCCTGTGGAAGTTCTAAAACAAAGCAGGAACGCGGTAAGGCTACGGTGCAGGCCGATACGGTGAAAAGTTACCAAGGGGAATTGTCGATTATTTATCCGGGAAAGATCAAGGCAGCTTCAGAGGTAAAGCTGTCATTTCGGGTAGCCGGACCTATTCGGGCTGTGTTGCCGGAAGTGGGGGCATTCGTGAAGAAGGGAGAGCTGATCGCTGAGATTGATCCGAGAGATTACGAGATTCAACTTTCAGCGACGGAGGCGGAATATAATCAAGTGAAGGAGGAAGCCGGAAGGGTTATTGAGTTATATAACCGGGGGAGCGTTCCGGTGAATGACTACGATAAGGCCGTGGCTGGGATCAAGCAAATTACGGCAAAGTATAATGCCCATAAGAATGCATTGGCTGATACTCGTCTGACAGCACCTTTTGACGGGTATATTCAGAAAAAATATTATGATTCTCACGAGACGGTAGCTGCCGGTTACCCCGTGGTGTCTATGATTAATAGTAATTATTTTGACGTGGATATTGATATTCCGTCCAGTGATTTTGTACGACAAGATTTGTTTAAGTCGTTTTCTTGTGCGATTGACGTGTTCCCGGGACAAGTTTTCCCGTTAGAGCTAATTGAAATTACCCGGAAGGCGAACTTGAATCAGTTGTACCGGATGCGTCTGCGTCTGAAACCTGTGCCGGGAGTGGATATTGCGGCAGGGATGAGCGTGAACGTGACGATCGAGTATAACCCGAACGAGGAAGCGTTGACGGTGGTGCCGTTGTCCGCTATGTTCGAAGAAAACGGAGAATCTGCCGTGTGGGTATATAACCCGAAAACTCAAATTGTGACCAAGCGTGTTATCCAGTTGAAAAAGTTGTTGAAGACAGGTGAGTTGATTGTTTCCGAAGGATTGGCAGCCGGGGAGATCGTTGTGTCTGCCGGTGTGCATAGCTTGAAGGAAGGAATGTCGGTAGAATTATTAAAACCGGTTTCTAAAACAAATGTAGGGGGACTGTTGTAATGATAAATTTAGCGGATTATGCATTAAATAATAGGGCGCTGGTAAAGTTTTTTATTGCAGTGCTAGTGATTGGAGGTATTTTTGCCTTTAATTCGATGAGTAAGTTGGAGGATCCGGAAATCAAGGTAAAACAGGCGATGGTGGTTACGGTGTATCCCGGGGCCTCTGCTCATCAGGTAGAGTTGGAAGTGACGGATGTATTGGAGAAGTCGATTCGTTCGATGGGAGCCATCAGTAGTATAGAATCTAAATCCATGGCAGATATGTCATTGATCACGGTGGAATTGGAGAGTACGGTGAGTCCGGACGAGTTGGAGCAGAAATGGGATATCCTGCGTCGAAAGGTAACGAATGCACAGGCCCAAATGCCAGATGGAGTGCGTCCTTCCGTGGTGATGGATGATTTCGGGGACGTGTATGGAATGTTTTATGCCATAACGACCGACGGGGTGGGTGATGAGCAGTTGTTGGATTATGCCCAGTTGGTGAAACGAGAGTTGCAGGATATTGAGGGTGTGCGTCGTGTTGAGATCTATGGGAACCGAACCCCGTGTATCAATATCGAGATGATGCAGGATAAGATGGCGAATTTGGGAGTTCATCCGATGGAGGTGTTGTCCACGTTGAATAGCCAGAATAAGACCGTGTATCCCGGTTATTTTAATAGTGGGGATCAGCGTTTGCGGGTGGCTATTAATGATAGCTATAAATCGATAGAGGATATTAAGAATCTAATTATACAGGGACACGAGGATGATCAGTTACGTTTGCGGGACATTGCGTCCATCACGGAAGGTTATGAAGATCCGGCTCGCAACGGGATGAAGTATGATGGCAAGCAGGCTTTCGGGTTGGCAATTTCCATGGAAAAAGGTGGGAATATCATTACTTTGGGAGAGAAGGTAGATCGGGAGTTACTGCAGTTGAAAGAGTCCCGGATTCCAGTGGGCGTGGATTTTCAGAAAGTATTTTTTCAACCGGACCGGGTGAGGGAGGCCATTAATGTTTTCATGGTTAATTTGGTGGAATCGGTGGTAATCGTGATTCTCGTGCTGATGCTTACCATGGGGTTCCGGAGCGGGGTGATTATTGGTACGGGATTGGTGATTATTGTGTTGGGTTCATTCGTGGTGCTTTATCTTTTTGACGGAACGTTACAACGGGTTTCGCTGGGATCGCTGATTGTTGCCATGGGGATGCTGGTGGATAATGCGATCGTGATTGTCGACGGGATACTGGTAGATTTGGAGCGAGGCGTGAAACGTCCGGCTGCACTGACGAATATAGCGAAGAAAACGGCAATGCCTTTGTTAGGGGCTACATTGATTGCTATTTTGGCGTTTTTCCCGATCTTTATTTCCCCGGATACGACAGGAGAGTACGTGAGGGATTTGTTTATCGTACTGGCGGTGTCCCTACTGTTGAGTTGGGTGTTGGCGTTGACACATATCCCGATTCATGCGGATTACTCGTTGAAAGTGAAGCCGAAAAAGTCGAATGAGAATTTGTATGATAGTAAGATATACCGGTTGTTCCGGCAATTCCTCTCCTTTATGTTGTGGCATAAGTCCATGGCAATCGGGGTGGTAGTGGTTTTATTGGCGATTACTGCATTCTTGTATCGTTATATCCCGCAGGGGTTCTTTCCGGATTTGAGTTACACGCAGTTGTATATTGAATTTAAAATGCCGGAAGGTACCCGGGTGGAACGGGTAGAGTCGGATTTGGCAAGTATAGAGGATTATTTGTTGAGTCGTCCGGAAGTGACTCATGTAACGACGAGTGTCGGCGGGACTCCTGCCCGGTATAATCTGGTGCGTTCTATCGCGGAGCCCACGATGAGTTACGGGGAGTTGATCGTGGATTACACGACCCCGGAAGAGTTGAAGGCATCGATGACCGAGATCCAGGATTACCTGACGGCTCATTATCCGGATGCTTACGTGCGGATGAAACGTTATAATCTGATGTACAAAAAGTACCCGATCGAGTTGATGTTCACGGGACCGGACCCGGCCGTGTTGAGAGAGTTGACGGAGAAAGCGGAACAGATTATGCGTGACGAACCCGCAATTACTTTGGTGACGAATGACTGGGAACCGATGACTCCCACGTTGATGGTGGATTACTACCAGCCGATTGCCCGTTCCGTGGGACTTTCCCGTTCGGATGTCGGTTTGTCGATGCTTGCCGCTACGGATGGTATGCCCGTGGGATCTTTTTACGAGGGAGTTCATGCAAAACCTTTGTACATGAAAAGTGTGAATAGTGAGGGGGAGAAAGTAGAAGCATTGGATAATATTCCCGTATGGAGTGTGTTGCCTTCGACGGCGGCTTTGAACGAGGAGTCGTTGAAAGGCTTGTTAATGGGAACGATGTCCGGAGAGGATTTGCTGGCTCAAAGTATAGGTTCTATCCCGTTGAATCAAGCCACGCAAGGTATTTCTTTGAAATGGGAAGATCCTGTCGTGCGACGTTATAACGGGCAGAGGGCTATGCGGGCGCAATGTAATAATGCATTGGGATACACGGCGGAGAGCGCCCGTTCGTTGATCGTGGAGAAGGTGGATACAATTACTTTGCCTGAGGGCTACGCTAAACAGTGGTTGGGAGAGCATAGGGCGAGCGGGGAGTCCATGAAATATTTATTTGGAAATATTCCGTTAGCTGTTATTTTGATGATCGCGATACTGATTATGTTGTTTAAGGATTTTCGCAAACCAATAATTATTTTTTGTTGCTTGCCTTTGGCAGCGATCGGGATCGTGTTGGGTATGTTGATTAGTGGTAAGGAGTTTGGTTTCGTGGCGATTGTCGGTGCGTTGGGGTTGGTCGGGATGATGATTAAGAACGGAGTGGTACTACTAGATGAGATCGGGTTACAGATTGCTTCCGGAAAGAGCCAGACACAGGCGTTGCTGGACTCTTCTTCTTCTCGTTTCCGTCCGGTGATGATGGCGTCTTTGACAACGATATTGGGGATGATCCCGTTATTGGGTGATGATATGTTCGGTTCGATGGCCGTTACGATTATGGGGGGCTTGTTGGTAGGAACGGTGATCACGCTGGTGTTTATTCCCGTGTTGTATGCGATATTTTTTAAGGAAAGGAAAAATTAAATGTTATGAGATATTTGTTGATCATATTGCTGGTTATGGGTATTTCTCCTGTTCGGGGACAGATTTCGTTGAATCTGGAGACGTGTCGGGAGATGGCTTTGGAAAGTAGCAAAAAGATGTCGATTGCCACGAAACAGGGTGAGAAAGCTGAATTTGAGCGAAAGGCTTATCGTGCGAATTTTTTGCCAAAGCTTTCGGCTACCGGGTTATATGCTTATATGCAGAAAAAGAGTTCGTTCACGATTGACGGGGGATATTTGCCAACGTTCGTACCGGGTGCCAATGGGGAGTTGGTTTATAATCTATATATTGATCCGGCAACGAAACTTCCGGTGATGGGAAAGGATGGGTTGCCTTTGGCGAAAACATATGCGTTTATGCCGGATATTGAGTTGGAGTTAGGGTTACGAGGGGTTTATTCTGCGGGAGCGATGTTGGAGCAACCGATTTATATGGGAGGTAAGATTCGTTCAGCTTATCGTATGGCCACGATCGGGAAGGAAATGGCCGAGTTGAATAAGCAATATACCCGTGCGGAAGTAATTACCGAGGCGGACGAGGTTTATTGGCAATACGTGCGTCTAGTGGAATTAGTGACTTCTGCTCAGAAGTACAAGGCCGTGGTCAATGAGTTAGTGCGGAACTTGACGGATGCTTATGAAACGGGGATGGCTTCCCGGAATGACTTGTTGAAGGCGCAAGTAAAGTTGAACGAAGCCGAGTTGATGTTGCAAAAGGCGGAAAACGGGAAGGCATTGGCGGGGATGAATCTTTGCCGGGTGATAGGGATAGACCTTTATTCATCGATACAGGTAAGTGATTCTTTGTGCGGGGAGGTGACTCCGGGAGTGCTGAATGCCGGGGAGGGATTGCAGCAACGTCCTGAATATAATTTGTTGGAGAAAGACGTGGAATTGAAGGAGAAACAGGTGGCATTGACTCGTTCCGATTTCTTGCCGGAAGTGGGAGTTTCCGCTTCTTATGGATTTTCCGGGGGAATATCTCTGAACGGACAGACGGAGGACGTGGCATCTTTCATGGCGATGGCTTCCGTGAAGATCCCGATTTATCATTGGGGGGAAGGCCGGGGAAAGATTAAAGCCATGAAGGCAGAACAGGAGATGAGCCGATTGAAGAAAGAGGAGATGTCTCAAATGATGCTTCTGGAGATTGCACGAGCCCGCTATAATATCGAGGATTGCCACACAAGGGTTATACTGACTCGTAAATCGTTGAGTCAGGCAGAAGAGAATCTGGGGGTGAGCAAGAATCAGTATGAGGTGGGTATGGAGACGATCACGAACTACATGGAGGCTCAGGCACAATGGCAAAAGGCGTGGAGTGACTGGATTGATGCGAAGGCGGAATTACGGTTGAGCGAAACGAGATACTTGAAGGCGACGGGACGGCTGAATTGATTTTTGGAGTATTTGAAGGTGCGTGATTGTTGTAGGGATTTGATCCTCAATTGATAAAATAGAGGAATTGTTTGTATTTATTCCTTATTATTAGTACTATTGTACAATCGTGTGGCTTTCGTTTATAAATTTAATACTCCAATATCATGGACATTCATAACTTAAAAACCGTTGCTTGTTATAATTCGAGATTGTTGTTGAGAAGTTGGATGTTTCGGTTGTTCTTGTTGTTGCTTTTTCTGATTGTTATACTTTATCAGGTCTTGGCCCAAACCAATATCTTTTATGGGATAAATAGTGGGTTGGTGACCTTATCGTCTTATCTTCCTCATGAAAATGCTTATCTATTCACAATCTTACAAATTGTACCCTTGATTTTTTTAGCCGGGTCTTTTCTTGGAAAGGAGAGGAAGATGGATTCGATGGACACGGTTTATTATCGTCCGGAGAGTAATGCGGACTACGTGGTGGGGATGATGCTGGGATTTGCGAAGACTTTTATGACGATGGCGGGGATTTCTCTTGTTGTCGGGATGTTGTTGCATATTTTTGCGAGTGAGTCTCCTTTTAATTTCTGGCTTTATCCTTTTTACTGGCTCACGATGATTTTTCCGGCTTTGGTATTTGCTTTTGGTTTCTCTTTTTTCATTCATACATGGATTCGTCACCGGGGACTTAGTATATTGATTCTTTTGGTGGTATTCGGGGTATTTCTGTTTCAGTTGGGTAAGGTGCGGGAAGGGCTTTTTGATCCATTCGGGTTGTCTTTACCGAATGCTTTTTCTGAAGTGACGGGACATCCGGGAATGGCCCTTTATCTCATGCAGCGAGTTTGTTGGTTATTGGTGGGAATGGGATTTGCGGGATTGACCGTGTTGATGTTTCAACGCTTGCCGAATCGTCCGGTGAGCCGAAAGCGTGTGATGATCGTGGCGGTTGGTTGTTTGGGGCTGGGGGTACTATTTGGGGGAGTTGTCTATATGGCACGGGAGAACGTGGAGTGTGTTCGGGAACTTTATGCCGAAACTTATAATAAATATCAAAAATTTCCGAAAGGGAACGTGATTTCGAATACCTTGGAGGTGGAGCAAAAGGGAAATGTGCTGTCCGGGAAGAGTACTCTTCTTGTCAAAAATCAGGGGGATCAAGAATTATCAGAAATTATTCTTTACCTGAACCCGGCTTTGGTGGTGTCCGTGATAAAAGAAGATGAGACTGACGTGGCATTTGAACGGGAGAATCAAGTGATTCGGGTTACCCGGAGGTTGTTATCCGGTGAGGATGTGAAATTAACCGTGGAGTATAGTGGCGGGATTGATGAGCGGGTGTGTTATTTGGATGTGGATTTTGATAAATTATTTCAATTGCAGCCCATTCCCGGTCATAGTTCTACCGCAGGAAAGCGGTTCGCTTTTGTCGGAGATGATTTCACTGTGCTTACCCCGGAATGTCTTTGGTATCCGGTAGCCCGGCCGTCGGTGAATCCTGCATCCCCATATGATGCTTTGCCCGATTTTACTTCCTACTCCTTACGGGTGGCATCGACAGATGGGCGAACGGTTATTGCTCCCGGAAAGCGGGAGGCGAAAGAAGGGGGTGTCTGTTTTACAGGAGAAATTCCTTTACCCGGGATGGGGCTTTGTATTGGGAATTTTGAAAAATATGATGTTTTTGTTGACTCTACATTGTATGAGCTTTATCTTTTTGAGGGGCATGGTAAGCTTTTACAGGGATTCGAGGAGATTCGGGATTCAATTCCTGCTATCATTCGGGATGCTCGTTATAATGTGGAGGAGCGGATGGGGATCACGTATCCTTATTCTCAACTAACATTGGTGGAAACTCCAGTCTCTTTTTCCGGTTTTGCCCGTCCCAATAAAGGGGGAAGTGAGATGGCCCAGCCCGGTATGTTGTTTTTACCGGAACGGGGAATCGGGATGTGGAATGATCATAAGGCGAGTGCTGCTTTTAGAAAGCGAATGATGCCGGAGATATCGTCTTTTTACAGTTCTCCGGAGGATATGCTTAGTGCAGATTTGGTTAGTTCGTTGTCTTCGATGTTTTTGAATGAATATCGTTATAATGTAAACCAGGCAAGTTTGTTATTGTATTCGGTTGTTTCGCCTTCTCTCTTGTGGCGTAGCGGGGTTGCCAGTACTAGTGTCGGTAATTTGTACACGATTAGTCCCATGTTTTATGAACAGACTATGGCATTACATTCTGCTGAATATCCGGCAATTAATTCTATCCTGACCGATGCGTTAAAGAAGTCGAACACATTTTTTATCTCCTATGCCGATGGGAAACAAGCAGAACGGCTTGCCGGATGTAGCGTGGGTGATCTTTTCCGTGATCGATTGAGTAATCCTTACGAGGCGGCAACTCTTTTACATGGAAAAACTCGGGAATTGTTGCGTTTGTTGAGCGTGAGAAATATACCCACGGAACAAATTGCAGAATTTTTGACAACGTTTATTCGAGAAAATCGTTTCCGGCAGGTTGAATTTGACGAGATGAACCGGGAGTTTGTCGAAAAATTTGGTGTTGACTGGATGGATGTTTTGCCTCAATGGTATGAGAATCGTAAAATACCTGTTTTCTTTGTCAGAGATTTTAAGGTGGAAAATATTACCTCTCAAGAGAATGAAGGTGACGGCCTTTCTGTTGTTACGTCCTCGGGGAATTTCGTGATGCATGATTGGGATAATATGCCTTCCCGGGTGTCGGTGAGTGTTTTTAATGACAGTGATATTGATGGTGTTGTTTCTTTCGAGACTCGGGAAATGATGTCTTCAGGGGGAATAAATATGCGTAGGCAGGGTAGTGGTGTTGAGAAAGTGTCTACTCGGAATTTTTTGATTAAAGCGGGAACCGGTAAACAGATTGCCGTGGTGATGAAAGGTATGTCGGTCATGTTTAATACAAATATATCGAATAATCTTCCGACGAATTTCTTTATGTCGGGTATGCTGGGTAGATCAAAAACTACGGATACGACGGAGTTTGTAAAAGATTTGGATCGTTCTTATTTTATGCCGGTTCCCGGGGAAATTGTTGTGGATAACGAGGATGAAAATTTTAAATTAATTTCTCCTTCTTCCCGGAAACGGTTGAAAAATCTGATTTCTCCTTTGCAAGAATCGAAATATGAGTTGGGAACAAATCTTACGATAAGGGAAGGGGTTGAAGTTGTTCCGAAACATATGATTAATTCCCAGGCTTATGGATTGAATAAGTTGACTCACGCCTTTATGTTACAGGGAAGTAAGGTGACGATGGAATGGACGGCCCGGATTGAACGTGAAGGAGAGTACGAAATATTGGCGTATATTCCCCCGAAAGTTTTTGCGCATCGAATTGAGGAACAAGAGAGAGGTGGTAGGGGAAGTGGATTCTTTTCTATTTCAGTTTCTTCTGTAACAGAAACGGAGCCGGAAGAGATAAAACAGTATTACATCGTGAATATTGGAGGGAAGAAGCAGGAGGTTTCTGCTGATATAAAAGAGCATGTGGGATGGGTTTCCCTGGGGCTATTCCAGTTGCCTGCCGGGGAATGTAAAATCGTGCTGACGGATCAGGGAAACAAGGATCAGGTTCTTCTTGGTGATGCGATCAAGTGGGTTTATATGGGGGATAAATGATTTTATAGAAACTTTAACACGGCCTTTTGAGTATATATACTCGATTTAAAAGTTTATATATATGAATAAGACAGTGTTTTCGGTATTGAAGTGGGCTTCTGTTTCAGGAGTTTTACTTGTTGTGATGTCTTGTCGGAGGGCTACCCCGGGCCTGGAGATCTCGCAACTGGTGAAGACGGCAGAGGTGCAGAAGTATGATGGGGAGTGTAGTACGACCTATCCCGGGAAGATTAAGGCAGCTTCAGATGTACAGTTGGCCTTCCGGGTGGCGGGACCTATTCTACGTTTCAACGCTGAAGTGGGGGAGTTCGTGAAGAAAGGGAAAGTGTTGGCTGAGATAGATCCGAGGGATTACAAATTACAGTATGAGGCAACAAAAGCGGAGTACACGCAGGTGACGGAGGAAGCGGATCGGGTGATCGAGTTGTATCACCGAAAGAGTGTTCCCGTGAATGATTACGACAAGGCCGTGGCGGCAAAGCAGCGGATTGCCTCTTTGTATCATGCGAATCTAAATGCCTTGAATGATACGAAGTTGAAAGCTCCTTTCGATGGGTATATCCAGAAAAAATATTTTGATGCTCATGAAATCGTGAACACGGGGACTCCCGTGCTATCAATGATTAATAATGATTACTACGAGGTAAATATCGATATTCCTTCCAGTGATTTTATTCGCCGGGAGAGCTTTAAAGAGTTCTATTGCGAGGCGGATGTCTTCCCGGGTGTAAAGATCCCCTTGGAGTTACTGGATATAACACAACAAGCAAATTATAATCAACTTTTCCGGGTGCGTTTCCGGATGAAACCGGAGGAGAAATTGAATCTAGCGGCGGGCATGAGTGTCAGCGTGACCATTCATTTCGAACCGGGACAGGAGGGGCTATCTATTATCCCAATCTCTTCCTTGTTTCAAAAAGAGGATAAGTCTTATGTATGGGTGTACGATACGGCCCAAACGACCGTGAAGATGAATCCCGTGAAAGTTGTCGAACTGGATAAAGACGGGCAAGTCATCGTGGAATCGGATTTGGCCTCGGGTACAAGAATCGTTTCTGCCGGAGTGAATGGTTTGAAGGAAGGGCAAAAAGTCCGTTTACTACCCCCGGTGTCCTCTTCCAATGTCGGCAAACTGCTTTAATTTTAGATTTTAAATTTTAGATTTTAGATTCCAGTCGCACGTGGCTGCGCTGAGAGAATTTAAAACTTGTAACATTGCGAAGCAATTAAAATATGATGAATTTTACGGAATATGCTTTAAAGAATAGAGCTTTTGTCTACTTCTTTGTTTTCGTTTTGGTTGTTGGGGGGGTATACTCGTTTTTCACGATGAGTAAGTTGGAGGATCCGGCGATAACCGTGAAGCAGGCTATGGTGGTGACGGCCTATCCGGGAGCTTCTGCCTATCAAGTGGAGCTGGAAGTGACGGATGTATTGGAGAAGGCAATTCGTTCGATGGGGGACTTGGATCATGTTTCCTCTCGTTCGATGGATGATGTGTCGGAGATTATGGTAGAATTGAGTAGTACGGTTCCTTTGGTGGAGTTGCAGCAGAAGTGGGATATTTTACGCCGAAAAGTCATGGGAGCGCAAGCTCAGCTACCGGATGGGGCCCAACCTTCCATCGTGATGGATGACTTCGGGGACGTGTACGGGATGTTTTATGCCATGACGTCCGATGGTTTTGATTATCAGGAAATGTCGGATTATGCTGAACTGGTTCGTCGTTCCGTGTTGGATATTGACGGGGTGAGCAGTGTGGACGTGTATGGAGAACATCAGTCCTGTATAAACGTAGAGTTTTTGGAGGATAAGATGGCTAACATGGGCGTGCATCCGGCAGAGATAATCATGACCCTGAACGGGCAGAATAAAACGGTTTACTCCGGTTATTTCGATAGTGGGGAAAAACGGGTTCGGGTGAACGTGAATGGAGCTTATAAGGAGATCGAGGATATTCGCAACCTGCTGATCAAGGGACACGAACAGGATCAAATCCGGTTGTCGGATGTGGCCCGTGTCACGAAAGGTTACGTGAAACCGGAGCGGGAAGGCTTGTTATATGATACCTTGCCGGCGATAGCGATTTCGATTGCTATGGAGGAAGGCGGGAATATCCTTCAACTGGGAAAGAAGGTAGATGCCAAATTGGCCGAGTTGAAAGAAGATATTATTCCGGCGGGGATTGATTTTCAAAAGGTATTTTTTCAACCGGCACGGGTGAAGAGTGCTATCAACGTGTTCATGGTGAACTTGATCGAATCAGTGGTTATCGTGATCTTGGTGGTCATGCTTTTCATGGGATTCCGGAGCGGGTATATCATAGGGGCCGGTCTGGTGATTGTTGTATTGGGCTCGTTGCTCGTGTTGTACATGATGCATGGGACATTGCAACGAGTTTCGTTGGCCTCGTTTATCGTGGCGATGGGAATGCTGGTGGATAACGCGATAGTGATCACGGATGGGATTCTCGTGGACTTGAAGAAGGGGATTCCCAAGCCGGCAGCCTTGGTGAATATCACGAAGAAGACGGCTTGGCCTTTGCTGGGAGCGACTACAATCGGGATTCTGACTTTCTTGCCTATATTTCTATCTCCTGATACCACGGGAGAGTATGTCCGGGATTTGTTTATCGTTCTGGCCGTGTCCTTGTGGTTGAGCTGGATTCTTGCCTTGGCGTATGTCCCGATACAGGCGGACCGGGGCTTAAGGGTAAAGCCGGGAGAGGTGGAAGATGAGACGAAAATGTACGATACCCGGGTGTACAAGGCTTTCCGGAATACGTTGCAGTTTTCCGTGCGTCACCGGGTATGGGTGATTGGTGGGATCGTCCTGTTGCTGGTTGTTAGTATGTATCTGTTCCGGTTCGTGCAACAGGGATTTTTCCCGGACTTGAGTTATAATCAGTTGTATATAGAATATAAAATGCCTTACGGGACGAATCCCCAGACGGTGAAACGGGATTTGGCTTCTATCGAGGAATATTTAACTAGTCGTCCGGAGATTACGGCTGTTACGACTAGTTTGGGAGGAACGCCTTCCCGGTATAATCTCGTACGAACGGTGGCAGAACCCGCTTTAAGTTACGGGGAGTTAATCGTGGATTTTACTTCTCCCGAGACATTGAAGTCGAATATCGATTCATTACAGGTATATCTTTCGGAGCATTACCCGGAGGCATATGTCCGGATGAAGCAATATAATTTGATGTATATGGATTATCCGGTACAGTTTATGATTACCGGTCCGGACCCTGCCGTGTTGAAACGTTTGTGCGGGGAGGTGGAGGAGTTGATGAATGAGGATTCCACGACGATGTTGGTGACGAATGACTGGGGACCGATGACGCCCGTGCTGAACGTGGATTATTATCAGCCGATAGCCCGCGTGGCGAACCTTTCCCGGGAGGATGTCGGGTTGGCTTTACTGGCCACCACGGATGGGTTGCCTGTCGGGTCGTATTACGAGGGAGAGCATGATTTGCCGATTTATATTAAAAGTATGGGTAAAGACGGGTTACGTCCGGGGCGCTTGAATAATGTTCCCGTATGGAGCCTCGTGCCTTCGACGAATATGTTGAGTCTGGAAACCGTGAAGGAGTTGATGATGGGAATGATTTCGACGGATGAGGTGATGACTGCCGTCGTGGGTTCTACTCCTTTGAACCAAGCGACAAACGGGATCACTGCTTCATGGGAGGTCCCGGTAGTTAGGCGGTATAACGGGCAGCGATCTATATCGGCACAGTGTAATAACGCACCCGGCTACACGGCAAATGACGTGCGAAATAGTTTGCTGCCCAAGATTGAGAAATTGAACATCCCGCCCGGTTATTCCACGGAATGGCAGGGAGAGTATCTGGCAAGCACGCAATCCAAGCAGTATTTGTTTAAGAATGTCCCGTTGGGGATTGTTTTGGTGTTGGCTATTCTGATCGCTTTGTTCAAGGATTTTAAAAAGCCGCTGATGATTATTCTCTGTTTGCCCTTGGCGATTATCGGGGTTGTTTTGGGAATGTTGCTGGCGGGTAAGGAATTCGGGTTCGTGGCGATCGTGGGAGCCTTGGGATTGGTCGGTATGATGATTAAAAACGGGGTGGTACTGGTAGATGAAGTGGATATACAGATTCGATCGGGGAAAGATCGTTTTCTGGCTCTTCTGGATGCTTCTTCCTCTCGTTTACGTCCGGTCTTCTTGGCAGCGATGACTACGATTCTGGGGATGATACCCTTGATTAATGATGATATGTTCGGGGCTTTGGCCGTGACGATTATGGGCGGATTGTTTATCGGTACGGTGATTACTCTGGTGATTTTGCCGGTGTTCTATTCGTTGTTCTTTAAAATCAAAGCGAATTAATTTTAGATTTAATGATTTTAGATTTTAGATTGATCCCCTCTAGCTCCCTCTTTTCAAGGGGGAGAAACGGACGCAAGAAACCGCTACAATGTAGCGTGTCCTCCCCCTGTGTAAGGGGGAGTTAGAGGGGGTAGTTTTTTCCATTCTAAATTTTAAACTCTAAACTTTAAACTTTTACTCTATGCGTTTTATTATATTATCAATCGGGTTGTTATTGGCTTTCGCTCCTTCACGTGCCCAGCGGCAGTTGGACTTAAAGCAATGCAGAGAGATGGCTCTTGAATATAGCAAACAATTGGCTATTGCGGAAAAGCAAAAAGAGAAGGCCGTGTGGACCAAGAAAGAATACGGGGCAAATTATTTGCCGAAACTTTCCGCATCGGGCTTTTATCTGTATCATCAGAAAAAGCAGGAATACAAATTAAGCGGGGGGTATCTGCCGACTTACGTGCCTGGTGCTGACGGGAAATTGCAGCCCAATGTTGTCATCGGTGCTGACGGAAAACCCGTGATGGGGACGGATGGAAAACCGGTCTTTCATGAATATGCTTTTCTACCGGATATTCCGTTGACGCTTTCTTTGAGAGGGGTATATATGGCATCGGTTCAATTGCAACAACCTTTGTTTATGGGGGGAAAAATCCGGGCGGCACATCAGGCTGCTAAATTTGGGGAAGAGCTTGCCGAGGAAAATATTCGGTTGAATCGTTCGGAAGTGCTTGTCGAATTGGAACAGGCTTACTGGCAATGTGTCCGGGTACAGGAATTGGTATTGGTTGCCCGGAAATACAAATCGGTGGTGAACGAGTTGGTGAAGAACCTAGAGGATGCCCAACAGGCGGGGATGGTCCCGTTGAATGATGTGTTGAAAGCTCAGGTGAAATATAATGATGCCTTGTTACAACTGCAACAAGCGGAACATGGAAAGCAGTTGGCCCAAATGAATCTTTGTCGCTTGGTGGGGCTGGATTTGAATACCGAGTTGGTATTGACCGATTCTCTATCGGCCACGATAACGCCCGGTGTGCTGGCGTTGCCGGACGGGTTGGAACAAAGGCCGGATTATAATATGTTGGAGAAACAGGTGGAGATGAAACGGAAGGAGATCAACGTGGCCCGTGCCGATTTCCTGCCTCAAGTGGGTGTTTCCGCGGGTTACGGTTATGGCGGTGGATTGAAACTGAATGGTGACGATTCCAATTCCGGTTCTTTTAGTGCAATGGTGTCCGTGGCAATACCTATTTTCAACTGGGGAGAGGGACGGAATAAAGTTCGGGTGGCGAAGGCCGAGGAAGAAATGAGTCGCTTGAATAAAGAGCGATTGGGTGAAATGATGCAATTGGAAATAGCCGGAAGTCGTTTTAAGCTTAATGATGCCCAAACCCGGATACGTTTGACGGAATCTGCCTTGGAGCAGGCAAAGGAAAATCTGAGAGTGTCCGAGGATCAGTATGAGGTAGGAATGGAAAATCTGACAAACTTATTGGAGGCTCAGGCCCAATGGCAACAGGCTTGGAGCGAATGGGTGGATGCGAAGGCCGCTTTGAAATTGTGTGAATCGGAATACCTGAAGGCGATAGGAAAACTCGAATAATTTTAGATTTTAAATTTTAGATTTCCACCTGCGAGGTCCACGCTTTTTAATCATGAATTATAAATCGTAAATTGTTAATTATGAAAAGGATTGGTTTGATTTTATTGGGGATATTGATGGCGGTGGGGGTTTCTGCCGAGGTGAAGAAGATCAAGGGAACGGGGTATCTTGTGGTGCATGATCGTCAGGCGGATCAGCCGTTTACCCGTGTTTCCGTTCAACAGTCGATCACCTTGTATGTATCACAAGGAAAAACGGAAGGGATTACCGTGGAGGCGGATGATAATATTATTCCTTATATAAAAACGGAGATAAAGAACGGGCAATTGAATATTTTCCTTGACCCGGAAGTGATTGTTCGGGGATATACGGCAATGAATGTTTCCGTGTCCATGCCTATTATCACGGATATAAACGTGGCAGCAGCCGGGCGTTTGGAAGGAAGTTCGCCTTTTACCGTGAATAAACTGGAAATCGTGGCATCCGGTGCAGGGAGCGTGAAGTTGGAGGTGAAAGGAAGTGAAGTTGACGTGGAAGCATCCGGCGCTGCAAGACTAGAACTTAAAGGTGAGGTGGAGCAGTTTGATCTGGAAATGTCTTCCGCTGCCACGCTGAAAGCTTGGGAATTGCGTGTGAAAAATTGTGATGCCGAAATTAGCGGGGCTGCCAAGGCTGAAGTTTCCATTTCCGGGCAGTTGGAGGCAGAGATTTCTTCAGCTGGCATTCTAATCTATGACGGGCCCCCGCGGATTACTAAACAAAACGTGACCGGGCGGGGAACTTTGGTAAAAAGGAGATAGGATAAATGCGATTTTTGCAGTTTTTTATACCTTTACATCGAGGGGTAGCTGGTCATGTACGGCCTGTAAAGATAAAAACTGTAGCAAATGAATAAACGTGATCGATTGATAGGAGTGTTGTTGATATTGTCTGTACTTTTCTTTCAATATTTATGGCTACTCCTTTCCGTGTTGTTGCTTGTTGTTCTGGGTATTTTGATTTTTGATACCCGGTATGATCGTTACGCTTTAGTCATGGTGGTTCTCGTGCTACTCTTGTACCTGAGTGCAAAGTTTATGTTTTACGAGACCTATCTGGTGCCCACGAAATCGATGTTGCCTGCGTTGAATAGTAATGTGACCGTGCGGGGCGAGAAGTGGCGGTATGGTGGTATCTATCTTTCGGCTGTCGAGGAATGGCCTTTGGTCACGATGTTCACGCGTTCCAGTAAATACCGTACCGGTAAGTTTGCAGCAAAGGACCAGATAAAAATGATCGGTTTTTGGAAACCCAAGAAAAATGATATTTTGGCGTATTATGCTCCCGTGGATTCCTCCCGGATTCACATTGAGAGGTGCATCGGTTTGCCGGGTGATGTCGTTTCCGTGAAGGAAGGACGTGCTGTCATTAACGGAAAAGAACGGGAAGAGGATAAGACGTTGTGTTTACGTTATATGGCTTATTTTTCGGATTATATGAGATTTCGGGAGGCGTGTAAAGAGTCGTCATTGTTTATGAATTCGGATGATTATTCGATTTCTGAAGATGCCGTGTATATGTCGCTTGATAAAACGATGTTGGATCGTCTTCGTCAAGGAGGGGTGGTTGATAGTCTTGTGTTCCGTCAACGTGGGGAAACCCGGCAGAAAGTGTTTCTTGCAGATTCTTGCGGGTGGAGTTTCCGGCATTGGGGGCCTTACAAGCTGCCTTATAAGGGAATGAGAATCGAATTGACTCGTGAGAACCGAATGTTATACGGTCCCTTGCTGCGGGGACCGGAATGTGTTGCCGATCCGGATAAATTGACTTCCTATGTTTTTCAAAAAGATTATTACTTCATGTTGGGCGATAACCGGGGCAATTCATTGGATTCCCGTTTTCTCGGGCCGATTCCCTCTTGCTGTATCGAGGCAAGGATTTTACATGATGATTAGTATGGGGGTGAGAGTCTTGTTTTTTCGCACGTTCGGAACACGCGGGTAAGTAATGATTTGTCCCCCAAAAAGCGGAATTCGGATAGGATTTATTTCTGATCCTGTTAAAATAATTGTATTAAACAGTTATCATACATTTACCCTCTTGTTAATGTATACTATATAAGTATAATTATTTGTTATTTTGATAGGAGGGAATAGGGGTGGAATGGGAGCGGCTCGCTCTGAAATGGCAATTTGATCATATAGTGATAACATTATTTTACATTAGATGGGACAAAATTTTTTCATCTCACCTCTGCATTTTTAAATGTAAAAAGTGAAAAGCGGATAGGGAGCTACCTGCAAATACAAACTGAATTTTGAGGACTCTCCCGTGTGAATTAGTTTTCTATCCCTAGTAATAACCTAGATTTTGCCTGCACGAATTTTGGGATAATCCGGCGAGGGGTACCCGTGTCGAGACTTCTACTGCTCCGACTATTCATGACCGGGGTGGCAATCGCATCCTGCGTGATGAGTTGAAGGGTTGCAGCCAGCAAGGGTTCTTCTTTATCTCCTAGTTGGTATTGATGGTGAAATTGCTCTAAGATGGGGAACATGGGGGGTATGCCGCCTTTGACGGATTCTCCCCGACTGTTTCTGTATTCCGTGGAGATCAACATGATATTCCAGTTCTGTAAGTCTTTGTCGTTAGGCGTGTAGATGATTCCACCCATATTTTTCCCCATGGTAATGTCGCCAACGACGTTTACTTCCATGTATGGGGATAAGGCACTGATCAGCATTTCGGCGGCTGATGCGGTCACTTTACTCGTGATCACCCACAGGCGTTTCAAGTTTAGACGGGAGTCAAGGGGCACCGTTTTGTCAAAATGTTCTTCCAACCGGGCGGGATCGTCGGCGTATTTTTCCTGATATGCTTTATTCCAGCTTTTGTGAATAAGCAGTTCTTCGTTTTCCACGACTTCTTCCGGGGCGAGAAGTGAACATAGTTGTTTTACGGCAAAAATGTACCCGCCTTGATTATATCGTAAATCCAAAATAAATTCGTCAATATTGGCTGATTTTAAGGTTTGGAACACGTTGTTCAGTTGTGCCAGCGACGTGTTACCGCGGAACACGAAATCCGTGTAGATCATATACCCGATTGTTTGGTTCTCTAAGGGAATCAGCCCGTAATCAAGTACCGGGTCGATCGTGTATGTTTGGGCGGTCAGCTTTTTCGTTTCGTATGGTTCTGATACTTCATCGTTTGATAGCCCGAGAGAAAGCTGGGATGCGTAGTACAAATTTGTATAATTTTCCGTCGTGATCCTTTCCCCGTTCATGTGAGTGATCAGATCTCCCCGTTTAAGTCCTGCTTTTGCCGCTGGAGAATTCGGGTAAACGAAATTGACATCTGCGAATATGTAGCCCTCTTTCTCCCAGAAAGTCAAGTTGTAGCCAAAACCTTCGTCATACCCGGAGGCGTCGGCAATTTCTCCCAGACCTTTAGAACTCGTGATGCGTGACCATTGGTCCTCGGGGTATTTCATGGTAGCGAAATATTCCACCGGGTTACTATCTGGATCAATGTTTTTGTCCTTGACTTCATCCGCCCAAAAGTATTGGTCGGTCATTTTGTCTTTCGTGAACGTGTTAATCCGGACATACGAGTAAGGACCCGGAGTAGGGCTTACTCCGCGTGAATCCTCACAACTTGATAGGAATCCTGCTAAAATCGAAAAGAAGAATAGTCTATACATAAGTTTATGTCTGATAGTAAACCACAATATTACGAATTTTTAATGGATTTCCATGTGTGGTTTTGAATAAAAAGCTCTTGACAATATTGCATATTTATTCAATTTGGTTGTTTCGATCATTTTCTTCGTGTTTTAGAGATTGTGAAATTAGTACGTTTTCTTCGTGTAATGCTTGTGGTATTTGGAATTAGCGGCACTTTGCTTGTTGTTTTTATTGCATGTAATGTATTGCTTGATTGTTTATTGATGGTGGATATTAAGATGTTTCCTTCTCTTTTAGTGAAAAAAATGGGAAAATATTTGTTTTTGCCGCATATTAATGCATATATTTGCACGGTGAATAAATAAATATGCACAATGAGTAATCAAAAAGAATTTGAATGATTTAGATTAAATTGTAAAAAGATGAAGATTGAAGTTGTAGTTGCATCCGAGAAACACCTGTCATACGTGACGGCGATAAACGATGCGATTGATCATGCTGCAAAAGCAAGAGGTACTGGTATAGCCAGAAGAACGAACGAGTATATTGCCGATAAAATCCGAAGTGGAAAGGCAATTATCGCTCTGAATCGAGAGGAGTTCGTGGGTTTCTGCTATATTGAATCATGGGGTCACCAGAAATTCGTGGCGAACTCCGGGTTAATCGTGGTACCGGCGTACCGGGGATTGGGAGTAGCAAAACAAATAAAGGAGGCTGCTTTTCATCTGTCGCGAAGGCGATTCCCACAAGCAAAGCTTTTCGGCTTGACAACTGGTGAGCAGGTGATGCGAATCAATACTTCATTGGGTTATGTGCCTGTTACTTTTGCCAAACTCACGGATGACGAGGAGTTTTGGGCCGGATGCAAGTCTTGCGTGAATTATGATATATTGCAACGGACGAACATGACCAAGTGTCTTTGTACCGGGATGATTTATGACCCGGAGGTCGTGGCCAGACAACAGGCGGCTAAGAAGGCGGCTAAGGGGAGGTCATTGCCTTTGTTCAAGCATCTGCGTCATGTTGTGGGGTCCACGTTGGCGGTTTGCGGGTTACCGGTTTCTCGCTCTGCCATGAAACATACGGCAAATTTGTAACTTGTAATTTATATTCATGAAAAAAGTAGTTTTAGCATATAGCGGGGGATTAGATACCTCTTACTGTGTCAAGTACCTGAGCGAGGAAATGGGGCTTGAGGTTTACACGGCATTGGCGAATACCGGGGGATTTACCCCCGGTGAGCTGGCCGGGATCGAGGAAAAGGCGTATGCCTTGGGGGCGAAGAAACACGTGACACTGGATGTCACGGGGGAATATTACGAGAAATGTATTAAATACATGATTTTCGGGAATGTTTTGCGTAACAAGACTTACCCGGTATCGGTCAGCTCCGAACGTACTTTCCAAGCGTTGGCTATCGTTCGTTATGCGAAGGAGATCGGGGCGGACGGCTTGGCTCATGGAAGTACGGGGGCCGGGAATGACCAGGTTCGTTTTGATCTTTGTTTTTCCGTGTTTGCCCCGGAAATGGAAATTATAACCCCGACTCGTGATTTGAAACTGAGCCGGGAAGAGGAAATTGCCTATTTGAAATCGAAAGGAGTGGAGCGGGATTGGTCCAAAATGGCTTATTCCATCAACAAAGGACTTTGGGGAACCTCGGTGGGAGGGAAAGAAACATTGAATTCATGGGAGTATCTTCCGGGAGAGGCTTATCCTTCTTCTTTGGAGAAGGAGGGCGAAGAGGAGTTAATCTTGTCGTTTGAACGGGGAGAGTTGTGCCGGGTAAATGGTGAATGTTACACGGATAAAATCGAGGCTATCCGCCGGGTGGAGGCTTTGGCCTCTGCTTGGGCAATCGGTCGTGACACCCACGTGGGGGACACGATTGTGGGGATTAAAGGACGTGTCGGTTTCGAGGCGGCTGCTCCGTTGATGATTATTAAAGCTCATGAATTACTGGAAAAACATACGCTCACGAAATGGCAGATGTATTGGAAGGAACAACTGGCCAACTGGTACGGGATGTTTTTACATGAGGCCATGTACGGGGAACCTGTTATGCGGAATATCGAGAGTTTCTTAAAAGATACACAACGATACGTTTCGGGTGACGTGCGGGTTCTGATGCGTCCCTATTGTTTCGAATTGTTGGGAGTGCGGTCAGATCATGATCTGATGGATGCCACGTTTGCTTGTTACGGGGAGGAGAACAAGGCTTGGACGGCAGAGGATGTGAAGGGTTTTACCCGGATGTTGTCGATGCCTTTGCGGGTTTATCATGCGGTGAACGAGAAGAGCAAGGAGGAGTTATGATCAGAGTGGGCATTGCCGGGGCTGCCGGTTACACCGCGGGGGAATTGATCCGCGTATTAATTTCTCATCCGCAAGTGGAATTACGTTATTTACAGAGTGAATCGCACCGGGGAGAGCCTGTCGGACGGGTTCATCGGGATTTGATTTACATGAATTTGAAGTTTTCCGATTTGGATTTGACGGATATTGATGTTCTTTTCCTGTGCATGGGACACGGGATGTCGGCCCAATTTTTAGAACGGCATCCGGTTCCGGCATCCGTGCGAATCATTGATTTGAGTCATGATTTCCGGTTAAAGTCAAATGCCGGGGATTTTGTTTACGGTTTGCCGGAGCTGAATCGGGAGCGGATACGAGGAGCTTGGCACGTGGCGAATCCAGGATGTTTTGCGACGGCAATAGAATTGGGGTTGCTACCGTTGGCGAAGAGCGGTTTGCTACCTGCCCGCGTGTCGGTCTTCGGGATTACCGGGGCGACGGGTGCGGGACAGAAACCGACGGAAGAGACGCATTATAGTCATCGGGCGCAGAATCTTTCGGTTTATAAAGTTTTTTCTCACCAGCATTTGGCTGAAATACGAGAAATTTTGGCCGGGCAGAATGAAGATGTGCAGGCGGATATTGCTTTTGTTCCGGTGCGCGGGTGTCATGCCCGGGGGATCATGGTAAATGCGGTTTTCGCAAGTGAACGGGATTTGTCGGAAATTCGATCTATGTATGCTGCTTGTTACGAGGGACATCCTTTCACGGTGATGAGTGACGAGCCTGTTTATTTGAAACAGGTAGTGAATACGAATTATTGTTTTGTTCATGTCGAACAGCAGGATCGTAACGTGTTAGTGACTTCCGTGATTGATAACCTGTTAAAGGGGGCATCCGGGCAGGCTGTGCAGAATATGAACCTGATGTTCGGACTGGAAGAAACAGCGGGTTTGGGTTTGAAAGCCAGTTATTTTTAATTTATTCGAGTATGTTTGATGTTTACAATTTATTGGATATAGAGCCGGTCAAGGCGGAGAAAGCTTATTTCTGGGATCGTGATGGAAATAAATACCTTGATTTTTACGGGGGACACGCTGTTATTTCGATCGGACATTCCCATCCGTATTACGTGGAGTTGGTGACGGGGCAATTGAATCGTATCGGGTTTTATTCAAATGCCGTGAAGAATCATTTGCAGGAGGAGTTGGAGCGGAAGTTACGGGAGCTTTCCGGTTGTACGGATTATAATTTGTTTCTTTGTAACAGTGGGGCGGAGGCTAACGAGAATGCCTTGAAACTGTCTTCTTTTATTACGGGGCGTTCGAAAATACTGGCCATGCACGCTGCCTTTCACGGGCGTACGAGCGGGGCGGTTGCCATCACGGATAACCCGACAATACAGGCACCTTGGAACAGGGGGCATCAAGTGACATTTATCGATTTGAATGACGTGGAGGCTTTGAAACGGGAGTTGTCCGGGGAGGAATACGCGGCTGTCATCGTGGAGGGAATTCAAGGTGTCGGGGGAATCCGGATTCCGACAGGGGAGTTTCTGTGGGAGGCTCGTGAGGTTTGTGATCACACAGGTACGTTGTTGATTTTGGATGAAATCCAGTCAGGCTACGGGCGGAGCGGGAAATTCTTTGCTTATCAGTACGCGGGGATCGAGCCGGACGTGATCACTATGGCGAAAGGAATGGGCAACGGATTCCCGGTAGCCGGAGTATTGATTCGCAAGTCGATCAAGGCGGAGAAGGGGATGTTGGGAACCACATTCGGGGGAAATCATTTGGCTTGTGCGGCTGGGATTGCCGTCTTGGATGTGATCAAGGACGAGCAATTGGTGGAAAATGCCGATCGTGTTGGTGGGTATCTGATGGAGCGATTAAAAGTTTTGAACGGGGTGATTGAAGTTCGGGGAAAGGGATTGATGGTTGGGGTGGATATTGATATTCCTCATTCGATTTTCCGTCGTCGTTTGCTGGCGAATCAACACGTGATCACGGGAAATAGCGGGAAAAACACCTTGCGTTTATTGCCCCCGTTGTGTATTACCCGGGAGGAAGTTGATGAGTTTGTCGCTCGGTTTAAACAAGTAATGAATTAACAGATGAAATGTAAAGTCATAAAAATCGGGGGTGCCTTGATCGAGGATGCGGGACTGCTGAGCCGGTTGTGCCGGAAGTTCGCATCGATGACTTCTCCTTTTGTTATCGTGCATGGTGGCGGGACTTTTGCCGGGCAGCTTGCGGAACGATTGGGGATTCCCCGCAAAATGATTGATGGGAGGCGGGTGACCGATTGGGAGACTCTGGAAGTTACGGTGATGGTTTATGCCGGGTGGGTCAACAAAACGTTGGTTGCTCGTTTGCAGGCTTTGGGGGTGAATGCTTGTGGACTTTCCGGGTGCGACCTGAATCTGGTGCAAGCTGATCGGCGGGAAGGGCAGAGTATTGATTGGGGGTACGTGGGGGATGTCCGACTGGTGCGTATGGGGACTCTCGAATTATTGTTACAGTCCAGGGTGGTACCTGTTATTTCTCCGATCACGCACGACGGGAAGGGTGTGTTGTTGAATTCTAACGCAGATGGGATTGCGGCGGCGGTGGCAGAGACGTTGGGAATGTGCTATGACGTGGAGTTGATTTATTGTTTTGATAAAAAGGGGGTGTTGACGGATGAAGGTTCCGTGATTCCTTGTCTTACCCCGTCTTTGTATGAAAAATATAAGCAAAGCGGGATGATTCATTCCGGCATGATCCCAAAACTGGATAACGCATTTAAATCTGTTGCTAACGGGGTGCAGGCGGTTCGGTTGATTCATCCGGATGATTTGGACCAACCGGATGCGGGAACTAGGATAATATTGGAAAAACAATGGATGCGAGTGGAGCAATAGAACTTTTAAAACAAATTATATCAATCCCTTCTTTCAGTAAGCAAGAGGATAAGGTGGCTGATTTGATTACCGATGTGTTGAAAAGATATAGGTTCGACGTGCATCGCAAAGGTAATAACGTGTGGAGTTGTTCAAAGAATTTCGATGAAACGAAACCCACGTTATTACTCGATGCACACTTGGATACCGTGCGTCCTAACGGAACTTGGGATAGTGATCCTTTTACGCCGATTGTGAAGGAGGGAAAGTTATTTGGTTTGGGAAGTAATGACACGGGGGGAAGTCTTGTCTCGATGCTGGCAGTTTTTGTTGAATTGGCATCCGAGAGTTTGCCGTGTAATCTGATATTCTTGGCATCTGCGGAAGAGGAGAATACGGGAAGTGGCGGGATTCAAAGCGTGTTTCCGGAATTTGGTCGGGTTGATTTTGCTCTTGTGGGAGAGCCTACGGGAATGTGTCCGGCGATAGCGGAAAAGGGGTTGATGGTGTTAGATTGTTACGCTCGGGGAAAAGCGGGACACGCTGCAAGGGAGGAAGGGGTGAATGCCATTTATGAGGCAATGGAAGATATACATTGGTTTCGTACTTATCGGTTCGAAAGGATTTCGGAATTATTAGGGCCAGTGAAAATGAGCGTAACGGGGATCGAGGCGGGAACCTTGCATAACATGGTTCCTGCAACTTGTCATTTCATGGTGGATATACGGGTAAATGAACTTTACACAAACCAGGAAATATTTGATACGATCCGTGATCACGTGAAATGCGATATGATCCCTCGCTCTTTTTCACTGAACTCATCTTCTGTTTCGCTTTCTCACCCGATGGTGAAACGATGCATCGAGTTGGGGTTATCTCTTTACGGTTCCCCGACGACATCGAATCAGGCGGTGATTCCATGCCCCTCTCTGAAAATAGGACCCGGGGACAGCGCTCGCTCGCACACGGCAAATGAATACATTTGTTTGGAAGAGATCCGGGAGGGGATTGAATTGTTTAAATCTATAATTCAATATTTTGAATTATAGATTTAAATAAGCTAAAAGTAGAAAATCAAAAGGCGTTGGCTTTGTACGGCTGGAATCTAAAATTTAAAATCTAAAATAGAATGAAGCTTTGGGATAAAGGATATGATATAGATGGTTTTACGGAATCATTTACAATAGGGAAAGACCGGGAGCTAGATGTTATGCTGGCGGGGGCCGATGTCATTGGGAATTTGGCTCACTTGAAAATGTTACATGCCGTGGGCTTGGTGAACGGGGAGGAATATAAATCTTTACAACGAGCATTGGTTGATATTTACGGGATGGTGGAAAGAGGCGAGTTCGTGATAGAAGAGGGAATTGAAGATGTACATTCTCAGATTGAGTTATTGTTGGTGCGGGAATGTGGGGATGCGGGGAAAAAGATTCACACGGGACGTTCTCGGAATGATCAGGTGTTACTTGATTTGAAATTATTTACCCGAGAGGCAATATTCGAGACGTTGGAACGTATAGAACGTTTGTTTGATTTGTTGATACGGCGGGCAGAGGAGAATAAAGATGTGTTGATTCCCGGTTACACGCATTTGCAGGTGGCCATGCCTTCTTCTTTCGGCTTGTGGTTTGGTGCTTATGCCGAATCGCTTGCTGACGATTTGTTGGCGTTAAAGGCGGCTTACGATATGGTGAACACGAATCCTCTTGGTTCCGGGGCGGGTTATGGCTCGTCGATTGCTTTGAACCGGCAAATGACGACTGATTTGCTTGGATTTTCAAGTTTGGCTTATAACGTGGTTTACGCCCAAATGCAAAGAGGAAAGATGGAAAAGAACGTGTTATTCGGGTTGGCTGCCGTGGCGACGACTTTGGGACGTTTGGCTGCTGATGTTTGTCTTTTTGCTTGTAATAATTTCGGGTTTGTACATTTGCCGGATAAGTACACAACAGGGTCCAGTATCATGCCGCACAAGAAGAACCCGGATATATTCGAGTTAATCCGAGCGAAATGTAATCACTTGCAGTCGCTCCCCATGCAAATGGCTATGATCTGTACAAACCTGACTTCCGGGTATTTTCGGGATATGCAATTGACCAAGGAGTTGTTTTTACCCGCTTTTCAAGAGTTGAACGATTCCCTTTTTATGGCTCATCTCGTGTTACAGGAAATGGAAGTGAAACGGGATGTTTTATGCGATTCCCGTTATGCCTATATTTTTTCCGTGGAGGATGTGAATGAACGAGTAATGGCCGGGATTCCATTCCGGGAGGCTTACCGGGAAATTGGTATGCAAATTCAAGAGGGGCATTACCGTGATGGGTTACGGGAGATTCATCATACACACGAGGGAAGCATGGGTAACCTTTGTCTGCCGGAGATTAAAGATAAATTCGAGCAAAGAGTATCTGGCTGGGATATTACTACGGTTCGTGAGGCGGTAGAAAACCTGTTGGGGAACAGGTAATCTACATTTTGGGAACAGGTTGTAGGGATTTTTTCCACACTTGTTCTACATCTTTCCACATACTTATTCTTTCAATGTTGTTGTGCAAGTAATTGATATACATAACTATGTTTCGCAATTACGATTTCTGTTCAGCGATGGCATACAATTCTCTATACTATAAGCAAATGGTTGAATGATTAAAATTGATTGGTTATGGGAATTTGTATATTTTTTATCGTAATAGCTATTTCGGGACTTTTGTTACCGCATTTCTTAGCAGAACCTGAAATGAAGTAGTGTGAACCTAATTATCTTTATGATAGACAATTATTAATATAAATACGACGGATATACGTCAATATCCGTTAGTAAGAGCGGGAGTTTTATTCGTGTAGTTGGAGGTTTGAGGAGATTTATTACATTTGTTTCTAGCAGGTATCTCTTTTTTAGAGGGTTACCTGCTTTCTTTTCCTAAATTCCGTTAAAAACTTTTTTGTTTAGTCGATTAAGGCTATTTTCGTGTTAGAAATAAATCGACTTATGGCAAAGATTTTAATCGTGGATGACGATACAACATTTTGTATCATGTTGAGAAAATGGTTGGAAAAACGTGGATTTGATGTAGATACTGCTTTTTCCTACAAAGACGCTGTAAAACAATTGGATAAAGCAGGATTTGATCTCGTGTTGACGGATTTGCGTTTGCCGGATAAGGATGGGATCGATTTGCTCCGGGTGATCAAGGAAAAAACACCGGAAACACAGGTACTTCTAATGACGGGGTATGCCGATATACAGACTGCGGTTACAGCGATTAAACTGGGAGCTTTTGACTACGTGGCTAAGCCTGTTATCCCGGATGAGATTCTTAAAAAGTTACAGGAGGCTTTGAAGTTGGAGGCTGGTCCTGTTGCCAAGTCTATTCCTGCGAAAGCGAAAACGACGAGCTTTTCTTATATAAAAGGAGTGAGCGAGGGTGCCGACCGGCAATATGAATATATTCATCTGGTAGGGCCTACCACGATGACGGTTTTGATTAACGGGGAGAGTGGTACGGGTAAAGAGTATATCGCTCGCCTGATTCACTCGATGAGTAACCGGAAGGATGGGCCTTTCGTGGCGGTTGATTGCGGGGCGATACCGAAGGACCTTGCCGCAAGTGAGTTCTTCGGACATATTAAAGGTTCTTTCACGGGCGCTGTTACCGATAAACAGGGGTATTTCGTGACCGCATCGGGGGGTACAATTTTCTTGGATGAGATTGGTAATTTGCCTTATGACGTGCAAGTTCAGTTGTTGCGCGCACTTGAAGAGCGAAAGGTGCATCCGGTGGGTGGGAATGTTGATATTCCTTTTGATGTTCGTATTATTTCAGCCACGAATGAGAATCTCAAAGAGGTCGTCGCAAGTGGTCGTTTCCGGGAAGATTTGTATCATCGTTTGAATGAATTTTCCATTCAGGCATTGCCCCTTCGGGAGAGAAAGGAGGATATTCTGATTTTTGCCAATCATTTCTTGGATAAGGCGAACGAGGAGTTGGGGAAACAAGTGGCTGGGTTTGATGAGGAGGTTATGCGTATTTTTAGAACTTACTCGTGGCCGGGGAATTTACGGGAAATGCGTAATATCGTGAAACGGGCGACGTTGTTGTGTATGGGGAGTTTGATTTCTAAAACTTGTTTGCCCCCGGAGTTGGAGCAAAAACCCGTGGAGCCTGAAAAGACATCTACAACACGGCGAGAGATGGAAATTGAACTGATCAAGGATGCCATGCAGAAATGCCGGAATAACAAGAGCGAGGCTGCCCGGATGCTCCAGATAGACAGGAAAACATTGTATAATAAATTAAAAAGTTTCGGTCTGGAGGACTTATGAGATATTTTGAGAGATTATTGGCATGTTTCTTTTTCCAGTAATTGGAGAACATCGTTTCCTTCTTGTAGGATCTTTTCAATATTCTCTCTTATTTTATTTTCCTCTGTATCCAATGGCATTTTTTCCAAGAAAAGCAACGAGGGAATGACATCGTTAATTGCTAGTTGCTTGAACATGGGTAGCATTTTGTGTGCTAACTTGGCAATCTGTTCCGTTTCATGTGATTCCAGATGTTGGGCCAATAGCTGAAAATTGGTCTTGCAATCCGATATAAAAGACCCGATAATTTGATTGGCGGCATCTTTATCGTTATCGGCAAAGACCATGATCATGTCTAAATTGTAAGGGGCGTTTTTATCAGAGGTTTGTGTTGTCGGTTGATTCATCTCTATTGCGCATCCTAATAGGTCGTTTACCCTGCTATAAAGTTGTTCCGGGGTATATGGTTTGTTTAGATAAGCTGAAAAGCCTGCTTCTTGATACTCCTTTTCGTGCATATCGTCACGGGCAGACAAAGCAATTACCGGAATGTTTTTTATTTGTTGGTTTGGGGATTCACGGATTTGTTGCACAAGTTCGAATCCGTCCATTTCCGGCATCTGGATGTCGGATAGAACAATATTATAATTCCCTTTTTCCAAACGGGATAGCGCCTCTTGAGGATGCGTACATGTATCACATTGAATGCCTGCTTTTCTAAGTAATTCTGTCGTGACGGTCAATTGAAGGATGTCATCATCGACGATAAAGGCTTTCATCCCTTCATGCATAACCGGGAGTGAAGAGGGTGTTTCTGTCGGTTGGGATTCCTGTGATGTGGCCTTTATCAACGGGAATTTAACCGTGAAGGTACTTCCCTCGCCTTTTTTACTTTCGAGGGTTAATTCACCATCAAGTAAATGGACGAGTTGTAATGTGATTGTTAAGCCAAGACCTGTACCTTCGGCCCCGTTGTTGTGCTGCGGGGTTAGGCGGGTGAATTCTTTAAATATCAATTCTTGTTCTTCTTTCGTCATTCCCGGCCCGGAGTCTTTGATTACAATGATAAACTGGTCGTCTTTTGTACCGGAAATAAAGGCGGATAAAGAAACTTTTCCTTCCCGGGTATATTTTATGGCGTTCGATAGGATGTTAACCACGATTTGGCGAACTTTCATGGAATCACCAAGGTAAAGTCCGTTTAGGACGTTGCTAATATCGCTTTTCAATTTCAGGTTCTTTTGTGCCGCTAAAGGGAGGAAACTATCCGCCGTCTCTTGTAACAGGCGTCCCGGGTTATATGGAACCGTGTTGATTTCCATTTTGTTGGATTCCAATTTGGAGAAATCAAGCATATTGTTGGCAAGATGCAGGATATGTTCGGCAGACCCCTTCATGTTTTTGAGAAAATAGTGCTGTCGCTCTTCCTGTTGGGTGTTATTTATTAGTTCAATGTACCCGATGATGGAGCTTAGAGGGGATTTTATGTCGTGAGTGACAGTTAGCATGAGTTTCTCCCGGTTATGTAGTAACCGTTCCGTGTATGTTTTTGCCGCTTCTAGTTCCCGCCTGTATCGTTGACTTTGCGTGATGTCATTGATAATAAGAACGACGAAAAAGACCACTAGTACACAAGCGATGATTGCGATCCAGGATATAGTTCTGGTGAGATGATGCGTCGTGATTTGCTGTTGTTCTAAGCGTATCATCGTGTTTTCGAGTTCTTCTTTTTCAAGGTCTTTCAGTACTCGCTTGAGGCGTTCCGTGATGTGTTGACCACTCTGGATAACGATATCCTCTCGCCGGGAGACTTCCGCATCGATCTCTTCTTTTTGCTGCTGGTACTGGCTCCATGAATCCCGAATCACGTTCATTAATGTGTCCGTGTTGTTATTTGTTGTGACCATACTGAGCGTGTCAACGATGCGATGGAGGGTCGTATCGACTTTTAGGATGGAATCTCTTTTTGTTCGGAATAATCCTTTTCTTTCTCGGATGATATAGTTACTGTCAATAACGGTAATAATCTTTTCCCGGAGATCAGGGATGACATCTGCCGAATCTTTGAGCGTACCTATTTTTTCAATTGTTTTGTTATAGAAATCTTCGGGTATATAGTATTTTTTGACGTAATACAGGTCTTTCAAATTCTCGATACGTTTGCCTAAAAGCGTATTTATCGTGTCTATTCGCAGGTTCTGTTCTGAGCTTATGGATAGATTTTTCAAGGTATCCATATTATCCTTGATGTCCTCTATCAATTTCATATACGTGTCAAAATTCTTCTGTGTCCCCGTTTGGGAAAAAGCGATTCCGGTATTTTCTGCCTCGTATAGTTTGGTGAGCGTGTTACTTATGATGAATAGTTTTTGTTGCATGACGATTTCATCATTCCCTTTTTGGGTTAAGGCAATAGTTTGTTTGTAGATAAAGACAATTGCAATTGCTCCTAACAAGAGAATTAGGATATATCCCGTGATGAGTTTGAGCTTGGTAAATTTGAAAGGTCTTTGCATAGCGAACAGATTTATAGCAAATGTATAAAAAAATAGTCAACCAATTAATAAGGTTGACTATTTTAGACGTGCCGATGTACTACTCCTTAAAGTTCGTTTTTATAGAATGAATAAGTCTCTTCTATAATTTCTGGTGTTGCGGCATCCAATTGATATAAAATCTCCCGGCAAAATTCCAAAGGAGCATTACCGTTAGCCGTTACGATGTTATTGTCTCTTACGGCTTGATCGTTTATGTAATTAGCTTCACCCGTGTACTGGGTACCCGCATATTGTTTGAGGTAATCCAGTGTGTTACTTGTATGTTTCACATGGTTGAGGAAGCCATGCATTCCTAGATACACGGAGGCATTGCAGATTCCGGCAACCAGTTTGTTTTCCGCGATTGCTTTCTTCACTAATGATGCGATGGGGGTCGCCTCGGGCAAAAACCAGTTCATACCGCCGATGAGTATAAGTCCTGCATAGTCATTCGGCAGGTCATTAATATCGTAATCCGGCAATACCCTGAATCCGCCTATTGAGCTGATGGGATCTTTGGATAGAGATAATGTTTTTACCTTGTATTTAATCGAACATCCCGGCTTGACGCCCATATTTAGGCAGGTGGAGATATAAGCTCCTTCCCAGTCTGCAAAATTGTTTAGCAGTACAAAAATCACTTCTTTTTTATCCATTCTTTTAATATTTGGTTTATTCTATTTGCCAGATCGAAATCTAACATCATCTGTATTCTTTCTACAAATATAGGGAAAAACAAGAGTAGTTCGTTATTTGGACTACAGATTGGGGCATGGCAAAAAAGAACCCTCTATAACATTTTATGTTTTAGAGGGTTGTGTGGTAAAGTGGTGATCCCCACGGGACTCGAACCCATATCAAAGGAACCGGAATCCTTCATTCTATCCATTGAACTAGGGGACCATATTATCCAAGTGCAAAGCTAATCAAATTTTTAAAAAAAGGGAGCAACTTGCTCCCTTTTTTAATGTATAATAGATAAACTATTTTACTTTTTTACGAGTAGCGTAGCTTATACGTAAAGAATTTGCTTTACGCAATTCTTGTTTTACGTCGGTTACGATACCCATTTTCGTAAACTGATCAACTTTTAAGTTATTCGTGATCATATTCCGTTCTTCCTCTTTACGAGTTTCTTGTTCAGCAGCAACGAAACTACTGATTTCATTTACGTTTGCCAGCTTATCATTCAACTGAATACGAGGTTCACTTCCGTAAGTGGCCACGTACTGGTCTTTCGGTTTTCCGATAAAGATGTTACTTACTAAAGATTTTTTCTCTAGTTTGCTAATCTCTTTTGCTTCGGGCATACCGTTATCAACCATCACGAGAACTTCTCGCATCGTGGTACTAACCATGAAGAAGAATAATAGCATGAACACGATGTCCGGTAGAGACGCTGTTGAAATAGCAGGAGTCTCTTTTCCGCCTTCTTTTCTAAATTTAGCCATTACTTCTTTCCTCCTTTCCCGATGTTTTTAGGTTCGGCCTCGGATATTGCGGTCGGAACAAGTTTTCTCACGGCATCCATTTGTTCTTCCGTAAGTTCACTATATTTCTTACCCCATTTTTCCATGGCTTTTATATCCCTAATTTCATTATATGCTGCTGTCAATTCATCTTGAACGGCAATATACATTTTGTATGAGGTTCCCCGGTCACTTTGTAGAGAGATAATTCCTCTTGAAACTTCAGCTTGACCAAAGAAAGGAATTTCCTTAACAACTTTACTCGGTAAATCTTCTCTATTTTGCGGGTTCAAAATAAACTCTTTAGCCTTTTCCTTCAGGTTCTCAATTTGCATCAGTTCCCCGTTCACGGCCAACAAATCGTTCTTGTTTACCAAAACTTGTAAGATATTACGTTTGGCAACAGGAGGTGCGATAACTTGATCTGGTGGCGGCATGGGCGGTAACCGTCTGAATAATCCCGAATCCACATCCATTGTTGTTGTCATCAAGAAGAATGTCAACAGCAAAAAGGCGATATCCGCGGTGGAAGAGGCATTAATCTCTGGTGTTTTTTTTCTTGCCATAATCTCTTTTTTATTCTTCAGGAAAATTATCTAACGCGTCTAATAATTTCTGTTACAACAATAGCACCGATAGCTCCTATACCTAAGAAATAGGTTGTGATTAGGATGGTATCCGTGAATTTTAAAGTTCCCGGAACGTTATCTGAACCGCTGTATCCCGGAATGTTCATGATTGTTCCGTCAGACATAGAGTAAGCGATTAACACAAGAACGATGATTCCTGCAAGGGCAATAAAGCTCTTCATTGCTTCCTTAGGTCTGGTGAATAATCTAGCAATTGGGAATATTAGTGCGGCAACAATGGCTATGCCAAATAGGAGATATGACCACCATAGTAGTTGTTCCGTGTATACCGGGGTGGCATATTGTGAATTTGGAAGTTCACCTCCAAAATAGAATAACCCCAGTAACACGACCGTAATGACGAACATTACGATGGTCACAATATTTAATATTTTGTTTATTTTCTGCATGGTTTAGTGTTTTTGATTGTATTTGACAAGAATGTCTAATAAAGTTACGGAAGCATCTTCCATGTCATTAACAATACTTTCAATCTTAGCAATACAGTAATTGTAGAATACTTGAAGAATCATGGCTACGATCAAACCACCCACGGTCGTGATCAATGCAACCTTGATACCTCCTGCCACCAATGACGGTTGGATGTCTCCTGCTGCTTGAATCTTATCGAAGGCGTCGATCATACCGATTACAGTTCCCAAGAATCCTAACATCGGGGCCAATCCAATAAACAAACTAATCCAAGACATTCCTTTTTCCAAAAGTCCCATTTGAACAGAGCCGTATGATACAACTGATTTTTCAACCATATCGATTCCTTGATCATAGCGGCATAACCCTTGATAGAAAATACTTGCAATGGGGCCTCTTGTATTGCGGCAAACTTCTTTTGCAGCTTCAACTCCACCGTTGTTTAATGCATCTTCAACACTTACAATTAATTTCTTCGTGTTGGTAGAAGCCAAGTTCAAATAGATAACTCTTTCGATAGCGATGGCCAAACCGAAGATCAAACACAAGATAACGAAACTCATGAAGGCTGCACCTCCCTCGATGAATTTTTGTTTCAAGGCTGCGTGGAAAGAAGTACTTTCGATTTGTGATTCGTCTTCTAACACGGTAGGATCTGTCGTTTCCTCTTCTTGATAAGTTTCTGTTGTTTCAGTGGTCTCTGTTTGAGTTGTTTCATTCTCTTGAGCCATTAGCATAGATGATGCTCCAATAGTAAGCATTCCTAAAACTGCTATTAGTGCAAATAATTTTCTCATGATCAATTTAACTGATTTTTAGTTTATTAATAATTAAAATTTAACTCTATAATATCTATTAAAGCTGTTTCGTTCTTGTTCTACACCGCATATCGGTAAAAATCGGGTACCAAGGTATAAAAAAAGTGTTAAAATCCAATATATTTGGGGGATATTTCTCCTTTCAAGCCGTTATTTAAATATTTTTTTATTTCGTTAGTGTCTTTATATTTGCCCAGTACATACATCATTTTACATACGGCGGCCTCGGTGGTAATGTCGTGCCCACTGATGATTCCTGCGTTAAGTAGCTCTCTACTTGTTTCATACTTGCCCATCTCGACACTCCCGCCTTGACATTGGGTGACATTATATACAAAAATTCCCTTTGATAGAGCCTCCTTCACTTTGTTAAGGAAAACTTTATTTGTGGGGGCATTGCCTGATCCATATGTTTCAAGAATGATTCCTTTTAATCCGGGAATCCTTGTTACCGCATCAATCACTTCCGGTCTCATGCCTGGGAATATTTTCAATATAGCTATATTCGTGTCCACGTCGCAGAATGCGCTAACAGGTTCAGTTCGCGGGGTGTAATCGATTGCACTATAATCGTAATGAATATGTATCCCGATGTTTGCCAATGCCGGATAGTTGAATGATTGGAAAGCGTCGAAACTTTCTGCATTTATTTTTGTCGTCCGGTTACCACGGAATAGTTTATCTCCGAATAGGATGCAAACTTCTGGGACAATGGCCTTTTCTTGATCGTAAGCGGCTGCTATTTCAATGGCTGCGATTAAATTTTCTTTCCCGTCTGTCCTGATTTTCCCGATAGGTAGTTGGGAACCGGTAAATATCACGGGTTTGGTCAAGTTATTTAACATGAAACTCAAGGCAGCGGCCGAGTAGGCCATGGTATCCGTTCCATGCAGGACAACAAATCCCCGGTAATCGTCGTAATTCTTCAAGATGATTGAACAGAGATCTTTCCACAATTGTGGTTGCAGATCCGAAGAATCTATGATTTCCGGTAAAGTGTAACTGTCTATCGTGAATCCAAATTCTTTGATTTCCGGGACCTCGCAAGCGATCTGGTCAAAATTGAAAGGGCATAACGCTCCCGTTTCAGGGTCGTTTACCATCCCGATCGTACCTCCGGTATATATAATTAACACGGGTTTTGTCATACGCACTAAGTTAAAAACTAAAACATTACTTAAGCTCCCTCTGCACTTTTCGTCAGTGAATTACCTGTCTGTATCTTTTTTATGAACAGTTCGGACTACTGACGTGCAAATTAAATAAATTCATTGCATTATTCGTTGTTATTTCCTCGACTTTTTTCGAGTCTATCCCTAGAATTTCAGCAATTTTAGCGGCTATACACGGAATATAACTACTTTCATTGCGTTTACCCCGATAGGGAACGGGGGCAAGATAGGGGGCATCCGTTTCTAATACAAGGTGGTCTACCCCGGTTTTCTCCACGACTTCTGCCATGGATGATTTTTTGAAGGTAACGACACCTCCAATCCCTAGTAGAAAACCTAAATCTATTGCTCGGCGAGCATCTTCTTCCGTGCCGGGGAAACAGTGGAGTATGCCTTTCATGTTATAGTGTTGTTTTTTCAACACAGTAAATATTTCTGTTAGCGAGTCTCTTGAATGGACGATAACGGGTAGATTCATTTCCCGGGCGATATTTAACTGCCGCTCGAAGACGATAACTTGTTCTTTGTAAAATGTTTTATCCCAGTAAAGATCGATTCCACATTCCCCGATACCGTATATTGTAGTTTGTCCGAGTAATTTCTCGAAAAGTTGTATTTCCGTTTTATAGGATTCGTTTACGGAAGTTGGATGAACTCCCAGTGTGGGATACATCATGTCCGGGCAGGCTTCTGCGAGTGATAACATGGATTGTCGGGTTGTGTTATCGATGTCCGGGAGAATGATTTGGTGAACGTCAGCTTCCCAAGCCCGTTGAATAACTTCTTCCCTGTCATTGTCGAACTCTTCGGCATAGATATGTGAGTGTGTATCTATAAACATATGTGCAATATAAATTTTGTTGTTTTTTCTTACCTGCAAAAGTAGTGAATTATATTCTTAAAGTTTGCCTTGGGCTTGTTTTGGGCTTACATCTGTTTGTTATTATAAAAATATGTGTTCGTTATCTCTTCGTTTCTAGAAACGAAGAGATAACGATACTATAACGAAAGGGTAACGAATGGATGTGAGACAATGTATTGATTATCAATTGATGTTGGGCGTGGATGGTATTTTTGAGAAATGGAGTTGAAAGAATGAGGTATGTATAAGCCAAAGTGGTGTGTTGAATTTACGATTGATTTATTACCGTGATAAAAGTTTGTTCGTTATCATATTTTTCAGTAGGTTTGCCTTTAGTAACGAAGGTTTTTGTATGGGTATAGTGGACAATGAAAAGTTGAAAATTGACGAACAGGTATTTAAAACGTTGTTTGATGAATTTTATCAAGCCTTGTGTGTTTTTGCGTCTACTTATTTGAAGGATGATTCCTTGTCAGCTGATATTGTCCAGGAAGGGTTTGTGAAATTTTGGAACAAACGGGAAGGGTTTGATAATTATTATAAGGTAAAGTCTTTTCTTTATACTACTGTACGGAATGATTGTTTGAATTATATGCGCGATCATAAGTTAAGACGGGAAGATCTTTCCGTGCTGGAATCCGTTGAATTTTATACAGAGACATTGGTAGAAGAAGAGGCCTATCGAATGTTTTATAATGCTGTGGAATCCTTACCTCACCAAACTCGTCAAGTGATTTTGTTGTCTCTGGATGGCTTGAAAAATAGCGAGATTGCCGGGCAACTGGGAATAGCTGAAAGTTCCGTACATACTCTAAAGAAGATTGCGTATAAAAAATTGCGGGAGATATTGCGAGAATATTATTATTTGGTTTTTATTTTCCTGTTGAGCAAATAGTTGATTTTTAGTGTTGTTTGTTTTTTTTTCAAAAAAGTGAATTCTTCGTTCCCCATAAATTCTGTTTTTCGTGTTGTAATAGCAAATAAATGGATCGTAAAAGTTTATGACGCGACGGTTTTAATCTTGATAATACACGGAAATAGAATTACGTGGCAAATAAATTGATATGGAACGAATGGACAAAAGTAATAAGGAATTGGCGGATGACCCGTTTTTGCTAGCTTCTTGGATAGCGAAATCGATGGATGGGGAATTGTCTGATGAAGAATTGCAATCGCTGGATGAATGGCGAAAGGCTTCGGGGCGTAATCGTCGGTTGTATGATCGAATCGTTAGCCGGGAAGGGCGAGAGGCAAAACAAAAACATTTTATGGCTTTTGATAAAGCTTCCGGTTGGCAGGGGTACTCGAGAAGATTAAAGAAAACAGGGAAGAAAGCGATACGCTGGCGAGTGTTTTTACGTTATGCGGCAATTTTGTTGATATCTTCGGGTGCTGCTATTTATGGCGTTCTTCACTCGGGAGAAGAGACGGTCTCGCTGGCGGATTTAAATGCAATCACTCCCGGAGGAACTCGGGCGGAATTGGTGTTGCCTTCGGGAGAGGTGATTGATTTAGTTGAGAAATCCGGGGTTATATTGCGTGGGGAAAATACGGTCATTAATAACGAGGGAAAAACTCTTTCCTATAAAAATACAGGAAATCAAGCTCCCGTGGATTCTTTACGATATAACGAGGTGATCGTGCCGAAAGGAGGTGAGTATCAATTGGTGTTGAGTGATGGAACGCTTGTTTATCTGAATTCAATGACGAAGATTCGTTTCCCGGAACGTTTTTCTGAAAAATGTCGTGAGGTAGAAGTGTGTGGAGAGGCTTTTTTCGAGGTGGCGGAAAATAAGCGTGTTCCTTTTGTCGTGAAGACGGATGCCTACGAGATTACCGTGCTGGGAACGAAATTTAATGTCACGGCATATGCTGACGAACAAGTGGCCACGACAACATTGGTTGAGGGGGCGGTTTCCATCTCTGGCAAGTGTATCGGGGAAGCAAAAGCATTACGGCCTAATGAACAGTTCGTGCTGGATCGGGTGTCCGGGAGCGTGGAGATCAAGAACGTGGATGTAAATTATTATACCGCTTGGAAGGATGGTATGTTCCGGTTCCGGGATGTTCGTCTGGAAGAGATCATGCATGTCGTGGAACGATGGTATGATATGACAATCGTGTACGAGGACGAGAGTGTCAGGGATTTGCATTTCGGTTTTAACATGAGTCGTCTCGAAACGATAGAGCCCTTGTTGAATATCTTTGAATTGAACGGTAAAATAAAAATAACGAAAGAAGGAAAAGTACTGAAAATAAAACGAGGTAGATAAAAGCAGGAAATGCTGGAACCATTTCCTGCGGGAATTATTTCGTTAACATTGAGATAATTATTAACTAATAATTGGGAGAACAAATTTATGGAAAATTTTCTAATGTTTCTCAGGTGCAAACGTGAGAAATTACAAAAATTATGGCTTATGTCGAAATGGACTTTTTTATTTGTTTTTCTAGGGATAATAAACACGCACGGAACAGTTTATTCCCAGAACGAGCAACAGGTTACAATCTCTATGAAGAATGCCTATTTAAAGGATATTTTGTGGGAGATTCAACGACAGACCACGTTTGTTTTCATGTATCACGAGGAAGATTTGGATAAGGTGGGAAAAGTGAATGTAGAGGCCAAATCCTTAACGGTAGAAAAGATTCTGCGTGATTGCTTGAAAGGAACAGGTTTGACGTATGTTTTCCAGAATGAGGTGATCGTGCTGAAACCTTTGAATGATGAAAAGAAGAAAGAAATCAGGATTGTCGGTAAGGTAATGGATAAGGGAAAGATGCCGTTGCCGGGGGTAACGGTGGTGGTGAAAGGGACAAATTTGGGAACGGCAACTGATAGCGAGGGAAAATACAGGATGGTTTTACCCGCCATGCGTGATACTAATTTCGTGTTGGTGTTTTCATTTGTCGGGATGCGGACACAGGAGATTAAATATGTAGGGCAGGATTCGATAAATGTTGTAATGGAGGAAGATCACAAGAAAATGGACGAGGTGGTTGTGACAGGGTACTCCAATATTCGTAAAGAGAGTTTTACCGGTAAAGCTACGACTGTAACTAAAGAGCAGTTAATGAAAGTGAATTCAAAAAACGTGATTGCGGCGTTACAAACGTTCGATCCTTCATTCCGGATCAAAGATAATAAATTGTGGGGATCGGATCCAAATGCTTTACCGGAGTTTAATATCCGGGGAGAGACTTCTATCGGGCAGACGAAAGGATTGGATGTAGAACAACAGAAAAGAACACAGCGTACGACTTTGGAAAATAATCCTAATTTGCCCGTGTTTATTTTGGATGGATTCGAGGTGGATGTTCAGAAAATTTATGATTTGGATGTAAATCGCATCGAGTCAATTACCATTTTGAAGGATGCCGCAGCAACAGCTATGTATGGTTCTCAAGCTGCTAATGGGGTGGTTGTCGTTACTACAGTTGCTCCTAAACCAGGAGAGATGCAGATTTATTATAACTTTTCCGGTAATGTGGATTTCCCGGACCTGTCTGATTATAATCTTTGTGATGCGGCTGAAAAATTGGAGGTTGAACGTTTAAGTGGTTTATATTCATCTGATGATCCGGAGAAACAAATTGAACTTACGGCTCAATATTATAAGAAACAAAATGCTATTTTGCGCGGGGTGGATACCGATTGGATGTCGCAACCTTTGCGGAATGCCTTTGGTCATATGCATAGTTTGAATGTATCTGGTGGGGAGGAGAGCATCAGGTATGGTATAGATTTGAATTATAATGCGAGTAAAAACGGTGTGATGAAAGGTTCTTTCCGTCATATTTATGGGGGAGGATTAACGTTGGATTATCGTGCGGGAAGTTGGTTGCAATTATTGAATAATATTTCTTATACGGTTACAGAGTCTGAGGATTCTCCTTACGGACAGTATGCTCAATATGCTGAAGCGCAGCCTTATGCTGAGATATATGATGAGAATGGACGCTTGTTGAAAGAAGTGCAAGGGACTACTGTTTCTATGATAAATCCCTTGTGGAAAGTGGCCAATTTGTCAACTTTCTACGGCAAGATGAAAAACCGGGATTTAACCAATAATTTCCAGTTGAACGTTCATATTATGGAAGGATTGATGCTTAAAGGCCAATTAGGTCTTCGCAGAACGGATGGTCGTACGGATAATTTTAAGGATCCTGCAGATCCTGTATATGATGTAACTCCTGCCGATCAGAAAGGAGAGTTGAGCCGGCAAGAAAATGATAATTGGAGTTGGAATGGAAAAATGATGTTTTACTATAATCATGTTTTCGGCAATCATTTTATTAATGCAACAGCCGGAGGGGAGATTTCTGAAAGCAAAACGGAGTCGTTATCGTATGTGTTAAATGGTTTCCAATTGGGGAACATGCATGAACCTCAATTTGCAGCCACTCAGGCCAGACCGGTAAATGTGTCGGAATCTAAAACTCGTAAGATAGGTTTTTTAGCTTCCGTGAATTACGCCTATAATGATATTTATTTGTTCGACGGCTCTTTCCGTTTGGATGGAAGTTCCGATTTCGGTTCGGATAAGCAATTTGCTCCGTTTTGGTCAGTAGGAGCCGGATTGAATATTCATAATTATGATTTCTTAAAAGGGCACTGGTTGATCAGTCGTTTAAAATTGAGGGCTTCTTACGGTTCTACTGGAAATGTGGGATTCGCTCCTTATTCGGCCATAACAACCTTCCAAACAGCAACAGATGCATGGTTTTTCACGGGGCCTGCAGCTTCTTTGATGGCTTTGGGGAATTCGCGGCTGACTTGGCAAACGACATACAAGTTGGATGCAGGTTTCAATATAGGTTTACTGAATGATAAAATTACTTTGGAGGGATCGTATTATCGGAATGAAACAGAAGATTTGATCGATGACGTGAAAATTCCGGCTTATTCCGGTTTTACTTCTTACAAGGAGAATTCCGGAGCAACGTTGAATGAAGGGTTTGAAGTTGCGTTGACTTCCACTCTTTTCCAGAATAAAGATTGGATGGTGACGTTTATGGCAAATTTATCTTCTAACAGGAGTAAAATTACTGAATTGAGTGAGGAGATGAATGCTTATAATGAAACGATTCTTGCCGAATATGAGAAAGAAAATTCCATGTACAAAGATGTGTTAAGCAGGCCGTTGATATTGTATTATGAAGGAAAGTCCTTGTCTGCGATCTATGCGGTTCGTTCCGAGGGAATAGATCCGGCTAATGGGCGTGAACGTTTTGTAAAGAAAAACGGGATGTCGACTTACACGTGGGATGCTAATGATCAAGTTGTTGTCGGGGATACGGAACCGGATGCCAAAGGTTCTTTCGGTATCAATGTGGCATGGAAAGGAATCACATTGAATGCTTATTTCAATTATCAGTGGGGAGGACAGAGTTATAATTCAACATTAGCGGAGAAAGTCGAGAATGCTCAGATTAGCACGCAGAATGTGGATAAACGGGTGCTGTCTGCAAGATGGAAAAATGCGGGAGACGTGGTTCCTTATTATGATTTGAGTAAAAATCCGACACAGAATCCGACTTCCAGATTCGTGCAAGATGATAATCGTTTGGATTTTACAAGTCTTTCAATAGGTTATGATTTTAGCCGTCAGTTGATTTCTAAGTGGAAACTCAAAAGTTTGAGCGTGCAGTTTAGCGCGAATGATTTGTGTAAATGGAGAAGTGTGAAAGAGGAAAGAGCTATAAATTATCCATTTGCGAGAAGTTTTAATTTTTCATTAAATGTTGGATTCTAAATGGTATATGGCATGGAAAATTATATTAAAATATTAGCAGTTGCCATTGTTTTGGTATTTGCGGGATGTAAGGATTGGTTGGATGTTACACCAGCAGGGCAAGCAACTGAAAGTGATTTGTTTAGTACGGGTGACGGTTATCGGTCTGTTCTGAATGGTTTGTATAAGTCAATGGGTAAGCCGGAACTTTATGGTCGGAATTGGTCTTATGGAATGTTGGATTGTATGGCCCAGTTATATAATTTGGAGTCCGGCTCATTCAATGACGAGATGTGTAAAGCTGCAGCCAAATATGAATACACAAACACGCAAGTATCTTCAAGTATAGAGAGTGCGTGGGGAATTGCCTATAATATTATTGCTAATGCAAATGACTTATTGCAGAATATCGAAAATGCTTCTAATGATATTTTTGCGGAAGGAGAAATGGAAAGGAAGATGATCACGGGAGAGGCGTATGCTTGTCGGGCCTTGATTCATTTTGAATTGTTACGTTTGTTTGCTCCGGCTCCCGTAAATGATGATGGACGTGCGTATATCCCTTATATCGAATCTTATCCGGTGTTGTCAGCCACAAAACTTGGGGTGAAACCTGTGTTAGAAAAAGTGATTGCAGATTTGGAAAAGGCTAGAGGGTTAGTTGCTGTTTACGATACAACAATAAATGGACAGGGAATTAATTTATCCGGCACGGGACGTTTTAATAATGATTTTACTTATAATTATCAGACTATATCCGGGCAACAGATCGAGGATTTTGATGCTGCATTGATAGATGATTTCTTTAAAGGACGGGGGTATAGAATGAGTTATAATGCCGTTACTGCTTTATTGGCGAGGGTTTGCCAGTATGCGGGACGGGAGCAGGAAGCCTTTAATTATGCTGATGAAGTGGTAAAAGCCCATGTGGTATTTAGAGATGGTTCGAAGAATTTGATGTATAAGGATGATTATAGCGGTTTGACACAAGGTTGGGGTAATAATGAAGCAGATTTTAATAATCGAAAAGATTATAAAACGATGTCTAATTTAATATTTGCTGCCTATAACAGTTTGTCTTATCAAGGAACAGGTAGTTGGTTGAGTGCGGATTGGAAAGGTGGAGTTTCTCCGAATTGGTTTCAAATTTCGGAAAGTTATTTTTTACATGGAGGTGTTGATGAGAAAAGTTTGGATCATCGATGGAATCATATGATTTTTTTGGGTAGTGGCGCCTATCCTGTTTCTGCTAAATATTTTATTCCTACTAATTTGGATACGAGAGATAAAACAGTGAATTTGTTTCCTGTAATTCGTCTTACCGAGATGAAATATATTATGGCCGAGTATTATGCACGTAACGGGAATGTAGGTGATGCCTATCGAATTTTGAATGAAATCCGGGAGAATAGGGGAATTTATGGAAGTTCACTTGGAGGATCGACTTGGAATGAATTTGAGCAGGAATTACTCCATGATGCGCGTCGCGAGTGGATTTCTGAAGGACAATTGTTTTTCTTGTATAAACGTTTGAATGCGGCGATTGTGAATGATAAAGGAACATTGCGTCCTATGACTCTTCAAGAAAGTATGTTCCCTGTGCCGGCAGATATTAAATAATGACATAAACTTTGAATCATGATGAAAAGATATTTATATTTTATGATAATGTTGATGTTTTTGTCCTTCTTTTCTTGTAATGAAGATGATATAAAAGTTTTTGATGGGCAGGCTCAGCTTTATTTTGATAAATTCTATATGAATGCCCTTCAACCGGGAACGGAGGGGGCAGACTCGACTGTGATGTCGTTCTTCTTTTATCCCGATGATACGAAAACAATAGAAGCAGAGGTGGTTGTGAACTATTCCGGATTACCGTTAACGGCAGATATTCCTTTTACTTTAAAAGTGATAGGAGAGGGAACAACGGCTAATGAAGATGAGTATGATTTGGATGACCAGTATGTGTTTCATGCAAGACCTCTGTTGGAAGGGCAATTGGATATTCAAGATACGATAAAGATTCGGTTGAATCTGTCCGAGCGGTTAAAAAAAATGGAGAAGGGGGTACGGTTGTTTGTTGAGTTAGTACCAGGCGAAGGGATTGGCTTGGGACAGTATGAACGTCGTCGTGCCGTGATAATTTCTTCTTATGTGGCAGAAAGACCGGATTGGTGGAAAGAGAATGGTGAAGTTGAACTTACGCTTTTAGGGAAGTTTTCCAATACAAAATATAAGCTTTTCGTTGAACATGCTGATCCCGGTATGACAATGGATGAAAAGATGATAGAGGAACGTCCGGATTTGGCTATCGGATTGGTTTTAAAATTTAAAGAGTGGCTGATTGCCAATCCCGGACAAAAAGATGAGTATGGTAACGATATAACAGTTGTGATTTAATGATTAAAAGTTGCTATTATGAGAAAGATTCATATATTATTTTGTTTGTCGTTTTTCTTGATATTTGGATGTTTAGAGGATGAAGGAAATTATGATTATGACGATATTAAGGAGCCTAAATGGCATACAGATCAGCCGATAAGCGTGTATGCGACAGAGCATAACGTGATGAAACTGCGCGGACATGATGCTTTTAGATGGGATACGGATTCTGTTTCGAGGGAGCGGGAAGTACGCTATGAGTGGAAGTTGAATGATGTGGTTATAGCTACAGAAGCGGATATTGATATTCCGGTGGATAGCGTGATTAAATGGACAAAGATGGAAGAACTTTGTGCTACTGACAAATGGGTAAGAGGTTCATTTACGGTTATCGATAAGGAGTTTGAAACTCATTTCATGAAAGTGGTTTCTTTTTTTATAACACCGTATCGTAGTAATGGAGACTGGTTCGTTTTAACGGAAAAAGAAGGTGAAGGAGAATGTTATTTTGTAAAAAGAACATATAATCGGGAGGAATCGAAGGATGAATTTGAATTGCAGGATTCTTTTAGTGAAATAAATGCATTGTCAATTTCCGGCAAACCTGTTTTCTTGGGATATACTAGAACGGCTAAGAATGTGGGACCGATGGGGTCGATTACGATTATGACTGACGAGGTTGCTTATGAAGTGGATGCCGCTACGTTCGAATTACATTCCGAACTGAAAGATTTGTTCGGCGGAGGAGTCCCGTCCGGGTTTTCTCCGGTTGCGAGGGTTGATGCGTGGGAAGCTGATAGGGGAACTGGGTTATGTACTTTTTTAGCCAATAAAGACGGTAAGCTTTACAGACGGCAATTGTCAAAAAATAATTTGGGAGGGATGTTTATCAATACTCCTTACGAATTGGATGAAAAAGGGTATAAAATTACGGAATTCGGTACCCGTTTGTATGGATTTACCTCGATCCCTTGTTGGGATGAAAAAAATAATCGGGTGATTATGATTGCTTTCGCTTCGAAACAGGCTGGAAGTGGCTGGGGAGATCCCTCCTATTTGGCGACTAGTTTGATCCCTTTAAAAAATGATGGTTCCTTAACTAATTGTCCTCCGGTTTGGGGATTTGAAAGTGGAACTAAAGTATTGAATATGGGATATATGAAGAGTGCAATGTTGAATTTTACGACAAGTCTTAATGTATATTCTGTAATTTATAATGATGCATCAGGAAAGACTTGGTGTGGGGAGTTTATAATGAATCCGTCTGACGGTTCTATAAAGCAGTCTGTTGCTCCGATGCCTCCTTTTTATCCTGAGGGTGCGGATTCTCGTGTAATAGAATGCCCTGTCAGGATTTCTGATGATGCTTTGATATTAGTTACTTGTTCGTCATCTAATGCAAAAGCTAAGAATCAAGTGGTATATACGGATGGCAATCATGTGAATTATTTACTTGTTGCTAGCGAGTATGCGAGTAAGCCGATGATTACGGATTTTCCGGAAAAGGTGACCTATATCGGATATGGAACCTCTGATGTTGGTGCGATAGGTAAGTATGACTTGTTAGTTGTCGGAGGTGAAAACGGTACGTTGAAGTTTTATGACATCTCGGATAGAGATCGGCCGAAGTGTGTGGAGACAATGACGTTTGACGGAAAGATAACTATGGCGAAAGAGATGGCCACGGGAGTGACGGGTGTAGATGAATATTAACAGAAGTTTGTATAAAATCATATTGTATGGAAGAATCAATTGTAAAGGTGGAGCATTTGTCCCATCGCTATAGTGTGCAGTGGGCGATTCGGGATATTAATTTTGAGATAACGAAAAATGGTATTTATGGGTTACTCGGCTCTAATGGAGCCGGGAAATCCACGACCATGAATATTATGTGTGGGGTATTGAAACAGACGGAAGGGGATGTTTGTATAAAAGGGATTAGTATTAGTAAAAATCCTGTTGAGGCGAAACGGCATATCGGTTTCTTGCCGCAAGTGCCGCCGTTACACCCGGATTTGACCGTGGAGGAGTATCTGGAGTTTTGTGCGGAGTTGAGGCATATCCCGGATCGGGAGGTGAAAAAGGCGGTGCGGGAAGTTATGGGTCGTTGTGGTATTTCTCATTTTGCGAAACGGGTTATTCATAATTTATCCGGAGGTTATCAGCAACGGGTAGGGATAGCTCAAGCTATTATTCATAACCCGGAATTGGTTATTTTTGATGAGCCGACGAATGGATTGGACCCGAATCAGATTGTTGAGATTCGTCACTTGATTAAAGAGATAGCGGAAGAACGAACCGTGATTCTTTCTACTCATATCTTGCCGGAAGTGCAAGCAACTTGTGATTATATCCGTATGATCGAACAGGGAAATATGGTTTTTTCTGGAACGGTGGAAGAATTTGATAATTATATACAACCGAACACGTTAGTCGTTTCGTTGGGAGCACTCCCGTTGGTGGCGGATATAGAGGCTCTTCCTGGAGTTGTTCGTGTAGAGGAGTTAGGTGGTCCGAGATTCCGTATTCAATTTTCAGATGTCAAGGAGGCAATAAATAGTATTGTGGAAGCTAGTTATACGCGTGATTGGCAATTAATGGAATTACAACAGGAGAAAAGTTCTTTGGATACTATTTTTGCCGAGTTGTCCAAGAAATAGTGTTAAATTTTATTTGCAGTAAAGATGAGAATTATATTTAAGATAGCGAAAACAGAGTTGCGGGATTTATTTTATTCCCCGATCGCTTGGTTAATTTTGATTATATTCACGTTCCAAACGGGGATGTTGTTTTCCGGAACAATTCATAATTTTGCGTTAAGTCAAGAACAAGGAGCAGCTTATGGAAACTTGACTTATTTTATATTTGCTTCATATAATGGTTTGTTTGCTAATGTACAAACGTATTTGTATTTATATATCCCGTTGTTGACAATGGGATTGATGAGTAGGGAATTGGGTAGCGGTTCAATAAAATTGTTATATTCTTCTCCAATCACAAATAGTCAAATTGTTTTAGGAAAGTATGTCGCCATGTTGATTTACGGTTTGGTACTTATTGGTGTATTGGCGGTGTATGCTGTTTATGTGTTTTGTGTGGTTCAAAATGCAGACGTGACGCTTGTTCTTTCGGGATTGTTGGGAATATATTTATTGCTATGCGTTTATGTGGCAATCGGCTTGTTTATGTCTAGTTTGACTTCTTACCAGATCGTGGCAGCTGTAGGAACTTTAGCTATTTTAGCGGCTTTGACTTATGTGCAGGGAATGTGGCAAGCGGTTCCTTTCGTGAGGGAAATAACCTATTGGTTTGGGCTTTCCGGTAGGGCTTGGGCTTTTGTCGGTGGTTTGGTTTCTTCGGAAGATGTGCTTTATTTTGTAGTGGTGATAGCATTGTTCATTTGTATGACGATTATACGGATGCAGTCTCGTCGCAGGAAAGTGAGTTGGACTGTTTCTTTTAGTAAGTATGCAGGAATTTGGATTGTCGCTTTTGTGTTGGCTTATGTTTCTTCTCGTCCGGTATTTAAATTTTATTACGATGCTACGCAGATGAAGGTAAATACGTTGACTCCCAATAGCCAAGAAATCATCAAACGTCTTGACGGGGGATTGACGATTACGACGTACGTGAATATTTTGGATCGGTTCGCATGGGTTGGTGATCATGAGAATTATATTTCAGATCGTAGTGCATTTGAACAATATATTCGTTTTAAGCCAGAGATCAAGATGAAATATGTGTACTATTATGATACGATTCAAAATAATTTTTTGGAGAATATGTATCCGGGAATGAGTTATGAGGAGAAAGCGAAAAAAGAAATTGAGCGGAAAAAATTGAATCCGAAAAAAGTACTAAATCCAGAACAGATTCGGGCACAAATTGATTTGGTTTCTACAGAGGGGAATCGTACGACACGTTTATTAGAACGAGAAAGCGGGGAGCGGACATTCTTGCGAATGTTTGATGATAATCCTCCATATCCGAGTGAAGCGGAAATTTCTGCCGCATTTAAACGTTTGGTGATGGATGAGTTGCCTACTATTGGTTTTTTAACGGGACATGGAGAACGCGAAACTGATAGACCGGGAGATCGGAACTATTGTATGTTCACACATATTCCTTCTATTCGTGCTGCATTGGTTAATCAAGGATTTGATTATAAGGAAATTCGTTTAGATCAAGAGGTGCCGAAGGATGTGAATATCATGGTGATTGCAGAAATGAGAGAGCCCATGACAGAAGCTGAGAAGATACATTTTGATAATTATATTGCTCGTGGAGGGAATTTGATGATTATCGGAGAACCGAAACGTCAGCCTATAATGAATCCGTTAGTAGAACAATTTGGCGTAAAGTTTATGGATGGAATTTTAATTCAGCCATCAAAGGAAAAGCCATTGGTAAAAGAAGGAGAAGATAATAGTAATTTAGGATTTTTGGCAGGGATGGTTACTCCTGCAAATCCATTTGATTTGATTATTACTCGTCCAACAGATGGAGCTAAAAAGTTGAGTTACGTGTTTAATCAAATGCAGGAATTTAATGTTGTTACTATGCCAAGTGCCTGTGGGTTAGAATATTCTGAGGATAAAGGTTTTAAGGTGACTCCTTTATTTATGTCAGATTCCACGTGTTGGAATGAGTTGGAAACCATGGATATTGTAGACCAAGAGGTGAAATGTAATCCGGATGCAGGGGAAGTTGCCAAGCCCTATACGCTTGCCCTGGCTTTGTCTCGTCCGGTGGCAGATCGAGAACAAAGAATTATTGTATTGGGAGATGCTGATTGTTTGAGTGATGGAGAGTTTAATCACAAGAGAGCCATGTTGTGGGCTTCCAATTATGTTCTTGTTCAAGGTGGATTTGACTGGTTGTCTAACGGAGAAGCTCCTATTAATATAACTCGTCCTGCCTCAATTGATAGAAAACTTTTTGTGTCGGGAACGGGGGCAGAAATATTACAATATATGTTGATTGGAGTTTTTCCAGGGCTTTTATTATTTTTATACTTGTTTATCTGGCTTAGAAGGAGAGGGAGATAGTTCGGTTGGTAAGTTAAAGATTATAAAGAAATAGATTGAGGGGTTTTGAATGAGACCCCTCAATTGTAATTAAACATTTTTTATTGGAGAATTGGAGTTAAAGATGTAGGTCGGAATAATTTTTTCTGTACCACGTGGTATGCGACTAGCACGGCGACACCGGTCACGATCCATGAAATAGGATAAATAACCATCAATGCATCGAAACCGGGCAATAAGGGGCAAACGAGATATATCCATAGCAATCGTAAGACGCACGTTCCAAATACGGTGAGGATAGCCGGAAGCATGGAATAGCCGAGTCCCCGGAGTGCGGCTCCGGCAATTTCATAAGAGCAGGCGATACATTGTGTCAGTAAGACAATATTCATACGGAGTGCGGCATAATGGAAGACTTCCGGGCTGGACGTGAAGAAGCTGATTGCGAAATGTTTCTGCCAAACAAATAGCACGTTTAATAGTCCACAACAAGCAACACTTAATAGCATTGTCAGGCGGAAGATTCTTTTACAGCGATCAAGTTGTCCGGCCCCGTAATTCTGGCTGATAAAAGTTACTGCGGCTTGGCTGAATGCGCTAACCACGAAATAGCAATAATACTCGTACGTGAGGGCGGCGGCAGACCCGGCAATGGCCGCAGAACCGAATCGGTTGACAGCAGACTGTATGAAAATGTTGGCAATAGAGAACACCATTCCCTGTATTCCCGCGGGAACTCCGATCTGAAGAACTTTCCGCAATTCGGGACGAGTGATTTGGAGATGCTTGATGTCTAACTTGAAGGGACCTTTTTCGTGCCGGAGGATATATATTATCACGCCTGCACTGAACATATTGGCAACGACGGTGCCAATGGCAACCCCCGCGACACTCATTTGGAAGACGATGACCAGTAACAGGTTAAGTACCGTGTTGATAATTCCGGCTGCGACTAGACAATAGAGAGGGCGTTTCGTGTCTCCCATACTACGGAGAATGCTTGCCCCGAAATTGTATACCATGAAAAAGGGCATCCCGAGGAAGTAAATGCGAAGATACAGAACTGCCAGGTCTATGACATCGTCAGGAGTATCCATGGCCTCTAGAATCGGCCGGGCGATGAGTAAGCCCACCGCGAGTAGCAAACATCCGCTTATCAGGGCAATGACGGAAACTGTGTGTATGGCATTTTTGATCCCTCGTTCATCTTTTTGCCCGATATAGTTGGCGATCACGACATTTGCGCCGACGGATATTCCCACGAACAGGTTAATCATCAAGCTGATCACCGAACTGTTACTTCCCACGGCTGCCAAGGCTTGATCGCTGGCAAATCTTCCCACGACGGCAATATCTACCGAGTTGAATAATTGTTGCAGAATACTACTCGCCGCTAACGGTAGGGAAAACAACAGAATCTTGTTCAGTAGACTACCGTGTAGCATATCCATCCGGACGGCACTTTGTGATGATTTATTATGAGTACGCATATTTGATATTTTCATGACGCGAAAATATAGGAAACAACCTGACAATGGCATACACGGATTACTTTTTGTTTTATCAATTTTACTGATCAGGTAATAGAGAGAAATAAAAAAATCCGTCTCATTCGAGGCGGATTCTTTATATAGACTTACTGTATTATTAGCAGTGTCCTTGAGCGCACATAGCTTCAGCAACTTTGATAAAGCCACCGATGTTAGCACCCTTAACGTAGTTGATCTTGTTACCCTCTTTACCGTATTTAACACAAGTATCGTGGATATCTTTCATGATCTGAGACAATTTAGCGTCTACTTCTTCAGCAGTCCAGCTATATCTCATTGAGTTTTGGCTCATTTCAAGACCGGAAACGGCAACACCACCGGCGTTAGCTGCTTTACCAGGAGCGAAAGTGATGTGTTCGTTCAAGTAGTTAACGGCTTCAGCGGTACAACCCATGTTAGAAGTTTCAACTACCATTTGGCAACCGTTAGCAACCAATTGTTTTGCATCTTCTTCGTTCAACTCGTTTTGGATTGCGCAAGGGAATGCGATATCGCATTTTACTTCCCACGGTTTACGTTTCGGGAAGAATTTAGCACCGAATTTTTCAGCGTAAGGAGCTACAACGTCGTTGTTGCTAGCGCGCAATTCCAACATGTAGTTTACACCTTCTTGAGTTAAACCTTTCTCGTCATAGATATATCCGTCAGGACCAGAGATGGTAACCAATTTAGCCCCTAATTGAACTAATTTTTGTGCGGCACCCCAAGCAACGTTACCGAAACCAGAGATTGCTACAGTCTTACCAGCGATTTTCTCACCTTTTTCAGCCAACATATGTTGTGCGAAATAAACGGTACCGTAACCGGTAGCTTCCGGACGTACTCTTGAACCACCGAATTCGCGGTTCTTTCCGGTTAACACACCAACGAATTCGTTACGGATTCTCTTGTATTGTCCGAACAAGAAACCGATTTCACGGGCTCCAACACCGATATCACCAGCAGGTACGTCAGTGTCAGCACCGATATATTTGCAAAGTTCAGTCATGAAGCTTTGGCAGAAACGCATGATTTCGTTATCTGATTTTCCTTTCGGGTTGAAGTCAGAACCTCCTTTACCACCACCCATCGGAAGAGTAGTCAAAGAGTTTTTGAAAGTTTGTTCGAAACCTAAGAATTTCAAACCGCCAAGGGTTACTGACGGGTGGAAACGCAAACCTCCTTTGTACGGTCCAATAGCACTGTTGAATTGTACTCTATAACCGCGGTTGATTTGTACTTCACCTTTATCATCGATCCAGGGCACTCTGAACATGATCACTCTTTCAGGTTCAACCATTTTCTCAAGGATCTTGTTGGCCTTGTATTTCGGGTTTGCCTGATAGGTATCCCATACAGTTTCGATCACTTCTTGAACTGCCTGGTGGAATTCTGATTCACCTACGGTTCTAGCCTTTAAGGCATCCATGAATTCTTTAATCTCTGCTTTCATTTGAATATTGTTTAAGTAAAAACTTTAAAAAAACATTTTCATTTACTTGAATTATCAAAATTCGCTTCAAAGGTATGTTTTTGTTTATGATTCCAAAAATTTTTCGGGTTATTTTTTGGTAGGTGCAAACGTTATAATAGTTTAAAATTTCAATCACGTTTCGTGAAGTACTATGAATCTGTAATAAAACCCGTTAAATAAGCGTGTAACAATTACCGGGAAGTTGCATGGTCCGGCCTTCCAGTTCAAGTTTTAACAGGAGTACGGAAAGATCATGTACGGGGATGCGTGTAAGTTGATGTAATTGATCAATATTCTGTTCTCCCATTTTTGCCAAAGTCTCCATGAGTAATACTTCTTTATCTGTTACAGGAAATAAATCCAGTGACATTTGGTAAGGTCCGGTTGGGAGAGGAGGCCAGTTGAGGATTTGGAGCAAGTCCTTGATGTTTTCTACTAAAGCGGCAATATTTTGTTTGATCAACAGGTTACACCCGGTGAAGGTAGGGTCTTCCGGTCTTCCGGGAATTGCCATCACGTCCCGATTGTACGACAGGGCCTGCCGGGCGGTGGACATGGCTCCTCCTTTGATGGGTGATTCGGCAACAAGGATTGCCTCGCTCATGCCTGCCACGATTCGATTGCGTTGAAGGAAGTTTGTCGGTAAAATCGGTGCGCAAGTCGGGAATTCTGAAATTAAAGCTCCTCCTTGTTCCAGAATCTTTTCTGTCATGCTTTTGTGTGAAGCGGGATAAACCATGTGTAGACCGTGTCCTAGAACGGCCTGTGCTTTTAACCCGTAATGCACGCACGCCGTGTGGGCGGCAATATCGATCCCGTAGGCCAGTCCGCTGATGATGTTCGGGTGATAACCTGTATCAGCCAGTTCGCGAAGTAACGTGTCTACCCGTTGCTTCCCCATTTCGGTTGCTTTACGTGTGCCCACGATGGCAATGTTCTTCGTGTCGTTGTCTTCGAGAGTTCCTTTATAAAATAGCACGAGCGGGGCATCGGGGCAATGTTTCAGGAGGCGAGGATAGTTCGAATCCTCGATTCCGCATACTTGGATGTGATGTTTTTTCATGATGTCCAACTCTTGTTCGGCCATTTGCAACCAGCGGGAACGTTCGGGTTGCATGTTTGGCAAGTTATTTTTCCGGAAAAGTGTTTTTATATTTTGCTCCGTTTCTTCGAAGAATCCGGAAATTCCGCCACATTCTTGGAACAGGGAGGCAAAAAGAGCATTATTAAGCCGGGGAGCCATGGTGATAGCCACCCTTGTCAGGATCAAGTTTTCATGATTCATATGCCGATAGTTAAAAGTAATTTATGACAAAAATACACCTTTATAGTTGAAAAAGCGAATGAAATGGAGAAAATGAGCTCGTAAGGTTTGTAAAATTTATAAACTTCTTCTCGTTTGGGCATCTGATAAAATAGTTTAATTTTGTACAGAAATACAGGATGAATGGAAAGTATCATTTTTACCACGGATGCCAGTCTTGTCCTTGCAGAATTACTAGGCGGGATGAGACGTGAGGATTTATTTATCGTGGCGGATAAGCACACGGTGGGTTTTTGTGATCGTTTGTTCGAGAAAGTAGATTGGATGCCCTCTCACGTGTCTGTTCTGGATTGCGGGGAAGAGAACAAGTCAATGGAAAGTGTGGCCCGGATTTGGATGATGTTGAGTAAACGGGGGGCTAGGCGATCTTCCATTCTCGTGTGTGTGGGAGGTGGTATGGTGACGGATGTGGGAGGTTTTGCGGCTTCCACCTTTAAACGGGGGATGCGTTGTATAAATGTGCCTACGACGCTCTTGGCACAGGTCGACGCTTCCTTGGGCGGTAAAACCGGATTCAATTTCAACGGCTTGAAAAACGAGATCGGTACGTTTTCCATCCCGGAAAAGGTGATTATCGATGTCCATTTCTTGAGTCATTTACCCGTGCGGGAACGGATGTCCGGTTTTGCAGAAATGATTAAACATGGTTTGTTATCAGACCGGGAGTACTTGGCCCGGTTGTTAAATCTGGAATATCAAGAAACGAGACCGGAAGACTTTTTGGAATTGATTCGGCGTTCCGTGACGATAAAAAATGAAATTGTCTCTCAAGATCCTAGGGAACAGGGATTGCGTAAGGTGTTGAATTTTGGACACACGATCGGGCACGCCATAGAAAGTTTGTCTATTATGCGGGGAACAGCTCTCTTGCATGGAGAAGCGGTGGCATTGGGATTGGTGGCTGAATTGTTTCTGTCTGTCAAGGAGAAAGGTTTCCCGGAAGAAACTTACCGGGAAGTCCGGGATTTTATCAAACGATATTATCCGAACTATCTCTTGATGGATCATGTGGATACCCTGTATGGATTGATGTTGCATGATAAGAAGAATGAACGACGGGGAGTAAATTTCACCTTGCTCTCGGGTATCGGGGAGTTTTCACTGGATAATTATTGTTCAAGAGATTTAGTGGTTGAGGCTTTGAGCCAAATATAAATAACGGGTAAATATGGATCGAGTTATCGCATGGAACAAGACGGAGATTGAAGGTGTGGCTGTTTTACCGGCCTCCAAGAGTATCTCGAACAGGGCGCTCGTGTTATGTGCCTTGGCAGGGTGCCCGGTGCCCGAGAATTTGTCGGATAGTGACGATACACGGGTATTGCGGGAAGCATTGTCCACTTCCGACCGATTGGTCAACGTGGGACATGCCGGAACAGCCATGCGTTTTCTGACAGCTTATTTCGCCTTGAAAGGCGGGGTTCGGGAATTAACCGGTTCGGAGCGCATGAAACAACGTCCCGTGCAGGTGTTGGTGGATGCTTTGCGGGACTTGGGTGCGAGTATAGACTACATGGGTGAAGAGGGTTTTCCGCCTTTATGGATTACTTCCGTTCCATTACAGGGTGGGTGTTCCTTGGTGCTGGACGCTTCGGTGAGTAGCCAGTACGTGTCGGCCTTGATGATGATCGCTCCTTTACTTCCGGGAGGCTTGACCCTTGCTCTGGAAGAAAGAATTGTTTCAGCTGCTTACATACGGATGACAGCCTCCATGATGCGCTTGTTTGGGGTCGACGTGCGTTTGGAAGGGGGAAAAATTGTTGTTCCTGAGGAGGGCTATATCCCGGTAAACTTGCGTGTAGAATCCGATTGGACTGCGGCGTCTTATTTCTACGAGGTGCTTTCTATTGTCGGACAGGGGGAAATCTTCATTTCGGACTTGAAAAAAGATAGTTTGCAGGGAGATGCTCTGCAATATAGATTGTGGGAACGATTGGGAGTACGAACGGAATGGCGAGAATCGGACGTTCTTTTGCGAGCTTCCGGTGAAAACACGGGTTTGTTCGAGGCGGATTTCACGGAAATGCCCGATCTGGCCCTTACTTTTATCGTGGCCTGTTGTTTAAAAGATATTCCGTTTCATATTCGCGGGTTGGAAACCTTGCATATTAAGGAGTGTGACCGTGTGGCCGCCTCGATCTGCGAATTGCGTAAATTGGGATATAAATTGGAAGTTCCCGTTCATGGTGCGTTATGTTGGAACCGGGAACGAAACTCGTTGATTTCTCTGGAAATCGATACTTATCAGGATCACCGTATGGCGATGGCTTTCGCTCCCGCCGGGTTAAGATTTCCCGGGTTAGTAATTCGCAATGCCGGGGTGGTGTCGAAGTCCTTTCCTACTTTTTGGGAACAACTGGACAAATTGTTGATTTGATATCAACTAGTAAGTATGTTAATTTGAATAAATTACAGGGAATACTTTTTGTAAATGGAAAATAAAAAATAATTTTGTCTCGCTATGATTCAAAATAACTTCAAAATTGGATGACTCTATATTGATAGAAAGATTGAGAAGAAATGATCGAAAGGCCTATTCAGATTTGTTTGACGGGTATTTCGACAAGTTGTTCACGTTTGCCTTGAACATGGTTTTCCGGGAAGACGTGGCTAATGATATTGTGCAGGAGGTTTTTATCGCGATTTATGAAAAATCGATTCTGAAAAATTATCAGGGTTCTCTGAAAGCCTATCTTTACACGAGTGTACGTAACCGTTGCTACAATTATTTGCGGGATGCGAAGGTCGAGGATCGTAACATGGCGCTATACGCCGAGGCGGCTGTCTACTCGGACAACGTGGATATGATTGACCGGGAGGAGATTCTGGAAAAAATTCGGGAAGTATTGGACGAGTTACCGGAAAAATGCCGGGAGGTGTGCCTTCTTCGTTTCGTGCATGGATATAAGTATAGCGAGATTTCCGAACAGTTGGGGATGAATGAGAATACCGTGAAAGTTCAGTTACATCGTGGGATGGACAAGTTGAAACATTGTTTTGCGGATTATGATTTTACGCTGATACTTTTCGTCTTGGCGGTTGGTCTTGAATATATGTAGATCGCTTTTTATTTTTTTATCTCCCCCTGTAAACATTTTTCAATGTTTCGTGTTATAAGGACGAAATTTTAGAGAAATACTATGAAAATGGATTGGAGGTTGATAAAACGGAGCTTTACTTCTTCACTGGATGAGGAGGATAGGCGGGTTTTGGAGGTTTGGTTGGGTGAATCGGAAAGGCATCGGCAGCTCTACGAGGAGATGAAACGTTTCGTGGCAAAGCGGGAGAATTTCCAGTTAAGCGTGGAGGCGAAGAAGCAATTTAAACGGGAATTCGATTCAAGAATTGACGAGGCTTATCGGAGACGGGGACGACGAGTATGGTTAAAGGTGGTGAGTTACGCGGCGATGTTGGCGTTACCGATTATCGCGGGAATATTGCTTTGGACGAGGCAACCCGTGGAAGAAGTCGTGGATTACGGTATCGGGCCGATTAAGCATGGTGCGAGAAAAGCGACGTTGGTGTTGAATGACGGGAAAGTCTTGGCTCTGGATACTTCCCGGATGACGCTGAAAGAGAGCGATGGGGTGACGATTCACACGAATGATCAAGCGTTGGTTTACGTGGATTCTTTGGATAATAAGGGGGAAAATTTACAAAATCGGTTGATCACTCCTAAAGGAGGCGAGTACACGATCATGCTGGCCGATGGAACGAAGGTGTGGGTGAACGCGGCGACAGAGATTCGCTATCCGGTGAAATTTGCGGGTAAGGAGCGGCGGGTACGGCTGGAAGGAGAGGCTTATTTTGAAGTGATGAAGGATACTGCCAGATCGTTTATCGTGGAGGCGAACGGGATGGAGGTGAAGGTGTACGGGACGCAATTTAACGTGAACACTCGTCGGGATGATCAGATACAAACGACGTTGGTGGAAGGTTCCGTGTCCGTGAAGCCGAAAGGATTGGCGGAAGTGATGCTGAAACCCAATCAGCAGGCAGTTTTTAACAAGTTCGCGGGACGGGTTACGGTTCGGGATGTGGACGTGTTGTCTTACGTGGCGTGGCAGCGAGGAAATTATTATTTCGAGAACAAAAGTATAGGTGAGATACTGGATGAACTGTCTTTGTGGTATGATATTCAAGTGTTCTTTATGAACAATGAAGTGAGAAATGAACGGTTTAGCGGGTATTTGCCCCGTTACGAGGAAATTGGTGGACTGTTGTCTCTGATGGAGAAAACGTCCCATGTTCAGTTTGAGATAAAAGGTAGAGTGATAATCGTGCGAAAATAAAATTCCGGTCAAGCGGCTACTTTACCGGAATCTAAAATTAGCTTGGGTAAACAAATGCGACAATGTTTGCCCCGGTAGTTTTTTAATTTCAAAAATCAAATGTATGAAAAAAAACGAAAGTTTTTACTATTTCTATGGTAAAAAGAATTTATTGAAAATCATGAGGTTATTATTTATTTTGATGACGATGACCGGCATGACAATTTCTGCCAGCACTTTCTCGCAACAGCAGCGGGTGACGTTGGATATGAAGAATGTCGGTGCGATGGAATTATTTAAACAGATTCAGAAGGAAACGAATTTGTTCTTCGTGTATAATGATGCGGATTTGATACCATTTGATAATATATCCGTTTCGGTCAGGGATGAAGCCGTGGATGTTTTGTTGAACCGGGTTTTCACGGGATTGAATTTTTTGTTCGAGGGAAACGTGATTATCGTGAAACCGATGATCACGAAAGATGACGAGAAAAAAGAGGTTAAAAAACATGTCATAAAGGGGAAAGTAATTGATGAAAAGAACCAACCTTTGCCGGGGGTGACGGTCCGTTTGGATAGCACGACAGTAGGGTGTGCCACGAATGAAAAAGGAATGTTCGAGTTGATATTACCCGTGGAAAAAGGCCAGTTGATATTTTCATTTGTAGGTTTTAAACAAGAAAAAAAATCATTTAAAGCGGGAGAAGAAATGATCGTGAAGTTGAAGGAGGAAACTTCCGATTTGGATGAGGTAACGGTTATTGCCTATGGAGAACGTAATAAAAGAGAACTAATCGGTTCTGTTTCTTCTGTGAAAGCCAAGGATTTGGAAGAGGTCCCTTCTGCCAGTTTGGCAAATTTATTACAAGGGCATATGGCCGGGGTTGAGGTGAATAATATTTCGGGGGCTCCCGGGGGCGGTGGTTCCCGTGTTGTTGTTCGTGGATATAATTCGTTGATGAACGGTACCACGAGCGGGGAACCTTTATATGTCGTGGATGGTGTACCTATTCACTCGTTTACTTCTCCGGTAACGGGGACAAATACTTTAGCGGAGATTGACCCCTCGACGATCGAATCGGTTGAGGTGTTGAAAGATGCTGCTTCTGCTGCTATTTATGGATCAAGGGCATCTAATGGCGTAATTTTGATTACTACCAAAAAAGGTAAAGTGGGACGGGGTGATTTTCAAGCTAACGTGTCTTATTCTTATTCTGTTTTACCTAAAACACCGGAACAGATTATCGGTAACGGGGAGCGTAGATGGTGGATTGCCGCGGCTAGAAATGAAAGAGTGGCCGGGAATTTCGGGAATCCAATGACAGGGGATAACTGGCAGTTGCCAACATCTTATTATGATGCTTATTCTCATATGGCCGGAACATATGATTACTTTTGGGGTAATGGATATTCGTTACAGAATGATGGGTATGGATATACTCCTCAGTTACAGGATAGTTTGAATCCTTTCTACAATAATGCCACGAACTGGTGGAAGCAGGTTTTTCGGCACGGAAAAATTATTAATGCCAATTTACAGTCTTCCGGTGGGAACGAACGAGTTACTTATTTAGTTGGTGGCGGTTGGTATCAGGAAGAAGGAATTATGTACGGGAGCGAGTTTAAACGGGCCAATTTGATCACGAATATAAATATGAAACCGAGGAAGAACTTGAGTTTGGATGCTCGTTTGTATTTGTCATATTCGGATCGTAGTCGTGGGTCCGGAAGTTCGGGATTCGGGGATGGAAAGGCTATAGAACGTTTGACGGCTGACCCGAAACAAACATCTTCTCTTTTACCTGCGGATGGTGAGGTGAAAGATCGCTTGTTACAATTGTTGAATTCAAAAGTGGATAAGGCTTATTCTTATAATATCCGTAGCAGTTTGAATCTGGGATATGAGTTTATCCGTGGATTGAAATTTACAACAAGTATATCGGCCAATTATACGGAAGCACGGGCAAATACGTTCAGCCCAAGTTATTTGGACCAACAGAATAATTTAAGCAAGTCTATCGGGCAAATGGAGGGTAATATGATTCTTCAGAATGAGGAATTGCTGAGTTATAAATTTAATGTCAAAGAGCAACATAATTTTGATCTTTTGTTCGGTTTTTCTTATATCCGGACAAGTAAAAACTCGATGTATGGTTCCGGGGAAGGCTCTCCGAGCGATAAAATCCATTATGTATTATCCGGTTTTAACACCACGTACACGAAAGCGGGTGAGATTGTTGCTTTACAAAAGTATAATTCTAATTTTGAGGAGAAAGTACAGGTTAGCGGATTCGGGCGTATTGCTTATAATTTCCGGCAAAAATATTTAACAGAAGTGACTTTACGCCGGGACGGTTCTTCTGTATTCGGGGAAGATGTGCGTTGGGCGACATTCCCATCTGTTGCCGTGGGGTGGGCTTTTTCAGAAGAAAAATTTATGGATCGTTTCTGGTGGTTGAGTTACGGTAAGATTCGCGCTTCCTGGGGAACTTCAGGACAAGAATTTGCCGAGCCCTATCTGGCACATGGAACTTATGTAATCGGTGATAAATTTTTGGGAAGTGTTGGAATGGACCCCGCGACTATTTTTAACAAATCATTGACTTGGGAAGAATCGGATCAATATGATTTAGGTTTGGATGTAGACCTGTTTGATTACCGTTTAAAATTTAAGTTGGATTATTATTATAAATATTCGAAATCGGTTTTATGGAATGCACCGTTACCGGGAAGTGTTTATTATTTCAATTCGGCTTGGCAAAATGCCTTGGAGGTTTCCAATGAAGGTTTGGAATTGGAACTGGTGGCAGACATCCTCCGGGAATCAGCCGTGAGTTGGAGGGCCCGCTTCAATATCAGTCGTAATTGGAATCGTTTTGAAAAGTCTTATTCCGGTTTGGATGTTCCCGGGGCCAACAATCCTTACGTCATCGGGCGTTCGTTGTTCGGGTTCTATGTTTATAAGAATTTGGGAATAATACAAAACTCGGAAGATGTTCCCTCTTATTTTGACCAAAATATGTATGAGAATAGTTTGTATGCCGGTTATTATACAACTCCTTACCGGGAAGGAATGTATCAATTGGCAGATTTGAATGGAGACGGGCGGATTGATGCGGACAATGACAGGTATTATGCCGCGAGTACTCTTCCTTTGGCAAGTGGTGGTTTCGCTAACGAGATTACATGGAAAAACTTTGATTTGAATGTATTGTTTACTTTCAGTTTCGGGCGTAAAATGATCAATCGATTGAAAAAAGGAGCTTTAGAGTTGAATCACCAATTTGGGCCGATTTTTCAGGATTATCGGGGTTTAACTTTTTGGCAACAACCGGGAGATGAAACGGACTATCCAAGAATTGAAGCCGCTTATGCCGGTTACACGGGGCAATTTGATGCTTACACGGACAAGGATATTGAGACTGTCGGGTTTGTGCGTTTGAAACAATTGACATTAGGGTATAACGTACCCAAGAATATAATGAAAAAAATCGGGTTAGAATCCGGGCGTGTTTTCTTCACGGGAGAAAATCTTTTTTTGATCACGAATTATTCGGGCGTGGACCCGGAATCTGTAGATCCGGTAAGTGGGTTTGATAATTTTGATAATTATCCTTTGGCCCGTAAGTTAACATTAGGTTTAACAATAAAATTTTAAGTATGAACAAGTTATTGATTATATTGCCAATCTTGTTTTTGTTTTTTTCATGCGACAGCTGGATTGATGTGAAACCGGAAAATCAGGTTACTTATACGAACTATTTTGAGACGGAAAAGGATGTTGAAGGGGCAGCTTTGCAGATGCTTGCAGCGGAGTGTGCTTATATCGGGTGCGAAGGGGATTATTTGAAATGGTTGGGGATTTTGGCGGATGAATGGAGTGATACTTATAATGGACCTCGGTTAGGACGAGTGTCTGATCTGGCGAGTGGTTGGGGTGATAAGAGTTGGAAAAATTCATACGATATCGTTTTTCTGGCAAACACGATATTGGAGAATGCTCCCCGGGCCGATATGCCGAAAGACCGATTGAATTTTTGGATTGGTCAGGCTTCTTTTGCGAAAGGGTTGGCTTATTTTGAGATTGCCCGTCTTTTTGGAGATGCCGTGATAACAAGGAATAGTACTAGTTTGGAAAAATACGGGAGAAAGCCCATGTTGGAAGTTATCGATACGGCTATCGTGAATGCGGTAAGAGCTTTTAATTTGTTACCCGTGTTTGAGGAGTTGAAGGATCTTTCCGGGGCGGCGATAACCAGTAAGCAGTACGCTTGTAAAGGGGCTGCAGCCGCGTTATTAGCTCATCTTTATGCTTGGCGGGGAAGTGTGACGGAATTGTACGGATTGGAAGGGGCTGCGCCTGCCGATTACCGGAAATCAATAGATTACTGTACGTTGATTCTGGATAAAAAAGCTGGTTTTTACGAGATGCAACCCGATCCGGAAACTTTATGTTTGGCCATGTCAAAAATGGGAGGATACAATAAAGAGAGTATATTTGAATTGGAACTGAACCCCAGTGAAACTTATGCGCAAACTGTGCGTGTATTGGGTGCTTTTCTCACCGGTTATCCGGTTGATGTAAATGCAACCTTAACGAGTCAAAGGACGAAGTCATTTAGGTTAAGATGGTCTACAGTTCAGCAAATGTACGAGACAAAGGATAAACGTGTTGATGCTTATTTCTATACGGATGATGAGATTTTGAATAATCTTCAAACTTATCCTTATATCTATTTGAGAAAGTGGCGGGAAGGGATTTATTTTATGAGTAGTTCTGGTTCAATGGCGACTAGAATGACTGGTTTAAGGGCGAATCAGGTGCAATGGCGGGTGGCTGATATTTATTTGTTGCGGGCGGAGTGCCGGGCGAAATTGGAAATTACTGGGGCGGAAGATGATTTAAATGAGGTTCGCGGAAGGGCTAATGCTACGCTTTATCCTGCAGCCGGAGAGAATGATTTGAAATTGGCGATTTTCAAGGAACGGGAGAAAGAATTACTTTATGAAAATCACCGTTTTAAAGATGTGATACGGAATGGTAAAGCCTATATCCGAGAATATTTCGGTTATTCGTTGGCAACGGATGCCGGATTGGAGGAGAATCCGATTAAATATGCAACAGATCAGGATTTGAAGGATGGAATTCTTTTTCAGCCCATTCCGGAATCTGCATTCCTGATGAACGGGTTGATGCGCCAGACGGCTTATTGGCTTAAGTATGTGAAATATTAAATGGATTAAACGAGATATATTATGATAAAATATGTGATAATTATAATGGTATTATTTGCGCTGGGTAGTTGTGAGACGAATTACGGCACAATCAATACCGGTTTGGCGGACGGGAAGTTTAACGGGAATATGTACGAGTATTTTCAAGCAAATCATTACGATTGGGATAGTTTGGTTTTAATGATTGATCGTGCGGGTTTAAAGGATGTGTTTACGGGAGAACGTGCTGGATTCGAGAAAATAACCTTTTTCGGCCCAACAAATCATACCATTCGTTTGTGGATGTATAAAAGCGAACGGCGTTGGGACCCGGAATTGATGCAGACGGTGGTGGTAAAAAAAGCCTACTATCGGGTAGACGAGATTCCGGTGGAGGATTGTCGTCGGCTGGTTATGGAGCATGTCGTGAAGGGTGTTTATATGCGGGATGATATTCCGGAAGGGACTCTTGCGGAATCCGGAACCAGAGAGGGGGGAACGACTTTGACAGGTGTCGAGGGAAACTCATTTTGGATTTTCTCATTTCGGGGAATGTATCAGGGAATTGCCGGACAAGGTGCCGTGTCTCTGAAATTGATTTCGGAGATCGGACAGGAGATTAAAGTGGCATCTTCCAATTTGGAATCAGATAACGGTGTGGTACATTCTTTACACTATGATTATCCGTTGGGAACATTGTAATTTTATAAATCGTAAATACATGAGGATATGAAATATATATATACATTATTTCTTTTTACATTGGCAACTTGGGGGTGTCAGGATGTGAAGATCGGTTGCTTGGATGTGAGTAATGCGGAATATATGCCGGACACGATGCTTGTTCGGAAAGAGCTCGGGTTTATTACAGATGATTGGAATATTATCAGGGAGGACAATAACAGAAAGAGAACACAAGCTCCTTGGGTGACAAATCAGATTCAAGGGGTGATAGGTACCGCTCCTATTCAATACTCGTTATATGATGTGAAAGCTTCGGACGGTGGGGATGCGAAAATATTTAAAACAGAATTGAAAATTCGTGGAGGAGGGATTATGGAAGTGCCTTTTGTTCCGGAATCTCCTAATGGACGTTATACGGTTTCGTTGAAAGTGGAGGCAGAGGAATATAGTGCCATTATTGAAGATGCATTTACCTTTGTGATACGGCAAAAATAAAGTGATTTCGTTTTGGGGTGTTTACTCTAGAGCGGTTTTAATAAATGAATTTAGTATGAAGAATAGAATTATATGGTACATGATAAGTTTAATATTGTTATGTACTTCCGTGAAAGGATATGCTCATGGAATAGATTTTTTTAAAGGGACTTTTAATGAGGCTTTGACGAAAGCGGCGAACGAGGGTAAACTGGTATTTGTTGATTTTTATGCCACGTGGTGTGGACCTTGTAAGCAGATGGTAGAGAAGGTTTTCCCGGATGAAGAGTTGGGGAAATACATGAACGAGAAATTTGTTTGTTTGCAAATAGAAGTGGAAAAAGAGGGGTGGCAAAAAGAAGTGGCAGAAAGGTATAACGTGACGGTTTTGCCGACACTGGTGTTTTTTAAGTTGGACGGTACGGTGGTTGCTCGCTTGGCAGGAGCCCGGGAGAAAGCGGAATTGTTGAATGCGGCAAAAGTGGCTCGTGGTGAAGAGTTGAGTTTTGAAAAATTATACGATCGAGCAAAATCAAAAAAGGATTTGGCCGATATGCAGAATTTGTTGAAACAGGCACCCGAATATGTAGGAGGTTTACAAGGGATGGAAGCACAAAAGTGGATTGTACGGGTTGATAAAATGTATAACGAATACGTGAAAGCGAAAATGGGGCCGGATTTTATTAATAAAGAGGATTTGACCATCGTGAATCGTTTCAACAAGAAGAATGTGAAAGATGATGTCGTGATGGAATTTATTGCCAAGAATTTAAGAACTTACTTGGAGAAATTGGGTGAAGCTCCCGGAATATTACTCGTGGAGTATAATAATAATATTATCGGGGATTTGGCAAAAGCGGGTAAAAACGAGTATAAGAAATATCTGGATAGAATTAAGGGAGATTTGAAGGTGGCTTATGATATTATGCCGACAGGCAGTAAATTAACCCCTTATGAAAAGTTCAAATATTATTATGATGGGATGTATCTGTTGTCTTATAAAAAGGATGTTCCTTCTTACGTGAAGTTGATGGGGAAATATATAGAGACGATGGGAGACCAGATGGGAGCGAATGATTATGGTGAAATTGCCCAAAATATGTACCAGATGACGAAGGGAAAATTAACAAATGATCAACTGGGACAATTAAAAGATTGGCTCATTAAAGCTTTACACTATGATAATGTTGCTTTGTTGGATAGGATTAATTTCGTGACGATGCTTGGTGATACTTACAAAGCATTAAAACAATATGACGAGGCGAAAGAGGCTTATAATCAGGCTTACATGGAAGCTTTGAAGTTTGAAAACAAGAGACAGATGATGATGGCGCAAATGGTTATCAAGCGGAAATTGCAAGCGCTGGAATTAGCAAAATAGAAAGTGTGAGGGGATTATTATTTACAATTACGATATTTCTTTTCATGGACTTTACTCCCTCGGTTGCCAGAGGACTGGTTGACATATGGATGTTTATCGTGAAGGATTGGTGTAGCGAGGTTTGGATGAACGTGCTGAACACTTACGCCGAGTACAAGAAGGATGCTATGGATCACAAGGCTTTTGACAAGATGTTGGAAAGCATGACGGTCGAGGATGTTCGCAGCGTGGCCCGGAAGTTTCTGAAAAACGTGAAAGTAAGAGATTGGGTAATAAAGTCGGAAGTGGTGAATCCGCTATCCGATTGGGAGAAATAGAGTGTGGGTGTGACTTGTGAAAAGGGGAGTGTTGATTTTTGACACTCCTCTATTTTTTTAGGTATTAGCCGAACCTTTATGTATAGCTCCCGTATATATCACAGAATTTGAAACAGAAAAGGAGATGATGAGGAATTGTACTTTTGTAGTAACATTGTTGGCCTTGTTTTTCACGGGATGTGAGGAGGCAACGATAAAAGTAGGGAAGGATTTTTTATCCCACAAGACCAACGAGTTTGATATTACGATAGCCTATCCGGTGTTTACCTCCCAAAAGGCTGAGGTGGAACGAGAATGTAAGATGGTGAACGAGGAAATTTCCCGGTTGATTGACAGTTTGCAAAATGATTTGAAAGCACAGTTGAACGAGTACCTGCAAAAGGCATCGGATATGAAGGAAGAGCCGATGATCCCGTTTGGGTTGGATGTTAAGGATAGCGTGTTCATGGCGGATCGTCATTATATCAGTGTTCGTCTTGCGGTTTACACGTTGACGGGAGGAGCTAACGGGTTGACGGAGTATTATGCGGTCAATTATAGTTTGAAGGACAAGAGGTTTTTGAGCCCGGAGGGTATTCTGAATTATGACAAGATAGAGATTGACAAGCAGATTCAACGGAATTTCAAGAATCCGGAGAATTGTTTTTCGGAAGTTCCCACGCTGGCAAATGTAACCACGGTGAATTTTTCGGGAAATGATATTTGTTTTACTTATAACCCGTTAGTCCTAGGGGCCCATTATTGTGGAGCGGCGGAAATATCTGTACCCCGTATGTTATTGAAAGGTGATTTATTGTTGAAATAGATAGGGAGAATTGTAGGGGAGACGAGGGCGATCCGAAAGGATCGCTCTTTTTTGTCTACGGTTGCAAAAAATATTTAGATTGTTTGCATGGTGATCCGAAATTAACTTATGGTGATTTATTAAAAAAATAATAAATTGAGAGTACACAATAGTGTTTAAATTTTATACATTTGTATAATACACAAAAAACAACACACACTATGAAAAGTACACTAATTATGGCTGTTTTTATGGCATTTGCATTTATTGGATGCCAGCCTAGGGTTCAGGAATTGAACGTGAAGAATGAGAAAGTAACAGCGAATTCTGAGAATTGGGACATTACAGTGAATCGTTCGATGTTCTCGTCTGCTGATGCGAATGTGAACAAGAGCTGCGAGGTTTTGAACAAGAAAATTGAGAAGTTCGTGAATGACTTGCAGGATAGTTTGAAGAGTGATGCGAACGAGTTTTTCCAGTCATGGCAAGGGACTGGGGAAGAACGTCCTGCATGGATATACGAATTGCAAGTGGGAGATAGCGTGTTTATGGCAAATGACCAGTACGTGAGTGTACGTTTGATGGTTTACACTTTCACTGGAGGTGCGCATGGAATAACGAATTTCTACACGTTCAACTATGATGTACAAAATCAGAAGTTCTTGACCAATCAGGAGATTTTGAATTATACTAACGAGACACAGATTAATGCCCAGTTGAAGGCAAATTTCAAGAATCCGGAAGGTTGTTTTACAACAGAACCAACGTTGAAAGATGTGACTACTGTAAATTTCAACCAAAAGTCTGTTTGCTTTACCTATGCCCAATATGTGTTAGGAGCTTACGCTTGTGGGGTGGCTGAAGTGAACGTGCCTCGGACAGCATTGAAAAACGATTTATTGATTAAATAAAGTGATATTGCTTTATAGAAATTGGCCGGAAGACTTTCCGGCCAATTTTATTTTATTCATTTTAGTAAGGCGGCACTTTCAACCAGTCGGATAAACTCTTTCCGATACCCTTCCGGATCGTAATTCGTGGCTTGTTTGGCGAGGTCAATAACGTCGTCGAATGTAAAATCATTCTTGTAGTCCGAATTTTGTAATAACATTCCGAAACCGGCAACGGCGGCAGAGAATCGGAAATTCTCGGAACTCTTTTTTATCGGGGTATTATTGTCAATAACAGCTGCTTCCATTTTAGAACTTTTATGCGAATCCGGTTGTTTGTAGCGAAGTTTCACGGTCAGTAGTTCCGGGCTGTCTGTTAACATTTTCTTTTCATTCTTCTCGGTTTTCTGGTATTTTAGGGGGTCTATGTTTGGAGCAAAATTACTTTTAACACCAACCGGAATGATCTCGTACAAGGCGGTAACACTATGTCCGGCTCCCATTTCTCCGGCATCTTTCGTGTCATCATTGAAATCTTTTGCTTCTAGCAGGCGGCTTTCATAGCCGATCAAGCGATAGGCTTGAACCTTGGCGGGATTGAATTCCACTTGAATCTTCACGTCTTTAGCAACCGTGAAAAGGGTTCCGCCGAATTCGTTCACTAATACTTTCTTCGCCTCTGTCAAGTTGTCAATGTAAGCGTGATTCCCGTTTCCTTTCTCGGCGAGAACCTGCATTCGGTTATCTTTATAATTTCCCATCCCGAAACCTAAAACTGTCAGGTATATACCGGAGGTTCGTTTTGTTTCAATCATCTTCTCCAGTTCTCTGGGTGAAGAAATTCCGATATTGAAATCCCCGTCGGTAGCTAGAATGATACGATTATTACCTCCTTTTGTGAAATTGCTCTCGGCAACCCGGTAGGCTCTTTGTATGCCATCTCCACCGGCAGTGCCACCACTAGCATATAATCCGTCGATTGCATCTAGAATTTTAGCTTTGTCACTTCCCGGGGTAGAGGCAAGTACCTCTTTCGTGTGGTTCGCGTAAGTGACAATCGCTACCCGGTCTTGAGGACGAAGTTGTTTCACGAGTAATTTCAAGGAGGATTTCAACAACGGGAGTTTATTTGCGTCACTCATGGAACCGGACACGTCAATCAAGAATACAAGATTGGAAGCGGGAAGATTATCCGTGGAAACTTCTTTTGCTTTGATTCCGATGTGTACTAGCTTATGTTGTGTGTTCCACGGGGCGTTGGAAACCTCGGTGGTAATACTTACCGGGTCTTTCCCCTGTGGAGCGGGATAGTTATAGGTGAAATAATTCAAGAACTCTTCCGTGCGTGTGGCATCAACCGGAGGAAAAGTCCCTTGATTAATAAAGCGTCGTACATTAGAATAAGCTGCATTGTCCACATCGATTGAGAACGTGGAAAGAGGTTCGTTTAATGCCGGCAGGAAACGATTTGCGGCAAATTTATTATACTCTTCCGTGTTTTGTGTGTAAGCTAATGGCATGGCTCCTCCACGAATACGCATTCCGGAATGGAGTTTAAATTTGGCACTTTCATGATGAGTGACTCCGTATCCGGTAACAATGGTTGCTTCTTCCATGACCATTTCGTCCTCTTTTAGATAGACATTTAATTTTCTCTCTTTTACTGGGATATTTTGAATTTCTAACCCGATAAAACTGAAATGTAGGGTATCTCCGATATTTGCCTGTATCGTGTAATTCCCCTGTGAATTGGAGACTACACCTATATTCGTGTTCTTAATGCGAATGGTGACCCCGGGTAATGCCGAACTGTCTGCGGCAAGCATTACCTTACCGTTCACTTGGATTTTTTGGGCTGAGACAGCATTAGATAATCCAATAAATATAACTAATCCCCATGCAATTTTTTTTAGAAAGCTACTTGTTTTCATAAGTCGTTATTTTTGAATTAATTTAATCCTAAGATGACAGACTAAAAGAAATTCCATAAATCTTTCGAGAGATTTTTTTTAATTCTTATATTTGTAAAAATCAATGTATAAATAGTGACGCGAGGTCAGGAGAACATAACGGATGAAGAACTGCTGAAAAGATATTGTGACAGTGGTGATTTGGTGTATTTCGTGGAAGCTTATAAAAGATACATGCCTTTGATGTACGGGGTAGCCTTAAAGTATCTGAAGCGACCGGAAGATGCACAAGATGCCGTTATGCAATTATTCGAAGAATTGATTGTAAAGGTAAAAGCGGTGGAGATACAATCATTTAAAGCTTGGCTATATACCTGTATTCGCAACAATTGCTTGATGGAAATCCGGAAAAAGAGTAAAAATTTATCTATTTCTTTAGACGATTCTTTTATGGAATTTTGCGATGATTTTCATCTTACATTTGTAAATGAGAAGGAAAATCGGGAGAAATCGTTACGGGAATGTGTTGAGGGATTACCTGAAAGGCAGCGTGTCAGCGTGAAATATTTCTTCTTGGATGAACTTTCGTACAAGGAAGTGGAAGAACGCACGGGTTTTTCTTCGAAAATGGTAAAGAGTTTTATACAGAATGGTAAACGGAATTTGAAATTGTGTTTGCAACGTAAAGGAATAACATCAAATGAAACGGATTGACGACATAAAAGAATACCTGCATGGCAACCGGAAGGGAAAGGCTGCTAACCGTATGGAGCGGGAGGCGTTGTCCGATCCGTTCTTGTACGAAGCGTTGGAAGGGTTGACTTCAACTCCCGGAGACCCGATTGATGGCTTGATTCGTTTGGAACGCCAGTTAAACGAACGAGCCCGTTCTTCTCGTAAACAGAAGCGGGTATGGATGTATGTTGCGGCCTCGTTAGCAGTTTTATTGGCTTGTGGGACATGGTGGTTTACCCGGCAGGAGAAAACTTTTGATGTACCCATGATGATGGTTGCCCAATTATCAGATTCGGTGAAGACTAAAGAGAAACTGACACTTGAAAGTGAAAAAGCAATAGATTTGTCCGATGAAACGGATTCTTTAACGGTACGTTCAAACGATAAAAGACAGTTGCCACACTCGGCTGACAAAGTGGTAAGAAGAAAGGATTCTGTACGGGAGATGGTGATGGAAGAGCTTGCTGATCAGGAAATTTCTTTGGCAAGTGTTCAAATGGAAGATACTTCCCGACTGACAACCCAGAAAATGAAAGTAATCAACAATCACGTGTCGGGTACGATAACGGATGGAAAGGGCAATCCTTTACCGGGAGTGACTGTAATTCTTTCCGGTTCCACGATTGGGGTTGTTTCAGATGGTAATGGGCACTTTAGTTTGGAACTTCCAGCATCAGAGGGGGTACTTGCTTTTTCTTTTGTCGGGATGAAATCTCGGAATGTTTTGGTTAAGGCGGGGGATAAATTGCAAGTGAAGATGGAAGAAGATACGGAAGGTATGGATGAGGTTGTTGTTACTGGTTATGGTGTTGCCAAAAAACGGGAGGTCGAAATGTCTAATGTGAAAATACGGGGGACTTCTACTGTTTCCGGTCAACCCAATGTCCTGCTTGATACACTGGTATCTAAAGATGATATTTTCCATTTCAATCAATATATGGAAAAAGCTTTGCGTTATCCGAAGGCAGACTTGGATTCAAATAAAATGGGGACGGTTACACTCTCGTTTGAATTGAATCGGAAAAAAGTCCCTAGCCGGATTCGAATAGAAGATGGGTTTTCGAAGGAGAGCAATAAAGAAGTTATCCGATTGCTGGCCGAGGGACCTAAATGGGAAAACACGCCATCCGGTAGGCGAATACAAGTCCATATCCATTTTACGATCGGAAAGAATGGCGAATCTCATAAAGCCATCTTGATCGTGTTGCCTTCCGGGGTTGAACGAAAACCCTAAAAGAGAAGATGAATATCTTCTTCTATCTTGCGAATGGCAGGATAAGCCCCGAAATGTAAATTCTTTTTTAATTGATCGTCAATACTATTTCGATAACCGAAAAGGTTGATATGGGGCGGTTGTTGTGAACCGGAATACGAATCTTTCGCAATCCGTAGTACTTTTTTACAAACTTCCCGGTTCAACATGTAAACCATATCGTAAATATTATGTCCCCGGATAAAGAGATACGTGGTATCCGGAGTTAATCCCATCTTTTGGTACTTTTCCTCTAGTATGGAAAGGTTCGCTTTGGGATAATTCTTCCGGAGTTGAGCAAGTTTTTGTTCGATCCGTCCTTTCAACTTGTTTAACTCGTGGCGTCCGTTTTGGCGGATGTCCGGTCGACGTTGCCATTGAAATGAAATCAGTTCGTTGAAATCGGCGATCGAAAACCGTTTAGGATCTGCTACCAAGAAATAAAGATGCCACAGGAATAATTTGTACACGATATTCGAATACTCTTTCAGAAATTGATGGAAGTCGAACACGTTGTTAGGCAGGGCTGTGATCCGGTAGCATAGCTCGTTCAAACCTTTGTCATAGCAATGATGGTTCTCGAAAGAGTAGGTATAGGTCTGGAAAATGTAATGCTTGACATCGATCCCTTGTTCTTGCAGCAAATAGCGATAGTCACTGTCAATGCAGATAAAAAACTTCGGATTTAGATATTTGACATATTTCAGACATTGCGTCACACCTCGGGTTTCATGTCCCCGTTCGTTTCGGGAACCTGCGATAAAATGGAACCGATCATTTGGGCGGAAATGTTTGAAAATATTACTCCAAAAAACAATATCGTCTTTATCTTCCACGTGAATGGCAGCCCTGCAACGCAAGAGTTGTGCGTCCATCATAAAACGTTTGGCAGCGTGATAATAATATTTTTCTTTAGATACGGGAGGAGAAAACATAACAATTGAAAATGTAAAAAGACCATTAATCTACGGTTAAAAGAGTTGGATTGAAATCTAGAATCTAAAATTGATAAGGTTAGTGAATCAATAGGTCTTCGATGAATACCAACTTGTCACCCCAGCCATCACCGAACAGGCTTGGAGAGTGGGTAGAGGTAATGATCTGGCAATGTGGGTTCAGTTTTTGAATTTCCTCAAAAAGGCGGTACTGCCACTCGATATGTAACGAGATTTCCGGTTCATCCATGAGTAGGATGTAGGGTTGCTCGTCCATCAAGAACACGCGGAGTAGAATAATTAATAATTGTTTCTCTCCCGACGATAGCTTGTAGAGATGGATAATTTCATTCCCATCCCGGAAGACCAGTTGATTCGTCATCGGGTCAATTTCGATTGTTTTTCCCGTTCCGGCAAACAGATGGTTCACCGTGTCGTAGAATTTGCGAATCCTGCGGTTGATCTTTTCTGCTTGATCCGGGAAATTCGTGGCCCGAAGGCGGTAATCAGAAAACGAATTGTTATTCTCGCCCACGCTGTACACGATTTCCTTTAACTCGCTGAGCAGGGGACTGTCTTCTTTACCCATTTTCCGACGATCACGGATAGGTACGTCAAATGTACTTATCTTTAAATAGTTTACTCCGGCTAACTTTTGTCTTACAGATGCTAGAGTACTATCCTTTCGAAAACTGACCAAGATATCGTCAATAGTGACCTCTGCCTCGATGTTGTATAATTTCAGTCGTTTAATATCTGCCGAAAGTAAGGCGTCAATAATATTGAAGAACGTGGTTTTCCCGCTACCGTTAATACCTGTTAGGATATTCACATCGGGATTGAGATTCTCCCACCGGAAATTATATTTTCCCCATATATTGCGGATCTCTATTTTCTGAATCTTGTTCGCTTTCATGCTGCTGGCATTTGATAAAGTTTATCCAAATCGTTATCAACAAAGGTAATAAAATTTATATTTTTGTGTCGATTTTGCGAATCATTTCATGGATTAATATATAAAGAGTATGCAAGGATTTTATGCGATATTATTGTTGATCGTTTCAAACGTGTTCATGACTTTTGCCTGGTATGGTCATCTGAAGTTACAGGAAATGAAATGGATAGATAACTGGCCTCTCTTTGGGGTCATCCTGTTTTCATGGAGTATTGCTTTGTTCGAGTATTCATTTCAAATTCCAGCAAATCGTATTGGCTTCCACGGGAATGGAGGCCCATTCTCGTTGATGCAATTGAAAATAATTCAAGAAGTTATAACCTTAATTGTTTTTACAATCTTTACTGTCGTTTTTTTTAAAGGTGAATCATTACAGTGGAATCATTTTGCAGCTGGCGTTTGTTTGGTGCTTGCAGTATATTTTGTATTCTTGAAATGATTACAGGAAGAAAATTCTTTTCAATGCAAATCAATAATCAATCTTTCTTGAGATTCTTGATCTGATTTTATATTGAGAAGTTTCATAGCAATATCTACCAAGTACGACACTTGGATGTATACCTACTTTATTTGCGAATTCAATTAATTTTTTGTCAAAAATTGCATGATTAATGCAAATGTTTTCTCGTTTAAATTTTGACCATTCATCTTTAGGAATCAAAATATCTTTGGCAAAAACATTTGCTTCGTTTTCTTTTATAGAAACTTCATCTTCAATATTCAATTCTCCGTTATTACCCTCTGTATATAGATGATTATATACATGATAAATTTCATGGAAAATAGAAAATATGAAATTATCAATTGTGGCTTTTCTTAAAGTAACAGCAATAACAGGAATATTGTCACTCAAAAAAGAATATCCGTCAATTGGTGCTTGTTCTGGTTTTGAAAGAATGATAAATTTTATACCATATTTGTTGAGAATATTTAGGGTTTGGCTTTCTAAATTTTTTCCATTTAAATAAGCAGTTTTTAGATCTCTAACGAGTTCATCTTTTTTTGATAAATCAAATGGATTTTGCAAACAAATATCTTTAGCTTTATAGCGGACTAATTGGCACCAGCCTCCAATATTTACAGCATTATTACATAGTTTTTCTGACTTTTTGAAATATGCTTTTTGGGTTGCAACATAATGAAGTAAATCATTTATATCTCTACACTGATAAATATCCCATATTCTCTCAATATTTTTGCTAAGAGAATTAGTTAGTAAGCCTAATTTTTCAAAATATTTGACAGGAACATTTTCTTTAATAATTTTCCAAAGCTCGATATCTTTTATACGTTCGATGTTCTTTTGCTGAATAGAGGCTGAATCTAGATCATATTGATTTTGGAGATCCAACCAAAATTTAGCATCAATACCTAAACTAGCTTCTAATAATATAGCTGTATCTGCTGTAATTGATCGTTTACCTTTTATGAGTTCATTTAATGCTGTTACTGGCATACCTATTTCTTTTGCAAAATCTTTTTGCTTTATTTCTCGTGCATCCAACTCATCTTTTAGAATCTCTCCTGGATGTGTTGCTTTGTACGGTAGAGTATTTTTTGTTGCCATAAAACATTATTTATAATGATTACTTAATTCTAATAGAGAGCAAATTATAACCTTATTAGGTTCTCTTTCTTCTTCATAGGAACGAAATTCTATCCTATACTGATTGTTTACTCGAACAGATTCAATATTTTTCTTATTTCCTTGAAGTTTTTCATAGTTCAAATTGTGGAGTTTATATAAAAACTCTGTATCAGGGGCATTTCTTAGAGTGTCAACTACTCTTTTATATCTATCAATAATAGAGGGTTGAAATCGATATTTCTTATTTTTTGTCTTACCCTCTTCATATAATTCTCTTAAATATTCATTTTCAAAAACAATCTCCATGTTGTTTATAAATATACGACAAAGATATAAAATTGTTCCCAAATAATTCACTATTATAGTGAATTATTTTTTGCACGATTGTTTGAGTAATATTGAATAACATGGGTTAATCCGAAATGTTATTTGAATATTGTGCCCAAGTTTTGGCTAACCGCTTGGGATTTATCGGAAACGGTGGCCCTTTCTCCCTAATGCAATTAAAAGTGGTTCAGGAAGTGATTACGCTGACTATATTCATAATCTTTTCCATGCTTTTCTTCAAAGGCGTGACTTTTCAATGGAATCATCTCGCTGCTTGTGTTTGTTTGGTGCTGGCAGTTTATTTTGTATTCATGAAATAACATGAGATCGGAAAATTTGTAGAACAGGGTTGGTTGTTTGAGGGATATTATTCGTTGACATATTACTTGTAATAGGAAATTATTTTTGGTGATTATATATTATTTTACCGTATATGCTGGAGATGTTTGTTTTGATACTCAAACTCCTCCGTCGGCTGTGCCGCCACTAGATTTGATTGTTCCGTTAACGTATATGTTGGATTTCACGGATTATACCTTGTTGGTGGAGAACAAGATGGAAAAACAATGCTCTCACAAGGTAAAAAAGAAATACGAGGAAAAGATGTGTTTTTTCAGTCGGAACAACCTTTGTCAGGATTATCGCTTTGCATCGAGGAGTATCGAAGTTTGGAAATGGAGGAGGAGGGAATTTCTTTTTTCTTGTATTATTTGCCTTGTAATCAGTTTGTTATAGACATGTACACTGGAATGGAAACGATGCGGGAAGTTTTGGAGAATCCGTGTGGGGTATGGAAAATAATATGCGGGGAGATTACCCATTTAAACGTTATGCTTTGATAGAAGTCCCGTCTTCGTTTATAACATTCGGAAGATGGTGGAAAGAGGGGAGTTCTCTTACTCGGTTGGGAATGGGTTTTATTCCGGAGAGAGCGGTAACCATGAGTTGGAAGTCTCTTCATTCTGAGTGGTGGATTGCAGTATACGGTTTACTCCGATAATAAGTCAACAGATAACCTGTTTTGCATTAATATTTAGTGAAATCAATGCTATGAATGAAAATTTTAATTGTGATTCCAGAAGTGAAAATATAAAATAGAACTTAATTTCGGGGTTCTTTTACAAATTTATCTTTTTTGTAACCAATTGAAAAGAATTGGCGTTTAAAGATTAAAAAAGGTTGGCGTTATGTTTTCAGTAGAATTCCGCTATCGGGCGAGAAAGATTTATAAATCTGTAAAACAGATTGTTGAGCTGGTGAGTAATGTATTATTATTTCTAGCTTCTTTTCTTGCGATTATTTTAGTTATTTATCGTTTCGGTTTTGATATGCCGGCTGATTATTCTCATGAGATATATTATACCTATCGGATAATCATACGCCTTTTCGTAGTTCTTGGCTTATTACGGTTCTTGTTTAATTTCAAGTTGTTGCGGGCGGAAAAAGGATTCTGGATAGAAGTATTGGTGTTACTTTTTCTATTTGGCTTGACTTTGTTTTCCAAACATTTTGACCGACCGGATTTCGAGACAACCAATCCCTTTCTTTTCAAAGTCGAACGAATTCTTACATATGGTGTGGTATTGTTATTGAGTATCATACAACTCTCGAAACAAATATTTGTTGTTTTGCGAAGTCGGGTAAAAGCGGAAGTCCTTTTTGCCACAAGTTTTTTATTTATTATCTTATTTGGGGCTGTTCTGTTAGGCTTGCCTAATGCCACGTACGAGGGAATCAGTTTCGCGGATGCTTTGTTTACCTCGACAAGCGCCGTGTGTGTGACCGGGTTGACCGTCGTTGACACTGGCACCACTTTTACGTTGACCGGGCAGGTCGTGCTGCTCATGCTGATTCAGGTCGGGGGAATCGGGGTGATGACCTTTACCAGTTTTTTTGCCATGTCATTTTTGAGTGGGACCTCTTTTCATGATCAGTTCATGATGAAAAACTTGTTGAACGAGGCCTCTTTGAGTGATATTTTCCGGACTGTCGTGTACATTATTCTGACCACGTTTATCATTGAGGGAATTGGTGTTTATTTTGTCTATATGCAGGTACAGAATATTACGGGAATTGACAATAAATTCTTTTTCGCCTTGTTTCATGGTGTTTCGGCTTTCTGTAATGCCGGGTTCTCTACGTTGCCGGGCAATCTCTATGATCCTTTGATCAGGCATTTGTATGGCTTGCAGGTCATTTTGGCTTTCTTGATTATATTTGGAGGTATCGGATTCCCGATCTTGTTCAATTACGGACGACTCCTGCATTATGGGATTCGGAATAAGATCAAATGTCTGTTGGGAATGAATTACAAGGTGATCCACGAACCTCGCATCGTGAGTACGACAACACGAATCGTGTTACCGACCACTTTAATCCTGCTTGTTGTGGGTACAGCCTTGTTCTGGATATTTGAAAATCATAACGTGTTGGATGGAATGTCATTCACGGGAAAATTTGCTACTTCGTTTATGGGGGCTGTTACCCCTCGTACGGCAGGTTTTAACAATGTGGATATGTCCATGTTGCACGTTCCGACAATCTTCCTCACGATAGTCTTGATGTGGATCGGTGCGGCTCCTATGTCCACGGGGGGCGGTATCAAGGTGACAACCTTCGTGATTGCTTTAAAAAATATATGGGCGAATCTCGTTGGGAATGATCGGGTTGTTATTGCGTATCGTCAATTGACTCGGGAGAACGTAAACCGGGCACACTCAATCATCATACTTTCTATTTTGTGGATCATCCTGGCTGTTTTTGTCGTCGTGATTTTAGAACCGAAGTCAACACTGACCCAAGCTGTTTTTGAGATTGTTTCAGCTTTGGGAACGGTGGGTTTGACCTTGGATTTGACGCCCCATTTATGTGTGGCAAGTAAAATGATCGTAGCCCTCACTATGTTTGTCGGGCGTGTAGGCTTAATCACCCTTTTGGCTTGTTTTATCCGGCATCAAGAAGTGAAACTTTACACGTACCCGGATGAAACTGTAATCGTTTAATCAATTGAAGATTGAAAACCAAGCTCCGTCTCACATTTTCAATTTTCAATTCTCAATTTTCAATTATTATGAAGTGTATCGTATTTGGATTAGGTAATTTTGGACTTGCACTATCGCAACGTCTAACCAAACGAGGAAACGAGGTGTTGGGAGTGGATTCCGACCTTAGTAAGATTAATTTATACAAGGATTCTATCACGAATACCGTGGCATTGGATGTGAAAAATGAACAGGCATTACAAACGTTGCCTTTGACAGAAGTGGATGTGGTGTTTGTGGTGTTCGGGAAAGATTTCGGAACTTCCCTGTTCGTAATTGCGTTATTGAAACAGTTTGGCGTGAAACGTATCGTGGCACGGGCCATTTCTCCGGTGCATAAGGTGATTCTGAAGTCTATGGGAATCACGGAGACCATCAATCCGGAATGGGAGTATGCCGATTTCTTCGCGACAAAAGTAGAGTTGGGGACAACCATAGATTCCTATGTTGTTGATGACGACCATCTAATTATCGAGTGGGAGATTCCACCCCGTTTTGTCGGGCGAAAATTAGGTGATGCGAAATTCGAGGAAGAATTCGGGTTAAAATTGATAGCTTTAAAACGCTATGATGCTAAAATCGATAAATCATCGGTAATGAATAACCCGTCCGATGATACCATTTTTATCGAAAAGGATGTGTTTGTACTTTTCGGTCACCCGAAGAATTTCCGGAAACTTGGAATCCAGATTGCTTGATTTAGGAGGGGCGTTACCAAGAGACAATTTGTGGAATAGAATCTATTTTCGGATTGTCTCTTGTCGGGATGAATCCGAGCGTTATGATTCCATGATCCATTTTATTCCTTGTTTTCGAATTGAAACCTGCACTGATTTTAAATATCTTTCGTTTATCTGATCGGTTCCGGATTTTCTCGAAATTCTGGATACTTATGGGATAAATTTTCTCTCTTATGTACGTTCGTTTATGGATAATAGTAGAACAAGGATATGATTATTGAAAATGAGCGACAAGTTTGACGCCTGCTGTTAAGTAGCCTTTTCACTGGACACGGATACGCAATTCTTTCGGATCGAATGTGATGGTTTCGTTACGGAACAGGCGTTCGATATGACCACTGTTGATCATCTGTTGCGTGGGCAGGTAATGTAAATGCGGACGGTCAATCAAGGTAATGGAATCGCAGAGAGTAAGAGCGATGTCGAGTTCGTGGGTTGAAAAAAGAATACATTTGTTTTGTTCGTGAGCCAGCCTTTGCAATAAAATCCCCAATTCGTAACGGTTCGGTAGGTCCAGAAAAGAGGTGGGTTCATCAAGCAGTATAATGGGAGTGTCTTGAGCGAGGGCTCGGGCGATCATGATTCGCTGACATTCCCCATCCGACATCTGGTCCATTGTTCGTTCGGCATAGGTGGACATATCGAGTAATGCTAGGGATTTTTCAACGATTTCCCGATCTTGCGGTTGCAGTCGTCCTACCCAGTTCGTGTAGGGAGCCCGTCCGAGGGCAACAACATCCCGGCATTTCAGGTTAGGAATCCGTACCTTTTCGGTAGTTACGAAACTGACGGTACGAGCCAGTTCCTCCGGTCGTAACCCGGCAAGGTCTTTCCCTGCTAGCAATATTCGTCCGGACTTGATTTTTCCTAACCCCGCCGTGGTCCGCAGTAAGGTACTTTTCCCGCTACCATTACGTCCTAGCAGGGCGATCAGTCCGCCCCCGTCCAAGTTGGCTGATACCCGGTCCAGCAGAACCTGTTGCCCGTATCCCAGTGTTAAAGATTCTAATTGTATCATGCTGGTCGAAGATTTTTATATACTACCCAAATGATTACCGGAATTCCTAGCAGGGCGGTAATACAATTCACGGGTAGCACAAGTGTTTTAGCAATAATATCACATAGCAACATGGCCACGACTCCCAGTAATATACTTCCCGGTAAAAGTGTCCGGTGATCCGCATCGTTAAACAACATACGGGCTACGTGAGGCACGGCAAGTCCGAGAAAGCCTACCGGGCCGCAGAATGCTGTCACGGTTCCGGTTAACAACGTTGTCGATACGAAAATAAGTGTTCGGGCACGCCGTATATTTAGTCCCATCGTTTGGGCATAATTCTCTCCGAGTAGAAGAAGATTTAATGCTTTGATACAATAAATCGAGAGAATAACACCCACGCAAATCACGGGAATCATGATAAATAGTTTCGTGGTCGTGACGTGCCCTAGGGAACCCATCGACCAGAGGAAGAACATTTTCAATTGCTCGGCAGAACTCAAGTACTGTAAAATCTGTATGATGGCTCCCGCGATGTAACCGATCATCACTCCCATGATCAACACTCCAAGGATATTTTTCACGTAACGGCTGATGATGGCAATCAGTAACAGGACTATGACGGCCCCGCCCCATCCAGCCCCGACAATACCAACCGACAGCCAGAAACCGGAATGTGCCAGTCCCAGCAGGGGAGCTCCCAGAATAAAGAAAGCAACGCCTAATCCCGATCCGGAACTTACTCCCAACAAGTAAGGATCTGCCAGCGGGTTCCGGAAAACGGTTTGCATCTGCAAGCCGCTTATCGAGAGAGCCACTCCGATCAGAACGGCGACGATCACTCTCACCAATCGAATCGATAACACGATATTTCGGGTTGTCATATTTGTCTCGTTACCCATAAATGCATTCCAAACCTGCCCGACGGAAAGAGCTGAATCTCCCGACAGCAAGTCGAGTACGAACAACATGGAAGTCAGCAGACCCAGAAAAAGGAATATGATAGAATTGCGGTTCACGATAAAATTGAAAATTGAAAATTGACACTTGAAAATGACATCACCTTTATTAATTTATGATTTTAGATTCCAGCCGCACAAGACCGATGTTTTTTGATTTCATTCTAAACTCTAAATATTAAACTATTCCAAGTGCCTGTAATAATACAAGTCCTCGGAAACCTGTTCCGGATGCAGGATTTTGATCAAGTCCCGGAGTACGATGTCCGGGTGAACAACAGCCGATTCCCAGTAATCATTTCCTCCTTCGGGAGTTAAGCGTAGGTTATTATTATAGACCTTGTTTTCCTGGATGGCTTTTGCGTCCTTGAATTTCGGGTTTATGATCTTTAACTCGTCGAGAGTAGTCGCCATACCTACATTTAACCACACGTCAGCCTCGCGAATCAACCCGTAGGCTGTTTCCAGTCCGATGGGTTCGGCCCCGTTAGAGGTGTTTTTCTTGTAAATATAATCTCCCCCCGCATCCGTGATTAATTGTGCCACATAGCTTTTCACGGAAGGCATGGCCCAACTGTCATTCCAGGGGGTATTCAGCATAACAGTAGGACGTTTTTTCACGTTTGCCGTTAATTGTTTCATGTTGTTATAACGTTCGGGAATTTCTCTAAATACTTTTGCACCTGTTTCCCGGCTGTCTGTTAACTCGGAAATGGCAACCAGCCATTCGGCCTTACCCAGTGGAGATTCTTCTAGGTATTCTCCCACGTACATATAAGGAACATTCAATTCTTTTAATTTGTCTGTCACGGTTGATTGTGCGTCCCCGATACCGTATAGTAATACAAGATCCGGGGCCAACCCGACAAGAAGTTCATAATTTATTTCCGTACCCATGTCTTTTATGGTTTCTTTGTGTGCAAGGACATACGGGTTGGAAACATAATTCATTCCGGAAACTCCTACTACCCGATCCACTTGGTTGATGGCATCCAGCATGGCAATGTAAGTGGAGGACATGCATATAATTCGTTTCGCTCCTGCGGGAATAATCACACCGTCAAAATCTTTTGGAGCCTGTTCCCCGTTCCGGGCCACGAAGTAGGACATTTCAACGCCTTCCGCTCCTTGCCAGGGATTACGCACGTGAATAATCGTACTTTCCGTGTTATCAGTTCCCATGATGTCGAATCCTGCAGCGTATTCCGGAGTGTAAACTTCTTTCGTGAAGGCGCTTGTGGGCTTTGTTTTCGTCTGACAACCGGATAGCATCAGAAAAGCGATAAACGTGAGTAAAAATAGTATTTGTTTCATATGTAATAGTTTTTATAAAACTTCGAGAGAGATATTTATGCGAGTGCGGAAAACTGAAACGATAAATCAAAAACAGAATGACTTTGCCATCTATACTTGATTACCATCTGAATCCCGCAGATGCAAATCTACCCCAATCATAGCAGGTCTTCTGACTTATCCCTTTTATCGTGCCTTCCCAGCATTCTGACCAGTGGCAAACGTACGATAAACTTTTCCTTTAAAAGGGGGAAATACAGCAACGGGTATTGTCCCGGATTTTCACCGGATTCCCTTTTTCATTCACTACATCATGGAGTGATGTAAGAAACTATGATGGTGCGAAAATAGGTTGTAATTTTTAATTAGGCAATAAATTGTATAAAAGATTTTTGTTTCATTGGCATGAAGTGTTTGTTAGGTGAGGTTTTCAATGATCAATCTCGTTACGGGACAGGACGCCAAGCGTGTAATAATATTTAACTTCTTGCATATCAGTTACAAGGTCTGCCATGTTGATTAATTCCTGCGGAGCGTAACGTCCGGTAATTACGATTTCCGTGTGAGGGGAACGTTGGCGGAGAGTGTTTAACACTTCTTTATGTGTTATGTCTTTTGCGTTTTTAGTTTTTGAGGGTGGGGAACTGCATGGACATTACACTCCTGCGTACACGCTTGGTGAGAAACGGGTGGAATCTTTATTGCCGAAAAACAAGTAGAGATGCAGGGGTGTCTCTGCCGGTTGTTTTGCTGCTGGGATGTCCACGGTCACTTTACTGTCGCCCCGGAACGAGTTAAAGCACGTGATCATTTGCGGGGCACGAGGTAAGGTCCCATAAAAATATCCCACGTACACTTGATCTGATATGCTCGCTTTCGGGCAGTCAATGTCATTTTCCCAGTTTAGGGTCACGGACCATCCTTCCCGTGTGACACTCGTGATCACCGGTGCATCCAGCGTGCCTGTCGAAAATCGGAATGTCGGAAATGCCCATACGCCTTCTCCCGGGCGGAAACATCCCCCGTTTTGTGAATGGAACAAGGAGTCGCTTTTATTTATTCCCATCTCCTTGGCCATGATTTTCCATATCGGTAAATCCCCGACGGCCCGACGGTAGATTCTCCACATTTTCCGGGCTTCCGTGAAACGGCTGGAGGATTCCTCTTCCCCCTTGGTTCTCGTTTTTTTAGGACTTCGTCGTGAGCGGCAAGCCCTAACTTTATTGCCGTGGCGATAATAGGTGACTCCGTCAACCCGGATCGGGCCTTGTGCCAAGAGAGCAACAGGAATAGATAATGTCTTGTCCATGATAATAATAATTTGATAATCACTTGTGTATTAATTCATGAGCAAATGTAGATAAAATATTTTTATTACACAATTAAAATACTTATAAAACGCTATTATATATAGCGTTTTAAAAGGGATTTAATAGCGTTTTAATAGCGCTTTATATGAAAATGCTCACTTATATCTCATGAATAGTACATGTAATAATTTATTTATTTGGTTTGAAAACACTACTATATTGGTTTATTTATATATCTTTACTGGCGAAAATCATAAAAATAACGGGATATGGCGGAATTTATAAATTCACTTGGAAAAATTCGGGGTAAGTTTGGGAACGTGATTACTTATGGAGGGCCAAACGGGAAAAATTATTGCCGGGGTGCAAGCATCTCGCGTAAACCGAGTCAGGAACCGCAAAAACGACAGTCTGCGGCTTTCGGAGCGATAACAGAACGGAAAGTATGGATGAAAAATGCCGTTCTATTGGGATTTCCCGGAGGGAACGGTTACCCGAAAGGTTTTCGGGGATTTACCAGTGCGAACGTGATGGATGCGGTTACCGTGGAGAAAGCAAATCCAGGAAAACCTTTCAACAACCGTAAAAAGGCTACCAAGGAATTTAACGGGGTGATCAATTACGAGAAGTTGCGTGTGTCTGCGGGTTCATTGGTGATTCCGGAGGTTCGTGCCGAGGTTGACATGGAAAATCGGGAAATTTTTTTTACTCACGAGAAAGAAGAAATTGAGTCCATTGACTGCTTTCTAGATGATAAAATTTATGCAGTACTTCTTTGTAAGACGAAATATATTTGTCGTGTTGAGGAGTTGGGCTTTCGGGGTGAGACGATAGAAAGAAACGTGAATTTCTCAGAAAAAATAGCAGGGGGAGGTCTTGTCATTTATATCTTTGCTAAAAATGCTGACGGGAAGGATGTTTCTGATTCTGTGTGCCTGTGGGAGGCAGAATCGTAAATGGGTGATGGAAGAGACGAAATATGGTGGAATTTCGTTTTGTGAGAATAATATTTCATAACTATCTGTGTTGTAATATTTAATAGTTGTACTGCATGTTTGAAAATGATAATTTTTATAAATTTCTAGAATTATAGCTTTAAAATTCTAGAAATGTTTGTTTTTTATATATTTTTGCAACGATTTTGGTGTCACACCCTGTTTCAGGCGTGTGGTGAAAAGGGAATCAGGTGTGAATCCTGAACAGACCCGCTGCTGTGTGCCTCATTAAAGTCCAAGGACAATGACTCTCTCCACTGTTTCAATTTGAAATGGGAAGGACGTCCGAGGATGGGGTAAGTCAGAAGACCTGCCAATCAATCATATTGTTTAACGTTCAAGGGAAGGAAGAACGTGGACACCGATAGTTTAGTAATTGTCGACTGGATACGCCAAATCTTTTTTTGATTAAAAGGGGATTTATGTTTGCGAAGAGGTTATTTTATATCGTTGCTATTATAGGGATAGGTATAACGTTTATATCGTGTGATAAGCCAGGAATACCTTATCCTGAAGGAATAATAGAAGGTGGGGATATTGAGGCACTTGTATTGAATGAGGGAAAACTTAACACGAATACCGGAACGATCTCGGTGATTTATAAGGCCGGTCGTGTTGTGGCAGATGCTTTTCAAGATGTAAATCACCGTCCTATGGGAGACGTGGCGCAATCTATCACGTTGGTAAATGGGAAGTATTTCGTGGCGATGAATAATTCAAAAAAGATAGAGATTGTTGATCCGGTAACTTTTAAATCCGTGGGAACAATTCTTTACACACAGGCGGGGTATCCTCGGCACGTGGTGCCAATTTCTTCCACGGAGGCAATTGTGTCCGATCTTGACCGACAATTGGTTCGTATCCGGACGGTTGAACCTTACGGCAAACCATTGGAATATATTTCTATCCCTCGGGCCGTAGAGAATCTGGCTGTGGCGGAAAATAAAGTGTTTGGAATAACTCAGGGTGGTTTATATATATTTGATGCTGATAATATAAAAAAGGAACAAGCTCGAGTTGTTAAGGATGTATATAATGAGGAGGATACGAAAACTTGTCAGTTACTCGTGGATAAGGAGGGTATGATTTGGGGATTGATGAACGAGCAGGAAGGTGGACAGGTAACAGGTGTTACGTTGAAATGTGTGGATCCCAAACGGGAGAAGGTGGTGAAATCGTACACGTTATCTTTCGGGGATTCGAATTCACAGACTCCGGGCGAGATTATCGGTTATATTAATTATAACCGTACGGATATAGATCCCACTGGTACTTGGATTTATTTCAGCGTGAAAACTCGTTCAGCTGAAGAAAATAAGGAGGGGATGAAGGAACAGCAAAGCGTGTACCGGATGAACGTGGAAACGGGAGAATTCAGTCATTATTATGACTTGCCGGAAGTGGGAATGATGTACGGTTTTGCCGTCAGTTCGGAGGGAGATATTTACTTGTGTGATTGTTTGGATTACACGGCGCAAAGAGGTTATGTCCGACATTATTTGAAAGATGGGACGAAGATCAGTCATAAGGTTGGGATTTATCCCAGTCAAGTTTATTTTCCTGGAAATCAACGTTAAAGAGTAAATGATGTTTAAAAGGATAGCAATAGGATGGGGTGTTTGTTTCATCTTGTGTGGAATGGGAGCGGAGGCACAGAAGAAAGATCCCGTGGCGATGTATGGTGTGATAGATACGGTACAGGTAGTCAGTCAGCGTATTCGTCATGCTAATGAAGCAAATGCGGGGGCAAAAGTAAGCCGTATAGACCCGGAGATTATGCGGGCAAATAAAACCCGTTCGCTGGCGGAGTTATTGACGGATTACACGGCTATTTATATCAAAAGTTTGGGAATGGGAGCCTTATCAACGGCATCTTTCCGGGGTGCCAGTCCTTCACAGACCCGGGTGAATTGGAACGGGATTAATATTACTCCACCCATGTCTGGAACATTTGATTTTTCACAGATACCGGTATTCTTCACGGATAATGTTAGTCTGTATTACGGGAGTAGTCATGTGAAGAACGGAACAGGGGCTATTGGGGGGAGCGTGAACTTGTTTACTGATCCGGATTGGAACAAAGGCATGAGTGGGAAGGTTATGGGTGAATATGGTTCGTATGGCACCTACACAATGGGAGCGCAGGTGAATGCGGGGAGAATGAAATCAAGTTTTAAGGCTCGCTTGTATTATCAACATTCTGATAACAATTATACTTATTTGAATAAAATCTTGACGAACGAGCCTTTCCGAGAGAAACGGCAGGATGCTGATTATACACAATGGGCAGCGATGCAGGAGGGATATTTTCGTTTGTCTCCTTATACCCGGTTGACAGCGGTTGCTTGGTATCAGGAAGGGAAACGGATGTTACCACCCGCACTTGGAGTGGTGAATCAATCACATGAGCAACAAAGAGAAGTGAATGTGCGGGCGTACACGGGATTGGATTTTATTAAAGGGTTACATGCTTTACGGGTAAAAGCGGCATGGCTTTATTATCGACAGGAGTATGATAAATGGTATGTCGGAGGATTATTCGATCCTGAAGGAAATAAGAATCAATCGTACACGTGGCAAGGGATTGCTGATTATACGTTTACCCCGAGAGAGAATCTTGTACTAGGGACAAGTTTGACTTATTTGCATGATTTGATTCGGGTGAGTAGTTATATAGATGTCGATTCTTCGAAGTATACGTTAGGAGACGTGGATTATGATATTCCGGAGGTGGAACCACCGTTTCGGCATAACCGTGACGTGTTCTCCTGGCAGGCCTCGGCATTATGGACTCCTGTGGAGTGGATGATCTTGAATGGGCAGTATATGTTTGAACAAAATGATAGTCGGGGGGTATCTACATGGTCTGCCGGTATGGTGTTTAATTTGTGGGAGAAGGAGTTGCAGGTGAAAGGAAATGTGGCTTATAATTACCGGTTCCCGAGTATGAATGATCTCTACTGGAGACCGGGAGGAAATCCGGACGTGAAACCAGAAGACGGGTATTCGTATGATGCGTCCGTAGCTTATCGGAAGCAGTTGTATTGTGGTTTATTTTTAGATGCGGAGGTTTCCGGTTATTTGATGTATATAGATAATTGGATTTTATGGTTGCCGAAAGACGGAAATCAATGGGTTTGGACACCACAGAATCATCGTAATGTGAGATCGGAGGGCGTGGAGTTGTACGGGAAGTTAACTTATGCGATTGGTGATTTGAGGGCAAACGTGTCGGGTAATTATAGTTGGTCGCAATCTCGTACTCGTAAAAAACAGCACGAGGATGATGGTTCCTACATGAAACAGATTCCTTACGTGCCTCGGTTCAAGTGGAATGTACGGGTTGCTGCCGATTACCGGAAAGCCTTTTTCTCGTGGCAGGTGACTTATATCGGGCGACGTTTTATCACAACGGATCAAGAGTATGCTACGGATCCCTATTCGGTACATAATATTTTGGCGGGATACCGCTACACGTTCCGTAACGGGATGAGTCTGACACCGCAAGTACGGGTAGATAACCTGTTAGATACGTATTATGAGTCCACGCAGTATTACCCGATGCCCTTGAGGAATTGCCTCGTGTCGTTGATGTGGGAATTTTAGAAAAATGAATAAATAGTTTTATTATACAATGAAGATTAAGATTATGAAAAAGTTTTATTTAGTGCTTTGGGTTTTAGGAATATTTGTAGGATTTCTAAGTTCTTGTGATGATGATAAGTACAAGCCTGGAGTTCCGGAGTTAGAGATTGTGAGTGAAAGTGGAGTGTTTACTGTTGCAAAGGAAGATACCTTGTTTCTGAAAGCAAAGTTGAATAATCCGCAAGAAACAAAACTCAGTTGGACAATGAATGGACAGGAAGTTTCAACAGATTCAGTCTATATGTTTATTGCTGCGAATATGGGGAACTACAAAATTGATGTAAAGGCTACTGATGGTGGGGAAGAGACAACCGTAAGTGTATCTGTTGAAGTTTACGGGAAATATAAATATGGAACATTTATATTGAATGAAGGTCAAGTTTGGAAAGGACATTATGGGACTCTTGCCTTTATTAGTCCCAAAGGAATCGTTACCGATAGTGTCTATTTTAAAGAGAACGGGGGATCACTCGGTGGGGGTACACAAGATTTGTACATTAGAAACAACAAGTTATATATCATATCTCAAAACGGTGGGAATGACGGAGGTTTTTTGACCATAGCGAACGCAGAAACATTGAAAAAGGAAAATAGTTACGAAGATGAATTGGGAAGTACGCTGTCAATGCCATCTCATATAGCTGTTCTTGATGATAATGATATTTACATTCGCGATAACAATGGCGTATATCGTTTTAATCCATCATCCAAGGTCCTAACATTTATTGAAGGTTCTGCTAGAGCGAACAAAACGACTATGGCTGTTGCAAACGGTAAAGTTTTTGTGGCACAAAGCGATAAACTTATCGTTATCGAATCAAACAAGTCTTCCATTTCAAAAGAAATACCTGTTAGTGGTAACATTTCTGGTGTTATCCCATCTTCCGACGGTAATATATGGCTTGCTTGTAAAGCCAGTGGAGAAGAGTCTGCAAAGATTATAAAACTTGATGCACAGAGCTATTCCATGCAAGAGAATTCTATTGAAGATGAAACGGCAGCCAAGATATTGAATGGCGGTTGGAATGCAACTCCTTATATTACAGCTAAAGGTGATACATTATACATGGGTAGTGGGAGCACTCCGATGCCTGTTTATCGTCATGTTTTCAGTCAGAAGAAAACGGAGTTCGTGGGAGATATGGCAGAGAGATTAGATAATGTTCTAACTTTATATAATTGCATCGCTGTACATCCTATTACTGGAGAGGTTTACGCCAATATTATTTCGAGCTATAGTTTGGATCCTGAAAATAAAATCTGTGTTTTTGATTTTAATAATGATAAATTGGCATTGAAGGCCAATTATAAAGGTTATACAGAATGTCCTGCTGGTGTATTTTTTACTTATAATTTTGAATGATAACGTTCATGAAGAAGAATTTACGTTATATTTTAGCTATTCTGTGTTTTGCTGGAACGTGTAGTTCTTGTAGTGATGATGGAGGGGATGATGGAAAAGAGCCGCTTACGGCCCCGGAAGTGTCTGTTCAGAATTTGAGTTTGAAGGATGTTATCCTTCCGGGAAGAACTGTGAGATTGAGAGCGAATATCATTAATACAACAGAGGCAGGCTTGCAGTGGTTCATGGATGGGAAAGAAGTATCTACTGATACTATTTTCGAGTTCTCATCAGTGAAGGAAGGGGTTTTTCGGATCAAAGTGACTGCTTTTAATAGGCTTGGTACGGCATCCGATAGTTTGGACATTCAAGTGATGGATGGGTTTAAAATATCGGATATTACGAACTGGACGGGGAGTGGTGAGAATCAATCGATATTGGCCATACAATGGATTACCGGAGAAGTGGAAAATTGGTCACATCCTGAAGACCGTGATGTTTTTTTTCGTGCTTGGGGATATAAATGGGACAAAGCAAATCCCCCGACTGGACATGATATGATTGTGGATATTGCTAAAAAAGATCCGCATTTGTTTATTATCGTGGCGTCTGATGGTAATCTTGGAATGACAATAAGGGGTTTCGGTTACGATATTGATGGTGATGGAATTGAAATTCAAAGTGAAGATCTTGAATATGGGGATAGAACGTTGAAAGGAATACGTTTGACAGAGGCTGATTTCAAGGATGGTATTTATGAACAGAAAGAGGCTGATGTCAATATGGATGGTTTTAATGTAATTTCAAGAGGAGATTATTGGATTGGTGGATGGTATGTAGTTTATCCTTCTTATTGGCTGGGGAGTGGAGAGGCTGTATTAGAATCGAAAGAATATGAATATTCAGGTCTTTATGCAGGTAATCGCTTGCTGGAAAATGAGGAATGGCATACTTGGACATTCTCTCCGATCAATAGTGCAGAGAAAAATATATTACCAATACCTCGTTTGTTAAAGGCTGCGCCAAACAATTAGTAAAGGTATTTTGTTGATACAAATGGGGAAAACAATTTTTCGTTTTCCCCATTTTATATTAGATTAATAACTATTTCTCGTATTCTTTCTTGTTCTCCAAGAGTTTTGAGGTGACCTTGTTGATATTGGAAGCTCCTGATGAGTGAAGGGAGAGGATGATCGGATTACCGGAGTATGTGGCTTTTGCGGCACCGGAGGTGTGTAGACTGATTTTTTCTTTGACTTGAAAATGAGCTTTTGCAGCTCCTGATACTTCTGCTTTCAGTTCATTTATCGGAAAGTTTTCCAGGTTCGCTTTTGATGCTCCTGATACTTCCATTTTGCAGTATGTGGTGTTACCTTTAAGAGAGAGGTTTGAGGCTCCGCTAATGTCGATGGTTGATTCGGGACTGGTCATTTGTCCTTTGAGGTTTGAGGCACCACTTAGTTCTATGTCAAGTTTTTCTTTTGCTAGGAAGTCTCCTCCTACAAGCATTTTACTGGCTCCGGAGAGGTCCACCTTTAGCTTGGCTGTCGTGAAATCCCCGATTGTTTCCAATTTGCAGACTCCGGTTAACTCCACGTTGTCAAGGCTGGTAACGGTAACTTCTGCCGTGAAATGGTCGTCGTCATTGTTTCTTTTATTTTTGGTGGTGATTTTTCCTTCGATATAGATTTGTAATTTTCCATCGGAATCCAGTTTCAGAACGAGTTGTTTTTCGAGTCGAGCCGGAATGTTTACGGTGACTCCAGTAGTGGGGCCTTGTTTAGCCGTGATGCTGAAGATTCCGTGTGCCTCGATTCCGGTAATCTTTTGTCCTTGGAAGCGGGAAATACTGATTTGCTCCTGTGTGAATGCTCCGGTTATTGTGAGGCAGAGTATGAAAATGACAAACGATATTTTTTTCATAATAATCTGTTTTTATGATGGGACGCTTAAAGGTAACGAAAAGTTACAGGTATTCGTGTTTTTTCTGGAAAAGATGAGGCATAGGGTTACTTTTCTTCTCCGAAAGGAGGGTAGGGCCAGCAACGGTTGTAGCGTTCACATTGCTGACAGAAAGAAATAAATTTCTCCGGATTGCGATACTTCTGAATGTATTGCGAGGTCGGGAGCGAGGTGATATGGTGCGTGAGTTTATACATTTTTCATCTGGTTTATTAAACGTATGGGGGATACGGGTTGTATTCCCAGAGAATTACTTTTTCCGAGCGAAGGGAGGCGGGAACGTTTATTAATCTTTGGTTGGAACTTCCTCGAAAGAGCAGACCTTCCTTGCGTTTGGCCGGATCAAATCGTCCGTCGACTAAAACATCTATGTAAGGTAGAATTTGGGAAAGTCGTCTGGAATTAATAATTTCCTCGTAGCGGAAACCCGTGTAGCACCAGATATTTTTGGATGTAATGATTTTCAGTCGTTTGGCCAGTTGTGTGAAACCTTCTACTTGGAATAGCGGATCTCCCCCACTGAACGTTACGTTGGAGAAAGGATTGTTTGTGATTTTCGCTACAATATAATCCAAAGAAACAGGATGGCCGTTTCGTAAGTTCCAGGATTGCGGGTTATGGCAACCCGGGCAATGATGAGTACAACCCGCTGCGTAGACGGATACCCGGAATCCGGGTCCGTCGACAACGGTGTCTTCAATAATGTCCAATAATGTAATCGTGTTAGTCATGTCTTACCCGGTCGTTTAGTTCTGCTAGTTTTGCGTGATTCCAGCGGTCAGTGGTACCTACCAGATAACCGGTAATTCTTTGTAAGCGGTCAATGTTCGTACTTCCGCATTTCGGACAGGTTTCCAAATGTGCGGAGGCATCCTCGAAACCGCAGTCCATGCAACGATTCCGGTTGTGGTTCACGGAGCAATACCCCATGTTGTACCGGTCCATCATATCGACAACTGACATAATGGTACTTGGATTATGAGTAGCATCCCCGTCTATTTCGACATAAAAGATGTGGCCGCCTCGGGTCAAGTCGTGATAGGGTGCCTCTACCTCGGCTTTATGGCGGGCACTGCATTTATAATACACGGGTACGTGATTGGAATTCGTGTAATATTCCCGATCCGTGATTCCCGGTAAGATGCCGAAACTTTTCTTGTCTTTTGCAGTAAATTTTCCGGAAAGTCCTTCGGCAGGAGTGGCGAGTACACTGTAATTGTGTTGATATTTATCCGAGTACTCGTTTGCCTTGTCCCTGATATGTGATACGATGCGTAGTCCGAGTTTCTGCGCATCGTCGTCTTCTCCATGATGTTTACCGGTTAGTGCAACTAGACATTCAGCCAAACCGATAAAGCCGATACCGAGAGTTCCTTGGTTAATGACGTTCTCGATAGTGTCGTCCGGTCCCAGTTTTTCACTACCCAACCAGAGAGAAGACATGAGTAACGGGAATTGCTTTACCCGGGCTGTTTTCTGGAATTCGAGACGTCTGTGTAGTTGCAATGCCGTTAGATCGAGTATTTCATCCAGTTTTGAGAAAAATGTTTCCACCCGGGTGGTCTTGTCTTTTATTTCCATACATTCGATGGCAAGTCGTACGATGTTTACCGTGGAGAAAGAAAGGTTACCGCGTCCAATAGAGGTTTTCTCTCCGAAACGATTTTCGAATACGCGGGTACGGCATCCCATAGTGGCTGTTTCGTAGCGGAATCGTTCGGGATCATCTGCTTTCCATTGTTCATGCTGGTTGAAAGTGGCATCCAAGTTTATAAAATTCGGGAAAAAGCGACGGGCGGAAACCTTACATGCGAACTCGTATAGATCGTAATTCGGGTCTTCCGGAAGGTAGTTTACCCCTTTTTTCTTTTTCCAGATTTGAATCGGGAAAATAGCCGTAGCTTCGTTACCCACTCCCCGATAGGTGGAACGTAATAATTCGCGGATGACACAACGTCCTTCGGCAGAAGTGTCCGTGCCATAGTTGATGGAGCTGAAAACAACTTGATTACCTCCCCGGCTGTGAATGGTATTCATGTTATGGATAAAAGCCTCCATGGATTGATGTACCCGATTTACCGTGCGGTTGATGGCGTGTTGCAAAACTCGTTGTTCTCCGGTCAAACCTGATAGTTCCCGTGGAATATAGTCTTGAATTTCGATGTGATAAAGATTGTTATAGTTTTCTCCGTTTAATTCTTCCAATACTTTGACTTCTTCCACGAAACTGGAACGTACGTAAGGAGCCAAATAAAAGTCAAAAGCGGGAATCGCCTGTCCCCCGTGCATTTCGTTTTGGGCGGTTTCCAGAGAGATACACCCTAGGATGCTGGCTGTTTCGATACGTTTGGCTGGACGTGATTCCCCGTGTCCGGCAAAAAATCCGTTTCTTAGAATCTTATCCAACGGGTGTTGCACACAGGTAAGGCTTTTCGTGGGATAATAGTCTTTGTCGTGAATATGCAGGTAACCTTGGCGGACTGCGGTTTTCACTTCTTCGGTTAACAGGTAGTCGTCAACAAAAGGTTTGGTTGTTTCACTGGAAAATTTCATCATCATTCCTGCTGGGGTGTCCGCATTCATATTCGCATTTTCCCGGGTAATGTCGTTGGATTTTGTTTCGATAATTTCCAGAAAAATGTCTCTCGTTTTTGCTTTACGTGCAATGCTCCGCTGGTTTCGATAAGCGATATATAATTGTGCCACATCTTTTCTGCGGCTTTTCATGAGTTCAATCTCTACATTGTCTTGTATTTCTTCCACGGTCATCTGTGCAGCCCCGCGGTAAGCGATCCGGTCGGCAATGGTGGATGCCAATTCCATATCTTCTCCTTGTGCCGTGTGGAGCATTGCCCGACGAATGGCTGCGATAATTTTTTCTTCATTAAAGCCGACAACCCGGCCATCCCTTTTTACAACTGTCTGAATCATGTCTTTCTTATTCCTTTAGTTTAGTTACAATTACATGAATTTTAATTTGGGTTTGAGATGACTTTATGATTAAAAACGGGATGTAAGTATGTTTGAAATACCTGCGTTCCCGGCTTTTTCCTCGAAAGCCTTTGAAACCTCTGGTCTTGGCAGGTCTTCTGACTTGTCCCCGGTCAAGCGCCTTCCCGTTGGAAAACAGTGGCAATGTGATGCTTGAACGATTCAATGGAACTTACAGCAGCGGGACTGTTCAGGATTTTCACCTGATTCCCTTTTAATCCTTGTTGAAGGAACCAAAATCTAGACAAATGTATAAATAATTTTTCTATTGGTAAGAGAAAAAATATCTTTTTTGGAAAACTTTCTTGTTTGATTTTTTTAAAAAGTTTTCCAAAAAGAATTTTTTGATCTAAGATAGTGATGCCAGTAGAGTGTTTAAATTGGATGCGAAAATTTTTACAGACATGGCAAGTAGAATGATTCCAAAGAATTTTCGTAGGATGTAAACGCCGCCTTTCCCGAGAATCCGTTCTACTAAATAGACATTGCGTAGAACAATATAGACGACCGTCATGTTAAGAAGAATGGCAATGATAATACTAAAAACGCTACATTCAGCTTTAAGTGTCAGCGTGGTTGCTAATGCCCCGGCTCCTGCGATAAGCGGAAAGATAACAGGTACGATTGTTGCCGAACCTTCCGGGCCATCATTTCTGAAAATCTCGATACTAAAGGTCATTTCTATGGCGAGTACGAAAAGCACTAATGCCCCGGCAAGGGCAAAAGAGGAAATATCGATGTTGAATAATTTCAATAATCCGTCTCCCGCGAAAAGAAATGCTATAAATATAACGAGAGATATTCCTGCGGCTTTTTCAGCACTGACTTTTTTTCCTGCATCATTCAACCCGATAATAATAGGAGTTGATCCCGTGATGTCGATCACGGCGAAAAGTACCATAAAGGCGGTGAATATTTCTTTTATATTGATACTGAAGTCCATATTTATATTACATGAAGTTTGCGGGTTACAAGTGTTGTACGTATTTATGAAACCAATGTTAAAGAGGTGTACTGTCACTTGTAATCCCGCAAATTTACGATTATTTTTTATAATTCCCATATTTCGGCATCGGAGGGTACGTGTATCCGTGCGGAAATATGCCCGTCTTCAAAAAGTGCATTAACCACTTTGTCCCGATCTTCTTCGGACACGATGTATGCCCCGTGACGGCGGAAAGCGTCCATGTTTGTCATTCCCCTGGGGTGCCGTGGAAGATATGGCTAGGATGGATTTATGCCTTTGGAGAGGGCTGCTCCTCGACTGTGATCGACTTGATCTCCCATTCTGTTGAATTGTTTCGGGCTGATGGTTTTGGAACAAATTTGTCCGGAAAGATTGATTTCGATGCAGGAGTTGATGGATATTAATTGACGATTCTGGCAAATGATGTAAGGATTGTTTACATAGTCCACGGGAAAGAGGGTTACATCGGGATTGTTATCAACAAAATCGTATAGACGTTGGCTCCCCATGAGGAAGATGGCAACCAGTTTCCCTGGATGGAGGGTTTTATATTTCCCGTTGATGACTCCTTTTCAAAGAGGTTGTCCTTGATATGGTTGGCTTTAGGTACTCCATTGTAGTCTGCGGCGAGAGCGGCAGCATCGATAAGTACGTTACTTACGTGGGATTTACATTCCCATAAGATTGTCTGTGATAGCCGGCAAAACGCTCTACCATCATGCCTGCAAATTTGTATCCTTTACACATGAAAATTCGTTTATTAGGGACGAATACATCGTCATGAAAAAGTCTTATATTTGTAATTCCTAGATATTGGATTTTATAGGATATTAATGGAAAATTTGGATAGCATATTTGTTCGTCGGATTAATGAGAAGCAGGAGGAGGCTTTTCATGAGTTATTTAGGCGTTTTTTTAATTATTTAGTTGTTTATGCTATGCGGAGGGTGCAACGGCGTGATGTTGCAGAGGATATTGTGCAGGAGGTGTTTGTGAACGTGTGGGAAATGGATAAGGAATTTAATTCGTACGTGGGTTTTAGGGCTTTTCTTTATAGTGCGGTGAACAATCGATGTTTGGATTATCTAAAGCATTTAGCTGTAGAAGATCATTATGCAGAAGTCTTTATAAAAGAAGGAAAAGAGTGTGATGAGTTGGATATCGCAGAAGAGGAAATGTATCGGGAATTGCATTTAGCGGTATCGGAATTACCGGAAAGGAGCCGAGCGGTGTTTGAGTTGCATTTGAACGGTAAAAAGAATGAAGAGATAGCTCAATTGCTTGATTTGTCTGTGCTTACCGTGAAATCTTATAAGAAAAATGCCATGAAATACTTAAAGAAAAGACTAGGTGGCGTGTATTTTTTATTATTAATCGACAAATTTTTTTAATTGAATACCCTCTTTTTCGTTCTATAGTCGTATTAGGTGTAAAATATTACAATAAATATGAACTATAGGGATGAAGTAGGTCATTTGCTTCGAGAGTATTTTTTGGGAACGATAACAGCAGAAGAACAATATTTCTTGGATTGTTGGTTAGAAGAGAGTGAGGAGCATAGATTGTTATTCGATAGGTTGCGGAAAGATACTCGTTTTGCCGAAGAGTACGGGATGTTTCGGGAGACGGATGCAGAACGAGCTTGGGAAACATTTTGTGTGAAAAATGGAATGGGGCGGAAACGACGGGTGTTGTTTACGTGGAGAGAATATGTGGCAGCGGTGATCGTGTTACCTTTGGTCGTTGCGGGTGTGTGGTTGTTACTTTCCCCTAAAGAACCGAAAGAGGAAATATCGGTTATTCAGCGTTTTGAACCTCGCGGACGGGATGTGATTTTGGAAGTCGTTGGTGGTGAAAGTGTGGTTTTGGCGAAAGAAGAGGAAAAGATGATTAAGGTTGGGAATGGAGTAGCTGTGTTGCAAAATGCCGGAGAATTGATTTATTCGGATACCGTTCAACGGGAAAAGGTGGATACTAACGTTTTGTGTATACCTAGAGGGGGGGAGTTTACTTTGCAATTGGCAGATGGAACAAAGGTTTATTTGAATTCTGCAACGGAATTAAAGTATCCGGTAGCTTTTGTCGGACAAGACCGACGGGTGTATTTGCGGGGGGAGGCATATTTTGAAGTTGCTAAAGATACTGAACATCCGTTTATCGTGATTACTGATGACGTACTGGTGAAGGTATACGGGACATCGTTTAACGTGAACACGCATTCACATGAGGGGATTCGGACTGTTCTGGTGGAGGGGAAAGTGGGAATTAGAGGGCGTGTGTCGGATAAAGAGTATGTGATGAAACCGAACGAAATGGCTTTTTATAATCGGACTTCTCATGAGATGGAAGTAAAGGAGGTTAATCCGGATTTGTACACGCTATGGCGGAAGGGAGTTTTAGTGTTTGAACGCGAGTCGTTGGAGAATATCATGAATACGCTCTCTTTGTGGTATGATGTGGAGATTTTCTTTCAATCGGAATCTGTGAAAAGTTTGCATTTCTCCGGGCATATGAAGCGGTACGAACAGATAGAAGATATTTTGCATGCGATTACGGATGCAACGGGCGTGGTATTTACTATAAACGGGAGAACCGTTTGTGTATCAAAATAAAAACGGAAGGTCGGCAAACCCTCCGTCTATATTTCAAAGAAGCAATAAACCTCGCATTGGAACCGTGAGGGTTTATTGAATGTTGAATTTATTAGTACAAATGTATGAAAAAAAAACGATTATGTTTTCGATTGCCTTGTGGCATGAGAAAAAAAATTGAGAGAGTGATGAAATTTTTCTGGATTTTGATGTGTGCTTTTACGTTTTCTGTTTCGGCAAATACGTTTGCCCAACAGGAAAGGGTTAGTCTGGATTTGAAAGATGTGGCTATACGGACATTGTTTAACGAGATTCAGCGACAGACGAATCTTTATTTCGTGTTCAACACGGAGTTGACGGATCGTTTGGGACAGTTGTCCGTCAACGTGAAAGATGAAACGGTGGAGAATGTGTTGAAACAGGTGTTGAAAGGAACGGGGTTGACGTTTAAGTTTAGGGATGATTTGATTGTAATTCAACAGGAGATCCAAGACAACGTGAAGAAAGGGAAACGGATCGTTGGGATTGTTTTAGATAGAAATACAAGGGAACCATTACCGGGGGTTACCATAAAGTTGTGTTCAGAAGCTTCAGTTACTATGGGTACGGCAACGAATTACCAAGGACGCTTTGAATTGACATTACCCGTGACAAAAGGAGTGTTAGAATTTTCATTTATCGGCTTTGAAAGTCAAAAATTGAATTTTACGGAGAAGACGGATAGTTTGTGCGTGATGATGTCGGAAAAGGTAAATGAATTGGAGGATGTTGTTGTTACTGGTTATCAGCAAATTGATAGACGGCATTTGACCGCATCGGTGACTACTCTAAAAATGGATGATATTGATGTGCCGGGGATGAATCGTATAGATCAGATGTTGGAGGGAAGAATTCCAGGTATGACTTTTATTCAGAATAGCGGCCAAGTGGGAGCAACGCCGAAATTGAGGATACGGGGAACTTCTTCTATTTTGGGAAACCAAGAGCCTCTGTGGGTGGTGGATGGAATCATACAACAGGATCCGGTAAATATAGATCCAGAACAATTGAATGATTTGGATTTCGTGAATTTGTTGGGAAATGCTATTGCGGGGTTGAATCCTGATGATGTGGAACAGATTGATGTATTAAAAGATGCTGCGGCAACGGCATTGTATGGCGTGAGGGCTGCCAATGGGGTTATAGTGATCACAACAAAAAAAGGGAAGGTAGGGCCTCCTACAGTATCGTATTCATTTACTGGCAGTTATTCTACTCGTCCTAGGTATACAGATCGAGGGATAAATTTGATGAACTCTAAGGAAAGAGTTGATGTTTCCCGTGAGTTGATGGAGCGGGGAGTCCGTTATACGGGGGCTTATAATAGTTTTACAGATTGGATCGGGTACGAGAAAGCTTACTTGGATTATTTTAAATCTGGTTCTATTAGTTTTGAAGAGTTTCAAGAACGTTCTGCTTATTATGAAACGTTGAATACGGATTGGTTGGATATTTTGTGTCGGGATGCTTTTTCCCATAATCATTCGTTGAGTATTAGCGGTGGAAGTGCAAATGCAAGATATTATGCTTCGTTTGGTTATGGAGATGATAAAGGAGAGATTCGTGGAGAAAAGAACGAGCGTTACACGGCAAGCGTGCGGGTTACTGTACAACATAATAAATTTCAGATGCAATTCGGAATATCTGGTAATGTGCAAGATAAATCATATAATCCTAGTGGATTGGGAATTATGAATTATGCTTATAATATGACTCGGGCAATTCCTTTACGTTTGGAGAATGGAGAGTTGTACACGTATAAGAAGAACAATTATCCGTTTAATATTGTTCGAGAAATGGAAGAATCGGAGCATACGATTGCTCAAAAGACTGCTAGTGTAAATGCTCAAGTACAATATCGGATATTGGAGACTTGGAAATTGATAGGTACAGCATCTTATTCTATGGGGACTTCTGATGATGATACTTGGTATGGAGAAAATTCTAATTATATTCTTCAATTGAAAGATGAGAATAATTCAACAACACAAAGTATGTGTCCTTTTGGGGGAGAGCTAAAGAGTAATTCGACACGCAATAGTTCTTATACGCTTCGGTTGCAATCGGATTATAGCCGATATTGGGATAATAATAAGGATCACTTTACGAATGCTTCTATTGGTTATGAATTGTCTTCTTCGACTTATAAGGGAACATCTACTACGGAGCGGGGTTATTATAAAGATCGCGGAATGACTTTTGCCGAGTTTGCCGAGGGAGATTATTCTAAATATTCGAGTTACTATGATTGGCTTGCTTCAAATCATCCAACATATTCAAAGTCATTGACAAACACTATGTCGGCTTATCTCACGTTGACATATAGTTATAAGGATCGTTATATTTTTAACGTGAATACTCGGGCAGATTGGTCTAATGCTTTTGGTAGTCGTAGTAATGAGAAATTACTTCCCGTGTGGTCATTTTCAGGGCGTTGGAATATGACAAACGATATAGTGAAAAATGTAAGTTGGATTAATAATTTGGCGTTACGTGTGTCATATGGTATTCAAGGAAATATGTCAAATAACCAACCGACACGGTTGATTATTGATAAAGGGGGGTATAGTACATCGAAAGGAGGATACACGTCAACGATCAGTAAGTTCCCGAATCCCGATTTGAAATGGGAGAAGACCCATTCTTTTAATGTGGGACTTGATTTTAGTTTGTTGAGAGATAAGATTCAAGGTTCGATTTCAGGATTTTATAAGAAGACAATTGATGCATTTTTGTCAAAGACTGTATGTAATGTGAATGGTGTAACTACTTACGTGGTGAATTCTGGTAATGTTGAGAATAAGGGTATTGAGTTGACATTAAATTTTGTGCCTATAAATCAAGCCGTATCCTCCAATGGGAAAAGAGGATTCGTGTGGAGATTTGACCCACAAATCGGACAGACTTTGAATAAGTTGATAAATGATCAGCTAAGGAAGAACGACAAAACGTTACAAGATGAATTAAAATTGGCGCAATTTTTAGATGGTTCGGTTCAGTTGGCAGGAACACCTTTGAATACTTTCTTCTCTTTTAAATATGCCGGATTGGATAGTAATGGAAAACCAACATTTAAAGATTTGGAGGTAGAGCGGGCAGAAGAGTTGCATGCAAAGTACAAGGATATGGATAAAAAAGAGGTTTGGTTGGCGGTCTTGGATGAATCTGGAACTCGTGTACCTGTTATTCAAGGAGGATTTAGCAATTATTTCGCTTACCGGAGTTTTAGTTTGTCGGTTAATTTCGCTTATAGTCTTGGGAATAAGATTCGACTATTGCGCCTTGCTTCTGGAGAATATAGTGCGGTATCACCTAAACCAATGCAAAATCTGCGTCGGGAGTTTGTAAATCGTTGGAGGAATCCGGGAGATGAAAAAATGACGGATATTCCTGGATTGCAGATAGATGGTGGAAAAGATTACGGATGGTGGTATGATACTAAATATAGAAAGTATTGGGAACCAAGTAATGGTGCTACAATATATTCTATGTATGATGACTCGGATCTTAGAGTGGCAAGTGGTAATTATTTGCGTCTACAATCTCTTAATTTCCGGTATTTGTTACCTAAGAAATTTTTAAAAAAATTAGGGATGTCTTCCGGATATTTGTCTTTGTCTGGAACGAATTTATTTACTTGGTGTAGTAAGGAGTTGAAAGGGCAGACTCCAGAGCAATCAGGAACTTCCAGTGTGGTTAATATTTCGATTCGACCGAAGTATTCATTTAGTTTGAATGTTGTTTTTTAAATTGATATATGATGAAAAGATACCGTATATTATGGCTAATAGTACTACTTTGCTGGATAAGTGAGTCTTGTAAAGATTTTTTAAATGAGTATTCACAGGATCTTTCTTATATAGAGACGGCAACGGATTTGCAAGAGTTATTATTGGGAAGTGGGTACCAAGATCCCGCTACAGTGATGGTTCCGGGAGCAGAGATTGCTGCTCAAGCGTGGAACAATACACAGATGAAAGATTTTATGACCTATATTCATTTGATGGATGATGATCTTAAAGAAGCTCCTGCTCCCAAAGAAAAAGATAGTTATAATAGACCTTGGCAAATCATGTCCGGTTATTATCGTTGGGCAGATGATCCAAGTGTAAATATATTAGGATCATCGTTTACTGATCCTGTATGGGAGGACTTTTACAAACGTATAGCTGTTTTGAATTCCGTTATTGCAGAAATCCCCAAACAAAGAGAAAAGAATAAATCGGGAGAAGAAGAGACGTTGAATCAAGTGGGGGGAGAGACTTATTTTTTAAGAGCTTGGTATTATTTTATGTTGGTTAACATATATGGAGCTCCTTACGATAAAAATAATCCGAATGCGACATGGGGGGTGCCTTTAAAATTGTCAGAAGAAATTATTGATATACATTATTCACGAAACACGGTTGGAGAAGTTTATGAGGCGGTGGTTTCCGATTTGAAAACAGCGATTAAATTTTTTGAACAGTTGAGTTCTCCTCGTAAATCTAAACAAATTGCGAGTGCTGCTGCTTGTTATGCTTTGTTGAGTCGGGTTTACTTGTATATGGAGAAATATGAAGATTGTATAGCGGCAGCCGATAAGGTTGATGGTTATGGAGTAAAAGGACTAAGTTCGTTGCCGATTACAGAATCTTTTGCCACTTTGGAGTCTGTAGAGACAATATTTTCTCACGGGCCATATGTTATGTATTGGATTTGTGGGGACGATGCGGAATTGGAAGTAAAATCTAAAATAGATCTTGACCATTTGTTAGAAACAGGAGAAGTTGTGATGATTACGACACGAGAAGTAAAACAAAATGCTTGGTCGTGGGCCTGTTCTACCGAGTTTGAGAGTTTGTTTGATGAGAATGATTATCGTTTGAATCGCTTTTTTAGTCGGACACGTTATGCAAAGAATTTGGTTCCGAGAAAGTACAAGGAGAAATTGACGTATTCCGAGTATGATCCTGTGGGAATGGATACGGTTGTGTATACGAGTGTGGGAACTCCGGTGGCTTCTGCAGGGTGGTTGCGTTATGGTGAAGTACTATTGAATAAGGCGGAAGCCCAAGCGTGTTTGGGGCAAGGAGATGCTGTTAATACACTGAAAAATTTGCTTCAAAATCGTTATAAGGTAGTGCCAGAGATTCCTAGTGGAGGGAAAGAATTAGTTGATTTTGTGCGTTTGGAACGGAGGAAAGAGTTGTGTTTTGAGGGGCATCGCTGGTTTGATCTTCGTCGTTATGCTGTCAATACTGCTTATCCGGATAAAAAGTCGATCGAGCATATTTGTTATCAAATTACGACTAATGAGGCAGGGAATGCCATGGCGGAAAAAGTAGGGACAACGACTCTTGAAGCGTATGGAGAGAATAGTATAGGATCATGGATGATCCCGATACCGCAAGATGTGATCACGTTTTGTGATGGTAATATGGAGAATCCGGTTCGTGATGGAGTATCTGCAGATTTTGTAATTGAAGAAGAAGAGGAGGAATCTTTATGAAAAAGTTAATTTATATTCTATTGTTGGGCGTGTTTGCAGCGTGTTCCAAGGAGGATACGTTGACTCCCTCGGAGGTGAAAAATTGGTATGTGATTACCCCGACGGAAAATATGGATGAAGTGGATGAGATGATCTATAATTTGTATGAGAAGTATGATAAGGCTATATTTTATAAGGATACGATTGGTTCCGAAGATCGGGGATGGAAAGATGAGAATGGGAATCCGAAACTTTATTACGAGGTACTTCGTTTGGATTATGATATGACCGAGGCATCGAATATTCAAACTAAAATTACGTATAATTCCGTGGACGTGTCAACTCCTGAAAGCAAGAGTGCTATCCTTCCGTTATTAGAATTGATGGATAAGAAGTTGTTGGCTTGGATTGATGGAGCGAATGTGTTTATACCGGCTATTCTGATTGTACAGGACATGGAAAGAGCAAAAAAAACTCTGTACGTGCATCGGGGGTTTGGTGTGTTAGGTTTTGCTCTGAATGGATATGACCAGCCGAGTGCGGATTCTCTTTTCCAGCGAACTTTTTTACATGAAGTTTGTTACGGTGCTTTGCAAGAGTCGTTGTCTACTTTCCAAACTATTGTTACGGATGCTTTTGAAAGTGGTACTTCAGCGTCTCCTGCAATAGCAAAGGAATGTTGGGGGCTTAATTATGAAACATTTGTTCCTTCTTATGCAACTTGGGTGTCTAAGATAAATAGTATGCAGTCTGCTATGGAAACAAAATTAATATACCAGGCAAAAAAAGAAGAAGCGTTAGAACAGCTGGAACGTGATGATTTGACAGAAGAAGAACGAACAAAGTGGGAAAAAGAGGTGACTTTTGCCGATACGGTGATAGCATCAATGGATGAATTATTAGGTAATTATGATGAATATAAAGCTAATTTAGAGCAGTATTGTCCGGAGAATTTTGGGTTGTTGTCGCTAACAGCTACTAAAGTGGATAGTAAAACTTCTTATTATGTACCGACTGCGGAAGAGGATTTCGCTGCTTATCTAGATGCAGTGTTAGATTATGAAGAAGAGGAATTTAAGGCAAAATACGAGAATTATCCTAATGTACAGGCTCGTTATACTCTCATGAAATACGTGTTGGAGGAAGCTGGCTTTGATGTTGAACGTATTAAATCGGAGATAAAATGAAGACATTTATGTGTTTTTTTATCATCTTGCTTTGCACGTTCAAAATAGATGCGCAAGAAAATGTAGTTATTCGTGGTACGGTGGAAGAGGAGGGATTGAATAGTATTCGTCTTTATAAGGTAGTAGATGGGGCTACCGTAGAGTGTGGTAAGTACCCGGTGCGGGAAAATCGAACTTTTCGGATCGAGTATATGCCTGAGTACGAAGGGTTTTATGCTATTGGACATGCTGAAAAAAAGAATATGTTTTATCTGAAAAAGGGGGACCAGGTCAATTTACGGATACTTGAAAAAACCAATATTGCCTTGGAAGGTGAAAATAGTCCGGAGAATGAAGTTCTGTTTAAATGGTTTGCTTATGCTGATTTTTTGATTTTGAATGCTCAAAATTGGATGGAGAGTCCTTTCATCACGTATGTCGAATTTTTTCCTGAGTTTGAACGTTTAGAGAAGGGGCTTCCGGCTTTTCGTAAAACATTGAAAAGTGGGAATAGACAATTCGATCAATTATTGGATCGAGTTATTGATTACGAGATGGATTATTGGGCTATGCGTTTTATACAAACTCCGAGGAAAGTGCATCCCAAAGATGCGGACTTCCCCGAGTATTACCGGGAAATGATGAATAAACATACAATGGATGCTCGGTTATTGGAACTTCCCTTTGGGGCTTCGATGTTTCGGTTATATTGGATTATGGCTATGCGTTTTTACACGGAAAACGGTACTGCCGAGGAAGCAAATACCAAAATGATCGAATTTATTCAAGATAATCGATGCCGGGAAATTTTTTTATTGAACAATGTGTTGGGAACTTGTAAAGGATATCTTGAATTTGTGAAATGCAGAAATAAGTATGGGAAGTATCTGCAATCAGAGGATATAATCACTCGTGCCGATCAAATGGAGGCTGCGTTAAAAGAAAAGGACTCCGGTATCGCTCCAGATTTCACTTATCCCGATGTGACAGGAAAGCAGGTTTCGTTGTCGGATTTTAGAGGAAAGGTTGTTTTGATTGATGTGTGGGCCACGTGGTGTGGACCGTGTCAGGAACAAATACCTCATCTGTTAAATTTGGAGGAAGAGTTGAAAGATTCCGGAATCGTATTCTTAGGGGTGTCTTTAGATAAAACTGTTGACCGAGAGAAATGGTTGCAAATGATTAAAGAGAAAGGCTTGAAAGGTGTACAGTTGCTTGCTGACGGATGGAGCCTGATTACAAAAGATTACGGAATCAACGGTATTCCCCGCTTCATTGTAATAGATAAAGATGGGAAATTGGTCGCTCGTCAGGCTCCAGTGCCTTCAAATCCCGATTTAAAACAAATGTTATTGGAGTTGTTGAAAAAATAAACTTTTAAGAATATGAAAAAAATATTTATTTTAATATTTGTTCTTTGTTGTGTTCGAATGCTTGTTGCACAGGAATTTACGGCAATAAAGGGAAGGGTTACCGATCAATGGTTGCCTCAAGTTAAACTATATGAAACTATTGATGGTGTACCGGTGGTGTGTGCCGTTGCTAAAGTGGAGTCCGATGGTAGTTTCGGTTTTCTGGTGAAACCGAAGAAACCCGGTTTTTATGTGTTGGGAGAAGATGAGAAAATGAATTTTCCCGTTTACGTGAAAGGAGGGGAAGAGATAAATATTGAGTTACAGGAGAATAAAGCTACTTTGGTGGGTAAGAATACAAAAGAGAACGTACAATTGTATAAGTGGATAGACTACTCTTACAACATTTGGTTTAAGGGCGTTTTCTTTAATAAGATTATTTCCACGTACGAAGATTTCTTTCCCGAGTACGAGAGATTTATTGAGGGGTTGCCCGCATTCAAGGCAACTTTGAAAAGTGGTAACAAAATTTTCGATGCCCTCCTCAAGGAGTGGATCGATTATTCGGCGGATTATTATGGTATCGCTTTGCTTTACACGCCTCGTTCGAAACATCCGAAAGCATCCGATTACCCGGCATATTACAGTCAAATTGTAAATCCGGCAAAGTTCACCGATGAAGACGTATTGGCTTTTCCGAACGGGATAACCATGTTGCGATTGTATGCGATTTTTGCTGCTGCTCAGAAAAATATCAATCCTGCCGATAAAGTTGCTTATGAACAGGCTTGTTTGGAGGCTTTACCGAGTGATCGGTTAAAGGGAGAATTTGTTGTTGATCGTTTTTTCTCTCAATATCGTACTTACGAGGAGTATCTTGACGGGATGAATAAATTTGGGAAATATTGGCTTTCACCCTCATTGAAAGCTCGTGCTGAAGCAGTAGGAACCAAACTTTATAAGACACGTGCCGGTGGTGTGGCTGCTGATTTTACTTATCCCGATGTGAATGGCAAGAATGTGTCTTTATCTGATTTCAAAGGGAAAGTTGTGTTGATCGATGTATGGGCTACGTGGTGTGGACCCTGTAAACAGGAAATACCGCATTTGAAAAAACTGGAAGAAGAGATGGAAGGAACGGATGTTGTTTTTCTTGGTGTATCGGTAGATGAAGCTAGAAATAAGCAAAAGTGGTTTGATTTTATTGCAAAAGAAAAATTGGGAGGAATTCAAGTCTTTGCTAGTGGTTGGAGCAAGATTACTAAAGATTATCGAATTAACGGGATTCCTCGTTTTATTGTTATTGATCGGAAAGGGAATGTTGTTTCTTTTGATGCCCCCCGTCCTTCGAATCCTGCTTTAAAGAAAATGTTAGAGACGGAATTGAAGAAATAAAATCTTGCCATTAGATAAAGTCGTGTTAAGAACTTGTTAGGATTTTAGCTGTTATGGCTTGATCACAATAAGTTCTTGACAGTAAAAAGGGATTGTTGTATGTATAAATGAAAGATCAATTATGAATAACCGGATATTAGTGGGTATTTTATGTTGTTGTTTCTTCTGTATGGAAGTTTGTGGCAATAACGGATTGGGACGGCAGGGTAAAGAATTAATAAGTATTAAGGACAAGCATTCCAAATCGAAAGAGCTGAATGTTTTTGCAGGGGTGAAAGGCTTGGTGAGTCGAGATAAGATGCAAGAAGTCGGTTTGTATGAAGTGGTCGATGGGGGGGAGGCATTGATTAGTAAAACTCGAGTGGGTAAGAATGGTTGGTACGGTTTTGCCGTGGAAATTTCTGCACCTGGGTTTTATACTGTGGGAGGGGAGAAAACGAGTGAGCGTATTCGTATTTATTTGGAGGCAGGGACTAACGCTGAAGTAAATATATTGGAAGATACTTTAGTAATTACTTCTCATAATTCACCAGAAAATTTATTGCTTGCACAATGGGAAGGTTTATTTGAACCGGTACGGCGTAGAGTGGATCACATGGATTACATTTTTTTTACTTATAAAGAATTGTTTCCATGGTACATGGATTTTTTGTCTGAAGCAGAAGCTTTTAAAACGAAAATTCGTTCCCGGAATACAGCTTTTAAGGCGTTGTTAAAGCAAACAATAGATTACGATGTCGAATATTTTGCCCTGCGTGCTCTCGCTGCCCTCAAACTAGACCGTGTCGAGAGGAAAGGGTGCCGTCCCACGGTGGAGGAATACCCGGAATATTATAGAAGATTGGTGACAAAGGATAAATTGAAAGATGCTTCTTTGCTGGAACAGCCTTACGGGGTCGATTACCTCGAGAGATATGTCAAGCTTGCCTTGCAATTTGAAAATCGGAAGGTTACTATTGCCGATGAATTGACATGGTTGCCCTGCGATCTCTTGAAAGCGGAGATTGTGTTGCTCCAAGCGGGACGGGCGAAGACGTACGAGAAATATGATGAGGTTGTCACTTATTTTGCACGTTACTTGACCACCGAGAGCCATCACCGGCGTATGGGTGAACTCAGCGCAAAACTTTACGTGGGGAACAAGGGCGGCAAGGCTGCGAACTTTACTTATCCCGACCGGAATGGTAAAATGGTTTCTTTGTCTGATTTCAAGGGTAAAATCGTGGTGGTTGATGTTTGGGCAACATGGTGCGGACCTTGTCGAAAAGAGATTCCCGCTTTGATAGAATTGGAAAAGGAGATGCACGGGAAAGACGTTGTCTTTATCGGGGTTTCCGTGGACGAGAAAAAAGACTATCAAAAGTGGCTGGAAGCTCTTGACAAGGAGGGGTTGGAAGGCGTGCAACTCTTTGCTAACGGCTGGAGCCAGATCGTGAAGGATTACAAAATCAAAGGTATTCCCCGTTTTATGGTTTTTGACCGGCAAGGCAATGTGATCTCGATAGACGCTCCCCGTCCTTCTGAGCCAAAGTTGAAGGCATTATTGGAGAGGGAGTTAACGAAAGGTCAGGTGGCGGAAACGTATAAACCTGTTTCAAGAAAATAATTAAATAAGAAAAATCATGAGAAGAATAGCAATATTGTGCGGTATCATTTTGTGCTTCATTCAATTGAACGCACAAGAAAAGGGGGTGAAGTTTCAGGAACTGACTTTTCAGCAAGCCTTGGATAAGGCGAAAACGGAAAATAAATTGGTTTTCATGGATTGTTACACCAGTTGGTGCGGTCCTTGTAAATATATGTTGAACACCGTGTTCGTCCTGCCCGAAATGGGAACCTTTTTCAACGATCAGTTTATTAATGTCAAGTATGATATGGAGAAGGGGGAAGGTCCTCGGTTGCGGGGTAGATTCCATGTCACTGCCTATCCGACTTTTTTGATTATCCGTCCTGACGGGGCATTGCAGCATCGTATCGTGGGATCGCGAAAAGCGGAAGATTTCTTGGAATGCGTGAAGCGGGGAGCGAAGGAGGAAACTTCTCAATTTTATTTGGATGATCTTTACCGGCAGGGGAAATTGGATAATAAACAACTTGCTTCTTATCGTGCAGCCTTGAAAGACGCGAAAAGAAACACGGAACTGAAACAGGTTACCGGGGAGGAGTTTAAACAACTTTCCGACGCAGAGAGATGTTTGGCTTCATACTGGTATATTTACGATCAAAACGAAATTACTCCTGACGACGAGAGATTTGCTTACCTGATTGCCCACAAGACTGATTTTGACAAACAAGTAGGTAAAGAAATCGTGGAGAAGAGAATATATGATAGTTATTTTCAAAAACTTACAACGATCAAAACCAATGAGGCGATTTCAGGGCTGACAGCTCTGATAAAAAAGCAGGTTGCTTCTGTCGATTTCGAGGGAAAGGATGAGATTATTCTATGTCTTCGTTACGTGGAAGCTCGTGATAACCACAATATTGATGTGTTACTTGATATCATGGAAAAAGAATTGCGGAATTTGCCTCGTGCTTTTTTATGGCAGGCACCTTTCTTGGATTTCATTGCTAAAGAGGGGAGTCGGAAACAGGTAGACCGCTATATAGCCTTGGAGAATGAAATGGTAGAGGCAATGGATAATGAATCTTTGAAAAAGGCTGTGAAAGAGGCATTTGTTAAATATGATTCGATGCAAAATGGTGATTGATTTCTGTATGTTATGAGAAAAATATTGATAATATTGTTGCTCTCTTGCTTTTGCCGGAGCGTTGTGTGGGGGCAAGATACCTTGGCATTTGTGTCGGGACGGGTGGAAGAGGAAAATCCGGTGATGCTTGTTGTTCAGCGACAAATGGGTATGTCCCAACGATTGATGGAAGTTCAGGTATGCGGAGATTACCGTGAATCTTTGACGGTGAAGGAACCGATGATTGTTTCTATTTCTTTTGGAAGGCAAACTGTTTCCAATATCGTTTTCGTGACACCAGGAGCAGAAATTGAGGTGGATTTAACCCGTGAGGATAAATTCGGGGGTACTCACGCCGGGATTAATAATTTGTTGTCGCATTTGTTTACAAGAGAGTGTCAACCAAAAACTTCCGGCTTGAAAGAGTATTCCCGGGCTTATGCTGAGGCTTTGTTTCTTGCTTATCAGGGACGCATGGAACGAATTGAAAATTCCGGGCTTTCGCCGGAAGAGCAAAAAGTCGTGAAAGGATACGCCCAGTTCCAGTTGCTGCAAGATATGTACATGATGATTGACCGTTCGAAAGCCTTCGGGAAAGCTTTTGCCGCACCGGAAGTCGATATCGATTATAGTGAGCCTCTCTTGAATGTCGATTGGCTTCCTGAATTGATGTTTGCCGGGGATTGGTTCCCCGTTTTTCAAGAATGGTTGTTTGCCCAAGTGCAAACTGGAAAGATTAAAATAGGTTCCCGTGTGACTTATTTGAACGATATGGCATCTGTGGTAAAAGACGGGAAATTGCGGGAAGCCTATTTGCTGGAGGCGCTTTGGAAAGAAGTGTTACGGGGGAACGTCAAAGGTCTGGGGAAACGGTTGAAAAAGGCGGCTAAATTAGTGAAGTCTAAAGACGGGAAAGAGCGATTGAGTACTTACGCTGACCAGTTGGGTTCCAGTATCTATCCAGCCATGGAGGGGGTGGACTTGAGTGGCTATGGATTTCCCAACGAACAGGGAGATACGGTCTATTTGTCCGATTTTAAAGGTAAGTATGTCTTCATCGATCTTTGGTCTACGGGCTGTAACCCTTGTGTGGCGGAAATAACTTACCTCAAACGCTTGGAGGAGCGTTTAGTCTCTCTGCCTTTGGCTTGGGTATCTATTTCATTGGATTCCAATGCAGATACATGGCGGACTTTCATGAAACAAAAAAAGATGACCGGAATACAATTATTATGTGCCCGCTCTCGTAAGCATCCTTTCATGCAGCGTATGGCCGTCAACGGCATTCCTCGTTTCATTATCTTGGATCCGGAAGGTAAAGTTTGGGATGCCTCTTCCCGCCGCCCCTCTGATCCGGTATTGGGGGAGTTGTTGCTGAAGGAGTTGAAATAACAAAAGAATTGATAGGCCAACTGTCTTATTTTATGTTATGGGGGTGTGGTTGTACGATATAGTTTATTTAGAAAATAGTGATAAGTATTGTAGTTATGAAAAAATTGAAATTAATAGATTGGCTATTCATTCTTTTAGGTGTATTACTTCTTGTACAAGGAGGTGTTCGAAAGAATTGGGACAATTATTAGAAAATTAATTCTTGGTATTAACTTTATCATGCTGCCTTTTGTTTGGGGAAACGATAGAGTGCGAAAGATTTTTGCGATAATAATGCTTGTTTTATATTTATCAATAATTTGTATATTTAATTGTATCTGAAAATTGAACCAAAGCAAATATGGAAGGAAATAAAACGCTGCCGAGTGTGGCAACAATGAGGGGAACGAATAAGGTGTGTCAGAACAATTCTTTGTTAGAGTGAAAAACAGGGACTGTCAATTCATTTTTGAACAGTCCCTGTTTTTATTTCTTTGAGTATTTTACTTGGGATTATTTCCCTCGAATAGCCGTGATTCCGGGCAACTCTTTCCCCTCGATGTATTCGAGTAGGGCACCACCTCCGGTGGATACGTAGCTAACCTTGCTGGCCAAGCCGAATTGGTTGATGGCGGCAACAGAGTCTCCTCCCCCGATTAAGGAGAATGCACCGTTTGCTGTGGCTTTCACGATGGCATCAGCGATGGCTTTGGTTCCTACGGCAAATTTAGGCATTTCGAATACTCCCACGGGGCCATTCCAAAGGATTGTTTTGGATTGCTCGATGACCTTGGTGAAGGAGGCAATACTTTCCGGGCCTACATCCAATCCTTCCCATCCATCGGGAATTTCCATGGAAGGAACGATCCGGGTGTTGGCGTTATTGTCGAAAGCGTCGGCAGCGACAGTGTCGGTAGCCAATACAAGATTTACACCTTTTTCTTTGGCTAGTTTCATGATTTCAAGAGCCAGGTCGAGTTTATCTTCCTCGCAGATGGAATTGCCGACATGACCGCCCAGTGCTTTTTTGAACGTGTAAGTCATTCCACCCCCTAGGATGAGGTTATCTACCTTATCCATGAGGTTCATGATAATATCGATTTTGGATGAAACTTTGGAGCCTCCCATGATGGCCGTGAACGGGCGGGTGGGGTTGTGCATTACTTTATCCACGCTTTCCAACTCTCCTTGCATGACGTAGCCGAATAGTTTGTCATTCGGGAAAAATTTAGCTATGACTGCGGTGGATGCATGAGCCCGGTGGGCTGTCCCGAAGGCGTCGTTGATCCAAGTGTTGGCTAAAGAAGCCAGTTTTTGAGCGAAATTCTCGTCTCCTTTTTCTTCTTCTTTGTAGAATCGAAGGTTTTCCAACAGAAGAACTTCTCCCGGTTTCAGGTCTGCAGCAGCTTTTACCGCACTTTCCCCGATGCAGTCATCGGCGAACTTCACGGGTACACCTAACAGTTCTTCCAGGTGTTTCTGGATATGTTTTAATGAAAATTTGTCTTCCGGTCCATTTTTCGGGCGTCCGAGGTGAGACATCAATATTACGGAACCTCCTCCCGCCAACACTTTCTTGATCGTGGGAATGGCTGCCCGCATACGGGTGTCGTCCGTGATCTCGAACTTTTCATTTAAAGGTACGTTGAAGTCTACGCGGATAAGCGCCTTCTTGTTTTTAAAGTTGTAATTATCAATTGTCTGCATAGCAATTGTTATTTTAATGAGTAAATTACTTAATTAAAAGATAAAGGTAAGGATAAAATTATTTAAACCAAAAAATATACAGAAAGGAATTTTGCGTGTAAAACCAGCTGACAAGAACAAGTTTGCAGATATTCACGTGTTTTAATCTTTGATTAGTTGTTATAATTTCCAGTTTATGGGATATAGCCGACATAAAGTTGAGATATAGATGAGTTGAAGCGTCTTTATCCAATCGAGTATGGTAGGTATACATTGTGTGTGGGGGGTATCTGCTCGATAAGTGGGATATAAAACCTGTTTTCAAGTGTTGATCGGGTTCATTATCGCGTATGTGAAAAGAAAAAATGTGGGAGAAAATTTGTAACCTTCACGGAAAATATGGATTTTTACCTCTTGTAAAAACGTATCTGATAAGATGTAAGTTATTAATATAGGTGTGGCAGAACGAAATTAGCAGGAATGAAACGAGTTGTAATCATGATATGCATGGGGATAACAATTTTGTTTTTGTTGTCTTCTTGTCGGAAAAATGAAAAAGCGAAAACGGCAGAATTGTGCAGGGAGTTGGAAAACTCTGTGATGTTATCGCCTGCGTTTGATTCTTTGGTAAAGGTGTCTATGGGGTTACCTAATTTTTTTCGTTCGAAAGTATTGTTGGTCGCGGGACGTTGTTATTCCACTAAGGTGGAGCAGATGCAACAGGCTCGGATTTACTTACGGGAGGCCTACCGGATTGCCCCGCGGGACGTGAAGAATCTTGTGGCGCTGGAATTAACCCGGCTTTACGGCTCTTTGATTTTGCGGGATAGCTGTGTGGAAGAGGCCATTCGTTTTATAAGCCGGGTGCCTTCCAAGGTGGTATTTACCCGGGAGGAAGAGGCTAAATTCTATTACTTGGGAGCTTGTTTTTTTAAATCGATCGATATAGACCGGGCTTTTAGAGCCGTGGATCAGGCATTGTCGTTGTATCGAGGACTTTCGGATACGGAGGGGGAGATCGAGGCTTATCGCTTGAAAGCAACTTTATATGGGGTTTTGCAGGAATATGAAGAACAATATGCTTGTTACGAGGAGGCCTATCGCCTTTTGCGACGATCAAGATTCCGGGATAAGGTGAAACCTTTTTACGAGCAGATGGCGGCAAGCCTGAAAAAGTTGGGAAGGCATGAGGAGGCGTTACTCTGGTATGAAGAGGTTTTAAAGGAATTGCCGGATTCAAATAGGCTTGGACGTTATGGGATTCAGGTAGCCGAGGCTTATTCTGGATTGGGGTATCACGAAAAGGCACGGGAAATATTGAGGGGCGGGTTGATGAATGAAAAACGAGGTGGAATGCGCAACGTGTTGCTTACTCGTGTTGCCGAATCTTTTATTCAGGAGGGACTTCGAGACTCGGCTTTGATAGCATTAAAAAGTGCGATCGATTTCTACGAGATATATGCTCGTGAAAATCAATTGAAGGTCCCCGGTGTGATGTTCATGAATTATTTAAGATACGGGCGTTGTTTGTGGGAGATGGGGGAGAAGGATGAGGCTGTTGCGTATCTGGAAGGTATTAGTTATAAAAAAGCAGAATCCCCGGAGAGTCAATTGGTTCAGGCTCAGGTGTTGGAATTGTTGAGCGAATATCATGAGGATATGGAAAACCGGCAGGCGTTTTGTGACGTCTTGCATCGACGGGATTCGGTTTTGGAGTTGTACGATTCCTTTTATGATAACGGGCGTTATCGTCAGGTGTTGAAAAAATACAAGAATCAAAAATTTCTGCGGGAGATTGAAGAGATGAACCGGAAACAGGAGTCTGCCAACTGGTGGTTGGTGCTGGCATTGCTTGTGACCGTGGGATTGATCGTTTCGGCCTTGGTATATACCTGGGTTTCGTGGGGAAAAGAAAGAGAGTATAATAAGAGAAAATAGTATTTATGGATAAGCACGAGATATTTATGCTGAAAGCGTTGGAAGAAGCCCGCTTGGCTGAAGAAGAAGGAGAAATCCCGGTAGGGGCAGTAGTCGTTTGTAAAGGTCGGGTAATCGCCCGGGCTCATAATCAAACCGAGCGTTTGAATGATGTGACGGCGCATGCGGAGATGCTTGCCATCACATCTGCGACTTCTTTATTGGGAGGAAAATATTTAAATGATTGTACCCTGTATGTCACGTTAGAACCGTGCGTCATGTGTGGCGGTGCGCTTGCTTGGGCCCAATTGGGAGAATTGGTGTACGGGGCTGCTGATCCGCATCGGGGGTATGCCCGGCTTTCCCCGTCTGTGTTGCACCCGAAGACAAACGTGGTTACCGGAGTTTTAGAGAATGAATGTGGAGAATTGGTAAAAAATTTCTTTGCCAAAAAAAGATAATTAATTTATTCTCCATTTTCCATTTTCCGTTTTCAATTGTTTTGTTGTACATTTACGAATTGAATAGATTGTTATTAATAAAGTAGTACATGGGTAATTTTGATATAAGGACCGGGAATGTGCCAGATAGTGAGAAAGAACTGGAGAAAGCTTTGCGTCCGTTGAGTTTTAGTGATTTCCGGGGGCAAAAGAAGATCGTGGATAATCTGGAAGTCTTCGTGGAGGCAGCAAAGATGCGGGGTGAATCTCTGGATCACGTTCTATTACATGGCCCTCCTGGGTTGGGAAAGACAACTTTGTCGGCTATTATTGCCAACGAGTTGGGAGTAGGGATTAAGATTACTTCCGGTCCGGTGTTGGATAAACCGGGTGATTTAGCGGGGTTGTTAACTAATCTGGAGCCGAATGATGTGTTGTTTATTGACGAGATTCATCGGTTAAGTCCGATAGTGGAAGAGTATCTCTATTCGGCAATGGAGGATTTCAAGATTGATATTATGATAGATAAAGGGCCGGCAGCTCGATCTGTACAGATCCAGTTGAGTCCTTTCACGCTGATCGGGGCAACCACGCGTAGTGGCTTGCTGACAGCCCCGTTGAGGGCGCGTTTCGGTATCAATAGTCACTTGGAATATTATGATCTCGACGTGCTGACGGGGATCGTGGAGCGCTCGGCAGCTATTTTAAGAACAAAGATTACGAGTCAGGCCTCGAAAGAGATCGCATCCAGAAGTCGCGGGACACCTCGTATTGCTAATGCCTTGTTGCGTCGGGTACGGGATTTTGCCATGGTGAAGGGAAACGGGGTGGTTGATCTTGAGATTACGACCTTCGCACTGGAGGCTTTGAATATTGATAAGTTCGGGTTGGATGATATGGATAATAAAATTCTGTTGACGATTATTGATAAGTTTAAAGGGGGGCCTGTCGGTTTGACCACGATTGCAACTGCGGTCAGCGAGGACCCGGGAACCTTGGAAGAGGTTTACGAGCCGTTCTTGATCAAGGAAGGTTTTCTGAAAAGAACTCCCCGGGGACGTGAAGTGACGGATTTGGCCTACAAGCATCTGCGGAAGAATCGGCGAACGGATGATTGGCAAGCCACGTTATTCTAGGGGATTCCGGAGGAGTGGGAAAGCAGAAAGTGTTGGATAAAATGATAAATTCAAAAGTTTTATTAACGTTAAAAATGGGTGAAAGCGAGGTTTTAACTTGTTTAATTTGCGGAACGGATAAAATTTTGAAGAGGATCAATGAGTTATATTTTTGTTAAATAGTATTAAGCTTGTCAATTGTTAAAATGGATTTGTTAAATTTGCGTGTATGAGAAAGCAACAGATAATCATATTAGGAATTGTGTTTGGTATATCCTTGCTGGGATTGATTATTCTCCAGACCAGTTATTTCCAAACGGCTTACGAGGTGAAGAAGGAGCAATTCTTCTACGCGGCTAACCGGGCTATGGATGATATGGTTGATTATATCCGCAAGCAGGAAGAGGCGGGTAGGCTTTCTGAAAACAGGAATCTGTCTGAGGTCAGACGTCGGGGAGTGGAGATTGATGCCCCGATCTATATTGACCCGAAACGTCCGATTGCCGTGAAGAATGACCCGTCGGCAGTTGCCAATTCTATGCTTAATTTGATTGATGATGATTCGGAGGTGAAGGATGTCAGTGAGTTTGTGGGAAGTAAGTTCAAGGAAGATAATTTGGCCACTTCTATCTCCAAGTTGCAACAAGCCATGAAAGAGCGAACTGGAGAAAATTACAGGTTTGTACCGGAAGGGAAAGAGGATAAACACGTGATTGAGGGGCGGGTAGATTTGAATAATCTATATGGTTTTATCGGTAACACATTGACAGATGCGGGAATTCGTTCCCGTTTTGAATTCGGTATTAAGGAAAATGGTAAATTTATTCTGACATCCAAGAATTTTTTAAGTCATGTCTCGGATGATGTGACGCTTAGCCGGAAGATATTTTCGGGTGAAAGTTCATCAGCTATCCTGTATCTGAAGTTCCCGGATGCATCGTCCGATACGGCCGGTTCCGTGTGGATGGTTCTGCCTGGGGTGCTGATCACGATTGCTATCGTGTTTTGTGCCGTGTTCTGTCTGATCGTTATTGTTCGGCAGAAAAAGTTGTCGGTTATCAAGAATGACTTTATTAATAATATGACGCACGAGTTCAAAACTCCGATTGCGACAATTTCTTTGGCATCGCAGATGTTGAAGGACGGGGCGGTGACGAATACCCCGGAGACCATTGACCGGGTGGCCACGATTATCCGAGATGAGAGTAAACGTTTAACTTTCCAGGTAGAACGGGTGTTGCAAACGGCTTTGTTCACGGAAACCCGGATGAAATTAAAGCTAAAGAATATAAATATTAATCAGTTGATTGAAGATTTATTGCCTAAATTTAGCTTACGTGTGGAGGATAAAGGGGGTAAGTTCTCTGCTTATCTTGAGGCAGATCAAGATGAAGTGCTTGCGGATGAGGTGCATGTGACGAATGTGATTTCCAATCTCGTGGATAATGCGATAAAATATTGTGTAAAACCACCAGAAATTACCATTTATACTCGTAATAAAGATAAAGAAATTATAATAAGTGTCATTGATAATGGCATAGGAATTGCTAAGAAAGATCAGAAGTTGATCTTCGAGAGATTCTATCGTGTGTCCACGGGGAATTTGCATGACGTGAAGGGATTCGGCTTGGGACTATCATATGTGAAGAAAATCGTTGAGGCTCATGGTGGAAGGATAGACGTGGAAAGCTCCCTTGAAAAAGGTAGCTGTTTTGACATCATTTTACCTTTAACCGTAAAAAAGCAAAAAATAAAGAGAACCTTATTTTTCTAAATTCGTATATTTTTACAGAGAATTAAAAAATGAGAATTATTTAAAACAACATAGCTATGGATGAGAAAATTAAAATTTTATTGGCAGAGGATGATACCAACTTGGGTATGCTTCTTAAAGAATATTTGAGAGCTAAAGGTTTTGAGACCGTTTTATGTGAGGATGGAGAGATTGCATATGAAAGGTTTTTGAACGAGCCGTTTGACATTTGCATTTTCGACGTGATGATGCCTAAAAAAGATGGTTTTACGCTTGCGAAAGAAGTTAGACAGATCAATAGCGAAATTCCGATTATTTTCTTGACGGCTAAGTCGATGAAAGAAGATGTGTTGGAAGGATTCAAGTTAGGAGCTGATGATTATATGAGCAAACCTTTCAGTATGGAAGAGTTGTTGCTGCGTATCGAGGCTGTCTTGAGAAGATCAACTGGGTTAAAGCCGGAAGATGAACAAGAGATCTTTAAAATTGGTAAGTTAACATTCAATTCTAAGAAACAGACCTTGTTTGACGGGGAAGAAGAACAAAAATTGACCACGAAAGAGTCTGAGTTACTTCGTCTGTTGTGCTTGAATGTAAACAAAGTATTGGAGAGAAACTACGCTTTGAAGAATATCTGGGCTGACGACAATTACTTTAATGCTAGAAGTATGGATGTTTATATCACGAAGTTGCGTAAACATTTGAAGAAAGATCCGTCGGTGGAAATTATTAATGTTCACGGAAAAGGATATAAATTGATTCTTTGATGATAAAAGGGGGATTCGGAAGAATCCCTTTTTTGTTAGAAGTTGACAGGTTTCAAGTTGCAAGTTAAAAAGTTTCTATGTAAACTTGCAAACGATAACAAGTTAACTTTTGTTTTATAGTTAAAGATAATAATTTTAAAGAGATGAAAATAGCGATAGCATGTGACCATGCCGGTTACGAGTACAAGGAACGGTTGGTAAAATATCTTCGTGAAAAAGGTCATGAAGTAAAAGATTTTGGTACTTATTCTGCCGAGAGTATGGACTATCCGGATACAGCTCATCCGATGGCCGTAGCCGTGGAGGCTGGCGAGTATGAAAGAGGAATTGCCATTTGTGGAAGTGGTAACGGCATTTCCATGACCGCTAATAAACATCAAGGTATTCGTTGTGCTTTGTGCTGGAACATGGAGCTTGCTGCTTTGGCGCGTCAGCATAATAATGCAAACGTGGTTGGATTGCCTGCTCGTTTCATTGCTTACGAGGAAGCTCAAAATGTGGTAGACGTTTTCTTGTCAACGGATTTTGAAGGTGGTCGTCACCAAAGAAGGGTGGAAAAGATTCCGGTAAAATAATTTATAATTTTTAGATTTACGATTTATGATTCTAGCTTTTGTAATCATAAATCGTAAATCTAAAATTATCAGATTCGGCACATATCCACCGGCATTTCTTTCTGTGCATCTGTTACGGCCAAGGTGGTCATGTAAACAATATCTCTCACGCTACATCCCATTTGTAAAATATGTATGGGTTTATTCAAACCGAGTAGAACGGGACCGATGATTTCGTTGTTTCCTAGTTCTTGCAACACGCCTAAGGCTATACTTCCGGAGCTGAGGTTCGGGAAGATAATCGTGTTCACGTCCTTATCTGCCAGAGGGGAGAATGGGAAACGAGCTTGTCGCAATTCGGTATTGAATGCGATGGATGCGGACATTTCGCCGTCAACCAGGATTTCGGGGTATTTACGATGAAGCGTGTCAACAGCCTCTTGTATCTGTGCTGGGCTACCCAAGCGGTATTCCCCGAAATTGGAGTATGAGGTGAGGGCGACAACTGGTTCCACGTTGAATTGTTTTACAGCCTCGTAGGTGAGGACGGTCACGCACTCCAGCGTGTCGGCTGACGGATGACTGTTGACTGTCGTGTCGGCTAGGAAATAAGTTCCTTTTTTATTGGTCACGATGTGCATACCCACGGCATATTTACAACAAGCTCTTAGGCCGATGATGTCTTTGGCTGCTCGGAGTACGTCGTGATAATTAGAGTGAATCCCGGAAATGAAACCGTCTGCCTCTCCTGATTCTACCATCATTAAACCGATGAAATTCGGGTTCTTCATCAATTCTTTGGCTTGTTCAAGGATGATCCCTTTTCTTTGTCTTTTTTCGTAATAAGCCTGGGTGTACTGATTTATTTTGTCGATCTCTTTTGCCGGGTCGAAAATGGTTAGTTCGGGTAATTCTAATTTATATTGTTTTTGGAGAGTTTCGATTTCGTTTTTGTTGCCGATGAGTACGGGATGAGCGATCTTTTCGGAAAGAATCTCCTGTACGGCCATTAGGGTTTTTACATCGGCTCCTTCTGCGAACACGATCCGTTTGGGGTTAGTTTTGGCTTTGCGGGTCATTCGGCGCATGAGTCTTTCATCTTGACCCATACGTTTTTCCAGTTGATCCCGGTAGGCATCCCAGTCTTCGATTTCCGTGCGAGCAACTCCCGATTCGATGGCGGCTTTTGCCACGGCAGGGGCGATGTGACTGATCAGACGAGTGTCCAAAGGTTTGGGAATGATGTAATTCCGGCCGAAAGCGATAGACGGGTCATTGTATGCCATTTTCACGTTTTCAGGAACGGGTTCTTTTGTCAATTCAGCCAGTGCGTAAGTGGCGGCAAGTTTCATCTCCTCGTTAATACTCCGGGCTTGTACATCTAATGCTCCCCGGAAAATATACGGGAAACCGAGTACGTTATTGATTTGGTTCGGGTAATCCGAGCGTCCCGTGGCAAAAATGATGTCCGGTCGGCTGTGGATCGCTTTTTCATAGCTGATTTCCGGATTCGGGTTAGCAAGGGCGAATACGATCGGGTCTTTGGCCATACTTTGAATCATCTCTTCACTCAATATATCAGCGACGGAAAGACCTAAAAACATATCGGCCCCGACTAGAGCTTCGGTTAGTGTGCGGACAGAGGTCTCAACGGCAAATTCTTCTTTTTCTGCGTTGAGTCCGGCTCTTCCCGTGTAGATGACTCCTTTGCTGTCGCACATGATTATGTTCTCTTTCTTTACGCCCAATGCTTTATAAAGGCGAGCGCAGGAAATGGCTGCGGCTCCGGCCCCGTTGACCACAACACGAATGGAATCAATTTTTTTCCCGTTGAGTTCGAGGGCATTTAGTAATCCGGCAGCCGAAATAATGGCTGTCCCGTGTTGGTCGTCGTGCATCACAGGAATATCCAGTTCTTCCTTGAGCCGGCGTTCGATTTCGAAACATTCGGGTGCTTTAATATCTTCCAGATTTATTCCCCCGAAAGTTGGGGAGATCATTTTTACCGTTTCGATGAATTTATCCACGTCTTTCGTGTCGAGTTCGATGTCAAACACGTCGATGTCTGCGAATATTTTAAACAATAATCCTTTCCCTTCCATGACGGGTTTGCCGGACAAGGCACCAATATCTCCTAGTCCGAGTACGGCTGTCCCATTTGAAATTACGGCGACCAAGTTGCTCTTGGCTGTGTATTTATAGGCATCAATTTGATTCTTCTGGATTTCTAGGCAGGGTTCCGCTACCCCTGGAGAATAGGCCAGTGAAAGATCATATTGTGTACTATGTGGTTTTGTCGGAACGACTTCAATCTTTCCGGGACGTCCCATTGCGTGGTAATGCAGGGCCTGTTTTTTATCCATGTTGTTCATATTTTTAATCATTTTAAGCGTGTGTAAAGCTATTTGGACTTGATTTAAATAACAAGGTATGATACGTTAATAAAAAGTTAAAGTCAGGACATTAACTCGGGTTAAAAGAATTTATAATTAATTTAGCAAATTGTAACATTGGTGCGTTAGATAATGGGAAAATTTGGAGGCATAATATTGATCTTGATATTATTGATGTGGTGTTGTAATACCCGGAAAACGGTTGTGGAGTTTAATCTTATCGGGTCTTCGGGGATACAGCCAGAGCTGATGGTTAACGGGGAGGAACGGGAAATTGAAGTGGATGACTCCGGCTACGCCAAATTGATGCTGACAGGGGGCGAATGCGGATACGCAACGTTAAAATATGGAAAGGATCGTCTTCCTTTGTTTATTGAAGGCGGAACGACATTACAAATATATATTTACGGGGATCATGCTAAAGGGAATATCCGTTTTGAAGGAGACGGCTCACCCAAGAATAGTTATTTGAATAGTCAGGTCATGAAGAATCTGTCTGTCGATTATGAATTGAATGCCCCGGAGTTTTTAGGCCGGTTGAAGGACTTGATTCAAGAGCAGTTTCATTATCTGGATACCATGGGTTTCGATGCCGCTTTTACTGAGATGGAACGGAACCGGATCAAGTTTTCCACTTATAAAGCGTTGGAAAATTACCCTTTGTATCATGCTTGGTGTACGGGAAACACGGATTATCAGCCGGATACCGCTTATCTTTCCTGTATCAAAAAATTGATTAAAGAGGATGAGAAGTTATTGGTTCTAAAGGAGTACCAGGAAGGAATGGCGTCTTTGGTTTCGTTGATCAGTACGTACCACATGAAGGAGTTGGATGCCTACAAACAAGTGATGGCGCAGTTTGATTACGTGATTCACCATTTGACGAACGAGACGTTGGTGGAGTTCCTGATCGATCATTACGCTTATGCTTATTTGCTTGGTGTGGGAATTGATGAGCATATTGATGATGTCTTGCGGGTGTATGATTCTTACGTGAAGGACCCGACATTGCGGAAACGGTTTCAAGAGATTTATGATCGTTGTGCGAAAATTGTCTCCGGTAGTCCTGCTTTTGATTTTATGTTTACGGATATTGCCGGGCAAGCTGTCGAATTGGAAGATTTCAGAGGGAAATACCTGTTCATTAACGTGTGGACTACTTGGGGTGTTCCTTGTCGTTATGAAAATCTGGCTTGGGAGAAACTGGAGAAAGAGTTTGAAGATGAAAATATCGTGTTTGTGGCTGTTTCTTGTGATAATGACCGTGCAGTCTGGGAAAAGCGGGTGCGGGAGAATCCTAAGGGAGAAGTACAATTATATATGGGGAGTGATCGTTCTTTCATGGATTTTTACATGATTCGCGGAATCCCTCGTTTTATTTTGATCGCTCCAGATGGACGTATTATCAATTCGGATATGTCACGACCTTCTGATCCCGAAACAGCGAAAACGTTGCGGGCTTATCTGAAAGAAAAATAGTTTTTTATTTAAACCACTGGGTCACGTCCTCATTTTTCAGAATGTGGATGATTGTCTTGCCGTCAGCCGTGTAATTGGGGTGCTGGCAGGCAAACAAGTTGTCGAACAGATCGCTCATTTCCTGTTTGTCCAGTGGGGTATTGTAATCCAGCGATGCCGCCTTCGCGAGCGATAGGGCTATGCGCTCTCTCATTTTATCCCGGATTGAACCTTCCGTGTTCTTGTAATGTTCAATAAGGCTGATAAGCACTTCTTTTCCGCGAGAAGTTGACAAGTCGGACGGGGTGGCGTAGATGGCGTAGCAATTCTTTCCGAATTCTCCGAGTTCAAAACCTAACATGGCCAGATCGTCCATGATTTCTTTTACGAGTAGGAAATCTTCAGCCGAGAGTTCCAGTGTTTCGGGAAACAGGCTTTTTTGTCCGCAGATTTGTTGGTGTGACAAGGTTTCCAGATAACGTTCGTATAGCACCCGTTCGTGCGCCCGTTTCTGATCAATAAACATCAAGCCGGAATGAACGGGCGTGACAATGAACCTGCCTTTCATTTGCACGAAAGAGATGATTCCTTCGTGATCCTCTTGTTTCTCTGCCATTTCTGGTATTTCAGTTTGTACCTCTTCGATTTTATCTTCCAATCCGGCGAAGAGTGTATCCCAGTTCGCGGGAACTTGTTCCTTGTGCCGGGCTTCGAAGTCCTGGCGTGAACTATTACCGCCTAACTGTTCGAAATTTGAATCTTCTTTCGAGATCGAGGTGGAATAGTTGAACGGGTTGTAATGGGGGTTATAACTGACTTTGGGGACCTTCGGGAGAATCGGTGAGTCGGGAATTGTGAAGTCAACCTTGTCTTCCGTGTCAAAGTCAATTGTCGGGGTTACGTTGAATTTTCCCAAAGCCTCTTTCACGCTGGCCAGTACAATCTGGAATATAGCACTCTCGTCTTGAAATTTGATCTCTGTCTTTGTCGGGTGGATGTTCACATCTATGATGGAAGGGTCCACCGTGAAATAAAGGAAATACGAGGGAATCATGTCTCCGCTAATCAAGCCGGCATAGGCTTCCGTGATTGCTTTATGGAAAAAGTTATGTTTCATAAACCGGTTGTTCACGAAAAAATACTGTTCCCCGTAAGTTTTCCGGGCGTGCTGGGGGATGCACACGAAACCATTGATGGTGACGATCCCCGTTTCGCAATTAACCGGAAGTAGTTTTGTATTAATCGTTTTCCCGAAGGCATTTACGATGCGCTGGCGCAAGCCGGATGCGGGCAGGTTGTATATTTCATTTCCGTTGTTGACGAGCGTGAACGCAATATCCGGGGCAGTAAGGGCTACCCGTAAGAATTCCGTGGTAATATTACGGAGTTCCGTGGTGTCCGATTTCAGAAATTTTCGCCGGGCAGGAATCGTGTAGAACAGGTTTTTAACTAGCATATTTGTTCCCCGGGAACAATTGATATTTTCCTGTTTTTTTAATTCAGAATCGGCCACGAAGAGGTAGGTGCCCAGTTCATCCTCTTCCCGTTTGGTGCGTAATTCCACTTCTGCCACGGATGCAATCGATGCAAGGGCTTCTCCGCGGAATCCCATCGTGCGGATATTGAACAAATCCTGTGCGCAGGATATTTTGGATGTGGCATGGCGTTCAAAAGCCATGCGGGAATCTCTCGGGGACATTCCTTTCCCGTCATCAATGACCTGGATGAATCCTTTGCCCGCATTCTTTAGGATAACTTGTACTTTTGTAGCCCCGGCATCAAGGGCATTTTCCATTAATTCCTTCACCACGGAGGCCGGACGTTGTACGACCTCTCCTGCCGCAATCTGGTTCGCTACCGAGTCGGGTAATAATTGAATCACGTCTGCCATACCGGAATCCTTAGAATAATTTCATGATAAGATCAATCTTGTAAGTCGCCAAATAAAAGATTGCGATCAATATAATGATGAGTATCATAAAGAGACGGGTTGCGTAACCGAGGCGCAATCCACCACGTTCACTTTTACGTTTAGCATACTCCTTTTGCAATCCAGCTCTGACATCGGGAATATATTCATCTCCCTCTTCCGGCAGACCCAGTTCTGTGCGAATGCGTTTCTCTCGTTCTTTTCTGGCTTCAGCCTCCGGGTCCCAATAGCGGGGTTTCGGGTTGAAACGGCGATATTCTGGTTGTTTAAATAGTCCCATGATTTCTATTCCTTAGCACGTTAAATCTTTAATTGTTCGTTTTCGTTTTCTTCGATGTCTTGCCAAAACTACGGGCAATCCATTTCGGTACGATAAATGCCCCGATAAACAGGTAAGGGTAGTAGCTGATGAGCCTCCATAAAATAGCCATCGCTATGGCAACCCCGGCGCTCGGAAGGAATTCCCCTAGGTATTTGGAGAAGACGAATTCCGCGAAACCGCTACCACCTGGTGTCGGGCTTACCAGCATCATGATCCACATGACGAGTTGTCGTGCAAAGATAAGAAAATGTTGCGCCCAATCATAACGTCCGAACCAAAAAGCCACGAGAATGGCATTTACCACCCAGTAACGTGCTGTCCACGAGAAGAAGGTGGCTCCGAATGTTTTTAACCAGAAGGAGAACGGCATGCTTCTTAATTCGTGGGAATTCCGGATAATATCGGTTCCGGCCTCGTTGGCATCATGACGCCATTTACGGAGAATACGCCACCGGAATAATTTCATGATTAGCCATTTCAAGCCCCGTGGGTTCTTGAATAACCCGTAGCTTAACACGAGTAGGTAGGCAAGTTTCACTCCATATCCGATAATGGCGACGAGAATTAACCCGTCGGCCACGGCTTTCGTAGTGTCCGGCATTTCCCACAGTGCTTGGTGGTTGACGAACAGCAGTATGAGTGGAAACATGATGATGAAGTACAATTCATCAAGAAAGGAGGTTGCCATGACCATGGCGGAACTTTTCCCGACCCCGATTCCTTCTTTATGCACGAAAAGGATTGCTAGGCTGGTTCCCCCGATAGCGGAGGGAGTTATGGCCGAGGTGAATTCCCAGAGGAATATGATCCGGATGGACTGAATCCAGTTCAATTTTCCTCCCGATAGTATTTTAATTCGAATGACATACCCGAAATCCCGAATGGCCATGCACAGGACGGCAACGAATAACCAGAACACGGTGTTCCATGTAAAGGTGATCATGTCAAATGCTTTGGGATCGAATTCTTTATATAACATGTAAGAGACCACGGCCAACCCGATAATGATGGGGTATATGATTTTATACGGGCTGATTTTTTTTGTCAGTTTCTGGTTCTCTTCTTGGCGCTCCTGTTCCATAAACTCCGGTTTTTATTTGTGGCTAATTTACGAAAAAAAGGACAATGAGTTTAATCCGTTATTCTTTTTTTCGGGAAAGCGTCGTTAATTATGTTATGGTAATTCTTTCACGGTGGGAAAGATGCTCGTGGTAGCGTTTGTTTATAGCCCGGAGAATAAAGTATATATAAGATAATCCCAAGTTGGTTTCGAGAAGGAGGAATTGATACGTTGTAGGCTTGATTCTTAAAAATGTAAATTTAGAAAGAAATAAAATAGGAGTAAGATGCTGGTATCCAGCATCTTACTCCTATTCGTGGAGAATATCGGAGTCTCGTTTTTATGGTAATGGTTTGGTTGTTAATATTTTATTTTGTTTCTGTTTTTTCTGTTTCTAAATCTGTTTCTGTTTAATTCCTTTTGTCAATCGGGATTAATTGTTTTATAATTAATATTTTATCTTGTCCTTTCTATTGGTCTTGTCTTTTGTATTTTTACAATAAACTAAAAAATGAACTTATGAGATCGGTATATGATTTTTCGTTAGCTGAATTGAAATATTTGGATCAACAAACTTTTGAGTATTTGATAAGTCAAGGGAATAGGAGTCTTGATGAGTCGATAAAATCGTCTTCAATTCTTTCCCATCGAGCGTATACTGTAATGGCATTTGTGTTTGCTTTTTTCTCATTTGCGATGGAGTCTGTTATAAATTCAGCCTGTTTGACAATAAGGGTTATTTTCACTTTTGTTTTTGTTACTTCTTTAGTTTCCTTATTTCTAGCAGCGAAACCGTATAAAATAAAATATGCCGGGCGTGTTCCCGCTCAAATAAATCTTGAAGGTTGTTTACGACAAGGGGGGATGGCTCCCTATCATTATTTACTTGCGGCGGAACTTTCTGCAATAAGGAAAGATATTGAATTCAATAAAACCTCGTTGGAAAGGCGGACACGGTTATTTGTATTCGGATTGCTCATGTTTTTTATTAGTTATCTTGTTATAATTGTACTCTCGATGTTTGGGGTGTAGGATACTGGGTTGATCCTGTTCCGGGTTCTGAGGTTGGGCTAACAGGAATTTCGTTTTCGTAGCCTTTGATGTTTTTATCTGATTTCATCTAATTATCAATAGTGAATTAACTCATCAAGAAATCGTCTAAGAAAGAAATCAATCCAGACTCTTGATTCCGAACTGCGTCATAAAGATCAATTAAAGCACTTGAAGGTTGAAAGCGAATATCTATAATATTGGAGTCTTCTCGACTCAATTCTAAAATAATATTCTTGTCTTTATTCTTGTCTCTTGCATATATTTGGAAAATTCGTTTCTTAAAACTTGCCGTGTATACCCCTTCTAGTATGAGCGAGATACGATCAGCTATATTTACTATGTTATATTCGTTTTCCAATATTAAGCTAGGGTGTTTTTGCCATATTATTTTTTTATTTTTGGTATCTTGTAAAAGTTTTGTAATAACTTTAGATTCTATTTCAATGTTGTTCATGATATTATATTTTTTGATTTTCGTATTTGTTCCGTAGTATCAATAACTGTAGTTATTCTTCTATATGCCTCATAAAGGTCATCATTATTAGCATTATGAATTAGTTTTCGAATAAATTTGTATTTATTTTTCCATATTTGTTCGTCTTCTCTATTTAAAAAGTCGCATTTATAAAGATATTTAATTTGTTTGATTGCTTTTTGTGTTGGAATTGCCCGTGGGGCATGAGATTTGAGGAAGTCTAGCTTAGTTTTTAGTGAGCAGATGAGTGTTCTTAGTATTTGCTTATCGAGAGTATCAAAATTGTCGAGAAATGAACGGTTAAGTGTACTTAATTCTTTTGTTTCTTCTTCAGACAAATGTTTGAATAGGATTTCTTTATTAGCTGTATTAATAGCCTTTTTCACGTTTACGGTGAAACAAAGAGTGAGGATTGTAATTATGAATCCTAAAATGGAACATAAATTACCGATATTACTGAAATCTAGGATAAATTCTAATATCATTTTTACGATTCTTTCCATCGGATATACAGAACTTGTGTATGTTATTTATTTAGTAGTATTTGTATGGTTCTTTCCTTTTCTGCCAAAAGTTCTCGTAAGTGTTGATTTTCCTTTTGACATTCGCTTAATGTTATATCTCCGGAAACTTTATTACCATTACCGCTGACATGGTGGCCAATATGACTGTTGGAGTAATCTTCTCGATCAAAAAAATAATCAATAGATGTTTGAAAAAAATCAGCAATACGTTCGAGTTTATTCACTCCTGGTTCTGTTCCTTTCAAGATATTATCTAAACCTTGAACTGAAATACCAATTTTTGCACAGAAAGCTTTTTTCGATAAACCTTTCTGGTTATTCAATAATTCTTCTATTCGAGAGGCAATGAACATTGTATAATTATTTATATGTATTCTAAAATATCAAATAATTATTTGTTTTAACAAAGTATTATTTGTTTTAAACCAATAATTATATATGTTTGTGACATAAATATAGGTAAAAGATATGGAAGAAAAAACAGTAAAAAGTATGAATCTTGCGCTTGCTCGCCCAACAGAGAGATTGTATCTTTTAATTCCCAAGGAAATGGAAGATCAGTTAAAAGAGAAAGCGGCAGAAATGAACACTAAATTATCGACGGTGATACGTCTTGCTATTGCGGAGTTTTTAAATAAATAATAATTGAATGAGAATGAAGATAGAGAAAGAACCTTTACTTCCCGGGGAGGAAACCTTTGCCACGTTTAATATCAAATCTGAAATGTCGGCTGGTGATTTGGCCTTTTGGGGACCGGGAGTCACGGATGAGATGTGTCGGAAATATTCGATATACTCGTTAGTTGATTATTCGGCTGTGCATGGGGATTTTAGGTGTAGATATTTTTCAACGAAAGATTATCCTATTTTTTTGTTCATGGAAGAAGGTAAGGTATATATGCCGTTTGCGGAGAGAGATTATAGGTTTAGGTTTTACGGGAGAGTGCGTGATAATTATTTGTTCGGTTTTGAACAATTGAAACGTGATTATGAAGAGATGATTAGAAGAGGGGAGAAGCGTGTATTAACTCCCGTTTTTTGTGATAGATTGAAAGATGTGTTTCTACTGGTAAGTGCTGGTTTGTATCCTTTGTATAAGCGATCGGAAACGCAAAAATTGACAGAGGAACAAAAGGAAATTATATCGAAGTGTGCAAGAAATACACTTGAGCTTTTTGAATCAAAGAATGTTTAATAAAAAAAATCCCGCTTAGGGTCTGGACAACTTTTCAGCGGGATTTAATCCTAAAGATTATGAGAACAAATGTAGACAATTTTAGAGAAGGTTCCAATATTCCGGCAGGGATATTTCAAGGGACGGAGGTTTTTGCTTGTGATAACGTGATCTACGCAATTCATGAGGGACAACGGATGCGTTTTGAAGAATTGCCTAGTAAGGAAAAGAGGCAGTTTCTTGACGAGTATTTAATGGATAAGGAAGGACAACGTTTTATTCGAAATACGTTTGGGATCGTGGGGTTTGAAAGCGGGTTTAAAAAGTGGTTATTCTGTAAGTTCGGGAGCCTCGATGGTGATCCGGATATGGTGGATGGGAAGATAACCCCGGATGTGTATAATTCGGTGTGTGGTCGGACGGATTGCCCTGGACGGGGAAAGTTTTGTGGAGTGGGAGCGGGATTAAAGGGGTATGAGGTAGACACGTTGCGGGAAGTGATGGCGGGGAGGACAATGAATGAGGTTGCGAATCGTTTGTGTGTGTCTGTTGCAACGGTGAAAAGCCGGGTTGAGAAGATGAAAGAACGGCACGCCGTGACGAACGTTGTTGCGTTGGCCGTGATGGCAACGGAATTAGGAATTTGATTGGTTGTGTTTAATTCGTTTCGGGGCAAGTCGTGAGATTTCCCCCGGTTATCAGGAGGAGCCGAGTGGATCGGTAAAATGTGAGAACCCGGGCTATGCCGGAAATTTTGCTAACAGAAGCGGGTTCATGAGGGTTCGATTCCCTCCCTCCGGGCTAAGTTCCAAAACCTAAAAAGAGAAATTATGAGATTTTGTTGTACCACTTTTCTGATAGATAATCGAGAGGGACCTCTATTGAGGTTCCCCACAAAATTCAAAAGCCTATGGAAATAAGATTTGGTTGTATGGCTCCTCCTTTGTCACGACAATTGCGAAAGTATGCCATTGACAAAGAAAAGGTGAAAGAATTTCAAAGAGATAGCGATGCTATTTCTCGTTTATACATCCGGGGTGTTATTTGTGAGACCGTGAAGGGGCGAGCTTATCGGATGTTGTATAGGAAAATATGTGCTGAAATTAGAAATCATAATGAGTAATATAAAATGAACGGAATTGATTTGGATATAAATATCCTTAAGAAAAATCTAGCTTTTATTCGTGAAGAGATTACAAGGGTAACGGTAATTAAAGAGCAGTTGGAAACTGGTCCTGGGGCACGATCTGATGATGCTATCAAGATAATTAAAACTTACGGGGAAGTACTTTCAAATTTGAGAGCCTTGTTGAGATACGAGTATGATGCAGAGTCCGAATGGTAAGACAGGAGCAAAATAACAAAATAATTTTGCGTATGTCCCCGAAAAGATATAAGCGAAGAAACAATATCCTCTATCGTCTACGGAAGAAGGGTATTCGCTGCGTGACGAAAGAACGAACGATATTTATCCCGTACGGGAAGAATCCATACGATATACACCAGATTCGGCAACTTCTATTGGAGTTCAATTTCGTGGTTCAAGTTTATATCGAATAAATCAATTAGTAAACGATATGAATAATTTAGACTATATGTTATCAATTCTTAGAGATATGAAATTTGTTGATTTGACTTCTTCTAGTCCTAATTCTTTTCTCAAATCATTGCGTAACTCTTCTAATAATAAATCACAGTTTGCTGATTTATTTCGAGAGAAATTTATAGCAATATCACGAGATAGCTGGATTTGGTGCAATGTCCCAAATAATTGGATGTCTGCAATAGCTTTTTCAAAGTTCTTGAGAGTCAGATTATCATGCCGATTAGAAGCATTCTCGATTAACTGCCAAGCATTGATTAAGTATTGGATTCTTAATTCCTTCTTTTTATTAATAAAATCTCTTTTTTTAGATAAAGAGTGTCCGATAAACCAACTTGCAATACTGATTAAAAGAGCGGTAATACTGATTATTGATGTGATTATTGTGCCCATTATGATTGTCATTAAAATAGATAAGGCAAATTTATCAATATTTTGTAATAATGAAAATTATTGAAAATATGATTCAATTAGGTAACAATTTGAATCATGGTAAGAGGTGATAATTATTAAATACAAACTATGAAAATACATTATTTTTATAGAAAACCAAGTGATAATGGTTTTTACCATATAGAATTAAAAGCCTTTTTGGAGGAAAAAGAATTCTCCCGGCTAGGTGAAAAAAGGCTTAGTTTTAAATATTTAGAACAACTGAGACTATGCGTGTCTAAAGATCTACAATTTTGCGATTGTAAGCATGAATTTGGACGAGATAATTGTACCGCCCATTTTGCTCATTCTCGTGAAGAATTAACGAAAGATTTGGGAAAATGGGAGTTTTATCCCCTTGATCGTCGAAACTACGAGAGGTTTAGAAAAGTGGCATTAGAAATATACTTGAAACAACAACTGGTAAATTTTGATGATTTCAAAGGGAAACAAAAGGGTATATACCGGGTGATCATCGGAGATTAGTTCAAAAGGGAAACCGGGAATGAGATGAGACAAGAGAACGCAGATGATTTTATTCAAATGGCAAAAGATTTTGCCAAGGCTGAAAGGGAACTGGGTGTTCAAAAGTGGGTTTCTATCAGTATCGAACGTGTGGATAAGAACCGTAACAAGGAACAAATTTTCAATTATGATTTACCTCGTGAGGTTTATGAACGTTGGGAGTGGGTGGTAAACTGGAGACGGGCCAAGCTTGTTTGTAAATACCCGAAAGATCACGTGAATTGCTATTTTAGTTTTTATGACAAGCGTTTAGGGAATAATCCAAAGTTTATTTCAGACTTGAAAACTCTGGCTTCTGCAAAAGCGCAAGTCACGAAAGTACAACGGAAAATTGATGAATATATTGTTTATAACAAGGCAAATAATTTGTTTTTTGATGAAGATACCGATGAAGACTTATTAAAAGTGAGAGAGAAACTTGCGATCAAGATGGCTAACGTGAAAGCGGCAGAAGAACGATTAAAACAAAAAATAAAACAGGTAAAGGAGAAAATGATATGAATAAGAAGATTTTTTGTGAAAAGTGCCACTTGTGGCATATTATTACTATCACGGAAGGAGAAAGGTTTGCGATTTGTCCTAATAAGCGTTGCGGACATTTGATTTTTATCCAAAGTTGTCAGTAAAAGAATATTTTTTACCCACCGAATGTATCAACTGGAGAGAGAATAATCAATAATAAACGAAATGAAAACATTTCAAGAAATATACGAAGAAACCGTTAAAAACAACGGTTGTAACACGGGCGAGATATTCGCCAAATCCATGTTCGAGGCTGGTCAAAAGTCCGGTATTAACGGGTATTTGAAAGGAATAACAAGTTGGGAAGATTGTTTTCAATTGGCTCAATTCCTTTTAATAAAAATGACAAGAGCGGGCATCGGCATGAACGCGGCAGAAGTGGCTATATCCGTTGAAATGAATCATGAAAACTCAAGATATAAATCCCGGATGGCTATCCAGTACTCCAGGGAAGGTGAAACATCCCTGGAAGAAAAGGCCTATGAATTAGCAGACAAGATATTACAAGAAGATTCAAGTAATCATGATTCCCGAGAACAATTGAAAAAAGCAATTTTAGCCGGGTACAATTTACATCACGAGGATTTTGATGACTGATTTAGCGAGGTAAATAATGATGAAACCCTGGAGCAACCAATACACGATCATGAAAATGGAAACGATATACACGATTATCAATTACAGTACGTTAGTCGTATTGATTATTCTTGTTCTTCTCGCCGTTTGGCACGGGTTCCGGTTCGAGATCGGAAGCGAGGGGGCATTTTACCTCAAACAGGAATTATACCCGTTTAAACGTTTTTTTGAATCAATGTAATTTCATATTAAACATGAAAATATTTTGTCCGTTGGTGAGTGATTTTTATTCTCGAATTTAGAGGGACCGGTTCATGTTTTAGTCAATCGGGGATAACAGAAACAATTGTAACAATGTAACTATGTATGTTGAAGAACAAGCGATATTAGATGCAACAAACGGGGGATTAGATATTATCCTGTATTATTACCCGCAAGCCCGGAAAGCGTTGGAAACACGGGAAAAAAGGTTTAAAATTCGGGATGAACGAACTCCATCAGCGTCATTGAAACAAGTGGAGGATGGTAATTGGCTGGTAACAGATTTCGGGGATGATCAGGTTCCCAGGAATGCAATCCGGGTATGCATGAAGGAGGAGGGGAAGACGTTTCGGGAGGCCATCGTGATCCTGGCGGGAAGGTACGGGATTGGCGGTATCAAGTCAGAAGTGAATAAACCGGAACTTGAGATTCGGGATGCACTTCCGGATGAGTTAGAAGGGAGTTACGAGTTTGACGTGAAACCGGAAATATCTAAAGAGGAGTTGGCGGTTCTTGGTCCCAAGGTAACGAGTGAGGTTTGTAAAAAATACAACGTGTATTCGCTTAATAGTTTTACTTACGTGAAGAACCGGAAAGCCACGATCACGAAAACAACATCAACGTACCCGATATTCCTTTTTGATCATGGAGAATGGAAGAAGTTGTATCAACCGTTAAATCCCGAAAAGCAATACAGGTTCAGGTACATTGGGAATAAGCCGAAGGATTTTATTAACGGGTTGTCGCAGTTGAGAAAGGCATATGAGGACTCAAGGACGGCCCAATTAAAGAGACAGGAAGAGGATGACAAGCCGAAAGACATAGAGAAAATCGAGGAAGCGATAATTTGTTCCGGGGACAGGGATTCATTGAACGTGGCCGGGTTCGGTTACTATCCGCTTTGGCTTAACTCTGAAACTGCGGTGTTGTCCGAGAGCCAGTATAAAGAGATCATGGCTTGCGTGAATACATTGTATATCCTTCCGGATATTGACTCCACGGGAATCCGTGCGTCGCTACGTTTAGGAATGAAATTTTTAGACATTCGTTTCATTTGGCTTCCGGATTCGTTATCGACATTTAAAGACAACCGGGGGAAACCCCGGAAGGATTTGCGGGATTACGTGGAGTTGTACCCTTCTATTTCGGATTTTAAAAAACTCGTGAACGTGGCCATGCCGTTGCAGTTTTGGGATATGGTGACGAGAGAGGAAGGGATAAAGTATTATTTGAATGACGAACACGCTCTATTTTTCCTTCACGCTAACGGGTTCGGGAAAATAGAATACAAGAATACGAAAGGGGAGACTATTTTTGTCCGGGTGAGAGACAACATGGTAAAAGAAGTACAGGCGGAAGAAATAAAGGATTTCACGTTGAACTTTTTGAAGGATCGTTACTTGCCGATCCCTCTCCGGAACGTGGTTCGTAAACCGAATCAGCTTTCCGAAGCCACTTTAAAGGGGTTGCCAAAATTGAATATAGATTTCACTGATTTTGATCAGTTCTCCCAGTATTTGTTTTTCCGGAACAAAACGATCCTGGTAACAGGAAGCGAGATTCGGGAATTACGTCCGGGGGACTCGAATCGTTTCGCCTGGGAGGAAAAAGTGATCCAGCGCAATTTCAAGATATTGCCGGATCAATTCAAGATCACACGAAACGAGGATACGGGGCAGTACGATATAGAAATATTTAATTACGATTCAAAGTTCTTTTGTTACTTAATCAACGCGAGTAGGGTACATTGGCAAACTGAATTGGAAGGACGGTTGGATTGTAAAGATGAAGAGTTCAAGAGGAAATATATAGCGGATCATCGGTTCTCGATCGACGGGGAATTATTAAACGAGGAGGAGATTCAGGAGCAAAAAGAACACTTGATCAATAAAATGTTTTCGATCGGGTATTTATTGCACCAGTACAAGAATAAGGCGAGACCGTGGGCGGTGTACGCTATTGATAATAAAATATCGGCTGATGGAGAGAGTCACGGGCGATCCGGGAAATCGTTCTGTTATTCCTCGTTGAACCTGTTCAAAAAGTCTGTCACGTTACCGGGACGAAATCCTGAGATCACGAAGAACCCGCACATTTACGACCGGGTGACGGAATACACCGACATCGTTTTGGTGGATGACGCTGATCAGTATTTGCCATTTGAGTTTTTCTATGACACGATAACGGGGGTTATGACCGTGAATCCTAAGAATAACAAGTCTTACGAGATTCCATTCACGAAATCCCCGAAATTCTGTTTCACTTCAAATTTCCCTTTACGGAATTCGGATGATTCAACGGAAGCACGGGTATTATACACGGTATTCTCTGACTATTATCACGAGAAGACGGAACGAAATAATTACAGGCAGACACGGAAAATTGCGGATGATTTCGGGAAGAATTTGTTTGATGATTATAATGATGATGAATGGAACGCTGATTTGAACTTTTTTGCCCAGTGCTTGCGGTTTTACTTGTCGATCCCCTCCCCCCGGAAGATAAATCCTCCCATGAAAAATGTAACCATGCGGAAAATGTTATCGGAAATGGGGGCGGCATTTAAAGATTGGGCGGAGGTTTATTTTGACGTGACGGGTAATAACGTGAACACGCAAATCGTGAGGGAAGAGGCTTTGGATGATTTCACGAAAGCGACCAAGACACAAAAATGGACTACCAACAAATTCACGAAAGCATTGAAGGCGTTCTGTGTTTATAACAATTACGTGTTTAACCCTAAAGCCTTACAAAATTCGCAGGGGCGAATCGTGCGGAAGGATAAGGATAACGTGGCCAAAGACATGATCTATATTCAGACGAAACCGATTGATCCCGTTGAGCTGGCGGATAAAGGGAGTATAACCGAGGAAGAAAAACCGTTTTAATGGATAACCCAGATAATACATACAGGGAAAAAGTGTACGATTTCTTGTACCGGATGCCAGTGGGGAAGGAGTATTTAATTGATAACCTCTGTAAAGTTGGCACAAGGGAGAAATTCGTGGAGATCGTGAAGGAATTTATGATTGCCACGTTGTCACGTTATTCGTACGGGATAGAGTTTTCGGGTGATTACAAGAAGATACGGAAGAGTGATATTGCGGGATTACCGGACCTGTTGAAAAAGAAAAATATTTGATTATGAAGATAGTTATAAAAAATATTCGTATGTTTGTGATGCCTTACATATCACAGCGAGGGGACTCGCTAAATCTAAGCGGGTATTTTTTATGCCCGTTTGATAATATACGGTTTCGTACCCCCGTGTGGAGCGTTAATGCGCCCACTGCTCGCTGTGAGTGTAAGGCAACGGGAAAGGCGGAACCGTTTTTTATTGCAATTACCGCCAATTTAGAACAAATACAACGAGTATGCCTTACGCTCACAGTAACATTTGTTCTCGGTTGAAGTATAGTAAACCGTCAACAACGTCAGAGGCACGACACGCCTTAGTACAGTATTTTACCGAGAATTACCCACTGGTAAAACGGCTGAAAATCAAAGATCATAAACGTTTCTTCGTTGCCCGTGCCCGGTACGGTCAGCGTGTTCTCTATGCCAAGGCATACAGCCTTGAACGTCTCACTGAGTACTTCCGGCAGGAATTTGAAGTTAAAGTCTTCGGAAAGGAGGTATGCCATGCTTAAGGTTGTATTTCGGAATTTTCAACCCCATAAATCTAAAGAAAAGTCTTCCAACAACTCTTCTCTAAAAGTTGAGAAGAAAAGCTCGTGTTCGTCAGTGAACGTGAATTCTACCTATTGGGATTTAGCGAATAAACATGTTGTTGCTAGTAACATTTTATCCGATAAAACAAATGCTTGGATAAAGGCAGAAAAAGAATACAGGGAGGCTTATGATCGGGCACAACAAATTTATAAAGAATTAAAAAGCATAGAGAAACTTGTAACTAAAATCTAAAAAATGAATCAAGAAAACCAAGTGGCATCCACGGTGGCCGCAAAAATTAACAATCAAGAGTTAGTAATCATTAGCGAAAACGCTAATAAGTTTGTACCTATTAAACCAATTTGTGATGCGCTTGGGATCGATTACCCAACGCAGTATCAAAAGCTAAAAGAGGATGAAGATTTGGCTCCAACTATGGGGCTGAGACCAATGATTGCCGCAGATAATAAACAAAGAGAAATGGTCTGTTTGCCCTTGGAATACATCTTCGGATGGTTATTCACGATCTCTCCCAAAAATGTAGCACCGGAGGCAAAAGAGTCTGTTCGTCGTTATAGGATAGAGTGTTATAAGGCTCTTTTCGATCACTTTTCAGAACGTTCCTCTTTTATTGAAGAAAAGCAACAACGTTTAATTGAACAATCTGATATTGTTATGGCTGCTCAAGAAGCGTTTAATCAATCAAAAGAACAACTTAAGGAAGCCAAAAAACAATACGATATGATCAAGGTTATTGATTTTGAGCAATGGAAGAATGATAAGAGACAATTAAAGATCCCTTATGAATATTGACCACTTGCATGTAGTTTTGAAACTATTCCAGGGGCGTATTGGTAACAATGCGCCCCTTCCTTTTACACCTGGGCGGCGGGGTGTTATTCCATTTCCCCTTTCCCCCTTTTAAAAGAACCGGAAAAAAATGTAACTCTGTATTATCACGCTGAATGTTCAATAAATCAAATGATTAATGGTTACATTTAATTTGTAACTTGGTTACAAGGTTACAAAATAAAAATGTAACCCATTCATTAAATACAAGGTTACATTTTTGGCCCGTTACATGGTTACAAAAATATTTCGATAATTTGTGATGCGTAAAATATTGATATAGTGTTGTTTGTTGTGGCTTTGTCGGTGTTGTTACGTGGTTACAAAATTTTCCGGTAAAACTTGAAGTTATAAAGATGCGTGTAGAGGAGATATTCTTGGGATGGAGAAATGATATTCTCCACGTTTTACTTTTTATTTTGGTAGGAAATGCTTAAATTAGGGTTGAAATTCAGATGATTATGAGTAAAGGTTCTATTTTGACAATTAGTTTGAAACCGCACCTGGCTGATTTTTGTCGGCATGAGATGCGGCAGGATAAGGAGGGGAATATTATTCTTTCCCGCAAAAGTGATATTGGTAAGCATATCTATTCAATGGTGATGACCTCGGATATGCCCGTGAAGGGGCTGCCGTGTACCGATCCGGTTAGTTTTATTATCCCGGTCACGGGGGCTAACCAGTACATCATTAAGTATCGTTTTATCTATGTATCAAGGTGGGGAGAGGAAAAAATTCAAGATTACATAGAGGCCGAATTTAACCTTCGGATGAGATTATTGTTCGAGGCGGGGTACCGGAAAAAGTTTTCACAGAAAGAGATTGTCGAGTCCATTTTACAGGCTTATAATATCAAAAATACAGCGTTAAATTACGAGGCGGTGAAGAAATCTGACTACCGGATGAACCGAAAAAACCGAAAAATTATATTTGAGGACTTACAAAAGTCTGTTATGTAGGTGTTTATAAGAAATTTAAGTGTAAGTGTTCAAAAGTGATACATTTACATTCATAATAACGAATGGTATGGTTGTACAACAAGTTGTAAAGATAGAATATGCGCTACTTCGATGGGTTAACCGGGGAAGAGTGGGAGATGTTTTTGTCGAAGTTGAGCTTTTGCCGGGGAAAGATTGGCAACCGTTCCCTTTTACCCCGGGAACGGGACAATTGACCGAGAAGGCGGCACGTTCCGAGGCGGGAGTTTCTTACAAGACAGAGGTGAAATGTAACGTGACAATGGATAATCCAAGTATGCTTTCTGGATTTTCAACTCTTGAACACGCTGATGTCGTGATCCGGGTAATGTATAATTCGGGAGAGTGGAAAGTGATCGGTATCCCTGGGAACCCGGTAAAAACGTCGGCAGAGTTGGAAGTGGCTAAAAGTGGATTGTTCAAGGTTAGTTTTCAATGTGATTCCATTTATCGTGCTCGTTTCTTGAAGGCTTAAAGTCCTTTAAATATTTCGTGTATGCATCTATCTTTCGTAAAAAAGAAAGATGTATCCATATTTAATATCACAGATTTTAAAGGGGGTATGGTTCCTGCGTCCGGAGGATGCCATTGCCGGACACGTGATCGTTAATAATATATTGACGGGTGCTTATAGTGATGAAAAATTTACTAAAACTCTTTCCGAGATAACGCCGATACAACAATTATCCCACGAAGGTGAAAGCTCGTATGATAAATCCCCGAAAGGGAGTACGGCGATTATTTCGGTAAAGGGTACGATGATAAAATACGGAACCTTTTGTTCATACGGGGCGGATGAGATTGCCATGCAGATCGAGGAGGCAGCTCTACACGAGAATATTTCTTCTATCGTTTTGGATATAGATTCGGGTGGAGGGGCGTGTAACGCTGTTTCCCCGTTATGCAAGGCAATTGCTACCGCGAAGGCAAAGGGGAAACCTGTTGTTGCCTCCTGTGATGTTGCGGCTAGTGCGGCTTACTGGATCGCTTGTAATTGTGACCGGATCGTGGCGGATAATGATGTGAGTTCGGCGTTCGGATCAATTGGCGTGATGTGTAGTTTTTCAGACTTGAAACCATTCTACGAGAAGATGGGTGTGAAATTTCACGAGATTTACGCTGACCAGAGCGAGAATAAAAACGAGGCGTTTCGCCTTGCGTTGGAGGGAGACTACACGAGAATTCGTCAAGAGAGTTTGAATCCGATGGCTCTCCGGTTCCAGGAGGAAGTGAAAGAGAAACGGAAATGTTTAAAGCTGGATACCCCGGGGATTCTTTCGGGAAAAATGTTTTATGCTCGTGAGGCTGTTGCCGTGGGGTTGATTGACGAGATCGGGACACTGGGACGTGCGGTAGAGGTTGCAAAGGAGTTGGAAGAGATGAATCTTATTAATAAATACATTAATTCGTGATATATGTTTGACAAACTGTTAGCGGCGGTAATGAGCCGATTGGGTATTACGTCTTTCGAGAAGAAAGACGGGAAATACGCTTTGACCGAGGAACAGAGAAATGCCTTGGTCAAAATGTATAACGAGGATTTCGTGAATAAGTTTGAGAAGGACTTATCCGGGATGAGTGATGATCATGGCCTAGAAAATGCTTTGGATTACAAGAATAAGTTGGAAGCATTGCAAGCTAAATATGATGCGTATAAAAAGAGTGCGGAGGAACAAGTTCGTAATTTGACAGAACTTGTGGACACGTTGTCTGAATATCCGGAGCAGGATAAAAAGATGGAGAAAATTCAAGGGAATGAAAGGGGTAATTTTAAATTGAACATGGATTTTCTGCATAATAAAGTGTTGGAAAACTTCGTGAACGGGGATGGTTTGATGGTGAACGCTGCCGATACGATCGTGACGGATGAGTTGAGAGAGGAGTTTGGGAAGTACGTCGCTAACGTGAAGTACGATATTATCACGTTGTTGTTCGGTAAATTGCAGGCAACACAGTACATGACAACCAAAATGACGGAAAAAACGGTTTGGCGGGCCATTCAGTCGCACATCAGCGATTTGATGCAGAAATTCACCCCGTACTGGACTCCTTCCGGTCAATCCAAGTTTACCCCGATCGAGATTCCGAATCACAAACACAAGATCAACGTGCCGATCAAGCCCGCTGAGATCATGGAGGACGTGATCGGGTATCTTTACGATGAAGGCTTGCAACCGAAGGATATGCCTATCGTGAAGTATATTATCGAGGTGCTATTGAAACCGAAAATTGAAGAGGAACGTGACGAGCAAATAGCCGTGGGCGTGTACGATGAGAACAAAAATTCCGGAAAGAAAGACGGGGATGCGGGAGACGTGTTCGGTTCGATTGATGGGTATATTACCGTGTTGAAGAGAATCCACGCGGATGAGTCGTTGAACATGATTCGTCTATTGAAAGATGTGGTGTTGACCCGTGAGAATATCTACGATAAGTTTGATGAAATTTACAGGGAGATTCCGAAAAAGTACCGCACGAAAGCCCTTCCTATTTTCATTGATCCGGATTTGTTGAACCTCTACGAGCTTGCTCGTGATGATAAGTTCCCGACTTCAAAGAACGAGGACGAGAAAAAGAAACGTTTGCAACACACGAATTTCACGTTTATCCCGCTGGATGGAATGGTTGGTACGGGTTGTTTCTTTATCACCCCGAAAGAAAATTTCATTCACTTGTTGTCTAAAAACAAGGGGGCAACGAAAATTTGGTTGCAGGGTGAAAACTACGATGTCAAGATTTTTGCAGAATGGTGGGAGGCTGTTGGATTTGCCATTGCAGAGTTGTTGTTTGGTTATGTTCCGCCAGTAGAATCCGGTTCTGGCTCCGGATCAGAAGAGGGACAAACAGTTTAATTTATAAAATGTGAAATTATGGTTGGATATTCTCCGGTTAGTGTTCCGAAAAAAAACAACGGTGGACGTACCAAACCGAAAAAGGCGAAATTGATCCTTTTCCGGTTGAATGACGTTAAAACATACCCGACTCCGGATGAGAAAGGGGTATTAATTAAAGAAAATTTAGTCCTCAAAACGGGGGCGAAGGCGTTTTTCCTTGAAACGACAGCTTCCACGATCAGCGTGGGACAGACTTCCGAGGGCGATCCAGACAACAAGGGCTTCAAACAGAAGATCGAGTTTAGCCGTCCCGGATCGGATGACGTGGAATTCGAGGAATTCATGGAAAACAACGTGAACGAGGATTTGTGTTGTATTATAGAATACCAGTTATCCGGTAAAAAGAAATTAGCGGGGTATCCCGGTAATCCTTTACAGTTAACGACTGAAAGTACGGATAATAACGAGGGGGACGTGAATAAGGTCACTTTGGAATCTGTGCTTCGTGGGTCTCGAATTTACTTCTACGAGGGAGAAATGCCCGTGATTGATGGTGTTGATGAACCAGAAGGGTCGGGAGACTCTGAGTCTGTGTAGATTTGAATTCTTATTTCTGTTTTCCCGTGGCTCCAGTCACGGGATTTTTTTATTTATTTCTTTGTTCAGTGAACAAAAATAATTATATTTGTATCATTAACCACTGGGCGACCCCCAGTATAAAAATCAAGTTTATGTTCTTTAAAATTCTGAAGTTTGCCGAAACCCACAAGGATGGGTTCACGGTCGAGTTAGAAAATTTATCTCCCGTTACCGAGGGGATAGCAGTAGCCTACGCTGAAACTCAAAATTGTCATGATGATGATGGTTTGAGAAAATGCCTGGAACACGCTTGGAACCATGGGCGGGTAATCGGGGGATGGTTGGATTACGAATCCGGGGTTTTTTACTACGATTCGGTGAAAATTTTTCCCGATGATGAATTGGAAAAAGCGATCGAGTTCGGTAGACAAAATGGTCAGTTAGCGATATTCTGGTTGACCAAACAGCAGGAAATCCGGCTGTGAATTAGAACAGGGGGGTGAAATTCCCCCCATTTAAAAAATTAATGATATGAAAGGAATAGAATTATTACCATTTTTGACGGAAAAACAAAAAGAATTGTTGAAAACGTCTGATATGCAATACAAGAGATACGCTCGTATCTTCATTAGTATTGTGGGATTTGATAATAACACGGTAACTGTAAAAGTTGCCCAGAAGGAGAATGATGCACAAAAATATTTATCAGCAAAAGAATTACGTGATAGAGTAAAGGGTGTTTTCGATGGGATATTGCCGGAAGGGATGAAATTACACGTTGGGGCGGTTCCCTATACCCAGGATAATATGCCAGATGTAACCGTGGAATGGGTGAAGGAGCAACAAGCTAAATTCGGGTTGACGGATTCTGATTTGGCTAAAAGCGTGAATATAGATAACGCGAACTTGGCCCGTATTTTTAATCAACGGGGATTGACAAAGATTCATAAAGCGTTATTCTATTATTTTTTCCGGGCCTATGGGTTACAGGGGGCGATGTCGTAGATGAATGTCGCTTGACTGGATGAAAAATATTAAATGGATACTGAATCAAGTGCGGTATTCTTTTTAATTCAGAACTTTTTTGTACACGCTTGAAGTCCTCGGAGGTGATCTGGGGATTTTTTTTGTATGATATTTGGATTTTTTTTATGGTGTTTGTAGGTTTGAATTATTATTTGTGTTTAAGATAAGAAGTGTATCAGATAGATTTTATGAATAAATCTTTATTAGAATGTTATAAATAATTCTCATTTATGGATATGATTGAAATTTTCGTAGCAATTGCAAATGTATTATTATCCGTGGTGGCAATTATAATTGCTATTAGGTCTTCTCGCAAGACTTCGCAAGATGCGACACGCCAGATCGAAAGTATTAAACAATTGGCGACAATTCAAATTGAAACGACACTTAGACAAATCGAGGTTGAAATTCAAAAGAATATACTTCTAGCGCGACAAGCTCGTGAAGAATGGCAAAAAATTAGAGATGCGAAGAACTCTCAGTTGGGACCAGGTTTTATAGATCATATGAAACGAGAAATTATGGAAGAAAGACCTCAAGAGCAAGAAAAGTTTTATAATGCATGTATTCGAAGTTTGAATGAAAGCAGTGGTAAAATAACTGAGCTTAAAGAAAAATTGAAATAGTTTTTTTGTTTTGGAATTGGGCGGTACTGGTGACGGTGCCGCTTTCTTTGTCCTTTAAGTGCAATTGCAAATGTATCAATTTTAAGATTATGAATTACTTAAAATTGGATGTATGGCAAAGAAAGCTACAACAACGAAAGAGAATCCGGTGGAGGAAAAATCTATTGGTATTACCCCGGAGATGGAAGAATTAAAAAAACAAGTGGAGAATTTGAAGTCCGTGAATGCAAAGTTGACGGAATCAATAAAAGAGTGGAAGGATAAATACGAGGAATTACTTGCAGAGGAACCGGAGTTCACTTCTGAGCCTTACTTGGTCGTGATCCCGTTCAAGGCAGGCGAGGCACAAGGAAATGAATTAATGCTGGCCATGCGGGGGTGGATGAAACATTTTAAAGAACAATTTAGAATCGTGGTTGTGGGTGACGTGGAAGATTTGGAATTGCCGGGTTTGGAAGGCGATTGTTTGGAGATCATGGTGATCCCTCATGAGTGCAAAACGGAAAATCCACCGCTCGATATTGTTTCGAAATTATTGTCTGTCGTGGAAGAATGTCCGGAGGTTGAAAATATCATCCTCACGAACGATGATATTTACCCGGTAAATGATTTTGATGTTACCGAGGTGAAGATGTTGAAGGCTGATGGCTTGTTGACTTCGAATAAAAAATGCGGGGAGTTGTACGCTTTGAACAGGGGCAAAACTTTGAAAATGTTGCAGGAAAAGAAATTGCCCGTGTTTGATTACGGTACTCACTTGCCCATGTTTTTCGAGGTGGAAAAACTTCTAGACGTGATCGAGAAGTATGATTTGAAAAAAGAAGCAATGTTGCTTAGTTCGTTGTATTTTAATACCGTGTTCCCTGGTAGAATCCCGATGATGCTTGATATGTCAAGGGATCATCTCAAGGTGATCGTAGGACGCAAGAATGCGAACTTGAGACTTTTGCGAGAATATATTCCTAAAAAAGTGTTTGTTAATAATTCGGTTTCCGGGTGGAGCGAGGATTTGGAAAAGATCATTTCTGAATTTGTATGAAAGAGGAAATCGTGGCATGGTTGAAAAGTGGGTGCAATCTCGGAAAGGGGGTTGCACTCTACTTGCAATACGGGGATAATACACGTTTTAAAAAGATGTTGCGTCTTGATCCTGGAAAGAATTTTTTTAAGTTGAAGTTGTTGCTTTGCCGTTTGGCCGGGTTGGAGGAAACGAATTATTCTGGTGCGATCCGGGAAATGGAACGGGATCGGTTCCGGGAGATGTATTCTTTCTTGTCGGATCGGGATTGCCCGAACGAGCTTAAAATTTTGGCGGCAGATAAGATTACAACGTATTGGCGGATTGTCGAGTTGCATGAGAAGATATTTCGCTGTGGTTCCGTGGAAGATTGTTTGGCCGTGTCTTTCGAATTGGTAAATACGTTCATCGAGGACTATCGTATTAAGCAGGAGTTGGATTATTACAAGAATCATCACGGGGTTCTGGGTAAACACCGGATATTCGAATCACAAAGTCGTGTCGATAAAATGCGGAAAATGTCCGTGAAAGAATTAATCCGGAAGGAAAAACAATTGCGGGACAACATTTGGCGTATTAAATCAGAGATCGCGAAGGGAGATAAACCGTATTTATTGCATGAACGAGAACAACGCTTGAAAGAGAGGGAAAAGGAGTTGGAACTCGTAACTCGGATGTTGGATGAATAGTAATATGAAAAAATCTATCAATTTAGAGGAAAGTATTTTGACACTTCCCGATGATAAATACGAGGAGTTGGAACGATTGTCCGCTTTGGGATATTCCGAGGCGGATATGGCGATGTATTTTGATGTGCCGAGGGATGATTTTTCAAGGGCGGCACTCGATCCGGAAAGCAAGATAAATTATCACATCCGGCGTGGGGTGTTAATGAGCGGGGCATTGGAACAAATGGGATTGCTTTCTGATGCGGAAAAAGGAAACGTTCAAGCAATACAAATGCTGTACAAGGTACGTTATAGGCGGCAGTTCGAGGTGGCGAAACGGGAAATACTGTATAATCTTGATATTGATGAGAAAGTATTTCAACGGTTGGAAAATTATATTGAATCCGGGTCACTGGGTGACTTGAAACCGGATGAAGCCATCTATATCGAGTTGCTCACGATGATGAACGCCATGCGTCGGAAATACGGTAGAGCGAAGACAATAAAATTCTTCTGTAAACCTCCATTTTCGTTTTCCTACGCTCAATCGAGGGATATGTTCGAGCAAGCGATAAATTTGTTTTACGTGGATTCAAAAGTTGAGAAAAAGGCCCTTCGAAACTTGAAAGCGGAACAATTGGAGGAGGCCGCTGAAATGGTGCGGGAGATGGCAACGAAACCGGAAGATTTCGAGGTGTACGGGAAATTGATGAAATTGTCCGCGGAAATCCGTCAACTGAACTTACCCGATCCCCCGGAAATGCCTAAAGGAACATTTGATCGTCCTTACAAGGTTTACACGCTTGATCCGGCGTTGATCGGTATAAATAAACCGGATCGTAACGAGCTGGCCCGGCAAATTGATTCGATTGTAGGGGCAACGGAAGCTGAGAAAGAGAAAGCAAAACGGGATGCGGGGATTGTTGATGTTATACCTTTTGATGAGATGTTAGATGAGTACGAAGAAGAAATTAAATCTGAAAAGCAATAAAGTCGCTTTAATGTTTTCGAACTGGCTTGCCCAGGTCGTGGCGTTGATCAAGCCTCGTAACCTGTTCCTCGTGATCGGTCGAGGTGGGGGAAAGACAAATGATTTCCTGACAGAACGGTTGATGGATATGGTTTACGATATGCCGGGGGCCCCGGTGGCTCTCGTGTCGGATACCTACATGAACTTGCAAAAGAATATATTGCACGTGATCCTTGACGGGTTGGAACGCAAAGGATGGATGGAAGGGGTTCATTATGTGATCGAGAAGGAACCGCCAGAGGTGACGGAAGAAATGCTAAAGGCGTGCCCTGAAGAATTTAGGGAACACTTGTGGAGACCTTATAACCGGATTCTCTCGTTCAAGCACAAAATTATATTCTTTACCGGGTTTAATATCACGTTGGTTAGCCTGGATCGCCCTTCAGCCGCGGCGGGTAATTCTTACGTGCATATTATCGGGGACGAGGTGAAATTCTTTCCAGAGGCAAAAATCGCAAAACTGACGAAGGCTCTCCGGGGATATTACGTGAAGTACGGGGATAGCGTTTATTACCGGGGGCAGACGTTTACAACGGATATGCCGAACATTAATAATGTCGGGGAATACGATTGGATTTTGAAACAAGCCTCCCGGATGAAGAAGGAGAGCATCATGAATATTTTGAAAGTGGCTTTCGTGATGAACGAGGTGACGGAGGAATTGATCGTGGCGAAGGAGGGTGGCGATCCGGTGGAGATAAAAAATAAACAACGGCTTTATGATCGTTGGAAACAACGTTATGATGCGGTACGGTTGAAATCCACGTTCTTTTATATCGCCTCTTCTTATATTAACGCTGATATTTTACGTCCGGAGTATTTCGAGGATGAATTTGAGGGTAATTTGGAGGATGTGTTGACCGCTATATTATCCACGAAACCGAGGTTGGCGGCGGGAAACAAGTTCTATGCAGCCGTGACCTCGATAAATTTCTACGGGGATGGAACGTCTTCCAGGTATGCGGCAGAGTTCGGGATTCGTGACGAGGAAGATTGTAGGATATTGAAGTACTTGCGGAAGGATGAACCGATCGAGATCGGGATTGATTTCGGGAACATGATTTCTATCTCGATAGGACAGGAACAGGGGAAAGACTTTCGTGTTCTTAAAACATTATACACGTTACCCCCGGAGTGGATTCGAGAGGCCGCAGATAAATTCCTGCGTTATTTCGCTTATCACGATTGTAAGAAAGTTGCGATGTTCTATGATCGTGCGGGGAATCAATACGAGAAGGTGAAACAGGATTTGGCGGGTAAGTTGAAACAGGCTATCGAGAAGGATAGAAATGGGAAGAGGACGAGATGGACGGTGACGCTGGAATCAAGGAACCAAGGAACGATTTATACTTGGGATGAGTATGATTTCATGATGGAGTTATTCTCCGGAAAGAATCCGAATTTACCTAACGTGTTAATTGATATGTACCATGCCAAGCCGTTGAAATGCTCGTTGGAGATAACTCCGACCAAGATCGTTGAATTTAAAGGTAAGAAGAGGATTAGTAAGGATAAACGTTCGGAGAAACTCCCCGCTCATCGTTTGCTTTATGAATCAACGAACTTCTCGGATTCGTTTAAATATTTAATGATGAGAAAGAAGTGGGTTAAACATACCAAGGTGAAGTCTAGTAATGTATCGTTGAGTGCGGGGTGATCCTGCACTCTTTTCCTTGGGGTGTCAAGGTAAAAGGTGGTTAGATTCTTTTGAAAGTTAGCTGTAAAGTTTAAGCGGTTGCCCGCGGCGGGGTGCGAGGTGTAAAACGGTGTTTTCAAATATGTTGTCATATATCATTGGGTAGGTAAGGATTTGCAATCGTGAATCAAGAAGGGGGCGGCCGGGGTTCAATCGGTTCAGAATTTCCGTGAAAAACGGAAATTTGAGCCTAATGGGTTGATTAAGAAAGAGTAAATTGTAATGATTCTTGAAAAGGACCTCGAAAGATGGCTCGTGAAGGATAAATATCAGCTTTTTGAATATGTATTGTCAAATGTTCTTGTTTGGGAGTTTTATTGATGGCTTTGAGGTAGTGAAAATTATAAATCCCTTGTGTTAAGAATGGTATAAGAGGATATATCTGTCCTTTATCCTCTATAAATTGCAGGGTATTTTTATATCATGAAAATGTATGAAGCCATAAAAAAGATGCGCCAGTTGACGGCGGAAGGGAAGTCTTTCTCGATGGCCTTCATGAGCCTGAATATGTCGGAGATGAAGTCCGAGGGGGTCGTGGAGGTCGATAATGCTCGTTTACGTAAGAAAGCGGATGCAAAAACTTATCGAAATGCTGATTTCTTGATTCCTTACATGGATTTGGATAAAGGGGAGGCCAGGCAATTTTATCTCCCTCTTTTGATGATGTTTAACGGTGAAAAAATTACGATACGATGAAAAACGTGGAAATAAACAGGGTCGGCAATACCCGGTTCATGAATATTCCGGGGGTTGGAGTGGGGATGTATTCGGGGATGGTCGGAACCTTCTCTGCCGGGAATCTCTCGAAAACTTGGGAGGTTGAACCGGAGATTGTTTCGGGGAAAGAGGTGGTTCCTTATGGAGTGGATAATAATCTCCCTTCTTTTGTCCGGGATATGTTGGATGAAAATAATTTGGCTCCCGGTATCCTGGAACGAGAAAAAGGGTTGTTGTACGGTCAAGGGCCGGAACTTTACAAGAAAGTTTATGAGAACGGGGAGGTGATCCGGGAGTGGGGACGTGATGCTAAGATATGGGAATGGTTGGAGTCATGGGATTATCTTCGTTACATAGAGATGGCGATTACCGAATACAAGTATTTGCACGGTTATTTCGTGAAACATTTCCCGACACGGGGGAAAAGAATCGGTAAAGAGGCCAAAATTGCCCGTTTGGAGGTGATCCCTGGTGTAAATGCACGTTTGGGCTGGGTGGATAGTAGGAAACTAGAAGACGTGAGGGAAATATACGTGGGGGATTTTGAAAATAATTGTATATCGGGAATTGCAACGTACCCGGTATATGATAAGAATGATCCGTTTCGAGCCGTTTCGATTTCATATCACAATAGTTATTCCTATGCCCGGTCTTTGTATTCCATTCCGTCATTTTGGGGTTCTCGTAACTGGATCATGCGTTCGTCAGACGTTCCACAGGTGTTAAAGTATATCACGGAAAATTCGATAAACGTGGCGTTTCATATTGAATCCCCGGCAGAGTATTGGGATATACAAAAGGATAAGATCGAGCAACGATGTACCCGGATCGGGATCGAGTATAATGATGAAATGTTGGAAGAGCATAAAGATGAAGTGTTGCGTTCGTTAGCAAATGCCTTGTCAGGAAAGAAAAATGTGGGGAAATTCTTTCACACTATATCTCTGAGAGATGATGAAGGGAAAATTTGGGAATGGAAGATTACCCCGATTGATCAGAAAATAAAAGATTTTATCGAGGCTCAGATACGGGTAAGCGAGAAGGCGGATAGTGCTACCACTTCGGGGATTGGATTACACCCGGCATTATCAAATATCATGGTGGATGGTAAATTATCATCGGGTTCAGAAATGCTGTACGCCTTGAAATTGTACTTGGCATCAGACACGACGATCCCGGAGGAAATTATTTTGCAGGCATTGAACGAGACGATTCGTTTAAATTTCCCCGGTACTCCGTGGAGGGTTGGTTTTTACCATAAGATCGTACTCCGGGAGGAAGATGTTGCACCAAAAGATAGAGTAAAACAGAACGTGTGATGAAGATATTATTTGAAAATATAGAGGAATTTCGGGCGTGTGTACCTTGGTTGTATGCCACGGCTAAATTGGAATCATTCATGTTGGATATAGAACTGGCAACGGAGGATTTAATCGAGGTGTTGGGAGAGGAAATTTATGATCGAGTGTTGAAGGCCTATAATGACGGGGAACAACAGGGGTTAGATATGGAGTTGATTTGTCGTTTCCAGCTCCCGATAGCGTTGACAGCGTATTTATCATGGTCCCGGAATCAGGACGTTTCTCATGAAGAGGACGGGCGTAAGGTGAAAATTGACAAGGAATCGGAGAGTCTGCCGTGGCAATGGATGTTAGATCGGGATGATGCGGGTATCAGGGACAAGGCCGGGAAAGCTGTTGATCGTTTAATCGCATTCCTGGATAAAAATGTCGAGTCCATCGTGGAGTGGAAGGAATCGGCTCAGCGTAAGGATATGAGATCGTTATTCGTGAGTAACGCTGCCGAGTTCGATAACGTGATCCCGATAGATAGGAGTCGTTATTTCTTTTTGCGGGTGTTACCGTTTGTTCGTTCCGTGGATCGTGATATGGTAAAATATATCGGGAAGGAACGTTACGAGAAAATAAAGGAGGCGATGCGAGCGGGGGTGTTGACGGAGGAGCAGGAACGGGTGGTGGAGTTGTGTCGGGAAGTGGTTCCCCATTTGGTCATGGCGAAAGCCGTGCGTCGCTTTTCCGTGAAAGTATTGCCGGATTCCGTGGTTACTCGTTTTGATTCGGAACGGCAAACGGTTGACGCTAGCTCGCCGGCTTCACGTGATTTGATCGGGATCATGGAGAACGTTTACACCGGGGATGCCGGGCGGGGAATCGTGGAATTACAGGATTATATAAAAGAGATCACGCCGGAAGATGGAACCGCGTACGTGAGAAAGAAAACGGACTATAATCAAGAAAAATTTTTCACGGTATGAACGTGATCGAGATTCCGGAAATAGGGAAGAGGGTTTCTTATCCTTCTTGTTGGGAGGAATTGAACCGGGAACAATTATTGTTTATTATCCGGCAGGGATTACGTTTGATCACGGGAGAAACGAGCGTGTTGGAGTTTAAAGTGTTGGTGTTTTATCATCTTGCCGGGATCAAGCGAGGACGTAAGCATAACAGGCGAGACAAATTCTTGACAAGGGAAGAGTATGAACAGAAGTACGGGAATGTCGTGTTAGCGGCAGAAACCGTGTCGTTCGTGTTTTCCGAGATGGATGGCGAGTTGGTATTCAATTTTGATTGCGTGACTAATTTATTGCCTACCGTTCGAATCGGGCGTAAGGTTTTTCATGGTCCGGATACGGCATTATTTAATATTACTTTCGGGGAATACCAGGTGGCGGATGATTATTATCGTAAATACATGGAAAGCAAAGATGAAAGTGATTTGAATGCTTTGTGTGCGGTATTATATCGTCCCGCTCGATCGGGGATTGAATCGGGTGATATTCGGGAAGAGTTTAACCCCCACGTTTGTTTGAAGCGAGCGGGGAAATTTCGAAAATTGAGTTTTGAGGAGCGATTCGTGATCTTATCGTGGTTCTCGGTCTGTGATCATTACTTTAAATCAGGTGAGATTGAAATTGACGGGCGTTTGATCTCGTTGGCTCCTTTGTTTAAACAGGCGGGTGATTCGGGAGAGGAAGATAATTCCGAGGGATTGGGATTGACGGGAATATTACTTGGGATCGCTGAAAACGGGGTGTTTGGAACGGTTGAAGAGGTGAAACGGACAAACTTGTATTCGGTTTTGTTGCGTTTGTATTTATGGTATTTGGATAATAAACGTTTAGAAAAGATGTACGCTAATGGTAAATCTAAGTGAATATAAAGATTATTGTACTGATCTATTGAAGTTGATCAGGGCTGATGAACTCGTCATGGTGGTACAGGAGGAGCATTTGAAAAAGAGGTTAAGAGACGAGACAGGAGTGATCATGGTGGCGGTTTACCCGACAATCGGTAGCACGGGAAGCGAGGATAACATGGGAGATAATAACACGATTCTTTTGTTCGTGCTGGAATATGCCGGGAAGGCTTCCGTGTCACGGGATAACGAGTTCGAGAGTTATGAACGTTTACAGGGGTTGGCCGGGAAAATTCGGGATAAATTAATCGAGGATTCGGATGCGGGGCATAAATTGTTACGGAATCTTGACCGGGCTTCCATTGAGATTGAACCGGAGTGGAATATTGCCGGGGCGTATAACGGGTGGTCGATAGCGTTTAGTTTTGAGAATTAGTTTAGCATCTCACGGAAAATAGCTGTTAATATGCTATTGTTTTACTTATATTTTTCTATATCTTTGGTGCGCAAAAGTTGTAGAATTTGTTTATAAACATAAGGCCATGAAAGAGGATACGCAACAGACTTTGCAGGAAAATAATCAAAGTTTGCTTCAAGAATATCGTGAACTAATGAAAAATTTTGATGAAAAAAGTATGATTAAAAGTACTTGGGAAATGAGAGGAGATTCCTATGTCCAATTTTCTTTTTATGATGAAAGTTTAGTAGGTAATACTGCAATTAGTTTAAGTGGTTCGTTTAAAGATTGATGTTATGCCAAGTTGGAGTGAAATCTTAAGGAGTGTCGAGGCCAATCCTAATAGAGATAAACAAATTGAACATCTTGCTGCAATAAGATTTGATTATCTTGAAAGGTTGGCCCAAAAAACAGGAAGAAACGTAATAACATATTATTCGGCTTTTTTGCAAAAGAGTAATGTTCCAGATATTGCAATTAATGATAAAGATATTAATGCTTTTATGGAAGCGGTTCATAAACTTCCGAAAGAGAAAGGGTTAGATTTAATACTACATACTCCTGGTGGTGATATTGCAACAACAGAAAAAATAATTAATTATTTACATTCGATTTTTAATGGGAATATAAGGGCCATTATCCCACAAATGGCGATGTCTGCAGGATCAATGATTTCTGTGTCATGTAAAGCTATTTTGATGGGGAAACAATCTTGTTTGGGACCTTTTGATCCGCAACTTAATGGAGTGCCGTGTCAGTCGGTATTAAAAGAATTTGAACAAGCCAAGAATGATGTAAGAACTAATCCAAATTCTTTAGGATTGTGGCAAGTTATAATTGCAAATTATAAACCAACATTTTTATTATCATGTGCCCAAGCGGTAAAGTTGTCAAATGAGTTGATTGATAATATTCTTAAGAATTCTGTTGTAGCTCCTGATCAAATTTCAGAGATAAAGAAAACTTTTGGCGATAATGATGATAGTAAAACGCATAGTAGGCATATTTCTAAAGAAAAATGTAAGGAGGTAGGTTTGAATATAATTGATTTGGAAGAAGATCAAGAATTACAAGATTTAGTTTTGAGTATTCATCATTGTTATATGATAACTTTTGAAAAAACTATTGCGACAAAAGTTGTTGAGAATAGTATCGGAGGATGTTATTTGAGATTTTATCAACCTCAGAATGAAATTTTGAAATAATAGATTTTCTATTAATATTATTCGGTAATGTGATGTTGGCGGTCAGTTCCGGGGTGGCAATGGGAGGAAAACGGGAGAGTCGTTCGAGGTTGAAGGATAGATTGACTCCGGAGCAGAGAGAGATGTTTGAACGATGGAAAGAAAATAGGGAACGTCAGCGGGAATCAAGGAATTTAGATTTCGATAGATAATATTGAGCGGGGAATTTTCCCCGCTTTTTTTGTTTTATCAAAAATTGTTTCCATCTTTGTGGTGTTCAAACAATCCAAAGAGGCGGAGATAGACCGCCCTCGATCCGTGGAGCGGATTTTTTATATCTATCAGAGAAGTACGTATTGAGATATAACGGCGTGTACCCCCGTCTATATATTGTAATGGTATATAGAGACCTCTTTGGAGTTTGAACAGCGGGAAAGGCATGCCGTTTTTTGTGCCTATAAATGTTCAAAACCAAAGAAATTATGACAAACAAAGAAGCACTTCGGGATTTGGTTGCAGATTTGCAGCTTGCCCGGATGAGATTTAACGAGACGGTGGAGATTTACCCGGAACGTCCGATTGATCATTTTATTATTAATTTTAGTGAGGCGGTGGACTCTGCGGTGGATGCGGTTTTCGGAATTTATAATGACGTGATGTTGCAGGAGATTGATGGGGATATTTGCGGGAAAGGGGGTAAAAGATGAGTTTAAGAAGGGAAATACGTTTGGTGCATACCCGGAGGATTAGTACTAAAGAACGTGAAAATAACGAGTATTACGAGTTCGAGCTTGATGGTAATATTGTTTGCGAGGTGTTTGATGACGAGGATTTATTGGTGATCCGGGAGTTGATAGGTCAAGTGATAGCGGAGAAGGAGGGAAAGGAGGTTCATCATGGCTGATTATTTGGTAACGTATAAATTTATCGGGTTAACCAGGGAGGAACTGGATAAATTGGTTGATGAAATATTTGAAGAGATGGGGATTGTTCCGCTTCGGGTGGAAAAGGTGGAGGAATAGTTGTATATTAGCGGTAAGAATATTAAAACGGAGAAGTTATGGAAGGTGTGTTATCAATCGTGCTGGTGGTGGCGGCGATTGCGTCCTTGGTTTTCGCGGTGGTGATGGCTGTACGTTCCGGCCGGGGTGGAGAGGTGGACGAGGAAAAGATGGAGCGGCGATTCGAGATCGTGTGCGGGGTGATCGTGTTGGGAGTGATTGGTGCGGTAGCGTGGTGGTTGGAGTTGGGGGGAATCGTGTTGGTGTTGTTGGCCGTGTTGTTGCTGAAGGGGGGACTCGTGCAGGTGTTAATGAGGATGTGGTGGTTGTTGATCGTGTTGGGGGGGGGTGGGGCTGTTGATTGCACTGGTTTAAGTGAAAATAATAATTAGAATTTGCATGAGCGGGGAGAGATCCCCGCTTTTTTTGTCCTTTAGTTACTGGTGTTTCTCTTGTAACTTGCTTTCATGGATGGAATTGTAGAACAAAAATTTGTCGAGAAGGTTCTTCAACATCAAGGTAATAGGCTGTTGAAAAATCAAGGACGTGCGCTTTACGTGAAAGCTCGTTTCCGATCAGGGAGATTGGAAAAGGCACGTTCTGTTTCCGTGCCGGGAGGTGATGATTTAAGTGGAGAGTTGGTATTTAGACATGTGGATTATGAACGTTTCCTGGATATGAAACGAGTGATTCAAATGAAGAATGGTAGAACTCGCCGAAGGACTGGATATAAAATTCATAATCGGTTTGTTTACGGGCATTTCTTGGCGATCGCTAAACAGTTAGGCGTTGGTTTTACGGAGAGCGTGAGAGATAAAATTAGGGCAGAATTAAAGGCAGAATAATGGGTAAAAAGATTGTTGACGAGGATATGCGCCTGAACATTAAGATTAATGGGAACGAGGCGAAAAATGAACTTTTCGAGTTGGAAGAGAAGGTTCGTGATCTGAGGGCTGAGAATGATAAACTGGAAAAATCCATTGATAAATACGGGAAGCAGATCGAGCGAAACGAGAAACAGGTGGCGAAATACATCAAAACGTTAGAAAAGGAACGGGAAAATGTGGCGAAGCAGGAAAAAGCGTATGCCTCGGCTCGTTCTAGTATGACAACCATGTATAATTCCTATAAAAAGTTAGATCAAGCGAGTAAAGAATCAAAGTATGGCCAACGCTTGCTTGAGGATATTCGAAAGCAGGAAGAAATTGTTCGTAGAAGTGGAGAGTCCGGGAGAAAGTCCGTGTTGGCCGTGGAAAATTTGGAAAAAAGTTTGAGAAGGCTGGAAGCGGAAAACACGAAATTGATTAAAAGACGTGAGGAGGATACCGCAACGTTGAAGCGGAACAGGGCAGAGCTGGAGGCCAACGGGGGAAAGGTGGAGAAGTTACGGAAGAATTTGGATATAACAACTCTTTCGATCGAGGAATTGAACCGGGAGATCACGAGGACGGGAGTTTTGTTCCGGAGGACAGACCCGAATGATCCCAAGTGGAAGGAATATCAAAAAACTTTGGTTGTTCTGCGGAAAAGACATACAGAACTGAGTGCCCAAGCGCAAGCGACTCACGGTTTTTTGTGTCGTGTCGCTGATGGTGTAAATAAATATTGGAATCTGGTGGTGTCTGGAATGGCTTCGTTTACCGGAATAATCTTCGGGATCAAATCGGCGATAAACAAGTATGTTGAATTCACGGATGTTATTGCGGATGTGCAGAAGACGACGAATCTGGCGAAAGAGGAGGTGATCGAGTTGGGTGAGGAGTTGAAAAAATATGATACTCGTTCGGCACAGGAGGAGTTGATGGGTTTGGCCCGGATCGGGGGGAAGTTGGGTATAGAGGGGAGGGATAACCTGTTGGGATTCGTTCGGGCGGCGGACAAGATTAACGTGGCGTTGAAGGAGGATTTGGGGGGTGACACGGAGGAGGCGATCCGGCAGGTGGGGAAGATCGTGGATATTTTCAAGGTGAAGGATCTGTTCGGGATCGAGGCGGGAATGTTGAAAGTTGGTTCCGTGATTAACGAGTTGGGTATGGCTAGTACGGCGAACGAGGGGTATATCGTTGAATTCACGAAACGGGTGGCTGGAATTGCTCCTATCACGAAAGTGCAGGTTCCGGCCGTGATGGGGTTGGCGGCGACATTAGATAAATTCGGTCAGACCTCGGAGGTGTCTAGTACCGTTTATTCGCAAGTGATGACGCAAATGTTTAAGAAAACAGGAACGTACGCGAAAATTGCGGGAATGGAAATAAAGGAGTTTTCCGGGTTGTTACATAAAGATGCGAACGAGGCCTTTTTGCGTGTCATGGAGGGATTGAGAGGTAACGAGGGCGAGATTGAAAAGATGATCGCCAGTATGGGAGATATGGGGATGGAAGGGAAACGGGCTGTTGGCGTGTTGGGGGTTTTGGCTAATAATACAGAGGTTTTGCGTGCGCAACAAAGATTGGCGAACGAGGCTTTTGACGAGGGAATTTCTTTGACAAACGAGTTCGAGGTTAAAAATAGTAACTTGGCGGCACAAAGGGCGAAAGCTAAAAAGGATTTGGACGAAAGGATCAAGCAACTGGGAGAAAAGTTGTATCCCTTGATGACTCACGGTATGAGTTTGATGAGATTAACCGTGAGTACCTTGGAAGTGCTGGTCGATTTGGTCACGAAACATGGAGGGAAAATATTATGGTTGACGGGGGTTCTCGGTACCTATTGGACGGTACAAAAGGGTGTTGTTGCCTGGAGGAAGATTGAAGAGGCGTTGGTTTTGAAGGCGATCAGTTTGGGAGTGCAGGAGATTGATAGTTTGAAAAGACGGCAAGTAGCCTGGTTGGTTTTCTCTGGTGGAATAAAGCAAGCGACGATGGCGATGAGATCTTTCATGGTATCGCTGGTAACGAATCCTGTCGGAATAATCACGTTATCAATATTGAGTTTAGGTACCGCTTTTTACAAGGCTTATCAAATTATTGATGAGACGACCGGGGGGATTCGTCGTTCGTTGAAACGAGTGCAAGAGGCACAGCGAGAGTTTGCCCGGGAGTCGACGATGGAGCAAATGGCTATTGATAGGTTGTTTGGAAAGCTGGATGCGCTAACGAAGGGTACGAGCGAGTATCAGAAGGTGAAGGATGAGATATTGAGCAAGTACGGGCAGTATTTGAATGGATTGAGTGCAGAGATTCAAGCGTTGGATGACGTGAAAGGGGCTTACGAGGCTATATCAACGGCCGCTAAACAGGCGGCGAGAGATAGGGCAATTGATACCGCAACCACGAAAGCAACGGAGGCTTACGTGGAGGTAGAAGTTGAGAACCTAGAAAAAATCCGGGAGGCATTGCAAAAGACTTTTGATCCACGAGAGTCTGCGAGATATTTCGAACAGATTAAGGCTGCGATGCAGGAAGGGGGAACGATCCCGGAAGATTTGCAACAATTGATAGATGAAACGTTCACGACAGAACACGTGTTGTTCATGGATAAGTTTACATCGCATATATACAAAACAAACCCGGTTCAAGAAGCGATAAATGCTATTCGTGCTGGAAAAACAACTTTACAAAGGGAAATTGATTCCGTGAACGAGTTACTTGCAAATGTTGGTGGTCGTAAAAATAATGTCGATCCTTTAGGGCTTGAAAATGAGATGGAGGTTATTGATTACGTTTCGCCAAAGGGTGGTAATACGAGTTCTATTGAAAATCAGATGATCGCTTTAAAAGATAGATATGCTCAAAGGTTGATCACGCAAGAAGAATATGAAAATAAACTTGATGCGTTGGAATTGGCTCATCTTGAATATCGTTTGAAAAACGAGGACATGAACGAGGAGAAACGAGTTGAGTTAAGACAGAAGATAGCCGATAAAAAATTGGAGATTTCCGAGAAAGCGAGGAAGAAAGAGGAACGTGTGGATGCGATTATCGAGGCTAAAAGTGATCCGGTTTTGAAAGAGGAAAACGCTTACCGGAAGAGATTGGGGCAGGCTGGGTTGTTCGGGAAAAAACGGGAAGCTTTGACAGAAAAACAATTGCAGGCGTTGGAAATCTTGGAACGAGAGCATGAGGCTAACAAGGATAAAATTTTGAAGGATGCCCGGAAAAAACAGACGGAGGATTACATGAAGGAAATTGATGAGCGGATCAAGAATCTTCAACTGGGACAGAGCATGGAAGTCATGGAATTGCAAATGGCACAAAGTGCGGAATTGGAAGTTTTTTCCGGGTCATTGTTTCAACGTCAGGAACTTTTAAAGGAGCACCAACGTCAAGAATTAGCATTGTCGGAAACTCATGCGGGGGAGATGATTGCTTTACTCGGGGAGATATTTGGAGAGGTCGAGAGCAAAGAAGGTGGTTCGGGAGAAATGGTGTTGACCGAGCAACAGAAAAATGAGTTGAAGAAACGATTGGCCGAGGTTGGCTTATCTCTCTCGAAATTGAAAATATCACGGGAGGAACTGGATAAGAAGAAACAGACGGATTTTGATGTTCTAGGTATGAACGCTTCGAAGTGGGAAGAGTTTTTCAATAATTTAAGACAGGGAAAAGCGGGAATCGAGGAAATCGAATTTGCCGTGGGAGCGTTGGGAAATGCCTGGTCTGCCTACACGAAATTACGAGCAGCGCAGACGCAAAAGGAGCTTAAACAATACGAGCAAAAAACGAAAAAAGAGAAAGCCGAGTTGGATAAACAACTGGATTCCGGACAGATTTCACAGGAACAATATAACGCACGAGTATCGCAGTTGGATGCGGATTTGGATGCGAAAAAAGAGAAGTTGGAGAAAGAGCAACGTGAACGGGAGAGAACGCAGGCAATATTCTCGACAACGGTAAGTACTGCCGTGGCCGTGGCGAAAGCTTGGGAGTTGGGGCCGATCATTGGTCCGATCTTGGCAGCTTTGGCCGCCGCTATGGGTGTCGTGCAGATTGCAACGATTAAGGCGGCGCAGTATGCGACAGGAAAGTATCCAGTGATCGGGGAGGATGATGGACGAAGATATGAAGCTAATTATGTGGGGAATCGAATCCAAACTGGGGTATATGATCAACCGACGTTAGGATTGTTCTCGGAGAAGGAGCCGGAAATGGTGGTAGATGGTAACACGACTCGGAAATTGATATTGAATTATCCACGGGTGTACAGGAGCATTATTGATATATCACGGGGACGAGTTCCCCAGTTTGCCGGGGGACGGTACCCGACAGATAGTTCTACGATTTCATCGGGAACTTTTGATGTGGGAGGCAGTGATCCGGCGATGAACCGATTATTGGAGAAGAATATCGAGATGATGAATCGGTTGATGAACATGGAGTTCTCGATCCCGATGTACGGGAATAATGGTTTGGTTAAGAAGATAAAGAAGGCACAGGATTATGAACGAGGCACTAAAACTGGAAGAGGATGAGCTTGCAAGTAAAAATTAATTCAAAGGCGGTACGGTTGCCGGAAGGTTTTGAACTGGCGATTAATTTGAAAAATAACTTACTGGATGGAGATCGTGAAGATGCGACATACCCGATGGAAGTTAATTTGGCATCGAATAGACGGGTTTTCGGATTCGTGGATCGTACTCACACGGATATGACGGAAAAGTTACAGGCAGGAGTGAGTTTTGGTCCGTATCAGTTATTGAACGGGCAATGCGTGTTGACAGATGTCGGGGAGGGCAACGTGGAATTTTACATTTCAACAGAGAAAAACTCTTTTTGGGGGAAAGCGAGGGATTGGATGCTGGATGAGTCATGTTGGGGGCAATTTACGTACAGTCCGGGTAATAGAACGAATACATTGGAACAATTTTACAAGAGTTTGAAAGAACGGATGGATTACGTGGTGTGCCCTGTTCGAGATTCATATATAAAGAATTCGTTGGATACGGAAGTGGATTTTTATAATTACTTGGAGCCGAGCAAGGAATACTTTAGTTTACATTACCAGGTAAAACCGATCTATTTTACTCCTTTTTTGCGGGTGACCGTGGTTGTAAAAAGGGTTTTGGAGAGTATGGGATACACGATAGGAGTGGATGAATTTTCCAGTGATGATAATTTGAAAGATTTGTTGATTATCTGTCGGCGGAACCCGATAGACGTGAACCGGGGATCGGAGGATGCGGATAAATATCGATACGGGGAACATTTACCACGTATTTCTGTTTATGATTTCTTACGTGAGATTGAGAATAAATTCGGGTATAATTTTATCGTGGATGAAACCACGAAGAATGTAGATATTCGTCGATTAAATCTTTCGTTGGAAAAAGAGGTGAAGGTACTTGATGGGGTGGCTAAACATTTTCTTTCAGATGAAGATCGGGTAACGGGAATTATTTACAAGGATGCTAGTAGTAATGACGAATTGGTGAAGTCGCTCGAATATTTCCTAAGTTATGTTTTTGGAGAGGAAGAAGATGCGGAAACGGTGGAATGTATTTCAACGATCGTGGGGGTTGCATCGGACGTGAAGACATTCGTGAGGCCGAATGTTAAACCTGATTACAAGTATGAATATCGTTTTGCGGCATTTCAAGAGGAGTTTGGGGATGGGTATGAATGCGTGGAGCAGGTTTCAAAAGAATTGCGATTTTCTATTTACCGGGGTATGATCAAGTCGGTACCGGTGGATGGATCGGGAAGGTCTTACGAGTTTTATTATCCCGTGGCAAGCCCTATCGCCGAGTCCGATGAGAATGGAACATTCTCGTTATTATGGAATGGGGTTGATGATGGTCTAAGCGAGTACGTGAAGGAACGAGCGTTGTTATTAATCGGGGCGGAACAACATCACGAATTTTACGTTTGTCCTGATATTAGAAATTTAGATAATTTGCAGGATTTTTTTTCGTGTGTACTGGTTATCCGGAATAGAAGATACATGTGTTACGAGCAGGAAATAGTGTTGGATAGAAATTCGATTGTTTCGCATCTAGTACGGTGCTATCCTCTTTAAATTGTCCTTTATAAAATAAGACTATTAAGTAGCTTAGAGGTAAAATTAAAGCGATGAAAATAATTCAACAACCTGATATTTTAAGTTTTGCCGGAAACATGAATGATTTCGTGATAGAAGATGTTGCGAAGTCTCTAGTGTTTAAATTGAGCGTGGATGGAATGGTAATCGTGGATGAAGTTTACGTGGCGGAAGGGGGTGAGGTGCGGGTATCGATGAAAGATATTGTGGATTGTTTTTTATCAATATCGATTCCACGGGCTGATTCAGATTATATTATTCAATCTTTAGCGGTAAAAAAATTCAAGGCCGAGATCGAGGATTCCGTGATAGAGTTTACCGTGGTGAAAGGGGGAATATCAAACGTGGCGGAGAGTTCCGCCGTGTTTTTAAAAACGCAATGGTTGACATTACAACCTCAGGAAAAAAGAATCGTGATGCATCAGCCGGAATACTTGTCATATTACGCGATGGTAGCGTGTTTAATAAAAATGACAGTTTATCTCGCAGATGGATCAGCAAATGAAACGTTGTTAGCTTTGGAGGCGGGGAATCTGTACACGGTAGATGTTTCTTACTTGAAAATATCGGGTAAATTCGACCGAGTTGTGGGATGTTATGATGTTTGGGTTGAAAATGAGGCTGGGCAGCGGTTAACATACGTGCAGCGTTATATATTGAGTCAGTCGAATACAGAGACGAACGTGTACTTGTTTGAAAACACGTTGGGAGGAATTGATTCTGTTGTTTTTACCGGAAGATTTACGGAAAAGATTCAGACAGAAGGAACGGTAACAACGGTATTGGAGGAATCGACCGATAGTGATATTGATTTGAATTTTTCTTGCGAGCAAAATACGGGGTTCATACCTTCGATTGATTATGCTAGATGGTTACGAAGCTTTTTCGTGTCAAAACAACGTTATCATGTTGCTGGGGCTTTGAGACGGATATATTTACGTGAGTCGGAGAATGGTTTTACAAAAAACTCGTTGAACGATTTCACGTTTGAATTTTTTTATTCAAAACAGACAAAATATGATGTTGTTACTCGTAATAGGGATGATTTACCTCATTTATTAGAGTTCCCGGAGGTGGACTCGATCCCTTTTCTCGCTCCGCGATTGGCTGAATTCCCGATCGCGGTAGTTGCGGATGATTTGATGCTTCCGGTTCAGTATGCGTTTGAAAATGCTTGGCGGCGAATTTCGATTGCTGCAATTACTCAAGCGGTTTCAGAGGGGGCGATTGATAAGATTGATCTGTCATCGTACTGGAAAAAAACGGAGTTAGTGAGGGATGGGTTGTATCTGAAATTTTTGGATAAATATATTAGGGCGAAGTTTGCGGATGATTCAAAATTATTTGATAAACACGCTTGGGAAGATTGGTTTAATCAGGCACTTCGTACTTTCGATGATGTGAAATTTAAGAGTCTTCGATCCACAGAATTCGAAACCAAGGTAAAAGGATGGATAATAGACGCCATGGGTGACGCGGAGTTCCGTAAACTAATCCTTCGGGAAGGTTTCAAAACGGCGGATTTCATTCCCGGGGTTGTCGGTTCTGGTACAGGTATGGTTGGGACGGAAGATTTCACTACTGGGAAATTGACGGTACGGAATTACATGGAAGTGATGGCACTTGCCGTGGCGCGGGTATTCTGGCGTGGAGGTCGGGACGTGCATTCTCCATCAGGGATGAAGGTCAACAAGGTGGAGGAATATGACGATTACTGGCGTTGTTACATGGAAACTTCCGAGGGACAAAAGAACACTTGCACGATCGGGGCGCAGATGCGTTGTGACAAGTACGGGGATGGCAAGGAAAAATATTACTGGAACCTTGTAATGGGTATCGGGGAGGATTACATAGATTTGTCGAAGACTGACCGTGATGGTGTTGACGTGCCGGAGGTGGGGGATGAACTGGCGCAGTTCGGGCACCGTACAGACCCGAATCTCTCGTGGATCCTTGTTATTTCATCCATGATGGAAGACGCCGGGATGACGATGTACGCCGGGGTGAATAGTTACACGCTATCGGGAAAATGGGCTATTAGCATGGGTAAAGACCCGAACGGGAGTAACCGGGTGGGAGTATTCACGAAAAACGGGGAGTTCTCTGATATTATCGAGGGGTTGGAGGAAAAAATTCAAGACGCCATAGTCAAAACCATAGACATAACCGCTTCCTCGCAAGTGTTTAAATACGGTCCCGGTTTCACTGGAAACCCGATCCCGGCAACGATAACATTGACAGCGATGGCCTCGAAGATCGCCCCCGAATCCTACCAGTGGCAATTTTTACACGGTACGGGTTGGGTAAATATTGAAAGCGCCACGAAAAAAACGTTGGATGTCATGCCGGGAGACCCGGTGTTATTCCCTTCCGGTACTAACGTGAGGTCGTTCCGGTGTGTTTGTAACGGGGACGAGAGTTTCACGGACGTGTTCACGCTGGCGAAGTTGGCCGACGGGGCCGCAGGAAAACCCGGCACGGACGGGAAGGGAATATCATCCACGGCCGTTACCTATCAAGCATCCACGAACGGTACCACCGTTCCTTCCGGGACGTGGGAAAACACTATCCCTTCCGTGTCGGCCAATCAATACTTGTGGACTCGCACGATCATCACCTACACCGATGGCACGACAAGCACTTCTTATTCCATCGGTAAGATGGGAGCTACCGGGGCCACGGGAGCTGCCGGGAAGGGGATAAAATCCACGGCCGTTACCTATCAAGCGTCCACGAGCGGTACCACCGTTCCCACCGGGACGTGGGGAACCACTATCCCTTCCGTGTTGGCCAATCAATACTTGTGGACCCGCACGATCATCACTTACACTGATAACACGACAAGCACGTCCTATTCTATCGGCAAGATGGGAGCTAACGGGATGAAGGGAGACAAGGGTGACGCTGGCCGGGGAATATCGTCCACGGCCGTTACCTATCAAGCATCCACGAACGGTACCACCGTTCCTTCCGGGACGTGGGAAAACACTATCCCTTCCGTGTCGGCCAATCAATACTTGTGGACTCGCACGATCATCACCTACACCGATGGCACGACAAGCACTTCTTATTCCATCGGTAAGATGGGAGCTACCGGGGCCACGGGAGCTGCCGGGAAGGGGATAAAATCCACGGCCGTTACCTATCAAGCGTCCACGAGCGGTACCACCGTTCCCACCGGGACGTGGGGAACCACTATCCCTTCCGTGTCGGCCAATCAATACTTGTGGACTCGCACGATTATCACTTACACCGATAACACGACGAGTACATCTTACTCGATAGGGAAAATGGGTGCTACTGGTGCCGCCGGGGCGGCGGGAAAAGACGCTTGTACCGTGTTGTTAACCAACGAGGCTCACACGGTGGCTTGCGATGCCAACGGGAATCCATTACCGGGAGAACTGGCGAAAGCGACAACGAAAGCGACAGCTTACAAGGGAACGACCAAATTAACGGGGGTATCAACCACGGGCGATTTAGGAGCGGGCAAATTCTCGATAGGCACGAAACAAGAAACGGGAGGAACTTTCGCTTGGAATGGCGTGGATGGAGTCAAGTGTACCACCATGACCGCCGACACGGCATCTTGTACCTTCCGTGTTTACCTTGAATCCGCTTCCGTTTACGTCGAGAAAACATTTATTGTCACGAAAGCGAAATCCGGGGAAAATTACTGGAAAACTGATGTGTGGCTGGATGCTTCCTCTTATGATGCGGACAAGTGGATACCTTTCACGGGCACACCGTTGTCACGAATTGGATATAACAGGATATGCGTTTCGGTGGCATTGAATAGCGGCACTAAACCGGCTTGGAGTACTCATAACAGTGGTTTTTCCGTGGACTTTGATGTAGACATGCAGGCGAGCGGGTGGGGAGCGACAGATGCCCAGACTTTAATTTACGTTGATACGTTCAAATTTTGTTCGTCATCCCCGGTGAGTTGTGGGCAAATGACGTATTCTAGTACTCCTGTTTTGTACTTGCGTGGTGGTGGTAAATATCACGTTAAAACGGATTTCCCGGTTACTTGGACTCCTAGACCGGACGGGTACACGTGGACTAGTGGATCGTACACGCAATCGGTAAGCCCGCAAACGAGCCGTCCTAAACCAGTAGGAACAAGTATAATCGGTCGTGGTGTTAGATCGGTGGCGAACAAGTACGCGGTTTCATCAAGCAACACAACGGCCCCAACATCATGGTCAGACACGGTTCCAGCCACGACGACGACGAATAGATACCTTTGGAATTACGAGATTATAACCTACACGGACGGCACGACGGCGGAAACGAACAAGCGAGTGATCGGGGTGCATGGAGCCACCGGAGCCACGGGAGTGGGGATTAAATCGATCACCGAGTATTACCTCGCTTCCGCTAGTGCAAGTGGCGTGACAACATCCACGTCGGGATGGACGACCGGGATGCAAGTCACCACAACGACAAAGAAGTACTTGTGGAATTACGAGATTGTCACGTACACGGATAATAGTAAATACACTAGCACGCCCGTGATCATCGGGACTCATGGTGCCACCGGAGACAAGGGGGACACTGGTGCGGCTGGTAAGGGCGTGAAAAGCACGGCAATTGCTTATCAAGCCTCAAGTTCTGGAACTACAACCCCTACCGGGACTTGGAGTAGTAGCATACCTGCCGTTGCTGCCGGGCAATACCTTTGGACCCGTACAATCATAACTTACACGGACAACACGACAAGCACGATGTATTCTGTCGGTAGAATGGGTACGAACGGCATGAATGGTAACGCCGGGAACGGGGTGAGTAGTACCACTATAACTTATCAAGCCTCAACATCAGGCACCACGGCACCAACGGGTACATGGAGCAGTAGTATTCCAACGGTTGCGGCGGGTTCTTATCTTTGGACGAGAACGATAATTAGTTACACTAATGGTACGAGTTCTACAATTTACTCGGTGGGAAAAATGGGGAATACCGGAGCGCAGGGACAACCAGGGGAATCGATTAACGGGAAGATGTTGTATCGAGACCCGGAATTTAAAGTAGGGTTAAACGGGACTAGAACTTATGGTGCGCAGAATGGCGGGGGAACCGTGGTAATATCTCGCACGAAAAAATCAACAGGTCAAAATC